>NZ_CP041235.1:0-1200000 GCF_014905115.1 Sulfurimonas sediminis
ATATTCACATAAGAGAATTTGAGCTATTCACATCTGTTTAACCCTGTTTTATGGATAAAAAAAGTATTATTCACATATAAAAAAAGAAACAAGGTTTTATGTGAATATAGGTCAAGAAGTATTACAGGCACTCAAAGATGAAATAAGCGAACTCGAATATAACAGATATATAAGACATCTCTCTTACGATATAAAAAAATCTACTGCTGATTTGGCTATATTTTACGCACCTAATGCGTTGGTTGTCAACTGGATTAAAAATAAATACAGAGAAAAGATAGCCCACCTTTTTGAAGTAAAAAACGGTTCCAAAGTAAATGTAGAAATAACACTTAAAAACAGTATAGAAAAAAGAAAGACAAAAAAAGCCGTAGAAGTAAAACAAAGCAGCTCTTTGCTAAATCCTTCACACTCTTTTGACAACTTTATGGTCGGAGGATCCAACCAGTTTGCTTATGCTGCTGTAAAAAGTGTCAGTGAAAATGCAGGAAAAGTTTATAATCCTTTGTTTATTTACGGTGGGGTAGGACTAGGTAAAACTCACCTAATGCAGGCAGCCGGCAATGTTTTTCAAAATGAAGGCAAAGTTGTCATATATACAACAGTTGAACAGTTTTTAAATGATTTTATCCGACATGTACGGAACAAAACAATGGAGCGTTTTCAGGAAAAATACCGTAAATGTGATGTACTGCTTATAGATGATATACAGTTTTTAAGTAACAAAGAGGGAATCCAGGAGGAGTTTTTTCACACTTTTGAAGCATTAAAAGGTGCCGGAAAGCAGATTATTCTCACAGCTGACAAACATCCCAAAAAAATCGGAGGTCTTGAAGCCCGTCTGCAAAGCCGGTTTGAATGGGGGCTTGTGGCTGACATACAACCACCGGAATTAGAAACAAAAATAGCCATCATCAAGAAAAAATGTGAAATCAACAAAGTAAAACTCTCCGAAGACATAGTCAACTACATAGCAACCGTCATCGACAGCAATGTAAGAGAAATTGAGGGAATACTTTCCAAACTCCATGCCTATTCACAGCTGATGCATGTTGATATTGATCTGGATTTTACAAAAAATGTACTCAAAGACCAGATGAACGAGAACAGAGCAAACCTTACAATGGAAACCATTACCGAAGTTGTAGCCAAAGATCTCAACATAAAACCGAGTGAAATCCGTTCAAAAGGCAGAAGCAAAAATATTGTGTATGCACGTAGAATTGCCATATATATCTGTCGGGAACTCACACAAAACACAATGCCTCAACTTGCCCAGTATTTTGGCATGAAAGACCATACCGCCATCAGTCATACCATCAAGAAAATCAACAATCTGCTTAAAGATGATGAAGATTTTAAAGTAAAAATTGATGAACTTACAAACAAAATAACATCTATCTCCTGATTTTATTTTAAAAGCATTAAAAAAAAAGATATAATTGTAAAAGTGAATAGATGTGAAAGAAGCCTTAAGCTGTATTCACATCTCAAAAAGTAAGCCTGTGGGTGTTTGAGTTGATTTGTCACATATTCACTCCATACTACTACTACTTACTAAAATTATATAAATATATAGGGATTTAAAAAATGAAAATTACCGTCTCAAAATCTATATTGGAAAATATACTCATTCATGCTGCACCTTTTTTGGAAAAAAAAGATACATCACAGATAACTTCACATGTCTATATGAATGTTTCCGGCTCAAAATTAACACTGAAGGCAACTGATTATGAAATAGGTTTTTTAGTATCAACTGATAATCTAAAAATTGAAGATGAAGGCAGTATTACCGCTAACGGTAAAAAATTTCTCGATATTGTCAGAATATTGAAAGATGATGATATTAATTTGGAAGTAAAAAATGACACTCTTCTTATATCACAGGGACACTCTAATTTCAAACTGCCTACTTTTTCGTATAATGAGTTTCCGGAATTTCCTTCTTATGAAGGAAAACCAAGAATTTCCATCGAATCACACACTCTCATTGAATCTTTAAAAAAAATAACGCCTGCTATAGATACCAACAATCCGAAATTTGAACTTAACGGTGCTTTAATAGATATAAAAAAAGATTCTATAAACTTTGCAGCCACAGATACACGAAGATTGGCAGTTGTTACTCTTAACAACCAAAGTGAGAACGAATTGTCCATCATAATTCCTAAAAAAGCAATTGTTGAAATACAAAAACTCTTTTTTGACAATATCGAACTCTATTATGACGAAACAAATCTTATCATCCATTCAGAACAATATACTTTTTTTACAAAACTCATTAACGGAAAATTCCCTGAATATTCAAGAATCATTCCCAAAGAAACAAACTACAATTTGGTTTTGCCTAAAGCCATTATGATTAATTCTATCAAACAGATTACAACCATATCTACAGATGTAAAACTCACTTTTTTCAATGATACCATCAGTTTTGAAAGTTTGAGCGAAGACAACATCGAAGCAAAAACAGAAATTAGTTACAACACAGGCTTTGATGAACCTTTTTCAATAGCAATCAATTCAAAATATCTACTTGATTTTTTAAATTCTATAAACTCTTCAGAATTTACAATCGGACTCAATGAAGGAAACTTGCCTTTCGTCTTAAAAGATGAAAACTTCATAACAGTGGTCATGCCTATAGTTATCTAAACTGTAGGTTCTTCCTCTCTCCCCATAGCTATAAAACTTATCATAAGATTATTTTAGATAAAATGTCTTCAATTATGCCAAAAATGGCAATGGAGTATTAAATGCAACAAGAATATGGCGCTAGTAATATTAAAGTTCTTAAAGGCTTGGAAGCTGTTCGTAAACGTCCCGGTATGTATATCGGAGATACCGGACATCGCGGTCTGCATCACTTGGTCTATGAAGTTATTGATAACTCTATTGATGAAGCGATGGCAGGGTATTGTGACACTATAACAGTAACACTCACAAAAAACGGTACATGTAAAGTCAGTGACAACGGTCGTGGAATTCCGACAGAGATGCACCCTACCGAAAATATGAGTGCCGCTACTGTTGTTTTAACAGTACTGCATGCCGGTGGTAAATTTGACAAAGATACCTACAAAGTTTCCGGAGGACTGCACGGAGTCGGTGTTTCTGTTGTAAATGCACTCTCTTCTGATTTGCATATGACAATCTACCGTGACGGGAAAATTCATGAACAGGATTTTAAAATGGGGATTCCCCAAGGACCTCTTGAAGTTACCGGAACAACCCGCAAAACCGGTACAACTATTGAATTTGCAGCAGATCCAAGCATCTTTACAGAAACAATAACCTTCGAATACGAATATCTGGCAAAAAGATTTAAAGAACTTGCCTATCTCAATCCTTTTATCACTATAAAATTCAATGATGAAAGAAACGGTACAAAAGAAGTCTATCATTTTGAAGGCGGTATAGCCCAGTATGTAACTGATATGAATAAAAAAGAAATTGTTGCCAATGTCTACAGTTTCAGCGGAAAAGCCGAAGATATAGAGTTTGACATTGCCCTGATGTATAATGACTCCTATGAAGAAAAACTTGCCTCATTCGTCAATAATATTCGCACGCCAAACGGGGGAACACATGAAGCAGGTTTTCGTGCAGGACTTACGCGTGTTATATCAAACTATAATGCCAAAAACGGTGCCGCAAAAGAAAAAGATGTCAAAATTTCCGGAGATGATGTAAAAGAAGGACTGATTACAATTGTTTCTGTCCGTGTTCCGGAACCTCAGTTTGAAGGACAGACAAAAGGAAAACTCGGAAATACCTATGTACGTCCGCTTATTCAAAAAGCAACAGGTGAAGCTCTCAACAAATATTTTGAAGAAAATCCTATAGAGGCCAAAGCAATTGTCAGCAAAGCTCTAATGGCGGCACGCGGTCGTGAAGCGGCTAAAAAAGCAAGAGAATTAACACGTAGAAAAGATTCTATGAGTGTTGGCACGCTTCCGGGAAAGTTGGCTGATTGTCAAAGCAAAGATGCGAGTATCTGTGAACTCTACCTGGTGGAAGGAGATTCTGCAGGCGGTTCTGCAAAAATGGGACGTGACCGTGTTTTTCAGGCAATTTTACCACTTAAAGGTAAGATTTTAAATGTTGAAAAAGCACGGCTTGAAAAGATTTTAAAATCAGATGAAATTACAAACATGATAACAGCTATGGGTTGTGGAATCGGGGAAGAGTACAAAGAAGAAAAACTCCGTTACCATAAAATTATCATCATGACGGATGCTGATGTTGACGGTTCTCATATTCAAACACTTCTGCTAACTTTCTTTTTCAGATATTTTCGTGATATTATTGATAAAGGCTATTTGTACCTTGCGCAACCACCACTCTATCGTTACAAAAAAGGCAAAAAAGAGATCTATTTCAAAGATGATGCCGCTATGAATGAATATCTTATCAGCAACGGTATAGAATCTTTGGAAGTAGACGGAGTAGGAAATAATGATTTAATAGCCTATTTTAAAATGGTTGATCATTATGCTTCTTCGCTTGAAGCCCTCAATCGTCGTTATGCACTTGTAAAACTTATCCGTCATTTTATTGAAAATCCTGACCTAATTGCTTTGCCTGCAAAAGAGATGTTTGTTGAAATAGAGAAATTTTTAAGTTCAATAAATAACAATATTTTAACCTATACCATCAATGAAGAAACAAATGAAATTCATCTTTTTGTTCAGACAGAAACGGGAATGGAAGAGTTACTGATAAATGATGATCTCTTTTCTGCTCCGCATTTTAATGAAGCAAGTTTTGTTTACAAAAAAATAACAGAATGGGATATTCATTTTGACAAAGATATCATAGAAGTACTTGAAGAGATTAAAGACTATGCAAGAAAGGGTGCCTATATCCAACGCTACAAAGGTCTGGGTGAAATGAATCCTGATCAGTTATGGGAAACAACAATGACACCTGAAAACCGTGTGCTTTTACAAATTTCCATAGAAGATGCAGCCGTTGCATCAGATGCATTTACATTGTTTATGGGTGACGAAGTTGAACCTCGTCGTAACTATATCGAAACACATGCAAAAGATGTGAAGCATTTAGACGTATAAATGTTATTGTCCCAAACAAAAGAGAGGGAATACCGTTTTAAGCTTGCACTTAGAATGGCTTTACCTATCTTTGCTCTTATACTTGCTTTCATTTTTCATACACTTATCAGCAATTATACTACACTTGAAATATCATTTTATATAGAAGCTGTTTTACTTTTACTTGTCAGTATCTACTTTATTTTTTTTCTTATATACAAAGGATTTGATGTAAAAATAACAGACAGTGTTACAAAAACATTCAGCAGGGAATATTTATACCAGTTTTTGCAAAAAGAGATAAAACAGAAAAAAGAATATACTCTGATTCTTATAAGTATAGATAATTTAAACGATATAAATTCTCTTTACGGATTAAAAAACGGAGATAAAGTTTTAAAGTATGTTGTTGATTGGATAACAGAGTATTTAAAAAAAGAGGGGATTGAAAATTTTCCTATTGGTCACATTAAAGGCGGTGATTTTATCATAGGACTTGATGGGGCAAAAGACAAATACAGCACTTTGCTGGAACTTATATGTCTAAAATCGAATGATTTGAATGTGGATGATATAGAAATAAAAATATCAGGAGCTATTACAGATACGAGTTATTCAAAAGATTTAAATTACCTCATAGAAAACCTTTTTGATCTTCAAAACAAAAACAAAAATATGAAATACAAAGAAGAAGAGAGTATTAATCCAAATGAATTGGAATTATTGGTCATTGATGCTATTGAAAATAAAAATCTTCTTATTATGTCACAGGCAGTTTATGACAATAAAAACAATGTAGTCTTTAGAGAATGTTATATAAAACTCAAAGGACAAAACAGAAAAATAATTCATCCTAAAACATACTTGAAAGTTATTAACAAACTGGGACTCGGTGTGAGTTTTGATTTGATGGTTTTAGAAGAAATTTTAAAGAACTGCCAATACAGAGAAAATATTTATGCAATCAATGTTTTACCTACATCACTGAGAAATGACAAGTTTCTTTCAAAAACAAAAGAACTTTTAAAAGAATGTTCTGACAAAAAAATAATGTTTGTTTTAAGTGAAATGCAGTATTATTCTTATATAAGCAGATATAATAGTATAATAAAATCATTAAAAGCTTTGGGTGTCCTTATAGCCATAGACAGATTAGGTTCACTGCATACAAGTTTTTTATATTTAAGAGAATTAAATATTGATGTAGTCCGATTTGACACCTATTATTCAAATAAAGAAAAATTAGTTCACAATCGGAATATAATTGATGGTTTTATTGTTATGGCTCATGAAAAAGGTGTAAAAACCTGGATAAAAAACATAGAAGACAAAGAGGTTTACACTGTTGCCAAAGAGATGAAAATTGATTATCTCGAAGGAAAATATCTCTCAGAAATTGAAACTGTTCTAAACTAAAATAAATATTTTAGGAAAGTAGATTTTTTTTGAGCCAGATGAGAGCATCAGATTTAGTGTTAAAAATATTTTGGATTTGTGCCTGATATACTGATTGGAGTATTTTTGAAAACTCTTTTGATGGCTGTAGACCGAGTTCAATTAAATCTTTTCCCCTGATTAAAGGAGAGATTGGTTTATGAAGTACATTGAGTTTTTTTGCTTTTTTGAGTAAGTACTCTGTATCTTTTTTTTTCTTCTGCGTTACATGTAAGTAGTGTGCATAAAATGCAATATCTGTTTTTTGGGCAAGTTTGTATATATCATAATCATTAAAATTGTCTAAATCAAAATCAATTGTATGAAGCTGTAAAACTTTTTCAATTAATTTTTTTTCATTTGTGACTCTCTGTAAAAATGTCTGTGTCTGTATGGTCGAAAACTTTGATGTTATAACAGCCAAAGCAAGTATAACAAACTCTTTATCATTTGTTATTGGCAGCTGTTTTAACATGTCCAAAGAGTTGAAAACTTCTTTATACTCTTGTGTATTTAGAAATGCAAGTTCTTTAAAAAATGAAAATGCTCCTAAGTTTTTAAGAAGATTAAATCCAAGAGACGGTTTGTCTGATTTTAGAAGAAGCTTTTGTAATTCTTGAAAAACTCTTTCTTTTGGAAGCTCTTCAAGAAGTTTTTCTTTTATCATCTCTTTACATGTAAACATAAGAGTTTTATCAAGCTTCATATGGAAGCGGGATGCAAAGACAACGGCACGAAGAACCCGCAAAGGATCCTCTTTAAATTTTTGTTTATCCACAGAACGTAATATTTTTTTATCTAAATCTTCTCTGCCGTGATAAGGATCCAACATTTTTTTACTGACAACATCATAGCCTATGGCATTGATGGTAAAATCTCTTCTGAGTGCAGCTGTTTTAAAATCCAGATTTTTATCAATTTTGATTGTAAAACCCTGATGTCCCGAAGCAATTTTGTTATCTTCTCTTGGCAGAGAAAAATCCAAATCCAAATTTTTATAGTCCATCTTGCATACACCAAAACTCTTTCCTACACTGTTCACATTTCCAAATTCCTGCAAAATTTCTTCCACTTTATCAAGAGAACTGACGCCGTAGAGTTCGATATCAATATCATTTGAAGGAATTCCCAAAAGCGCATCGCGAATATAACCGCCTACAATGACAGGGAGTATATTGTGTCTGTATAATTTGTGAAAAATAGTATCGAGACTCTTTGGATAGGTAATCATACTCTAAGTATATCACTAATTTTACAAGGATATAATAATTATTTGGGTATAATTCGCGAAAAATAGCTGAAAGTAGTCTGAAATGCAGAATTTTCTTCAGCAAATTTTCCAAATAAAGGAAACCCCTAATGCAAAAAATTAGAAATATTGCCGTTATCGCTCACGTTGACCACGGTAAAACTACACTGGTTGATGGGCTCTTGGAGCAATCCGGTACATTCGGTTCTCACGAACAACATGATGAAAGAGCGATGGATAGTAATGACATCGAAAAAGAGCGTGGTATTACGATTCTTTCAAAAAATACAGCTATTCGTTATAAAGATTATAAAATCAATATTATAGATACTCCGGGCCACGCCGATTTTGGTGGGGAAGTTGAACGTGTTCTTAAAATGGTTGATGGTGTTTTGGTGCTTGTTGATGCCTATGAAGGTGTTATGCCTCAAACAAAATTTGTTGTGAAAAAAATGTTGGCACTCGGTAAAATGCCAATTGTTGTTATCAATAAAATTGACAAACCTTCTGCTGATCCTGAGCGTGTTGTAGATGAGATGTTTGACCTTTTTGCAGATATGGGTGCAACAGACGAACAGCAGGATTTTCCTATTATTTATGCAGCGGCTCGTGACGGGATGGCAAAAATGGATATGGATGATCCTGATGGAGATTTTGAGTGTATTTTTGAAACAATCATCAATAAAATTCCTGAACCTGAAGGGGATGCACAAAATCCTCTCCAGGCACAGGTATTTACACTTGATTATGACAACTATGTCGGTAAAATCGGTATCAGTCGTATCTTTAACGGTACTGTTCACAAAGGTGACAATGTTATGCTTGCAAAAGCTGACGGGGAAATGGTCAAAGGAAAGATATCCAAACTTATCGGTTTTCACGGACTCAACCGTATGGAAATAGATGAAGCTGAAGCCGGAGATATTGTTGCATTTGCAGGAATGGAAACTGTTGATGTGGGAGACACTATAGCAGACCCTGTCAATCCTGTTGCACTTGACCCTATGCATGTGGAAGAGCCAACACTTACGGTTGTATTTGCAGTAAATGATTCTCCTTTGGCAGGTAAAGAGGGGAAACACGTAACATCAAACAAGCTTCGTGAAAGACTTGAATTTGAGATGAATACCAATGTTGCTATGCGTCTTGAGGTTGTTGGTGAAGGTAAATTTAAAGTTTCCGGTCGCGGTGAGTTACAAATCACGGTACTTGCCGAAAATATGCGCCGTGAAGATTTTGAATTTTCGATTTCACGCCCGGAAGTTATCACTAAAGAGATTAACGGTGTAAAATGTGAACCGTATGAGCATTTGGTTATTGATGTTCCTGAAGATTTAAGCGGTACGGTAATTGAGCGCTTAGGAAAAAGAAAAGCGGAAATGAAATCAATGCTTCCGATGGGACAGGGTTTTCAGAGAATCGAATTTGAAATTCCGGCACGTGCCTTAATCGGTTTCCGTGGACAGTTTTTGACAGATACAAAAGGTGAGGGTGTGATGAATCACTCTTTCTTGGAATTCCGTCCGTTCTCAGGTGAAGTGGAGTCACGTTCATACGGTGCCCTTGTTTCTATGACATCGGGTTCTACGCTGGCTTTCTCACTTTTTGGTATTCAAGACCGTGGTGTTCTTTTTATCGGTGTGCAGACTGAAGTGTATGAGGGTATGATTATCGGTGAGCATTCTCGTTCAAATGACCTGGTGGTTAATCCTATTAAAGGAAAAGCACAGTCAAATGTCCGTTCAAGCGGTGCTGATGAAGCGATTAAACTTGTACCGCCACGCGATATGTCACTGGAACGTGCATTAGAGTGGATAGAAGATGATGAACTTCTTGAAGTAACACCTAAAAATATTCGTATTCGTAAGAAATTTTTAACAGAGAGTGAAAGAAAACGTCACGCTCGTAAATAAAAAAACTTTACAACTCTTTTTTCCATCCAGTACTCCGGATGGAAAATACTTCCTGATACAAACCCCACATGACCTCCAAATTCACTGACTTCCAGTTCAACAGCAGATGATATTTCATTGTATTTTGGCAATATATCAGGAGGCATAAAAGGGTCATCTTTTGCATGAATAATGAGTGTTGGCGTTGATATGAGTTTTAAAAATTGTCTGCTGCTGGATTTTGTATAATACTCCTGTGCAGAGGAAAAGCCGTGAACAGGTGCTGTGTAGGCATTGTCAAATTCCCAAAAATTTTTTAATTTTTTTATCTCATTTCGCTGCAAAGAAATAATCTGTTTCATATTAAAAGATTCATATTTTTTTTCCAAATCTCTTTTTAAATCTTTTAATAAAATTTTTTGATAAAATTTTGCAAAGCCTTTATTTATGTGTGTAGCACATTTGTCTAAAAGCATCGGTGCAGATACAGCAACAGCGGCAGTAAGTTTACATGTAGAGCCTTTTTCTCCTAAAAGTTTCAGGAGCATATTTGCACCGAGTGAAAATCCGACCGCAAATATCTTTGCCCGGGGATATCTTTTTGAAACAGCCTGTATAAATTCAAAAGCATCTTGCGTATCGCCACTGTGATATGATCTTGGTTTGAGATTTTGTTTACCCGAACAGCCTCTAAAATGCATAACCACACTGTTGAATCCCGCTTCTTTGAGTTCTTTTACTGTTCCTTGAATATAGGGAGATTTATAAGAACCTGCCAATCCGTGAAAGAGTATGACAACAGGAGTCGTTTTTGTATGATTATCAATCTTTTTCCAGTAACATTCGAGAAAATCTCCGTCACTGAGAGTGAATGTTTCTATCTCAAAATTTTTGACAAGAACCTTTCGAAAGAGGCTGGCATAGAGTGTTTGCAGGTGTCTGTTTTTTAATAAAAAAGATGGTTTGAAATTCATTCCCATATCTTATCAAAAATTTATCTACAGATGGATATAATCATACACTCAAATAATCACTTACAAGGGAATTCCATGAACAGAAAACAGATATATAACCCTGACTCAACTGAAAATGTTAATGACAGAAAAGTCTTTGGCGGAAATCCGACAGGTATTTTTGAACTCAACAACATTAAATACCAATGGGCATATAATCTGTGGGAGATGATGCTCAACAACACATGGTTTCCAAAAGAAGTTGATATGACACGGGATGTCAATGATTACAAACAACTCACTGATGCGGAAAAAACAGCCTATGACAAAGCACTTTCTCAGCTTATTTTTATGGATTCTCTACAGACAAACAATTTAATAGACAATGTAAATCCTTATGTGACTGCCCCTGAGATAAATCTTATTTTGGTGCGTCAGTCTTTTGAAGAGGCTCTGCATTCACAAAGTTATGCGGTGATGGTTGACAGCATCTCTACAAATTCGGAAGAGATATATGATCTGTGGCGCAGAGATATGATGCTCAAACACAAAAATGATACGATTGCCGCAGTCTATCAGGAACTGGCAAAAAATCCGACAGATACAAATTTTGTCAAAGCATGTTTTGCAAATCAGATACTTGAAGGCATCTATTTTTACAGTGGTTTTACCTACATCTATACACTGGCACGTTCGGGAAAAATGCTAGGTTCGGCACAGATGATTCGTTTTATTCAGCGGGATGAAGTGACACACCTGGTGCTTTTTCAAAACCTTATTAACACACTCAGAAAAGAGCGATCGGACCTTTTTACCGATGCCCTCAGAGCAGATGTTATAGAGATGTTTAAAGAAGCTGTCAAGCTTGAGACCGAGTGGGGCAAATATATCACGCAGGGACAGATTTTAGGTTTGACAGACGGGATTGTTGAGCAGTATATTCAGTATCTTGCCGATGACAGATTAAACTCTGTCGGTTTTGACAAGCTGTACAATGTCTCCAACCCTATCAAATGGGTAGATGACTTTGCAAAATTCAATGACCAGAAAACAAACTTCTTTGAAGGCACTGTAACAAATTACTCAAAAGGCAGCCTTTCGTTTGATGATGACTTCTAGTTAAATTATGATAAAATATGTCCATTCGCTTTAAATGGACATAAAAAATGAAACAAATACTCTCTCTTGATTTAGGAATTACATCTGTTGGTTACTCAGTTATACAAGAACATGAAACAGACAAATATTCTCTTGTAGATTATGGGGTTAGCATGTTTGATAAACCAACTGATAAAGATGGCAATTCAAAAAAACTTCTGCATTCTCAAGCACTGAGTGCAAAAAAACTCCATAAACTTAGAAAACAACGAAAACAAAAGTTAGCTTCTCTTTTTGAAAAATATAATCTTGGAAACAGACAAGAATTATTAGAACAAGAAAAAAATAATATTTATAAAAACAAATGGGAACTCCATGGAAAAACAGTATTTGAAAAAAAGTTGAGTATTGGTGAAATTTTTACTATTTTATATCATATAGCAAAACATCGAGGGTATAAGTCACTTGACAGCGGGGATTTACTTGAAGAGTTATGTGACTCTTTAGGCATAGAAACAGAGGCTAACAAATCAAAAAAAGATGATGAGCGAGGGCAAATAAAACAGGCACTAAAAAATATTGAAGCACTGCGTGAGAAACATTCACAAAAAACAGTAGCGCAAATTATTTATGAGTTAGAAAACAAAAAAGAGAATCCTATATTTCGCAATCACGACAATTATAATTATATGATACGCCGTGAGTATATAAATGATGAAATAAGAAAAATTATTAAAGTTCAGGATGCTTTTGGTGCGTTTGACAATAATTTGGATAGTGATGCTTTTGTAAATGATGTTGTAGCTGTAATAGATGACCAAAAAGAATCAACAAATGACCTGTCGTTGTTTGGAAAATGTGAATACTATTCAGAATATTATGTAGCGCATCAGTATTCTTTACTAAGTGATATTTTTAAGATGTATCAAGCTGTTGCAAACATTACATTTAACAAAGAAAAGATAAAAATTACCAAAGAACAGATTGCTCTTGTTGCCCAAGATTTTTTAGATAAAGTGAAAAATGCAAAGAGTGTCAAAGATATTAAATACAAAGATATTCGTAAGATTTTAAAATTAGATGATAATGTAAAAATTTTTAATAAAGATGATAGCTATCTAAGTAGAGGAAAAACACAGGAAAACAGTATAGTAAAATTTCATTTTGTAGATACTCTCTCTAAAATAGATAAAAGTTTTGTGAAAGATATTTTTTCCAGCGATGAAAGTTATGCGCTGATGCGTGAGATATTTGATGTGCTGCATTATGAAAAATCTCCTAAGTTAATTTATGAGCAACTAAAAAATAAAATTAGCAATGAACAGGTAATTATTGATTTGATTCGTAATAAAAAAGGAAATTCTTTAAATATTTCTTCTTTTGCTATGTTGCAACTGCTTCCTTATTTTGAAGAGGGGTTGACATTAGATGAGATTAAGCAAAAGCTTGGACTCCAAAGGCAAGAAGATTATGCTGAGTATAAAAAAGGAATAAAATATCTTCATATCACAAGTTATGAAAAAGATGATGATTTAGAAATAAATAATCATCCTGTCAAATATGCTGTTAGTGCAGCTTTACGTGTTGTCAAATATCTTCATGCAAAATATGGAGCTTTCGATGAGATAAAAGTAGAAAGCACAAGAGAATTGAGCTTGAATGAAAAGGCTAAAAAAGAGATAGAAAAAGCCAACAGAGCATTTGAAAAAGAGATACAACAGATAGTAGAAAATACCGAGTATCAAAAGATAGCGCAAAGCTACGGAAAAAATCTTCATAAATATGCCCGTAAAATATTGATGTGGGAAGAGCAAGAGCGATTCGATATTTACAGTGGTAAAAGTATAGGAATAACAGATATTTTTTCTAACAATGTAGATATTGACCATATAGTTCCAAGAAGTTTGGGTGGGCTTAGTGTCAAACATAATTTTGTATTAATACATCGTGATGAAAATCTTCAAAAATCCAATCAACTGCCAATGAATTATGTAGCAGATAAAGAAACATATAAAAACAGAGTAGAGCATCTTTTTCATGAACATAAAATTAATTGGAAAAAAAGAAAGAATCTTTTAGCCAACAATCTTGATGAGATATATAAAGATACATTTGAATCGAAATCTCTACGGGCAACAAGCTATATTGAAGCTTTGACGGCACAAGTTTTGAAGCGTTATTATCCCTTTCAAGATGTAAAAAAATTAAAAGATGGCTCTGCTGTAAGACATTTACAAGGGAGAGCAACTTCAAATATTCGCAAAGTATTGGGTGTAAAGACAAAAAATAGAGAGACAAACATACATCATGCAATAGATGCTATTTTAATTGGAGTAACAAATCATTCTTGGTTACAAAAACTCTCAAATACTTTCAGAGAAAATTTTGGACGTATTAATGATGAAGCACGTAAAAACATCAAAAAAGCACTGCCCTATATGGATGGTTTAGAGATAAAAGATTTGGTGAAGGAGATAGAATCGCAATATAACAGTTTTGGAGAGGATTCTATCTTTTACAAGGATATTTGGGGAAAAGTAAAAACAGTTAATTTTTGGGTTTCAAAAAAACCAATGAGTTCAAAAGTACATAAAGATACTATTTATGCAAAAAAAGATGATGGTATTTATACCGTCAGAGAAAATATTATTGCAAAATTTATAGGGCTTAAAGTCACACCAATGACATCACCAGAAGAGTTTATTAAAAAATTTCATAAAGATATATTACAAAAGATGTATAGTTTTAAAACAAACCCTCATGATATTATTTGTAAGATTGTAGAACAAAGAGCTGAAGAAATTAAAGAGTTGCTTTGGAATTTTGAATTTTTGGATGTTAAAAATAAAGAGCAGATGAGTGAAGCAAAAACAAAACTTGAGTTACTTATACATAAAGCTTTAGTGGACAATAATGGAAATATTATTCGTAAAGTAAAGTTTTATCAGACAAATCTCCCCGGTTTTAATATCCGTGGCGGACTTGCAACAAAAGAAAAAACTTTTATAGGTTTTAGAGCCTATAAAAATGGTGAAAAGTTAGAATATGATCGTATTGATGTAGCAAATTTTGCAAAGATACAAAAAAATAATGACGGAAGTTTTAAGGCGTATAAAAATGATGTTGTTTTCTTTGTTTACAAGAATGGAAGCTTTAGAGGTGGTCAAATAGTCAGTTATATTAAAAAGTCTTCAGGTAGTAAATTATGTGCATTTTTAAATCCAAGATTTCCAACTGCAAGTGAATATCAACCATCTTCATTTTGTAAAATTGAAAAAGGGAAACATTCAGGAGCAAAACAACAGAGTATTGGTTCTGCTATAGGAATTATAAAACTACATCTTGATATATTGGGAAATATAAAATCATATCAGATTTTAGGTAATGCTGAGAGTCAAATTTTGAACGAGATAAAGAGTATAGTGAGTCAATAATGGGTTTTAAAGTTTTACATCTCACACGACCATGTAAGATAAAAATTCAAAATGCTAATATGCATCTCTATTTTTATGATGACGCAAATGAAGTAAAAGTTACACTGCGTGATATAGATTTTCTTCTTTTCGATAATACACAGTTCTCTATAACTGGGGCAACCTTACAACTTTTAGCACAGTCAAATATTGCGACACTGTTTATAGACGAAGTGTATCATCCTTGTGCTATTCTTACACCATATCATCAACACTCAACGATGAGCGAAATAGCACATGCTCAAGTGTCGTTAGATGTTACATTTAAAAGTAAATCTTGGCAAAATATCATTATATCAAAAGTGAAAAATCAAGCAGAAGTTCTTGCTTTTATGTCTTTAGACACTGCTAATGAATTGCGAGAGTTTGCAAAAAAAGTGACTTTGTATGATGCAAATCAAGATGAAGCACAGGCTGCAAGACTCTATTGGAAATCACTTTTTAATATGCAAACTTTTAGACGTGAACAAGGCAGTGAAGATATTGTCAATGTGATGCTTAATTATGTTTATGCAATAGTACGTGCTTGTATTGCAAGAGATGTAAGTGTGAGTGGTATGCTACCGGTTTTTGGCATTTGGCATAAAAATAAGTATAATGCCTTTGCCTTAGTGGATGATTTGATGGAACCCTTTCGTCCTGTATGTGATTTATATGTTAAATTGTTACTCAATAAAAAATATCATGCTGCCAATAATCTTAGCACAAATATTAAACGAGATTTGATTGCTATTTTAAACAAAGAGTATTTAATTATAAATGATGGTGTTTCGACTGTGATAACAGCCATTGGCCTGTTTGTACGAGAGTATAAGAAATCTATGATGATGCAAAGTGCAGAAACACTTATTTTTCCAAGAATCAATACAGAGAAATTTTACAATGAGTTCTTTTAGAGTTATGTGGCTAATGATAATGTTTGATCTTCCGACAAAAAGTAAAAAAGATAAAAAACGGTACCATTGGTTTCACAAGGAATTGGAAAAAGAGGGATATATGATGTTGCAATATTCTGTATACGGAAAGATTTTTGCTTCTTCTGACTCTGCAAAGTATGGAAAAAAACGTATAAAAGATTTTATAGATAGAAATATAAAGCATGGAAACATACGCATACTGATGTTTACAGATAAACAGTTCTCAAGTATGGAGATAATTATTGGTGAGGAAAGTATTGAAGAAAAGAATGAGCCAAAGCAATTGCTACTCTTTTAAAATGGAGCATAGCCGAAGCTATGCTCTAAAGTCAGCTACCATTTGGTAGCCTTAGTTTAATACCCCTATTAAACTTGTGTGTCATACAACAGAAATATTGTATCTAAAATTATCAAAAAACGCAAAAAATGTGTAAAAAATGCAACTTTTTGTAAATATTTATCGGTTTTAATACCCCTACAAACTTGCGTGTGATACAATTTCATCAAATTTTTCTTTTAAGTCTGCATCGTTTTAATACCCCTACAAACTTGCGTGTGATACAATTAAGCGTTCTTTATAATCCATCTGATTCAGGTTTTAATACCCCTACAAACTTGCGTGTGATACAAATATGTTATAATTGCTTTTATGATAAAACCACAACAAAAAGTTATAAAATTTTTAGATGTTAAGTATATTGCTAAAAAGAAGAATTGATTAATGTTAGACTACACCCTTTGTTCTCTCTTGTTTGAAACGACACAGAGTTATGAAAATAATTTACAGACACTTTTGGCACTCATTACACAAACAGAAAAAAATACCATTATAGTTGCACCTGAAGTGTGTTTGACTTCTTATGATTATGAGCGTATGGATGCAATGCTTGCCTTTGCGCCACGAGCCACTGAGGCACTGAAAAAAGTTTCTCATAACAAAATTATTGTTTTGACAATGTTGGAAGAAAAAGAGGGGAAAGTCTATAACTTTGCCAAAGTTTTTTATAACGGAGAAGTGGTCTTTCAAAGAGCAAAAGCCAAACTTTTTAAATTTGGCGATGAAGACAAATACATGCATGCAGGCAGTGAAAAAGATTTTAAAATAGTGGAAGTTGCCGGCATTAAGTTAGCCGTGTTTGTTTGTTTTGAACTGCGTTTTAAAGAGCTGTGGTGCAAGAGCGAAGGTGCAGATGTGATTGCTGTGCCTTCTTGGTGGGGTGCTTTGCGACGCGAACATTTCAAAATCCTCACGCAGTCACTTGCTCTTATAAATCAGTGTTATGTTGTGGCAAGTGACAGTGCAAACGAAGAGTGCACGGCAATGAGTGGTATTATCACCCCGCAGGGTGAAGCGTTTAGAAACATAAGCAAGCCTTGTTTGAAAATGCAATACAAGAAAAAAGAGATAAGAGTGATGAGAAGATATATGGATGTGGGGATAGAATAATTTGGACAGAATAACAGCGACAAAAACAGCCCGTTTGGCACAAGAGTGCAGTGCACAGTTTCCTTTAAGTGAAGAAGTAAAAAAAGCGATTGCGGCTACAAACAGAGAAGCCTTTGTTCCAACTGGTTTTAAGCATAATGCCTATAAACTCGATGCTTTGCCTATAGGGGCCAATCAGTATATCAGCTCTCCTTTGACGGTTGCAAAGATGACGGAGTATCTCTTTCCCCGAGGAGCAGACAGAGTTTTAGAAGTTGGCTGTGGCAGTGGATACCAGGCTGCTGTACTTTCACATCTTTTTCGCGGTGTATTTACCATAGAACGCATAGAATCTTTGATACTTGAAGCAAAAAAAAGGTTTCGTGAGCTTGGTATAAACAATGTCCATGCCCGTACAGATGACGGACAAAACGGCTGGATTCAATATGCGCCTTATGACAGAATTCTTTTTTCTGCAACAGCGAAAGAGATTCCAAAAAAACTCTTTGAACAGTTGGCTGAGGGGGGAATTCTTGTTGCCCCTTTGCAAAAAGGGAACAAACAGGTTATTACCCGTTTTATAAAAAACGGGGAGCATATTGAAGAAGAAGAGCTTGAAGAGTGTGATTTTGTTCCTATACTTGACGGGGTACTCAAGTAGCTTTTTAAAGCTTTTTATAGTAGAATAGTAGTAATTTAATTGAGGGCATAATCATGGAAGAGATGTATGGCATAAAGTATACGAAGCCAGAAGTTGTTTTGCTGCAAGATACCGGTATTGGTGTAGCAGAAACAGCTGCGCGTACATGTTATGACAGTTTTGGCAACAGTGAAAATGAGATTGTTCAAGAGATTGAAAAGGTACTTCCTGATACGAAAATGTGTGAATCTTTGAACAATATAGAAGAGTCACAGCTGCTTGATGATTTGGCATGGACCTATTTTCACCACTCTATTTTGGAACATGCCAATTTGAGTTATCTTATCCGTGGGACAAGCCGAGGGGTTTTACAAGAACATGCAAGACACCGTATACAGGCAATCAGTGTAAGAAGTACACGCTATACTATGAGTTCTTTGATTAATGCTTTTGTTGCTGCAAAACACTCAGGAGAGAGAGAATTTTTTATAGAAAAGGTTTTGGGTTTTGATATGTTTGTCACTGCCGATGAAGCCTATAACAGACTTGAAATCAGCGCAATGTATGAGAAACTTGATTTTCAGTCAAAAAAAGTAGATAATTTTTACGAACTTGCTGTTGCAAAAAGTTCTCTTCCTCTTTTGAAAGAATTTCAAGGCAAGCCTCAAAAACTTTATGATGCTTTGCAGACCGGAAAAAAGAAGAGAAATGTAGGTGATGCTTTTAAACACATCATTACAGATAATGTCAAAGTTGACATGGTAGTGACATTTAATCTCAGAAGTTTGAAAAACTATCTTACATTGCGCGACAGCGGTGCTGCCTATTTTCAAATACGCTGGCTGGCTCAGGAGATGATGAAAGTCACTCCAAAAAAATATCTTGATTTGATTATCAAGAAAAAATAGGATTTTTTATGATTAAGATTTCAATACTTACAATACTTTTTTTGACAGGATGTTCCAACATTACTATAACAGCGGCCATGTGTGACAAAATTCAAAGTGATCCCACTGCCACAATTCCCCAAGAGTGCCGAGACTATAGTGAAAAAGAGGCAGATAAGGCATTTAATAAAGTCGTGAACGAGAAAAAAGTTTCTGACTCAGATTTAGAATTTCATAAAGAAAAGTAGTATAATTCCAAAAAATTAATGAAGGAATAAAATATGCCAAGAAGTGAAGTATGTGAATTATGTGCCAGCAGTGAAGATGTGACTCTTTTAGAACTGCCTGTAAGTGATGGCAGTGAAGAACAAAGTGTGTATGTTTGCCGTACATGTAAAGAGCAGATAGAAAATGATGAGCTTGATGAAACTCATTTTAACTGTCTCAATGATGCTATGTGGAGTGAAGTGCCGGCTGTAAAAATACTTTCGTATATATTATGGAACAGGCTTGGTCGCGGGGATATGACAGATATGATGTATCTTGAAGAAGAAGAGAAAAAACTTGCAGATGCAGCTATCAATGCAGAAGCAAACAAAGTAGTTTTTCGAGATGCAAACGGCGTTGAACTCAAGGCGGGTGATTCCATCGTTATATTAAAAGATTTAGATGTCAAGGGTGCCGGATTTACTGCAAAACGCGGAACAACTGTGACAAGAATTGCATTGCCGCATGATATGGATGACCATGTTGAAGGTCGCGTCAACGGAACAAAGATTTATCTGAAAACCGAATTTATTAAAAAAGCATAAAAGAAAAAATATTGAAACCATACGAGCGATTTTATAAAATAGAAAAAGATTTTCGCAATCCTTATGCCCGTGATCGGGACAGAATTATTCACTCCGGGTCATTTAGAAAACTTGAGTACAAAACACAGGTTTTTCTAAACCATGAGGGTGATTTTTTTCGTACACGTTTAACACACTCTATAGAAGTATCTCAGATTGCACGCTCGATAGCATCACAGCTTGAACTGAATGAATCACTGGCCGAAGCAATTGCTCTTGCGCATGATCTCGGGCATACACCTTTTGGACATGTAGGCGGAGATACTCTGGATGAATGCTTGAAAGCTGACGGATTTTCCAACGGATTTGAGCACAATTTCCAATCATTTCGGGTTGTGACCAAACTTGAAAAACGGTATAAAAATTTTGACGGACTCAATCTTACTTTTGCAACACTTGAAGGAATTTTGAAGCACTCTTATCCCTACAAAAAACCCTTTCTCCCAGAAATAATAGACAAACAGTTTGATTTAAACAAGCATCCTACTTACGAGGCTATGGTTGTAGACCGTGCCGATGAAATTGCGTATATGAGCCATGACATAGATGACGGGGTGAACTCCGGACTGCTTACTTTTGAGGATCTCAAAGAGAGCGAACTTGCCTGTGAAATTCTTGAAAAGGTTGCGTTGGAAGGTGTAGGAGAAGAGAATGATGAAATGTTCCGCTACAGATTCAGTTCACATCTCATAAACCATCTGGTCTATTCCCTCCTTGAATACTCAAAGCAAAAAGTTGCGCATTGTGAAGAAACGCCTATAGGTTTTGAAAAAGAGCTTGAAACAAAAATAAAAAAACTCAAAAAGCTTCTATTTGTCAAGATGTATCAGCATAAAAATATAGTTCGAAAAATGTATGCCGGAAAACAGGCTGTCAAAGGACTCTATAAAGGTCTGATGGAAGAAGAAAAAATGCTTCCGCAGTTTTATTACAAGCAGTTGGATGTGCGAAGCAAACACAGGGTTATTGCAGATTATATTGCAAGCATGAGCGACAGGTATGCACTCAATTTTCATAATGAAATGTATGGAAATATTTAAAGTATCTCTTATATATGAGATACTTTTGTTACAAGCTCATGGACAGATTTTTCAATCGTTTCGGCTTTTTCTTTCATAGTTTGGATTGCTGATTTTGTAATACTCATTGTTTGCTGCTGTTCTTGTGTCAGGTTTTTTGATTCATAGGCTTCATTTTTTATAATTTTAGAATTTTCTGTATCATCCAGGCTTTTTTGATGGGTATCTGCTACTTCATCTCTGGCTTGGGCTAAGCCTTCTTGCAGTTGTTTTGATATGTCGACAAGTTCCAATGTATATTGTGCATTTTTTTCTACATTATTACTTGAATCCAAAATGCTTTGTACAATGACATTGACACTTGCATTTATTTCTGTGAGTGATTTTTGAGTACTTTCTGCAAGTTTTCTTACTTCATCGGCGACAACAGCAAATCCACGCCCATGTTCACCCGCTCGGGCTGCTTCGATAGCGGCATTGAGAGCCAAAAGATTTGTTTTATCTGATATGTCCGAAATAATCGTGAGTATATTTTTAATATCTTCTGCATTTTCTGTGAGTGATTTCAGATTTTCATTCACAAGCATTTCTCCTTCATGTGTTTGGATAATTTGGTTTTCAAGTGTAGACATTTGTATAACAGATTCGTTTATTTTTACAGCTACCTTGTCCAAACTTTCTAAAACTTCTTGAGAAAATTCTAAATTACTGTCTGATTCCACTGTAATGATATCAAGCCTATCTAAAACTTTTTTACCAAGATTCTCAGAGTCGAGAAAATCTTTTTCAACTAGAGAAATGTTTGTCTTTAAATAGTTGAGTTCTTTATCGAGTTCCTGTGATGAAGAGGCTAAATGTTTTGTTTCATAGACTTTTGCAGTAAATATGTTTATAAGTTCAATCATCTCTTTATACTCTTTTGAGTATTTTAATTGCATAGTGATAGGTTCGTCAACTTTAAAATTAGAGAGGGAATGAATAATTTTTTTAGCAACATCAACACCGTTTATTTTTTCGTCTAAATCATGTATCAAAATAACAAAAGCAATAACTACCTGTATAATTTGAGAAAGAATATTATCGGTAAAAACAAAAGTATTTACAAGAAGCAGAACAATACCAACCCAGTGGACAAGTCTCATGCGAAGGAAAAGTGATGTCATAGCAGTACCTTAATGTAGGATAATACAATTATTATAGCATTGAAAATCAGTTTTTCTTATAAATTAGGGGGGGATTTTTATGAATTAAAAGTTGAAATGTAACGTTCTCCCGAAGGAGAAGCGTTTACAGGCGTGATTCGTAACGTCTCATCATATAAAGACGTTTAAGCATTTTCTTACGAGAAGCAATTTTGAACTTTTTACGTTTTTCAGTCTCTGTTTCATGGAAACGGCGAGCACGAGCTTCTGTAACGATTAAGTTACGGTCAACTTGTTTTTTGAAACGTCTGTAAGCAGCATCAAAGTTGTCATCTGGACGTAGTACAATACCAGGCATATCACATCACCCACTTTCTGTTTAAATTTGAAAGGGAATTATAGCATAATAAATTTTTCTTTCAAAGTCGATATTGTTTTTTCTATCGTGTGGCACATGAAATAATTTTTGGTAAATTTGCTATGTCTTCCTGTATTGTGTCTAAAAAGCAGTACAGAATTTTATTTTTACCAAGAGAATAAATAATCCACTTGCCGCTTTGTTTTGTTTGTACAAGTTGGGCTTCACGCATCTGTTTTAAATGGCGTGAAACCAATGGCTGTGAGAGCTCTAATGTGTCACAGATTTCACATACACAGAGCTCTTTTTCTCTGTAAAGCAATGCTATGATTTTTACTCTGTTACTGTCTGATAATATTTTTGCAAGCTGAACTAATTTTTCCATCTAATCTCTTTCGAAGTTTTATTATATAACAATATCGTTATATGAATTATATCATAAAAAGGAATATTGGTTATGAAAAAATTATTATTAGTTTTAATTTTAGGATTTGTCTCTTTTGGAGCAGATTCTGGAGAAGATATTTACAAAGCAAAATGTGCCTCATGTCACGCTATGAAAGGGATGATGGATCAGACACAGATGCAGGCAATGCGTCAAAAAATGCAAAATGCCACACAGGAAGAAAAAATGGCAATGCGTGAAAAAATGATGCTCAAAATGCAAAAAAGCAAAATGAAAGCACCGCCGATGCCGATGGTATCAAAACGTTTGAAAATGATGCTTAAAACCCGTGAAGATTTTATTGCTTTTGTAGCAGATTATATACAAAACCCTTCAATAAAGAAAGGTTTCTGTATGCCGATGGCATATAAACGCTTTGGCACAATGCCTCCGATAGGAAAAACGCTAAGCAAAGAAGAGAGAACGGTTGTTGCTTCCTGGCTGTATGACAATTTTAAAGAGTCATGGGGAAAATCCATGGGCGGTAAAATGTGTGAGATGAAAAACAAAAATATGAAATGCGGCGCAGGAAAATGCGGTGCCGTAAAAATCCAAACACACTAGGTTTATGATGGAAACTATTATGCTTTTTTTCTCTGCTTTGGTTGATTTAAGCAACGCCATGGCCCCTTATATTTTGTTTGGACTTGTTTTTGCCGGATTTTTGCATGAGCTTGTTCCTGAGAGTATTGTAAAAAACCATCTTGGAAAAGATTCTGTTATGTCGGTGATCAAAGCGACAGTTTTCGGTATTCCTCTTCCTGTATGTTCTTGCGGGGTGATTCCTTTGGCAACGGGTATCAAAAAAAGCGGTGCAAGTAACGGTGCCACACTCTCTTTTTTGATCTCTACACCGATTACAGGGGTTGATTCCATACTTGCGACTTATGGAATGTTTGGCTGGGTTTTTACCATATACAGGGTAGTAACTTCGATGATTATTTCGGTCATTGCCGGAATTTTATCCAATTTTTACCCTGAAGAGGAGAGCAAAAAAGAGCAAAAATCTGCAGCGGTATTTAGTATGAAGGCTCCGACAAACCAGCCTTCTGTAATGACTTTTTCAGCAGTAAAAACATCTGATGATGCAAGCTGTTGCAGCACGCAGACAAGCAGTGGCGAGAAAAAAAACAATATTGTCAAAAATGCCTTCACATATGCTTTTGGAACACTTTTAAAAGACATTGCGTCGCCATTGCTCATAGGTCTGCTTCTGGGTGCTTTAATAACTGTGGCGGTTCCTGACAATCTGAGTGAAATACTGATAAAATACAACTGGCTTTCGTACATCATAGTGATAGCCATCGCCGTGCCTATGTATGTATGTGCAACCGCTTCTTTGCCAATTGCCGCAGGTTTGATGTTGGCCGGTGTGAGTCCCGGGGCGGCCTTTGTTTTTTTAAGCGCGGGTCCTGCGACAAATACGGTCACTATAGGTGTTGTAAAAAAGATGTTAGGAACAAGAACTCTTTATATTTATCTCGGGACCATCATAGCCGGTTCCCTTCTTTTCGGACTGGGACTTGACTATCTTTTTCGTGATGTCAATGTCAAAGAACTTGTGCATATGGATGAAGATGCCGGTTTGGCAGCATGGATCGCAAGTCTTGTTCTTTGGGGATTTGTGCTGTATTATGTAATAAAACCATATTTTTTCAAGGATAAAGAGTGTAATGACGGCAGTTGTTGCAGTGCTTAGGGTATAATAGGATTATGAAAAAGAGACTGCTTACATTTGTTTTATTGTTGTCAATGAGTTTTAACATACTCCATGCGTATGTAATAGAGGTTCTTGACACAGACCCGTGTCAGGTGAGTGAGTATGTCCATGAATTTAGCAACAACAGTGAGACAGCGGACAACTGTATTTGTCAGTTGCACCACTGTTTTCACATCGCTTTTATTCTTCCTGAAATTAATATCCCTTTTATGCGTGAAAATTTTTCTCAAAAACCCTATTCACATATCAAAATATATGAGTTTAATTCTTATGATAATTTTTTAAAACCTCCTATCTGCGCATAGTTTCCAACCTATATTTATAAATTAATAACGAACAAAAGGATAACTATGTTTAAAAAAAGCATACTTGCAATACTTGGATTGTGTGCAGTTGTATCTGCACAGAATTTTGATACATTTTTACATGAGGCTTTGCAGGCATCACCCTATCTCAAAGCAAATGCTTTGGAGATTGAGCGTGCTGATGTGCAGTCAAGTCTGATACAGAGATATAAAAACCCGAAACTCTCACTTGAGGCGTCAAAATTTACTCCCGACCTGGGAAAAAGTGAAGCAGGTTACAGGGTTGCACTGATGCAGCCTGTACGTCTGTGGGGTGTTGGCGATGACAAAACAGATTTGGCAGCAGCAACACAGGAAGAGGCAAAAGGACTCGTAACGCTTCAGCATGCAGAATTTGTGAAAGTTCTCTCTCTGCTTTATATTGATTATATGACACAATCAGCATTGCTGGAATTAGCACGAGAGGAGTTTTTAATCTCAAAAAATATTGCCAATATTTCAAGAGAGAGATATGAAGCGGGAACCATCGCAAAAGTAAAATATCTTCGTGCAAAAGTGGATTTGACAGGCAGTAAAAATCTGCTAAATGAGAAAAAAGCTATGCGGCTTGCAAGCTATTATAAACTTTTGGCATTTGCTGGTTTGCAAAATGAGAAAGAACTCGATGAAAATTATGTTTTTAAGCTTTCAGACAAAATGCAGACAGAACTGCAAAATAATTCGGCAGAGTTGCATTATCTTCAAACACAGCAAAACAGGGCAAAAGCAAAAGCAAAATTAAATGCAAATAAAATAGAGTGGATGAATCTGTATGCAGCCTATGAGGCTGAACCGGACCAAAGCATTGCCAGAGTCGGCATGAATATTCCTCTTGCTCTTTTTAATACAAAAAAAGAAGAAAGAAAAATTGCTTCACTGCAGGCTAAACAGAGTGAATTTTTACTGCAAAACCAAAAAACAGCGTTCTCTTTTACTCTTGAGCGTCTAACAAAAGAGTTGGCAATTTTAGGCGCTGTCGTAAATTCTACACAAGATCTTTACAATGCGCAAAAAGAGCTGTTAAAAATGTATGAAGATGGGTACAAAATAGCAAACATCAACCTTTTGGAGTTGCAAAATATCAAAAACCAGATGATACAGACAAAAGAAAAAAAGATAATGCTTGAAAATAAAATAAACAAAAATATAGTTATATATAACTATGAAGTAGGAGAATACAATGAATAAAATATTACTGTCACTGTTATTTGGGTTTGGATCACTTGTCCTGGCAGTTGAAGTTCCGCTGGCACAGACACAAATGCACAGTTTTAAGAAATCGGTAGCACTCAATGCCAAGATAATACAGCTTTCAAATGCGCAGCAGTCTATTACTTCGTTAGTGGGCGGACATTTGGAAAAGTACTTTGTAAAACCCGCACAGGATGTAAAAAAAGGCGATAAAATTGCTCTTATCAGGTCTATTGATGTGTCAAAAATGAGTGCGGATTATATTGCACTGAAAAAACAGTACAAGGCGGTACAAAAAAATTATGAGGCGGTTGAGAAACTTTATAAAAAAGGGATGACATCCATGCAGAATCTCAATGCACAGGCCATTAAGAGAAGCAAAATTGCGGCAAATCTTACAGCTTTGCAATCGCAGCTCAAAACATTGAATATAGATGTCAAAAATCTAAAAAAAGCAACTGCTGATTTTATTTTGTATGCGCATAGCTGCGGACGTGTTTCGGCTCTTTTAAAACCATTGCACTCTTCTGTGTCCTCAAATGAACCGATTGTTTCCATAGTTAAGAATCAGGCATATTATGTCAAGTCTTATTTGCCTCTTGAATATGCAACCAAGGCACGCATTGGAGATAAAATAGTCGTGAATTATGCAGATAAAGAGATTATTACGCATGCTACACAAATTATGCCCAAGGTAGATGAAACAACGCAAAGAGTTGTGGTTCTCTCAAGTGTGGATCAAAAAGTGGATGATCTGTTTATTGATGTATATGTAAAAGCAACCATATATTTCAGTGATGCAAAAAGTTATGTTGCTGTGAAAAAATCAGCACTCTCTTTTTTTAACAACGAATGGGTGGTATTTGTTCCAAACAAAGAAGCAAAAGAGGAGTCTTTGGCATATCTGCCGCGGGTCGTTGTAATAGTTGCACAGGATGATGAATATGTCGGTATAAAGGGCTTGGAGCTTGGAGAAGAATATGTAAGCGGTGAGAGTTACTATGTAAAATCGGCGCTGCTCAAATCATCTCTTGGCGACGGGGATTAGGGGTTGGCATGTTAGATAAACTTATAGAGCTTTCGCTCAAATACAAAATTTTAGTGCTTGTTTTTTTCCTTGGAATTATCGCTTTTGGTTACAAGGCATACCGGGATATTCCCATTGATGCCTTTCCTGATATTACGCCGAAGCAGGTTGTTATTTATACGGAAAGTCCGGGAAATTCTGCCGAAGATATAGAAAAGCTCATCACCTATCCCATAGAGTCAGTTGTCTCGGGGATGGCAGGGGTGAAGCTTATTATGTCAAACTCCATTTTTGGACTCTCCTATGTTTCAGTCTTTTTTGAAGACGATATGGACATCTATTTTTTACGCCAACTCGTTTCTGAACGCCTTGGCAATGTAGATATTCCAAAAGGATGGGGGAAGCCTGTTTTGGGACCAAATACAACAGGTTTGGGGCAGGTTTTTTGGTATCAGGTAGAAGATACAACAGGAAAGTACTCCCTGCAGGAACTCAAAGAGATGCAAAAGTATATTGTGACTCCTCTTTTTAAAAGTGTCAGCGGTGTTGAAGAGGTCATCGGCTGGGGCGGTTATGAGAAACAGTATAATGTTGTCATAGATACAAAAAAACTTCAGGATTTCGGTATTACCTATGATGATATTGTCAAAGCCCTGCAAAAGTCAAATCAGGCGGCAGGCGGACAGTATCTGGAGTTTAACCGCGAGCAGTATCTTATTCGCGGAGCAGGGCTGTACAAAACGCTTGACGACATCAGAAACAGTGTGATTAAACCGAGTCAGGGACAGGCTGTTACCATAGGTGATGTTGCCAGTGTTGTACCGGGTGTGAGTCCACGGTTTGGCGCAGTAACGATTGACGGAAAAGAAGCTGTTATGGGCATGGTGCTCCAACGGACAGCCACCAATGCGGCAAAAGTGGTGCAACGCTTAAAAGAAAAGATCAAGACAGTCAACAGTGCTTTGCCGGAAGGTGTGAAAATTACCACTTTATATGACAGAACAGATATAACGCATAAAGCGGTAAATACGATGACCTCAGCACTTTTAAGCGGTGTAGTTTTGGTTGCCATAGTACTGTTTTTATTTTTATTTGAACTGCGCAGTGCTTTTATTGTTATACTCTCTTTGCCCTTATCTTTATTGACTGCATTTTTGTTGATGGATTATTATAATCTCTCAGCAAATCTTATGAGTCTGAGTGGTCTGGCAATTGCTGTGGGAATGATAGTTGACGGGACCATTGTAATTGTAGAGAACAGTTTTAGAAAACTGCACGACAATCCTTATGAGCCAAAGTTGCAAATAGTCAGCGAAGCAGCAAAAGAGGTGGCAACTCCGGTGACTTTTGCAGTACTTATTATTGCAGCGGTTTTTATTCCTCTGCTCTCACTTGACGGTTTAGCCGGAAAACTCTATACGCCGATGGCACTCAATATTGTGTTTGTTATGCTCGGTTCACTGCTTGTAGCACTTATACTGGTTCCGGTACTTATCTTGATGTTTTTAAAACCGACGAACTCTCCTGAAAATATTGTTATGAGAGGTATCAAAAAAGTCTATACGCCTGTACTTCTGTTTGCGTTGGAAAATGCAAAAAAGATTTTGGCAATTGTCAGTATTGTGTTTATTGTTCTTGTCTATATGCTTTCTCAGCAGGGACGGGAATTTTTGCCAACACTCAATGAAGAGTCGATTATGTACAGGGTTATAGCAATTCCCGGCACGGCACTTACACAGTCTATAGAGGTTTCTGAGGATATAGAAAAGTATATACGAAAACATTATGCCAAAGATGTAAAGTCAGTGCTTACAATGATAGGCCGAAGCGAAAAAGGAGAAACGGCACAGGCAAATTATATGGAAGTGCTTTTGACGCTCAAACCCAACATTGAAGATTTGCCTGCTTTGACGAAAAAGATGAGTGAAGATTTAGGGCATCATTTCAATTTTGTGCAGTTTATTCCTACACAGCCGATTGCAATGCGTATAGAAGAGTTGCTTGAGGGTGTAAAAGCAGAACTTGCTATAAAAATTTACGGAGAGAATCAAAAAGAACTCGATAGAATTGCCAAAGATATTCAAAATTCCATTAAAGATGTGGACGGGCTTGAGCGGATGGAAGTGGAATCCCAACTCGGACAGGCACAGATTAAGATTACACCGGATTATCTTTCTCTTGCGAGGTATGGTATCAGTGTGGAAGATGTGATGCAGGTTATTCGCAACGGTATAGGAGAAGAAGGTATCACTCAAAAGATTGAAGGCATTAAAAGGTTTTCAATTGTTGCCAAAATAAAGGGTGCAAAAGAAGATATTGTCTCCATTGAAAATGTAACACTCCGCTCAAGAAACGGAAATATAGTACGATTGAAAGATGTGTGCGATATAAAAATAGTACAGGGTGCTTCTTTTATCAAAAGGGAGAATCTGAGTCGTTATATGGTTGTGTCAATGGATGTGGAAGGGCGTGATACAGCCTCTTTTGTAGCAGAAGCGGACAAACTCATAAAAGAGAAAGTGAAAATGCCTGCAGGATATTATATAGGCTGGGCAGGAGACTTTAAAAATATGCAAGAAGCAACGAAAAAGCTCATTATTATTATTCCGATAACACTTCTTTTGGTTATTTTACTGCTTTATATGGCATTTAATTCTTTGAAAAAGTCGATGATTATTCTTCTAAATGTTCCTTTTGGCTTTATCGGTGGTATTATTGCTCTGCTTATCGGCGGTATATATCTCTCGGTTTCGGCTATAGTCGGCTTTTTGGCTATTTTTGCCATTGCGATACTCAACGGTATTGTGTTGGTGAGTTTCATAGATGAACTGCGGGCTAAATATCCTGATGTAGATTTGAAGATACTTTTAAAAGATGCGACACTGTTGCGCCTGCGCCCTGTTCTTATGACAGCTTTTACAACATTGTTTGGAATTTTACCGCTTCTTTATGCGACAGGTGTGGGGAGTGAAATACAGTATCCTTTGGCAGTCGTTATAACCGGAGGGATTATAAGCTCGACACTGTTGACTCTGCTGATTCTTCCTTCAACATATTTACTTTTTTATAAGAAAGAGAAAAATTAGTGAAGTGCTAACACTTCGCTAACTTTGTTGTGTGATAATACCAACATCAAAACAAGGGAATCAAAAAATTTCCGGGTTTGAAAATTAAACACAAAGGATTTCAGATGAAATTAGTTAAGATTACATTATCAGTTGCTTTGCTTGGTCTTTTAAGCATAGCGTCGGCAGAGGATGTTGTCATTACAGACACAACGGTGAGCACTGCTCCAACAGAAGAGACTGTTTCAACGGATACTACGGTAGATATTGATGCACAGATAGAGGCAATTCAAAGCGCTCCTGAACAAGAGAGAGTAGAACTTATGAATGAGTTCAAACAAAGACTGATGCAGATGAACCAGGAAGAGAGAATGGCTGCAATACAAGAGATGCAGAGTAAAATGCAGGCAGAAGCGGGTACTATGAATGAATCTGGTACAAGAACTGCTGAAATGTCCAGAAATATGATGCAGACAAGAGATCAGGAACATGTACAGGAGATGCAGTTGCAGACAAATGAAAATATGAACCAGGTACAAAATATGATACAGCAGCAGGCTGGCAGTCAGTATATGCAAACTGTTGGAACGAGCGAAGTAACAGGTACGACTAGTATTCCAAGTATGAATGCCGGAATGATGCGACGCAGATAAAAAATCACATAGTCAATCATCTCTAGAGCTTAATGAGGTGATTGATTTATAAGGAGATATCTATGAAAAAAATGTTTATTTTAATGATGCTGGGCATGTTCTCTACCAGCCTTTTTGCCTACTCTGATTCAGATATGGACGGTGTAGATGACAGTAGAGATAAATGTCCCAATACCCCTTTGACCGATTTGGTTGATATAAACGGGTGTACTAAAAAAAGTCTTGTCTCCTCCCATCATTTTGATATTATAATCGGTGCAAACTATGCCGGATCCAATTATGCCTCTTTAAATCAGACAGACACCTATTCAAGTTCCCTTCAAGTTGACTATTATTATAAAAGTTTTTCACTTCAAGCATCTACATCCTATTATGCTACCAGAGGAGATGGATATAGTGAGAGTGGTTTAAATGATTCATTTTTAGGGGCATCGTACCAGCTTAAGCCACTGAAATCTCTCTCTTTGCGTGTAGGGATAGGTATTCTTTTACCTACATATAACACAGCGTTAAATAACAATAACACTGACTATACAGCTTCACTTAATGCAAGTTATGCTTTAGGTAAAGTAAATCTCTTTGGTGGTTATATTTACACGATGATTAATGATGATGATATAGCAGGAACAGTTGCCTATCAAAACACAAATGCATTGAGTGGCGGTTTAGGATATTATGTAACAAACAAACTCTACCTAAGTGGGGCATATAATACTTCAGACAGTATTTATGCAGATGTTCAAAAGATTAGAACAGTTTCGGCGTATGGATATTACAGTATCAATATGCACTGGTTTACTACCTTCTCTTATGCGTACGGACTCAGTGATAGTGCAAGTGATCATGCGACTTCTGTAAAACTAGGGTATTATTTTTAGGTTACATGTAATGAAAAAACATATACTCTTACTTGAAGATGACAAAGCTCTTGCACAAACTCTACAAGAGCTTTTGCAAAGTGCAAATTATAAGGTAGATATGGTACATAATGGGAATGATGCCATTGACGCTTCGTATGAAAACAAGTATGATTTATATGTTTTTGATATTAATGTCCCCGATATGAATGGCTTGGAACTTTTGGAGAGTCTGCGAAATGCTGATGATGAAACACCGGCAATTTTTATTAGTGCTTTAATAGACTTGAATTCTATATCCAAGGCGTTTTCCATTGGTGCAGATGATTACTTGAAAAAGCCTTTTTTCCCAGAAGAGTTACTGATTCGTGTCAATGCAAAATTATCTCAGACTAATAAAGATATAGTGTATAAAAATTTGAGATATATACCAGAAAAAAAAGAACTTTACAAAGATGGCAAAATAGTCTCTTTGGGAGAAGTTCAAGAGTGCCTGTGTGATCTGTTTATGCATAATATCGGCAAGGTTTTGGACAAAACTGTTTTAATGGACTGTCTTGTCAGCCCGTCAGATGCAGCTTTACGGGTTGCACTCAATAAATTTAAACATACCACAGGCTTGGATATAAAAAATATTCGTGGTATAGGATATATGCTTGAAAAAAGTTGAAAAAGAATCTTTATTAAAGAGTTTTTTACTCTTTTTTTTATCTCAAACACTTCTTGTTAGTGCTCTTTTTTTTCTCAACTATCAAAAAGAACTGCAAAGCCTTGATGAGACTGTTTTTTCAAAAATGAGACTTTGTAGTTTTTCTCTGCAGTGCAAAGAGTTTCAATACGATTTTGTCCCCAAAAAAGAGTATGAACTCTACAAACTTTATAAAAATGAAAACGAACTGAGTGCCTACTTTTCTATTCCTAATTCTACAAAAAATGCTCTAAAAATTTATCTTCCAAAAGAGAAGTATATACAGGGGACACGCACTCTGCAAAAAGAACTTTTATGGAATTTTTTTATCGTTGTGTTTGTTATTGCAATATTGTCTTTTTTCTTTGCTCTGTATGCACTCTCTCCTCTGCGAAAGGCATTACATGTAACAGAGGAGTTTATAAAAGATATTTTGCATGATTTCAATACACCTCTATCTATTTTACGCCTCAATGTTTCTATGCTCAAGAGTGAAACGGGAGAAAATACTAAAATTGATAGAATAGAAAATGCTGTGCAGAATATTTTGAATCTGCAGGCAAATTTGCGAGCCTATTTGCATTCACATGTAAGGCAAAAAGAGCAGTTTGTATTAAAAGAGTTTTTGAAAGAACGCATAAATCTTATAGAGAGTAATTATAAAGATATTCGCTTTTACATAGAAGTTCCGCAGGTTATGTTACATGTAAACAAAGATTCTTTTACGAGAATTATAGATAATCTGATCTCAAATGCTGCGAAGTATAATAAAAAAGAGGGAAAGGTGTTTATCCGATTTAGTGATGATATTTTAAGTATTGAAGATACAGGCAAAGGCATACAAAATCCTAAGCGTGTCTTTGAGAGATTTTATAAAGAGCAGGAGAGAGGTATAGGCATAGGACTGCATATCGTCAAAAAACTGTGTGAAGAATTAGATATTACTGTTCATGTGCAAAGTGAAGTTGGAAAGGGGACAGTTTTCACACTTAATCTTAAAAATATCATAGTATAATTTCTTTATGATTTCCCAAGACTCCATAGAAGCCCTCAAAGCCAGACTTGATATTGTTGATGTTGTCGGTAGCTATATAGAACTGAAAAAGGCAGGAGGTAATTTTAAAGCACCTTGCCCTTTTCATGAGGAAAAATCTCCCTCTTTTGTAGTGAGTCCGCAAAAACAGATCTTTCACTGTTTTGGATGTTTGCCACCCTATCAAAAAATTATTACACCCAATGGTTATAAAGAGATCAAAGATATAAGTGTCGGAGATAAAGTTTTTGCTGCTAATGGAGTAGAAACTGAGGTTATTGAGACAGTTCACCATACAAGTGAGTTTGATATTCTTTCGTTTGTAACTTCACTGAGCGTAAAGCCATCATGTTTCACGCAAAATCATGATATGTTAGTTGTAAAAAAAGAAGATGCTATTGCAAAACTTCCCTATTTGCGAATTGAAAAAAAGAGACCGTTAAAGTTTTACGGTCGCATAAAGAAAACGCAACGAGAGTATGATTTGGCAATTAAAAGAGAATTTGCAAATAATATAAAAATTGGAGATTATTTTTTATATCCAATAAGCAGAGAATTGCGCCAAGATAAGTTTATGGATGTGTCAAATTTATGGGATAAAAAGCAGTTTGGACCCAATGTAGAGAAAATTGAGACTATTGAAATATCTGAAGATTTTATGTGGTTGGCAGGCTTTTATGTAGCAGAAGGAAGTACTTATAGAGGGGGGATTAAATTTTCTCTTTCGATAAAAGAACAGAAGTATGCTGATAATATTGTAAGAATAATTCAAAATATTTTTAATAAAGAGGCTAAACTTTTTTTCAGACAGAGCAGAAAAAATTCTTTGGAAGTTACGATATCAAGCACAAATTTGGAGCATATATTTCAGGCTCTATTTGGAAAAGGTGCCGAGAATAAACACTACCCATATTGGTTTAATTATCTTAAAACATCTCTAAGAGAAGCACTTTTAAAAGGGTTAATGGATGGTGATGGTTGTTACAGTAGAAGAACATATGATACCATCAGTGAGAGTTTAGCTGACCAGATTTTAGATTTGGGATTAAGTCTTAAACTTATTCCAACTTGTCGTATAACTGAATCGAAGCAAGATAAAAATGGTGTAAATCATAGAAAAAGTTATACACTCTATTTTAAACAAAGAGAATCTATAGAGGGATTTTTTGAGTATATTGATGGTATAGAGTATTTTTTTACAAAAGTTAGAGCAATTGAAAATATTGGGCATGAAGAAATAGTTTATGATATAACAGTCAAAGATAAGACTCATACATTTTTGGCAAATCATTTCGCAGTAGGAAACTGTGGAGCCGGCGGGGATGCGGTGAAGTTTGTGATGGAGTATGAAAAGCTGAACTATCCCGAAGCTTTGGAGAAACTGGCGGATTCTTACAACTTTACACTTACTTATACCGATAACAAACATAACAAACCACGTTCACAGGTTATGGACAAGCTCAATGAGTGGTACCAGTCACTTTTGACGAAAAACAAAACAGCCTTTTCCTATCTTCAAGAGCGGGGCATTTATGAAAACAGTATAGAAAAATTTGGTATCGGCTATGCACCTGATTCGAATGCAACGCTGAACTTTATCCGCTCACAGCAGTTTAGTATCAAAGAGGCAGTGGATATGGGTGTTGTCGGTTACAATCAAGAACGCAACCAGACCTATGCCCGTTTTATAGAACGAATAACCTTTCCGATTTTCTCTGCTAATGGCAGTATTGTCGGTTTTGGAGGCAGAACCATAACAGGACATCAGGCAAAATATGTCAACTCTCCCGAGACTGCTTTTTTTAACAAATCCCGTCTTTTGTATGCCTATCATCTGGCAAAACAGAGCCTGCATAAAAAGCAGGAAATCATCATAACAGAAGGTTATCTTGATGTTATAATGCTGCACCAGGCAGGATTTGACAATGCTGTGGCAACGCTGGGAACAGCTTTGACACATGATCATCTGCCCTTGCTGAGAAAAGGTTCTCCTCGTGTTGTCATGGCATATGACGGTGACAAGGCAGGGCGTGCAGCAGCACTCAAGGCTTCAAAACTTTTAAGTGCTTCGGGATTTAACGGTGGTGTTGTGGTATTTGATGGAGGAGTTGACCCTGCCGATATGGTCAAAGAGGGACGGGTTGAAGAGTTGAGCAGTATGTTTCGCAAAGCAAAACCTTTTATAGAGTTTGTACTAGATGAAATCCTTTCGCTTTATAATCTCAAAGACCCAAAAGAAAGAGAAGCATGTAGAGAAGATTGTGTTGGATATTTGAAAACTTTGTCTCCAAGTTTGCAAGAAGCATATAAACCAATTTTGGCAGCAAAATTAGGTGGTTTTGTTATTAAACCTTCTCTAATTAAAGTTTCTAATACAAATAGTATGGATACTAATAATATTAGAAAAGACTCTCACAGAGATATGTGGGAACTCTCTTTGATTAAAACTATTTTGGAAAAACCTGAGTATATTGAACAGGTTCTGGATGTTATTGATCCGAGTTTTTTGCAGTTTCACTCCTTTGAATTTTCGCTGGTACTGCAGGGAAAACAAGATACTCCCGAGATAATGGCTATTCGGGTAGATGAGACTATCACTCCGCTTCAAGATGAAGAGGCTTTAAATGCGGAACTGATTACCTTTTTGACAAGATACTATGAAAGAGAGTTGAAAAAGGTCAATATTGCTTCAAATATCAGTTTTGAAGAGAAAGCCTTTTATATCCGAAAATTCCGGGGAAAAATTGCAAAACTCAAAAGAGGGGAACTGGTCACACCGAATGATTGAGTGGGATTAAAGATTTTTTGTTATACTAAAGAAAACAGAAGGAACCCAAGATGGCAGGCGTACATTTCTCATTTGACAATTTTAAGAATTTACTGGATTTAAACATTGGTATATCGAATAGACTGGATGAAAACCGTGCTGAGAGTTTTACTCTGTTCTATTGCGATTTTTCAGGGATTGAACAGAGTGTGGTGGATGCTTCTTTAACGGAAATCCTGCGCTCATCAGATTCGATAGCAAATGACGGCGCGGATTACTTTTTTGTCCTTCCCTACACTGACAAATACGGAGCTGAAATTGTCAAAAAGATGTTTGATGAGTTTTTTGCAAAGTATCTGGACTCTTTTTTACTGAGCTACCCTGTAGACGGGGAAACAACAAAGGATATTCTTGAAAACATGCAAAACAGTGTCAGTAGGTTTTTCAAAAAAGAGTTGCACTGTTTAGATAGAATTACAAGAGACTATTAGAAACCTTTTTTTGTAAATTTATAATATTTGGAGTTTTTGTAAAAAGAGATTGCTTCGGATATTTTTTGCTCTTTGTATATTTTTTTATCGCACACCCATCTGCATTTTATTTTTGGGTTGTGCATCGCTTCAATATTTGACTTGGAAACTTTTGTGGCATATATGGTCTCTGCAACCACCAATACCGGAAAAAGTATAAAAAATATAATTTTCATATTTCTAATATCGACACTTCTTTAAAAATATTAAGGGCACCTCCAAATAAATATCTGACTTCATGGAACACTAAATGCTTTATTCTTTAAAATTCTTTTGAGAAGCCGAGGAGCAACGTGTGATTTCAGTAGATATAAAAAAAGAGACTTCTTCCTTATCTCCTTTAAATACAGCACTTCCGGAACAAGAAGAACCAACGATCTCTTTTGCATCCTTACTCAAAGGAGAGAAAGAATCAAACAGTAAAATTATGCAAAAAGGTTCATTGATTCTTGCATTAAAGGATGAAAAAGTTTCTGTTGGATCTGTCATAGACGCAGAAAGTTCAGAACTTGCTTCGCAAATAACAGCCAAAATGTCACAAGAGGATGTTAAAGTTTTGATAAAAGAGGCAAAAGAGTTTCTAAAAAACAAAATTGTGCAGAGTGAAGGGTACAAGAAAGCCGAGATTGATGCCTTGCCAAAAACACTGGGCGGTCTTGTAGAGCTTGCAAAAAAAACAGGGATTGAACTTTCAAAAATCACCTTGGAAGAGGTAAAAGATTTTGCACAGACAAAAGTAAAAACAATAACACAACAGAAATCCTCTCCTTTACAGATAAAGCAAGAAGCTGTACAAAAGCCAGAAGAAACTTCTTTTTCCCGGATAAAACAAGAAGCAGCACAAAAACCAGCACAAACTTCTTTGTCACAGATAAAACAAGAGCCAAAAGAAGAGGCAGGCATTTTAAATGAAGAGATACCGGTTCGCACCAAAGTAAAAAAAACAAAAGCAGATGTTGCAAAAGCTCAAGAGACAGAGGTGGCAGACGAAAGTTTGGAACTTGTAAAAAAAGAGATTGTTAAAAACAGGCAAGAGGTTAAACAAGAACAGAAACAGACCCCATTGTTTAAAGCGCAGAGCAGTGTTGCTGAAATTACGACGCAGCAAATTGTAGATACAAAAGTAAATACACTGACAATTGACAAAACTCCAAAACAAAAAGTTGATGACACATTGAAGCTTCTTCTGCGGGGAGAAAAAATCACAAAGAATGAATCAGGTCTTACGGCAGATTTTTCAGTGGCAACAGCAAAGGTTATGGTAGCACCGCATACTTCAAAAGAGACAGAAAAATCATTAGCGTCTCTTTTGCAAAACGACAAGAGCGAAGATGGCGCTGTACAGGCAAAGACAGATGGATTGAATATTGCAAAGGCAGACAGTTTTGAGGTAAAACTCAATGAAGCGAAACAGATGGTCAAATATCTGTCTCATGATGTAAAATCTGCAATTGAAGATTATAAGTCGCCGTTTACGCGTATCAAAGTTCAGTTAAATCCACAAAGACTGGGTGAGGTTGATCTGACGATAGTACAACGCGGAAAAAATCTTCATATAAATATCAGTTCAAACAATACTGCCATCAATACTCTGGCTATGAATGTACAGGACTTAAAAGTGCAATTACAAAATAATGGAATACAAAATGCTTTTTTAAATTTTAACAGTAATGCTCAAAGCGAAAACTCTCAAGCCGGACAGCAGGAACAGCAAAGACAAAACCAGCAAAAGGCTGATGACGAGTACAACTATTTTGAAACTCTGCAGAGCAATGAAGAAGTTTTAAGCTCATTGGAAATTGTAGTTCCATACTACGCATAAAGGATATATTATGACAATAGATACAACAGCAAATAATTCGGCACTCTCAGCAGCTACATCGTCTGACAATCCAAAAGGAACACTCGGGAAGGATGATTTTATGAAGCTGCTTTTGGTACAGCTTCAATACCAGGATCCCACGGAACCGACGGATACGGAAACCATATTGACACAGACTTCCCAGTTGGCCAGTCTTGAGTCGGCAGATAATACAAATGCAGCTTTGGAGAAGCTAACAGCTTCTTTGGGAAGTTCGCAACAGTTTTCGACTATTGCAGCGATAGGAAAAACTGCTGACCTTGGCAGTGATGCAATTGCTCATGACAAGGGAACAGAGACTACTTTTGAAGTTTATTTTCCAAATGCAGTCGAACAGGGTACGGTTTCTATTACAGATGCAGACGGAAATACTGTACAGACTTTGGATGTCGGAACAAACCCTTCAGGTGTGTATCAGTTTACATGGGATGGTACAGACACTGCGGGCAATCAGGCTGAGAGTGCCATTTATCATGTGAATGCACAGTATGTAGATGCAAATGGTGATACACAGCAAACACGCTTGGGAGCTTATCCTATAGAGTCTGTGCGATTTGACAATGGAAATACACTTGTAAAAGTCGGTTCAAATTATGTGCCGTTAGAGAGCATAAAAGAAGTTTACTAAAAGAAGGATTTGTTATGATGACGCAAGCATTTTATACGGGAATATCCGGCTTAAAAACATCTTCTGGTGGTATTGATGTTGTTTCAGATAATCTTGCAAATATTTCTACTGTCGGATTTCGTGCATATAATGCTGAATATTCAACACTTTTTGAAGACAGTTTAGCCAGCGCATCAAATAATCTTGCTCTGAACAACAGTATAGGTACTGGTGTGCAGATGCAGTCAACTTCTCTCTCCCTGGCACAGGGAACTTTGTCACTTTCTGACAGAAGTACAGATTTGGCTATTTTGGGTGATGGCTGGTTTGGAATTGAACAAGGCGGGGCACCACTCTATACCCGAGCGGGAGACTTTACTTTTGATGCAAACAGTGACCTTGTCACTACTGATGGGTACTATGTTCTTGGAACAATGGGAAATAATATCAGTGAAGATAACATACTTACACAAACACTTAATGAAGTTCCCTTAGGTGGTGTAAATGAGCAAGAAAAACTGCGTTTTCCAAAAACCCTCACATATCCTCCTGAACCAACAACACAAGTGAAATTCTTAGGAAATGTAGGTGTGGGTGCAGAAGGTTCAGAAGTGGTTACAATGGGAGCAAGTGTTATTGATCCTCAAAATAATCGTAATGAGTTACGTTTAGAATTTACAAAATCAGCAGTGCAAACCCCACCGGGAACACAATGGGACGTTACAGCAACAACGAAATCACTTGACGGGCAAATAACTTATGATACACAAACCGGAACAGTTGCATTTGATGAAACAGGTGCCCTCGTCTCATCCACATTAACAACTATAGACAATAATGGTACACCTGTCACCATTGATCTTGGTACAGCATATGATGGGGTTGTTTCAATCGACATACCTGTAGTACCTGGCTCTTCTGTGGCTGACGGAACAATAGGGGGAGAACTTGACGGATATGCAATCAATAAAAACGGTGAAGTAATCGCAACGTTTACAAATGGAAGACAGAGTAGTGTCGGACGTATAGCTGTATATCATTTTGTCAATGATCAGGGACTGGAGAGGATAACTGGTACCCGATTTGGAGTAAGTTCCAACAGTGGTGAACCAATCTTTTTTCAAGATGCCAATGGGCAAAATATAATTGGAACAGATATTATAAATTTCAGATTAGAAGGCTCCAACGTTGCAATGAGCGGGGGACTTACAGAACTTATAATTTTGCAGCGGGCATATGATGCAAATTCGAAATCTATTACTACAGCAGATCAAATGATGCAAAAAGCGCTCAATATGGATGCCTAAGTTTGCTTTGGAATGGCAATATAAAACTGGAACACTTTATGCTAGATTTTCTTATTGAAATAATTAAAAAAACATAATTGTTTTTGAGCTTCGTGCTGAGCGAAACCAAGTGTTAGCGTAGTTGTCAGGAGTACTCCTGATAATGTCATAAATAAGTGGACGGGGTTCCCTTAAATTTATGAAATAAATCAAAGGATAAGATATGTTAAAATCACTTTTCTCCGGGGTATCCGGACTGCAGTCTCATCAGGTTGCGATGGATGTAGAATCAAATAATATCGCCAATGTCAATACAGTAGGCTTTAAATACTCCCGTGCAAACTTTTCAGATCTTTTGGCACAGACAAAAGCCATAGCAACGGCACCTCAGGGACAGCTTGGCGGAAAAAATCCTGTTCAGGTGGGGCTTGGTTCAACGGTCAGTTCAATGACACGTATTTTTTCACAGGGTTCTATCCAAAACTCTGATAAAAATACAGATGTTGCAATTCAGGGAGATGGTTTTTTCATTATATCACCTGATGCCGGGAACACATATAAATATACACGTGCTGGAGATTTTAAGTTTGATGCAGGTGGAAATTTTGTTGACAATAACGGCTTTATAGCACAGGGATGGCTGCGTGATCCGGTTACCGGAAAAGTAGATTCCACTGCACCGATTGAAAATATCAATATTCCACCAGGATTGACAACACCGGCAAGTCCAACCTCAGAAGTTGTTTTAAAAGCAAATCTCAATTCAGGACCTTTGGTTGAGAGTTACTCCCGTGCTTATCAAATTGATGATGCCGGAGTTGTGAGTGATTACAATGGAAATACAACTGGTGTAAATTCCGGGGATGTCGGTTCTATGTTTAACAGTAACGGAGAGGCTTTTTCTTTACAAAACGGGCAGGGTATAACAATTGATTACGGTGATGGAACTGTACAGACATACGAATACCAGTCAGACGGTACAGGGGACTTTCAGTCATTAAAAGACCTGAGGGACAAAATAAAAGCAGATGTGAATCTTGTGTCACCTAACGCAACAGTTGTTGTAGATGATCAGGGGAAAATAAAAATTGACAACTCAGCTGCCGGTGGTGCTGCTTTGAATATTACAGTAGAACCACTCCTGGCTGGTGGAGTAACTGAAAATACACGCTTTTTGACGACAATGAGTGCCTTGGAAGGGAGTCTGCCAAATGTTACAGGAGCCGTTGCTTTTTCTCAGGACTTTAATGCCGCTACGCATTCAAGTTCTATAGATATATTTGATTCACTGGGTACCAAGCATACCCTTCGAACCGAATTTAGAAAGGTTTCTGCAAGCAAATGGAATATGACAATCACAGTACCTGAACCTTCAACGATAAGTACATCAGCTCCTACAAATCAGGTAAATGGTTCGATAACATTTAATACAGACGGCTCTCTCAGTACCTATGATCCGACAAGCGTTTCTTTTACCGGAAACAATGGTTCTGCTCCAAATCAGACCGTGAAGCTCTCTTTCGGTACTCCTAATAATTTTGACGGGATGACATCATTTGACAGTAAAAGTGCTACATCCGGAATTTCCCAAGACGGTTTTACAGGAGGCGATTTGATTGGAATCAGAATTGATCAAAGCGGTACTCTGATTGGTTCATTTTCAAACGGTCGTTCTTTCGGTCTGGCACAAATTGCTATGGCGAAATTTACAAACAATGAAGGATTGGCTACAGAAGGTGGCAATGTTTATAATCAGACAGCCAACTCCGGTGATCCTATCATAGGAACGGCTGCGACTGCCGGGCGTGGATTTATTCAAAGTTCTGCATTGGAAGCATCAAATGTTGATCTTTCACGAGCACTTACACAGCTTATTATCATTCAGCGTGGTTTTCAGGCAAACGGAAAGACAATTACCACGTCTGATCAGCTTCTGCAAACGCTTATAGGACTGAAACAATAAGCAGTTTAAAAATTCAGTGAGAGCCTGGGTTCCAAAATAATGGAAGTTTTAACCTGGGCTAAAAATAGTGTATAATTCATTTAATAAAATTGAAGGAATTATAGATATGCAATTCTCAGCCCCACTCAAATCAAACTCAAAAAAAATCATGTTACTCGGTTCCGGTGAACTTGGCAAAGAAGTCATCATAGAAGCACAGCGTCTGGGACTTGAAACCATAGCCGTTGACAGATATGAAAATGCGCCTGCCCATCAGGTGGCACACCGTTCTCATGTTGTCAATATGCTTGATAAAGATGCCCTTTTGGAAATTATTTATCGTGAAAAACCCGATTATATTTTGCCGGAAATTGAAGCTATCAATATTGATGCGCTTTTTGCAGCAGAAGACAGAGGCTATAACGTCATTCCAAATGCCAATGCCGTCAGTAAAACGATGAACAGAAAAAATATTCGTACTTTTGCGGCAGAGGTTTTAGGGCTTAAAACCGGACCGTATAAGTTCGTAACTACACAGGAAGGTATGCTTGAAGCGGCACGTGAACTTGGATTTCCCTGTGTGATAAAACCGGTGATGAGCTCAAGCGGACATGGACAGAGTATAGCAAAAAGTGAAGCAGATATTCCTGCCTCATGGGAAGAAGCAAAAGAAGCGCGAGGTGACGCGAGTGAATTAATCGTTGAAGCTTTTGTTGATTTTGATTATGAGATTACAATGCTGACGGCTCGTAACGGCAAAGAGACTGTTTTTTGTGAGCCTATCGGGCATGAGCAGCGCGATGGAGATTATGTTTTTTCCTGGCAGCCGATGCAGATGAGCGAGACTGCCAAAGAGAAAGCGCAAAAAATGGCAAAAGAGATTACAGATGGTCTTGGCGGGCAGGGGCTTTTTGGTGTTGAACTTTTCATCAAAGGCGATGAGGTTTATTTCTCCGAAGTTTCTCCGCGTCCGCATGATACAGGGATGGTAACACTTATAACACAAAGCCAGAGTGAATTTGCCCTGCATCTGCGTGCTGTGTTGGGACTGCCGCTCGGATTTACTTTTTACGGTGAAGGCGCATCTGCGGCATTCAAAAGTGAAAAAGAGAGCTTTGCACCTGTTGTTGATGTGGATGAGAGCCTTTTTAGTGACAACTCTTATGTCAGAGTGTTTGGAAAGCCAGAAGCCCATAAAGGGCGCCGCTTGGCTGTAGCGCTTGTTTTTGACAAAGTAGACGCGGCACTTGAAAAAGCGCGTGAACTTATTACAAAAATAAGAGACATCTAAATGCAAAGCCGTACAATAGTTTTACTTGACACATTAACCTTTGGCGATACAGATCTGTCCTGTTTTGACAAGTTGGGAAGCGTAACAGCATACAAAACAACATCACCGCAGGAGACACTTGAACGTATTACGGATGCAGAAGTTATAGTAACAAACAAAGTTGTGATAACAAAAGAGCATATGCAGCATGCAAAAAACCTCAAACTGATTTGTGTTGCGGCAACAGGGATGAACAATGTTGACCTTGAGGCTGCAAAAGAGTTTGGCATTGCAGTAAAAAATGTGGCCGGATACTCTACCGACTCTGTTATCCAGCACACATTTTCCATGCTTTTTTATCTCATAGGCCATTCACGCTACTATGATGAAGTTGTCAAAAGCGGTGCCTACTCCAAGAGTGCTCTGTTTACCGATGTAAGCCATCCGTTTTTTGAGATAAAAGGAAAAAAATGGGGCATCATCGGTCTGGGTGAAATAGGCAGAGGTGTTGCTGATATTGCCAAATGTTTCGGTGCGGATGTCTGTTACTACTCGACAAGCGGGGTAAACCGCAGTGAAGATTTTCAAAGAACAAATCTTGACGAGCTTTTAAAAACCTGCGATATTATCACTGTGCACGCACCACTTAATGATAAAACAAAAAACCTTTTAGACTATGAAAAACTCCTTACATGTAAAGAGGGCGCAGTGGTACTGAACCTCGGACGTGGCGGAATCATTAACGAGTCCGCAGTTGCCAGACTTGTGGATGAAAAAAACATTTTCTTCGGACTCGATGTCTTTGAAAAAGAACCCCTGTCACAGGAAAATCCGCTTTTACATGTAAAGAACAAAGAGAGGCTCTATATGACACCACACATTGCCTGGACATCGGTTGAAGCCAGAGAAAAGCTCATACAGAGTGTATGTGAGAATATACAATGATTACAGATGTATTGATTATTGGAGCAGGTGGCGCAGGACTTACAGCGGCTCTTGCTGCCAAGGATGCCGGTGCAAGTGTACGTGTGCTTACAAAAGAGTACCCGACAAGAAGCCAGACCTGTATGGCGCAGGGCGGCATGAACGCAGCTTTGGGGAATGTGAGTCCGGACTCTGTAGAAGAGCATATTCAAAACACGCTGAAATCTGCACACGGACAAGCAAACGAAGAAGCTGTGCGTTACATGTGCAGCGAAGCGCCCAATGCAATAGAGTGGCTTGATGAAATCGGTGTCTGTTTTTCCCGTACACCCGATGGAAAAATTGCACAAAGAAAGCTTGGAGGGGCATCCGCTCCGAGAGCCTGTTATGCGCAGGATTATACAGGATTAAAAATACTCCATACGCTGTATGAGCGCTGTTTGAAAGAAGATATCGAAATACATAATGAACGTTATTTACTTGATTTACTTACAAAAGAAGACGGCAGCATCTGTGGAGCATTAATTTTAAACATCAGAAGCGGAGAATTGGAACACCATTTTGCAAAAAGTGTTGTTTTGGCATCAGGAGGCTACTCCCGCATATATGACAAATACTCTACAAACTCAACAGCTTCTACAGGAGACGGTATTGCGGCAGCTGCAAGAATCGGTGCAAAACTTCTGGGTATGGAGTTTGTGCAGTTTCATCCGACAGGATTGAAAAACTCTTCTATCCTTATCAGTGAGAGTGCCAGAGGAGAAGGCGGATATCTGCTTAATTCCAAGGGAGAGCGTTTTGTAAACGAGCTTGCACCAAGAGATGAAGTCAGTCGTGCCATCAACGAGCAAATCTTAGCAGGTGAAGAGGTCTTTTTGGATATTCGGCACTTGGGAGAAGCGTTTATAGACGAAAATCTGCCACAGGAGAGAAAGCTGGCACTTTTGTATGAAAAGGTAGACCCTGTCAAAGATTTGATTCCCATAAAAGCAGTCGCACACTATACCATGGGCGGTATAGAAGTTGATAACAAATCACAAACAAGTGTGAGCGGTTTGTTTGCCTGTGGTGAGTGTGCAAACCATAAAGTCCATGGTGCAAACCGTTTGGGTGGAAACTCTTTGCTTGAGATTATAGTCTTTGGTCGTGAAGCCGGTAAAAGTGCAGCACACTATACTTTTTGTGATGATAAAAGCAAAAATGAATTGAATTGTAAAAAAGAGACAAATTTTCTTGACAAGCTGAAAAGTTTTAGCAATGAAATAGATTTTTATGAAAAACGTTCCTATGTAGGAGAACTTTTTTATAAAAAAGTGGGCATTATAAGAAAAGAGAGTGAACTCTTAGAGGCGCAAAAAGAGATACAGCTGCTAAAAGAACAACTGCCTCTTATGGGTGTAAAAGATACCAGTAAAGTGTACAATACCAATCTTGTAGAGTTTATAGAATTTAGAAATATGCTTGATGTCTGTGAAGCAGTAGTGAGTGCTGCGTTAGAGAGAAAAGAGAGCTGTGGCGCTCATTTTGTGGCAGAGGGATAATAATTAAAAATTCTTAGACTTGAGTCTTTAAAGACACAAAGCCCGCACTAAAGTACGGGTTCCGAAAAAGAGGAGTAACCTGATGAAAATAAGTATAAAAAGAGATTTTGATTTTATAGAATATAATGTAGATATGCAAGATGCAACGCTCCTTGAAGTAATAGAGACCATTAAAACCGAACAAGACAGCTCTTTAGCCTACAGCAGCGGATGCAGAAGCAGTGTCTGCGGCAGCTGTTCGATGCGTGTGAATGAAAAAGAGGTGCTTGCCTGTGCCTATAAAGTGCAAGACGGGGATGTTGTTGAACCGCTCAAAAATGTAGAAGTCATACGGGATCTGGTTGTCAATATGGACAAAGCGCTTGCAACGAAAAAACGTGCAAAAACATGGCTGCAAACATATAACAAAGAGGCAAAACTCACGCATGAAGATGAAAAAACAAATGCTTTGCAGAGTGACTGTATTTTATGCGGTTCCTGTTATTCTGCCTGTCCGGTTTACGCTGTCAACGAAGCATTTTTAGGCCCTTTTGCACTCACGGGTGTTTGGAAATATGTGAGTGACAAACGCGAAGCTGCACCGGAAGAAAAAATCGAGACAATTCAGAAAAACGGTGTCTGGGACTGTACTCTGTGCAATGAGTGTACTTTGGTTTGTCCGCAAAATATCTCTTCAAAAGCAGATATAGAAAAACTCCGCATGCGTTCGAGTATGGCAGGATACAGTGACCCGAATTTTGCGCAAAACTTCGGTGGAGGCCTCTCATTTTAACAAAATATGCTAAAATGTGCAGCTTAAAATAAAACAGATGGATGTAAAAATATGTTTAGTTGTAAAAGTCAGAAGCAAAGATTAGAGAATAAAAACTTTAGGATTCTTATTGTTGAAGATTCTCGGGTTATTAACAACACCTTGACTTCAAGGTTACAGGAGAAGGGTTTTAATTGTCTGCAAAGTTATGATCTTGCAACGGCACGTGATATTTTGCAAAACAATGACATTACGCTTGTGATATTAGATTTGCATCTCCCTGACGGCGAAGGTGAAGATCTGATTGAAGAGATAAAAGAAGCAAACAAAGCAACAAAAATTGTAATTTTTACATCTGAGAATGATCTTTTACGAAGAGATGAACTTTTTCGGCTTGGTATTTTAGACTATTTGCTCAAAGGTAAAAATGCCAATTTAACGGTAAAAGAAATTTTAAATATTATACAAAGCATACAAATCAATCCTGGTTATACACTACTGATAGTAGACGATTCCCGTGTAATAAGAAAAATGATGCAGAAAATTTTGTCTTCGTGTGGATATACTATCATTGAAGCAAAAAACGGCGCTGAAGCTATTGAAAAAGTAAAAGAAACAAATGTTGACTTGATGCTGCTTGATATGCAAATGCCTGATATGAGTGGTTTGGACGCTTTAAAGCAGATAAAGCAGGATGAAAAAAATTTCCATCTTCCTGTATTTATGATTTCGAGTACTTTAGATATAGAAGTAATGCGTGATGCCTATAAAGCAGGTGTGCTTGATTATTTTAAAAAGCCTTTTTCTCCTGAAGAGTTGAAACTCAAAGTGGAACAGGTGATTCGACAAAAGCAGATTGAGACGGATTTACAGTGTACCTTAAGGGTAAGTGAAGTGTGCAGCACTCTTTTGAATGAGTTTTATGCGAGCGCAATATTTTATGCAGATCTCAAACTGAAACAGACAAATGAAAAGTTCCAAAATGAATTTGGCAAAGATATATCAAATATGACACAGGCTTTTGAAAGATTTGATATACGACTGATGGAAGATATTATAATGAGTATGAAAAATCGTAAAAATTATAGTACTGTCATTAAGGATAAGGAAAACCAAACATATCTTGTGAAACTGCTTCCTGTAGAACAGCATGAGTTTTTAATGATTTTTGAGAAGCTTACAAAAGTTTAATCTTCAGTTTAATCTTCTTGGAACTGCTCATAAATAGTTTTTACTTTTTCAATATTTTCTAAAAAAAGCTCAACAATTTTTGGGTCAAAATGTGCCTCTTTTTCCTCTTTCAATAAGCTTAAAGCCTTCTCAAAACTCCATGCCTCTTTATAGGGACGCTTGGATGTAAGTGCATCAAAAACATCAGCGACGGCCACTATACGACCATAAAGAGGAATCTCTTCTCCTTGCAGTCCTTTAGGGTATCCTTTACCATTGTATTTTTCATGATGGCTTGCCGCTATGACCTCTCCGGCTTGCAAAAATTCATTTTTCTTTCCGTGTAAAATGTTTGCGCCGATAAGAGAGTGCGCTTGCATTTTTTGAAATTCATCCGGTGTTAATTTTCCGGCTTTGAGCAAAATGGCATCATCAATGCCGATTTTTCCTATGTCATGCAGAGGTGCTGCATAGTATATGATGTTTTGTTCTTTTTCACTTAGTCCATATGCTTCGGCCAAAAGTTTTGAGTAGTGAGCGACACGAGAGATGTGACTTGCAGTTTCGGGGTCTTTGTATTCTGCCGCTTTAGAAAGGACTTCGAGTGCTTCATACTCACTCTGTTGCAATGCAGCGGTTGCTTCTTTAACTTTTATTGAGAGTTTTTCATTAAAATCTTTGGTGAGGTTCAAAGAAGTCTTAATAGCAAGAATATTATGTAGACGCAGTTTAAAAACTACAGGAGAAATTGGTTTGACTAAAAAGTCCGTAACACCGATTTGCAGTGCTTTATGCATCATCTCATTATCATTATTTGCGGTAATCATAATGCTTACCAAATCAGGATGTTCTTTCTTTGCTTCTTCTAAAAGTGTGATTCCGTTAATACCAGGCATATTAAAGTCAGTAATAAGTGCATCAACAGGATGGTTTTGTAAATATTCTAAAGCTTGTGTAGAATTACTGAAGCTGGAGACATTTTTATAGCCTTCGTTTTGTAAAATGTTTTCCAACAGCATCAGATTGACAATTTCATCATCAACGATAAGTATATTTAATTTATTTTGCATTTGCTAAAGTACCTTTAAGTGAAGTGACATAGTCATCTATGGTTTGAAAGATGTCATTATAACGAACTTCAATATTGTTTTTTATATTTTTTTCTATCTCCTGCATGAAAGTACTGATTTCATCTAAAGAGAGCGTTCCTGCACTTCCCTTGATTTTATGGGCTGTGTCGAGTATGCGTTGTGTGTCATTCTCTTTTATAGCCTCTTTGAGCTCAGTGAGTGAAGTTTCTACATTTTGTGTAAATGCTCTAAGGAGTTTTATAATGACTGCCTCATCAAGTTCTAAGCGCATTTTGTTTTTTTGCAGTAACTCTGCAAAATCAAAGGCTTTTTGTTGTTGGGATGGAGCATACTTGAGAATGATGTTGTCAAGTTCTACTGCTTTAATCGGTTTTGCTATATAATCATCCATGCCTACTGCCAGAAATCTCTCCTTGTCGCCTTTGAGCGCATTGGCAGTCAACGCGATAATAGGAATGTGCTGTGACAGTTTTTTTCGTATCATTTTTGTTGCATCCAAGCCATTCATTTTTGGCATATTGACATCCATAAATATCATATCATAGTGAGAAGTAGTGGCTTTTTGTACGGCTTCTTCTCCATCATGTGCAAACTCATACACAATGTTTTCATGTTTTTCAAGCAGTGATTCAATAAGCATGCGGTTGATATCATAATCTTCTGCAACAAGAATTTTCAGCGTTTGTGTCAAGAGTCGTTTTACCTCTTGGTGTTGCGATGTATGGTTTTGCATTTTAGAGAGGAGAAAATTATAGAGGTTTGAGCTGAAGGATTCATCAAATGTCAAGTCAACACAATCAAGATGCTCATTGTTACATGTATCGCTTATACAAACAATTTGCTCCCGTGGAAGAATGCTTCGTGCCTGCATCCCTTTTTCTGTATCAAGCGTCAAGATAATGCTGTTTGGCGAGAGTTTGGAAAGAAAATCCTCCTCTTTTTCGATATGTTTATAGTTTAAATGAAAAGATGCCAGCGTCTCGTCTATTTTTTGTATAATGAGGTGATTTGTATCTCCAATGATTAAGAGTTCATAATCCGTTAAAAGTTTGCTGAGTGTTGTGCTGTTTTGGCATTTTTCAAATTCAAGATCAAAGAAAAATGTTGTTCCTTTGCCTTCTTGGGATCGTACTTCTAATTTGCCACCAAAGAGTTTAACCAAATCGGCACTGATAGTCAGACCAAGTCCGGTACCACCGAATTTACGGGTTGTAGAGTCATCAGCCTGTGAAAACGGCTTAAAGATTGTCTGCAGTTTTTCTTTTGGTATGCCTATGCCGGTATCGCTGATGCTGAAGCGGATGGTTTGAAACTGCTCATTTGCTTTGATTACTTCTGTTTTAAAGAGTACCTCTCCGTTTTGTGGGGTAAATTTAATGGCATTTGAAAGAAGGTTTGTAATGACTTGTCTCAGTCGTGTCGGATCACTGAGTATGCATTCAAACATCTTTATATCAAAGTGATGCTGATATACCAGAGATTTTTGCTCCGCAAGTGATTTGAGAAGTTCATAGGTGGTAGAAAACTCTACATAAGGGTTTATCTCAATATATTCAAGTTCTATTTTATTGTTTGCAATTTTGGACGAATCAAGTATATCATTAATGATACTTAAAAGTGTCTGCGTAGAACTGTTGATGATATCTACATATTTTTTTTGCGTATCTGAGAGCTCGGTGCTTTGAAGAAGTTCTGCAAATCCAAGAATACCGTTCATAGGCGTTCGTATTTCATGACTCATATTTGCCAAAAACATTGCCTGCGCTATTTCTGCTTTTTGGGCTTTTTGTTTTGCCTGTTCGAGTTCGGTGATGTCATTGAATGTGTGAATCACATACGTTGTTTCATCGTCATAGACAACTTCACGGGATTTTACATTATATATGCGTTCTTGATGGTTTGCGTCCAACATCAAGGCTAAATGAAGCTTGTATGGCTCTTTGAGTATAGGGTCATACCACATTTTCGGTCTTTTTTCTTTTTTCAGATACCCCTCTTTTTCGATAAAAAGATCACAAATGCACTCATGCCAACTTACAAAACTCTCCAGATCCTCATATCCAAAAGTTCTATAAAAGGCCTGATTCATTTTGTCAATTTTGTTGTTTTTTGTAACTATGACTATGTTTTCTTCGTTATCCAGAAGCATATTGGTGAATTTAAGTTGGTTTTCATAGGCCTTTTTACTCGTAACAAGATCTGTAATATCTTCCCTGATTGCCATATACTCTGTTATGTTGTGCTCTTGATCAAAAATTGGAAATATATGTGATTTTACATAGTAAATAGAGCCGTCTTTTGCTCTGTTTGCAAGATTTCCATGCCAGACATTTCCTTTTTTTATGGTCTGCCACATCTCTTTAAAAATCTGTGCATCGGTAAGCGGATTTCGTATAATATTATGGTTTTTTCCAAGAAGTTCACTCTTTTTGTAGCCACTTATCTTTTCAAACTCTTCATTAACATAGGTGATTTTTCCTTGCAGGTCAGTTCTGGAAATAATAATGACGCTGTTAATGGCTTCCAGAAATTCATTGAGTTTGAATTTTGTTGTATCAAACTCTTTTTGCTGTTGCTGCAGGTTTTTGGAAACATAGTCTATAAGGTGCAAGGTCGCACTCTCTGTCAGTCTGCTTGGCTGTGTAAACTCTTTATGGATGATAGGTGTTTTTTTGAAATGTTTTGTTCCTTTTTCATTGAGAAAAAGAAGGGTATTTGTCATATTGAGCATCATTTGGTGTTGCGCATCAGTATAAAACTCCCCATAGGTAAAAAAACCGGCAGTAGGAGCTAACTGTGATATGCGAATAAATGTTTTTTCCAATTCAAATGATAAAAACTGTTTTCTTCCGGCACAAGAGTAGATGAAAGCCGCTTGAAATTCTTTATTTGTCAAATCACTTTTTTCTGCAGGGTCGTAATGATTCACAACTCTTGAGCTTCCTAAACCAAAGTGTACTTTATCTCCCTCTTGCAATTTTCCGGCATAGATTATACTGCCATCTTCAAGTACATTTATCATTGATCTGGCAATAAGAACACCATTTTCCTGCTTTAACAGAGGAAATTCTGAGGCTGATGCCGGCATATTTTGAATGACTTCTTGGCCTAAAACTTCACCATAGAGCATCTTGATGGGCTTGTTGTTTATTTCATAAACTCTGTTTCCTTCTGCTTTTGTAATGATAAACGGTGGACCAACGGCTCTCCAACCTAAATTATAATCATTGGTGACTTCAAGGGCATCTCCATGCAGGGCAACAGCAACGGTTCCTGTATTGTAAATTTTATTTTGATAAATGACAAAGGTATGTGAAAAAGTAAGCAGATCTCCTGCCATTCCTCCGGCAATGATAATATTTTTATTGTTATGTGCATTAAATCCACAGAGGTACTCTTCTCCTAGATGTGACAAGCCCTCAACAAAGGAAATAACACACTTTGTGTCATCTTTGAGAAGTTTTTTTGCAACCTTTTCACCAAGTTTGTAAGAATCTTTTTCGTCTATATAAACTGCATCAAGTGTTGTTTTTTCAAAAACAGAGATACTCAAAATTACATGTTTTTCCAACATCTGGCATTCAAGTATTTCACCTGCTGTGGAAGCACCTATCAGTTTGGCATTTGGAAGAATTGCACAGACATCATTTGCAATCGTTTCAACCTCTTCTGTATCTTCTATCGAGGTAAACATTTGGATTAAAATTGTATCACTGAAAAGATGCACATCGTTGACATGTAAATACTCGAGGAACTCTTTCTTGGAGGTATATTTATAGTTAAGCTGTTTCATAAGGTTTTTTCATAAATTTTTATTTATTTTAGCAAACAAATACTTTATCTGACATTTACCCTTTTCATAGGCGGTTTGTAGTGTGGGTCTTTGCCCTCTACCGTCCATAACTCTTTTGCCAAGGCACTCACTGTTTTTTTGAAATCATTCTCTACCAGTGCAAGGTCTGAAAAATTCTTAAAAAGCAGCTTTTCTTCTTCTTTACATGTAAGCGGAGTCTCCTGTTTTGGCAGAGTGAGTGCTGTTTTGTTTTTCAGGTTGCAAAGATGCCAGAGACTGAGAAAATCTTCGGAGTATTTGTTCAAAATATGGTGGGCATAGAGCTGAAAGTTTTTGTATTTGCTTTTTTCAAAAAGTTCTACAATGAGTGTCAGCGTCTCTTTTAAGTGCACAAACGGGACCATGGAAAAGAGCTGTCTTGCCACACTCTTTCCGCTGTCATGTTCTGCACCTATAAAAACTCTTGCTCCTCCGTCGGTATCTCCGAAGTTGTTGGTTTTTAGCCCTATAAGCCCGATGTCGGTGTGGCGGTGGCGCCCGCAGCCTTTTGCACAACCTGAAAAACCGACTTTTATTTTATGTTTGTAGATTTTTTCCAGCGGCAGGTATTTGGCACTTTCATCTTTAATGCTCCAGACCGCATAGGGACAAAGATTGCCGGCACAAGCAACTATCGTGGAGCTGAGTGCGGGTGAATCAAAAGGCGCTACTTTTTCATTCACACCAATGATGTAGATATTTTGGTCTATGCCCAAACGGATTTGGGCATTGTGTTTGTTGGCATAATCACTGATTTGGCGCATCTCTTCGGGTGAAAGACGTGCAAAATCTGTTTGATAACAAAAGGCGTATTTGTTGTTATTTAAAACTTCAAACTCTTCAAACTCTTTATGCAGGAGTTGTATTTCACCTGCAGTGTCGAACTGTTTGCCATATACATCCTCCATAAGTTCTTTGAGCCTGTCCAGTCCAAGCTCTTCTATCATGTAAAAAAGTCTGGTTTTAGAACGTGAAAATCGAGAGCCGTGTGTATAAAAAGTCTCTACAAAAGCCGTGAAAAAATCAAAAACCTCTTCGTAGCGTAAAAATATATCTGCATCTTGGGCAATCTCGGTGTTCTTGCCGCCCATATAAACATTAAAGCCGTAAGTCTCCTCTTTTTTGGCAAGCGCAAAGTAGAGATCGTTTGCAAAAAAGGAGTTGACATTTGCCTCGTTACCCGAGATACCGATACTCACACGGCGGGGTAGCATACCGACATATTTCGGGTTTTTGATGATGTAATCCTGCATCTGTTTTATCAGCGGATAGACTTCTATTTTTGCGTGTCTGTTGACACCGTCATAGACATCGGTTACGATATTTCTGATGTTGTCGCCAAAACTCTGCCAGGTAATAAGTCCGTTTTCATTTAAGAGTCTGAAAAGTTCATGGACATCGTCAGCTTCGACATCATGGAGCTGAAAGCCTGCTCGTGCCGTGATGACGAGGGTCAAATCATATTTGTTGACTATATCTGCTAAAAAGTTAAACTGTTTTGTGCTGATTCTGCCTCCGGCTACACGAATACGAATGGTGAATTCATCTTCCAAAAAATCGGTATTGAAAATCCCAAAATCCTGCAGATAGTACCGGTCACCTTCACCCAGACTCTCAAAATCAATGGTATCAAACTCTTTGACAAAATAGTCATAGGGTTTGAGTCTGGCTTTGTAGCGTTCACGTTTGTTGAGTTGTTTTTCCAAATTTTCTTCCTGCATAAGTACCTACATGTAAAATATGAAAGGATAGTAGCAATTTTTTCTTTACATGTAGATGATATAGGTCAATTTTGTGTTTTCAAGCCGCAAAGCCCGCACTGAAGTACGAGTTCCGAAGAGGAGGTTTATATTTCTTCGGAATCGGTACTTCAGTGCCGACTGTTGCAATAGTCTTGCCACTCTCAGCCGGCACTGAAATACCGGTTCCAACAATGGGATTTGCATTTTTAAAACTAAATTCTTTTCTGAAATATCGACTGTTATTGATAACAAACAAACTATGTTATAATTAAAACAAAAAAAGGACAATACCCATGGCAAAAGAACACTCATTTGATATAACGGCAAAAATAGATATGCAGAATTTGAAAAATGCTATTAACCTGGTAGACAGAGAAGTCTCCAATCGTTACGATTTCAAGGGAACACCGTATGAAGTGAATCTGAAAGAAAAAGACAAAGTGCTGGTACTTGTGGCTTCGAGTGATAACAAACTTGATGCACTCAAAGACATTGTCATAGCAAAACTGCTCAAACAGGGGCTTTCCTCAAAAGTGCTGGATGAACTTCGTGTGGAAGATGCCAGCGGAGGCACACGCAAGGCAACTTTTAAAATTGTAGATTATATAGAATCAAAAGAGGCAAAAAAAATTACAGCAGAGATAAAAAAGATGAAACTCAAAGTCAATGCACAGATAGAAGGGGATTCTATTCGTGTAAAAGGTGCGAAACTTGATGATCTGCAAAAGGTGATAAAGATGGTGCGTGAAGGCGAGTGGGAAGCGCCTTTGGTTTTTGAAAATATGCGTTAGCAGGGGAAAAAAGATGAAAAAGATGAGCATAAATGATGCGGCTGAGTATTTTGGTGTTTCAAAAGAGGCTATACACAACCGGGTCCGACGGGGTTCTTTGCAGAGTGTTGTAGAAAACGGTGTCAAAATGGTGCTGCTGGATGAGACACAGGCAAAAACAGGGCGAAAAACTGTGCAGCCAAGACGCCCTACACCCAACAACGACAGATATTACAAACTTCTTGAAGAACAAAATCAAAAACTCCAATCTCGTGTGGATACTCTGGAGAATGAAACACGGAGCCTCAGAGACCAAAAAGAGCAGATGCTCATAGCCGAGCGTGAAAAGATAGAAAGAATTTATAAAGAAAAAGATGAACAGCTTAAAAATATTCTCAGCACAATTTCATCACAGTTTATGCTCAATGCACCACAGGAAGCAGTAGCCGAGGATGAGATGCTTGAGGCAGAGATAGAATCCGAAGTCGTAGAAGAGAGCAAGGTTGTCTCTTTGAACAGGCATCTTAAAAAACGTGGTTTTTCAGCAAAAAAAATCAAAAAAATCAAAGCAAGATTTAAAAAGAGTGCAAAAAAAGATGAAAGAATTATTATTGTAGGGAAAAAATATTACATAGATACAAAAAAATATGACTATAGTGATATAATTGGCTAATCTTTTTTAAGGAATCACTCCATGAATATTATTATTGCGGGTGCCGGAAAGGTAGGTTTTAACCTTGCCAAAACTCTCAGTATCGGACACAACGTTACGGTCATTGATAAAAATTCACAGGCTTTGGACAGGATACAGGAGAGTCTGGACATTTTACCGCTTCAGGGGGATGTCGAGGATATACATACATATAAGCGTTTTATCGGTCAGGAAATCGACCTGTTTATAGCAGTGACAAATATTGACAATGTGAATCTTATTGCTGCAATGACAGTAGATGCCGCTTTACATGTAAAGAGAAAATTTGTACGGGTGCAAAAATATTTTTTTCAAGAGCAGATTATTCAAAAAAGACTTGCTGTTGAAAAAGTTATTTTCCCTTTAAAGCTTACCTCGGGGGCAGTTTCTTCACTTCTTTTGTACCCAAAAGCAAATAATGTAAAATTTTTTAAATACACACCCTACAAACTTATTTCTGTTATGGTTTCAAGCAAAACACTTCCGCAAAGCATCAGTTCTGAGCATTTTAAAATAGTCGGCATTGAACGCAAGAAGGATTTTTGTATTCCTGATGCAGATGTGGAGATTCTTCCCAATGATCTTGTCTATTTTTTTGGTGATGAAAATGAAATCAAACAGGTGTGTCAGAAACTGGATGTGGACAACACTCTGGACATTCAAAGATGTGTTGTTTTTGGCGGTGGTGAACTCGGGATTGCCATTTCACAGGAACTTCTAAAAGCAGACAAAGAGGTCAAACTGGTAGAAAAAGATTTAAAACTTTGTGAAATAGCGGATGAAGAGCTCAAAGGCAGAGCTTCTATCATTAACTATAAATACGGTTCGCATGATATTTTTGAAGATGAAGGACTGGAGAGTGCCGATATCTTTATAGCAGCGACCAATAATGATGAGTATAACATCATAAAATGTCTCGAAGCAAAAGAGAGCGGCATCAAAAAAGTGGTTGCGATTAACAATGAAATGGAATATTACAACCTGATGCACTCTTTGGGGATAGTCGTCGTACGAGGTCCAAAAATGAGTGCCTATAATGCAATCATGGAAGAGATCAGTTCTACAGGTGTTGTTATTCAAAAAAGTTACTGCGGGGCAAAGGCAGTGGTTTTTATGCGTAAAGTTTTTCCTGGTTCTAAGCTTATTGACAAAGTGATAAAACCTTTACATGTAAAAGAATCCAGCGTCTTTTATATAAGAGAAAATGTGATGCAGAGCCTCAGTGAAAAAGTGAGACTGCAGGAAAATGATTTGATTGTGGCCTTTTGTGCAGTAAAAACAAGCGCAAAAGTGAAAGAATGGATTTATGAACTATAAAAATGTGCTGAAGATTCTCTCTCTGATAGGCATTACTGTTTCTGCACTTTTTTTGTTTGATGTCTTGATAGGCATTATATACCAAGAAGCGTATGGAAAATTTTTGCTTTATGACGGAGTGTTTTTTTTGATCAATCTTGGCGTGTGGCTGTGGCTGAGAAAGCATGAACTGGATTTGAAAATAAAAGAGAGCATACTGGTGGTTAACCTGCTTTGGGTGTTGCTGGGCGTTGCCGGAGCCATACCGCTGTTTCTTTATACAAATGTGTCGCTTGCCTCTTCGTTTTTTGAAGCTATCAGCGGATTTACAACAACGGGAGCAACAGTTTACAGCGATATAGAAGCTCTGCCCCATTTGATACTTTTTCACAGAAGTCTGATGCACTGGCTTGGAGGGCTTGGAGTCATTGTCTTGGGTGTCGGGCTTTTGTCGGTTATCAATCCTACAGGAAGCCTCTCTCTTTTTAAAGCCGAATCAACAGGAATTTCTCTTGAAAAACTGACACCAAAAATAAAAGATACAGCGCTGCGTCTGTGGATAGTATATGCGCTGCTGACACTGGTTGACATGCTGCTTTTGAAGTTTTTCGGTATGAGTTGGTTTGATGCACTCAACCATGCTTTTTCGACAGTTTCCACGGGAGGGTTTTCTACAAAAAATGATTCTCTGGGCTCCTTTGGCAATGACGGCATTATTTGGACAACGACAATTTTTATGATGCTTGCAGGGATAAACTTTTTAGCCCATTTAAAGCTTTATTTCAGGGATGTCAGCGGGTACAAAACAGAAGAGGTCAGATGGTATTTAATAATTTTTTTACTGCTGAGTCTTGCTTTGAGTCTTGTACATGTAGATATCAGCGGAGACTCTTTTTATGATGCCCTCAAACACTCATCTTTTACGATTGCTTCTGTTATGACAACAACAGGATTTGCAACGATAGATTACGGCTCCTGGTCGCATTTGGCTATAGCGATTATATTTTTAGGGCTTTTGATGGGAGGCAATGCCGGCTCAACGGCAGGGGGTATTAAAATCATCCGGCATGTAATTATTTTTAAAACACTCTCTGCGGAGCTTAAAAGAATACTGCATCCAAATATGATTATTTCTGTTTTTATCGACGGGCTCAAGCAAAAAGAGCGGATTTTGTCTTCAACCTTTGGTTTTTTTACGCTTTTTATGATTACTGTAGCCGTTGTAACCGTCTATATATATGCCCGGGGGTACGATGCCATGACTGCAGTTTCTGGTGCATTTGCCATAGTGGGCAATATTGGTCCCGGATTCTCTATGGTAGGCCCTGCAGATAACTTTTCTTTTTTCTCTGATTTTGATAAAATCTTTCTCTCAGTCGCTATGATTATAGGCAGACTGGAGTGTTATACTGTTTTTGTCCTGCTAAGCAGTTCTTTTTGGAAAAAATTCTAATACAATCTTAATAAAAAGTGTTATAATCTCTCTAAAGACTTTAAAGTAGAAAAACTTATGATACAAAAACATATAACAGAACAGACAGCTATTTTTTTCAGTGTTACAAAATGGGTTTTTCTCTCATCAATTATCGGTATAATGATTGGGGCGACAGTTACAGGCTTTTTAAAAATCTTAGCCTATAGTGAAACAGGCCGTTCTTTTTTGCCGTTTGAATACTACTACACACTTCCTTTTGCCCTTGTTCTGACTGTATGGCTGGTGAAAACCTTTGCCCCGAGTGCAGAAGGGCACGGGACGGAAAAAGTTATCTCCGCAATTCATAAAGATAACGGAAAAATAGATGTTTCTGTCATTCCCGTAAAAACACTTGCGACCGTTTTAAGTATTTTTGCAGGGGCTTCTGTCGGAAAAGAGGGTCCTGGCGCGCAGATTGGTGCAGGGGTTGCCTCTTTTGTTTCAACACTTCTGAAGTTTCACAAACAAGACAGAAAAAAGCTTGTTGTATGCGGGATCAGTGCCGGTTTTGCCACAGTCTTCGGTACCCCGATAGCCGGAGCAATTTTCGGTGTTGAGGTGTTGATTATCGGTGTCATTATGTATGATGTGCTTTTGCCTTCGTTTATCGCAGGTTTTGCCGCTTTTACAACAGCCCAGTTCCTGGGTATAGAATATACCTATTATGATCTCCATTTTTTTCAGGATATCTCTTTGGATATCTGGCTGATAGCCAAAGTGGTCATTGCCGGACTCTTTTTCGGTTTTGTCTCTGATGTGGTGATAACAACAATCTCCTACAGCCATACATATGTCAAAAGCATCAAAATAAATACCTACATCAAAGCTTTTGCGGGCGGTAGTTTGATAGTCGCGCTGACCTTGATTTTCGGTGAGCAGTATATAGGTTTGGGAATGAGTACAATTGCAGATGTTCTCAACCCCCATACCGCTGCTTCGCAGGATATTCACTGGTATACATTTCTTTTAAAAACAGTATTTACTTCTCTTTCTCTTGCCGCAGGAGGAAGCGGAGGTGTCATTACGCCTATTTTTTACATCGGGGCAACAAGCGGGCATTTTCTCGGCTCCATCATCTCTCCCGAACATATTACGCTTTTTGCAGCTCTGGGCTTTGTAAGCGTTGTTTCGGCTACCACAAATACACCTATTGCCTCAACGATTATGGCCGTAGAACTCTTCGGGATAGATATTGCACACTATGCGGCCCTTGCTGCAGTGATCAGCTTCTTGATTTCAGGGCACAGAAGTATCTTCTCTTCACAGATTTTAGCCATGCGAAAATCTGAAATGCTGAGTGTGAAAATAGGGGAAGAGGTAGAAAACATAAGTATTTCGCTGGAAAAACACGAGATGGATAAAATAGAAAAATTTCGAAGAAGACTGAATAAAAAACATAAAAAGCGCTGAGTGTTTTGGAGGGATGATTTGTTTTACAAATCATCCGATCTTAATCGCAGACCTTTAATGTGAGAAACAGGGTAGGCAAAGGTAAGGCCTCTTCCATCTCCTGTGATATCGAGTTTTGTGATGATTTCTCTTATAATTTTGTCTACATTCTTTGTCTGGGTGATAAACATCAGGTTCGCATCAGTCGCACCCGCATGGAGTCTGTCGTAAAAATTTTCCATATGTTCAAGACCCATACCGTGTGCACTCATGATAGTTACCCCTCTTGCACCCGCATCTCTTGCTGCAATAAGTGCCTCTTCCTGTTTGTTTTTTGGAACGATTACATGTACCGCAGAAAAGCTCATAAGTGATGAGTGCAAAGTCTCTGTACCGTCTACTCTTATGGTTGAAAGCTCCATGTTGTGGACATCTTCAAGTGCATGGCGAATCTCTTCTATGTGTATTTCCTCTTTCTCTTTCTCCCCTTTAACTCCCATTTTCTCTGTAATAATTCCATAGAGCATAACAGTAAGCATAGGAAATAAAGAAGCAAAGGCAATGAGCCCGAAACCGTCTATAAGCGGGTCACGTCCGTCTATATTTGTCGCAAGTCCAAGTCCTAGTGCTGCAACAAGTGGGACAGTAACGGTTGACGTTGTGACTCCACCACTGTCATAGGCGATGGGAATAATGTACTTTGGTGCCAAAAAGGTGAGAATGATGACAAAAATATATCCGCTTATGATGTAGTAGACTATTTCACCGCCGGTAACGATTCTGTAAGCTCCGAGTGCAATGCCTATAGCAACGCCCAAGGCTACAAAAAGACGAAGCACAAAGTCATTGATTTTACCGTCGCTGACCTCTTTTGCTTTTCTTGCGATTGCGGTGAGAGCCGGTTCTGCCATTGTGGTAGAAAAACCGATGAAAAAACCGAAAGAGTAGATGATAAGGTTGTTGTCATAGCGGGTAAGCTCAAATGCCATTGTCTCGCCGACAGAAAAAAGACCCATCTCCAAACCGACTATAAAGGCATCAAGCCCTAAAATAACCAGTCCGAAACCTATCATTACATGTTTGAGATTCTCTATAGGTTTTTTTAGAATAATGTACTGAAAAAAGAGAATAATCGCCAAAATAGGTAAAACATCTGTGATGACACCAAGTAGCCCTTTTAAAACAGTTATGGCACTGAAATCCAGGTTAACCGTCTCAATCTCTTTGATAACAGCAGGCACCACAGTTGCCGAAGCATCTATAAACTGGTAGACAACGATACCGTAAAACTGCACAAATATCATAGGTGTGAGCGAAGCAAAGGCGATGAGCCCAAAGCCGTCAAGCACAGGATTGCGCCCTTTGATGGTGGAAGCCAGTCCTATACCAAGGGCGGCAACAAGCGGAACGGTAACAGTAGAGGTCGTTACCCCGCCCAAATCATAGGCAAGACCTACTATCTCTTTTGGGGCAAAAGCAGTTGCACTGACAACCAAAATATACCCTGCAATGATATAGTAGTGGATAGGATGCCCTTTAATGATGCGCCATACCCCTAAAACAATGGCAAAACCGACAGAAAAGGCAACAACGGTTCTAAGCACTGTAGCGTCAATGCGTCCCGCACTGATACTGGCAGCCTTGTCTGCGATGACGATGAGTGCTGGTTCGGCAATGGTTGTTCCAAAACCTATCATAAACCCGAAAATCAAAATCCAAAAGGTTGAACCTTTATGGGCAAATTCACTCGCAAGTCCCTCTCCGACAGGGAAAATTCCGACTTCAAGACCAAGCAAAAATACGGCAAGCCCCACACCGACGATGCCTAAACCTATGGCAGTGCTCAGCCAGTTTGGCGGGACACTCTGGATGATGGCAAGCTGGAAAAACATAATCACAAGTATGATTGGCAAAAGGTCACGAAAGGACTCTTTTAGAAGTTGTAAAAAAGTTGAAATGCTCAGCACGTAAATTTCTCCCACATTATTTTTTTGCAATAATATCGAAAAATATTATAAAACTGCTATAATTTTAAAATGAAAACATTATTTATAGGTGGCATTAAGAGTGGCAAATCCCGTAGTGCCGAAAATTACATAAAAAAACTCTCAGACAAAAAACCGGTCTATCTTGCAACGACAGAATTTATAGATGATGAAATGCAAGAACGCATAGCACAGCACCAACAGCAACGCAAGAGTGATTTCATCACAGTCGAAGAGGCGATAAATCTCAAAGAAAAAATAGCTCTGCAGGAGGGTGCGGTACTTGTTGAATGCCTGAGTATGTGGATAAACAATATGCTCTACCGTGAAAAAAGTTATGCACAGATGGAAGCGGAAGTGGCAAACATTTTGGAGTTAAAACAAGACATCGTGTTTGTTATCAATGATGTGAGTTGCGGCATTATTCCTGAAAATAAACTTGCCCGGCAGTTTGTAGACATCAGCGGAAAACTTTCTCAACTGGTGGCGCAAAAATGTGATGAAGTCTATCATGTTGTTGCCGGCATCAGTACACAGATAAAATGAGCAGGCTCTTCAAAGGCTTTGCCCTGGCTGTTTCAATGCTTAGCATTGTTCCTTTTTTCAAAGTGCATGATTTTTACAAAGGCATAAACGGTTACGCGGTGATGTTCTATCCGCTTGTCGGTTTTATACTCGGTTTGCTTTTGTATGGTACTTTTTTGTTACTTACTCCTTTTTTCCCGCCTTTACATGTAAGCATCATTCTCTTTTCCTTATGGGTTTTAGTGACGGGTGCATTGCATCTTGATGGTTTTGCAGACACTGTAGACGGCTTGTTTGTTCCCAAAGAAAAGGCTTTACATGTAATGAAAGACCCTTATAACGGCGGAATGGGTATGATTTTTACGGTAGTGTTTTTGCTGCTAAAAGCATCTTCTGTAGCGGCTTTGGATGCAATGTATCTTTTGCCTGTCTTGCTCTTATGCTTTCACGTTTTACGGCAGTTGTTGCAATCTGTCTTTACCCCTATCTTTCTGCAAACGGAATGGGAGCTTTGGCAAAAAAAGAGTTTTCGCAAAAACAGTTTTTCGTAAGTGCGGTATATGTTACAGGAATGAGCATACTCTTTCACAGTTTTGTTTTGCTGTTTGTTGCTTTGTTTGTGCTGTTTGTCTGCAAACATTTTTTTATAAAACGATACGGCGGTTTTACCGGTGATATTTACGGTTTTTGCATAGAAGTGACAGAGCTTGTGCTTTTAAATGTCATTATAGTCGGTTTGGTATGAAAATAACACTTGTGCGTCATGGTGAAGTAGAAGAGGCATATATCGGTAAATATAACGGACATAACGATATAGGACTTTCAAAAAAAGGGCATGAGGATGCCAAAAATCTGGCAAAAGCCTTTACATGTAAAGCCTTTGATTTGGTCTACTGTTCAGACCTCAGACGGGCAAAAGAAACACTTGCTACTTTTTCTCAGGCAAAAAATGCCGTATATACATCAAAACTGCGGGAAAAGTCATGGGGAAGAGATGAGGGAATGGGTTTTGATGAAATCAGGGCGCAGGGTATAGAATATGAAAACTTTGCACAGTGGATAAAAGCCCTTGACGGCGAGCCTTATGAAAAATACATGCAAAGAGTCAAAGCATTCTTTTTCAAAGAGTTGCCTGTGCAAAAGGGCGAGAATATTTTAGTGGTCACGCATGCGGGAGTCATTAGAACTTTAATGGCAATAGTACAAAATCTCTCACTCGAAGATGCCTTTGCAATTGCGCTTCCTTATGCATCATATACTGTTTATGATACAAAATTACAAACTTTTAGCACTATTAAAACTTAGCTTCGCTATAATACCGCTCTTACAACAAAGGACAGCTGGCCGAGTGGTCGAAGGCGCTCGCCTGGAACGCGGGTGTAGAGCAATCTACCTAGGGTTCGAATCCCTAGCTGTCCACCACCGAAACATCAAATGCAATCAAATAAAATACACAAAAGAGCCTAAAAAACGGACTTTTTAACACTTCACTATAAAATACGATTAAATGCAAATAAATAAAATTAAAGAATTTTAGGGAGCGTTTTAGGGATATTTTTCTATAATGCTAAAATGATTTGAAGTAATCTGAAAAAAGTTATCCCTAAAAAGGAAGTTATCCCTATGGCGAGAAAAGCAACACCATTAACAGATACACAAATAAGACAAGCTAAGCCAAAAGAAAAAGAGTACAAACTTTTTGACGGTGGAGGGCTTTACCTCTCCATAAGCCCTAAAGGTGGTAAATGGTGGAGAATGAAATATATGTTTGAAAAAAAAGAGCATAGAATAGCACTGGGAACTTATCCTAATGTATCGCTGCGTGAGGCAAGAAAACAAAGAGACACTTTAAAAGAGAAGATAGTTATAGGGATAGATCCAGCTGCTGAAAAAAAAGAGCGTAAAAAGCAAATCAAGCAAAATGAGGAAAAGAAACAAAACACATTTAAAAAAGTGGCACTTGAAAAATTGCAAAGGCAATTAGAAGAGGGCATAAGTGAGAGCCACTACAAGAGAACATTACGAGGCTTTATAAATGATACTTTTCCATTTATAGGCGATATGCTTATAGATGAGGTTGTAGAAGATGATATTTTAAACATCATAGAGACTATGCATAAAAGAGGGGTTAAAAACTCTATACAAAAGGTTTACAGCGCTATTAACAAAACTTTTAAGTATGCGGTAGCAAAAAGATATACTAGGCGTAACCCTTGCGTAGGTTTTGATTTAAGCGAGATTATTGGCAAGGTTGAGGTAACAAACTATGCAACATTTACAAATGATACAGATATTAAGAACCTCATCATAAGCACACAACAATACCAGGGCGAAATCTCAACAAAATATGCCCTTTTATGGTTACTTCATACGGCAGTGAGACCGACAAACGCAAGGCTTGCATTGTGGGAAGAGATAGATACAGTAAAAAAACAGTGGATAATCCCCGCTAAAAAGATGAAAACAAAAAATGAACTCATAGTGCCTTTATCTTATCAACTCTTAGACCTTTTAGAAGATATTAGACTTTATAACGGAGACAGTCCTTATCTGTTTCCAAGTATAAAAAGTAAAACAGTGCCGCTTAGTGACGGCGCATTATTAGGAGCTATTAGGCGAATGGGTTACACTAAAGAGGAATTTACACCTCACGGTGCAAGGAGTATGTTTAGCACAATAGCACATGAAAAAAGCCCATTTAATCACGAAGCAATCGAGACGCAATTAGCGCATAGTGTAGGGAGCAGTGTAAGCCAGGCATATAACCGTGCTAAGTATCTTGATGAGAGGGTGGAGCTAATGCAGTGGTGGAGTGATTATCTTGATGAGGTGCAAAAATGAAAGCAACAGACATCAAACGAGGGATAAAACAATACAAAGATTTAGAGGAAATAAAAAATAAAGAAGAATTTTTACATTGCTTTGTCTATGAATTGGCAATTAGAGACATTAAAGAACTATTGATTAAGCGAATTAACGAATTTTATTTGAATGGTAGTGAATTATGTTTACATGTAGATACGAGAGAAAATTTACTAAATGAACTAGCAAAAAGTGATGAATATAATTCATTAAAAATTGAAGTTGCAAAACTTGAAAATTTAACAGGAATAGGAAAGCTTGTAGTATATAATATTTTAAAATTAGAAGATGATTTAAGGTATTACAATGGTTTAAATTTAGTTGATTTGTATATTGATTATACTTTCTTTAACGATGACTTTAGAGAAAAATTCTATTCTATATCAAATACAAAAAAAGAAGATACACTGATTTTAAAAAAAGATTTATATGATGGAATTATGAAAAGTGAAGCATATTTTCATAGTGAATATATAAGAGTAAAAAAATTTTATCCAAAAATGAAAAATGAAAATTTTAGAGATATAACAACACACTACGCATTAAGATATAAAAGACCTATGTTTCACGGAACTATTTTAAGTAATAATAAAAAAGCAGACATCACAATTAATGCAGATTTGCCAAAAGATTTGATTATGAATGAAGTTGAGAAGCTTGTAGACATCATTAAAAACGATAGTAAAAATATTGATTCGAATAAGGATAAAGTTTTGCATGCATATAGTAGCTTGTATGAAAAAAATGTAAATATTGCTTACAAACAAAAAAGGCTATTGGTAGACCACCACAATCCTCTAAAAACTCAATTTTAATATTTGAGCGATAGAGTCATCCAAATCCCATCTATTGTTGATGAGTTGTTCTTGTATAGATTTTGCACCATTAAGGTGTAAAATATTCAAAATCATACTTCTAAGAATAGTCATTAAAAATGGATTTAAATGACAATTATGAGCATCTTCTAAAAGTGAATTATCTTTGTATTGATGCATGGTTTCCACTTTCCAATGGTGTAAAATTTTATTGTGAAAGAATTCTGCACTTTCATGAAAATTTGCAATACAGAATTGAATTCTAGTGCTATTAGTAATCTCGCCAGTTTTATGATTTGTTGACTCTACTTTTTTTATAACTTTTATTATTGAGCGAATATGAGTTATGCCATTATGATAAAAAGTAGTTGGTTGATATACAAACACCTTCCTATTAATCCATTCATTAGATTGTTGGACAGGTTTAGCCTTGTAAATATTTCCTGAATTCCACGAATTCAAAAAAATTAAAAGAAGACCACCTATACATCCCTAAAACAGGGAGGCTGTGTTGTAAAAGTGGGTGGCACAAACTTTAAGAGATATTTTTTTATAATACCTTTATGTATATCAGAAAAAAGAAAAATACAAGTGGTTCAATAAGTATCCAGATTATAAAAAAGATAAAGGGTAAATCTAAAGTAATTGAGAGTATAGGATGCTCAAAAGATCCAGATAAAATAGAAAGACTTTTAAAAAAAGCTCATAAACGAATAAAAGAGTTAGAGCCTACACTATTTGATAGTGTAAAGCAAGAGGAACAAAAACTAAAATTTTTGCCAATATCAAATGAACAAGTAATACCCATAGGTGATGAGTTATTTTTTGGTGCGATATTTGACAGGATTTTCAATAAAAAAACTATTTTTCAATCAGTTTATAAAGCAAATGATAAACATGAGCTTTTTAAAGCACTTGTTATCTCAAGAATACTCTACCCAGGCAGTAAACTTTATCTGAGTGATTATCTTTTTTATTTTAAAAAGAAAGAGATTAGTGATGAAGCGATATACCGATTGGTAGATAGTCTCTATAAAGATGAAGTAAAACAAAGAATTGAAGAAGCTGTATATAAAGATACACTTGCAAAAGTAGGTGGTAAAATAGCAGTATGCTTTTATGATGTAACAACTCTGTTTTTTGAAAGTGAAAGTGAAGATGATTTAAGACGCATAGGCTTTTCCAAAGAGGGCAAATTGGCTCGTCCTCAAATACAACTTGGACTATTTACAACCTTACAAGGCTATCCACTCTCCTATGAGGTGTATCACGGTAAAAAATATGAAGGGCACACACTTCTTGAAGCACTACTAAACTTTCAAAAGAAATTTAAACTTAAAAACAAACCTATTGTAGTAGCAGACAGAGGAATGCTCAATGATGCAAATATTGCTTTTTTAGAAAATAATGGATACAAATATATACTCGGTGCAAAAATTAAAATGTTACCAAGTGGTATCAAAGATAAAATTATAAATCTGACGTTTATTGATGATAACGTAACCCATGAAATAAATATCCACAAAACCATAACATAAAACAAGATAAACAAAAACATTCTCTTGATATATCCCAAAGGCTCATCCTGACATATTCATCACAAAGAGCGAAAAAAGACAAATACCTAAGAGAAAAAGCTTTAGATAAACTCAAAGCAAAAATAGAGTATTCAACAAACCTGACCAAAAACGATTTAAAACTCTCCCATTATGCAAAATATTTGGATATTGTAGATGACTGTAAGGTGGAGTTTAGACTCAATCATAATAAAGTTTTACAAGATAGTAAGCTTGATGGACTAAAAGGGTATTTAACAAACGATACTACACTTTCCCATAAAGATATAATAGAACATTACCAAAATCTCTGGCATATTGAAAAAGCTTTTAGAATCTCAAAAACAGATTTGCAAATACGACCAATACATCATAGGTTAGAACACCGTATAAAGGCTCATATCCTCATTAGCTTTGTAGCTTATGCCATATATAAAGAGTTTGAAATAAAAACAAGAGAGATTAAAAAAGAGTATCAAATATCATATAAAATTTTACGAGATTTAATTAAACATGTATTTGCTATAAAGTTCGATGATGGTGAGATATTTCCCATTAAGCTATCAGAAGTCCAGCAAAAGTTTTATGATGCTTTACATAGCTAAATTTTAAAATATTTTAAGGTTACTCAAAAGTGGGTGGCAAATCGTGGAAAACAGGAGTTGTTCTTGTATAGATTTTGCACCATTAAGGTGTAAAATATTCAAAATCATACTTCTAAGAATAGTCATTAAAAATGGATTTAAATGACAATTATGAGCATCTTCTAAAAGTGAATTATCTTTGTATTGATGCATGGTTTCCACTTTCCAATGGTGTAAAATTTTATTGTGAAAGAATTCTGCACTTTCATGAAAATTTGCAATACAGAATTGAATTCTAGTGCTATTAGTAATCTCGCCAGTTTTATGATTTGTTGACTCTACTTTTTTTATAACTTTTATTATTGAGCGAATATGAGTTATGCCATTATGATAAAAAGTAGTTGGTTGATATACAAACACCTTCCTATTAATCCATTCATTAGATTGTTGGACAGGTTTAGCCTTGTAAATATTTGTCGGTTTTATATCTCTTGAAATTTCATCTATTTTATCAAGTAAGGTTTTTTGATTATCTTTTACCTTGGCAATATATTTTGAACCACTATTTTCGATAGCATCAAGAGTTTTTTTGGGTATTCATTGCATCAAAAGTAAAGATAAATTCATCTCCCAATTCCCCTATCATAGCCTGAAGGGCAGGTATTTCATTCGACTTCTCTGCTATTTGTTGATGAGCAATTATTACCCCTATCTCAGATAAAACAGCACCAACTACTTCTATTGATCTCTTATCTTTGTATTTGCTGCCATTCATAACCTTGCCATCTACGCTCAGGTGCTTTCCTCTTGTATCGACATAGGTTCTTATCCATTTCCTAAAAACAACTTCAACTTCTTGGCTATCAACTTTCGCTAACACATCAGAAACCAAACTTTTCTTTGGTGTTAATATAAACTCTACACCTAATAATCTTTTAACTTGTTCTTTTTGAATATGCTTCTCTATCCAAATAGATATTTGCTTATAGTCAGTTGCTCCCATCAATCCAGCCAATACTGAAAGATATAAAATATGTTCTAGTCGGTGTCTTTTACCTTGAGGTTTCCGATAGTCTGTCACCTCTGAAAACAATTTTAAAAGTTGATTTGATTGGGCTTGATCTGCATACCCTCTTATAGAACGCTTTTTCGCTAATTTTTCTCTTGTTTTTGTTGCCATATGTAATCACTTTAGTTTTTTAGAGTTCAAGCAATTATTGTTCTTCTTTTAAATTCCTGTTTTTTTAGGATTGGGGTGTTGGTAGACGGACTTATTATCTATGATTATTTAGAATTAAGAAATAAAGAACGAGAAGACGAAAATATAAGAATTGAAGAAAAAAAGAGTGCAGAAATCAAATATATAAAAGGTTCAACAGAACTAACTACCAAGGAAAAAAAAGAACGGATTAAAGAGATAAATAGAGCTTATGCACAAATAACACGAAAAAAGATAAAAGAAGAGATAGCAAATGAACTAAATTATTCTATTGATACGGTTGAAGCATATTACAAGGCAACAGCCAAACTTATAAAAGATAAAAATTATTTAAAACTGCTAGAGGGCGAAGACAAAGAACTCCTGAAAAATTTCAAATAAAACTCTTAACATAAAACTTGATAAAAGAGAGGGTATAAAAAAACGCAAATTTTTGTACCCTAACTAACATACAAAATTAACATACAATTCAAACAAGATTAATCAAACACGCTAAAAACAAAATTTAAAGTGTGTTGCCACCCTTTGGCAAGGGCATACCATTTTGAGAGAATGGCTTCTAATAAGGAGTTTTCATTATGGAAAAAAGATATTATAGAGCGAAAGAAATCGCCGTGTATTTAGGTGTAACTATTACGACTGTATGGAACTACTCAAGCAAAGGGCTACTAACGCCTATCAAATTAACTTCTAATACGACAGTATTCGACATTGAAGAGGTTGAGAAGTTTATAGAAAGTAAAACAGCAAAGGTTGCGTAATGAGAAAAGCAACTTTACAGACGCTTAAAGCGTTATATGAGGGTATTGAGGTAAATGCAAGCAATAGTTTAAAGTTTGGTACTACAAGAATTACAAACGAGATAGCAACACTTAGAAATGAGCACAATATAAAAATTGAGACTCAAAAAGTGAAGCTTGATAGTAAGAAGTGGTACGGAAATTATAAGCTTGTTAGAAGTAGCGAAAATTTGCAAAATGTAAAAAGGCTTTTAAAAAGCCAAGATACAAATGAAGCTAAAGGGAGTAATTGACTCTTTGAACTTCATAAGCAGTGATTTAGAGAGTTATTTTGTAGATGATGATTATATCATAGAAGCAGTCAAAAGTACAGGCGTGTTTTATCCTGAAGTGTGGCAAGAGACATTTAAGAAACCGCTTACTAAAAACATAGTGGAAGCTAAAATCTTGCATACTTCATCAGGATTAACATTGCCAATAAAACGCTTTAGCCGAAGTCAGGCAAAGCAAACTTTAGAGTTTGCAGGGCTACACGGATATAATGAAAACTCTAAGCTTTTGCGGGTGTTGCTTATGAGCTTAAAGGATAAATTACAAAACGAAGATATAGCAAGAGTTGATATAGCGATAGATTTTCTAGGCAAGATACCAAACAAGGTTATAAAAAAACTTTGCGAGGACAGAAAGCCATTTAGATACTTTAACACTACTTACTACAAAAGCAAGAGTGAGAAAAAGCAAAACAATCGCTTAAATATCAAAACCTATAATAAATCACTCACTAAAAATGAGACAAAAAATATTCAAAGATTAGAGTTTAGTTTTTTAAGTAGTTACATACAGAAAACAAAGCTTAAAGATATAAGAAAACTTTATAAGAAAATGGAAAAAACAATCAAGCGATTTAGCGGCTTAAATGTGCAAATCCAATTCCTATAAGTTATATCATAAGTTTTTTTCGCAAAAACCTCAACAAAGCCCAAAATATAGGGCTTTAAAGAGGGTTAAAAACTGAACGCTAAAAAATGGGTGTTTTTTCACTTGATTGTGAGTGATTTTTTACAAAAAGAAAATGCAAATTTTGAGATTTATTTTTCAAAAAATAGCATTAGCAAGAGAAAGAAAAAATAAGGAAAAAATACAATGAAATTGATAGATATAGCCAGTGAATTTCAAGCCATTTATGAAATGGCAAGTGATACAGACGACATCGAGACAATAACAAAGCTTTACAATGAACTCAACGAAGATTTAGAAGTGAAAGCAGATAGTGTGAGAGTTGTATTAGCAAAGCTAAAAAGTGATAGTGATTATCTTACAAGTGAGATAAAGAGACTACAAGAGAGAAAAAAGAGCATTGAAAAAAATGCAGAAAATTTAAAATCTCTTTTGATGTGGACCTTACAAAAAGTTGGGATACCAAAGTTAAAGACTGCAAAGGCTACTTTTTACTTTGCTACTTCTAAAAGTTTACAAGTTAGTGATGAGGTTAAATTATCTTCATTACCTGATGAATATATCCAAATTGAATATAAGACAAATAAAAAAGCTTTAAAAGAAGCGATTGAAGCAGGCAAAGAGATACCAGGCGTAACTATTGTGGAAAATGAAACACTAAGGATTAGATAATGCAAACCTCAACAAGCAACGAGATAATAGAACTTGATCCAAACACGGGAGAAATAAACTTACCAGTACAAAGCGACAGTTTCGACACGATAAAGCAGGTAAAACTAAAAGCAAGTAATGTGATAAGTCATAACGACTTTGTAAAGATAAACGGCAGATATGAGCCGACAAAAGACGGACTTACAAAAATATTATCATCTTTGCCTATATCTTACAGTTGGAAGATATTAAGTGATGAAGTGTTAAGCCTGGACGGCGGAGCATACGCAAAGGTAAAAGGAGTATTAAGCATACACATAGGCGAAACTGTGCGAGATATTGAGGGTATGGGTGTTGTAGAGCGGAATGAATTTAGTAGCGGAATGAAGTACAGCTTGCACAATATGCTAGCAAAAGCAGAAACAAGAGCGTTAAAGCGTGCTATTGATGTAGCCTTTGGCAGCATAATAAATTGGTTTGTTAAAACACAGCTTGAAACACAGCCAACGACACAAAGGCAATAAATGCGACAGATAGAAAGCCAACATCAAAGAGCATTATTTGAATGGATACGCACAAAACAAGCAAGAGATAAACGCTACTCAAAAATCTTTGCAATTCCAAACGGTGGTAAGAGAGATATGAAAACAGCGGTTAATCTTAAGCGCGAGGGCGTTCTTAGTGGTGTATGGGATATATTTGTGCCTATTCCAAGTAAAGGGCTTTGTGGCTTATGGATTGAGATGAAAGCAGGCAAGAATAAACTCACAGATAATCAAAAGCAGTTTAGAGACGGGCTTGAATACTGCTATGGCTTTGCGGTGTGTTATACCTGGACGGAAGCAAAAGAGATTATAGAAAAGTGGTTAAAAAAAGGGAGCGGGTCCTTTGGAGCATAGGAAGCTATACGGGGCTATGTACTCGCGGAAACCGCGTAGTTTATAGCCTAAAAACTTGCTAAAGATTTGTGAGTTATGAAGCGCACGAAGTGCGATTATACACAAAGATATAAAAAAATGTAAAAAGGAAGTAAAAAAATGAAATTGATAAGCGGTGCGGAATGCGTGAGACGATTAAGACAAGCAGGAGTTTATAAAGGCAAAGAGAGTTATTTTTCTCAACTGGTGCAAAAGGGAGTTATCCCTTATCATCAAAAAGAAGCCTCTCCAAAAAAGTGGTATGTGTTAGATGAGGTAAAGCAAGCATTAAAAGATTGGGAAGACCCAAGCCGTGACGCACAACGAGAAGCGAACGAAGCCAAAAGGCGAGAATTGGCAATATCACAAAAGATAAATGAGCTTGAAAGTACACTTTTAGCAAATATTGAGAGCTTTAAGAGTGTAAAAACGCTCAACGCTGATGATTTTAACTTAGATGACTTAGAGGATATGACGCAAGAGGAGTTTAAGCAGGAGTTGAAAGAGATAAACTCTTCAAATATGCTTATCTCCGAAATGGCAACGGATTACTTTAGAGAGCTAAGCGAAAAAGGACATACGGGAAATACTTACCTTGTACTTGCCAGTGAAGCAGTGGAGTTTTTTCAAAAATGGTTAATGCTTGATGAGTCAATAGAAGAGTTTTACGGTGTTACAAAGAAGTGAGTACAACAAGAGAGGGAGCTACCCTCTCAATGTGCTAAAACAACTTAGTAAGATAACCAAGAAGTAACAGCAGAATGATTACCCTTAGAAGCATAACACTCCTTTATTTTAGCACTCCCACCCAACACTACCCACGATTTACCAAAAAATTAGGCAAAAAAAAAGCCCGACCTCAAAAAGAAGCCGAGCTTTACAGTGCTAAATCGGGAGCTACCCGAGAGTTATCATTCTGCTTGATTGAAATTATATCATAAAATATAAACAAATAGAAATAATATCAAGCGTCTTTACAGACATTAGCCCGAATAATCTCTTTTAACTCTTTGCACTCTTTGTTTTCTATGTAGAGGGTTAGCCAGGATTTTACCCAATAGGGAATACCTCTATCTTTATTGCTCCAATTATTAACGCCTTGCGTTGATGTACCTACAAGCTCACTAAACGATTTTTTAGTAAGTGAAGCTTTTTTTAGTAACGATTTAAACTCTTCATTATTCATTATGCACCTTTTTTATGTTTTATAATCAAAAGTATAACATAAATCACATAAATATAATCAAATAATTATACTTTAAGTTATTATTAATAATCATTAGATTATACTTTTAAAATAATAACTAATCAAATGATTAGAAAAAGGCTTAAAAAAATGAAAACACGACTCACACTAAACGACATCAAAGATGAAGTAAGCAAAGAGGAGCTTTTAGAGATTATCGGGTTATCTCTTGACGCTGGTATCTCTATCGAGGAAGCAATATCGGAATTTATCGAAGCAAATTACAACTTAGAGGAGGTAGCATAATGCAAGTATCAAGATACAAAGTTGATGAGATTATTAAATCAACTCACGGCAAGATTTTTAGTTGCGAGTTCATCAAAAAAGATGGAAGCATTAGAAAAATGGTAGCACGATTAGGAGTCGCCAAAAATCTAAAAGGGGGAAAGAACGGGGCAAGTGTAAAGAACAGCTTAATAACTGTTTGGGATATGGTAGCAGGTGGTTACAGAATGATTAACCTATCTACACTCACAGCTTTAAAAGTTGCGGGTGTTACTTATAAGGTGGTGTAAGATGAAAATAAAAGTATTTACATGTAACGGCTACAAGATAGTAAGTGTTTTAACATTTGATGATATTAAAAAAATATCTGAAAGGTTTGAAAGATGGGAGTATATAACATAACGATAGACATCACACAGCAGACAGCAGAGGCACTCATAGAGCTTGATAATAGATACTTCTTTGATTTATTCAAGCCTATAAGAGAGAACGAGGACGAGGAATACAAATACCGTGATGCTATTTACGAAATAGCACAAAAAATTAAATATGCAGGGAGAAAAAATGAGAGATATAAAAGCAATAGATAACGCAAATATGGCAAAAGTTTACATAAGAGGGGCGATAGTTCTCACGGACTTGTTAAAAAATAGCAGCGAATGGAACGAGGATTACATAAGAGACGCTTTTTTCTCTATTGAGAGCGTTTTAGATTTGGCAATAAATGAGCTTAATAATATTACACACGAAAAAGGGGTGCGAAATGGGTAAAAAGTTAAAAAAAGCTTACAAGAAATTAGCAAAATATGAGAGAGAAAAAGAGAGCCTTTTAGAAAATATAAAAAGACTACAAATTGGCTTAGAACTTGAAAAGAAATGGCTACGTGAGTGCAGAACAGCGTTACAAGATTTAAAAAACGCTCTTTTGTCTCCAAGTGCCACACAATGGTATGAGAGTAGAATTAACGCCCTGGAAGATATAATAAGAACTGGTGTATCAACTGCTACAAGTTACGGAAGTATGGCAGCACAAAACAGAGACTTATCAAAAGAGGTGCGTGAGCTTAGGTTAGCGGTTTATGGAACGATAAAACGAAAAAAGGACATGGAAAAATGATACAAAATAACGACAAGATAGAGTTTAACAAATGCGATTTATCAAAACCGATAACGCTTAAAGAGTTTAAAAAGGCAACGGGGCTAAGCAAAAAGCAGGTTAAGAAATCACTTGATGAGCTTTTAGAGAAAGGCTTTATCAAAGTATTTGCAGAGACAAAGAAAGGCACCCTTTATCTTTTAAACTACAACATACAAGGGGCGTGATATGGAACTGATAGAAAACTTTACAAAAGTGCCTAATGAATGCTTTTATGTAATGAGGTTTGTTAATGGCAGCACATATAAAATCTATTTTCTTATCGTAAGAAAAACATTTGGATATAACAAAAAGAGTGACGGCATTAGCATTTCTCAATTTGTAAAAGAAACCGGTGTAAGTCAAACGCAGGTTAAAAAGTCTATAAATGAGCTAAAAGAACTTAAACTTATCAGAGTATTAGGACAAACAAAAAAGGACGGCGGGAAGTCTTACAATAGATATTCTATCAACTTAAAAGCCATTGATACCCTAGGTCAGAAAGTGTCTAAGGGTAGGGCAGAAAGTGACCAAGGGGTAGGTCAGAAAGTGTCTATACAAAATACAATCAAACAAAAGAAGAGAGAGATAAAGGCGAAAAAAACTAATTTTTCCAAAACAGCTTTAACCCTTGCTGATATTTTTAGAGATGAAGACGAAAATCAAATCAATAAACATATAGAAAATTATTTAGATTATTTAGTGAGTGTTCAAGAGTATGTTAAAAATAAAAACGCTTTTAAAATAGCAGTGAAAAGAAAAATCAACAAAGGTGTAAATGAACAGTTAGAAGATTTAGAAGAGTGGTATTTGTCTATGATGTGTAAAAAGTTTGAGGAGCGTTACAAAGGTGAAACGATTATTTATAATTCGGAATTTTTAGAAGTACTTATGGTTTACCCGTACTTTAGAACGGAAGGCTTTAATAGAGATGATTATATTTTTATCGGCATTGGCACAAAAGAGCAGATAGAAACAGATGAGTACGCAACACTAAAAATGAGCAATTTCAAAGAACTTGAAATATTTTTAAAAAAAAGTAATTTATGAAAAGTAACAATATAAGCGATTTAAAGCCTTTTAAGCTTTTAGTTATGCTTAGGTATTAAAAAAGCTTTTTAATGGCTTCTATCTACTCTAAAATGATTAATATCGCATATTTTACTTAGTCACGTAAACAACAAATGAGAAAAATTAAAGAAATATATCAATTTTTACAAATATGCTACAATTTTGCAAAGGTAAAATAATGCTTGATTTTATAGAGAGAAATTATTTATTAGTTTCTTACTTTGTAGGTTTTTTTATTTGGGTAATAGATATAAAAATAATGAGCACAGATTTTTTAATATTTTTGGCACTCTCTCCATTGCTTGCAACTCTTACAGGAAGTATCGCTTTATTGGCAATGCTTTTAGCATTTTTTCCTATAATTTATGGCTATGAACTATTTAAAATGATATTTTGCAATTCAAGCAAAAGATTTTAGGGAGCGTTTTAGGGAGTGTTTTTTTAAATATCTCCTATAATTAAGTAAATAGCATATAGTTGTAATCCCTAGCTGGTCCACCATCTGTTTATACTGAAATCATTAAGCTTCTATATAATAACCAATCCCCTGATTGTTTTTGATAAGGTCAGTTTTTAGTTTGTTTCTCAGTCGCCATACCAAGGTTCGCAAATTGTTTTCCGTTATCAGCTCTTCTTTGTTCCATATATAGTTTGTGGCCTGTTCAAAGGTGACTACCTGTCCCATATTTATGAGCAGAAGTTTCAAAAAGAGACTCTCTTTTTTGGTCAGTTTGAGTTTTTGGTTTTGATAAAAAGTTTCTTTTGTTTTGAGGTTGAAATGGTAGCCAGTTCCAAACTCAATAATATTTTTATCCGTTTTTTTTGTTTTTTTATCTATTTTTTTTATTTCATAACCACGGGAGGCTATATAGTTTTCTATATCTACTATATCTGTATCATTTGCTTCAAATACCAGTACAACATTTTTACTCATAAGCTCCCCTGTTAATATTAAAAATAGCAACAGTATAACAATGAAGTGTAAAAGCTGTGTAAAATATTTCTTTTAATCAACTAATAATTATGATAAAATTTCATTATGATAACTCATTTTTTCAAAAAATATCTCAGTATTATCTTTATTATTGCAACTTTTATGGGTGTTTTTCATCATCATAATGATTTAAAACAGCATAATGACTGTAAAATCTGTACAGTGCAGTCAAGCCTGTCACATGCCGATACCCCTGTTGCCGTGGATTATCTTACAGAGTTAGAGATATTACGCGAATCTATCATCACTCCATTAATCTTGTTACATGTAAAGCAGATTTACACTACTCTTTATGCACGAGCCCCTCCAAAAATCTCCTAATTCAATACCATTAATCTAAACAGTTTTTTCGGAACCAGTATTTCAATGTACGCTGAGAGTGACAGGAATGTTGCAACAGTCGGCACTGCAGAAAAAAATTTAGTTTTTCTAAGTCATGCTTTAGCATAGAAAGTACCGATTCCGACATATTTTTAGGAACCCGTACTTTAGTGCGGGCGAGAGTGGCAGGAAAATAGCAATAGTCGGCACTAAAGTACCGATTCCGGGAGTTTGGGTTTTCTACTTTAAAGCTTGGATTTCAAAAAAACCATAAAATTACTACTAAAATATTGGAGAGACAATAATGAAAAGAACTATATATCTGTCTGCTCTTTTATGTTCATCTTTATTTGCAGATGCAGATTTGGATGCCTTGAAAAAGCAGGTACAAGAACAAAAAACAATTATGCAAAAATTAGAAACAAAACTGGATGTTTTGAGTAAAAAGCAGGCACAAATGCAAGTAGAACAAAAAAGTATGCAGGCAAGTACACCTGCTGTAAATACTTCTGCTTCTTTTTCTCAAAATGCCTATTTACCAGAAATCGCTTTGATTTTAAATATGTCGGCAGTGAGTCGGGATGTAAAAAACAGTGATTATGAAAATTTTCAGATACCGGGTCTTATAAATGATGATGGTATATCACCGGCGCCTTTGCCTTTTAACAAAAACAGAGGCTTTAACCTTAATTATGCAGAGATAGCCATGCACTCTGTAGTTGATCCCTATTTTCAGGCCTATGCATATTTTCATCTGCAGCCAAACGAGTTTGAAATAGGTGAGGCATACATTCTGACAACATCTCTGCCTTATGGGCTGAGAGTCAAAGCCGGAAAATTCAAAAGTGATTTTGGACGCATAAATGCAAAGCACCAACACTCCTGGCATTTTGATGCACAGCCTGTTATCTACGAAACACTTTTTGGTCCCGATGGCATCAGTGACCCTGGTGTGCAACTCCAATGGGTCGTTCCGACAGATACATATATTATGGCGGGTGCAGAAGCGATGCAGGGAACAAATGAGAAAAGTTTTGGCGATACCGAAGCAAATAATCTTTATGTCGGTTATATAAAATAAGTGTTGATGTGGGCGATGATTTGTCAATTCTTGGCGGTGTGAGTATTGCCCACGGGAAAAATACAACAGCAAATGCCACCGATGTTTATGGGGTTGATTTGACACTACGTGAGCAGTTGGGAAGCTACAGCGCAGTTGTCTGGCAAAGCGAATATCTTTACAGAAACAAAGATGTCGGCACAGGAACAGACAAACAGGCAGGGCTTTACAGTGAGCTGATTTATCAGTATAACAACAACTATTCAGCAGGTTTGCGTTATGACGCGATTACAAAAAATGAGACAGACCTCTCTTCTTATGCGGGTATTGACACGGATAATTTGGACAGGTATACAGCCGAACTTGAGTATAAACCATTCCCGATGTCACGCCTACGTCTCTCTTACACTTACGACAGAACAAAAATCATAGCCGGTGAGAGAAAAAACATCAGTGAAGTAATGCTTTCACTCAATCTTGCAGCAGGTGCGCATGGTGCGCACTCGTATTAGGAGAAAAATATGAAAACTATACTACTAACAGTTTTACTCACAAACTTTTTGTTTGCTACAGTCAAAATAGATACAACCTATACAACAGCCGGTGCAATTGCGCAAAAAATAGGAGGAGACTTGGTACATGTAACGGTTCTTGGAAGTTCAAAGTATGACCCGCATTTTATCGTGCCGAAACCTTCACTTATTGCAAAGCTCCGTCAGGCAGATCTGCTCATCATAAACGGAGCAGGTTTGGAGCTTGGCTGGCTGCCTCCGCTTTTGCGTGCGGCAAACAATGCCAAGATTCAAAACGGAGCCAAAGGCTTTTTGGATCTGTCTCACTATGTACATTTGATAAATGTACCGACAACCGTTTCACGCGCCTTTGGTGATGTTCATGCGCAGGGTAATCCCCACTATACAACAGATCCTTATGCTGTCCTGCCAATGGCAAAAGCCATAGCACAAAAGCTTTCGCAAATTGATCCACAGCATGCAGCGCAGTATGAAAAAAATTTGAAAAAGTTCACAAATGGCTGGCAAGATTATTTACAAAAGTTTGATGCAAATATGCATACATGTAAAGATAAAAAAGTGGTACAGTACCATCCGCTTTTTAACTACTTTTTACAGCGATATAACTATAAAATATATGGAACGATTGAACCGCTTCCCGGGATTGCTCCGAGTTCAAAACACACTTTGGAGTTGATCAATATCATGAGAGACAACGGTGTGAAAAAGATTTTGCAAGATGTCTATCATGAGAAAAAAACTGCAAAATTCATCGCAAGCAAGACAGGAGCGAAAGTACTTATAATCCCCCATGACTTAGGTGCGGATAGCAGTACAACACTCCAAGAATTTTATAACAACATAGCAAAGAAAGTATGTCAGTAATCGAATTGCTTTGGCCGGCTTTTGTGCTGGCTGTTGCTTTGGTATTTATTCACTCCATCTTCGGATTGGAGATTATCAAACGCGGGGTTATTTTTACCGACCTGGCGATAGGGCAGATTGCGGCTATCGGTATGGCTTTGAGTGTGGCTTTTATGGATGCGCAGTACCAAACGGCTATGACACTCTTTTTTGCACTTTTAGCGGCTGTAGTTATTACCTGGGCGACAAAAAAAGTGCAAAAAATAGAGGCGTTTATAGGGCTTTTGTATGCGCTTGGCATCTCTTCGATTATGCTTATACTGGCACAAAGTCCGGAGGGAACGGAACTCTTTTCCAAACTGAGTGCGGCAGATATTCTTTTTACTTCAAGCGAAGATTTGTATAAAAGTCTTATGCTTTACGGTGCTGTTTCGTTTGTTATGTTTGTTGTCTTTCCGAGAATGCAAGGTGTGAAAAAAGAGTTTCTGTTTTTTACGATGCTCGCGCTCACTGTGACCTCTTCCGTGCAGTCTGCCGGTGTTTTGGTTGTTTTTGCGCTGCTGATTGCACCTTCTTATGCAGGGCTTATGCAGAGGAAAACAAAACCTTTTGTTTTTGCCTGTTTGTTTGGCTCTTTGAGCATTGTCCTTGCTTTGCTTGGTTCGTATTATTTGGATTTGCCTACGGGGTATGCCATAATTTTTGTCACAGTTTTGTTTTCACTTGTTTTTGTTATTATTTCCAGTATAATGAGGGATAAAAAAATGAAAAGAGAGTAGATGAAGAGTAAAATATTAGTCGGTTTGCAGTTTTTTATCATATTTTTAATGATTTTGCCACTGGGGACGCCGACAAAACATCTGTCTGCCGGTTTAATGATTTTGATGCTGGGGATTATTACGGGTCTGTTGGCTGTAAAAGAGCACAAGCGGGGAAATTTCAATATTCGTCCCGACATCAAAGAGAACTGCGAACTGGTGACAAAGGGTATTTATGCGTATATAAGACATCCGATGTATCTCTCTGTGTTGCTGAGTATGCTAGGTGTAACTGTCATTTATTTTACATATTATGAATTTGTACTTTACAGTTTACTTTTGGTGACTCTGTTGGTAAAGCTGTTGTATGAAGAGAGTTTATGGCAGTGCCATAACCCTGCCTATGCCACATACATGCAAAAAACAAAAAGACTGATACCTTTTGTTTTTTAGAAAAAGGCTGCTGTAATGGATATCGCTTTACTTATAAAATCTCTGGCAGCTTTGAGCGGGGCACTTGGTCTTTTAATCCTTTTGTATCTCTATTTTTTTCATGCAAAAAAAACCAAAAAGAAAGGAGTCTTGAAAAAACATTTACATGTAAGAGAAGCAAAGCCTGACTTTAATACGCTGCTTGAAGTGATAAAAGATAAAAAAGCAACAACTTCAGAACTCAGAGAAGCTGTTGATCTGCTGTTGAAATATTATGGAAAAATTCCTAAAAAGTTGGGATTACGGGCCCATCCTGAATTTGAAAAATATTCAGAGTTGATTTTAAGAATCTGTCATCATCCGAATGTTACCAAAGATATCATCCTCAAGCTTGACAAAGAGCTACACAGGCGTAACCCTGAGTATGCCCTTGAACTGGATGACTCTTTGACAAAAGGTTTGGATACAAGAGGCTTTTAAACTTTATCTGCCTGTTGATTCTTTGACCGCAGAGAGAAGTTCTTCAAAGCCGACTTCACTTGCATGTTCGACCTCTTTGAATGTCTGCAGTGCTGCATCAAAATTCCCCTGCATATTCTCCTGTATCGCTTGTTTAAGTCCCTGATGCACTTTTTTGTGATGTTGTGTGATGCTTGAAAGGTGACTGTTACCTTTGAGCAGGGTATGGGCAACTTCTGAAAACCACCTGCCAAAACGGCAACTGTTTTCATCGGGAATATCAGTGCTTGTTTTATCAAGGATTGCTTCGTATCCCTTGATTTTGAGTGCAATATGGTCAATTTTTCCGTTACTGACATTAAACTCAGCTGTAAGATTTTGTGTTTTGTTCTTAATTTCATTGGAATTTTCTACGACTTTCTGGATATTTTCATTAAAAACATCGACTATTTCCATTACTTTGGATGTTTCATTCATAAAAGTATTGCCGATTTCTATAATAGAGTTGGAGTTTTGTTTGAGTCCGTTGATGTTAATTTCTACTTCCTGGGTTGCTTTTTGTGTACGTTCTGCAAGTTTTCTTACCTCATCGGCAACAACGGCAAAACCACGTCCGTGTTCACCTGCACGGGCTGCTTCTATGGCTGCGTTGAGTGCGAGCAGGTTGGTCTGGTCCGAAATATCTTTAATGAGATTGATGATTTCTGAGATAGACATAACACTGTCATTGAGTGCATTTGAGTCTTCCCCCAAGGTATTGGCATGTTCCTGAATTGTTTCTGTTGTAGATATGATTTCAGCAGTCTGTTCTTCAATATTGTGCATCCGCTCATTTGTTTGATCATTGAGCTCATTAATCTCTTCAAGTTGAATGAGATTGTCTTCGATGGTTCCCTGCAAAAAGTGTGTGCCGCTGCTGTAGCTTTCAATGATGAGTTTGACAAAAGCATCATTTTTCATCTCAGAAGTGCTCTCTTGGGTATTTTGCTGATTTTTCAGTTGTTGAATTTCATCATAAAGCCTGTTGTTTTCAGCCTCCATTGCTGCTATTTTCGCTTTATACTCATTTTCAAGTTTTTCAAGTTTTGCACTGCATCCAAACATATTTGATTCCTTTTACTTATTTCCTGTTATTTTAGCATAATCCGGGTTAAATTAAGACTCACACACTCTATCAAGTGGCAGTGTAATCATAAAACAGCTTCCCTTGTCAGTATTCTGCCAGGAAAGTTCGCCTCCAAGATGTTTTTCTACAATGATTTTGGACATGTATATGCCAAGACCTGTGCCGTTTTTGGATTTTGATGTGACATAGGGCTCTCCGAGTTTTTTGAGTATTTCCGGTTTTATGCCTCCGCCGTTGTCACAGATTTTAAAGGCTATCTCTTCTTCTTGTTTTGTGACATCTATGCTGATATGTCCGCCTTCTTTGGTGTTTTCTTTGATGGCATCCTTGGCATTGTTGAGGATATTTATGAGGACCTGCAACAGTTGGTTCTGATAGGTACAGAATTCAATATCGCTGTTTTTCGCAAAAGCGAGTGTGATGGCATTGTTCTCTAAAGATTTTTCAACAAGATGTGTGAGCTTTTTCAAAACAGTATCTGCGGTGACAAGCTCTTTCTTTTTGTCAGGCTGGAAAAAGTTTCTAAAATCATCTATGGTGTGCGAGAGGTATTGCGTCTGTCCGTTGAGTGTATGAATGAGTTCCTGCAGAGATTTTGCATCAACACTTCCCTGCAGTTCCAACTGTGCCTGAATATTGTTTGAAACCATGGAAATCACACTCAAAGGCTGTCTCCACTGGTGGGCTATCATGGAGAGCATATCTCCCATTGCCGCCTGACGGGACTGTGAAATCATCAGTTCGTCTTTTTTCTGTATATCGGTGATATCCACAATGGCTATGAGATACAGGGTTTCATTGCCGTTGTACTGATCGTCAAGTTTGACGGCATGCAAAATCCCGACTCGCTTCTCTTTTGATTTTGTGGTAATAGTCTGTTGCTGTCTGGGCTCTTTTAGAGGGTTTTTGTAGTATTGTCTAATGCTTTTCATGCTCTTTTCATCTTCATGAACAAACAGTTTTTTCAGCATTTTTTCGATTGTCGGAATCTCATGGAGAGAATAACCTGTATTTTCTTGAAGAATCTTATTGAGCATTAAAATCTCTCCGTTTGTATTGTAAAGCATCAAAGGAATGGGTGTAAACTTTATCATTTTTTCAAATCTGTTTTTTTCGACTTCGAGTTGGTACATTAAAAGCTTGAGTTGTGATATGTCCCGAATTATTTTGAGCAGATAAAGCGGTTTTTTTTGTTCGTCGACTAAAAGCACAACTGCCAGACTTACCCAAATGACAGTGCCGTTTTTATGGACATAACGCTTCTCGACATGGTATGATTTCTTTTCATTGTTTTGGAGTTGTTCAAGCATGTATCTGTCTGTATCTCTGTCCTGGGCAAAAGTGATGTCGGCGACATGCATATTTTTGAACTCCTGCTTTGTGTATCCCAGGAGTTTTGTGAGGTATTCATTGGTATCTATCAATCTTCCATCAAGTGAAACATGGGCTATGCCTATGTCTGCCTCTTCAAAAGTCAGCCTGTAAAGATGTTCCTGCTCGTAAAGCTTTTTTGTGAGTGTTTCCTGATTGGTTATGTCTATACCGGAGCTGATGATATTTACAATGGTGCTGTTTTTGTCTTTGATGCAGGTGTTTCGCCATGATACAGTGTGTTTGTTACCCTCTGCGTCCACTATTTGATTTGTATACTCCTTGACAGATTCTGCTTTTTGAGAGACAATTGCGTCAAAAATATTTTGCATCTTCGGCTGTTTTGATTTTGGCACAAAATGCTGAATGAAATTTTTGCCGAGTATCTTCTTTTTTGGCAGCCTGAGCAGTTTGGAACCACTGTTGTTTATCATCTGCACACTTCCGTGAAGATCCAAAATCAGCACTATCGTTTCTGTTGAGTTGAGATACAAATCGTTCATCTTGTGCTCATACTCAGCCTCTTGAAGCAATTTTTTCTTTTGTGTGATATCATGAAAAGAGAGCACAGCCCCGTTGACTTTTCCCTCTTCTATAATCGGATTCTGCAGTACTTCAACATCAAAAGGCGTGCCGTCTTTTTTGAAAAAAAGTTCCTCTTTGCGGACAGAAATCCCTTTGATAAGATGCATATGCAGCATGCACTCCTCAAGGGGGTAGTGGCTGCCGTCGGGTTTTGTATGGTGCCAGATTCTGTGGGCATTTTTCCCAAGTAGTTCGTCCTCTGTATAGCCCAGCATTGTAAGGGCGGCTTCATTGACAAAAGTGTGGCACCCCTGCAGGTCAAGCCCGATGATACCGTCATGCGTGGAATTCAAAATCAAAGAGAGCTGTCTTTGCATCTTCTGCTCATTTGCAATGGATACCTGCAACTCTTCATTGGAGCTTTGCAGCTCTTCGTTGGAAGTTTCGAGCTCTTCATTGGCACTTTGCAACTCTTCGTTGGCGCTCTGAAGCTCTTCGTTGAGCAGTTGCATATTCTCTTTGGAAAGCATCAGCTCATCCAAAAGAGCGTGATTGTCCTCCTGGAGTTCCTGCACCCGGTTTGAAAGGTTTTCTATCACATATGATTCGTTTGGCAAGACTATTTCTCTGGTGTTGAACTCCAAATTGTTGGCATTGAGTTCCTGAAAGTAGAGTAAAATAAAAACAGCATCCTGTTTGTTTGCAAAAGGAGTGGCAATGACTTTGACAAAAGTCTGTCTTTTTTCGCCGAGTTTGACTTCGATAAATTTTGTGCTCTGCACTTTTGCGCTTTTTGCAGTCTGATCAAGAATCTTTTTGACGCTGTACTGCAGCTCTTTTTTCAGGTTTTCGACAATATTCAAAGTCACAAAACCGTCATTAAGTTCTAAAAAAGGGTTATTCCCCTGTTTGTAGACAATGGTGAAATTTGTATCGACGATAATGCACTCCGAAGAAAAAAGTTCAAATACGCTATTTGTTATCTCTTCTTGTATGTTGATATCTTTGAGGGTGAATGTTTTGACTTCCGAGAGGTTCTGTTTGGCATGTGTATGTGTTGAAAAGTAGTGCGAAGAGATTTTTGGAGGATTCTCAAGCTGCTCTTTGATGTAAATCTTATGCTCCTGGTCGAGCGTTTTAAAATAGGCAACGCTCGTAAGTGTTGATTCTGAGGAGCCTAAAAACAAGAGACCTTTTTCTTTGAGCGCATAATGAAAGAGTACAAAAAGATCTTCCTGGACCTCAGGCAAAATATAGATAAGAAAATTTCTGCAGCTGATGATATCCTGGTTGATAAAAGGCGGGTCGCATAAAACATTGTGTTTTGTAAAAATAATCTGAGAACGAATAGCCTCTTTGACCTTGTAGGCTCCGTCTAAGGGGATAAAATACTCTTTGCGTATTTTCTTTGGAGTCTTTTGGAGTGCTTTTTTGGAGTAGATTCCTTTTTTTGCAACCTCAAGTGCTTTTTCGTCAATGTCTGTGGCAAAAATATGGACATCGAAATTTTTTTTGAGCTTTTGTTTGATTTGGTCAATGGTAACAGCCAGAGAGTAGGCCTCCTCTCCTGTAGAACAGGCAACAGACCAGACTCTCAGGTCATAGCTGTCGGGCTTGTCAGAGAGGTACTCTTCAAGATGCTGTCGGAGTGCCTCAAATGATTTTTCGTCTCTGAAAAACTCTGTAACCCCGATGAGGATGTTTTGATACAGTAGATGCAGCTCATCCGGATTGGCATTGATATAGTCAATATACTCTTCAAGCGTTGCACATTTATTTAAAAGCATCCGTTTGCTCAGCCGTCGCATAACAGTCTCTTTTTTATACTTTTCTATGTCAAGGGACTCTTTTTCTTTGAGAAGCTTTACAATCTTCATGAAAGGTCCGGGTGCGGTATGCACGATGTTTACAAGATTTTGGGCTATCTCTTTTACCTCAAATATATAGTCAATGAAACCGCTTGCAATCGCATGTTGCGGCATCTCCGGGTACTGGGCCTCTTTTGGAGACTGGGCGACGGTGATACCGCCGTGTTCTTTGATGGTTCTGACACCCGCAGTTCCGTCATGTCCTGTCCCGCTGATGACGATACCAAGGCAGTTTTCTTTTTTGTAACTGCTGAGCGATTTGAAAAGTGTATCGATAGAAGGCGTCGGAATATGGGGTGTATCGGGTGCTTTTTCAAGCAGCAGTCGGTGGCGTGTATAGATGAGGTTGTATCCCGGGGGAACAACATAGACATTGTTTGGCAAAAACTGCTGATCTTTTGTGATGAGAGAGACGGGCATAACCGTATATGCGGTCAATATTTCGGACAAGGCACTCTTTTTATGCGGGTCAAGATGCTGGGCAACTATATAGACATACTCCTGGTCTGTGGGCAGCAGAGGAAACAGCTCTTTTAAAGCCTGCAACCCTCCGGCACTCGCACCTATCCCGATAAATACAGAATTTTTCATATCTCCCTCCGTTATTTCTTAATATTAGCATAATTTTGATAAGATTAGCGTATGATAAATTTAAAAGCACTACAATCATTGGCAAGAAAATTTAAAGTTTTATATGTGGAAGATGATATGGCTGTGCAAACTGCACTCACGGAGTATCTGAAGAACTTTTTTGCAGATGTGACGACTGCCAAAGACGGGGTTGAGGGTTTGGAGCGTTATAAAAACGGGCAGTTTGACATCGTGATTACAGATTTATCCATGCCCAGGATGGACGGCATAGAGATGTTGCAAAAGATACGGGAGATAAATCCGCAGCAGGCACTCTTGATAACAACCGCACACAGCGGCTCTGACTACATGTCACAGGCCATTAAAATAGGGGTTGACGGGTATATAATCAAACCTTTTGATTATGAGCAGCTAAATTATGAACTCTACAAGGTCAGTGAAAAACTCGAAGTCATGCAGGAGAATGAAGCCTACAAAAAATCCCTGCAGCGCATGGTGGAGCAAAAAACAGCCGAGTTAAGCGCAATGATACAGTTTCAGCATGACAACTATGAAAAAACACTGCTGGCAATGGTCAAATTGATAGAAGAGAGAGATACTTATACGGCTGGTCATTCCCAAAGAGTTGCCAAATACTCCAAAATGATAGCCCAAAAGATGGGACTCTCCCAAAAAGAGTGCGAAAAAGTCTATCAGGCGGGAATTTTGCATGATATCGGCAAGATTGTCACACCGGATGTTGTCCTTTTGAAACCAAAAAAACTCAATGACTTGGAATACAAACTGATTCAGGAACATCCTCAGGTGGGCTACAGACTTTTGGCAAATATTCCTATGTATGCAGAGCTTGCGGACATAGTCCGTGACCATCATGAGCGATGTGACGGCAGCGGATATCCAAGAGGCATAAAAGCCAGTGAAATTGACAGACTGGCAAAAGTGATGATGATTGCTGACTGTTTTGATGCCATGACAACCAACAGAATATACAAAGGCAGAAAAACTCCCAAAGAAGCACTCGAGGAGATAGAACGTCTGAGTGGCGTGCAGTATGATGCGGATGCCGTCAAAGCAACACTAGAGGTGCTAAAAGATGTGGTTGTGGATAAAAATATAAACCAGTTGCCGCATACCGACATAGAAAAGGAGCGATTTGCCTATTTTTACAAGGACAGTCTGACAGATCTGTACAACCAGAGTTACCTTGATGTAATGTTGCTGCAAAACTCTTATGACAGAAAATACGCACAGCTGCATCTGTTGCGGTTGAAACATTTTTCACGTTTCAACAAAGAATCCGGATGGAAAGAGGGAGACACTGTTTTGGTGAAAATTGCCAAATCTTTGAAAGGATGTTTTGACCTCTCTATGGTTTTTAGAATTTTTGGCGATGATTTTGCCATACTTGATAACGGAGAGTGCAATATGAAAGAGATAGAGCAGAAAATCAATGCCATTCTAAGCAACACTATTATAAAATCAGACATACTGAATCTCACTCTTGACACCCAAAAGAGTATAAGCGTAGATGATTTGGAAAAACTTTGATGGATAGTCTTTTTGCGGAACCGGTACTAAGTACCAAAGCCATTAAGTGAAGAAAATTAATGCTTTCTCGGAATCGGTACTTTAGTGCCGACTGTCAGGCTGTAAAAGCCTAAATCTGCCTTTTGTTAAATCCGGAAGTTCCCATTTTCGCCTCTGAGTGAAACTCTTTTGCATAGGGCTTGAGGTATGTGGGGATTGCTCTGCCTTTTAGCTTCATCATATCCTGAAGCATATACTTTGCAATCTCCTCTTCAGCTATCTTCTTCTTTACATGTAAATAAGAAAAAAGCAGTTCCCCCTGTCTTTGCAGAGAGATTTTCCATGTAGAGTCTGTCTGTTCGTAAATCCAGAGACCAAAAGCATAAAAGTTTTCATAAACACTTTCATTTTGCCATAAGAGCGGGAGTGTTGTTTTGAAGTTGCCACTGTTGTAGTACAAATCCCAAAAGCGTGCAAAGCGTTTCATAATCTGTATATCTCTGAAGCTGAGTTTGTTGTTTTTTAAAATATCATAGGGCGGAATGTCACTGTAGACCATACCCTCTTCTTTGTCATGACGGCTGATGTGTGTGCCGGAGAGTTTTTTCAGGATGCCTATTTGAATTTCACAGCTGCTCATGCGCATTAATTCATCAAGATTGCGCCCGAAACTTTCTAGACTTTCACCAGGAAGCCCAACAATCAAGTCAAGATGGATATGCGCTGTCGTTTCATTTTCCAAAAAGTTTATATTGTCTTTTATTTTGTCAAGTTTTAACTGTCTTGAGATGTTGTTGGCAATCTCTGGGTTGAGGGTCTGAATGCCTATTTCAAGCTGCAAAGCTCCATGGGGAAAACGTTTGATTTTTTCTCGCAGAGATGCTGGAAAGTGGTCAGGAATAACTTCAAAATGGGCAAAATAAGGCGGTTCTTTCTCTAAAAAGAAATCAAGTATTTTGTTGGCTGCTTTCATATTGAGATTAAAAGTTCTGTCGACAAATTTGAAATTTCTTGCCCCTCTTTCCCAAAGTTTTTGAAATTCTTCCAGAACTGCATCAAGGTTAAAAGCGCGTACTTTTTCATCCATAGAGGAGAGACAAAATTCACATTCAAAGGGACAGCCCCGGGAGATTTCCACATAAATATAACGGTTTTTGATGTCCTCGTCTGTATAGTACATGTAAGGGAGCTGTATAGCTTTAAGATCGGGCAAGGTCATTTTGATGATTTTCTCAGTCGGCACTTTGTTTTGAATATTTTTACACAACCGGTAAAAAGCCAGATCTCCCTCTCCCTGAATGATATAGTCCGCAGCATCGAAATTGACACGAAAAGGGAGGTAGCTTACTTCTGGCCCGCCGAGAATTATGCGTGTTGTCGGGAAAACTTTTTTGAGGATATGAATCAGTTCGTGTACCTCTTTTGCATTCCAGATATAGACGCCTATGCCTATGATGTCAGGCTGGGGTAGAAGCAGTTTTTCTGCAATAGTCTGGATGGCATCATTGATGCTGAACTCAAGGATGGAAGTATCACTCTGCAGTTCCTGCATATTTGCATACAGATACCGCAGCCCTACCGCACTGTGTGTAAATCGTGAATTTAAAGTGGTGAGTATTATTTTCATCTGTTAAGAGAGATACTTTTTGATGTCAATTTGAACCTGTTGTGCTATCTGGATGCACTGTTGGGTAATCTTTTCATTTGCAAAAACAAACCATTTCTCTGTCTCACTTTTCATAAACAATTTTTCCTTTATAAATCTCATCTAAAAAGAGACCTTTTGCATCCTCTTTAATGGGAATAATATCTATAGGAATAATTTTTGAAATTTCACGTAATACTTTTCTGTATTTTAAAGAGAGGGTTAAAAAATTTTCATTTGAGTCTTGTATGACAGCAATATCAATATCATTTGGATTTTGGGAAGAGAGAAACGAACCAAAGAGTACAACACTGTCTATCTCTGAAAATTGAGAGAGTTTTGTTGTAATTGCATTTATGAAGGTTGTTTTTTTATTTTTTGTCAAGTACATAAGATATAGTAACATATTTTTTTTTGCAAAGGCTTAAAAGGAAAAACAGCCGAGAGTAAAAAAGGGGGAAAACTCGGCTGTTTTAAAAATTTATAGGAGTAAATATCTCTCTTATGAAAGGGGAAAAACATAATTGAGATATAGAATTATATTAATTATAAGTAAATGTTAGGTAAATAGCGTTTTTTTACCTTGTTTCATCGTACTCTTTTATCATGCGATCCAAGTCTTTGAAAAGCTCCATTGAAGCATCTTCCATTTTTTTGAAATTTTCTACTATGATTTTAGGATGGTCTGCTTTGAGAACACTGTGCTCTTTGACAAAAACCATGTTTTTAGCCACTGAATCATGCACAGTCGCATGTGGTGCATCCATTTTCTTAAAGGCAGTTGTATTTCCAAAGCGCTCTTGTCCTATGCCTAGGTACCACTGTCCCATTCTGCAGTGTTTGTGGTCAGGGAATTCTTTGCTTGCATCTTCATTGAGTACCGTTGAGTAGGCATTTGATTTAAATAAAATATGGTCAACCTTGACGAGTGTTGTAAAGAGACGGTTTTGAATGCCGATAGCTGTCGTGTGCGCTGCATTGGCAAGCTCATTGAGCTCTGTAAAGGTATTTTCAAATTCATGAATCACCTCGTTTGATTCCTGGGCGATATTTGTAATCTCATCAGAGTTTGTTCGCATATCATTGGCTTCTTGCTGAAGGGTTGATATGTTAATCTCTATTTCTGTGGTTGCTTTTTGTGTACGTTCGGCAAGTTTTCTTACCTCATCGGCAACGACGGCAAAACCGCGTCCGTGCTCACCCGCACGGGCTGCTTCTATGGCGGCATTGAGCGCTAAGAGATTGGTCTGGTCAGCGATGTCCTTGATGAGCCCGACAACTTCGGAAATATCCCGTGAGCGTCCTTCAAGATTGACAATTCCCTCATGTGATGAAGAGATAAGCTCTACAAGAGAGCCCAGTCTTTGGCCTATTTCAAGTACACTGTTGAGACTTCCCGAAGCTTTTTCTGCTGTTTGTTCGGAAACACTGACAATCTCTTCTGCCTCATCTGAAGAGATTGTCAAATCCGTCTGGATGATAGAAAGACCCTGTCCGATACCTCCGCCAAGCGTTGAAAACTCAGAAGAGAGTTCTGCCTGGAGTTTTCTTCTATAACCGCTTGCAATCGCCTCGATGGCTGTGTTGACCTGTGCAGCGGTAGTATGGAAAAGCCCCTGCAGTCCTTGCGGGTAGGTGTGTCTGTATGTTTTTCCAGAAGAAGCACACTCTATGGTTGTTGCGATATCACGCATGAATGCTTCCACCTGGTCAAGCATATCGTTGAGTGCCCAGGCGATTTTGGCATCATGGGAGTTGTCATTTGGAATGTGTGTGATGCGTCCTTCGAGTTTTCCCTGAGCAGCCTGTGCTAAAATCTCTTCGAGTTTGTCCATAACGGTAGAAGTTTTTGAAGTTGTTCCTCCCGGAATAAAGAGTGCCACAATCGCTATAAGTAAAACAAGCCCGCCTACAATGTAACTTGCACTCGACAGGCTGTAAACACCAACGCCCAAAAGCGTTACAAAAAGCAATAATGCCTGGTTATTTTTGAAGAGAGATGATATACTCATCATAGCTGACTCCTTCCTGATCTAGTAAATTTGTTAAAATTTTCATGCCGGCATCCATACCGCCGCTTCTTTCTGCCTGAAGCATCTGTGCATAGAGTGGTTTGATAGTTTCGAGCGCTTCAGGGTTTGGTTTTCTTCTGACAGAGTAGTAGCCTACAGTATTGCCGCGCTCATCCAAAGAGGGTGTGACATTGGCATAGACCCAGTAAGAGTTGTTGTTCTTTGTGCTGTTGATGACATAGGCAAAAATTTCCTCTTTTGCCTGAACTCTGTCCCATAAAAGTTTAAAAATTGTCTTTGGCATATCCGGGTGTCGGACAATATTGTGTGGTTTGCCGAGGAGTTCCTCCTCTGTATATTCTGCCAGGTCAATAAAAATCTTATTGACATAGGTCAGTCGACCTTTGGTGTCTGTTTTAGAGACAATAAAATCATTTTCGCCTAATGTTCGTTCCATTTTAGCCCTCTCCTTCATTTGTTGAAAATATTGTAGCATATCTTTATTGGATTATTGCTATAATTTGTGATAAGGAAGTTTATGTTCGCACTCTTGTCTCTTTTTTACTATTTTTATTTTTCTATTGTCGGCATATACATTATATTTTTGCCAAAAGTCCTCAGCGGGGTGGGCTATGATGCAAGTGAGATAGGCATTATTTTTGCGGCATCGCCTTTGGTGCGTTTTATACTGCCTTTTTTGTTTTTGCGTGGACTGACCCTTAATGCCACAGTATTTAAATTTTCATTATTTACAGTCATTGCAAGTACCCTCTCTTTTTATCTCTCGCTGGAGCATTTTTATGCACTTTTGCTCTCAAATATTTTTATGGGGCTGGGTATGAGTCTGATGCTGCCTTTTGTAGAGGTTATCTCTTTACATACTATCGGCAAGGAGCGTTACGGAAAAGTAAGGTTGTTTGGTTCTGTTGGGTTTATTGCCGTTGCTCTTGTGCTGGTTCGGTTTTTAAGTTCTGCCTATATTGCTTTGGACTTTTTATTTGTTTTGAGCCTTTTGACTGCCTTTGTCGCGTATAGAGTGCTGTGCCACGCACCCGATACCAGCTATGTAAAAGAGAAAAATATCTCTAATGATATAGATATCTTCAAAGACTGGCAACTCTGGGGCGGACTTGTTTTGGTGCAGATGAGTTTTGGCTCTTTTTATAACTTTTTTACGATTTATGAGACAGACCACGGCATTGGTTTGGATATGACAATCTATTTGTGGAGTTTTGGTGTGTTGATTGAAGTAGGGATGTTTTTCTTTCAAGGGGGCCTGCTGCAGGGAAATTTACTGAATCTGCTGCGTTTGACAGCACTGGCAACGGTGCTGCGATGGTTCTTGGTTTTTGCATTCCCTGAGCATTTGGCGATACTGTTTTTCTCCCAGGCTCTGCATGCTCTGAGTTTTGCCCTGTTTCATACGGCAGCCATCAGCTATCTGTTTCAGCGATACAGACACAAAAGTCTCTCTCAGCAGTTTTTTTCCGGCATTACCTACGGTTTTGGAGGACTCAGCGGTGCGCTTATTGCGGGATATGTGTATGAATACTATCCGAAGTACCTCTTCTTGACTTCAAGTCTGATGGCATTTGGAGCATTTTTGCTTTTTATGGTTGTGAGGCAGCACAAAGCGTAGCAGCTGTCCCAGCACTCTCAGCCCACCCTAAAGGATGGGTTCCTAAAAGCGGTGCCGATTGTCCTTTTTTATAGTTTCAACAAGTCTTGAAAGCTGATAGTAACGGTTCTGACAGGGGGAGTCTATCTCAAAAAGAAAAGGTCTGTATTTGAGATAATTTGCCCAGACTTTTTTGCTCTGCTCTTTGCGCCCTCGTTTGATAAGTTCAAAACTGACAGAGGCATTGATGAAGCCTTTGAGCAGTTTTACCTCTTTGTCTTTTTCAAAACGACGGGGAAACCAGGCTGCTTCAAGTGCTTCATGCGCATCGTAATAACGTTCTTCTTCGAGGCATTTTATAAATTCGTCGATATGCTTATGCATCGTTTTCATCCAGTAACATCATATTTTTTCTCCAGTATCCACGACCGCCTTTGAGGGAAATACAGTGGTGATTGGGAAATTTTTTTTTGTACTCTTTGAGCCGGTCAAGTGTCGCCTTGCCGGAATCGCAGTAAAAAACAAAGACACTTCCCTCCGGGTACTGTTTGAGCTCATAAGGGTTGTAGGTTAGTGTGTCTGCTTTTTCTATGGGTGACAAAATCGTGTCTACAAGGACAACATCCACACCCTCTTTTTCCAACTTCTTTTTATTTTGCAAAAACTCTTTTTGCGTCCATTCGTCTGGGTAATTCATAGGCTTATTATATAACAGCTCTTTTATAGTTTGTTGAAGCAGTAAGATTAGGCTTTTTTCGGAACCCGTACTTCAGTGCGGGCTGAGAGTGGCAGGGAAGTTGTAACAGTCGGCACTAAAGTACCGATTCCGAAAAAGCTGCACAGGCTCATCTGCAAAGACACCGGAATCGGTACTTTAGTGCCGACGGGTGTCATTTTTGTCTCGCTTGCTCTTTTGCGTTCTAAACTTGTGTTATAATCTTTCTATGGCAAGAAAAAATAAGAAAAACAGTAAAATTAACCAGAGAATTAGAAAATATTTTGATGATGACCCCTTTGATGTGGGGATAGAACGGGTAGAGAGTAAAACCCTCAGTGAGCTTTTTGCAACACTGGGCATATATGATATAGAGCATAATAAAACCCTGATGGTCAAAACACTTCGTATGATTTGGAGTGAAGCCGAAAGCAGTATGCGTCAGGATATTTTAAACTTTTTTGAGAGTGACGGACGGGTGTACAAATCAGATCGGCCAAAAAAAGAGCTCGTCTTTGACAGAGAAGATAAGATTAATGCGCTGCTCGAAGAACTGGATGTCAGCCAGGAAGAAGCAGTACGCCTGCGTGAGGCCTACTTACATGTAAGAAGTAAAAAAATAACCATAGAAAAAATGGAATCCTCTTTGCGTCATATCCGTTTTGAGATGAAAAAAGAGAAACTTGAGCGTGAACTTGAGGGGCTTTTTGATCTGGATGACTGTTTTGAGTTTAATGCCTCACTGAAGTACGAACTCTACGAACAGCATTTTCACAAGATTTTGACACTCAAAACAAAGCCCTATTCGTATGAGTACCTTGAAACAACGGATTTTGATGCGATTGTGCAAAAGATAGGGCAGGACAAAGTTGCAACGGTGCAGCAAAAACAGGAGAGTATTGATAGCTTTTTAGCCTCTTTGAAATATCCGCATGCCTATCTGAGTACCAAAGAGATTCTGGATGCGCTGCGTGCCTCGCCTCCAAAATCAAAAGTAAGCTATCCGCTTATTTCTCAAAAACTTTTAAAAAAGATTGTTAAGTCTAAAATAGATGCCGAGGGAGTAGAACTTCATGAAGAAGAGGTTCTGATTCATGTCAATGAACAGCTTTCTCTCCCCTACAGTGAGCAGAAAATCTCTTATAAACTGGAGTTACATGTAGAGCTTGAAGGACTTTTGGAAGAGATATGGAACGCGAAACGATTTAATTTTGATGCTATTTTGGCAGAGGTCAAAAAAGAGCACGAAGATGAATTTTTACTTACACTCGATGCTTTGGTAAAAGAGTGCGAAGAGTATGCCCAGCTTTTGCATTTCAGCCAAGAAGAGCTGCATGCGAGAGTCTATGGGTATCTTTTTGAACTGCTTGGGCAAAGCTTGAATATAACGCCAAAAATGCACAGAAAAATAACACGGCGTTTTTTGCACTCTATACATGACGAGCTGATTAAGAAACAGCGAGAGGCACTGCTTGCACGGACTATTCGTGATTTTAAAAACCTCTTTCCCATTGCGCGGAGTATGCAGAGAAAACTGATTTTACACATCGGTCCTACAAACAGCGGAAAAACCTATGAAGCGATGCAGCATCTCAAAGAGGCAGACACAGGCTACTATCTGGCACCTTTGCGGCTTCTGGCACTTGAAGGCTATGAAACACTCAAAGCAGAGGGGATTGAAAGCTCACTCATTACCGGTGAGGAACAGATTCTTGATGATGAGGCAACACACATCAGTTCAACGATAGAGATGATGAACTACGAGGTGGATGTGGATGTCTGTGTCATAGATGAGGTGCAGATGATAGATGACCGTGACCGTGGCTGGGCATGGGCAAATGCCATTATCGGTGCACCTGCAAAAGAGGTCATTATGACAGGTTCGCCAAATGTCAAAGAGGCGATTGTTGCTTTGGCGGAGTATCTGGGTGAAGAGCTCGAAATACGGGAGTTTGAACGCAAAAATCCTCTGGAGCTTCTGGAAAAACCGACACATCCAAAAGAGGTGGAGGCGGGCACGGCGATAATCGCTTTTAGCCGTAAAGATGTATTGCGGCTGAAGCAGAATTTTTCCAAAGATTTTGAGGTGAGTGTCGTCTATGGTAACCTCTCTCCTGAAGTCAGACGGGAAGAGGCACGGCGTTTTCGCGAAGGCGAAACACAGATTCTTGTTGCCACCGATGCCATAGCGATGGGGATGAATCTGCCCATAAAAACGGTGCTTTTTTCAAAAGCCGAAAAATTTGACGGGATTATCCAGCGCAACCTTTTTCCCTCGGAGGTACAGCAGATTGCAGGACGGGCAGGGCGTTACGGTCTGCATGAAAACGGCTATGTCGGGGCTTTGCACGGGGATGCTTTACATGTAGTCAGGAAAAACTTCAACAAACCGGCAAAAGAGATAAAAGTGCCCTTTAAAGTAATGGCAAATCTGGAGCATATAAAACTTGTCAGTACAATTTTGGAAGAAAACTCTTTGGAAGAAATTTTGCGCTTTTTTATCAAAAATATGGTCTTTGACGGTCCTTTTTATGCGGCTTCACTCGATGATATGCTGGAGGCTTCACGCATTGTTGACAGTTATGATTTGGACATTGCCACCAAGTATCATCTTGCCTGTGCACCCCTGACGCTCAAATCAGCCTATATCATCAGTACCTATGAGCGCTATATCAATGCTTTGGAGAAAAAAGAGCCGGTTTATTATCATGCGCCAAAACTGACAGGTTCGTATGCGCAAACCTCCGAAGAGCTGCTGCGCGCTGAAGATATGGTCAAAGAGATTTCGCTGTATCTGTGGCTGAGTTACCGTTTTAATGACTACTTTGTAGATGAAAACAAGGCAAGAGCCTACAGAGGTGTTTTGAACAAATATATAGAAGAGACACTCAGACAGACACAGCTGAATCAAAGCTGCAAGCTCTGTGGCACGGTTTTACCGGTAAATTCCAAGTACAGTATCTGCCAGAAGTGCTTTAAAAAGAACTACGTGCACAAAAGAGGGCACCGGCGTTTGCCGCGCTAAGGCTCTGGATGAAAACAAAATTCTGCCTGACTCCCTTTCCCTTTGCCTTCACTGCGAAGGGTCACATCACCGCCCAGAATCTGTGCCATCTTTTTGCTTAAAGAGAGCCCGAGTCCTGTCCCTTTGTGTGTTTTTTGCATCACATTTTCAACCTGTGTAAAATCACTGAAGAGTTGTTCCAAATCCTCTTTGTCTATCCCTATGCCGCTGTCTTGTACATGTACGCATACCTTTTCTTTGGTATTGTAAAGTTTTATCCTGACAAAACCCTCTTGTGTAAATTTAATAGCATTGGAGAGTAGATTGGTGATAATCTGCTGAAACATTTTCGGGTCAGTATGCACCGTTTGAAGAGTATACTCTTGCATATCAAGACTAAATTCCAAATTTTTCTCATCTGCAAGCGGTTTGAGCATCTCATAACTGCTTTTTACAACACTTTTGAGGTCAACATTCTCAATATGTGCTTCCATTTTTCCGGCTTCAATCTTGGCAATATCTAAAATATCGTTTATCATTCCGAGGAGATAATGTGCTGATGACTCTATATTTCCTACTGTTTCCTGTTGGTCCTGTGTCAAATCTTCATAGGCAATTAAAAACTGGGAAAAACCTATAATCGCATTCAGCGGTGTTCGGAGTTCATGAGACATATTTGAGATAAAAGCAGATTTAGCCTGTGATGCAGCCATTGTTCTGCGGATAAGGCGTATTCTGTCGAGTTGCAAGGCTATCATTGTTGCGATGGAGTTGTAAAAACGTTTTTCATTCTCATCCGAAAAACTTTCAAGAGCCAAAGTGATAGAGCCAAAATAGATTTTTTTGTTCTGTTCAAAATCTGTTACATATAAATCTATAGAGTTGTCTGTATGCACTTTTGAGAAAACAAGGTCATCTCTCTTGGTGATTTGTTGAATCAGCTTTATTGAAACCGCAATACACTCATCTTCACTCTGCGTTTGAATAATTTTATTAAAGACCTCAATAAGCTGTATAAAACGCTTGAGGCGCAGTTTGTTCTCTTCTTCGAGGTTTTTCAGTGCATTTGCTGTTGTTTGTACCATCTCATTAAATGAAGCAGTAAGCGTTGCTATTTCATCTTCGGATTCAATAGGTAAAGATGCTCTATAGTCTTGCTCCTGAGTGATTTTTTGTGTTGCTTTTGTCAGATTTTCAATTGGTGATACAATGCTTTTAGAGTATCGCAAGGCGATAACAACGACAAAAACTGTAATAAAGAGAGAAATGAGCAACATAAAGCGGACAAATTCATATAAAAATTTTAATGCTTCGGATTTGTCTACTCCATAAACAAGATAACTGTTTTTCAAGACACCATCAAACCGTTCATACACAATGACATATTTATCTGTAATAACACTCTCTTTTTCTTTTTTTAAATCTACTTTCAAAGCCTGCGTATCACCTACAATAATACCGGTTTTGCTGTTGATAATGTAGGAATGTATATTTTCCTGATGAGAAAGATATCTTGTGAGATTTTGCAGGTTATATTTCAAGACCAGATAGCCGAGTTTTTTTGTTCTGTCAAATGAGGAGAGAATCTGAGAACTGATGTAAAGATATTCTCCCTCAATAAAAGTGTTTTGAGAGAGTTTTTTATATTTTTCAAAAGAAGTCAAGAGGAGTTCATTATGTGAACTTGCAATAACAAGCCCATCATTGTTTACTACAAAGAGTGACAAATCAAGACTGAAATCTGTTGCTTTCTTGCTTAAAAGAATAGAGATACGTTTATCAATATCATCTGTAATAATATCGTCCATTAAATCCAAAGAGGCAATAAATTCAATCTCTTTTTTGAGATTGGTAATATGGTGTTTAATTAAGCCTTTTACATCATTCGCCCTGTAAAACTGCTCTTTAATCGTTTGGTTGACAATCTTTGTCTGGCTTAAAAATATGGTATAGACAAGCAAGATTGCAAACGGAAGCAGACCGACAAACAAAAAACTGACAAGCAGTTTGTTTCGTAAGGATTTTTTAAAAAAACTAATCATCCAGCAAAGATTCTCTTATGTGTAAAATATCTTCAATATTTTCTAAAAACAGGTGCACGATTTCAGGATGAAAATGCACACCACTTCCTTCTTTGATGATTTCAAGTGTCTTTTCTATGCTAAAAGGCTCTTTGTAGGGTCTCTTGCTCAAAAGTGCATCAAATACATCCACAACAGCTACAATCGCTCCACTCAAGGGGATTGCATCTCCCTGTAACTTTTTTGGATACCCTGTTCCGTTGTATTTTTCATGATGAGTCAGAGCAATTTCAGCTGCCAATACCAAAAGGGGTGTACTCTTTTGGGAGAGGATTTCATATCCTATCTGTGCATGTGTTTTCATTATTTCAAACTCATCATCATTTAATTTTCCCGGTTTTAGCAGTATATTGTCGGGGATGCCGACTTTTCCCATATCGTGCATCGGTGCAGCAAGACGCATCAGTTCAATCTCTTCTTGATTCCAGCCGATTTTTTTTGCCAAATAGGCAGATATTTCTCCAACACGTATCGTGTGCATAGAGGTTTCATTGTCTCGATACTCTGCCGTTTTTGCCAAAATATGAATAATCTCTTTTTCATTTTTCTTGTTTTGCAGTTCTCCCATTCTGACAGCATTCTTCACACGCAAAAGAAATTCTGTAATGTCGAATGGTTTTGTAATATACTCATTTGCACCAATTTTTAAACCCTTGGTTATTGCCTCTCTGTCTGAGAGTGCGGAGATAATAATCACAGGAATATGGGAAATATTTTCATCTTCTTTAATGATTTTAAGTGCTGTATAGCCATCCATGACAGGCATCATCAAATCTAAAAGCACTAAGTCGACTGCCTCTGTCTGCATAATGTCGAGTGCTTCCTGCCCGTTTTGTGCTTCTATAACTTCAAAACCCTCTTTCTTAAGAATTTTGGAAGCGACTTTTCTGTTCATCAATTCATCATCGCATAACAATACTTTTGCCATCAGTCACTCCATTTGTAAATAATTTTTAAATCTTTATCAGCTTTTGCTGCTTCAAGATACCCGATTGCTCCAAAAACTTTTTTCACAAAAGCATTTACTGCGGCTTCGGACTTAAGCGTTATTGGCGGTCTCTGTCCAAGATAGTGCTGTTTAATCCAGTAGGACTTTAGGCGTGAGTGCTTGATTTTTAATACTTTTTTTTCAAAACTTCTCCGCACAGAGTTTTGTGAACCAAGATTAATGGGTACCAGTTTTGTGTCACCATGATACTTGAGTTTTTTAAGATAGATCGCTTTTATTTTTCCAACAGAGATATTTGCAAATCCTTTTTGTACCACTACGGCATACTCTTTTGCCTCTACAACTGAAATGATAAAAATGATGAGGAACAGATATTTTTTCATCAAAACAGTACCGACCATGAAAATATAAACTGATTTTCATCATGTAGTGAATGAAACTGATACTCCGCCTTGAATGCCACCGGATAAAGCGGTCTGTATGTATACCCGACAATAGCTATGTTGTCTTGGCGATTTGTATCGGTTTGACTGTATGATTCTAAGCGGACAATTCCCAGATGCTTCTCATTAAAGCGATACCCTCCTTGCAAGTATCCCGCATATTTTGTTGTGAAGCCCTTGTTATTCCTCTGTGTGCCAAATTCACTTGTTATCTTATAGTGCTCTGCATCGTACTGCAGCGATGCAACCGCATAATACAAATGTGTGGAGGATGTATCTGAGACGACATTATCAAACATGCCGATGTTGAGTTTTACATTAAGATCATTGTGCGTATATGACACACCTGCTCCGTAATGTTCATCAGTTTTGTAGTTGTTGTAGTTTGCATCGAGATCGTCATTGTGCTGTAATATAACATCTATCTGCAGTTCGTCATCGCCATATCTGCTATAACTGCCATAGAGTCCTGTAGAGAATTTTGGAAAGAGGATGGATGTGCTTACAGGGTTGGAAGTTGTATCTCGAAGGACGTTTATAGGCAGTAGATTCCAAAAACCTATCGGTGAATTGTATTTTCCTCCGCGAAGCATAAAGTTTTCATTAAAAGTGTAGTCTATATAAAGCCGTTCCGTGTGCAGTCGTGTATTTCTCTCAATGGTATGTGTTGCATTAAAGTCTGTATAGGTATAAAACTCTTTATATTCCATCTCTGCGAGATAAGAAAATTTGTTATAGTTTCCGTAGGCAAGCAGAGCGATGTCATCTACTCTGTAACGATTGGTATTGCTTTTTTTTGTATAATCAGCAGAGAAGTAACCGCCAATGTACAAAGGGAGTGTACCGACTTGCACACCCTCTCCCAGAGTGTATTCATTCTCCTTGGTTTGGGAGTCTTGTGCAAGCAGAACAGTAAAGAAACATATAAATAAAAGAAATATTTTCAAGAGGATCCTTATGGAAAAATTTCACATGCTTTTATATCTAAATTTTTAAAATTTTCAAATAAAAGCTCTCCTTCATCAGTTACGGCAATTATAGCAACATCATACTCTTTTGACAAGTCTTTCAATTCATGGGCAGGGGTATTAAAGGCTATAGTCGCAACCGCATCCAAAAGTGTTGCCGTTATACCGTTTTTTAAAACTGTTAGACTGCTGTAGTAATGGTTTTGTGTAGCAGACTGACTGTCTAATATATGATGATTTTTTTTCGAGCCGATATAACGTTCATAATCTCCACTTGTAGAGATACTAAAAGGCGTGTTTTTTGTTTCGATGACACCAAGATATTTGTGTATGTCAAAAGGATTGGTAATGGCGACCCGGTAGTTTTTTCCCAGTGTAAGTATCTCACCCCCAGCATTGACAAGGATTTTTGTCGCTCCTTTGCTTTGTAGAAATAAAAATACTTTTTGAGCAATATACCCTTTGCCTATCCCCCCAAGATCCAGACGCATTCTTTTTTTTGCAAGAAATACTGTGTTGTCTTTTACATGTAACTGGCGGTAATCGACAAGATGTTTTGTTTTTTGAAGTTCTTGTTTGGCAGGTATCTTCTTATCTGTTTTCCCAAAACCGTAAAGCCCCTGTGTCAAAGCACCGATTGTGGGATCGAATTTTCCTTTTGAGCGTTGTGCGATTTTGAGTGCTTCTGAAAAAAGTTCACACTCCTCTTGGTTACATGTAACCGCTTCAATCCCTGCATTTTTATTGATTAGAGAAACAAGGGAATCCTCATTATAGGCAGAAAATCTCTCTTCAAAACGCTTGACACTCTCAAGCGCTTCAAAGAGAATTTTGCGAGAAACATTGGCCTCCATGATAAGCTCTGTGCTCATCACTTTGGCTTTTAATCCTCTTATGAAAAAACCCATTTTAATACTCAAACTCATAGGTGAGTGTGGTAAAAACAGCCTTTATGCTGTCCACGCCATACCAGTTTTTAATATAATCGTTTTTACTGGTTTGATAATAGTCAATGCTTGCTGTCACCTTGTCACCTTTACTTGTTTTATAAATGAACGGCAGTCCAATTGTATAGGAGTCAAAGGCACTCATACGGTAATCTATGGCAAAGTAAGGGTCATTGACACTGTAGCTGCCAAGAGCTTTGACAAAATTGGACTTTGTCTGCGTATAATAGCGCAATCTAAGGCCAGATGTAAAATGTGAACTGAAATCGTGCAACTCTTCTATATTGACTGTATGTGATTTTATATCCCAGTCATCTGTATAATACCGATAGGAAAAGTTCATTGCATTGTCTGGGTTAAGGAGATATACTCCCTTGAATGCAAATGCTTTTCCTGTTCGTGTTTGGGGATAGTTTTCAAACTTTGCAAAACCATCTTGCAGTACATAATGATACGGAGAAGATAAAAAACCTTCACTGTACATGTAAGAGAAAACGCCCTGAAGCGAAAATCCCGGTGTTATCAACTGATTGAGAGAGAGGTCAATTTTACCCTCTTTTCTATCATCTCTTGGCAATTCTCTGTCAAATACAGGGTACCAGTAATCAGACGATTGTGAAATACCGATTCCAAGTGCAGTATTTTGCTCGTTGAGTTGACGTACATAGTTTACAAAGACTGCTCTGCCGGTATAATCTGCCTCTTTTGAGTAATACGCTCCAAAGCTTAGCATATTTTTTCCGTCATCATATGTAGCCATGAGAGTCGGGGCATAGCGTACATCATCAAAAAGTACTCCTTCCGCACGTGATGCGCCTGTAACGGCATCTACTCTTTGTGAATTGGCACCGTTACTGATACTTGCTGCCGTAATTGTGTCAATTCTCATCTTAAATCCAAGCATCCACTGATGCGATACTTTTTTAAACAAAGAAAATGTCGGTGAATAAACCTGTACATCTGCATTGTCACTGTAGCTGTTTATTCCAAAACTCATACTGTCTTTCAGGCTCGATGCCAAAGAACTTATCTCAAGTGCAACAAGAGAAATCATCATCCATATAAAATATTTTAACGACATCCGCAACCCCCCTGAAAACTACTCTCTCCTCCGGCGCTCGCTTCACGGATAAGAAAGATATGTCCCTCCTGTTCGGCACGTTCGGCAACCGGAGAAAGGCTCATCTTGTCTTGCGCAAAAAACTCTTTCTCGTACGGCATAACCCGGACAAGTTTTTCACTGCAGCCTGTTATAAATAGCATTAAAAGCACTAAAAAAAGTATCTTCATCCCTATTTCCTTTCCAGCTCAGCTATCTTTTTCTCTAAATCCTTTATCATTGCTTTATCAAGGCTGCCTATGTAAACTGCCGCAATTTTTCCTTCCTTGTCAATCAGGAATGAAGATGGCAGTCCGGGACATCTATATGCCTTTGGCAAACTCTTTTTTACATCATACAGGGCAATGAGGTTTTTGTCTGGATCAACTCTGTTTAAAAACTCTTTTGCATTGTCATCTACACTGTCTATGCTTGCAGCAACAACTATAAAATCTTTTTTGTTGTGCCGTTTTTGCAAAGCAACAAAAAGAGGCATCTCCTCTTGGCATCCACTGCACCAGCTTGCCCAAAGATTGAGCAGTACCACCTTGCCTCTCATCTCACTGTTGCTTAGTACTTTTGCAGGCTTATAAAGCAGTGGCAGTGTATAGGCTACCTGCTTGTCTCCTTCTCTCGGTGCGGCAAAAAGAGTGAGGCATATCATTACTGTTAATATTACTTTTTTCATTATTTCTCTCCTTATTTACATAAATCAGCATTGATTGATGCATTCAAAAAATCGGTTGTTTTTCCGTTGTGACAGGTATTACACGATAAACGATTTGAAAAATTTTGTGGATTATCAATAGAGTATTCTCCGCCACTAAAATTATGTGATGCCTGTCGTGACTGTGCCATTGTACGTCCGGATACCCTTTCAATTATTCTTACTGTGTAAGAACCGTTGAGCGTAGCATTAAAAAGTCTGTCAAGTAGAAAAATATTACCTCTTCCATTATTTCCATTTGAATTTTCATCATAATAGCTGGCTGTCGAATACACAGTATTGAAGTTATTATCCAGAAATTCTACAGCCAGATCTGCATCACATACCTGGTTGAGGTCATCTATATCGGTGGTATTGTAACTTTTAAAAAGTGTCCCTCCAAAAACAAGATGTTTGTCTATCCCAAGATCAACATTGTGACATGCCAAACAATCGCGTCCCTGAAAATGCCAACCGCTTGCAGTGGTTGTATTTTCTTCTCCCCCGTCATCTTCACCGCATCCGTTTAAGAACAGTGTTACAGGGATTATTACTGCCATAATCCAGTATTTCATCAAGCCTCCTTTGTTTTTTGTTATTTTATGCATCAATTATGAAAAATTGATGAAGATTTTGTCCTCTATGGTAAATTTTTTTAAAGGAATTAATTAAATGATTAAATGGTGCCAAAGTAGATTGATGTTAGTATGAAAAGAAGTTCCCAAAGTAGTATAATCACTGTAGATGGAAGTTGTAGCACTCAAAAAGTGCTACTAAAATTTACTTGATACAGAATTTAAATGGTCTCGATATTTCATTCTTTTTCCTAATTATCAAGTGCACCGGCAGCAATCCAGTCACGAACTGTAGTATATTCTACAGAATCGATGTTGATAATGATGCCTCCTCCGTGTCCTGTGCTTCCGCTTCCTTTTTGTAAAAGAGAGGAGTTTGTAGGATTTGCGGTATCAACAAAAGGGGTAACCCCTGCATATGGCGTTGTGCTGTTTGTTATGGAGAAATTACCACTGTTTCCATGGCAGGAAGCACAGTTGTTATTTAATATTGGCAGCACATCATTGGCAAAAGAGATTGTTGGTAATGGCGATGTTGTTGTGTTTGTATCTACAATCACAGTTGTATTTGTATCCACAGGAAGCGGCACAGCTGTATTATTTGTATCTGCTGTAACAGGAGCCTGATACATAAACGATACGATTCTGCCAGGTGCGCCATTTGCTCCGTTGAGAGAGTGACAACTGTTACAATCGAGTCGGGAGTCATTGTGTGAGTTTGTGGCTGAGCGATTTACTACATTTCCGGCTCTGTCTAAAACTTCAACAGTATAATTTCCTAATCCTGCATTGACATTCGCATATACATTTCCTGTTCCGCGGGCCAAACGGTATGATTCAATAATACCGCTTTGGAGTACCAGGCGTAAGCTGTAGCCACTGGCGGCCTGGGATGCATTTGCATTTTCCCCATGAAGCAGCGTATAGACAGTGGCACCGGAACTAAAAGCATTTTCTCCGGCTTCATTGTTTTCATTATCCTCATTATCCTCATTGAGGGCAACAGCACCTGTAGTACTGTGACATTGCGCACAGCTTTGACCTTGATAATGCTGCGCGTCTTCTCCCTCATCTTCATAGTCTACATCCCCATGTTCAAGTTCATAATCATGTTTGAGATTTATAAGATGTGTTGTGAGCTGTGCTATTTCATCTTCACCAATCTCATTTTCAAGTTCTGTTTCTATATCTGAAAGTTCTGCTTCGTTTTCAATTTTTTGTACAGTGGTGCTTGTTGTTGCCAATGAGTCAACCAGGTCTTTTTCTTCCTGCTCTGTATCATGTGCATCATCTTGCATATATTTGTCATATTCTGCCAGAACATCGACATCTCTTATTACAGCTGTTGTGTTTAACTCGTTGAGATCATTAATATCTGCAGTTTTTGCGTACCTGTAAAGTGCATTTGAAATAGCTTCCACTTTCAAAGACTCGCTCGGAGTTTTTTCAAATACATCAGCCTGTGTCAGGTTTAAATCATTTAACATTGCATCCAATGCTGTTTGTGTCTGCGGATTTGTTTCAAGTGTTGTCAGGAGTGTTATCACATTCCCTTTGACTGTGGTTAAATTCATATCATTGACGACATCACCAAGGCTTACTTTCCCGTCTCTGTCAAGATCAATCACACCCTTACTCGCAACTATAGGGTAGGTCGGTTGTGAAGCAAAACTGTACTTTCCGTTTGCCAGCTCAGTTGCAACTTGCCCTGAGGCATCTACTACATCTGCTCCGATAATCGGTCCTCTCTCAACTGTAATTGTAGTTGCTCCTGCAACTGGTTGAGTTGTGTCCGTTGCCGTTGTGTTTGTTGAACTTCCACAGCCGCTTAATATTGCCATTGCTGCCGCAATGCTAAGAATAGAAATGTTTTTCATAATAAACTCCTTTAAAGTTTTGATAGTGCTACTTTAAAACAGTTTTATGAAAAAAAAATGAAGATTGAAAGATTTTATGAAGATTTTCCTATTTTGTATCCTACCCCACGGATACTTTTTATAAACTCTTTGTTTTGAAGCTTTTTTCGAATATTTTTTACATGTACATCAACAAGATTGCTGTGTTTGACAGAATAATTGCTTTTGTTGATATGCTCACTTAATTGATAGCGTGTTAAAACCTGATTTGGATTTTTCATCATCAACTCCAAAAGATCAAATTCCGCGGTCGTTAATTCTATTTTTTCTTTTCCGACAAATACCTCTCTGTTGCTTTCGAGCAAAGTGACATTGCCAATAGTAATTTCAGTTTTTTTGATACTGTTTTCACGACGCAACAAAGCACGCACTCTTGCCAAAAGCTCCACTGTTGAGTATGGTTTGCATAAATAATCATCAGCGCCACTATCTAAAACTGCAACTCTGTCATCCACTTCAGAGTTTGCCGAGAGCATAAAAACAGGTGTCTGAATGCCCATGTCACGTATTTCTTTTAAAAGTATCAAGCCGTCACCGTCACCAAGATTCCAGTCGAGAAGAATCAGTGCATAATGGTTTTCGTCAATCAACTGCTGGGCTTCTTTGTAGCCAAAAGCAACATCACAGTGATACCCTTCTGCTTTGAGAAATTTTGCAAGTTGTTTTGCAACAATCACATAATCTTCTACTATTAAAATATTCATGACCGGGAGTTTTTTTCCTTAGCTTTTGAATTCGTCGATTGTTTTCTGTAAAGAAGAGGCAACCTGTACGAGTTTTTGCAAATCAGCTTCTATACTGATGACACTTGTACCGTTTGCGGTGGAAAGGGTTTCTATCTTCTCTATATAGCGAATGATTTCTTGAATGTTCTGCGACATTTTTTCACTGTCGTCTTTTGATTTGTTTGCCATCTGTGAAGAGGTTTGCATCGCTTTGGAAGTTGTCGTGATTTTTTGTTCCACATCATCAGATATATGGACAAGAGCTTCTATGTTTTGCGCATTGACTGTCATCTTGTCACTGACGTCATTGATAGCCTGCACAATAGTGCTGACACTGATGTCTATCTCTGCCAAACTTTTTTGGGTGCGTTCTGCAAGTTTTCTGACTTCATCGGCAACCACGGCAAATCCGCGCCCGTGTTCTCCTGCGCGCGCAGCTTCTATGGCGGCATTAAGGGCTAAAAGATTTGTCTGTTCGGCTATCTCTTTGATAACATTGAGGACATTTTTGACCTGATCGGCATCATTTTTAAGGACTAAAAGTTCGCTTGAGAGTTCGTTTTCACTCTCTACAAAATGTTCTACTTCACTGTTAAGTTTTGCCAGAGAGCTGTGTGCCTCTTCGAGTTCTTTTTCGGCATTGAGAATCGTTTCCTGAGTAACAGTGGCTGCCTCTATGGTTTCATCTAAAATCTTTTGGATATCTTCTGTTTTTTGGCTTGTTTTGGAAACAATTTCTCTCTCCTGCTGTACCCCCTTGCGTATGACATGGGAAGAAATTTCTATTTCAGAGGCAATTTCATTGTTTTGTTCGCCGAGAGATTTTACCTCATTTACGGTAGATTGTATCATTTCTATAAAGTGATTGACTTCATTGGCAGTTTCACCAAACTCATTGCCTTTTTTGTAGGCAAGACGTTTGGTTAAATCTTTGTTCCCACGGACAAGGTCTGCAATCCTCTCTTTGAGATTGTTCAGCGGTGTAAAAATTTCACGGCTGAAAAAAATGAGAGCAACAATGCTAAAAGCGATACCTCCGATAATCAAAGAGATGATAAGCGTTGTGTTTGTCTGTGTAATCTCTTCATCGTTTTTGTCAAGAGATATTGTCAAATCCATTGCTCCAAGAGCATACCCGACTTCTGCATTGTAGTGACACTGGAGGCATCTTTTTTCGGCTGTCATTGGTTTTATCATGCGAATAATATGGTGCCCGTCTTCATTTTTTTCGATAATTTTTGTCTGTTTGTTTTGTAAAACTTCCTGTATAAGAGGGTCGGTCGTATATGTTTCATTTGGTGCATAAACTTCCATAACGGCTTTTGATTTTGCAATTTTCAAGTCTTCTATGCCGTCGATGCTTTTTGCACTCTCAAAGGCAGTTTGGACAACTTCGGGGTCACCCATCATCATACTTGTTGTCATCGTCTGAAAAATGGACTCACTCAGCATTTTTAGAGATTTTTTTGCAGTGCTATCGGAAAGACTGTGCAGTGTCGAGGAGAGATAATAGGACATTCCGATAAGTCCGAGAATACTTAGTGCGGCAATGGAGACAATTACTTTTGACTTTACTGATGAAAACATTAAAAAATCCTAAGAGTAAAAAATTTAAGTATTATAACGTAATAAAATGTTTGTATGATTACATACTGTAAATTAAATACTCAATCTGCTCCAAAAGTTCCTGATTTTGTATGCTGTTTTGTGCTGCATAAGCAAGGGCAGCACCTGCGCCAACGCCCTCTTTTGCTTCGCCCTCGTCATACTTTTTGAGTATGGGTATCTGGGTTTTTGCAAAACTGAATGTTGTATAGAGTGCATGGGGTGTATAGCTTAACTGCTCTAAAATATGGGCAATATCGGAATTCTTGTCCTTTGTGACCCACTGCGTGGTTGCAAGGGTAATGTTGTCATGTTTGACCCGCATCAAAACATCTTCTCTGAGTCTGTCGGCGATTAAGAGACAGGCTGCCATCTGTGTTCCACCTGCCAGAACTATTTCAAATCGCTTGGAAGCTTCAAGCAAAAATCCGGCACAAAAAAGAAGCATATTGTCACTGACAATGCCAAGTTTTTCAAAATTGTCCATGTCACTGTTGATGAGGCTGAGGGCTTTGTTGACTGTTTGCGTCTTGATGTTGCTCGGTACATGTAAGAAACTTGAGGAAAAATCATCTGCACAGTCATAGCCGAGTGCCAAGACGGAAGCGGTTGCTGTTGTTGTGCCTGCCGGGGTACTTTCTCCAAGGATGAGATAATTTCCTTTTAACTCATAAGCTTTTCCAAACTCCATACCTTTTAAAAACACCTCTTTTGCATCAATATTCGCCCCTGTGTCAATAGAGCCTGAGGGTTGGATATCAAACTGGTGCACAATGCAGTTTTGCGGCTGTTGGCTCAGACCCAAATCCAAAATCTCAATTGTACTAAAAGGAGTGAGATTATGTACCGCACGGGTAATAAGTGCAGGAGTAGGAACACCTGTGGGTGTTTCGGCAAGCTCACCCAAAGAGAAAACTTTTTCATGACTTATGTATTCGGCATCAAGAGTAGGAGTAAGAGGAATTAGACCCGGAATCCCGGCCTGGGTAATCCCGTCTATTTCACAGGTCTTTGTGACGCTTGCGGCAAGTAAAAAATCAGCTTTCCCCTCAGGAAGGGAGTCCACATCGTTTGTCAGTATATTATATGTTTGCATTATAAGAATCTTTTTTCTAATTGTAACAAAAATTACAAATATTTTCTTTTGTTTCAATATATTTTGGATAGTTTAAGTTTTTACTGTTAGAATAAAAACTTATTTTAATAAGAGGAGCATAGTTATATGTTGAAAAAAAGTGTTATTATAGCGTCGTTGATGGCGTTGGTTTTAGTTGGGTTTAGTGGTTGTAGTGCGATGAAGACAGCCGTAAAAAAGAGAAATCTTGATGTACAGACAAAAATGTCTGAAACTGTATTTTTGGAGCCTGTGGGTCCGGAAGAAAAGATTATCTACTTTGATATGAGAAATACTTCTGACAAGCAGGTTGATGTTAAGACTGCAATTGCTAACGAGTTTAGAGCCAAAGGCTATAAAATAACGAATGATCCAAAGAAAGCAAAATATATGCTCCAGGGGAATATTTTAAAAGTCGGTAAAAGTGACTTAAGAGAAGCACAGGCTATGATGGGTTCCAGTTTTGGTGCGGCGTTAACCGGGGGTGCTTTAGGTGCTGCAACATCATACTCATTAGGCGGTGGAGGACGTACGAGTGCTGCGATAGGATTAGCAGGTGCTGCACTTGGTTTTCTTGGAGATGCTTTGGTAGAAGATACAGTATATGTAATGGTAACTGATTTACAAATCCGTGAGAGACCACTTGAAGGTGAAGTTGTAACACAAACACAGCAGGCATCTTTGGCACAGGGAAGCTCTACAAAAGTACAGCAAGACATTAAAGGCGGCAAAGTAAAATGGAAAACGTACCGTACACGTATTATTTCAACTGCAAATAAAATGAATTTAAAATTTGACGAAGCACGTCCGGTTCTTGAAAAAGCGCTTGCTCGTTCAATTGCAGGTGTATTTTAACAAAATCAGAAAGAGCAGTTTATAAACTGTTCTTTCTACCCGTCTATAAGCTTTCTAGTCAATATCCACACCATCCCAGAATTCGTCATAATCCAAATTAGTCAGTGCATTTTCATCTGCAAGATTTTTTTCAAGCAGTTTTTTCTGCTGTTCTTCAAAATAGAATTCCAGGGCTTCATTGATAAGGGTACTCTCATCCTTTTTAAGGATTTGTGTAAATGTTTCCAGGTTTTGGAGGTTATAGTCGTTAATAGTTATTTTCATAAAATATTTTCACAACTCTTATTTTGTTTGGACAACTCTTTTGTTAAGAGGCTGTGTCGGTCTTTCGTTGTTTCTGTAGTATTTTCTTAAAGCATCGAGTTGTGATTTTGAGATGTTGACTGTATCTTTAAAAATATACCACTCTACACCTTCTGTACAAGGCGGTGTTGTAAAAGAGCCTTTGTAATGATAGTAGTGGTCGGTATCTTCTGGCAAGAGGTCATTTGGATTTATGGTGACTTTTGCTTTGGCATTGAGGATTTTTGTTAATGCAGGATTCTCTTCACCCACTTCAAACATTACAGCTATAACAGCTACCGACCCGTCTTTTGCCATATGGACAAAATGCGCGACTGCATTGTATCTTCTGCCGTCAATTGTGTGCTCGCTCATGCCGTGAAAATGAAACTGTTTTAACTTATAGTCTTTTCCGTGCAGTGAAATATAGCCTGCATCAACCGGGGTGACTTTAAGGGAGTGCCCATTGTCCACAACAGTGGAAACACCTTTGTAGTCTTCGGAAAGTTTGATTGTGTAGCTATGGTCCAGTTGCTGTGTTTTTTCTGTTTCTATATTGATGGGAGACTGTTCTTTGCCCTGTTTGCAGGTTTTACTGAAGTGTCCCCAGTCCTGAGGACCGTGTTTTGCATAGTCCCAATGTGCTTCAACACCGGCAAATGCCATTGTTGCACCTGCCATCAGTGCCAAAGTTGCTGTACTAAACTTTTTCATAAATTCGTTTCCTTATTTTATATATATTATAAGTTTAGCATACTTAATAGATACTAAATCAGGCTGTATAAATAAGTTTTTCGTGAATTGTGTTTCCGTTCAGTTCAACATATCGCATCGGGTACATGTCCAGATCAAGAGGACGGACAAAACCGCGTGTGACGACAACCTTTGTTCCCTGTATCTCTTTGACCGAGTCAATATGTTTGTGCCCTGAGAGTGTTAAAATCAGGTTAGGGTATGGAAAGAGCCTTTTTTGCACTTCTAGTGTATTATTTAAAACGTACTTGTGAATATCTTTTTCTTCTGTGCCGCCCCAGTAGTTTGTATAGGGATGGTGATTGAGTATCACTGTTGGTTTGTTCTGTTTGAGAACTTTTTGGGCAAAAGCTATTGTTTCTTGTGTGTAGGCTCCGTTATTATGGTTTTCTATACAGCTGTCAAGCCCTAAAATATTGTAGCCTTTTGTTTCCAGGAGCCAGTCTTTTCCCTCTACATGTAACTCTTTTGCACTGCAGAACATATTTTTGAACTCTTGGAGATTGATTTGTTTGTCACCGCTTGGAAAAGACTCTTTGTTTCCTCTGACTGTGTAGTAAGGACAGTGAAGTGTGTCGGCAATCTCTTTAAATTTCAGTGCGTCACTCTCTTTGGGCGCATTGTTGTTAAAGTTGTCTCCGCCAAAAAGCACAAAGTCCAAATCTTTGTAGTTTTTGTTGATAAAGTCAGCCATAAGCTGCATCGCTTCGACACTGTCACTGTCACTCAGATCCATATGCGAATCTGTGACATGTATAAACTTCAGTGTTTTTTTCGAATCTGTTTGGGCGGAGGCCATTAAAGGCATCGCACCGGCGACTACTGCACTCTTTAAAAAGTTTCTTCGTGATATTTGTGACATTGTTTTTCCCTCTCTTTGTTTAAATACTCTCTACAGTAATGTAGCATCACTGACAATACATTTTCCCCCGTATGTCTCCAAAAACTTTTTAAGATCTTTTTGCATGTTCTCCAACAGTTCTTTTTTACAAACACTAAAGACCAGAATATTGCTCAGTACATCCGAGACATCATCTGCTGTCTGAAAACCGTGACCCCCATAGCCTTCTACATCTTTGATGACAGTATACCCGCCTATCTTATGCTTTTTAAAAACTTTCAAGAGTCTCTTTATATAAACAGACTCAATGATGACTTCGATTTTTTTCATCTTTTACCCCCAAAATGTTGTTATCATATAATAATACAACGGTATACCTAAGGAAATATTGAATGGGAAGGTAACTGCCAGACTTAACGGTAGATAGATTCCCGGATTTGCTTCAGGTACAGAGAGTCTCATAGCTGCCGGAACGGCGATATAAGAGGCACTCGCACTGAGTAGTGCCAAAAGAAAAGCATCCCCTTTTTCAATTCCGAAGAAATAGGCTACCGCTACAGCTACAGAGGCATTGACCATCGGCATAATGAGTGCAAATCCTATCAAAAACATTCCCACTTTTTTCAGTTCATGAATTTTTCTTGCTGCAACAAGACCCATGTCAAGAAGGAAAAATGCAAGCATCCCTTTAAAGAGCGTTCCAAAAAGCGGCTCCATAGAGTGCCATCCTTTGTCTCCTGTCAATATCCCAATGGCAAGCGCGCCTATAAGTAAAAATACAGAAGGGTTTAAAAAAGCTTCTCGTAAAATCTCTTTTATACTGGTATTTTCATCTTCTGCGTCAGAACTTTTGGCAAAGAGTGCTGCAAAAACCAGACCGATAACAATAGCCGGCGATTCCATAAGTGCCATAGAAGCAACCATAAATCCGCCATGCGCAACACCTATAGTGTCAAGATAGGTAATTCCTGTAATGAAAGTAACAGCACTAATAGAACCAAATGTCGCAGCAATGGCTATGGCATTATAAACATCTATTTTCATTCTTAAGATAAAAAAACTGTATACCGGAACAAGCATAGACATACCTACTGCAATAAGCAGGGCTTTAAAGATGTATGTGCTGAGTCCGCTTTGGGAAAGTTCATGACCACCATGTAATCCAATCGCTATAAGCAGGTAAAGTGAAAATAGTTTAGGCAGTGGTTGAGGAATAGTTAAATCAGATTTTAAAAAAATTGCTAGCATTCCCAAAAAAAAGAATAACACAGGCGGATTTAACATGTTTTGTAGAATTATATCGATATTCATTTTTTAAACTCCTATTGCATAAAGGCGGTAGCTGTTTATTTCAGATTTTTGTCTGTAGTGTAGCGAAACAAACCTTTACTTTAGTGTAGTGTTTCCCTTCTTTTTTGTTTAAAAAGAAGGGATTAAGGGAGGTTTTATTCACCTTGACCTAAAGAGTATGCACGCTCTCCGTTAATCATATAAAGATTTTCTGTTTTGATAACCTCTATTCCTGCTGCATCTATTCTATTCATCATATCTGTGATGTCACTATTGCTTAAAATATCTCCTTGGTTTTTAGCATAGTATCTACATCTCCAGTGATCTGTTAAGAATGTTTCAGGGTGACCATTTGGATAAACTTTTTGACCACGGTTAGAGATCATTTTGAGTGCCATACCTGTATCTTTTGCTAATTCAACCAGTTTGTCACCGATAGTATTTGCATCACAGTCATCTCTTGTAAAGATATCCACACCGATAAGATCCATTTTTTCGCTTCTTACATTTGAAAGAACAGGTTTTTTGATCTGAATTGCTTTGTCATATCTTACAGGAGTAAGTGTTGATGGCTCTTGTCCTAGTCTTTCAATAACAGCATCAGCAAACTCTTTTGTTCCTACTTCTGTATGCTCTTTGCCTTGTGCTTTAAGTTTTCTAGCAAGGTCATATGTTACGATGCCATCTTCAATTGTTTTCAACCAAGCATTGTGAACTTTTTCAGCTACTTCAGGCTGACCAATCTGAACCATCATCATAACACCAGAGAGTAAAAGACCTGATGGGTTTGCTTTGTTTTTACCAGCATGACGAGGTGCAGAACCGTGAATTGCTTCATACATTGCGATATCTGCACCAACATTTGCACCTGGAGCAATTCCAACAGAACCTGTCATGAGTCCAAGAATGTCAGTCGCAACATCTCCATAAAGGTTAGGCATTAATACCATATCAAAATCTTCAGGAGCATCTACAAGTTTTGCCATACCGATGTCTATAATCCAGTCATCAGCTTGAATTTCTGGGTAGTTTTTAGCAGTTTCGTAGAATACTTTTACAAAAAGACCATCTGTTATTTTCATGATGTTGTCTTTTATCATACATGTAATTCGTTTTCTTCCGTATGCTTTGGCATATTCAAAGGCGTACTGGCATATTTTTTCACAACCCGGTCTTGTGATAATTTTAAGACACTGTGTTACTTCAGGTGTTTGTTGGTGCTCTATTCCTGCATATAAATCTTCTTCATTTTCACGAATAGTAACTACATTCATACCTGGGTATCTTGAAGGAATGAACGGATCATATGATATAGCCGGACGAACATTTGCATATAAACCTAATGTTTTACGGATAGTTACATTTAAACTTTTATATCCACCGCCTTGAGGTGTTGTAATTGGTGCTTTAAAAAGAACTTTGTTTCTTTTTATAGATTCCCATGCTTCAGCAGCAATTCCAGAAGTATTCCCTGCAAGGTATACTTTTTCTCCAACATCAATGTGTTCCCACTCTACATCTGCACCTGCAGCATCAAGTATTCTGATACTCGCATCCATAATCTCCGGACCGATTCCGTCTCCGCGTGCTACTGTAATAGTTCTTTTTGCCATTTTAATTCTCCTTAATAGAATTCTTCATAATATTTTTAGAAATCATCATTTTGATAATGATTTCCACCTACATTTGAAAACATGCCGATATTTTAATAAAAATAAAAGATTAAGTCTTTACAGGTTTTATCCTAAAAATTATCTATTTTTAATCTATTTATATACAATTATTATTCTATATATATTCAATTTTTATTTTAAATATTTACTTTTGAAAAAGTTATCCCTTTAAATGTTCCTATTTAAAGGAGTTTGTGCTAAAACTTGATTGAGAGGTAAAAGCTTAAATCAAAATGATTGTCGTCTGAGAGATATTTGTTCTTTTTGTAGATGGCGTAGGGTGGTTGGGTAGTTGTTTCGTATTCACTGTTTGGAAGCCATTCGGTATAAACCCAGTATAAAAAATGTAAAAAATCTCCATCGGCACCGGTTATATCAAATTTGGCATAAACACCTTTTGCAATATTGAGTTTTGGAAGTCTTTCATAATCAATTTTATTTTTATCATTGACTTTTATACAAGCAACATATTGGCACTCCTCGAGATGGGTGACGGTAGGGTTGTCGTGAAAAAGGGCGATATGCTCGTAATCTTTAATGTTGTTACTGTAGGTCCATGTTTGCACTTTTTGCCAGGTCTGTCTGATTTGATCATTGTATCCGTTATGTCGCATATAATAAACTTCGATTTGGGGCATATTGACTATAGTCGCTTCAATGTTGTTATAGGTGGCATTGGAGGCGATAGCTTTTTTTGATTCTGCAAGAATTGTCTGAGAGTATGCTTTATGCCCGCCTTTTTTCCATGCCGTAGGGGTCATGGAAAATCTCTTTTTAAAAACACGGATGAAAGAGGTCTGTGAGCTGTATCCGCATAAAGCGGCTATCTGGGTGATAGTGGAATATTTGTTTGTCAGCAGCAAAGAAGAGGCTTTTTGCAGTCGGATAGATTTGATGCTTTCATAAATATTTCTTCCAAAAACCTCTTTGTAAATTTTGTGCATATAGACTTTGCTGATGTTAAACTGCTGAGCCAACTCATCCATATTGATGTCGGTATCAATATTTGTATATATATAGAAGAGTATATCGTTGGATATTTGCGTTTTTTTATTGAGTGTTTCTCGCTTCATAATTTAAGGGCACCTTTAAAAATTCTGATATATTTCAACATTATAGCAAAGTACTAATGCAAGGCAAAACTACGCAGGAGCTACGAGTAGCTGCAAGTGGTTTTGACTTTGAGGTATATCAGAATTTTTAGAGGTGCCCTTCAACGCCATTAAGGTAAAAAAATTAATGCTTTCTCGGAACCGGTACTTCAGTGCCGGCTGTTGCAATAGTCTTGCCACTCTCAGCCGGCACTGAAGTACCGGTTCCAAATAAATGCTTAACTTAATGACAGTGGAGGTGCCTTTAGTTATAGCAAAAATTACTGTAAATGATTTTCATTAGAGAAGTTTAAGTGCTTTTTGGACATCCTCTTTTTCTATTTTTTCTTTGCCCGTGCCAAAATGGGCTTTTTTCTTTATTTTGCCAAAGTAAGATGTGTCACCGCCAAGTTGTACATGTAAGGCAAGTGCCATGGCAGTAATGGGATGTCCTGCATTTGGACTCTCATGCTTTTTGCCATCTTCATAAAAAGCAAAAATATTTTTTTGTTTTGCAAGGAGCATGATGATAAGAGCAGTAAGACGCGATGGAATATAGTTAGCAAAGTCATCGAGTTTTGCTGCACATTTGCCAAATTTTTCATATTTTTCATTTCTGTAGCCGACCATGGAGTCCATTGTATTGATGGCTTTGTAGATGACAATTCCCGATAGATTAAAAAGCAACAGATAAAAAATTGGGGCGATAACACCATCACTCAGGTTCTCAGCATAGGTTTCAATCGCCGCTTTGTAGACATCACTTTCACTCATCTCTTTTGTATCGCGTGATACTAGCATGGCAATCGCCTCTTTCTTGTTCTTTACATGTAATAGATTTTGTACAGAGTCTCGTAGCATTTTATGGGCGATAAACATAGATGCTATAAAAGAGCTGATGAGAATGTTTAAAAAGGGGTTGAAAAGCTGCAGAGAAAGATAAAGCAAAAGAGTGAAAAAACTAACAATCCCCAACACAAATAGCACTAACAAACAGCCGCGTGTTACAGAGTCTTTGTAAAACTTCTTTTCAAAAAAAGTGATAATCTCGCCTATCACAATTATCGGATGTTTTATGAATGAGAACTCCCCAAATTTTCTGTCGATGAGGTAGGCAAAGAGGGCGATGAAAATGTTATGTATCATGTAGTGCTTTTTGGATAGCGTCTATGTTTACATGTAAAGCGATATGCTCGGCAAAGTCGGCAATAGCATCTTTTTTAAATGCTTTAAAATTGTAGCCTTTGTACTTTTTGTTGAGTCTGTGAAAGACTTTATAGCGAAAGGCATCACTCTCAAAAAGCCCGTGAACAAAAGTACCGTAGAGGTTTTTCTTTTTTTTGGCACGCTTTTTTGCAACAGCGTTGTGTATCTCATACCCCTCCACCATAACGCCTTGGAGGTTATAACATCCCTTTTGTACAATTTTTTCTTTTTGAAAAACAACATCTCCTTTGAAGCGTCCAAACCCCTGTGTAATCTCTTTTTCTGATTCTATATGTTCGGGGTCAAGAATCTGTTCAAACAGCATCTCATAACCTCCACAAATTGCTATGATATGTCTTTTTTTATCGCTGAAAATAGCTCCAAAGCCGCGTTTTTTCAGCCAAAGCAAGTCATCAACTACCCGCTTGCTTCCGGGAATGATAAGCAGGTCATAATGTTTGGATTCACTTACACTAGTGATAAAGTTCAGCTCAATTTCTGCATCTACAACAAGAGGCTCAAAGTCGGTAAAGTTACTGATGTGCGGGAGTTTGATAACGCCGACTTTTATGATGGAGTGAGAAGTCTCCTGTGTGTAGCCCATCAACGAAGCAGAGTCTTCAAAGCCGAGATTAAAAGGACGAAAGGGAACAACACCTAAAACTTTGATGCCAAAATCTCTCTCAAGGATTTGAACTCCTGCATCAAACAAGGACATATCTCCTTGAAATTTATTGACAATAACACCGATAACATTTTTACGAAGCTGTTTTGGTAAAAGCTTGTAAACTCCATAAATGGAGGCAAAAACACCACCTCTTTGAATGTCTGCGACAAGCACTATTTTTGTCTGAAACTCTTGTGCTACATAGATATTTGAGAGGTCTTTGTCCATGAGATTGAGTTCAACCGGACTGCCTGCTCCCTCGGCGATGATGCAGTCATACTCTTTTTGCAGGGCAGTAAATGCCTCTTTGACGATGGGTTTGAGTCGTTTCATATCTTTGTAGTAGCTCCAAACATCGGTATCGCCGACACTTTTGCCATTGATAATCATGTGGGCTCTGCTTGCTCCGCCTGATTTTAAGAGTATGGGATTAAAAAGCGGGGTTGTTTTGAGTCCAATCGCCTCAGCGGCAAAGGCTTGAGGAATAGCTATTTCTCCGTTGTCGATGTCGGTTACAAGCGAGTTGTTGGAAACATTTTGTGCTTTAAAAGGGGCAACATGAACCCCTCTGTGGTGTAAAAGATAAGTCAAGGCAAAGCTAAGCGTAGATTTACCTGCATCACTACTTGTACCGAAGATGCTCAAAGAGTGCATTGTTTAGTCTTGCCACAGCATATTGAGTTTGTCAAGATTTTCAAGGAAATTATCCGGTTTAACATAACCATTGATGATGAGCAGGTTTTTTTGCGTATCAGGGTCTATAAAAAACGTACGCGGGCTAAAAGGTGCCGGAAATTTCTCAGCAGGATACTCTCCCTCATCAAAGTTTTTATACACAAGCACAACAATTACCTCTTTTTTCAGGCGCGTATGCACTGTATGTTCGGTAAATGTACGGTCTTCAAGGCGGTCACACCAGGGACATTCGGCTTTGGTGACGACAAGCATCAGCGGACGATGCGCTTTTTTTGCCTTGGCAAGTGCCGTGTAATAATCACGCTCAAAGCCCATCTTCTGAGCATATTCGTCCAAGTCAGCGCGCCCGAAGAGGCTAAGGGCTAGCAATAGCATACTAAGTATGAGTTTCATTTGTTTCTCCATTGTAAGTTGTAAGCGCGTAGTTAAGCGCTGCATGTGAACTGCTGTCTTTGACGGCAAAGCGGAGCCATTCGTCTGTAAGATAGTCAAAACTCCCGCAGGTTCGCACAAGTATCTTATGTGTGAGCAGGTGGGTAAATATTTCCTTGGCTTTTGGTGAATGTACCAAGATGAAGTTCGCATCACTTTGAACAATTTGTTCAAACAGTCCACAACTTTTTAAAATTGTAAGCAGTTCCTGTTTTTGGCGTACATGTAAGGCTAAGCTTTCGTTTTTAAAGGCTGCATCCTGGAGGCGTTCTTTCAAAAACTCCACATCAAGCGAAGATATATTCCAAAGTGGAGGCTGCAGTTTTTTGATATTTTTTTTGTGTGAAAAAACAGCCCCTATCCGCACTCCCGCACAGCTGTAAAACTTGGAAAACGACTGAACGATATAGAGCTTTTTATACTCTTGTATCATCATGCGAAAAGAAGGGTGCCCTTCAAACTCCAAAAAACTCTCATCTAAAATAATAGTGCACTTTTGCTTTTTCCACTCCCCAAAAAGTGCTTCAATCTCATAAAAACTTCCCTCAGGTGTAGCAGGATTGACAAAAATCACGATGGATTTTTTCTTTACCGGAGCATCTAGATTTTCAATTCGGTTGATTTTGTAAATATCTTTTTTACTTCGCAAAGCCGCTTTTTCATACTCTCCGTAGAGCGGCGCATAAAGCAGGACATTTTTTTCTTTTAGGGAATCAAGAAGCGCATAAATAGCAGCGGTAGCCCCGTTATAAAGCGCAATCTGTGATTTTTTCAAAGCATATCTGTCTGCAATGATTTTTTTCAGTGCTTTGTAGCCACTCTCAGCATATTTGGTAAGAGTGGCATTGTTGACATGTAATGCAGTCTGGGGTTGGTAAAGATTGATATTTGATGAAAAATCAATAATCTCATCACTGCTGCACCCGAGTCGTTTTGCATACTTATATATGTTCGCACCATGTTTCATACGCGGATTTTACCAAAAGTTTACTAACTCTACTTGGTTTGAAAGAAAAACTTTAAGCAACATTTTGTGTGTTATGTACGGATATTGACAAATAACACACAAAATGTACGGTTATTTTCGTATACAAGATTAAAAGAACACTTTATTTTTAAGCAAAAGATGATTTTTTTGATGAAAAGTGCATAATTATTGGTATTTTCTGTATTTTTTAACAATTAACACACATTTTTGATGATAGTTAATTGTGTGATTTAAGGTTATTCTGTTTATAATGTGTGTTAATAAGTAGTTAGGATATACTTTCATATTAAATTATATTGCAATATAACATATATTTTCAAAATTTTTATATATTATTGTATATTTCAAAATAATAACTTAATTAACGACACTAAAAAGTTAATTTTGATAAAATATTATTAAACTATCCCACAGGAGAAAATAAAATGTCTAATGTTTTAAAAGCATTTTTAAACATTGTTACAAACTATCAAACTAATATTCAAAATATTACAGATGGCAATAACAGAATGAATAACATGGGAGAAGGGTTAGAAGCTTATATTAAAAATATTTTTGCTGATACTATTAATGAAGTAGATGAAACTAAAAAACTTGAGAAAATAAGTAAAACATTTTCATATACTGGAAATAAAACAAATCCACCAGATATGATGCTATGGAATGGTGATGCAATAGAAGTCAAAAAAATTGAATCAGCAAGTACAAGCTTACAATTAAATAGTTCACATCCAAAATCTAAACTTTTAAATACTAATACAAAGATTAATCAAACTTGTAGAGAATGTGAAAAATGGACTGAAAAAGATTTAATTTATACAATTGGATATGTAAAATCAAAAAAACTAAATTCGTTATGGATGGTGTATGGAGATTGTTATGCAGCAGATGAAGAAACTTATCAGAAAGTTGAAGATGAAATAACAACATCTATAAACTATCTTGATGATTTGGAAATAAATCACGAAACTAATGAGTTGAGTGGAATTAAAAATGTAGATCCTTTAAACATAACATATCTAAGAGTAAGAGGTATGTGGATTATAGAAAACCCAAATAAGGTCTATGAATATATTTATCAATATGATAAGAATTTAAATTTTCAGTTAGTATGTTTAATGAAAAAATCCAAATATAACTCTTTTCCAAAAGAGGATATTAAAAAAATAGAGAGTAATGATAATATAAATATTAGTGATGTAAAAATAAAAAATCCAAATAATCCTGCAAACTTAATTGATGCAAAACTTTTAGTTTTCAAGGTTTAATATTATGAATATAATATCTTTATTCTCTGGTGCAGGTGGATTAGATTTAGGGTTTGAAAAAGCAGGTTTTAAAACTATATGGGCAAATGAATATGATAAAGAGATTTGGGAAACATTTGAAAAAAATTTTCCAGATGCTATTCTAGATAGAAGAAGTATCTCAAAAATTTCGTCAGATGAAATTCCTGAAACTTTAGGACTTATTGGTGGTCCTCCATGTCAAAGTTGGAGCGAAGCAGGAAAATCAAGAGGTATTGACGACCATAGAGGACAACTATTTTTTGAATTCATAAGAGTTCTAAGAGATAAAAAACCTCTGTTCTTCTTGGCTGAAAATGTTTCTGGTATGTTGGCAAGTCGCCATAGTGAAGCACTAGAAAATATTAAAAATCATTTTATTGATAGTGGATATAATTTATCATTCAAGCTTTTAAATGCTCATGACTATAAAGTACCACAAGATAGAAAAAGAGTATTTTTCATTGGATTTAGAAAAGATTTAAATATCACCTTTGAATTCCCAAAACCATTTTCAAAAAAAAGATTTTTAAAAGATGTAATTTTTGATTTAAAAGATAATGTTTTACCTGCGAAAGATAAAAATTATACAAATGGTGATGACTGTAAGATAGGAAACCATGAATTTATGACTGGTGGTTTTTCGTCAATGTTTATGTCAAGAAATAGAGTCAGAAGTTGGGATGAACCATCATTTACGATACAAGCAGGTGGAAGACATGCTCCACTTCATCCGCAAGCTCCTAAAATGCAGTTTGTGGAGCAAAATAAAAGAATATTTGTTCCTCATAGTGAACATTTATATAGAAGACTTAGCATTAGAGAATGTGCTAGAATTCAAACATTCCCAGATAGTCATAAATTTTATTATAAAAATTTAAGTGCAGGTTATAAAATGGTAGGAAATGCTGTACCACCATATTTGGCATATTATTTGGCAAAAGAAATACAAAAACAACTATTAAGCATATATCCTAACAAATCCTTGGAAATAATAAGTGAACCTATCTCTCAAAATTCAAATATTAATGACATATCATATATTCCTGATATATCAAAAAGTGCTAAGCAAACGGTTCACTTATAGTTCAAGTCGACCGTTAGACTCCACTTGAACTTTATAAAGTTTTGTAGTATAATGTAGATACAAAAGGATACATTATGAAGAAAGCTATAAATATTAGAATGGATGAAACTTTATTAACAGATTTGGACTCTTATGCTAAAGAACTTGAGCGTTCACGTACTTACATTATTGAGAAAGCAGTAAGTACATATTTTGATACACTTGATGAGATGATTTCAGACAAAAGGATAGATGAACTTAAAGCTGGAAAAACTGAAGTTTATTCTCTTGAAGAGGTTGCACAAAGACTTGGACTCAACTAATGTTTAAAATTATTGTTCCCAAAGCTACTTTTAAAGAATTAGAAAAAATTGATACACAAAATCAAAAACTTATTTTTGAGAAAATCAAAGATTTAGAGCTGGGAAACTTCGCAACAGACAAGGCTTTAAAAGGTAAACATAAAGGCAAGTTTAGAAAAAAAGCTGGAAACTATAGGATTGTATATTTAAAAGAAAATGACATTTTAGTTATCACTCTCATTAGAATTGCTCATAGAAAAGAAGTTTACTAAAAGTCTAACAAAACATAGCAAAAAAATATGTTACCACAGCCGATTTTTTAGTTTTAAAAACTTTAGAGATTTAGATACCATTGTAGAACTTTAAAGAGTTCAAAAAGATGATGTGTCAACCCTATTTCATACTTATCCATAAAGATTCTAAGCTGCTGTTTCAACTTGTAACATCATTTTTTCTTCAAACTCTACAGGTGATAAATTACCATTTGAAGAATGCATTCTTTGTCGGTTATAATAAACTTCGATATACTCAAATATAGCCTGATTGGCTTGTGCTTTCGTCTCAAAAATCTCATGATAAATGAGTTCAGTTTTGAGAGTATGAAAAAAGCTTTACCCTCAAGGGGCACCTAGTCAGCAACGGCGTTATCCCAACAGTTTCCCTTGCGTGACATACTTTGAATGATTCCATATTGTTGCAGTAAATCCTTATGAGCATATGAGGCATATTGACTGCCTCGATCAGTGTGCCAGATTAAACCTTTTTGAGGCTTTCTGGCAATAAGTGCCATATTTAAAGCATCATTAACAAGTGACACTTTCATTGTATCATCCATCGACCAGCCAACGATACGACGGGAGTATAAATCTATGACAGTTGCTAAATACAACCATCCTTCATTTGTTGGAATATAGGTTATATACCCAAAGGGCAGAACCTCTCCAACATATTTCTCATCTGGATACGAAGCATAGAAATCTCTGTTTAAGAGATTTGGTGCAACAGGCAAGTTGTGATTGGAGTTTGTTGTATTGATTCTATATCGTTTTTTCGTCTTTGCAACAAGTCCCAACTCACGCATTATACGCCCTATACGGCGACGAGAAACGATAAAGCCATATCTTTGTACTAACTTATCCTTGATACGCCGTGTGCCGTAATTTTCTCTACCCTGCATGAAGATAATCTCAATAAGTTCATTAAGTTTTTCATCTACTTGTTGAAGTTGGCAACCTTGTTTTATCCAGTGGTAATAACTTGCCTTATTAACCTTTAATACTTTGCACATGATTGTTATTTGAAACTCATTTGAATGTTTTTGTATCCATGCGTACTTCACAGAGTTTCTTTGGCGAAATACGCTGTTGCCTTTTTTAATATATCGCGCTCTTGCTTAAGAAGTTTGTTCTCTGCACGCAGGCGTTTATTCTCTTCTTCGGCGGTTTCTTTAACAGTACTGCTATTTGCAAAGCCACCTCGTGCTGCTATGGGAATATTATTAGCTTTTTTATACTCTCGTACCCAATTATAAAGCGTCTTTTCATTGACATCTAAATCTTTTGCAATCTTTGCTGTTGATTCGTTTGAATTCATGACCAACTGTACGCTTGAATCTCGAAATTCTCTTGTGTATTTACTGTTTTTCATCTTCTTTTTATCCTTACTCATACTGATATTTTATCTCAGAATCGCTAAATGTTCTGAGTATGAATAAGTGTAGCCACATCAACGCTCTATTCTATGTCGAAGTACACAAATGGAAAAGTTAATTCAAAATGAAACAGATAAACTTATATCTGATTGGAAGAATAGAAAAGATAATTTAGATGGCCTAATTTACTTGATGTTTACAAAAGAAAATGACAAAGTTATCCCTTTGTATATCGGAAAAACTGAAACCATTGGGAAAGGTGATAGAAACTTATCTGTAAATATTAAAAATCTACATACTGACTTTTCAAAATTTGCAAGGTGGGGAGATGGATATTCTTACCATATAGGTGATTTAAGTGCTGTTGTTCTAACTGACCATCAAGAAAATAAAATAAATAAAAAGTATACAGATTGGGCTACTTCTTTGTTTCAAAAGTTTCCAACTAATTCACCTAAACTAAAACAAGAAGTATACTTTTGGACAAAAGCTTGGGGAAAAGACGACATAGGTATTTGGAATGATTTTGGAAAAACTAGATTAACATTTTTAGAATATCTAATGATAGGTGTAGCTAGTTCTGTTTTTCCAAAAGCACTCTTAAATAGAGAAGGTCAAAACCGAGGCTAACAAAACGCAGGAGCCAATATTTTACCCTAAGACGGGTAAAATATTGCTCTCCTCAAACGTTATAAGCACTTGACAAAGATACCTTAATGCACTACAATTGTAGATACAAAAAAAAGGATCTAAAATGAAACAAGCAATAAATATTAGACTTGAAAAAGATATAGTTAAGACACTTGATGAATATGCACAAGAGTTAGATAAAACAAGAACAAGCCTTGTTGAAAAAGCTATTGAGCTCTATTTTGATAAACTTGATGAAATGATTGCTGACAAAAGAATAGACAACCTAAAATCTGGAAAATCAACTGTTGTTCCATTGGAAGAAGTGTTTAAAAAAGCAGGGATTAATGTATAAAGTTGCATTTGAAAAAGATGCAGAAAAAGAGTTTTTAAAACTTGACACTAAAGTACAAAAACTAATTGCTATAAAAATTATAGACTTACAAAATGGAAATTTTTCTAACGATAAACATCTTCAAGGTAAACATAAAGGAAAATTCAGGAAAAGAGCTGGTAATTACAGAATTATTTACCTTAAGGAAAACGAATTTTTAGTTATTACAGTAGTTAGAGTTGCCCATAGAAAAGAAGTTTACTGACTTATAATAAAACAGAGTAGCAAATAAATTACCTAGGAGTCTGTCGGATACCCATCCAAAAATACTCCCTATAATCTCTCATATTTTTAAAAAACCATTTTTAGAGCGATAATGCAGAAAATATTCTCTAAAATCCTTCATATATTGCTCGATATATGCCATCCCTGTCTCCTGTTATCCCATTATCGTATGCAATCTCTTCAGATTGTATGCCATGCATACCAAACGCCACTCACCTTGTGCCTTTTGAAGCCCTCTGAGCATAAATTGCCTAAATCCAATTACCTGTTTGATGATACCGAAGATGGGTTCTATGACACATTTGCGTTGGGCATAAATAGCTTTACCCTCTTTGGTCTGAAGACGGTGTTTCATTTTTTCTACTTCAGTAGGATTATCAGGCAAAGGGTCTGCCTCTTTGAATCTCTCTTCAAGTGGCTGATTGTGTTGCTCTTTTCCAAATGAGATATAGGGTGTCATTTTGCTTTTTACACATAGCTTGATATTCTCTTCGCTGAAATAGCCTGCATCCGCATTGAATGCAGCGGAAGGTTTGAGTTTTGGATGTACCTCATACCATTGCAGTGTAGGCTTAACCTCCTGTTTGTCATTGGTGTTTTGTGTAACATGGGTATGGAGTATCAGACGGGAATCATGCTCTGCTGAGGCTTGGGCATTGTAGCACTGCTCAAACCCTCCGCCTGATGTTTTCATAATACGAGACTCTTCATCGGTCAGGTTGACCTGGTCTTTATCCAATACTTCTTCGACAGGCTCTTTTGGCACTTTGCCTTTTGTCTTCTTGTCTGTGAGCTTCTCTTCATCTTCTCATCATAGAGTGCTTTCTCTTTTGCATAGCGCTCTTTGGCGCGTTGCTCTATTTTTGCTTTGGCTTCCTTAATGATTTCAAGACGCTCTTCTCTTCGTTCCAGCTCCTCAGGGATATTCAGTCCTTCATCGCTTTTACTGTTGTCTGCCTCTTGTGCTTTTTCAAGCAAGGCCTGCACTTCTGCTTCGAGTTGGGATTGCAGTTTTTTTATATGTCCGTAGCTCAGTGCCTTATGCTTGGAAGCGTTGGCTTTGACTTTGGTACCGTCAAGACTTACTTTGCCTACTTTAAGTACGCCCGACTCCTGTGCTACCTCAAGTATCTGCACAAAGAGATCGGATATCTGGGAAAGAAAACGTTTGCGGAAGTTGGCAATGGTATCGTGATCGGGATGAGTATTGACAGCAATATATCTAAATGGTACAGAATCGTAGGTAGCCTGTTCTATCTTTCTGCTTGAAAAGACTCCTGTTGCACCCCAAGAGTATTTCCTCGCTTCGCTCACCGCACATATCCGTAAAAGAGAAGCGAAAGCATTGCTTTGGGATCATAGGCATCTTTGCCACCTTCTTTGTAGTGTTTGTAGATATCATTGAGATCAAGTGTTTCGACTATCTCTACAATGAAGCGTGCCAAATGCCTCTTTGGAAGCCACTCTTCTATACTCGGAGGCATCAGGAATGGCTGATTTCGGTTAGCTGCTATGAAGGGTTTCATATCGTCAAAGCCTTATTAGAATATTCTCTTATTTATATTTATTATACCTGATTATTGGTTTTGAGTGGGTTAATCCGACAGGCTCCTAGCGGAAATTTATTTGCTATCTTCGACCGTTATCCGCTCACTGCGTGACCGGATAACGGGGGCGCGGGTTGAACACCCGCCCCCATTAACTTCCACCACAACAACTTTTCAAACTTGACAAAAATAGTATAATTCAAGTATAATTTTTATACTTGAAGATAAAAGGATTTATGTGAAATTTGAGTATGATGAAAATAAAAGTCAAATCAATAAACAAAAGCATGGAATAGATTTTGTCGAAGCACAAAAACTTTGGCAGGACGAAGATGCACTTGTAATTCCTGCAAATATTGTTGATAATGAAATTCGCTATGCTCTCATCTCAAAAATACTCACTGAATGCTTTGTTGTTATATTTACTATTAGAGATGATATAAACAGAATTATAAGTGTCCGTAGATGTAGAAAAAATGAGGAGAAAAATTATGAAAAAAATAACAGCCAAAGAGTTTGATGAAAAATTTGACAATGGTGAAGATATAAGTGAGTATCTTGATTTTTCAAAAGCGACAAGACCAAATGCTCTCAAAACAGATACTAAAAAAGTAAATGTTGATTTTCCACAATGGGTTATAGAATCCTTAGACAAAGAAGCAAAGAAAATCGGTGTTACAAGACAGTCTATCATTAAAGTTTGGATAGCTGAAAGACTTAAAGAAGAGATTGGAAACTTTCCAAAAATACAATAAATTAAATTTTAGATATAATAATTAAAAAGAAGATGAGGATTTGGAATGAATGGTTTAATTAAAGGTAAAGAAGTTCATTTTGACGATGAATATTTACATGTAAAACTTGAGGACAATAGAATAATATCAACTCCAATGGAATGGTATGAACCATTAAAAAAAGCTTCAATAACAGAATTGAAAAATTATAAATTAATTTATATGAATACAGGTATTGAATGGGAGTCAATTGATTATCATTTAAGTATAGAAAGTATGCTTGAGCTTTCATTCAAAGATGTTGCTTGAAATTAAAGTACAAAAATTAATTTTTAGTTATTAGAGTAGTTCGCGTTGTTTAAAGAAAAAATTTCCTAAAATCAAAAATGGAATAAGCCGTGCAGAAAATGGTGAAACTTCATCTCATCAAGATGCAAAACAAAGAATGGCAAAATGGCTTTCAAGCTAGAGTGGTCAGAAGAAGCTCTTGAAAATCATCATTAGCAAAGCATAACAAAATATAGGAATCAAATTGAAAAAAATCATAATAATGCTCATTTTAGTTAATTCACTGTTTTCTAGTGATTATCAATATGAAGAATAAAGAGATACTCAGGAATATGAGAACTACCAATGTGATGGAAGAGAATATTGTTCGCAAATGACCTCATGCGAAGAAGCGACTTATTTTATAAATAATTGTCCAAATACTAAAATGGACGGGGATCATGATGGTGTTCCATGCGAGAGACAATGGTGCAAATGCTTGTAATATAAAGTTCCATGATGCCGATTGACTTGTTGCCTTAGATTTTAGAAGGTATTATACATTTCTTTGGCTCGTTTTGTTTTTTTGTCATGGTTTATTCGCAGTAGGGCATAAAAGGCTGCTGCTATGTTACGCTGTTTTTGCAGCGCTGCAGGGGTGATTTTTCTCTTTTTCTTTTGGTTGTATGTTGCTAAAAACACTCTTGTAAAAAGTTGTCTGTTTTTTGGATTAAAAGAGAGCAGCGCAACGGCGGCGTCAAATGCAAACTCTCCCAGTCCACCGTCTATAAAGTCAAATACGGCGATATTGTTTTTATGAAAAAGGGTGTTGTCTTTGAAAATATCTCCGTGTATGAAGCCCTCTTGTTTGAGACGAAATTTTTGCAAAGAAGAGAGCTTTTTATAAAAATAAAAATGATTTTTCTTGACAAATGCAAGCATAGCGTTGATGTCATACTGTTGTAGGAACGGTGAAGTATCTTTAAAGTTTCTACTTTTATTGTGAAACACTGCCAAAAATCTTGCAAGGGAGTGAATATGAAAAAGTTTTGTAGTTTTTGGCATGCTCCCTTGGAGTTTTGTGTAGAGGTACCAGCCTTTGTTTTGCTCTAAAAACTGTGGCGTATTGAGCTTACATGGAAGCAGATGCTCTAAAAGTGCCTGCTCTGTTTGAACCTTCTTTCCCATTTTTCTTTCATATTTTTTTAAAATATAGGCATCAGAACTGTTTTTTACAATGTAGGTTGTGTCCATGATGCCGTTTGTTGTGGGGATGATTTGTTTAAAATCATACTTTGGAAAAAGTTGGCATAGTTCCTCAAGAGTAAGCTCTGTTTTGACACCCATTTAGATCTGACAGACTTTCATAATTTTTGCCCAGTCCAAGTCAAAATGTTTCTCGACATAGGCTCTGTGATGTGGAACGCTGCATCCGGAACAGTCTTGATGAATTTTATCACCGTACACGCCTTGTCTTCCGTCTTTTGAATCAATGTTACATGTACTGCATTGTGTTTTGTCCTCCACTTTTTTGATGCCTTCGTCATTAAAACGAAAATTTGGACAGGAACAGAGGTAGCAGTTGAGGCTCTCCATATCATGGCATTTTTGATTTTTAGCATAGAGCGGACAAAAGTCTTTCTCTTTCTCTTTCATGTTTTCAAAATCAAAATAATCTATAATCTCTTTTTTGTCCATACCTCGTGCCACAAGCTTTGTGATGATATTTTTGTGTTTTATGGCATGATTTTGTACCCATTGACTGTAACCCACTTGAAACTCCTATTTTGTGAAATTATAGTATAATAATCAAAACTTTTTTATAAGGAATGAAATATATGCACATAGAAGCAGGTGTAGTAGATGGCGCTAAGATGATACTTAGCTATGGAACTGCCACGGCAGTATTGGGTGCTACGGCAAAAGCAGCATATGACAATATCAAAGAAAATGGTCTTCTTTCTTTGGTTTTTAAAAGTATAATAGCAACAATAATAGTATTTTGTTGTTTTGAAGTTTTACCGCATTATCCGATAGGAGTGAGTGAAGTACACTTGATTTTAGGAACAACGATTTTTCTAGTATTTGGACTTGCTCCGGCAGCTATCGGTTTGGCTTTAGGACTTTTAATTCAAGGGCTTTTCTTTGCTCAATTTGATTTGCCTCAGTATGGCATCAACGTAACAACACTTCTTGCAAGTATGTTTGCTCTGAATTTTGCAGCTAAAAAAGTGATACCACAAGGTGTAGCTTATAAAGACATTACGTACACGCAACTGTTAAAACTTTCTGTTGTCTGGGAAGGTGCTATAGTTTCGTGGGTTGCTTTTTGGGCACTCTACGGTCAAGGTTTTGCTGTTGAAAATCTCCAAAATATTGCTACTTTCGGTGCGGCGTATATGTCTGTGATTATCATAGAGCCTTTAGTGGATATTGCAGTTTTAACAGCAGTAAAAGCTTACAATAAAACAAATGAGTGTGCATTTTTATTTGACAAAAAACTTTGTAGAGCATAAAAGAAATTAGGATTTTATAATCCTAATTTTTTGATCTCTATCTCAATATTTTTTCTAAAAATTTCTCGAACTTCTTCTTGTTCTATAAGATTAAATTTTTCATCTTGTGTAATTGAAGGAACAATAGTCGCATCTGCATACTCGCTAACTTCTTCACATATCTCTTTCATATCTTTGTCATAATGATTGCCACTTACTAAAAGCATAGGAACAATCTGTACTTTTGCTCTTTTATCTGGTTTACTGCGTTTAAGTATTTCTCTTTTTATAGCGTCTTTTACAGCGTAGAACGGAAATTCTCCTTCAAGTGAACAGGCAAGATTGTTTTCATTTATCATTTTTAAAAAATCTGCTGCATAGCTCACAGCTTCCAGTCCACCAATGTTTAAAACAGGAACGCCATGAATAATGTAGAGATTGATGACATCTTCATTTTCCTTGCGTATCTGCTCATCAAGGGATTTGAGGTAGAGCGAGGTCTCTTTTGTTTTTTGTAAGAGCGGGTTGGTGTAGCGGATGTTTGCCAAAGAAAATTCGCGAAACCCTTTGACCATTCTCATAAGCACTTCATGTTCATCTGTCGGAAAGATATTGACACTCACGACTATGTAGCGTTTGTAGCCTTGCATATCGACATCTGCCATCACCTGAGGAAGATTTTTATAAACTTCCCCTTTTTTTGCCAACTCTTTAATGACCATTTTTGAAGAAAATGCCGTAAAAACAGGAATCTCTTGAAATGAATCTTGAATAAACTTCTCAAATGCTAAATATTTCTCTTGCTCTATTACCGAACCAAAACAAGAGAGAATAATTGCCGTGCCTTTGCTATAATGTCTGTATCGTTTCATAAAACTTCTTTTTGCAAAATTATAACTTTTTTTGGGATAATATAAGAGGGAATTTTGTAAAATTAAGTGTTCCTGCCTTTCTTAAGGCAGGACAATCAGAACTTTAGGAGAACCTATGAAAAGGTTTTTATTAAAGATTCACTTTAAGCTTGGCAGTTTTAAAGTGAGCTTTACGGTGAAGAAGCATTAGCTTCTTTGCCACTCCTAATTGTTCTGATATTATACCAAAAAAAATGAAAAAATGAAAAACAAAAAAGCATTATTAATCTCTGCAATCGCATCCAATCAAGGAAAAACAGTGCTTACTATGGCACTTTTGCACCATTACAAAAAAAGTGTTTGCCCTTTTAAATGTGGGCCAGATTTTATAGACCCACAGTTTCATGAACGCATAGCCAAGACCCCTTCTGTAAATCTTGATGGATATATGATGAATCAAGAGCAGTTACAATGGATTTTTAGTCGCTATTTTGACAAGGAAGTTGCTGTTATTGAGGGTGTTATGGGTTACTATGACGGTATGGACAAAGGGGCTAGTGCGTATGATGTAGCGAAGTCTTTACATGTAAACACTTTATTGCTACTTGATGGTGGTGGCAGTTATATAACAGTTGCCGCAGTGCTTCAGGGGATGCTCTCTTTTCGCAATGACAATACCATTAAAGCTATTATATTGAACAATATCTCATCTGTCATGCACTATGAACTTGTTAAAAAGCATATAGAAGCGGAATGTGCGGGCATTGTTGTGTGTGGCTGGATACAAAAAGGGTTAGAAACTTTAGAAGCTACACATTTGGGTCTTGATTTAAAAGAGTTGGATTCTTCTGCCATAGAAGAGGTTTCAAAAGAGGTGTTAGAACATATTGAAATTGAGAAGTTAGAGTCTGTTATGCAAACTGTTTTAGAGGACGTGAGTGATTATCCTTTTAAAAAAATTGTGCAAAAAGATGAAAAATGTGTGCTTGTAAAAGATGAAAATTTCTCTTTTATTTATCATGACAATATAAAATTTTTACAAGAGATATACAAAGAAGTAGAACTAATCAGCAGCACAAAGGATGAAAAAATCCCCAGTGATGCAGATGTCGTCATATTGCCAGGTGGCTATGTAGAGACAGATGCACATTATAAGAATATAAAAAACTCTTTAGCATTTAAAAATTCTTTGCAAGAACATGCCAAAACAAAAAAAATCTATGCAGAGTGCGCAGGACTCATCTATCTTGGCAAAGTCTGTGATGAAAAAAAAATGAGCGAAATTTTGCCCATAACATTCACGCTAACAAACAAACGAGAGCGTTTGGGTTACTATAAATGTGAGTTGGGTGATGAACCTGTAAAAGGGCACGCTTTTCATTATACAAAAATCACTCAAGCACCAAAAACCGATATAAAACTCTATAAGATTTCAAAAAAAAGCGCAAAAGAGGGCGGCTACAGACAAGATAATATTTTTGCGACCTATCTGCATACGATGTGGCGAGTGAATTTTCCGCCTTACATGTAAAGTACAGATTCTTCTAAAAGCTTTTCTCTCTCCCAGCCAAGTGTTTTGAGTTCACTCTCTTTATAAAACTCATCAACATAGCCCACGCAAAGATAAGCGATGAGATGGGAGTTCTTGTTTACATGTAAAGCTTCGAGAACTTTTTTTTCATCAAGTATGCTTACCCAACCAATCCCTATGTTTAACGCCCTTGCCAGAAGCCACATGTTTTGCACCGCACATACCACACTGTACTCACCCATTTTTTGCATGCTTGTCATCCCTAAAACAGCTTCTTTTTTTGGTTCATACAGCACGGCAATGTTGATGGGAGCTTCTTGTATGCCTTCTAATTTTAAGTTTTTATAGAGGTTTTTGTCTTTAAAAATCTCTTTTGCTTTGGCATTTTGTGTTTCAAAGTTTTCTATGATGGAGTTTTTTATCTGTATCTTTGATGATAATAAATTTCCAAGGTTGTGAATAACCTACAGAAGGAGCGCTAATACCAGCTTCAAGAATCATCTGTAATTTTTCTTCTTCTATTGGTTTGGAAATAAACCTGTTACCCCGAACATCTCGCCGAGCTTTTATAATGTTTAAAAGTTTGTGTGCATCATCTTTTGTAAAGTTCATACGCAATTATACTGTGTTATAATCTTTTTAAAAAAAAAGAAGAGCCATAATGGATTTTAAATTAGAAGAACCACCAATCAATATCGGTGCCGATATTAGTGAAAAATCTTTTGAGATGATAGAAGCTGAGATAGTAAATTATCCAAAATACCACACTTTTGATGTAAATGAAAAGGCACTTATTGATAGACTTATTCACACAACAACCTGCTTTAATGAAGTGATAGACAATATCTACTTTAGTAAAAATGCAATGCTCAAACTCAAAGACCTACTGCAAAACAGAGCCAAACTCATTGTCGATACCAACATGATTCGTTCGGGGCTTAGTCAGTTTTATCTGGATAAATATGAAAATGAAGTGATTTGTTATGTTAATGAGCCTGAAGTTTTTGAATTGGCAGAAAAAAATGGTACAACTCGCTCATATGCAGCAGTAGAGTTGGCGATACAAAAGTTTAAAGAGCAACCGATGGTGCTGGCATGTGGCAATGCTCCTACTTTTATCTATGCGGCTATAAACACACTCATAAAGGAGAAGGTAAATTTGGACAATGTTATCTTACTACTCTTTCCTGTCGGGTTTGTGAATGTTGTCGAGTCAAAAGAGTACGGCAGAAAATTTTTGGAACATTTCAACGCAGAGGGTATAATTTTACAGGGTAGATACGGAGCTTCGACAATGGTTGTTGCCTCTTTACACGCAGCCTATAAACTCATAAAAGATTTTGACACCGGACAAGGAAAATATAATGGCAAGTAGTTTGACAAATTCACATGCAAGCTCTACATACGGGTCTAATCCTGTGAAAAAAGGAGAAGTGCGTTTCAACGAAATGGGGAGTGAAGTGGTCGAGGGTTATACATGTAAACCCAAAGATTATGATCCAAATCGCCCGATAATGCACTATAAAACGCTGCTTCTTTTGTGTGATGATGAGCGATGTGGCAAAGCGGGTAAAGATGACAGAGCATCACACCTGCGTGAGATACTCAAAGAGATGGGACTCAATAAAGGACAAAACCGTATAAAGATAAGTCGAACAGGCTGTTATGGGGCATGTAGATTTCGTCAAGTTTGTCAGGTGACTGAAAACACGCAGGCAAATGGCAATCCTAAAAACAATGCTCTCTGGCTTCGCCATACGCATAATTTTTCAGATGAGCAGTGGAGAGAACTTTTTAGGCTTTTAAGTGAAGATAAACCTCTTTTAGAAGCGTTGGATGCAGAGTATTTTATCCCTATGAAAGTATATAATTAAATCAAAATGAGCAAGAAGCTAAAAACAGGATACACAACAGGCACACATGCTACAGCTGTTTTTTTAGCCGCTTTGTATGAATATTTTGAGGCTGTTATATTGGAAAAGTTACAGGTAGTCTTGCCACAAAAACAAGAAGCTCTTATAGAAGTAAAAAGAGAAGGACCTTTGCATTTTAACACGATTAAGGGTGATAATGATGATATAGATGTGACTAAAGGTTGTGAGATTACATGTAAAGTGTTAAAAGATTGTCCTACCGAGCTAAAAGCGCAGGAACCGACACTTCTTCAAATAAACAGAACAAAAGTTTACATCTATGCAGGAGAGGGCATAGGTGTTGTGACAAAAAAAGGGCTCAAAATCACTCCTACACATCCTGCTATTAATCCAACACCTTTATCTATGATGATGCAAAATGCTCAAAATATTGTGGGAGAATCCGTCGAAGTTTTTCATGCGCTTTTTAGCGTTAAAGATGGCGAGAAGATAGCCAAAGAGACGGCAAATGCAAAAGTCGGTGTGATTGGCGGCATCTCGATTTTGGGCACAAGAGGCATTGTCAAACCGGTTTCTGCTTCTGCATACATTGACTCTGTAGCCGCGGAGATAGCAGTTGCGGTAGCAGAGTCAAAAGAGAAGATTATTTTTACACTTGGTAACACGGCACACGATTATGCAAAAAAACATTATAATGAGAGTTCTATTATAGAGATAGGTAATTTTGTTTATGATGCTGCAAAACAACTCCAACAACAGTGCGTAAAAAAAGTGGTGTTTATCACGAGTGTTGCAAAGATGTGTAAAGTGGCACAGGGATTTAAAAACACACATAATAAATATGGCAGCATTGATTTTGATGAAGTGAAGTTGTGGCTCAAATTAGAGCTTGGTTTTGACTTGGGAGATGAAGAGTTTGTAACCTTAAAAGGAGTTTTACAAACATTGCCAGATGGATATAAAGAGCCGTTTGTAAAACTTTTAGGGTATAAATCTGCTACAAAACTCAAAGAGTGGTTTTGCGAACTTGGCTTACATGTAAATGAAGTAGAAACAATTACCCTGCCAAATGAGATAAAGGAAAAAATACAATGGTAACAATAGCAGGTTCAGGAATGGGTGCGTATAACTTTGACAATGTTGATGTTGATTTTTCAAAATTTAAGATGATATTTTGCGATCAAAACTACGAAACATCACTACAAAATGTTACAAAGGGGAGTTTTAAAGTTGTAAAAGAGGCAATTTTGCAAAATCTTGATAAAGAGATTCTTTATGTGGTTAGTGGCTCACCTACCTTTTTCTCAGGAGCTATTTTAATTATAAATGCACTTAAAAAACAAAATATCGCCTTTAAAATTATAGATAACACATCAAGTTTAAATTATATGTTAGCCCATGAGGGTGTAAGCCTTGTTAAAACGGGTATAACGACTTTACACGGAAAAAGCTTTGTAGATTTGGAAAACTTTTTGACAAAAGAGTATACCTTTGTTGTTTGTGATGATGCTACACCTCGTATATTAGCAGATGCTACACAGTTTTTGGATGAAGAAGATATGAGTATTACTTTGGGAGAGCGATTTGGCTATGATGATGAGCGTTTTAGCACAACAACTCTCAAAAAAATGATACAAAGTCCACCAAAAATGCCATACTCTTTACTGATAAAGCGAAACTACAAACCTTTAGAAAACATCTCAAGTGAAGAAAGCATAGAGCATGAAAACGGGATGATTACCAAAAGCTATAAGCGGCACATCTCTTTACAAAACCTTGAACTCCAGCCAAATATGCTTTTGTGGGATATTGGTGCAGGTTCTGGTTCTGTGAGTATAGACGGCTACAAACGCTACAAGGTAAAAACTATCCTTTTTGAAAAAAATCCAAAACGCTCGGCGATGATAAAAAATTCATTAAAAAAGCATAAAATACTTGATACAAAACTTTACGAGGGTGAAGCGAGTGAAGATTATAAAAAAGAACCAAGTACCCCAGAGAGAATTTTTGTTGGTGGCGGTGGAGAGAAGGTAATAGCCGAGCTTGATTATCTCTATGAGCGTTTAGCAGAGGGTGGCATAATGGTAGCTAACTTTGTAACACTCACAAACCTAACACAGGCTATAACAGTTTTAAAAGAGGGAGAGATTGCTTTTGATGTAAAATCCATCTCTTTGACAACATATAAGATGAAACTTTTAATGCCGGAACCTGAGCGTGTTATGCACCAGATTATTATAAAAAAGGCAAAAAATGATTAAATTTGTAGGAGCAGGTCCGGGAGATGCCGAACTTATAACAGTAAAAGGTATGAAAGCTTTGCAAGAGGCTGAAGTAGTGCTTTATACCGGTTCTTTAGTACCGCGTGAACTCCTTGACTGGTGCCAAGAAGGCACGATTATAGAAAACTCGGCAGATATGAGTTATGAAGATATTTTTAGTTTTATCAAAAAATATGCCGATAAAAATTTTGTTCGACTTCATACAGGAGATAGCTCTATCTACTCAACCATTGCCAAACAGATAGAGTTTTTAAAAAATGAGAAGTTAGACTTTGAGGTTATTCCTGGAGTAACAGCAGCCTTTGGTGCAGCGGCATCAGCAGGTATTGAATATACTATTCCCGGAGTATCTCAAACGCTAATCATTTCTAGGGTTGAGGGGCGTACACCAAATCCGGAGAGTTTAGAACAGCTTCTCTTAAACAAACACTCTTCTTTTGCTTTTTATCTCTCTATCACTTTGATACAAAAGCTCAAAGAGACGGCACTAAAGCTTGGATATGCAAAGGAGACACCGTGTTGGGTTGTCGAAAAAGCCACTTGGGCAGATGAGAAAATTTATAGAGGGAACATTGCGACCATACAAGAGCAGGTCTTACATGTAAAAGGTGTCGCACTCATTATGTTTGGGGAATTTTTACATCAAAAGCCAAGCCAAGAGTCCCATTTGTATGCAAAAAAATATAAACAAGAGAGTCAAAGGAGATCAAAATCATTATGAAAATAGCAATAGCAACCATTAATAACCCTTCATTAGAAGCGGCAAAAAAACTTTTACCTTATTTGAGTGAACATGAGTGTCATGTTTTTAACAAAGCCGAAGAGGGAGGAAACTTTCATAAATTTAATAAAGTCGATGATATTATGCCTACAGCTTGGGCGGAGTTTGATGCCATCATCTTTTTAATGGCAACGGGAGCGGTCATCCGAAAAATCGCCCCACACTTAAAAGACAAAGCAACTGACCCTGCTGTACTCATAATGACACTTAATTTACAAAGAGTTATTCCTCTGCTTTCAGGGCATTTAGGCGGAGCAAATGAACTTGCTAATGAGCTATGTGAGAAGATAGAAGGGTGCGTGAACTTTGTAACTACGGCAAGTGATCAGATAAAGGTTCTTGCCTTTGATATGTTTGCAAAAAAATATGGGTTTAGCATCAGCAATTTGAAGTCTTTGGCTGAGGTTTCTAATGCAATTATCAACAAAAAGCAGGTGCAGGTTGTCACTTACCCTTGTATGATAGAAGCAGTCAAAGCATTTGAGGGTTACAAAGAGGAAAATTTTCTTTTTTTCATGCCTGATGATTTAGAGAATTTGGACGAGAGTGTACCAACAGTTTACATCACTCCGCAAAAATTACAAAACACTGCTTTGCAGATTCATCCTCAAAAAGTTGTTGTAGGTTTGGGCATGAACAGAGGCACAAGTGCCGATGAGATAGCCAAAGCGGTAACGCGATTTTGCTTTGAACATGGAGTAGAAAAAGAGCAAATTGTAAAATTTGCCAGTTTTAGTGCAAAAGCAGATGAAGCAGGTTTATTGGAGTATGCTGCACTGCAAAACAAAGAGCTGGAATTTTTCAGTGAGGATGCTATCAATGCTCTGAGTCAAGAGTTTAGCCCCTCGCAGGCAACAAAGTTTTTCAACATCAAAGGCGTAGCAGAACCGGCTTCTTTGTTGGCGAGTGAGCAGAAAACACTTTTTTTAAGTAAAAGAATTTACGGTGCGGTTACAGTTGCCGCTTCATTTTAAAAAGAGGAGAAAATTTATGGGAAAACTAACTTTAGTATCCACTGGTGCAGGAGGGGATAGATACCTCACGCAAGAGGCAATCAATGTGATTCAAGAGGCAGATTTAATCGTAGCGTATACAAAATATGCCAAAGATTTACCTGAGTTAGTAGCAGACAAAGAGGTCTTTACAACACCGATGACAAAAGAGATAGAGCGCGTACAGTATGCTATAGATGAGGCAAAAAAAGGCAGAACAGTAGCACTGCTCTCAAACGGTGATGCAAATGTCTATGCTATGGGCTCTTTGGTGGTTGAACTTATAGATACGCTTGATTTGTGGGAGAGTATAGAGTATTCGGCTCTGCCGGGAATTAGTTCTGTTTTAGCGCTTGCGAGTGAAGTGGGTGCACCTATTAGTCAAGATTTTTGTCTTATATCACTTTCTGACAGATTAACAGATGCTGAGTTGATTCAAAAACGATTGCGTTTGGCATTGGAGGGAGATTTCATCATCTCAATTTACAACCCAAAAAGCAGAAGCAGACTTGAGCCGTATCGTGGTATGCTTGAGCAGTTGAAAAATATTGATTCCTCTCGTCCTGTAGTGGTCGCAAGAGATCTGGGGCGCGAGAATCAGATGATAAAAATTATTACAGCAAAAGAGCTCATAGATGCAGGCGTGGAAAACGAAGAGGTCAATATGTCCACAACCCTACTTATAGGAAACTCTACAACAAAACTCACAAGTGATGGGAGAGTTTTAACGCCTAGAGGCTATTTGAACAAGTACGACTTAAGCGGTGCGCAAAAGGGTGAATGGAAAAAGATCAACTAACGTCTTGCAAAGTTGATAAATAGGGTCATATATTTTTTGACTTTAGCAATCTTTGAAGATGTGATTTTCGCATCTTCAAGATACATATTTTCAAAAGTATAAAAATCACCTTCTCCTAAAACTTCTGTATCCATTCCGATTTTTGGACGCATTAAAATTTCTGTAGTTTTGACTTTACCTCTTGGATTTATAGGTTTTATGGTGAGCTCTTCATCACCTAAGCAAAGGGCTTTTTGAACTTCGGCAGAAGCCGCACTAAATGAGGTTACTCCTGGAATAACTTCACAGCTTTCATAAATTTTTTTGTTTTTTTTCTTGATGATGTCAAGCAGATAGTAAATGCTAGAGTAGATAGCGGCATCGCCCAGAGTGACAAAACAGATTTTTTCATATTTTTGCAGTGTCTCTAAAATTATGTCAGCTTCATGTACCCAGTCTTCATAGATAAAGTGCATCGGTGAATAGACGGGGATAATAGGTTTAGTTACATGTAACAGTTTCAAAGCATTAGAAACGATTTTATAACTGATAGATTTAGTGAAGCTGTTGTCTTGGCTCTTTGTAGGTACACAGATAGCATCACACTCTTTAAAAGCATTGAGTGCTTTAAGGGTTAAAAGCTCAACATCTCCCGGACCCAAAGAGACCATAGTAAGTTTTTGATTCATTATTTTCTTTTTGCGAAATTATAACTAACTTCTTCTAAAGTGTGCTTTTTATGAATGGTTTGTATGTTAGAATTAAGCTATGAAACTTTCACATTTAAAACAAATTACTGATTATTTACAAAATTTTAAAAAAATCTCTGCTGCATTTCGGGTGAGTGACAGCATCATTAAAATTGTTTTTGACAAAAATGATGCCCTCTATTTTAATATGCAACGCTCAAATTCAAGCATTTTTAAGTGTGAAGAGTATCCGCGTTCCAAGGTCTACAATGCCCCCTTTGATGTTATTTTGGCCAAGCGTTTCAACCGTGCAAACGTCTTACATGTAATGCTGCTTAACAATGACAAAATTATTCGCATCAAAACCTCTCTGGCTTCTGCTTATAAAGAAGAGATTACCTACCTGCAGATAGAGTTTACAGGCAAATATACCAATGTGATTATTTTGGATGAGGATAATGTTGTGCTTGAAGCACTGCGTCATGTTGATCTGTTTTCCTCTTTTAGAGAAGTACGGGTTGGCCAAAAACTGCTCGATGTCCCGCCTGCGCCTTTTGTGGCAAAAGAGTACCCGCTTGAGGATGTGGAGCAGTTTTTGTACGGAGTCTATGAAAAAGAGCAAAATGCAAAACTTGATAACCTCAAAAAGCAAAAAATTTCCCAGCTTGAGAAAAAACTGCAAAAACTGCAAAAACTTTATGAAAAACTTGATTCACAGGGGAGTCTGGAAAAAGAGGCAGAGGAAAACGGACATTTGGGGAATTTGGTACTCTCAAATGTGCAAAATATCAAACCCTATGCAAGAGAAATAGAACTGGAAGATTATGATGGTTCAAAAGTGCACATAGCATTACAAAAACGCTATCCCACGCCTTTTATGATAAGTGAAATGTTCTTTTCCAAAAGTAAAAAAGCAAAACAGCGTGCCAAACATCTGCATATAGAAGAGGAGTCGCTGCGTTCTAAAATAGAACATCTCAAACGCTTTATACATGTAATCAAAGAGGCAAAAGATGTGGCAAAAATAGAGATGCTTTTGCCCAAAAAAGTGCAAAACAAAAAAGTCAGGCAAAATGACTCCATAGAAGTGTTTTGGATAGAAGGCTATAAGGTGCAGCTTGGCAAAAACGAAAAAGGCAATGTGGAACTGCTTAAAAATGCACGCGCAAAAGATATCTGGCTCCACATGAAAGACCGCCCCTCCGCCCATGTCATCATCACCACCGACAAGCAAAATCTCCCGCAAAACATCATTTTGGCAGCGGCAAGACTCTGTGTGGAATTCAGTACCACTTCAAAAGACCGCTTTTTGGTCGATTATACTCCAAGACGAGAAGTCACCATCCAAAACGGAGCAAATGTGTTGTATAATAAGTACAAGACAATAGAGGTAGATACAAGAGCCTAGCAACAGTCGGCACTGAAGTACCGATTTCGGAAAGTTTTGGAACCCATCCTTTAGGGTGGGCTGAGAATAGTGAAGAAGTAACAACAGTCGATATGAAAGTACCGGTTTTGTGAACCAAAAGCAAGGAGGAGCGTATGAGTGTCGGAGCTATCGGAAATGTAGTCCTGGTAAACCAAATGACACCTGCCGTCACACCTTTGCAGGGCAATCAATATGTCCGTTTTGATTTGCAAAATCTTGCCGCACAGGCTGCTGTGCAGGAGAAAGAAAAAGAGATAGAAGAGGTCCGTCCTACCGAAGAGAGTCATGCCATAGATCCTGATCGTGAACACCAAAGAGAAGAAGCAGATCAGGAAACAAACAATCTGCCAAAAAATCAGGGGCATGAAATTGTTGAAGAAGAGAGTGATGAAGAGCCGGACGAACCACTGCACCTATTAGATATTAAAGTCTGATTTGATATAATATTTTATTCAAAAATTTACAGGAATTTTTTATGAGCATATTGCGAGACTCTCGAGAGAGAATAGTGACAGGATTGGCACTTTTGGCCGTTGTGCTGATTGTCGGACTGATAGACAACTTTTTTGTTATGTGGCTGTTTTTAGGCGCTGTCTATTTGCTGGCATTTAAAGAGGCTGTTGTTCTTTTTGGTGTAGAAAAAGACAATCTTCTGCCTTTTGCCGCACTTTTATGGCTTATAGCCGCTTTTTATCCTTACGGGGATGATTTGTTTGTGCTTGCAGGTGTCGGCTATGCCTCTGCCGTGGCGTATGACAAAAACCTGAAATGGGTTGATTTCTTACCGTTTATCTATCCGACGGCAGGACTTCTTTTTATTTTAACCATGTATGAAGAGTATGGCATATTGTCACTTGTCTGGCTGCTGGGTGTTGTTGCTCTGACTGATATTGGTGCCTATTTTGTAGGTAAAAGCATAGGAAAAACAAAGTTTTGTGAAACAAGTCCGAACAAAACACTTGAGGGTGTGATAGGCGGGGTAGCTCTTGCAACAGTTGTCGGTGCATTTTTGGGTGTTTTTGCTGTTGACTTCTGGATTGCACTTGTAATCTCTTTTATGGTTGCTCTGAGCTCAATATTTGGCGATTTGTTTGAGTCATCGCTCAAACGCCGTGCCGGGGTAAAAGACAGCGGTGATCTGCTTCCTGGACATGGCGGAATACTGGACAGAATTGACGGCTACCTTTTCGGGGCGATTGTCATGCTTGTACTGCTTCGCGGACTGGTCTAGTTGATACTTTTAGGCTCTACCGGTTCCATCGGTGTCAATGCTTTGCTGGTTGCCAGACGTTTTGGTATAAATGTTGAGGTACTGGCCTGCGGAAAAAACATCCGCCTTCTGAATGAACAGATCAAAGAACACAATCCGAAAATTGTAGTTATCGCAAACGCAGAAGATATTCACAATGTAAATCACAGTAATGTTTATGCAGGCGAAGAAGCTATACTTGATGCCATAGAAACAGCAGATTCAAAACTTGTTGTCAATGCACTGGTGGGTTTTTTAGGACTGCGTCCGACACTCAAAGCCATAGAATGTGATAAAAAAGTAGCCTTGGCAAACAAAGAGTCACTCGTTGCCTGCGGCAGTTTCATTGATACATCAAAAATTCAGCCTATAGACAGTGAGCATTTCGGGTTGTGGTATCTGTTGCAGGAGAGACCGGTAAAAAAAATGACGATTACAGCAAGCGGCGGGGCTTTTCGTGACTGGGATATAGCACGGCTGCATACGGCAACACTCTCAGATACACAAAAGCATCCAAACTGGTCAATGGGGCAAAAAATCACAATAGATTCGGCAACAATGGTCAACAAAATGTTTGAACTCCTCGAAGCCCGCTGGCTCTTTGGCGAGGGAGAATATGATGCCATTATTGAGACACAGTCGTTGATTCACGCGATGATAGACTTCAAAGATGGCTCAACCACAGCACATTTTGCCAATGCGAGTATGCAGTTGCCCATAGCCTATGCCCTGGATGAAAAAATGGATGAGGCGATTTTAGAGCATGTCGATCTTGTGCAAGTGGGCCGTCTGGAGTTTCGTCAAATCAGTCCCCAGCGTTATCCTGTCTGGCAGATGAAAGAAGATCTGCTGAAAAATCCGCAAAGAGGCGTTGTTGTCAATGCGGCAAATGAGGCGGCCATTGAGATGTTTATCGCCAAAAAAATAGGTTTTATGGATATCAGTAAAATTATTATCAATGCGTACGAAAACTTTCATGATATCCGCCCTTTACATGTAAGCGATATATTCCTTATAGATAAAGAAGTACGAAAATTTGTAGGAAAGAACAGATGATTTTAAGTATAGAAAGCTCCTGTGATGACAGTGCAATTGCTGTAACAGAGATAGCAACAAACAGGCTCGTTTTTCATAAAAAAATTTCTCAGGAAATCGAACACAGCGTATATGGCGGTGTCGTTCCGGAACTGGCAGCACGCCTGCATGCAGAAGCATTGCCAAAGATTTTGGAGCAGTGTGAGCCTTATTTTAAAGAGCTAAAGGCTGTTGCGGTGACTGCCAGCCCCGGACTGGCTGTTACACTGATAGAGGGAGTGACCCTTGCAAAAGCGGTGAGTATTGCGCTTGATATTCCGCTTATTGCGGTCAACCATCTTATTGGGCATATCTACTCGCTTTTTATTGAAAAAGAGACCCTTTTTCCTTTGACGGTTCTGCTTGTTTCGGGCGGGCATACGCAAGTGATGGAAGTAAAAAGCCTGAGTGAGATTACAACAGTGGCAAAAAGTATGGATGACAGTTTCGGTGAGAGTTTTGACAAGGTCGCAAAGATGATGAGACTGGGATATCCCGGTGGACCGGCCATAGAAAAGCTTGCAAAAGAGGGTGATAGAAAAAGATACAATTTTACTGTTCCTCTTTTGCGAACGCCGCAGCTGGCTTTTAGCTACTCAGGGCTGAAAAATGCAGTGAGGCTGGCTGTTGAAAAATCAGAACCACAGGATTACAAAGACATTGCAGCCTCTTTTGAACATATAGCAAGCAAACATCTGATTCACAAGCTCAAAAAGTATTTTCAGACAAATCCTCCAAAAAACTTTGCCATAGTCGGAGGGGCAAGTGCAAATTTGTACCTCAGAGGAGAGATTCAAGAATTGCTCAAACCTTATGGCGCAAAACTCCTTTTAAGCGAGTTGCAATACTGTTCGGACAATGCGGCTATGATAGGACGGGTTGCCGTTGATATGTACAAAAAAAACATGTTTACCTCTATGGAAGAAGTACAGGTGGCTCCACGGGTGAAAATGTAGGTTAAAGGCAGCTCCTTTGCCATTAATTAAATTTAACTTAAAGTAGAATTTTTTCATAACAGATAAGTTAATTATTAATCTTTTAAGTGTATACTTCTAAATATAAAATTTAGATACTTGAAAGAGTATCAATCAAAAGGAAATTGAATATGGCAACAACTAAATTCAAAGGTACAGACGTAGAGTTATTAGGAAATGAAGTAAATGTAGGGGACAAAGCTCCTGAAGTTAATGTAGTAAACTCAGAGGGTTTGGGTGATGTAAAAGTTGGTGGTGCTCAAGGTACAAAGCAACTTATTATCGTAGTTCCTTCACTTGATACAGGTGTATGTGCTACAGAAACTCGTAACTTCAATGCAAAAGCTGCAGAACTTGAGGGTGTTAAAACTGTTGTTGTTTCTATGGACCTTCCTTTTGCTGCAGGACGCTTTTGTTCAGCTGAAGGAATCGACAAATTAACTGTTGCTTCAGATTTCAGAAACAAAGACTTCGCTAACGCATACGGTGTGCTTTTAGGTGGTTCTCCACTTGCAGGTGTAACTGCTCGTGCTATCTTCGTAATTGATGAAAACGGAATCGTAACTTACAAAGAAATCGTTCCAGAAATCACTGAAGAGCCTCAGTATGACGCTGCAATAGAAGCTGCTAAAAAATAGTAACTTCTCTCTTGCCGCCATTGGTGGCAAAAAAGCAAAATGAGTAAGTCTTATTTTGTTTCTCCTTCTGTTTGCATTTTGATTTATTCAAAATGCAAACGCTATCTAATCAATAAGTTTTAATACTCCTTCAAGAATCTCTGATATAATAAAGAAAATTATTTAAACGGGGTTAAACATGAAAAAAATCTTATCCGCTATAGCTGTAAGTACAATTTTGAGCGCTTCGCTTTGTGCCGATATGGCAAGAGTTGAAATCGGTGCAGGTGCATGGGCACAAACACCATCGGGGACAGCTGATTATAAGGCTGGCGGCGGCGTAACAGGTACAAATACTTTTGATGAAAAAAAAGATACATCGGCCTACGTATGGATGCTTATAAAACATCCGATTCCGGTTGTTCCGAATATAAGACTTGAGTATGTCAGTATCCATGCAACCGGTACGGCAACAGGTTCATGGGGTGGCGTGGCTATACCGGGGTCATCAAACAGTGTTTTGGATATCAAAGAGTATGATATCATTCCTTACTATAACATACTTGACAATACCTTTTGGACAACTGTTGATCTGGGACTGGATATAAAAGTGATGAACATGGACTACACAGTTGCCAAAAACGGACTATTTCCCGGGTATCAGGATTCTTATACCGCACCGATTCCTCTTCTTTATGCAAGAGTCAGAGTGGAAATTCCAACAACAAACATAGCCCTTGAAAGTGATGCAAAGTATGTGACTACGGGTTCTTCAACTATTTATGACGTGCGTGCAAAAATAGACTATACCTTTGACATTTCATCGATTGTGCAGCCTGCTCTTGAAATAGGCTACAGAACGCAAAAAATAAAGATAGATGAAGACGGCGAAGATGTGAAAACAGATATGGATTTTTCAGGATTTTATGCAGGTTTAATGCTGCGTTTTTAAAAACGCAAGGTCGGCACTGCAGAAAAAAATTTAGTTTTTTTCTAAGTCATGCTTTAGCATAGAAAGTACCGATTCCAAGGAGTTTCGGAACCTGTCAATGCTATTAAGTGAAGCATCTTTTTCGGAACCGGTACTTCAGTGCCGGCTGAATTGCCTGTACATTAAAACAGCACTTTTGTTTCCCTGTCCAAAATAACTATCTCCAACTCCAGTTTTATTCCAAAACTCTCAAAAACTCTTTTCTGTGCCTCGTTTATCAGAAAAACAGCATCTTTAAAACTGCCGTTGCCGTTGTTGACTAAAAAATTCGCATGGACTCTACTGAACTCCATATTGCCGACTTTTTTCCCTTTGAGTCCGACAGCTTCTATCAGTCTGCCGGCATAATCACCTTCGGGGTTTTTAAAGCAGCTGCCTGCACTCGGGGTTGTGGGCTGATTTGCACGCATTTTTTTAAACATAGCTGCTTTTTCCTGACTAAAACCATATGCCAAAGAAAAAGCAGCTTCAAGTATGGGTTCTTTGATATTTGTTCTTCTATACCCAAATTCTATCTCCTTCTTTACATGTAACCCGGATGGGGTGGTAATGCTGACAAGATTGTTAAAAATTTCAAATTCTTTGAGTCCGGCATTCATATAAACGAGACCACCGAGTTTTCCCGGAAGATGGGAAAGAAATTCAAAGTTTGTGATGTTGTGTTTTTTACAAAAAGAGGCAATTTTACCCGAGGGTGTTGCTCCGCCGATTTTTAAAAGACCGTTTTCTATTTTTATATAGTAATATTTTTTATCGAGCATCATCAGTTTTGGTGGATTGGGTCCGATAAGAGTATTGTTGCAGGAGCCTATGAGCGTATAGTCTGCCAAATCGGTAAAATCGTCTTTTAAAAGAGCAACATCAACGATACTCCCTATTTTAAAAGAGGAATATTTTGAAAAATCTATACTTCTAAACTGCATTACTCGACAAAAGTGGGAATCATATTAAATACACCGACAGAAAAGTCTGTCATCTCGTTGAGCATCCAGGGCATTGTAAGGACGATGACAATAACAACACCGATAATTTTAGGAATAAAAGAGAGCGTCATTTCATTGATCTGTGTTGTTGCCTGAAAAATACTGACAGCCAGTCCGAGCAGCATACCTGTAAGGAGTCCTGGAAGTGCGAGATAGAGTGCAATCTGAAATGTCTGTACGCCAAGTGCTACAAGTTTTGCTTCCATTTATGACTCTCTCAGTGCCGTATACTCTGTAGGGATCAGATAGTCTCTGATACTGACGGGTCTGTCGTAAAATCCGTGTTCATAGCCTATTTCAAAGAGTTTGTCGATGGCTTCGTATTGAATATCGCTGAGGGTGATGGAGTCATCATTCGCATAAAGTTCAAGATATTTTTCGAGTGTCTGTGCATCTATGCGGACGAGATCACGCTCTATAAGCATGTTCGAGAGTCTCTCTTTGTGGTCACGGGCAACCTGCACTGCTTTTGTCAGTGTTTTTTCATAATCTATTGCACGATTGAGAGGCAAAGAGCGACGAATAGCCATGCCTCCCAGAGGCAGAGGCAACTCCCTGCCGGCAAGTTCCTGCCAGATATCCCACATCTCACGCTCAACTTCAAGCTCGTTGGCAAAGGTTAATATGCTTTCGTGTATCAGTACTCCGGCATCCACTTTCCCCTCTTTGACGGCATCCTCTATTTCCAGAAAATTCATATAGCTAATGCGTGCCTCAGGGTAGGCGATGCGAAAAAGCATTGCATTGGTTGTATGCTTGCCGCTGAGAGCCACTTTGAAATTTCGTCTGAGTTTTTGTCCTTTTCTTTTAATAAGTTTAGGACCATAACCCTCTCCGAAACTTACAGCGGTTCGAAGCGGAGCATACTCTTCTCTGATATTCGGATAGAGGGCAAAACTGATGGCTACAATATCATACACACCCTTAAGTGCATCCTCATTGAGGGTTTGTATATCTTTTGCAATATTGTCAAAGTGTGTATCTTTCATATCTACCCAGCCGAATTTGATAGCATAGTACATAAAAATATCGTCTGCGTCAGGTGAATGTGCAATAAGAGTTTTTTTCATGGGTTTATTTTATCGAAAAATAGATAAAAAGAACTTTTTGATTTATTTAATCCAAAAAGGAGTATAATAATTTGGAATTATTTTTAATATAAGGAGATTGTTATGAGTAAAGAAGCATTGGTAAAAGTCTATGATAACTACGATGAAGCGGCAGAATTTGTCAATAAGCTGCTGGCAAACGGTGTACTGAAAAAATATATTTCTGTCATTGCCAAAGGAGAACAGGAAGAGAAAAATGAATTTGAGTATAAAAAACACAGTGAAAATATAATTTTTTGGGGTGAGCAGGGTGCTTTTTGGGGAGGTCTTTGGGGAGTGCTGATGGGCGGCATTCTCTTCTGGGCTCCGGGAGTCGGACCAATAGTGGCAACGGGGCGAATACTTGCATCTATCGCAGGGATGGCAGCAGGGGCTGTAATGTTTGGAGCAACCGGGGCTATGACGGCCTGGCTTGTTGATTTGGGCATAGAAAAATCTTTGGCGGAAAAATATGGAGATATGATACAGGAGAACAAAATACTTGTTATTGTGCACGGAGATGAAGATGCCGTAGAAATAGCAGAAAAAACTGTAGCGCAAAAGTAAATTATTTTTATTTACTTCTTTTTATGTTTTTTAGCTAAAATTCCACCAAAGACTATGTAAAAAGAATATCTCCAATAATATGACAAAATGACATAAATTTAGACATATTGATATTTTTTACATAGAATGAGTCTAAATTTCATAAATAAGTGAGTCCAACATGGATGCAAACAAACAAAAATCATTAGACTTGGCGATGAAGCAAATTGACAAAGCCTTTGGTAAAGGTTCTTTAATGCGCCTGGGAGATAAAGATATTATGCCGATTCAGTCTATCAGTACAGGTTCTTTGGGGCTTGATTTGGCATTGGGTATAGGTGGTGTACCACAGGGAAGAGTTGTCGAAATATACGGCCCTGAAAGTTCCGGAAAAACAACACTGGCTCTGCAAATTACTGCTGAGTGTCAGAAAAACGGCGGAGTATGTGCTTTTATAGATGCGGAACATGCCCTTGATGTTGTTTATGCAAAAAATCTCGGGGTGGACATAGACAATCTGCTTGTATCTCAACCAGACTACGGAGAGCAGGCACTTGATATTGTAGAAACAATTGCCCGCAGTGGCGCAATTGATTTGATTGTCATTGATTCCGTGGCTGCATTGACACCAAAAGTTGAACTTGAGGGTGAAATGAATGACCAGCAGGTCGGTTTGCAGGCCCGTTTAATGAGTAAAGCTCTGCGAAAGCTCACAGGCGTGTTGAGCAAAATGAACTGTACCATTATATTTATCAATCAGATTCGTATGAAAATAGGCATGATGGGGTATGGCTCACCGGAGACAACAACGGGTGGAAATGCATTGAAATTTTATGCATCTGTTCGTATAGATGTACGCCGCATTGCTTCACTGAAGCAGGGGGAGACTCAAATTGGTAACAGAGTCAAAGCAAAAGTAATTAAAAACAAAGTGGCCCCTCCTTTTCGTCAGGCAGAATTTGATATAATGTTCGGAGAAGGAATCTCAAAAGAGGGTGAGCTCGTTGACTATGGTGTAAAATTAGACATAATAGACAAAAGCGGGGCTTGGTTTTCTTATGGAGAGACCAAACTTGGTCAAGGCCGTGAAAATGTCAAGGCAAAATTTAAAGATGAGCCGGAACTTGCAGCTGAGATTGAAGAGAAGGTTAAACAGGCGATGGGCATGAGCTCTCTTATGACGATGGATACTTCTGATATAGCAGAAGCCGACGCGTAAAAAGCCTATAGGATATTTAAAATTTTTAAGAAGGTATGATATATGTTTATTGATGATGTAAGTGCAATTGAAGTAATGGACTCCCGCGGGAATCCGACAGTAAAAGCAACAGTAAGACTGAGTGACGGAACAACCGCAAGCGCAATAGTACCCTCAGGGGCAAGTACCGGAAAACGCGAAGCTTTGGAGTTGCGTGACGGCGGTGATCGCTACATGGGCAAAGGTGTTTTAAAGGCTGTTGAAAATGTGAATTCTCAGATTTCTGATGTGCTTATCGGGATGAGTCCTTTTAATCAGGCTGTCATTGATGCAACAATGAAAGAGCTTGACGGAACACAAAACTATGGAAATCTCGGGGCAAATGCTGTTCTTGGTGTCTCTATGGCGGTTGCACGTGCTGCTGCACAGAGTCTTGGTATTCCTTTGTACCGCTATTTGGGCGGAGCCAATGCAATGGTTATGCCGACACCAATGCTCAATATCATCAATGGCGGAAGCCATGCTGACAATAATGTAGACTTTCAGGAGTATATGATTATGCCTGTCGGTTTTGAAGATTTTGCAACATCTTTACGCGCTTCTGCTGAAGTGTACCACAACCTGAAATCTATTTTGGCTGCAAAAGGACACAGTACGGCGCTTGGTGACGAGGGTGGTTTTGCACCGGATTTGAGTTCGAATGAGGAACCAATTCAGGTTATCATGGAAGCGATTGAAAAAGCCGGATACAAACCAGGTGAAGAGATTGGGATTGCACTGGATGTTGCAGCGAGTGAAATTGTGACACAAGGCGGATACCGATTAGAGTCTGAAGGTCGTACGCTCAGCAGTGAAGAACTTGTAGCCTATTATGAAAATTTATGTGCAAAGTATCCTATTGTATCGATTGAAGACGGTTTGAGCGAAGACGACTGGGACGGATTTAAACTGATGACTGAAAAACTCGGTGATAAAATCCAGATTGTCGGTGATGACCTGTTTGTTACAAATGCAAGTATTTTGCATGAAGGGATAGAAAAAGGCATTGCCAACTCTATTTTGATAAAGCCAAACCAGATTGGTTCAGTAAGTGAAACGATGCTGACAGTTCGTCTTGCCCAAAGAAACGGTTACACCTGTGTAATGAGCCATCGTTCAGGGGAGAGTGAAGATGCGTTTATCGCTGATTTTGCTACGGCATTGAACTGTGGTCAGATTAAAACAGGTTCGACTGCGCGAGGTGAAAGAACTGCAAAATACAATCGTTTACTGGAAATTGAAAATGAAACAGTTTACAGTGAATATTTAGGTTCGGCACTGTTCTCTTAGGTATCTTATGAACAAAGAAGAGCTTTTTGAAGAGATTGACACATCCCAGACAATTACCCAAAAATATCTGGGACTCTCTTTAAAAAAGTTTTTTCTCCTGTTTGCTCTGGTCATTGGGCTGGGGATATATTTGGGTGTACTTTTGTATGGTACAAACTCCCTTGAAGTTCTCTTTGGTTTGCAGGAGTATGAGAACTATCTTCAAAATGAAGTAGTGCATTTGAAAAAAGAAAATGCTGAACTGCAACGCGAGTATTTTGAACTCAAAGAAATTTCTGCACAATAATCATATAAATTTGCTATAATGTATTAAAAAAATAGGGTTTGTTATTATGATAAGAGTTTTGTTGTTTTTAAGTCTCTTTTTTTTGATGCTTCATGCAAGAGAAAATCCCTTTTTCCCGGTACAGAGCGGAGAGGATATCCCTTTAACATCCAATCAGACAACAAAACTGCCGATGCTCAAGAGAGCCACTGTGACATTGCCCTCAACTGCACGAACGATTGAAAGTGTTACTGTGACATATAAAAATCTCGACGGTTCGATTGCACATAAAAAAGTCACTATCCAAAATGCGATAGACTGGCATCTGCCTATTTTCATTTCACAAAACTATAATGAATCCGACACTACACAGTTTATTGAAAAACAGAGTAAAAAAAGCAGTAAAAAAATAAAATACAAAAAAGTCGCATCATTAAAGTTCATAGCATTTTATGTCAAAAAGAACAAACTCAAGATTTTGACAAAAGATAAAATACTGAGGAATTTTTTGTTGGTCAAACCACATAGAATCGTCTGTGACTTTAAGCGTGATACAGATATAGGCAGTCTGATAAAAAGCTTGAAAGAGGGTTCTCTTTTTACAAAAATACGACTGGGAACACATAAAGGCTACTACAGGGTTGTGATAGAACTCGATGGATATTACAGCTATAAACTGGATTATATCCGTGGCGGATATATAATTACACTTTTATAAAATGCAAGGTTGTAGATGAAGTTATTGATTATATTGGTACTGTTTTTGGTTAATTTGGAGGCTGTCATTACCATAGCACCGGTAGATATTGGGAAACAGCCAGGGCTGAGTGGCGGTGTAAAAGGCTCTTTTTCCACAACACGGGGCAATACCGAGACCGATGAGTACAGTGCAGGTTTGCGTATGATATATGACAATAACAGCTCCTATGTGGCATGGAGCGATATAGCATTTAATTACGCGAAAGCATCAGGAGCGCTAAACAGACAAAACACGTATGCACATCTGCGCTACATTCATACACTCTATACGAAACATTTGAACTGGGAAGCGTTTGTACAGTCTCAGACAAACAAGTTTACAAAGGTAGAAAAAAGGCTGCTGGCCGGTCTTGGCCTGAGATACCATACACAAATGCAGGGGTATGGAAATATTTATGTGGGATTTGGCGGTTTTAGCGAATATATCAGCTACACGACAAATGTTGATCCGAGTGAGCATAATTTAAGATTAAATATGTATATTGCATATAAAAACAGATTTACCAAAAATGTAAGATTTTCATATATTGGCTACTACCAGCCCAGAGTAGATGTATGGAGTGATACTATAGCATCAAATGCAGCAGAATTAAGAGTAACAATATACAAACGGCTTTCAATTAATTTTGAATTGACATACAATCAGGATACAAGGCCTGCTATTGGAGTAAAAAAATATGATTTTTCCCAAAAGACAAGTTTTGTGTATGATTTTTAAAAAGAACATAAGATAATAGATGAAAGAACTAAATAAATATTTACAATCACACAGCAGCAGTGAAATGCATCCGGCTGAAATAGCAAAAATTTTAAAAGGCTTAAATGACAAAGATTTCAGCGAGGCAATAAAACTGGTTCCAAAAGACCTGGTAGGCGATGTTGCACTGGCTCTGCCTGACAGGTATTTTGATGATGTGGTCGAAAACTTTAATGCAGAGGAACTTTCTCATGCTGTAAGTGAACTTGAATCAGACGATCAGCTTGAGTTTATGCAAGAGTTGGAAGATGTTGATGAAGATAAAGCTTCAGAAGTATTTCACAAGCTTGATGCCGAAGACAAACATGAAATTGCAAAACTCAAAAAGTATGATGAAGATCAGGCCGGCGCTTACATGCAACTTGAGGTATTTACTGCAAAAGAGGATGAAATAGTTCAGGATGTCATTAAAAGGTTTGCCCGTTTAAGAAAAGAGAATGAACTTGAAAATGTTCAAAATCTGTTTATAGTAGACAGCAACAACAGACTTTTGTATACGGTAGGTCTGGATGACCTGCTCATATTTGATTTTTCAAAGACCATCAAAGAGAATATTGAGCAGAGTGAGGAGTCTTTTGAGCCTAAAAGTGCACGAGATACGGAAGATATCAAAGAGGTTGTAAACTATTTTAAAGAGTATGACCTCTCTGTTATGCCGGTTGTGAATGATGAAGGAATCCTTGTTGGTCGTATCACCTCTGATGATATTTATGATATCATCAATGAACACGCAACAGAGCAGATGTATAATCTTGCCGGTGTTGATGACGAAGCGGAAGAGGATGAAGATGTTCTCAAGGCAACGAAAAAGCGTGCAACATGGCTGGGCATCAACCTGTTGACGGCAATTGCCGCTTCTTTGGTTATCGGATTGTTTTCAGAGACGATTAACTCCATGGTTGCGCTTGCTGTTTTAATGCCCATAGTGGCTTCAATGGGAGGCAATGCCGGAACGCAGAGTCTGACCGTTGTTGTACGACAACTTGCTTTGGGTGAAATATCGCAGACAGATGCCTTTAGAACCATAAAAAAAGAGGTGGTCATCTCTTTGATGAATGGTCTGCTTTTTGCTGTAGTAATGGGTATAATAGCGTGGTTGTGGTTTCATATACCGATGCTTGGAGTAGTTATCGGATTAAGTATGATAATTAACCTGTTAATGGCCGGATTTTTTGGAGCAATGATTCCCTTGTTACTCAAAATACTTGGCATAGACCCCGCTATTGGGAGTACTGTTATTTTAACAACAGTGACTGATGTTGTCGGCTTTTTCAGCTTTTTGGCATTGGCAAAATATATATTACTTTAAAGGAATTGTAAAACTTGGAACTATTACTCATATTTTTTCTTCTTTCTGTCGGCATTTCGTTTTTGTGCTCAATATTAGAGTCGGTATTGCTCTCTGTCAACATGTCTTATGTGGCAGTGTTGGAGAAAGAGAAACCTGCTGTAGGAAAACTTCTGCGTCACCACAAAGAAGATATTCACAAATCAATTGCTTCGGTGCTTATTTTAAATACCATTGCGAACACTCTCGGTGCTGCGGCAGTGGGTGCACAGGCTTCAAAAATATTTGGGAATGATGCGGTAGTGTATGTATCGGTTATATTGACTTTTGCCATTTTGTTTATATCTGAGATAATTCCAAAAACCATAGGGGCGATTTACTGGAAACAGCTGGCTCCAGTGGCAGCATATTTTATTCGGGTTTTTATATGGATTACATATCCTATCATACTGACAACCCTGGCTGTTACAAATAAAATATCAAAAGGAAAAAAGGATTCCAACTCTTTAACAAAACAGGAACTTCTTGAGAGTATGTTGATGAGTGAAGATGAAGGGGTGATAGATGAGAAAGAGTCAGATGTCATTGAAAATATTTTAAATCTTGACAATATCAAAGTGAGTGAAATTCTCACGCCGCGAAGCGTTGTTTTTGCTTTGGATGAAGATATGCTTATCAAAGATGTTATCAAGACCCAGCCGGCAATTTTTAAATTTTCCCGGATACCGATTTTTAAAGGTTCCATAGAAAATGTAACAGGGCTGGTACTGACGAAAAAGATATTTAAACAGGCACTTCAGGATGACAATGTACCCCTGTCTTATATCAAAAAAGAGATATTTATCATCAATGAAAACATACCGGTAAGCAAGGCACTGGATATGTTTATAAAGAAAAAAGACCATATGTTCTTAGTCACAGACAATTATGACCAGACAGAGGGGATAATCACTCTTGAAGACTGTATAGAAACAATACTGGGCTTGGAAATTATGGATGAGAGTGATACAACCGAAGATATGAGAGAACTGGCAAAGAGAAAAATGAAAATGAAACGGAAGTTCAAAGGAAATTAATAGAGAGAAGTTCTTTTAAGAAAGAACCTCTTTCATATTTACATTTTCACCTACTTCTTCTATCAGTTCGTTCATTAATTGAAAGAGTTTTGTAGAAGCAACTTCAGCTTCAGCAAATCGATTGATGATTTCTTCCTTAATATCTGTTTTTGTAGCACATCCACCATTTAATGCACAATCAAGGTTTTTATTTATGAGGTCATGAAATTTTATATGGACAGCTTCCATCTTTTGAAAAGTTGGATTAGAGGCAAAAACTTTTTGTCCTTGGGTATAGTACCAAGAACCGAACCCGCAATGTTTATAGTCTTTTTTAATTGTTTCAGTTACTGTACCATTGACAACTGCTGAATAAGCATTAGACTTAAAAATTATATGATGTACTTTGTATTTTGCTAAAAATAATGCAAAAGCATTTTTCCCGGCATCAAGCGATACAGTGTGAATATCTGTTTTTAAAGTATTTATCGTATCTGCAAAATTTTCCATTGTATCATTTGTATTGATAGCAATTTCACTCATATTCCCGGCATTTTCTGAAATTTCATTTGATTGTTGCTGTAAGTTTTGGATGGTAATACTTATCTCTCCTGTTGCTTTACCGGTTCTCTCTGCAAGCTTACGCACTTCATCGGCGACAACGGCAAAACCACGGCCATGCTCCCCGGCACGGGCAGCCTCTATAGCAGCATTGAGCGCAAGAAGATTTGTTTGATCGGCTATATCTTTAATAAGATTGACAACAGTTGTAATATCACTTACATTTGTATCTAATTGTTCTATTGCATCAGCTGTTTTTGAAACAAGTTCATTGAGATGAGATACTTCACTTTTCGTTGCTTCTACGGCATTATAGGTATTATTTGTTACCTGTGAGGCATTTGCAGTGAGTGCAGCTGCTTTTGCAAAAGCAGTCGTCGATGTGTCTATATTGTGACTGATAAGTTCATAATTCGTTTTTGTTCCGCCGTTAAGTTTTGAAAATTCAGTCGTCAGTACACCCATGAGTTTATACTTCTCATTTGCTTTCATTGCTGAAATTGCTTTTTGAATAGCATGAGCTGTCTCTTTAAATTCGCCATGCAATCCTGATGGAAACATACTTCTGTACATCTGCCCTTGACTTACTGCATGAATAGTATTTCTTGTTTCACGTAAAATGATTTCCATCTGGTCAAGTGAATTATTGATACTCCATGCTATTTTTTCAAGTTTAGTTTCATTTTTATATATGATGACTCGATTTGCAAGTTTTCCTTGTTCTACATCCTGTAAAACTGTTTCGATTTTATCTATAATTGGATCATTTGCGCGTCTTCTTTTGTTATATGGTATAAATAATGATGCTATACCAAAAGCAATGCCAAGAATACCGACAATAAGCTGCGATGAAAGTATTAAAAAAATTCCCATAAGAATTATAAGTGCTAAAAGAATAAGTACCTGTGTGTTTTTTTAAGATATTCATAATTGCATTCCTTTTTGAAGGTTGATAACAAATTCATCATAGGAGAGATTTTTTTGTACTAAAAAATCATCTAAAACTGCTTGCGAGGCTTTTATGCCTCCACTTTTTTCTGCATCTATTAACAATTTATAAATAGGAATAATGGTTTGGACTGCAGAAGGGGAGGCTTGTCTTCGTACAGATGTATAACTGATGACATTGTTATTTGTATCAAAATCGGGAGTAATATAAGCAAAAACCCAATAGTAACTGCCATCTGCTGAAAGATTTTTGACAAAACCGAAGAACTCTTTTTTTGCTTTGAGTAAATCCCATAATATTTTAAATGCCACTTTTGGCATATCAGGGTGACGAATTATATTATGGTTGGCACCGATTAAATCTGTGGCAGGATAGCCTGCCATTGCTGTAAATATCTCATTACAGTAAATTATTTTGCCATTTAAATCTGTCTTTGAGACAATAAAATCATTCTCATTGAGTGCTTTTTCAATATTCTTTATATTTTTTGGTGCATCTTTTTTCGATAAACCTTTGTATGTCATATAATAACTCCTTCATTTAGGATAAACCATTGAGTATATTATATAGCTTTTAACTAAATTAAGAGTTAAAGGTAGTAGTTTATCTTATTGCCACACCACAATCCTCTAAAAACTCAATTTTAATATTTGAGCGATAGAGTCATCCAAATCCCATCTATTGTTGATGAGTTGTTCTTGTATAGATTTTGCACCATTAAGGTGTAAAATATTCAAAATCATACTTCTAAGAATAGTCATTAAAAATGGATTTAAATGACAATTATGAGCATCTTCTAAAAGTGAATTATCTTTGTATTGATGCATGGTTTCCACTTTCCAATGGTGTAAAATTTTATTGTGAAAGAATTCTGCACTTTCATGAAAATTTGCAATACAGAATTGAATTCTAGTGCTATTAGTAATCTCGCCAGTTTTATGATTTGTTGACTCTACTTTTTTTATAACTTTTATTATTGAGCGAATATGAGTTATGCCATTATGATAAAAAGTAGTTGGTTGATATACAAACACCTTCCTATTAATCCATTCATTAGATTGTTGGACAGGTTTAGCCTTGTAAATATTTGTCGGTTTTATATCTCTTGAAATTTCATCTATTTTATCAAGTAAGGTTTTTTGATTATCTTTTACCTTGGCAATATATTTTGAACCACTATTTTCGATAGCATCAAGAGTTTTTTTGGGTATTCATTGCATCAAAAGTAAAGATAAATTCATCTCCCAATTCCCCTATCATAGCCTGAAGGGCAGGTATTTCATTCGACTTCTCTGCTATTTGTTGATGAGCAATTATTACCCCTATCTCAGATAAAACAGCACCAACTACTTCTATTGATCTCTTATCTTTGTATTTGCTGCCATTCATAACCTTGCCATCTACGCTCAGGTGCTTTCCTCTTGTATCGACATAGGTTCTTATCCATTTCCTAAAAACAACTTCAACTTCTTGGCTATCAACTTTCGCTAACACATCAGAAACCAAACTTTTCTTTGGTGTTAATATAAACTCTACACCTAATAATCTTTTAACTTGTTCTTTTTGAATATGCTTCTCTATCCAAATAGATATTTGCTTATAGTCAGTTGCTCCCATCAATCCAGCCAATACTGAAAGATATAAAATATGTTCTAGTCGGTGTCTTTTACCTTGAGGTTTCCGATAGTCTGTCACCTCTGAAAACAATTTTAAAAGTTGATTTGATTGGGCTTGATCTGCATACCCTCTTATAGAACGCTTTTTCGCTAATTTTTCTCTTGTTTTTGTTGCCATATGTAATCACTTTAGTTTTTTAGAGTTTAAGCAATTATTGTTCTTCTTTTAAATTCCTGTTTTTTTAGGATTGGGGTGTTATTGCCACTTTATGACTTACTGGCATGTACTAGTTTGTTATAGAATGGCGATATCTGTTATTACATCCCGGGAATTCTAGGAATTTTACCGAGTTTGGAATTACGACAGTACAGTCCCCACCCTTTTTTTAGCCAATGTCCAATGACAGGCATTGGCAACATAAATGCTCGTTTTTCATCTCTGTAAACAAAGGCCGCTCCATCACCGGTATCCATAACACATAAAATATTCAAATGCTCATGGTAGCCTTTAAAATCACTGCCTCCATTATCACGTTGTTCTATATTGTGAGCCGTATTTTTTGCCATTACTTCTGCCACATGTCCCTGTTTTGCTCTCCAGTCATACCCTTCAAGTGCTGCAACATCACCAATGGCGTAGATATTGCTCATGGTACCGTCTTCGTTTAAAACACAGGAGGTGTCATCTGTTTTGACAAAACCGGCATCATTGGTTGGCAAGTCTGAATTTTTTATCACTTCATGTCCATCACCTGCAGGAATGAACATCGTAAAATCAGAATCAAGTTTAGAATCGTCTTCAAATACGATACCATCACTTTCAAATTGTTTTATTTTTTTGCCAAAATGCTGTTTAATACCAAGTTTATTAAACATAACATCCATCATTTTCAGAGCCTGAGGACCCATACGTTTGCCGGGTTCGGCCATTGGTGCGAAAAAAGTGAGTTCAAAATTATCTCTGATGCCTTTTTTCTTGAGCATATTGTGGACATTAAAAAGAAGTTCAAAGCCCGGTCCGCCACGCACGGCAGAAGTGTCTTTTGGATTGCCGCCAAAGCCCATACAGATTTTACCGCTTCCTTTTTCTATAAGTGCATCAAGGGCATCTCTGATTTTTAAAGATTGTTCAGGTGCACCACAGATTGAGAGTGTATTTTCTATACCAGGCGCTTTCATTTTTGCCGCACCCATTGCTATTATGAGATAATCATAGTCATTTAATACATCTCCACCTGCCAAAGTAACGCTGTTATTTTTTTTTGAAATTTCTGTTACATCATCTATGACAAGTTCAAAATCATGAGCACGTTGCAATTCCCTTAAATCAACACAAACATCTTGAAAGTTATTTTCATGAGTTGGAATCCAGATTGAAGTCGGGTAGATATAAAAATAGTCTCTGTTGCTCACCAGTGTAACATCATAATTCATTTTTTTTAAATAAGATGCCGCATCTACACCGGCAAATCCACCACCTAAAACAAGTACTTTTTTCATATTGCAACCTTTTATTTGTTCAGATTATCTAAAATATTAGCCAATTTGATGTTAAAAATATATTAAACAGGGTATTTTTATCGTCAGTTTTATTTTTTATTTATAAAGTATACTGCAAACATGCTTATAATTCCGCCAACAATTATATGCATCTGCAGAGGCTCATTTAAAATTAACCATGCACTTAAAAGTGCAAAAAAGGGCACTAAAAACATAAAAGAACTTGTTTTTTGACTCCCTATTTTTCCACTGGCTATAAAGAAAATTGTTGTAGCAACTGTTTGTCCCAATACTGCAAGATAAATAAGTGAAATCCAGAACTTGAGATCTTGTTCAAATACAGCACCAAGGTTTGCATTGTAGGCATAAATAAAACTAAAAAAAGTAGCGATTACGGAAATAAAAAAACTGTAATGCACCGGATGAATATGCTTTTGTGAATGTTGGGAAAGAAGTGTGACACCTGCCCAGATAAGAGCACAGAGTAAAAAGTAGATGTTTGAGCTGTGAATAAAGAGGGAAAAATTATTGAGCTGGAGTAAAATATACCCACCGACCAGCCCGAGCAAAAGCCCGAAATACTGCCGTGTTGAGAGTCTGCTCTTAAAAATCACAGCAACAAGCAAAAAGGTCATAATAGGGCTGAAGGTTGTGATAATGACACTGCCCGCACCCGCAAGACCGTATTTTATGCCTAAAAAAGAAAAAACCATGAAGGCTATATTTAAAAAAGAACTGCCGAGGATATATTTGAATGAGCCCCGTGTCAGTGTCAGTGGAATTTTAAAAAAGTAAAGAATCGGCAAAAAGGCAAGGCTCATCAGAAAAAACCGCCAAAATATGACGACATCCATCTCCATTGCAGAGGTGAGAATTTTTAAAGCACTCCATCCGCCGCCCCAAAGCAGCATGGCAAAAATGAGCAGATACGCATAGAGTCTATCGTCGTTTTTCAAATTCATCAACTATTTTTGTGACAATCAAATCGGAGGTGACATTCAGTGAGGTACGACACATATCAAGAATCCTGTCCACGGCAACAATCAAAGCCATGTATTCAACAGGCAGTCCAAGCTGGTTGAGTATAATTACCATCATAACAAGTGAGGCACTCGGCAGAGCCGCAACACCGACACTTAGAGAGACAACAGTAATAGCCAAAAGAATCTGATCCCCCAAGCTCAAAGTGACTCCTGCCAGATTGGCGATATACAATACCGCAACGCTTAAATATGCCGCTGTACCGTCCATAGAAACCGTAGCCCCCAAAGGCAGGACAAAAGAGGCCGTTTTTTTATCTATACTGCCCATCTCTTCGGTAACACGCATACTCACCGGAAGTGTTGCCGCAGAAGATGCTGTAGAAAATGCCATAATCGGGGCTTCTCTTACATCTGAGAGATAGCTGTAGGGATTTATTTTTGTAAAAAAACGCAGGACTGCAGGTAAAGTAACAAGTCCATGAAAAATGATGACACCGATAACAACCAAAACATATTTGTAAAGCCCAAAGATAACATCAATCCCCTGCTCGGCAATAACATAGGAGATGAGCGAAAAAACACCGACAGGCGTAAGGAGTATCACCCACTCTGCCATTTTCAGCATTGCTTCACTGATGGCTGTAAAGAGGGTGTTTAGTACTTCTTTTTGTTTTGGAACAAGGTAGAGCGATGCCACGCCAAAAAGAATGGCAAAGACAATGATCTGCATCATTTGGCCCTCTGAGAGGGCATGAAAAATATTGCTGGGAATAAAACTGAGAATCATATTCTCAAAAGAGAATGGTGCTAAAGTTGTTGCTTTTTCATAAGTAAGCCCGCTACTGCTGACATGCTTGCCGATATGAAAGATATCCATTGCGGTTATTGCCGCGGTAACGGCAAGAGCGGTTGTCAAAACATACAAACCGATAGTCTTTAAGCCCATCCGTTTTAAATGTTCAATAGAACCAAGTCCAAGAATGGCAACAAATATACTGGCAAAAACAAGAGGCACGACAAGCATCTTCAAAAAATAGACAAAGGCGGTTCCTATCATCTTTTGTTTAAGCGCCAGTTCTGGAAAAAAGATGCCAAATAACACACCCAGAACAATGCCGAAGATGACAAGGGTGTTTGTTGTTGCATATTTTTTTATTTTTTTGATCATTCTACATTTCCTCTGTTTCAATTTTTAAGACACCCCGCCCGCACTGCAGAAAAAAATTTAGTTTTTTTCTAAGTCATGCTTTAGCATAGAAAGTACGGGTTCCAAACAAAAGCATCTTCCATTTTTTTGGAATCGGTACTTTAGTGCCGACTGTTACTGTTTCCTAGCACTCTCAGCCCGGACTAAAGCAGATTTTTCTTTATCCAGTAAGATAGTACATAAAGTCCCCATACATGCTGCTTAAAACTCCCCTTTGATGCGGTGTTTATATATTCGTCTAATTTCTTTTTGTGAAACATCCCTGTTTGCGCATTGACCTCTTGAATGAGGTTGATTTTTTTGGAATGTATCAAATACTCCATATAAGGATTGGAGAAGCCTTTTTTCTTCCGTGTGAGTATTGCATCAGGGAGTTTGCCTGTCATGATTTGCTTTAAGAGTGATTTTGTGATGCCGTCTTCATAGCGGAGTTTAGGATCTATGCCAAAAATCAAAGATGTCAGTTTATGGTCCAAAAACGGGGTGCGGGATTCTATGGAGTGCGCCATGGAAACACGGTCAAGTTTGGTTAAAAAATGCTCCGCTTGAAAAATATTGAGGTCAATATAGCTGTACCAGATACTTTCATCACTGTGCGCGGAGGTTTCAAAGCGATCTCTGTAGCTTTGCAGGTATTTGAGGCTTTCATTATCTTTGACATTGCGTCTGAGAAGCTGGTTTTTTTGCAGGTCCGTAAATTTTTCACCGCTTGTACGAAAGAGCAGGGTGTCGTCAAAAATCCGCTTGTACCACTCCCACTCTCTGTTCATTGAAAAATTGGCACGGAAGTATTTTTTGAGCCAGTTTTTATGCGCCAAACCTGCAGCCTTTTCAATGTCCAGATACTCAAAATACTGTCGGTAGCCCAAAAAAAGCTCATCCGCACCCTCTCCGCTGAGTACAACTCTGTACCCGTCTTTTTTTATACGCTCAAACAGCAGATACAAAGGCACGGCAGCAGGATCATTAAGTGGTTCGTCAAGTGTACCCAGCACCTTGTCGCTTGCACGGATGAAATCATCTTCATCTATTTCCACCTGGATGTTGTCCAAACCCAAAAACTCAGCACTTGCTTTGGCATTTTTTCTCTCATCATATTTTGCAAACTCTTTATAACCAAGTGTATATGTTTGTAAATGTGTGTTGTTTTGTTTGGCAAAGTATTTGAGTGTGGCAGAGTCTATACCACCAGAAAGGAGTGATGCCATAGGAACATTACACTCTAAACGCAGATGAATGGAGTGTTCTAACGCTTCTTCTAACACACGCAAAGCTTCGTGTTTGTTTGTTATCATGTTTGGAGTAACATCAAGCAGGTCAAAGTAGCGTTTAGCGTTTACATGTAACACGCCCCTCTTTACATGTAAGGTACTCACCTGCTGAAAGTTTTTCAATACCCTCGTAAAAAGTATTGCGGTGGTGTCGGTGCCAAAAAAGAGAGATAAGAGAGCAGGGCATCATCGTTGAGTTTACATGTAGATAAAAAAGGCTTGAGCGCTTTGATTTCCGAGGCAAAAACAAAGCTGTCTCCCTGCAGATAAAAAAGTGGTTTTTTCCCGAGTCTGTCACGAAAAAGGTACAGTGTGTCCCCATCCATTAAAGCAATGGCAAACATACCGCGCAGATGTTGGACAAAATCAACGCCCCATTTCAGATAAGCGGCGATGATGACTTCACTGTCACTCTCTGTTTCAAAGTCAAAATCAAGCTCTCTTTTTAACGCTTTAAAGTTGTATATCTCTCCGTTGAATGAGAGTAAAATATTGTTATGTTTGCGTGGCTGATGGCTTCTGTGATGGCTGTCAACAATACTGAGGCGCTGATGGGCAAAAAAGAGATTTTTCTTTTGCACAATACCACAGTAATCAGGTCCACGATGTTTAAGAAGAGACAAGGCGTTTTTTGCCTTGGTCTCATTATATTCGCCGATGATGCCAAAAATCGCACACATTATTTGAAAAATCCTACGGTGATGTCATGTTCTATGTAGCCCTCTTCAAATTTTATACGCTTTGCATGTAAACGCTTTGCAAGGGACTCTATGGTCTCAATTGTAATGTAATTGTAGGTGTCACTCTTTTTATCGCCATGCAATGCATTGAAAACAAATCCTTTTGTGCAAGAGGCAAAGCAGTTGCGTATAAACAGTTCTGTCTCAAAGGGAGTAAGAATATTTAAAGCTCCGCTGCAGATGTAGTAGTCAGCCACAGGAAGCCTGGCTTTTGTTATATCGGCACGGATGATTTCACACGCTGTTTTTTCGCGGGCAATGTCGCACATCTCCTGCAGAGAATCTATGCCGATATATCTGTTTACATGTAGAGCGTTATTTTGTAAAAATCTGTAAAAATCTCCAAAACCGCAGCCTGCATCGACGATGGCACTCTGTGTAAGATCATCATCAAGCATGGCTGCAATTTTGTCAAATCGTATGCTTTGATGCGCATCAGAGGACCAGTGCAGACCGCAAGAAGATACCCCATGCTTTTTGAGTGCGGCTTTGTAAAACTTTTCACTGTCGATACGTGGCATAAGGCTCCTTTTTTACTTTTGCTATTATATAATAGTTATGTAAAAAAGCCGACATTTCGGAACCCGTACTTTCTATGCTAAAGCATGACTTAGAAAAAAACTAAATTTTTTTCTGCAGTGCGGGCGGAGTGTCTTAAAAATTGAAACAGAGGAAATATATATGAAAATTGCGGTAGTAGGCTTAGGGGGTGTCGGGGGATATCTGGCAGCTTCATTTGCAAAAAGTGGTTTGGATGTTGTAGGTTTTGCAAGAGGAGAACATTTGAATGCTATCCAAAAGTCTGGTATTACAATCAAAGAAGATGACAAAGAGTGGCATACCTCTTTACATGTAATGGCTCTTGAAGAAGCAGAGGGGTATTTTGATGTGGTGTTTTTTTGTGTCAAGAGTTATGATTTAGCCGTTACATGTAAAGCCTTTGCAAAGCATACAGACGAAAAGAGCATAATACTTTCTTTTGCAAACGGTGTGAACAATGGCGATATTTTACGACAATGTTGTGATGCCAGAGTCCTGGATGCCTGTGTCTATATTCTTGCGCACAGAGAAGCTCCCGGCATAATTCGTAAAAAAGGCAAAGTTTTTGCGGCACTCTTTGGCGGAGAAGATGCATCGACTGTTCAAAGTGTGGCAGATATATTTCAAAAAGTCGGCCTGCGTTACAAAACACCGCAAAATATCAAAGAGGCCTTGTATAAAAAATATATATTTATCAGTGCATTTGCGACATTGACTTCTTATTATAATGAAACGATAGGAGCAATTTATGAAAAGCATTACGAAGAGGCAAAAAAACTTTTAACAGAGATTGCGGAGTTTGCCAAAGAAAAAGAAGGCATAGATTTGTTTGATGAGGTGCAAAAATCATTAGATACAGCCGCCAAAGTACCCTATGACTCATCTACTTCAATGGCGCTTGATTTTAAAAATGCTCATAAAACTGAACTTGAGAGTTTAAGCGGATATGTTCAAAAGCCTTTTATGCAAAAACTTTATAATGAACTAAAAAAGAGAGTAAAAGAATGAAAAAAGAAAGAATTGTATTAGGCGGCGGGTGTTTTTGGTGTATAGAAGCGGTATACAGAAATGTCAAAGGTGTGTTGTCTGCAGTGAGCGGCTATGCCGGAGGCGCAAGAGCCAATCCGACATATGAGAATGTCTGCTCAGGTGCAACAGGACATGCAGAGGTTGTGGATATAACATATGATGCAGATGTTATCAGTCTGAGTGAAATTTTGGATATATTTTTTGAAATTCATGACCCGACTACGCTTAATGCTCAGGGTGCAGACAAAGGAACACAGTACCGTTCTGTCATCTATTATGCCGATGAAGAACAAAAAAATGTGATAGAAGAGTCCATAGCAAAGCACCAGCAAAATTTTTCAGACAAAATAGTAACAGAGGTCAGTCCGCTTCCTGAAGTCTATCCGGCGGAGCCATATCATCAGAACTATTATAATCTGAATGCTTCGCAGGGCTATTGTCAGGTGGTAATTGCACCTAAACTGCAAAAATTTATGACAAAGTTTCCTGACAAATTAGCCTAAATGTGATAAACTATGCTTAAGTTTGCTTTGGGATGGTAATAGATTATCATAGAGGTGTTTTTTATGGAAAAAATATATGAATTGGCTATAGTAGGTGCAGGCCCTGCTGGAATTGCCACTGCAGTGGAGAGTTATCTTCAGGGTGTCTGTGATATTGTGTTGCTTGAAAAAGACACAAATCACAACTCGACTATTCGTAAGTATTACAAAGAAAACAAACGTGTTGATTTGGAATGGAAAGGGCAAAAAGTCGAACTCAACGGTCGTATACATTTTATAGACGGTACCAAAGAGACGACACTCGATTTTTTCGATGAAATTTTAGAGGAGCATCTTGTAGAGTTACAGACTCAGGTTGAAGTACAGTCTATAGAAAAAAAAGAGGACTGTTTTGAAGTCCATATGGCAGGCAAGAGCATCAAAGCCAAAAATGTAGTTGTAACCATCGGACGTATGGGCAAACCAAACAAACCAAGCTATAAAATTCCTCCAAGCATACGCAAAAAAGTAAATTATACAACAGATGAATGCTCAGAGGGAGAAAAGATTCTTGTTGTGGGAGGCGGTGACAGTGCTGTAGAGTACGCAGTTGATTTAAGCCAAAACAATGATGTCACAATCTGTTACAGACGCGAGAGTTTTCGACGGGCAAATCCTACAAACCAGAGCAATATAGCAGATGCCATTGCCCATGGAGATGTGCGTCCGCTTTTGGGTATGAATATAAACGGACTCGAGGATGACAACGGCAGAGTCAGAGTACTTTTCAGTGAAAAAGAGCCTGAAAGTTTTGACAGAGTTATCTATGCCATAGGTGGAACAACGCCAAGTGCCTTTTTGGCAAGTTCTGGTATAGAAGAAAAAGACGGAAAGCCTGTGCATGACGAGCATTACGAAACAAATGTCAAAGGACTTTTTGTAGCAGGAGACATTACCCAGGAGAGCGGTGGCAGCATTGCGCTTGGGCTCAATCACGGCTATGATATTGCCAGATATATCAAAGGAAAAAGTGAAGTCTAGTCTTTTGCTTTTCGCATTTTATAAATATGTATCAATTTGATAACAATCATGATACTGATGACCTGAAACAGTGCGGCCAAAATAAAAGCATAATAGTGCAGCTGATCAATGGAGTTGGCGGTATATGCCAGAGTGGCCATCGCAATAAGCAGGGTCAAAGGCATAGAGTGAGAAAGTCCAAAAAGAATGGTGTCAATAAAACCGAGTTCTTTGATAAATACCAAAGAGGCAAGAAGCCGCATCAAAATCATAACCACAGTGATGATGACAGCCTCTCGTATGAGTCCGTTGATCCAGAGGGCGTTGAGGTCAAAAGAGCTCCCGATATGAATGAAAAAGATAGGGATTAAAAAACCAAATCCGAAAGAGGCAAGTTTTTCAGGCAGTTCGTGTTTGTGTTCAAAGAAAGTCGGAATAAATATACCGGCTAGAAATGCTCCAAAGGCAAGTTCAAGATGTAAAAAAAGCATAGCGCCTATCAGAAGAAAAAAGATTCCCATAGAGAGACGGATATCCTGCTCTTTGTTGTCGTTGTGGGGCATAAGGGCAATCGCAACCTTAGGAAACCACCAAAATATAAGCTGCATAGAGCGAAAAAGAAGAAACATAAAAAGCAAAAATGCTAAAAGTGCCATGATTGTCTGAAAAAGTCCCAACCCAAAACCAGACTTCAGAGCTGCAGAACTTATGGTAAGTATGACGATACTTGCCACCTCACCTATGCCTCCGACTGTCATGGAAAGAGTAATCCAGAGTGTTTTTCCATACTCTTTGGCCAGTGTAGCGACAAGCCCGACAGAGATGAGGGGTAACAAAACAATAAAGATTTTTCCCAAATCAAACTGTACGGAAAAAGTGATGGAGAATCCATAAAGTACTGCAAGATATACAACAACTTTTTTCATAACAGAGACAGGTGTTTTGAGTACATTTTTTAAATTGATCTCTGTTCCTGCAATAAACATCAGATATAAAAATCCAAATTCAGCGACTAAATCAAAAAGATGCTCATCATGCAAGAAGCCTACATATCCCAAAAGAGAACCTAAAATAATCTCAATTGGTGTTGTAGGAAGTCGTAAAATCTTGGCAAAAAACGGAGAAAAAATGATGATAAGCGATATGGTAATAATGAGTACAATATTATCAGTCATCAATCTCTCCTGAATACTTTAGTTGACGCTTTTGGCTACATCAAGACCAAGTGACTGCAACATTGCCAGATCCTGACTCATAACACGTCCTTTTGTTGTCAGATAATTTCCGATGACGATAGAATTCGCTCCGTTTTCAAAAATTTCTGCCTGACGCTCTTGAAACATAAGTTCACGACCGCCGGCAACCATGATCCTCTCGGCATCACAGAGTGTTTCACGTGTCAGCCTGATGAGTGCGAGTGCTTCATCCGCTGTTAAAGGGTTTGGTTCAAGTTCCAGTGCGGGGTTGTGGTGATAAAAATTAATAGGCACCGAAGTAGGGTTGAGTGATTTGAGTGATTTGAGCATGGAAATTCTGTCTTCTTGTGATTCACCAAGCCCGAAAATTCCACCGCTGATAAGTACCAAACCGGCTTCATTGACATTTTGGCAGGTTTCATAGCGTTCACTCCAGGGATGGGTTGTACAAATCTGCGGATAAAAGGCTTCGCTTGTCTCAAGGTTGTGATTATAGGCTTTGATGCCTGCTTCTTTGAGTGTCAGGAGTTGTTCGACACTTGCTGTGCCGTTACAGGCAATGAGGCGTAACTCAGGGGCTGCTTTTTGTACCTCTTTGGCCACATCACAGACAAATTTAAGTGTTTTGTCCGTCAACCCTTTGTCTGCTGTTACAAGACAAAACCCAAGTGCACCGTTGTCTCTTGCCATTATTGCTTCTTGGCAGATGGCATCCATAGGCTTTTGTTTGTAACGCTCAATATCTGCTTTATATCGTACACTTTGCGAACAAAACTTGCAATCCTCTTTACATGTACCGCTGTTGATATTACAAATGGAACATAAAAATATTTTTTCACTCACTTTTTTGCCTTTCATAAGAAAAAGTTTTTGTGAGCATATACTGCTCTTGTTTTTCTTTTTGTGTATAGTATTTTACTATAAATTTTTCTTCTAAAACTTCAAGCATAGCACATTCTGAAATCGGCTTGTTTCTCGCACACACTTCACCGGGGTTTAAAAAGAGCGTGCCCCCTGCAAACTCGACTTCAAACTGATGTGTATGTCCAAAGATGACAACTTCGGCATCTCTGCTCATATAAAAGGGCAGGTGCATCAACTTGAATTTTGTATTTGAGAGTTTAAAATAGTAGGGTTCCTGGACCAAATGGTACTTGTTATGATATGTAACCAAATGGGCATCATTGTTTCCATAGACGGCTATATATTTTTTTTTGCATGCTTCAAGCAGGTCCAGCACTTCTTTTTCGACAATATCTCCGGCATGTATAATAAACTCAGCCCCGTTTTGCACAAGAAAATCAAGGGCAGTTTTTGCCTTTTTGACCTTTTTATGGGTATCGGAGAGTATGCCTATTTTCAATTTTTTATCCTCTGCTTCTGTAGTTTTCCTGCCACTTTCGCCCGCACTGCAGAAAAGAATTTAGTTTTTCTCACAAGTTACGCTTTAGCGTTAAAAGTACGGGTTCCAAACAAAAGCATCTTCCACTTTCTCGGAATCGGTACTTCAGTGCCGACTGTTACAACTCTCCTGCCACGCTCAGCCCAGACTAAAGTCTGGGTTCCGTAACTTTTTTGGAATCGGTACTTTAGTGCCGACTTAGATGGTTTTTATGCTTTGTCTATCTCTTCACGAGGTGTACGCGCTTTACACTTCACACACTCATACACTTCTTTGTTCCTGTAGGTACGAGGCGCTAGCACACCTTTACATCCTTTCTCTTTACACTTGATTGTTGTCGGCTCAAACTTTGAGATAAATTTACAATCAGGGTAATTTTCACACCCCCAAAAAGGGCCTCGGCGTGAGTTTTTCAGGCTGATTTTTCCGCCACAGTCAGGACAAGGGGTCTCACTCACCTTCTCTTCAATATTGATGCTTTTTGTATTTTTACACTCAGGATAGTTTGAACATGCAAGAAATTTTCCGTTACGACCGTTTTTTTCTATCATGTCCGCACCACATTTGTCACACTTTTCATCGGCCGTTGTCTCTTTTTTCTCTATCGCGTTGCCCTCTTCGTCACACTGCTCTGTGTATTTACATTTTGGAAAACCGCTGCAGGCGATGAAGTTTCCAAAGCGTCCGCTTCTAAGAAGTAACTCATGCTCCCCGCATTTAGGGCAGGTACGTCCAAGCGGTTTGGCAAGTTTGAGTGAGACAATGTTTTCTTTGCCCGCTTCAATCTGTTTCATAAATTTTTCATAAAACTCAAGGAGCAGTTTCTGCCAGTCTACTTTGCCTTCGGCAATCTCATCGAGTTCTTCTTCCATCTCCGCTGTAAAGTTAATATCTACAATGTTTGGAAAGTTTTTCTCCAAAATTTCTGTCACGGTAAAAGCGATTTCTGTCGGAATAATCTGCTTTTTCTCTATAGTCACATAGGTTCGGTTGGAAAGTGTTGCAATCGTCGGTGCATAGGTCGATGGACGTCCGACTCCCTCAGATTCGAGTTTTTTGATCAGACTCGCTTCAGAGTAACGTGATGGCGGTTCTGTAAAGTGCTGCTCGGGTTTTACACTTTGAATTTCAGCTTTGTCCCCCTCTTTTAAAGTAGGTAAAAGTTTGTCTTTGTCTTCTGCTCCTGTGACCGCATAAAAACCGTCAAAAATGAGTTTTCGTCCGCTTGCACGGAACTCGTTTTCATTGCCTTTAAAGATGATACTTTGCTGTTCAAAAAGCGCATCTTCCATCTGACATGCCATAAAACGCTCATAAATCAAACGATAAAGTTTAATCTCATCAGCTTTTAAAAACTTTTGTGCCACTTCGGGTGTAAACTGCAACATTGTAGGGCGAATGGCTTCGTGAGCCTCCTGTGCGCCTTTTGATTTTTTCGTATAAATCTTTGGTTCTTTTGGCAGATATTTCTTGCCGTAACGGCTCTCAATAATACCTCGGACTGCACCCACAGCTTCTTGTGCGAGGTTGAGTGAATCGGTTCTCATATAGGTAATGACCCCTGAAGTCCCGTCTGGAGTTTTGACACCTTCATAGAGAGTTTGCGCGATCATCATGGTTCTTTTTGGAGTAAATCCAAGTTTGCTTGATGCTGCTTGTTGGAGCGTTGAAGTCATAAACGGTGGCGGTGTAGCACTTTTTCTTTGCTTTGTCTCAATTTTTGCAATTGTGAAATCGTCATTTTTGACACTTTGGGTAATTGCCTCTGCCTGTTCTTTGTTCTCTATGGAGAGTTTGGAGATTTTTTGCTCTTTGTGTTTGATAAGATTGGCTTCGATATTTGGCTTGAAAAGCGTGTCAATTGTCCAGTATTCCTGAGGAACAAAGGCTTTGATTTCGCGTTCACGGTCCACGACAAGTTTGAGTGTCGAGCTTTGCACACGCCCGCCGCTTAAGCCTTTTTGGATTTTTGAAGCCAGCAGAGGCGAGAGCTTGTAACCGACGATGCGGTCAAGCAGACGACGAGCCTGCTGGGCATTGACCATGTCCATATCGATTTTTCTTGCATTGTCAAGGGCATGTTTTATTGCTGTTTTTGTAATTTCGTGAAAGACGATACGCGGGAGTGTTTCGGGGTCTTTTTTGATGGCATGGGCAATATGCCACCCAATTGCTTCTCCCTCACGGTCCTCATCGGTCGCGATATAAATCGTGTCAGCTTTTTTGGCTTTTTCTTTAATCTCTTTGACAGTTGGCGCATTTTCTTTGGCGACAGAGTATTTTGGAATGATTTCGTGAGTTTCTTCATCTATCGTAATACCAAAACGGGATTTTGGCAAATCTCGGATGTGTCCTTTGGAGGCAATAACATCATAGTTTTTGCCTAAAAAGTTCTTGATAGTACGGGCTTTTGCGGGTGATTCGACGATTATTAAGTTCAAATAGTTTTCCTATATATAGTATAGTGATTTGGTTTTTGGTTTTGGAAGTGTAGCGAAAAAAAATAAAGAGATATTTTAAAGTTCTAAAAGTGCTTTAAGCCCTTGTTCAATTTTTTGTAATTCCTGTGTGCTCGTGATGCCTAAAGAACCGAGTACTCTTTTGTATGAAATACCTCGAATCTGTTCAACCATAACTTCACAATCTTTTTCTAATTTTTCTCGTGTTGGAAGAAAAACTCTAAACAGTCCTTCGCCTAATAGATTGGTTGTGCATGGCAAAACAGTCAGTAGTTCTAAAATTTCATTGACTTCAGTTGACGAGATGACAACGCAAGGTCTGATTTTTCCTGCTTCATTGTTTTTTTGTGGGTTTAAGTTTACAAGAATTATCTCTCCTCTTTTATACATCATCTAATCCGTCACTAAGGGTAGCATCAAGTAGGGCATGTTCAGTAAATGCACTCTTTTTAATCCTTTTTGCTTCTTTAGCCAAATCAGATTCTTTGTTGTTGTTCCATTTGTTTTCAATTGTTTTAAGTTTTATGTATTTTTCATAATCCATAACAACTACAAAAGGCTTGTCACGTTTGGTGATAAGAATGTCATCACGCAGTGCTTCTTGTAATCTTGTCGAGTTTTGCTTGATTTCTGTTGCAGATATAGTATGCATAATGTTCCTTTTGTCTGTTTGGGTTATTATAGCCAACATTAACTAAAATCAAGAAGGATTTTTACCTGTTCTTCTACTTCATAAAGCTCTTGTTGTGTAAGTGTTGCTATGGCTTGTGTAGCAAGTCTATTGATATCTATCGTTCTGATTTGATCACAGAGTATCTCTGATGTCTGTTGGAGTTTTTCCCTTTTTTTAAGCCTGTAGCGAAGTGGATAGCTGTTATCTATGAGTTGCGTAGTCAACGGTAAAATGGTGACGGTAGTATGCTGTGTAGCATTGAGTAAATCTGTCTGGATGATGAGAACAGGTCTTGTTTTTGCAAGGTAGACGGAACCCCGTTTAAACATTTTCTAACCCGTCATTATCAGTAATGGAAAACTCTTGGCTTATGGAAGCATTGGATTGGCGGACATTGAGCGCTGCTTGTTTGATCTGTTCTTTGAGTTGTTCTTTTTTGATGTGATTTTCATACGCTTTAATGGAACGGCGGATCAGCTCACTCTTTGTAAGGTGTAGATTTTTTGCAAGTTGTGTAACATGCTCAAAAAAAGTATCGTCTGTTTTGAGTGTAATAGTTTTCATATTTTAGCTCCAATTTAATTGTTTTGGTATTACTATTTTACTTAAAATAAAAAAAGGTGTCAAGTTGTGTAAATTTTACAAAATTTTCTAAAGTTATTTTTTTTGTTGACGATATTGTTACAGTCTCAAGGCAAGGATGTCTCAAGAGAACAAAAAAACTAAGAGCGATAGGCTCTTCCATAGAAAAGGATTTATTATGGGTTTTAGAATTAACACAAATGTTGCGGCAATGAACGCACACCGTAATTCGGTGCAAACAAACTTAGGTTTAGACAAAAGTTTAAATGCACTTTCTTCAGGTCTAAGAATCAACAAAGCGGCTGATGACGCTTCTGGTATGGCGATTGCAAACTCTCTTCGTCAACAAGCACAAGGTCTTGGTCAAGCTATCAACAATGCCAATGACGGTATTGGTGTTGCACAGACTGCTGATGGTGCTTTAGAAGAGTACACTAAAATCATTGATACTGTCAGAACGAAAGCAATTCAAGCAGCGTCTGATGGTCAAACACTTGATACGCGTAAAAAAATTCAAGCAGATATCGACAGACTTTTAGAAGAGGCACAAAATATTGCTTCTACAACTTCATTTAATGGTCAGACGCTTTTAAACGGTGCATACCAAAATAAATCATTTCAAATTGGTGCATATTCTGGAGAGACTGTAAAACTCTCTATCGGTGATACACAGACTTCACAAGTTGCTAAATTTTCTCTGGCTGAAACAAGTGTTGGTTTCTCTCGTTTAAGTGGGGCGGCAAACTCTGCTGGCGGATCAGCTTCACTCTCAGTTACTGTTGTAAATGCTGATGGAACAACTGCAACTGTTTCAACATCAACAATTAGTTTTGCTTCCGGTGCAGATTTGTCAGGATATGAAATAGCGCAGGCAGTTGTTGATAAATTTAACCAACAGGCACAGATTGCTGGTGCGGATGTACGAGCGAGTATTGTTGAAGCTACCGGTTCTACAGTTGATAATCCAGAGTATGGTATCCGTGTGGATTCTTCAGGTGATTTGACAGGTATTACGTTAGGTGATGGTGTTGCAGATGGAAATTCAGCTGCAATTGCTGCAAATACGGCTGCCGGTTTAAATAACAACCTGTCAACAGTTGATGTAACTACTCGTAGAGATGCACAAAAAGCGATTACTATTGCTTCGTATGCACTAAAAGATATAGATGCAACACGTTCAGATATTGGTTCAGTTCAAAATCAGCTTGAATCTACGGTGAGAAATATATCGATTACACAGGTAAATGTTACGGCTGCGGAATCTCAGATTCGAGATGTTGACTTTGCTGCAGAGAGTGCAAACTTCTCTAAATTGAATATTCTTGCACAGTCAGGTTCATATGCTATGAGTCAGGCAAATGCTGTTCAACAGAATGTTTTAAGACTGCTTCAGTAGTTTTTTATAAATTCTCAAGCTTTATGCTTGGGAATTTTCTTTTTCTAGTACTTTGAGTACATGTAAATCTTTTTCATAGGTCTCTATAATCTTTTTAACATTTTTTACAAAAACAGTATGAAATTTTTTTGTGAATTTTTTTGAGTTTTTTAACTCTTTTGTATTGAAAAAATCATCTGCATAGGGTGCAGTGTTCATATAATATATGGTCATTAAATCTCTGAGTTCAAAGATGCATTCGTGATTACACATTGCACTTACCATTTTTATAAGATTGAGTTTAAATATTAAACTATCACTGTGGGGAGCATTGTTAAATGTTTCAAGAATAGTTAAATAGTCTTGAATCTGCCCAATGCGACAGTAAATACCATCTATTTCATTTTGATCAAGTTGTGTTGTAGATAAAGTGTCAAAATATTCTTTCATTTCTTTTCTTAAAAGTATTTTGTTTTGTTTTTCTGGCAGCGTTATATCTTTGAAAGAGGTAGGGATTGTCTGCTCAAGCTTACAGCCATCTGAAAGATTGTAGATATTTTGCATGGGTGTTTTGTACTTTCGAGTAAAGTAGTTGATAACGGGAATGGAAAGCATAAACAAAGGAGTGGATTTTACTTTTTCTTTGAAGTTACCTGCTATTTCAAGGACAGCATCGCCAAGGTGAAAATCTTGATTGTCTTGTGTTTGAGGGTTGTTATTGCTGTTATCTATTAAACGTGCTTTAAAGTGATCAGGTGTATGAGAAAGCCCATCATCACTGAGTGCCAAGTCTATTCCTAAAAGATAAATTTGCGGTGCATTAAATATGAGTGCGAATGCATGGATAGAGTCTCCAACGCTTGAGACTGTCAGTGTAGAACGGGAGAGTTTGTACTTTGTTCTGTCCTCATGCAGGTAGATGTTTTCTTTTTTGAAGTGTTGGAAAAGCTCAGGAGAGACAGAAGCACTGAAAAAAAGAAGTGTTTCTTCTAAAAAGTCCAAGTCTCCTAAATTTTCAATCATTTCATGTGTTGTATATACATTTTCATCAATTTGGACTGCAATATCTGGAGTGACACCGACACGCTTAAGTGTATTTAGTGCTGTAAAAGCAGCGACAATTACAAATCTGTCTTGATTGTCTTTTACCCATTCTGCATTTTTATAAAGAGAGGGTCCTGCTCCTAAAACAAGCCATGGCTTGTTTTGAAATATTGTATCACTTTGTCTTTTACGCAAATCAAGAAATTTATACTCTTCATTGATTTTGTCTAAAACTTTTCTGCTTTTTTCTAAAAGACGATTATGGGAATAAGTTGCTTCCGGTCGAGAGATAAGAATAGCTTGAATCTCTTGAATCTTTGATTCATATGCAGAGGAAAAAAGGTGAAACTTTATGAATTGGTTTTTGAAAAAAGCATTGGTATAAAAACCGTTAAAACATTCTCTAAAGCTACCTGCATTATCAGCAATTGAAAAAAAACTTGTTGTATTCATAAGTGCTTGTTTATAATCTACAGTAAAAAGAGAAAGGCGAAAAAGCTCTAGATTATCTTCTACTATAAGCACTACTTGAAAGTCATATTTCTCAACTGCTTTTGGAATATGCAGTCCAAGACCTACCCCTAAAAATATAAATTTATCCAGCTCTTTCATATGGGTAGAATCGTCAATGTTCTTATGATAAAGTTCATATATTTCTGCTGTAGTAGAAAAGTTTGTATATGCATTGGCATTTTTTATTTTCTCAAAAGAGGCTTTTTCAAAGTTTATTTTTCGTAAACTTCTAAAGCTCTGATCATTCTTTTTTAAATTGATATTGTCTACAATCTTTTGTGAAAATTCTTGAGAGTTTGTGTTATAGAGTTTTGCACCGCTTGAAAGTTCCACAACATCAAAGTAGCCCTCTTCATAGATAAGGTCATACTTTGGGGAGAGTTTTCCATCATTTAGCAAGCTTTCTAATGCTAAAATTTTATTAGAAACTTTTTCATTGTATTCTTTAAAGAATTCAATATTATTTTGATAGTTTTTGATAGCCTGTTCTTCTATATTTTGCATAAACATCCTTTTGTAAGTGCAAAGCATAAAATATACCAAATTTATCATGGTATGAAAGTTGCTGATTAAAGCGTATGGATATTTTAAAACTAATAGGTAGAGAAAAAGCGTTATTTGATGACGATATACAAAAGCAAAAAAATGAGTTAAGTAAGATTGTAAGTGAGGCAAATTTTTTGGTGCTTGGTGGGGCAGGAAGTATTGGGAGTGCTGTTGTAAAAGAGATTTTTAAACGCAATCCTAAAAAGCTTCATGTTGTAGATATTTCTGAAAACAATCTTACTGAACTTGTTCGTGATATTAGAAGTTCTTTTGGTTATATAAACGGAGAATTTGCAACATACGTACTCGATATAGGTTCCATTGAGTATGATGCCTTTATTACGAAAGATGGGCAGTATGATTATGTACTCAATCTTTCAGCACTCAAACATGTACGCAGTGAAAAAGACCCGTTTACTTTGATGCGGATGATTGAAACCAATATTTTCAATACAGACAAAACACTCAAACAAGCAATTAAAAACGGTGTTACAAAGTACTTTTGTGTCTCGACTGACAAAGCAGCCAATCCTGTTAATATGATGGGTGCAAGTAAAAGAATTATGGAAATGTTTGTGCATCGTAACTCTACTAAGATTGAAGTCTCAATGGCACGATTTGCCAATGTTGCTTTTTCGGATGGAAGTCTTCTACACGGTTTTAATATGCGTTTAGAAAAACAGCAACCTATTGTTGCTCCAAATGATATCAAACGCTATTTTGTAACACCAAAAGAGAGTGGAGAACTCTGTTTGATGAGTTGTATTTTTGGAGAGAATCGTGATATTTTCTTTCCAAAACTCTCCGAAACATTGCATCTTATCAGTTTTTCTGAGATTGCTGTCAAATATCTCAAAGAAAAAGGCTACGAACCATACTTGTGTAAGAGTGAAGCTGAAGCGCGTAGACTTGTTAAAACATTGCCACAAAAAGGACAGTGGCCTTGTTTGTTTACGGAAAGTGATACTACGGGAGAGAAAGATTTTGAAGAATTTTTTACTGAAAACGAGGTACTCGATTTAGAGCGATTTGAAAACCTTGGCATCATCAAAAATGAGCTTGATTTTGATGCAGAACTTTTAGAAAAGTTTGAAAAAGAGATAGAACAGATGCTTCTTGCAAAATCGTGGAACAAAGAGCAGATAGTAGAACTTTTTTTAGAACTTCTGCCAAATTTTGAGTATGAAGACAAGAAAAAATATCTTGATGGGAAAATGTGATGCAAACAATAATCAATTTTATTCAAGATATTTATCAAACAAAGGAGTTTATTCCTCTGCATGAACCTCGTTTTAGAGGAAATGAAAAGAAGTACTTAAATGAGTGTATAGACTCCACTTTTGTCTCAAGTGTAGGAAAATTTGTTGATTTGTTTGAAGAACAATTTGCTTCGTATGTGGGAGCAAAATATGCTGTTGCAACTGTAAATGGAACGAGTGCTTTACATGTAGCCCTCACAGTTGGTGGTGTGTCTGACGATGATGAAGTAATAACCCAGGCACTCACGTTTATAGCTACATGTAATGCTATCAGTTATTGTGGAGCAAAACCGGTTTTTATAGATGTAGATTTAGAAACATCGGGGATGAGTGCAAAAGCATTAGAAGCGTTTTTACAACAAAACTGTATAGTGAAAAATGGGGAATGCATAAATAAAACAACGAACAAAAGGGTAAAAGCATGTGTGCCAATGCATACGTTTGGTCACCCCTGTGAGATTGACACTATTGCTCAAATTTGTAAAAAATGGCATATTGTTTTAGTAGAGGACAGTGCTGAAAGCCTGGGCAGTTTTTATAAGCAAGAACATACAGGAACATTTGGAAAGATGGGCTGTTTTAGTTTTAACGGTAACAAAATCATCACTTCCGGTGGCGGAGGCGTTGTAGTCACAGATGATGAAGTGTTGGCAAAAAAGCTCAAACACCTTACTACAACGGCAAAAGTGCCACATAAATGGGAGTATTCTCATGATATAATCGGGTATAATTACCGCATGCCAAATCTTAATGCAGCACTTTTAGTTGCACAACTTGAGGAGCTGGAAGGTTTTTTAGCATCAAAAAGAGAGTTAGCACAAAAATATGCACATTTTTTTGAAGATTTTGACGATATAGAGTTTATTAAAGAGCCAGATAATGCACAATCAAACTACTGGCTCAATGCCATTACATGTAAAGATAAAAAAATGAGAGATGAGTGGTTGGAATTTACAAATGCAAACGGTGTTATGACACGCCCTGTATGGAAACTGATGAGTGAGTTGGGAATGTTTAAAATGTGTCAAAATGACGGACTGAAAAACTCAAAATATTTGAGTGATAGAGTTATCAATATTCCAAGTAGTGTGTTATGAAAAAGAAGATAATTTTACTTGGTGGTGGCGGACACTGTAAAAGTGTTATTGATGTGATTGAGAAAGAGGGACGTTTTGAGATTGCTGGTATTGTTGAAAAGTTTACAGGAGAGTCAAAAGCTGTTTTAGGCTATGAGATTATAGGCACGGATGATGAGTTAGAAAAGCTGAGGGAGTCATACGAGTATGCCATTGTGACTGTAGGACACATCTATTCTAACAGTGTGCGGGTAAAACTTTTTAAAAAACTTAAAGCACTTAACTTTGTTCTGCCGACGATTATCTCTCCGCTTGCTTATGTTTCGCAACATGCTCACATAGAAGACGGGAGTGTTATCCTCCATCATGCAATCGTAAACGTCGGGGCAAAAGTGGGCAAAAACTGCATTATAAATTCAAAAGCTCTCATTGAGCATGATGCCCAGATTTATTCACATTGTCACATCGCTACAGGGGCAATTGTAAATGGAGATGTCATTGTCAAAGCCAATAGTTTTGTAGGAAGTGGATCCGTTGTTGTTCAAGGAAGAGAAGTTGATGGATTTGTAAAAGCCGGGAGTGTTTTTAAATGAGTGTATTTATCATAGCAGAAGCCGGTGTGAACCACAACGGCAGTACTGAACTGGCAAAACAGCTTATAGATGCAGCTAGTGATGCAGGGGCAGATGCTGTAAAATTTCAAACCTTTAAGGCTGAAAAATTAGTCAGTAAAGATGCAAAAAAGGCTGAGTATCAGAAAAAAAATATGCAAAGTGATGATATAAGCCAGTACACAATGCTCAAACAACTTGAACTTGATGTTTCAACCCACAAAGAACTCATAGCCTACTGCAAAACAAAAAATATTATGTTTCTCTCTACACCATTTGATTTGGAGAGTATAGATATGTTGGACTCTTTAGGCTTAGAAATTTTTAAAATACCAAGCGGAGAGATTACCAATCTGCCATATTTGAGAGCAATCGCAAAACTTGGTAAAAAAATAGTCCTCTCTACAGGCATGGCTACTCTTAGTGAAGTAGAAGATGCGCTCAATGTGCTTACATGCAATGGTACATCAAAGGAAAACATAACTGTTTTACATGCAAATACAATGTACCCGACACCCATAGAAGATGTCAACCTCAAAGCAATGCTCACTATTGCAGATGCTTTTAATGTAGCATACGGATACAGTGATCATACACTAGGAATAGAAGTACCAACTGCAGCAGTTGCACTTGGTGCAAGTGTGATTGAAAAACATTTCACACTTGATAAGACAATGTCTGGACCAGATCACAAAGCTTCACTTGAACCATATGAACTTAAAGCAATGGTAAGTGCTATCCGCAATATCGAAAAAGCCATGGGAGACGGAGTCAAAAAACCCAGTAAAAGTGAAACTCCAAACATAAAAGTGGCAAGAAAATCTATAGTAGCAGGCAGACCTATAAAAAAAGGGGAGCATTTCAGTGAAGAAAACCTGAGTGTGAAACGTCCGGCAGGTGGCATAAATCCAATGCAGTGGGACGAACTCATTGGCAGTGTTGCGCAAAGAGATTATGCTGAAGATGAGATGATTTAAATGAAAAAACGCAAAATAGCAGTGATAACTACAACACGTGCAGAGTATGGACTATTGAAGCCTCTTATGCAAGAGATACAACAGGATGATGCTCTTATTTTACAACTCATTGTAAGCGGTACACATGTTAGCAAAGAGTATGGCGAAACTTTTAAAGAAATAGAGAAAGACTTTAGTATTGATGCAAAAGTTCCCTTTACATGTAATGAAGACGCAAAAGAGGAACTTTCATGTGCTATGGCACAACTCCAATGTGAAATGACTCATACATTAACAACATTAGGGCCTGATATTGTGGTTATTTTGGGAGACAGGTATGAGATACTCAGCTGTGCACTAGCTGCGTTTATGTTGTGTATTCCCATCGCACATATTCATGGTGGAGAAATTACCGAGGGGGCTATTGATGATTCTCTCCGTCACAGTGTTACAAAATTAGCTGCTCTTCATTTTACATCGACAGAAGTTTACAAGAAAAGAGTCATTCAACTTGGAGAAGAACCACAAAGAGTTTTTAATGTTGGTTCTTTAGGAGTAGAAAATATAAAAAAAATGCAGCTGCTCTCAAAAAAAGCATTTGAAAAATCTATAAACTTTACACTAGGAAAAAAGAACCTTTTAGTGACTTTTCATCCGCAAACGCTCAGTGAACTTTCACCTGCACAACAATTTCAAAGCGTTTTAGAAGCACTTGCGAACTTCAAAGATATAAAAATTATTTTTACTAAAGCAAATGCCGATGCAGGTGGGAAAATTATTAATACAATGATAGATAACTATGTACAACAGAACAGGGAAAAAGCAATAGCATTTCACTCATTGGGACAACTCCGCTATTTTAGTGCTATCAAGTATGTTGATGCAGTCGTAGGAAACAGTTCAAGCGGTATCTTGGAAGTGCCGAGTTTTCATAAAACCACAGTAAATATCGGCGAGAGGCAAAAAGGGCGGGTGCAGGCAAAATCAATTATCAACTGTTCAATAGATACACAAGAGATTAGCTATTCAATACAAAAAATATATGATTCTGACTGGCAAAAACAACTTCAAAATATTCACAATCCTTATGAAGGAACGCAAACTGCTGATAGTATTAAAAAAACTTTAGCAACTGTTTTATTGGATCAATTAAAATATAAAATTTTTTACGACATAAAGGTATAAAATGCAAAATCACAACAATGTTTTAATAAGCAAACATGCTTCCATTAAAGATGCTCTGTCTGCTATAGACAAAGGGGCAATTCGTATAGCAATAGTGCTTGATGATGATGAAAAAGTGGTTGGTACATTAACGGATGGGGATATTCGTAGAGGACTGCTCAATGGCTTAACACTTGACTCTTCCATCGAAAATCTTTACTTTAAAGAACCTACGCTTGCAAATATCAATGACTCCAAAGAGCTTATCATTCAAAAAGCGATACGTAAGCAGATTTATCAGATTCCTATTGTTGATGATGACGGTAGACTTGCTAAGATTGAAGATTTGGCAAAGCTGCTCAAAACAAATGCAAAGAAAAATAGAGTTGTTTTAATGGCAGGAGGACTTGGAACAAGACTGCGACCACTCACACAGGATGTACCAAAACCACTCTTAAAAGTTGGAAACAAGCCGATTTTAGAGACTATAATAGAAAATTTTGCCAAATACGGTTTTGTCAATATTACTATCAGTGTCAATTACAAGGCAGATATGATCAAAGAGTATTTTGGTGATGGGAGTACACTTGGTGTCAATATTGATTATATTCAAGAGGATAAACGGTTAGGTACAGCTGGTGCACTTTCACTGATAAAAGATCGCCCGCAAGAGCCTTTTTTTGTTATGAATGCAGACTTACTGACCAATGTAAACTTTGAGCATCTTTTAGACTTTCACTCGTTTGAGAACTCCGTTGGTACTATGTGTGTGCGTGAGTATGATTACCAGGTACCTTATGGGGTGATACAGACTGATGGAAGCAAAATTGTATCTATAGAAGAAAAGCCTGTGCACAAGTTCTTTGTCAATGCCGGTATTTATGTTCTTTCTCCTCAGGTTTTTGAGTACATTCCAAAAAATGAATTTTATGATATGCCGACACTTTTTGAGGATATTATCAATGATGATCTTAAAACTATATCGTTTCCTATTCATGAATATTGGCTCGATATCGGACGGATGAGTGACTTTGAACAGGCGCAAGTTGAATATAAAGAGATATTTTAATGTTACAGGATAAAACTTTTTTAGCCATTATACCCGCAAGAGGCGGTTCTAAGAGATTGCCTCGTAAAAATGTTTTAAATTTGGCAGGAAAGCCTTTGATTTCATGGAGTATAGAAGCTGCCAAACAAAGCAAATATATTGATGAAATTGTTGTTTCAAGTGATGATGATGAGATATTAGGTATTGCTCATTCTCTGAACGTGACTGTTTTAAAACGCCCTGCAACACTTTCAACGGATACAGCCACAACTTTTGAAGTAATACAACATCTGATAAAAAACTTTGAAAAACAATATACACATCTAATTTTACTGCAACCAACAAGCCCTCTACGAGATAGCGAAGATATTGACAAAGCAATAGAACTTTTAGATAAAAAAAATGCTGATGCTGTTGTAAGTGTGTGTGAAATGGAGCATTCACCACTTTGGTCCAACACTCTGCCAAAAAACAAAAGCATGACAACTTTTTTGAACAAAGAAATTTTAAATAAAAGAAGTCAGGACCTAGAAACATACTATAGATTAAATGGTGCAATATATGTTATAAGTGTCACAAAACTTTTAGAAAAGAAAAGTTTTTTTTTAGAAGAGAGTATATATGCATATGTGATGGATCAAAAAAAGTCTATTGATATTGATACAAAATTAGACTTTGAAATAGCCAGTTATTTGCTTTCTAGGCTAATATAATAGCTGTAGATTATATGGTTTACAATGCTGTGCATATCTTTCACTGTAGAGAGTTATGCACTAGCACAGAAAGAGTATTTGCAGTTGCAACAGGAATAAAGTTAGTTACTGCTATTTGCTTGTGCATCAATCATCTGTTGCAATGATGAAAACTCTGCATTTAATTGGCTTATCATGGCATCGTACGCAATAAATTGTTGAGTCATGATGTCATATTTACTATCAAGAGAAGCTTGAGCTCTCTCTCTTGCATCGGCTAAATTTTGAGCATCTTTTGTCAGTCCATTATCAAAGTTTGAGAGAAGTCCATCATATCCGGTATATTGTCTTACCTTATCATCAAGACTTGTAAAGAAGCCTGTTGTCTCATTACCGTTGCTGTCTGTTCCTCCTGTAAAAAAAGTTTTAACACTGTCAGAATCAGTTTGTAGTTTTGATTCTAAAACACTGCTGTCAAAACTCATGACACCATATCTGTCGATATCAATTCCATAGTCCATAAGAGATCCGGAATTAAAACGGCTTGTTACTGCACCTGCTAGATCTCTTTTGAGTCCATTAACAAAGCTGTCTCCTTGAAAGATGCCCTGTGTTCCTTGCTCTTTGTCAAAAATGGTCATATCGTTAAGGTTTGTCATTAGGGTATTATAGTTGTCAACAAACATCTGCATTTCATCAACAATTTTTTGAGTATCTTGATTGATGGTTACATTAGAAATATCTCCCTCTGTTTTGAGCGTAATATTTACACCCAAAATCAAATCGCTTATCTCATTAGTTGAACGTGTTGTTGTGATTCCATTAAACTTAAAAACTGCATCTGTAGCGTCTTGTATTTTTTGATAACCATCTGTTAGAGTTGTATCAAACAAGGCAGCATCAAGTGAACCTGTGCCATTTGTCCCATCATCTGTATCTGTAATAGTTATTGCCTGATTTTCTCCTGTTTCTTTAGACGAAAGTACAAGGCTAAACGCTCCTGGAGTTGTCTCTAAAATGGAGGCATCTATTTGGGTTCCTGCAATATCTGTTATAGATTGTGCAAGACTTTCAAGGGTTGTAGTTGCATCATAGTTAATATTATAGGTAGTGCCGTTGATGTCAAGATTCAAGACACCAGCAGCAGAAGCGATGGGTGCGGTTGTACTACTCACGGCACCAAGCTTTGTTATGTCTTTTTTGGCAAGTGTTGTTGTTTCTAAGGTAAAAGAGTCAACATTGGCTCCGGCATCTACGGTAACTTCGGCACTTCCACTTACATCAACTGTTTTATTATCAAAAAGAGTATCATTGCTTAAAGCAAAAGTACTTCCTTTGAAGCTGTTCATATATGAAGAGAGGAGGTCGTATGATTGCTGTTTTTGATTATTTGTTTCAATTTTTGCATCAATAGGATCAATTATATTTGCTGTGTCGGCTGCTTTGAGCTGGTCAATAACATCTGCTGTTAAAACACCTGAACCAATGCCTAATGAACTAATACTTCCCGCCATAATAAAATCCTTTTTTTATATCAACTGCAATTATATCGTCTTAACAGATAAAAACTTTAGAATAATAGAAAATATTTTTTTGTAAATTTATATTCAAGTTATCTACAATGTTGTCGATATGTATGGGATGAATAAAACAAAAGGAATCTGCGATGTATAGTAATGCAGCATATAATATTTACAATCAAAATAATGTCAATATAGAGTCACCAGAAAAGTTAATAGAGATGATGTATGAGGGTGTTTTGCGTTTTAATGCACAGGCAAAGAAAGCGATTTTTGATGAGGATAATTCGAAAAAAGTATATTGGATAAATCGTGCTATTGCTGTAATTGTAGAGCTGATTGCCGTGTTGGATAAATCGCAGGGGGATGTTGCTGTATATCTGGATGGACTTTATAATTATCAAATTCAATTGTTAAGCTATGCAAATATTGAAAATGATACGGAAAAAATTGATGAGGTGAGTAATGTATTTAAAGGCTTACTTGCAGGATGGAGAGAAACAACTGATGTGGCACACTAAACTGCAGATTGCCATTATAGAAAAAAATGCAGAAGAGATTGATAAACTTGTATCACAAATGCCAAAGTTTGAAACAATAGAGCAGATGAAATCTGCTGCTTCACTCATAAAAGAGGCACTAAAAATTGTAAAGCAACTGAAAAGTGAAACAGGAAAGACTTTAAAAAAGTTGCGTCAACATCAAGAGTTTTTAGGTACAACTTCCTTGATGACACATAATAAGTTTGATATCATCTCTTAGTTTTTTTAACAATTCCAAAATGTAAACTTCTAAGAGTATACTCAGTGACCACAGCGCCTTTTCGCATAGTGAGTATATGCTCTACAGTATCGGCAATATCTGCAGCGATCAGCTTTTCATCTTCTTTTTGACTGACATCAAAACGCAGCGCATCATAAAAGTTACTTTGTGTCATATCCGGATTTATATTTGTTATACTGAGTCTGCTTTTTCTGGTTTCTTCAAAAAGGGCATCGCCAAAAGCCTTGAGACCTGCTTTTGTAGCTGAGTAAACGGCTGCGAATTTACTAGCCCGTAAGGCTTCTATGGAGTTGATGTTGATGAGGTAACCTTCATTTTCTTTGAGAGAACGCAATAGGGCATTTGTGAGTAACATCGGAGCGGTAAGATTTAAAAATGTCATGGCGGTAATAGTGCTTACATGTAACTCTTCATGAGGTTCAAAGTACCCAAAACCTGCACAGTTTACATGGAGAAAGATATTTTCTTTTTTGAGTTTTTCACATAGTTTTATTGTCTCTTTTTCTTCTGCAAGATTACATGTAACTGCATGAAAGTTTATATGATTAAAATCCTTCTCTTGTATGCTTCTGCTAACACCAAACACTTCAAACCCAAGTGTTAGTAGTCTGTTTGTTATGGATTTTCCTATGCCACTACTTGCTCCGGTGACTACTGCTTTTTTCAACTTTTGCTCCTCTTTTTGCTATACTACATGTATGAAAAATATTTACATAACTGATCTTGACCATACATTTTTACGAAGTGATTTGTCTGTGAGTGATTATACTAAAAAAATATGGAACTCGTATGCCTCTGATGCAGTTTTATCTGTTGCAACGGCAAGAACCTATAAAAAAACGGCACAGTTTTTAGAAGGTATACATGTAAATGCACCGATGATATTGCTTGACGGTGCGCTCATCGCAACAATGGACAAGAAAATAATTGACACAAAATTTGTCACTCAAGAAGTAGGCGACACCATCATAGAAGAGGGTGCACAACTCGGCATTTATCCTTTTGTGCTTTCTTTGGTTGATGGTGAACTGAATGAAGCATTTTCTTACTCTACAATGCTCAACAGCTATCAAAGTGAAATAATAAAACGCTATGTGAATGATGACCACACACAGGCATTTGAAGATTTGCGAGCTATGCAAAACAATTTTAAAATCGTTTATATGGGGGATGAAGCACTTTTAAGGGAGTTGGAAAAAAATCTCAGAGCTGTTTTTGGGGAAGAACTGAAGTATATTTTGGCGCCCGAAGCCTATATGGGATGCTATTTTTTGACACTTTTGCATAAAGATGCCGACAAATCCCACGGTATACAGAGTGTAAGTGAAGCAGTCGGTTTTGATTTGGAAAAACTAACGGTATTTGGGGACAATTTTAATGATATTGGAATGTTTGAACTGGCAAATATTTCTGTAGCCGTTGCAAATGCCCAAGAGGATGTCAAAGCGTGTGCAGATGTAGTTTTAAAGCATACAAATGATGAAGACGGAGTTGCAAAGTACCTTGAAGAGATTAAAAATGCATAGAAAATCCACTCTTTTAGCCATGATTATTATAGGTGTTTTGTTTTTTATTTTTGGTTTTGTAACATGGCTTAACGGTTCTTTGATTCCCTATCTGAAAGTTATTTGTCATTTGAATGAGTTTGAAGCGCTCTTTGTGACCTTTGCCTTTTATATCGCCTACACTGTAATGGCACTGCCAATGGCTGTAATTTTGGAAAAAACAGGCTACAAAAAAGGAATGGCACTGGGGCTTTTGGTGATGAGTCTGGGTGCTTTGCTTTTTATTCCCGCAGCACTGAGCGGTGAATTTTTGGTTTTTCTGGCAGCACTTTTTACACTTGGAACAGGACTCACAATACTGCAAACGGCATCAAATCCTTATATAGTTTTGGTAGGGCCGATAGAGTCGGCGGCAATGCGTATCAGTATAATGGGACTCATCAACAAGAGTGCAGGTGTTTTGGCTCCGCTGCTTTTTACCGCATTTATATTGGCAGACATCGGTTTTGGTGTAGATTTGGAAAGTATAAATACACAAGAGCTGGCACATAAGCTCATTGCACCCTATATGGCAATGGCAGGGATACTCTTTTTGCTGAGTTGTTTTGTCTGGTTCTCTTCATTGCCTGATGTGGAGTTTGAGGATGATCCGTATGACAAGGCAAATATTTTTGCTTTTCCCCGGGTTGTACTGGGGGCTTTGGCACTCTTTTTTTATGTCGGCATAGAAGTTATAGCCGGTGATACGATTGGGCTGTACGGGCAAACTCTGGGTATGCCCAATGCAACTGCCTTAACTGCATACACTATGGGATTTATGGTTGTCGGCTATCTTGCAGGTGTCTTTTTTATACCAAAATATCTGTCGCAGGAAAAAGCGCTTGTTTTTTCTGCCTTGTTTGGCATTGTTTTTTTGTTTGGCGTGGCCTTTAGCTCTACGACTGAGTCACACATAATAACAGGACTTCCTGACAGCGTGGCTTTTGTAGCAATGCTAGGTCTGGCAAATGCCCTTGTCTGGCCGACAATCTGGCCTTTGGCACTAAAAAATTTGGGGAAACACACAGCCAAAGGAAGTGCATTGCTCATTATGGCAATAGCCGGCGGAGCAGTTGTGCCACTTGTTTTTGGAAAAGTGGTACAACTGACACAGGATATGCCGATGTCTTATCTCATAGGCATTGTTTGTTATGCAATGATTCTGATGTATGGTGTAAAATGGCATAAAATGACAGCTTGGAGGAAATCATGGCAAAAGTAATAATATTCAGCGGTGCCGGAGTGAGTGCCGAGAGCGGAATTTCAACATTTCGAGACAGTGGCGGACTCTGGGAAAACTATAAAATCGAAGAGATTTGTTATGCCGGTTGTTTGGATTGGAATTATGATGAAACGATTGCATTTTATGACAAACGCAGAGAAGATATAAAAGATAAAAAACCAAATAAAGCACACAGCCAAATCAGCAGATTAAAAGAAAAGTATCCTAAGGACATAGCAGTAATCACGCAGAATGTAGACGATATGTTTGAGCGTGCAGGATGCAAAGAGGTCCTGCATCTGCATGGATTTTTACCTGAAATCAGGTGTGAAAACTGTGGTTTTATAGATAATATAGGCTATAAGAAATTAAATGAAGCATATGAAAACTGTCCGCAATGTTCAAATAAACTGCGCCCGAATATTGTCTTTTTTGCAGAACAGGCTCCCAAATATCAGGATCTTTATAAAGAACTGCAAGATTGTGAAATGTTGGTAGTGATAGGAACAAGCGGAAATGTTATCAATACAGATGCTTTTCTGCAGGGAAATAACAGATATTCCATACTCAATAATTTAGAAAAAAGTAGTGCAATAAATGATACACTCTATTCAAAAGTACTGTATAAAAAAGCGACGCTGGCAATTGATGAAATTGTAAAGGATGTAGAAGCGTTTTTAAAACCCTAGGTTTGAACCTAAGGTCACAATTTAACTGTTTTGTTGGCTGTAGAGCTCTTTTTCGCGCTGCATTAAAATATTTGCCAAAAATGTATATGCTTCGACCCATGCCTGCTTGTACTCATCTGTAAAATCATCACCTAAAACATCGCCCATAGCTGTGATTAAAGCATCAGCAACCATAGGGTAGTGCTCAGGTTTTACTTTTGTCTGTACATGTGTATTTGCCATTTTTTCAACTGCTGCTGATAGTGCATCAAGATTGTCAATATTTGCGGCAAAAGCTGCGATAGCACCTGCAAGTTTTTTATGTTGGTCACTTTGTGCATTTGCAAACAAAGGTTTTGTTTCAGGATATTTACTGAAAAGTATTTCATACATGCGTGTCGTAATTTTTTCGGCATTTTTTCCAACTAACGGGATTGTTTTTTTTACAGCTGTAACTGTCTCTTGAGATAAGCTCATTGGGTATTCCTTAATTTAATTTATGGGGAATTATATATATACTACCTTAAAGTGGTATATTGTTGTTCAACTAAAAAGCAATTTGTTATGATTTATAAGTTACAATCAATAAATCCAATTTTTTGAGGTATTTTATGCACTTTTCCAAAACAACCGAATATGCTATCCGTGTTTTGTCCTACCTGGATCGTTACCCAAACAAGGCACATTCCGCCTCTTTTTTACATAAAGAGTTGGGACTTCCTTATAAATACCTTACAAAACTTATGACTCAACTTGAAAAACAGGATTTGGTAAATGTGCTCAAAGGACGTAATGGAGGTTTTAATCTGGCAAAGGATTCTGAGCAAATATTTTTATGTGATATTCTTGAAGCCATAGGTGAACCGCTTGAATTTGATCGATGTATTTTGGGTTTTGAAATGTGTGATGCCTCAAATCCTTGTGCATTACACTCGCAATGGATTGAACCTAAGATAAATATTGAAAATATGCTGCAGACAACTTCACTAGCTTCTCTCGCAAATGATATAAAAACGAAAATTTGATTGTTGAAGGGGAGAAAAATTATTAAGTGGTGCGGACGAGAGGACTTGAACCTCCACACCTTGCGGCACCAGATCCTAAGTCTGGCGTGTCTACCAATTTCACCACGTCCGCGTGGATAAGTTTTTAACGTCACTTCTGACAAAATAATATAAAAAATTTAGTGGTACCCCCTACACGATTCGAACGTGTGACCTACGCCTTAGAAGGGCGTTGCTCTATCCAGCTGAGCTAAGGAGGCTAAGAATGGTACGCCCGATAGGATTCGAACCTATAACCCTCGGAGCCGAAATCCGAAACTCTATCCAGTTGAGCCACGGACGCTACTACATTTGTTATATTATTTAATTTTATATTTTCTCATGGGGTGGGATACGGGATTCGAACCCGCGACCCCCGGCACCACAAACCAGTGCTCTAACCAGCTGAGCTAATCCCACCATACTGTTATAGAAAATATAAAGTAAAATTTAAAGTGGTCGGGGTGAAAGGACTCGAACCTTCGGCCCCCTGGTCCCAAACCAGGTACTCTAACCATACTGAGCTACACCCCGACCTATACACATTAAACAGACAGTTATGCTGATTAATGAGGCGAAATTATAGTTAATTTGATTCAAAATGTCAATAGTATTTGGAAATTCTTTTTAAAAAACTAATTTTTTCAGTATAATTAGACTACTTCAATAGAGAAAGTTACACATGAAAATAGCTAGATTTAGTCGGATTGGTTTTATAATGGCAGCAGCAGGAAGTGCTGTAGGACTTGGAAATATTTGGAAATTTCCTTATATTACAGGAGAGTATGGAGGCGGAGCCTTTGTTCTTATTTATCTCCTGACTGTATTACTTATTGGTTTTTCTATTATGACAGCTGAGATGCTCATTGGGTATCTTGGTAGGCGTGATACAGTAACATCTTTTGAAGAGTTGGCACCAAAACATAAAAATTTATGGAAATTTGCCGGTTTTCAAGGGTTGGCAGGCCTATTTATTATGATATTTTATTCGGTCGTTATTGGATGGATATTTAATTATGTAGTCACCTCACTAACTTATCTTCCCTCGACGGTTGGAGAAGCAGAAACAACCTTTACAAAGATGCTTCATGCGGATTTTTGGACACAGTTTTTCTACCATACACTTTCTTTTGTTGTGATTACTTATGTCCTGCACAAGGGTTTAAAAGGCGGTATAGAAAAGCTCAATATGCTTTTGATGCCGGCATTGATGATTATTTTGGCTTCAATGTTTGCGTATGCAGTCACACTAGACGGTTTTTCAAAAGCTGTATCTTTTATGTTTTCTCCTGATTGGTCAAAAATAAACTCTGAGGCTTTTGTTGTTGCTGTTGGGCATGCATTTTTTACTCTGAGCCTAGGGATGGGTGCCATTATGACATATGCGGCTTCTCTTGAAAAAAATGCTAACATTGTCAAGAGTGCTTTTTGGGTCGCTTTTTTAGATACAACTATAGCTATTGTAGCAGGGTTGATGCTTTTTACATTTTTGTATCAGTACGGTTCTGGTCCGGCAAAAGGTCCGGGGCTTGTCTTTATCTCTTTGCCTGCTGCATTTTATGAGATGGGTATCGTTGGAAATGTATTTGCTGTTTTGTTTTTTATTGCATTGGCATTTGCAGGACTCACATCCTCTGTCTCTCTTGTTGAGCCTATGGTACAGTACTTTATAGATCGATTTTGCTGGAGTCGTCTCAAATCGACTCTTTTAGTGGGGATATTTTTCTGGTTTTTTGGTATTTTTGCTATTCTCTCAAACATAGACGATACAAAAGAGTATTTAACATGGGGGAGTAAAAACTTTTTTGATTGGGTTGATTATGTGACTGCTGCAATCATGCTGCCCCTTGGTGGACTCTTGATGGCGATTTTTGTCGGTTATGTTATGCCACGCTCAGAAGTAGAAGCAACAATGAGGCCTCAGTTGAAATGGGCTTTTGCACTATGGTATTTCTCTCTTCGTTATATTACGCCTGTCGCCATGTTTGTGGTAATGCTTTCGCTTATGGGGATTATATGATAGATAAAATCAAAGATGAATGTATAAAAATTTTAAAAAATGAAGGGGTTAACCCAATCTCTACTATAGATTTTGATGTAAATGGCAAAGTACACTCTTTGAGTTTTGCATATATTATAGAGACCTATATGCAGGCGTCAGAAGAGTCAAAACTTGTATTTTTAAGTGCTTTGAAAAAAGCGGTAGCAGCTCAGGAGATGGGGATTGAAAAGTTCTTTGAGGGAATGGGAAAACTTCTTTTGATGACACATCTTTCTGAAAAATTTGATATTTAACAAGGAGGTTTTTATGGTAAAAAATATTATTATCGCAGTTGTTTTGCTTTTGGCAGTAGGCGGACTGGTGTATAAGGCGGCCAATCCGTCAGATTACAAACATCCGCTTCACCGCTAAAAGCAAAGCAAAAGTACTTTGTTCTTTTACGGGATTAAAATTGTATCATTCCATCCACTGGGGATGATGCGGTTGCATAAGGACGCTTAGGTATTCTTCCCGAAAGATAGCTCATTCGACCAGCTTGAACAGCATGTTTCATTGCCTCTGCCATTAGTATAGGATTTTGTGCCTGTGCTATGGCTGTGTTTGTCAAAACACCATCAGCACCAAGTTCCATTGCGTAGGCAGCATCACTGGCACAACCGATGCCCGCATCTACAATTACCGGTACTTTTATCGCATCTCGGATAAATACAATGTTGTATGGATTTTGAATACCCAATCCACTTCCAATAGGCGCAGCAAGAGGCATAACTGCATTAGCTCCGGCATCTTCAAGACGTTTTGCCATAATCGGATCATCTGAAGTGTAAGCCATAATAGTAAAACCTTCTTTTGCCAAAACCTCACACGCTTTTATGGTTTCAAGTACATCTGGATAAAGTGTTTTTTGTGTATCTCCGATCACTTCAAGTTTTATTAAGTCAATGCCTGTTGCTTCACGCGTTAAACGAAAAGTAGTGATAGCCTCTTCCGCAGTTACACATCCCGCAGAGTTTGGTAAAAATTTTACATTTGTTCCAGCAAAAGTATCGCGTAGATTCTCTTTATCTGGGTCTGTGATGTTAAGGCGTCTTACGGCAACGGTAATGAGTTCACTTCCACTTGCAAGAGTTGCCTCTTTTGTCATCTCAAAAGAGTCATACTTTCCACTTCCGACAATCAGTCTTGAGCCAAGTTCGTATTTTCCAATTTTTAATTTGTTATCCATTTTTATTTGTCCTTTAGTAATTATCAGATTTATAACATAAGGAATCTTATAAATTCCCAATCCCTTGTATTAAATCCTCTGGTGTAAGAGAAAAATCAGAGCCGTTATAGTTATGTGCTAGTTTTGTATGTGCTAAAGAGCCGTGAATTGCAGCATCTAAAGGGGTGTATCCTTGTGCTAACAGACTGCCTATAAGACCACTAAGTACATCACCGCTCCCAGCTTTTGCAAGTTTGGCACTTCCATGAGGATTAATAAAAAAATTATTATTCAAGCCTATTATGACATTTGCACCTTTTAAAAGAAGGGTGATATGAGGATAGGCTTTACAAAAAAGCTCTACATATTTAAAACGCTTTTGTTGTAACTCTTCCACACTTATATTTGCGAGTTCTGTAATCTTTAAAAGTGAAACGAACTCTTTTGGATGTGGCGTTAAAATAATATTCTTGCGAGATAAAATTTTTAAAATCAGTTTCATAGAGAAAACATCTGCATCAATTATCATTGCGATATCATTTTTTAAAAAATCCTGAAGCTCCTCATCGCTGAACTCTGCACCAAGTCCCATACCTAAAGCAAGGGCTGTTGTGTTGTCTGGTAGAGCATGAGCATACATCAAAGAGTGCGGAATGTGAAGAAGTTGCTGATTTTCATAGCCTACCAAGGTAACAAGTCCTGCACCAAATTTAAGTCCAGCAAGTCCACTCATAACAGAAGCTCCTGGTTTTTCACCACAAAGCAGACTCAAATGCCCAAAGTTTCCTTTATGTGCATTTTTTCTCTCTCTTGCAGGAAGCTTTAAATCTTGCATGTCGAGTAGATACCAATTTGTTTGAGATTCATAAAGCTTTCGTGAAACACCCAAGTCTAAAACTTCAGTTTTTCCTAGAAAATCTTTGGCTTCGTCCAAAAAGAGTGCTTTTTTCAAAGCCCCCATTGTCAGTGTTACATCTGCACAAAAGGTTGCTTTTGCACAGGTACCACTTTTTGTAAGTCCACTTGGTACATCACAGGCGATCTTAAAAGCCCTGCTTGTGTTCATTGCATGTAAAAGGTTTGTAATTTCTGCAGAAAATTCTCCACTGAAGCCTGTGCCGACAATGGCATCAACAAGGATGTCGCACTCCTGAAACTCTTTTATTTGTTTTACATGTAGAGCCTTTGCCCTTTTTTCCTGCAGTAAAGCCATTTGGGATTTTGGGACTTTGGCATACAAAAGAGAGACATCGTACTCACCATGTAAAAGCCGTGCCAAAGCGATTCCGTCGGCTCCATTGTTGCCACTTCCTGTCACTATGAGGGTTGTCTGTTTGTTTGAGAAGTTGGCTCTTATGTAAGAAGCCATGCCATTTGCAGCATGTTCCATTAAAATATCTTCACTTAGAAAGAACTCTTCATAACATTTCGTATCAAGCGAGCCAACTTCCTCAAATAGTTTTTGCATAGTTACAGTTCCGGTACATACTCATCAATTTTAACCATACTGCTTTTTATATCATTAAAGAGCAGCGTAGGGTAGGCTGTTCTGTATTGGTAGTAAAAATGGTTTTTACTTAATGTTTTTAAAATTGCCGTATTATAGTAGTTGGCATTAGAACATTTTCCTACATAAAGGAATGAAAACAGTAGTTTGAGGTGTGGGTTTTCAAAAATTGGATGTGGTTGTGCCAAAAATGTAAAACCTTGTTTTTGAAGATTTGTAAAGCTAAGCATATAGAGTAGAAAATCTTCAAATTTTGTGTAAAATCCATTAAGGTTTTCAATATCATGGAAAAAATAGTAGTAATCATCCAGAAGTTTTTGCTGAGAAATAACTTGTGAAAGTTTACTTTTCTTCTCTCTTTTTGTGGCAAAAAAGTTAGGATTGACTGCCATATAGATATGTTTTTTTTCAGCTACAAGTGCGGCAAAAGCTTCATCAAATGCTTCGCTCTCCTCAAAACGAATATAGTTAAAGTGCTCATCTTTGTATCTGAGCTCAACATCATCTTCATGAGAGTTTGCAAAGTCCATATAGAGCGTGGGTACATTGTTGTCAATGACAAAATTTCTTATTTTGCAGGCCAGGTTCGTCTTGCCCGCACCCTCTTCACCCAAAATCAAAGTATTGTGTGTGAGCATTCTCTCTTCTAATCTTAAAGCATCAATAGTATCCAAATATCTACCAATAACATTTCTCATAGCATGTCCTTAAAAATCATATTTCTAGTATTATATCTTCTTGATGATAAAAAAGGTATAATTAGACCATGAATTATAAAACAATTGCGCAAGAAACATTAAATATCGAAGCAAATACCCTGCTCAATGCAGCAAAAAACATTGATGATGCCTTTAACAAAGCTGTAGAAATTATACTTACATGTAAAGGCAAACTTGTTGTGAGCGGGGTCGGTAAAAGTGGACTGATTGGAGCAAAAATGGCGGCTACCTTTGCCTCGACGGGAACACCGAGCTTTTTTTTACATCCTACAGAAGCGCTCCACGGTGATCTTGGAATGATAGGCGAAAATGATGTTGTTGTTGCTATCAGTTATTCGGGAGAGAGCGAAGAGTTGAGTTCGATTTTACCGCATATCAAGCGTTTTGGCATACCGCTTATCGGCATGACAAAAGACAAAAACTCAACACTTGGACACTACAGTGATGTGGTGGTCAGGGTTGTGGTTGAAAAAGAGGCCTGTCCGCTCAACATAGCACCGACAAGTTCGACAACACTGACACTTGCACTCGGCGATGCCCTGGCGGTGGCTTTGATGAAAGCCAGAAACTTTAAAAAGAGTGACTTCGCTTCTTTCCATCCCGGTGGTGCTTTGGGGAAAAAACTCTTTGTCAAGGTGAGAAATCTGATGCGAAGTGAGAATCTTCCTGTTGTTTCAAAAGATGCAAAAATGAAAGATGCCATTTTAAAAATCAGCGAAGGCAGACTCGGAACGGTGCTTATAACAGATGAGAGGGGAGAGCTTGTAGCACTTATGAGTGACGGCGATGTCCGTCGGGCTCTTTTGAGGGATGATTTTTCCCTTGAAGATGATGTGCTCAAATATGCCACACCTGATCCTATGAGCATAGATGATGAAGAGATGCTTGCGAGTGATGCACTTGTTTTAATAGAAGAGAAAAAAATCCAGCTTCTGGTTGTCACAGATAAGGACAAAAAGATAAAAGGCGTACTTCATATTCATACGCTCATAGAAAAAGGAATTTCATAATAATGAGACTAAACAAATACATTGCACACTATTCAACCTACTCAAGAAGAGAGGCTGACAAGGCTGTTCAAGACGGTTATGTCCGTGTAAACGGAGAGATAGAAACAAACCCTGCAACACAGGTTCAAGAGGGTGTAGATATTGTCTACATCAGCGGAAAACAGGTTTCTCCTCAGGAAAAGTACACGGTGATTGTGTATAACAAACCAAAGGGAGAGCTTGTCACAAAGAATGACCCAAAAGGGAGAAGAACGATTTATGACTCTTTAAGCAAAGAGTTTAAACATTTTATTCCTGTCGGACGGCTTGACTTTGCAAGTGAGGGGCTGCTTCTTTTAACAGATGCTTCGCATGTGGCGACGGCGCTGATGGAGTCGGATCTGGAGAGAATTTACAAGATTAAAATCAAAGGGATGGTGACTCCGGATATGGAAGATGCCATGCTCAACGGTATCTATCTGGATGATGCAAGTGCCGGAGCGCATTCGCATTCCAAAATCACTTCTATGGATATCAAACCTTTTATAGGCTACAAGATTCAAAAGAATCAGCCCAACTATTCCATCCTCAAAGTAGCGCTCAAAGAGGGAAAAAACCGTGAACTTCGCCGTTTTTTTGCACACTTTGGCGCAGAGGTGGCTGACTTGAAACGTGTAAGTTTTGCCGAAATTGAGTTAAACAATCTTCCGACTGGCAAGACAAGATATTTGACACGCAGTGAATATTCTGCACTTTACAAATTTTTAAAAGAAGAGAAAAAGAGAGCCAGAGAGAAAAAGAGAAAAGAAGAAAAAGAGTAGGCAATGGATTTTACACATCTGCTGCGACCTGCAAATTTTGATGAGATGACAGGGCAGGAGCATTTAACCGCAAGAGATGCTCCTTTGCGTGTTTTGTGTGAAAAAGAAGCCCTTGGACACAGTTTTTTTTATGGACCTGCCGGTGTTGGAAAGACATCACTTGCCAGAGTCATAGCAAAAACTATGCAACTTCCTTTTTATGAGTTTAATGCCACTTCACTTAAAGTTGAACAGCTTCGAAAAATATTTGAGCAGTATAAAAATGCTCTGCAAAAACCGCTCATATTTATAGATGAGGTGCACAGGCTTTCAAAAAATCAGCAGGAGGTTTTGCTTCCTGTTATGGAAAACAATTCTGTGCTTATCATAGGTGCCTCAACAGAAAATCCTTTTTATTCGCTTACTTCTGCGATCCGTTCACGCTCTATGCTTTTTGAGCTCAAAAGTATATCCCATGCCGGTTTGGAAAAGCTGTTGCTGAGAGCATTGGACAAAACAAATATTGTCCTTGAGGAGGATGCAAAAGCCTATCTGACAGCATCAAGCGGCGGAGATGCAAGAGCGATGCTGAAGCTGTTGGAATTTGCCGCCAATATCAATGAAACAGTGTCTCTGGAGTTGTTGCAGTCACTCCGTCCAAATGCCCTTCAGGCCGGAAGCAGTGAAGACGGTGTGCATTATGACCTGGCGTCAGCGCTGATTAAGTCCATTCGGGGGAGTGATGCGGATGCGGCGATTTACTATCTGGCGCGTTTGATTGCAGGCGGAGAGAGTGCTGATTTTATCGCCAGACGCCTTGTGATTTTGGCAAGTGAAGATGTAGGCAATGCCAATCCGCAGGCTCTGACTCTGGCAACCTCCTGTCTGACAAGTGTCAGCAAAATAGGCTATCCCGAGGCAAGAATTATCCTGGCACAGGCGGTTATTTATCTGTGTGCCTCTCCAAAATCCAATTGTGCATATTTGGCAATAAATAAAGCCTTAAAGAGTGTGAAAGAGGGGAACATCACAGAAATTCCGAAAAATATCACAAACAGCAATGAAAACTATCTGTATCCCCACGATTTTGGTGGATATGTCGAACAAAACTACCTTGCCAAACCGATGCATTTTGTGGAGTTAAAAGAGATAGGCTATGAAAAAAAGATGAAAGAGTGGATAAATATTATAAAAGACTCATCAAAATAATGATATACTTGAAAAAATACTTTTCAACAAGGAAGATTATATGACTATTTCAGTGTCTGCAAACAGTGTAACTATAAACGGAAATATCAAATCGATACAGGACTATCAACAGATTAAAGAGACGATTGATGCGCTCAGAACAACACACAAACATATTGTTCTCATAATCAAAGATTCCATATCCATTACCTCCTCTGTGATCGGGTATTTAAACAAACTTGTTTTAAAGGACAATATTGACTTACATGTAGAAGTAGGTGATGAACAGCTTATGGAACTTTTTGAAGATCTGAACCTTGTCTCTTTATTTCACGTAAAAAAGGTATAAAAAATGACTATAAAAAGCAAACTCAATCTCATTACTGCCATTGTTGTCTCTTTTGCTTTGGTAATTATAGGACTGACGGTCAACACAGCGCTGAAAGAAGATGCTATTGTGCAACAGTCAAAGGTGCTGAATGTAATGTCTCAAAAATTAAGTCTGCTCATCCATGAGACGCAAAAAGAGAGAGGGGCAAGTGCCGGTTATTTGGGTTCCAAAGGAAAGAAATTTGCAGATATTCTTCCTAAACAAAGAGAACTGACAGATAAAAGAAATCAGGAATTGAAGGCCTATCTCAAGACACTGGATTTAAATGATTTTCCAAAAGAACTTCAGGACCAGATTCATGGACTGCAAGAATATATGAATAAAATCAGTCAAATCAGAAATCTTGTTGACAGTTTTAGCATCAGTGTTGCAAAAGAAGTTGCATATTATACAAAGATGAACAGGAAGATCTTAAATATTGTCGGCTTGAGTGCAAAACTGGCATCGACTCCTGAATTGGTCAAAGCCCTGGATGCCTACACAAACTTTTTAAAATCAAAAGAGAGAGCGGGGATAGAGCGTGCGGTACTGAGTGCCACATTTTCTGCAGACAGATTTGCTCCGGGAATGTATGCCAAGTTTATTACACTTGTGGCGCAGCAGGACGCTTACATAGATGCATTCTTAACGATGGCAACAGACAGGGCAAAGCAACTTTACCGAAGCACAATGAATTCTCCTGCCGTAGATGAAGTAAACAAAATGAGAGAAATTGCTCAGACAAAAGCAAATGAAGGGAATTTCGGGGTTGACAGTGTTGTCTGGTTTCAAACCATTACAAAAAAGATAAATCTTTTAAAACATGTAGATGATAAACTTGCCAAAAACAATGATGCAATTTTGGCAAAAATAGAATCAGACTATAAAAAACGGACAGCTATTACGCTTGTAAGTTATATTGCTTTTGCAATTATTATATTTATCATCATTATGACAATCAGCAGAGGCGTGAACAAAAGCGTACAGAGCTCTTTGGAAAAAATAAAATGTGTTTCGAGTGATCTTGATCTTACATGTAACATTGTTGTAGAAGGCAATGATGAAATTTCCCAAATTTCCAAAGCGTTACATGTAATGATCAGTGCCTTTAAAGAGACAGTTCTGAGTGTTACCGATGTCTCAAAAAGAAACCAAAATGAATCTGAGAGATTACGTGATGTCGTGATTACTTTAAAAGAAAACAGTGAAGTGGAAGACGGAAAAATCACTGTGGTCAATGAACTGGCGGTAGATATCGGCAGTAAACTCGATACGGTTGAAGAGTCTACTGTAACAGTGACGGAAGATTTGCAGACAACATCTGACTTTTTGGAAGAGTTTATAAGCAAACTGAGTTCAGTGGTAGAGTCTATAGAAAATGGCAGTTCCCAACAGCAGGAACTTGTTCAAAAAGTCAGTGAATTGACAGAACAGGCAAAAAATATAAAAGATGTTTTGGAGATTATCTCAGATATCGCAGATCAGACAAATTTACTCGCACTCAATGCCGCTATAGAAGCAGCCCGTGCCGGAGAACATGGTCGTGGTTTTGCCGTAGTTGCCGATGAAGTGAGAAAACTTGCCGAGCGTACACAGAAGTCTTTAAGCGAAATCAGTGCAAATGTAAATCTCATTACCCAAAATGTAGTTGAAATCGCCGAAGAGACACAGCATACCTCACAAAGTATGGATCAGATCGCAGAATCCGCACAGGAATTAATTGTGGCATCCAATGATACAAAAGAGAATCTGATGCAGACAAAAGAGAGCTCCACCGATGTCATGCACCAAAGCATATACATAGCAACAAAAACAAAAGAGCTGGTGAGTACGATGGATGAGATTGTTGTTGTTTCTACAAAAAACAATGAGCTGCGCACAACGATAGAAGCTGTCGTTTCAACGCTTTCTCAGGATGCTGCTGCTTTAAAAAATGAACTCAGTAAATTTAAAATATAGTTCAGCCGATGCAGGAAAAGAGTAGAGAAAAATCATTGCAGGAGGAGAAAGATGCCTATGCCAGCTATCAAGAAGAGCTGGCATTTCAAAAAGAGCTCAATATCCTGAGAAATGATTTTTATTACAAGATGATTGATTCTAAAGAGATTTCACTGGTAGACTTTTTTTATCAGCCTCTTGATACACTGAGTGGGGATGCCTATTCTGCCCGAAGAATCAATGCAGACAAAACTTTTTATTTTCTTGTTGACGGGATGGGAAAGGGATTGAGTGCTTCGCTCAGTGCTATGGCTGTGACAGTCTTTGTCAATCATTTGATAGACAAAATGATAGAGTATGAGAATTTCAGTCTTGATATCCTGATTCAAGAGTCTATGGACTTTATGAAGCCTATCTTGCTTGATGAGGAGGCTCTGTCTGTAGACTATATTTTATTTGACAATTACTCTTTTGAATTGGAATATGCAAAATTTGCAATGCCGCCTTTTTTGCTTGAAGACAATGCAAACAATGTGATAAAAATAAAATCAAACAATCCGCCGATGAGCAAGTGGAGCGAAACATACAAGATAGACAACTGCTCTGTAAAAAATATCCACAAGTTTCTTTTTTACAGTGACGGCATCGTAGAAAACAGCACCCTGGAAGGCGTGGCATATAACAGTTTTATTGAAAATGATTTCATAGACTCTTTCACAAGAGAAGAGATGAAAAAACATGTGTTGGACAAAATTGCCACACAGGAAGATGATTTTACTTTTATATTTATCAACAGGCTGGAATTAAACGAAACAACACTGATCAGTGCAAAGGTTTTTGAAACAAGTCTTGACGCCGTCGAAGAAGCAAACAGCTGGTATGAAAGTATTTGCCAGAATCATTGCAGCGGGCTCGCTTTTAATGAGCTTTTTACGAATGCATACGAGCATGGAAATCTGGGCATTGACTCTGAAATAAAACATCAGTTGCTTGAGCAGGACAAATATTTTGAGACACTGGTTTCGCTTGAAAAAGAGTGTACAAAAAAAATAACCGTAAAAATCTACAATATCAAAACTGCATCTGCCCAATACAGAGTGACACAAATCACAGATGAGGGAGAGGGATTTGACACAAACCAGCTGGCGACAATATTTAGAAATTCAAAAAAATTCAATGGCCGCGGAGTTTTTGTCTCCCGTAAAAACTCTATGGGCATATACTATAACTCAAAAGGCAACAGTGTCCTTTTTCTGACAAAGATCTAAAAGTCTCTGTTTTTCGGAACCGGTACTTCAGTGCCGGCTGGTATTGGCAACAGATTTGCAATATAAACAACAAGGATAACAATCATGGCAGAAAAACCATCATTTCAACAGGCATCACTGGATTACCACAAAGCCAAAAGCGAGTTTGACACAAACGGAAAGACAGGAACACTGCTGACAAAACCATGCACAACACAAGAAGAGTTGGCAATGGCCTACAGTCCCGGTGTTGCCTACCCCTGTCTGGAGATACAAAAAGATGCAAATCTTGCCTATGAATATACCAACAAAGGAAACCTGGTTGCGGTAATAAGTGACGGGACAGCTGTTTTGGGTCTTGGTGACATAGGTCATTTGGCGGGAAAACCGGTTATGGAGGGCAAAGGTGTTTTGTTTAAATCTTTTGCAAATGTAGATGCGGTAGATATTGAGCTCAATACAAAAGATCCGGATGAAATTATAAAAATTATTGCAGCCATGGCAGACAGTTTTGGCGGTATCAATCTTGAAGATATCTCGGCACCAAGGTGTTTTGAAATAGAAGAACGCCTCAAAGAGATTTGCAATGTTCCTGTTTTCCATGATGACCAGCACGGAACAGCCGTGATTACAACAGCCGGACTGATGAATGTCATTGAAATGAGCGGCAAAAAAGCAGAGAATTTAAAAGTTGTCATTATCGGTGCGGGGGCTGCAGGTATCGCCTGTGCAAAGATGTATAAAAAACTGGGGATCAAAAACATTACAATGCTGGACTCCAAAGGGGTTATTCACAGTGGCAGAAGTGATCTGAACAGATACAAAAAACTGTTTGCCCTTGAGACAACAGACAGAACGCTGGGAGATGCGATGAAAAATGCAGATATGGTGCTGGGACTCTCCCGCCCTGACCTTATCACACCCCAAATGGTAAAATCCATGTCCCGGACAAATCCGATTATTTTCGCCTGTGCCAATCCAAATCCAGAAATTACACCGGCAGAGGCAAAAGCCGCCCGTCCGGATGTTATTATAGGCACCGGCAGAAGTGATTACCCAAATCAGGTAAACAATGTGCTCGGTTTTCCGCAGATTTTTCGTGGTGCATTGGATGTAAGAGCAACAAAAATTACTGAAAATATGAAACTTGCAGCATCGCATGCTTTGGCCGCTCTGGCAAAGGAGGCTGTTCCCGAACAGGTAAAACAGGCGCATCACAGACAAAACATGGAGTTCGGACATGAATACATTATTCCCTCGCCTTTTGACAGACGGGTTTTGGTCTATGTCGCTTCAGCAGTTGCCAAAGCAGCGATACAAGACGGTGTTGCCCGAGTGAAAGATTTTGACACTGAGGCATACAAGATAAAACTGCAAAGATTAGCAGATCATCTCGACGGAAAAATTTAAGCGTCTTCTTTGGAGCCCGGGTTTTAACCTGGATTTGAGTCTTTAAAGAGACAAAGCCCGCACTGAAGTACGGGTTCCAAAAAAGTTACTGAACGTAATGTGATCCAGGAACTCGTATTTTATTGTCGGCTGTTGCACCATTTTGTAAATTAATCGGAATCGGTACTTCAGTGCCGACTGTTAGAGTATTTTGTAAAACTTCTTAAGCCCTTTTTTTGCCTTGTAGTCAAGTTTATAAGAGATAAGCTGTAGATACTCAAGTATCTCCTTCGGTGCAATATATGTCTTTTTGGCCGCTTTTTGCAGGAGATACTGCGGGATTTTCACCTCTCTTTTGAGGAACGCTTTTTCTATTTTTTTGTACTGCTTTTTATCTTTGTGATAACATAAAAGGGCAAAAACAAAAGGCAGATGATATTTTTCATTCCACAGTTGTGCCAAATCAATATAGTCATTATCAGCAAGCGCATAACGCAGTGCCTTGTCTCCTATGAGCACTTCACCCTTTACATGTAAAAGCTCTGCCAAAAGATTGGATGAGGCAGACTCTGCATCTTTTTTATCTGTATCTGAGGGGATGACTATGACACTTTTTACCTCTTTTTTTGCAATGATACCCAGGTTTACATGTAAAGAGTTTTTTGCTTTGACACTTGAGATAAATGCGGCATCAACACGCCTGTTCACAAAGGCATCGTTTATTTTTGCCGGAACATTTTTTTTGTATTCCATAAGAAGTTTTTGCTGGGTACTTCGTGTAAAACGCTTCATAAAAACATGAAAAGGCAAGAGGTTGAGATATTCTATTTTTCCAAAAATCATGCGTAATTATACAGCACTTAACTTATCTTAGATATAATTGTATGAATAAAAATGAGGATGTTGTTTTGGTAAGAGTAGAATTTTTAGGACCGATACAAAAAGAGGCACTGGAACTGGAGATAAAAAATCTCAATGAACTGGCAGCAATTTTACAAAAAGACGAAGAGGTAAAAGAGTGGCTTGACAACTGTGCTGTAGCCGTCAACGACAATCTGGTGACCTCTTTGGAGTGTGAACTCAAAAACGGAGATAAAATCTCTTTGCTGCCACCTGTGTGCGGAGGGTGATTCTTGTTGAATTTATATGACGGGGCACTTGATGTTCCTGCTATCTTAAAAGAGTGGTATGAAACAGAAGCAACAAGCAACTATGGTGCATATATTCCTTTTGTGGGAACGGTGCGCAGTGAAGACGGCATTGACGGGCTGAGTTTCGATATATATGAACCGATTTTGACATCATGGTTTGAGAACTGGCAGAAAAAAGCAGCAGAAAAAGGTGCTGTGGTCAAAATGGCCCACTCCCGTGGAGATGTGCTTTTGCATGAGTCATCATACATTGCAGCGGTTTTTTCACCAAAAAGACGGGTAGCTCTGGAACTTATAGATGAATTTGTAGAAGATTTCAAAGCATCAGCACCGATATGGAAATATGATTTGAAAAACGGACAGAGAGTGTATGCAAAAGAGCGTTCAATAGCTATAAAAGGCAGCGGAATTTTAGGAGCAAAAGCATGAGTATAACAGGAAGTGATTTTATCTCTTTTGAGACAAGCCAAAATATGCTGGAACTTTTACAGGTAAACAACCACCGGTATGAAAGAGTTCCTTTGAGTGATGCGCTTGGGCGTGTTTTGGCAGAGGATATTGTGGCTGAATTTAATGACCCTCAGTTTCCTACTGCTTCCATGGACGGGTATGCGGTGCGTTATGAGGATTTGGACAAAGGCACGCTTGCTGTTCTTGGTGACAATCCTGCAGGACATGATGAGATCCGTGTATTGTCTGCGGGTGAATCCATTAAAACTTTTACGGGTTCTATGATGCCGCAGGGGAGTGATACCCTTATACAGATAGAGAATGTCAGTTATAACGACGGTACAATAGTGATCAATGAAATGGTTGAAAAAGGAAATGCCGTGCGTCCTGTCGGCGAAGGATATGCAGCAGGCGATGTGCTCATTCAAAAAGGTACAAATATAGGCTTTGCCGAAATCGGTGTCATGGCAGGGCTTAACCAGGTGATGGTAAAAGTGGCACTGCGTCCCCGTGTGGCGGTCATCGCAACCGGAAGTGAGATCCTTGATCTGGGTGAAAACTCGGATAATCCCGCCCAAATAAGAAGCTCAAACAACTATACGCTTGCCGCGCTTTTTGAGTCAGCCGGTGCAGAGGTCATACAGCTTGGAACGGCACCCGATGACAGAGATGCCATTATGAAAACATTTGAGAATGCTTTGGAGTCTGCGGATATTTTGGTCAGCACCGGAGGCGTCAGTGTCGGAGATTATGATTTTGTAAAAGATATTATTCCGCGCCTTGGTGCCGAAGTTGTCTACAAAGGTGTCGGTATCAAACCCGGGCGTCACATTATGGTTGCACAGCGCGGGCATAAATTTATTTTGGCATTGCCGGGATTTGCCTACTCTTCAACGGTGACGGCTGTTTTATATGCTCTGCCTCTGATTGCAAAAATGCTTGGCAAAAAGGCTCCCTATAAAACGGTTGCGGCAAAACTGCAAGAAGATTTTACAAAACGAAGCAAATTTACAGAGTTTACCGCATGTAATGTTGTGATAGAAGACGGTGAATATTTTGTTAATTTTAAAGGCAAAAAAGTAGGCAGTTCTGCTATTTTGACAAATATGCTTGACGAGAGCGCACTGATGATTACAGGTGAAGAGGACAGATTTCTAGAAGCCGGAACATCTGTAAATGTTATTTTGTTGGATACTTTTTAATGAAAGCGCTGAGTATTGACAACCAGACACTGGCAGTACAAGAGATTGATATTACCATGGCGGCAAATACCGTCTATACCTTTTTCAGTTCAATTTTAATTGATGAGCTGGCAGGTCTCAAAGAGCATGTCATCTATGCAGATGCAAATGCTCTGAGTGAAAAGAAAAAGCCCTATTTTATCGGAGAACAGCTTGTTTTGGGGGATGCCCTGATTCTGGGAAGAGATGGTTTTGACGATGTAGATGCCAAAATCGCAAAAAAGGAGCTGCTGGCTCTCATTCATCCGGATGTCAATGCCTTTTACAAAGAGGTACTGGAGTTGCTTGCCGATACAGATATAAATCTCTACAAAACATTCACGGTAGAAAAAAACGGCGAAAAAATTGCGCTCAATACCGAATGGGTACTCTATACATTTAATATCGCAGATGAGAGAACAAAAGAGTATTTTATAAATGAGTTGCAAAAAGCAGTCACAGCAAAAAGCAAAGTAGCAGAGTATATGCAAAAAATGGCACAACTCGCTATGAATGTCGCAGCATAACCCACTGTTTTTTTACTTCAATTTCCAGGCATTGGCTCTTATTCTGGAGTGACATGAGGTACACTGCCTGATAATCTGTGAATAATCTTCTATGGCATCATCTATGTTTTCGTTACTCAGTGATACAATCATATCATCTGCATACATTGTTATCATTTTTGCCCTTTTTTGGGCAAATTTGTCTGCATACGCTTCATTTGCAGGAAGGTAACTTCTTGCATCTGTTGTTGTCAGCGAACCAATTGCATTTTTTAATTTATTGACGCCGTCTATCATGCCTTCCTTGTTGTAATAGAATCCTGCCGTTTGAATCTGATTGACTGCTTTTAGCATCTTGCGCATATCTGAAGCAAGTTCGGACTGCTTGAGCGTGTCGCCTGCCTGAAGAGACGAAGAAAAGATGAAAATTGCTATCATGATGAGTAGTGACTTCACTTTGCTATCCTTTAGTATCTTATAATATCTTTTGTAAACTCTGCAAGAGTTACAGTCTGGGCTTTGTCTTTTACAAGTTTTTTTGCTTTTCTTTTTCCGCCATACTGTTCTTTGAGCTCTGGTTTGAATGCTCTGAAAAACTCATGAAATTTATCTGCTCCCAAAACACCGACAGCCCATAAAGTATCATCATTATGATGCTCCAATACGATCGAAGCCAAAGGCTGCGGTGCCGGACCGCCAAGAACTTTCGCTCCTTTTTTTGGATCATACACCGATAAATGAGAGCCACAAACGATTACCTCTCCTTTGTCATGGCAGGGCATACTTTTGGTGCATCCCATCGTTTTGCCCCCTGTTTTGAGGTACGATATAAATGTGTCACTTTTGTTGATATGTGTAAGCTGGTGCGGGCAGATGGACGAAAAAGCAACAATGTTTCTTTCTTTGCCAACGCCGCCTTTCCAAATATATTGGACACCGTCTTCACTTGTCAGTTTCACATTTTTCTCTGTAGGATGAGGCAGGGCAATCAACATACAGCTGGTTCCCGCATACGGATAGTTAAAAACATAATTAACCTCTTTGTCCAGCTGTGATGCCAGCAAAGGCTTGCCCTCGGCATCTGTCAGTTGTACTTTCTTGTAGGATGTATAGAGTGTACCATCCTCCGCATAGAGTCTGCCCTCTATCAAAGAAGGTGCTACAGCGACAACGCCAACACCTCCGACTACTTTTAAAAAGTCTCTTCTTTGCATGCAAAACTCCATATTATGCGTTAAACATATCTCTAAACATACCTTTTGCCCATTCATTCAGAGCTTTTCCGTTGTTCAATCCTGTCTTTCCGCGCCACTGTTGAGAAAGATCAACATTGGTAAATCCTTTTAGTTTTTTGCCCTCAAACTCATACTCTGCTCTGACAGAAATCGCATGAATCGGTCTGGCGGAAACAGCAGAGTAGCAGACTGTAAGTGGTGATTTCCACGGAATGTCTTTTTTCCCGTTGACTCTCTGTGCTATAAGTTTTCCGATATAATGCCCTTCCGAATTTGAGGTATTGCCTGATTTGGAGTAGCCCATCGGACGGGCATCACCGGAAACAAAAATATCTTTTTCGCCGATAACCTCATAAGTAAACGGATCGATATTGCCTACTTTTTTGTTAAACACATTGTCTTTTGCAACGCCACACACTTCCAGAAGTTTTCCGCCTCTGACATGCGGATAAAAGGCGGCATCTTCAAATGAATACTCTTCGTCAAATTCGCCTGCAACAACAACTTTCTTATCTAAATCTATACTCATAATCTTAGAGTTTGGATGATACTCAATGTAATCTTTGTACATTTCGTCAAAAGAAGACTGGAAGCCCTCCTTTTTAATCGTAATATCCGGATTTTCATCAAGCAGTATTACCTTGCCCTCTATTTCATTTTTCTTAAAATAATCGGCAATCAGACATGCTCTTTCATAAGGTGCAGGCAGACATCTGTAATTTCCGCCCGGAACTGTCAGTATGAAATTACCGCCTTCAAAATCTTCCAGTTTTGCTTTGAGTGTCATATGCTCGCTTCCCGGAATAAATGCTGCAGGATACTCACTGCGAAGTCTCTGTTCTGTAACTGTGTCAACATTCCATGCACTGTAATCGTAGTCTATCCCCGGAGCCAATACAAGATAGTCATATTTTATGTCTCCGTTGCTTGTTTTGATGATTTTGTTTGCTTTGTCTATACCGATTGCCGTAGCATTAAAGTATGTATATTTATTTTCACGGGCTGCTTGCAGATAATCATGTGTCAAGAACTCCAGATCAACTTCACCGACAAGATACAGGTTGCTTATAGGACAGGATATAAACTCTGTTCTTTGTTCCACTAAAACAACATCTGCATTCGGTGCGAATTTTTTCGTGTATTTTGCAACAGACAAACCGCTCCATCCGCCACCTACAACAACAACTCTTTTTCCGGTTGCCGGAGGAAGAGGAGCCGGTGTTCCCATACCTACACTGCTGTTTGTTTTGTTTTCTTTTTTTGAGGGTTTTGCTTCACCATAAGCACATCCGGTCAAAGTTGTAGCAGCTGCAGCTACGCTGATAGCACCAAGTCTCAGGGCATCTCTACGATTCATATTCATTTCATTCTCCTGTAAGATTAGATTTAGGAAAATAGTATTACTGCTTCTCTTAAGTAATCTTAAAATATAAAATTAATTTATAATATTAAAGGATTGTTCTTCTGATAATTATAAATATATATTATAATTATCTACTTTGTGGCTTTTGTGATGAAGTCAAATTCTCTGCCAGGTGGGAGTTTCTGAACATTTTGAGTTTATTAAAAACAATATTATCACAAAAATATAATATCTCAACAAATTTTCACTAATGAGTAGAAAAGTAACACAGAAACATCTTCTGTTTAGTATTAATTTAAGCAAAAGAGAGTAAAATACAACTAAAATAAATAAAAAAGACGGGGATGGGATTTGCAATACAGGAACAACTTTAATTCAACAATGTTAGACAAAGAACTTTTTAGTGCAATTGTAAAAGAAAAAGAAGAGAGAGGGTATTACAATCTTCCGTTTAAAGATACTACTGCCTTTAAAGAGTATGCTGCAACAGTAAAACAAAACAATGTTGTTGTGATAGGGATAGGCGGCAGTACATTAGGAACATATGCCATATACCAGTTTTTAAAACACTCTAAAGAATTGACAAAAGAGCTCTTTTTTTTAGAGACAACAGATCCTATAGATATACAATCCAAAATGAAAAATATTGACGTGGAAGATACCCTTTTTATAGTGATATCAAAATCCGGAACTACCCTTGAAACTGTCGCTTTATTTAAATATGTCAACTCTCTTGTAAAATGTGACAAGCATAATACAGTAGTGATAACAGAAAATGACTCCAAATTAAACACATATGCCCAGGCAAACGGTATGAAAATGTTTGAAATTCCAAAAAATGTCGGCGGCAGGTTCTCTGTTTTGAGTGCTGTGGGACTGCTCCCGCTTGCAATAGTGGGAATCGATATAGATACCCTGCTCAGAGGCGCGAAAAATGTCCATGATTCATTTTTTGAAGAGAGTGATTTGGAACAAAATGATGATTCGCTTTCAATAAAGAAAAGAGTGTTGAAAAAAGCAAGATTCTTTGCCGAGTACAAAAACAGTTTTAATATTAATGTGGTTTTTTCATATTCGTCACGTTTGGAAGGCTTCAATAAATGGTACATTCAACTCTGGGGAGAGAGTCTTGGCAAGCTGGATATAAATTCAACACACCAGGGTTTAACTCCGGTTGGCATCATAGGACCGGTAGACCAACACTCCTTTTTACAACTTATAATAGAAGGAAGAAGAGATAAAACAGTGACATTTATAAAAGTAAATGACTTCCACTGTGATCTGAGTGTTCCGGACATAACACTCAAAGGTTTGGAAGAGTTAGACTATATAAACAACATAAAGTTTTCTTCTTTGATCAATGAACAGGCAGATGCCACGATAGAAGCTATATGCAGTTTAAATGATATTCCCTGTGATGTAATGAACATAGATGATATTTCTGAGTATTCTATTGCCGGTTTGATGTATGAGTATGAACTGCTCACATCACTGACAGCAAAACTTTTACAGATAAACTGCTATAACCAGCCCGGTGTTGAGAGCGGAAAAAAGATATTGAAAGAAAAATTACTCAAAGGCCAGTAAACGTTTTAATTTGATCTCTTCGATGGTATCAAATATATCACTCTTTGTGTTCTTATAAGGGTTATGGTACTCTGTATACAAGATGTATGCAGCAGCGAAGATCTCTTCCACGCTGTGTGTCCGCACTCTCCGTTTGCAGACAGACCTGTCCTGTGTTACACCCCATCCTGCATAAAAAGGCATTCCGAAGCAGACACAGCCACATCCTGTTAAAAGCGCCTCAAAACCCATCTGTGAGGTTTTTGTATAGACTTTGTCAAAGTGCTTAAGAAGTGCAATCGGATTGAGATTCTCAGTGATGACAGTACAGCTTTTTTGAAATTTTTCTATATTTATATCAGACTTTTTTTTCCCGCTTAACACATCAGGATGAATTTTTATGTATACCTCGGCATCGGGATTTTCAGACAAAGCGGCTTCTATCATCTCATCGGTTGTAAAATTTTGAAGCATTCCATATTTCAATGAAGCATCCCCCTGTGTTTGCGCGATGACAAGGACTCTTTTTTTTTCTTTGTGAAAACGGTACTTCATTACTGTCTCTTTCGAAATCAAAGGGGCATTGTTGTACTTCGAAATATGATGGTTTTTTATAAGTGCTATAGCCTTTTTTGCATCCTCCATCAGTTTTATATCACTTGCAAAATCATAACTGTTTAAGATGTCTTCAAGATCACAAGCGGAGGTGGCATCATAGTAGATGCCGGTATTGTCTTTTACAAGAGAAAAAGAGGGTGAGCCGTCTACACCAAGTGCAACAGAGCGTATAAAGCCATCTTCGAGTAGTGTTAATTTTCCGCCAAAAGTTTTATGGCACCAAAGCGCAAAATTACCTGTTTTTTTTCTTCCCCATCCCCGAAACTCTTTTTTGGAAAAAATCTGACATATATTATAAATATAAGAAGAAATATCCGGTTTTTTAAGCATCATATCTCTTTGTCAGCAGTATTTTAAACAGCAGTTTTATTCTATATATTATATCTCTTTTTACCAGCGAATACCTGATGAGATGATAATACAAAAGAAACCCCGGATGATTAAAATCCAAATATTTTAAAAAAGCCTTGAGTGTTTTGGAGTCTTTTTGATTCGTTATTTTCGGCAAGAGCAGTTTGAGAAAATATTTTCGATTTGTTTCAAGATAGGGCAGTTTGAAATCTCTATGAAAATATTTGTTTTTCCTGTTGCGTCGCAATGTTTTTGCATTGTTGCTGCTGTTTTCATTATGGATTCTGTAATGCACAAGCTGAGTATGCAGTGTTTTTCTCTGTCCAAAGAGTTCAGCATGCAACGCGATCCAGTAATCATGAACATCGAGTTGTTCGGGAAACGGCAATACAATTTTTTTCAGTTTTTTGTTGAGCAGTAAAGTATTTCCCATCACACCGCACGGACCCAAAATATGCCCAAGATCTTTGCTGTTTTTAAGTTTGTAGTGTCTAAACTGAAAATAAGATTGATGGAGTTGGTTTCCGTCTTGATCGATCAGGCTCAAGTCTGAGTGTATGAGACATGCGGAGTTTTGCCTCAAAGCTTCCAGCTGTAAAACAGCATTCATGAGCAATTCAAGCTTGTTAGGCTGCCAAATGTCATCCTGATCCGCCAGTGCTATATACTCTTCCTGGCAGTCAGATAAAAGTTTTTCAAAGTTTTTTACAAATCCCCTGTTTTTTTCATTAATCGTATAAGTGATTTTTTCAGGATATCGATCTGTATATGTTTGAACTATCTTTATGGTTGCATCTTCTGAACAGTCATCAGAAATATATAGCTTAAAATTTTGATATGTTTGGGAAAATATAGAGTCTAACTGCTGCTTTAGATACTTTTCGCCATTACAGGTAGCCATAAGTACAGCAACAGTCTTTTTCATGAAGTTATTTTTGATATTTTTCCAAATACCACTCAACAGTTTTTATGATTCCACTGTCAAAATTCTCATCAGCCTTCCAGCCAAGTTCATCTTCAAGCTTTGTAGCGTCAATGGCATATCGTCTGTCATGCCCGGCTCTGTCTTCTACAAAGCTGATAAGCTCTTTATAGCTCCCCCTGTCTATATTTTCATGTGCAGGTACTTTTCTATCGAGTATGGTTGTTATAGCATCAACTATCTGAAGATTTGTTCTTTCGTTTCTGCCGCCAATATTATAAACATTTCCCTCTTTTCCTGTATGATAGACAAGATCGATACCCTTGCAGTGGTCAAGTACATAAAGCCAGTCTCTTATGTTTTTTCCGTCTCCGTAGATGGGGATGTCTTCTCCTGCGAGTGCTTTTCGTATGATAGTAGGAATGAGCTTCTCGTCATGCTGCTTTGGACCATAGTTGTTTGAACAGTTTGTTATCACTGTATTCATGCCATATGTCTCCTGATATGAACGAACTATCATATCACTGCTTGCTTTTGATGCTGAGTATGGAGAGTTTGGAGCGTATGGTGTCTCTTCTGTGAAAAGGTCAGTTTCGTTGAGGGTTCCATAGACTTCATCTGTACTTATGTGGTGAAATCTACACCCTTCATAATCTTTTTTATACTCAAATGGTTTTTCCATCCAATGTTTTTGTGCAACATCCAAAAGAGTAAAAGTACCGTTGACATTTGTTTCTACAAAGACACCCGGGTTTTTGATACTGTTGTCTACATGTGATTCTGCCGCAAAGTGAATCACACCTTGAATGTCGTATTCGTTAAAGATAAACTCAACAAGTTCACGGTTACAGATATCACCTTTGATAAACTTGTATCTAGGGTTGTTTTCACACTCCTGGAGGTTTTCCAGATTGCCTGCATAGGTAAGAAGATCAAGATTTACAATGTTGTATTCTTCATATTTGTCTATAAAGTAAGGAACAAAGTTACTCCCTATAAAGCCTGCACAGCCTGTTACTAAAATTGTCTTTTTATCGTTATCAAACATACTATTTTCTTTCTCCCATAATTCTTAAACATGTATCCAAACTTTCTTTCCAGTAAGGAATCTCTATAGTAAACTCTTTTTTTATCTTTGCTTTATTGAGCAGAGAATAGTGAGGGCGGGCAGCCGGAGTAGGGTACTCTTTTGTCTCTATAGGATTTATTTTGCACTCCAGTTTTGCCATTTTCATGATCTCTTTTGCAAAGTCATACCAGCTGAGCACTCCCTCATTGGAGTAGTTATAAATTTGTACTGTATTTTTTGTACTGTTGGCCGGCACTGAAGCAGCGCTTCCGATGATGTCTAAAATAACCTGTGCCAAATCTCCTGCATAGGTAGGCGTACCTACCTGGTCAAATATTACACCAAGAGAATCTTTTTCTTTGCCTAGTCTGAGCATTGTTTTTACAAAGTTATTGCCAAAAGAGCTATATACCCAGGATGTTCTTATGATAATGGAGTCTTTTGGGTTGATAGCACGCATGGCATTTTCGCCCGCAAGTTTTGTAGCTCCATAGACGCCATTTGGGTTTGTTTCATCATCTTCCACATAAGGTCTGTAGTTCTTTCCGTCAAATACATAATCTGTTGAGATATGAATGAGTCTGATATCATGCTCTTTGGAAATTTTGGCAAGATATTCTACAGCCAAATGGTTTACTCTGTCTGCACTTTCTTTCTCTTCTTCTGCTTTGTCAACAGCTGTATAGGCTGCTGCGTTGATAATAACCTTGATATTTTTTGACTCTATAAATTTTTTTACTTTTTCAAAGTCTGCTATGTCCAAATCCTGTGAAGTGGTAAAAAAACATCTGTAGTTTGCGACTAAAAATTTACTGTTTAATGCCCTCAGCTCAGAGCCCAGTTGACCGTTTGCGCCTGTAATTAAAACATTAGTCATAGTAATTCACACTATAGTCAAAAATATCATTTGTTTCGCAAAGCTTAGGCTGTACCTTGTCTTTTGCCGAGAGTTTCAGTTCATCAAGTGGCATTTTCCAGTCGATACCAAAGGCTTCATCACTAAAAAGAATGCCTCTGTCATTTTCAGGCGAATAGTAATTATCTACCTTGTATGCGAACACAGTATCATCTTCTAAAACCACAAAGGCATGGGCAAAACCTCTTGGAACCAACAGTTGGCGTTTGTTGTCACCGCTGAGTTCGACACTTACATGCTTACCAAAAGTAGGACTTCCTTTTCTTATGTCAACGGCAACATCCAAAACTCGTCCCTGAATGACTCGGACAAGCTTTGTCTGTGCTGCAGGCGCCAGTTGATAGTGCAGTCCCCGCAAAACACCGCGGGAGCTTTTAGACTCATTGTCCTGACAGAAGTTTATTTTATATCCCAAAAAATTTTCCAGTTTATCAGCCCGGAATGTTTCTACGAAATAGCCTCTTTCATCTCCATGTACTTCCGGATCTATTATAACTACATCAGGTATTTCTGTTCTTGTAAATGTCATCTTGCAATCATCCCTTCTTTTGCTCTTTTTATAAGATACTGCCCATAGCCATTCTTTTTTAATGGCTGTGCCAGTTCTATAAGCTGCTTGGCATTGATATAACCCATCTCGTGGGCTATCTCTTCTATACAGGCAACTTTCAAACCTTGTCTCTTTTCAATCGTCTGAATAAACATACCTGCTTCCAAGAGGGAGTCATGTGTGCCGGTATCAAGCCACGCATAGCCACGCCCCATCAGTTTTACCCGTAATCTCTTCTCATGTAAATACTCTTGGTTCAGTGTTGTTATCTCCAACTCACCGCGATCGGACGGTTTTACATTTTTTGCTTTTTGCACTACATCATTCGGGTAGAAATAAAGCCCAACCACAGCATAGTTACTTTTTGGATTTTTAGGTTTTTCTTCCAGGGATATCACTTCACCTTTGTCGTTAAACTCTGCTACACCATAACGTTCCGGATCATTTACATAGTATCCGTATACAGTTGCCTTGTTCTTCTCCTGTGCATTTTTCACGCTTTGGGCAAGCAGAGTTGTAAGTTGTGATCCATAAAAAATATTGTCTCCAAGAACAAGACAGACGGAACTGTTGCCTATAAACTCTTCTCCAAGTATGAATGCTTGTGCGAGTCCATCCGGAGAGGGTTGGACTTTATAACTAAAATGCATACCAATCTCTTTTCCGCTTCCTAAAAGCTTTTTAAAGTTTGGTAGATCATTCGGAGTCGAAATGATTAACACCTCTGTAATACCTGCTAACATCAGTACTGAAAGCGGATAATAGATCATTGGTTTATCATAAATCGGTACCAACTGTTTACTTACACCTTTTGTTATAGGGTAAAGTCTTGTGCCACTCCCCCCCGCTAATATTATGCCTTTCATATGTCTCCTTTATTTAATTTGTTTTTTAAAATAACTTTTCCGGATTCAACCCCCGGTTGGTTGTAGGTATTGACATGCATAAATTTTCCACATAACGAAGTTAGCAGTTCAAACTCATACATTAATGCTGCTATGGCACTTTCGTTAATTCCTTCTATAGTGATAACATCACAGGGGATGTCATGAAGATTATTTATTGCTTCTATGGTGGCATCTGCCTGATTTTTGATAAGTGAAGAAAAATTCAGATTATCCAGGTAGTCCATCTCTTCAAGTCCGTCGAGTGTAACCGAGGGTATCTTTAAATCATTATCAAAGTTTTCTACTTTTATTACAGTTAATGTTTTATCTCGTTTCCCCTCAATGACAAGTTGTAAAAACGAGTGCTGGTCTATTGGTCCTATAATCCCAACAGGTGTGAGTCCCTGTCTTACAGAATTACTGTCTACTTTCCCAAGGGATTCTCCCCAAAGTTGAATATACCATTTGTTAAAACCTTCAAGTCTTGAAGAGTAAGAGAAAACCACATTGATGTTAAAACTGTTTTTATACTCTACTAAAAATCTTGCTTTTTTGAGTAAACGTTCATAAGCCTCTTTTTTTTGAAAAAAATTGTCGTGACTTTTTTGTGCTCCTTGTAAAATTTTATCAATATCAATACCGACAATGGCTAACGGCAGTAGTCCTACTGCACTAAAAACAGAAAATCGTCCACCCACATTTTTTGGTATCTTAAAACTTCGTATATTGTTTTTTTCGGCAAAAGTTTTCAGCTTGGATCCGTCTTCTGTAACCACAACAGTATTGGTGCTGTTACATGTAATCAAAGCGTTTATATACTTAAAAATTGCTATTGTCTCAACGGTTGTGCCTGATTTTGAAATAACAACAAAGAGAGTATCTGAAAGATCTATACTTGCTACTTTCGCTTTAATATCTATGGGGTCTGTTGTCTCTAAAAAGAGAAGATTTTTGTCTAAATCTCGAGAATGCTTTAGAAATTTATATATCGCATAAGTTCCCAATGTACTCCCGCCAATTCCAATGACAACAATATTTTTCTGTGTGACGGTTTTTGCATATGTTTTATAATCAGCAGTGCTGCAAAACGGAAGATTATAATATCCTATGCTTTTTTTTTCTTCCAGGATTTCATCAAAAATCACTTCATCTGAAATGCTTGGGTTGAAGTTGTTTTTGTATTTCAAAACAGTTCCTTATTTTACTATGAACCATGGGTTTAGGAGATTGTCTTTGTTGTAGACCATTGGTTCTTTTTTCTCAAACTGCCAGGTCGTTTTTCCGGCTTCTCTCACTATTGCATCCGCAGCCGCCGTATCCCATTCCATAGTGGGTGCCAGTCTTGGGTATATGTCTGCAACTCCCTCAGCCACCATGCAGAGTTTGAGAGAACTTCCTTTGGAAACCTGTGCTGTCTCTTTTGTATCAAGGGCATCTATGAATTCCTGTGTTTCTTTTGATAAATGCGATTTTGAGGCGACTACAGACATTTTTTCTTTCGGGGAACTGTTTACATGTAAAGGCAGTTTTTGATTGTTTTTAAACGCACCTTCTCCCTGCTTTGCCTTATACATCTCCTCTATAGCCGGAGCATATACAACACCAAGAACAGGAGTGTTTTTATGAATAAGTGCTATATTTACCGTAAATTCACCATTTTTTTTGATAAACTCTTTGGTACCGTCTATGGGGTCTATACACCAGTAACACTCCCACTCTTTTCTTTCGCTGTAAGGCACTTCTTTGTTTTCTTCCGACATCAGAGGAATATCGGGGTAAAGTTTTGTCAAAGCATCACAAATTATTTTGTTTGCTTTTGTATCTGCCTCGGTAAGGGGTGACTTGTCGTCTTTATATTCTATGGTAAAATCTTTTTCATATATCTGCATAATTGCATCGCCTGCTTCTTTGGCAAGAGCTACAATCTTTTCTAAGTCTATTCTTTCTAACACAATAATCAACCTCATTTAAAATATAACTTGACAACACAGCCCGCACTGAAGTACGGGTTCCGTCCGATTCATCTGGAAGCGGTACTTCAGTGCCGCCGTGTTGCAACGAAATGTTTTTATTCTCCTGAAAAATATCCGTTTTTTTCTAAGTAAGTCACAATTTTTTCTACACTTTCTTCTAAGGACATTTTATCTGTTTTTATGTTAATTTCTGCTTTATCCGGTGCTTCATACGGAGAGGATATTCCTGTGAAATTTGGTATTTCCCCTTTTCTTGCTTTTTCATACAGGCCTTTTGGGTCACGGCTTTGACATACTTCCAAGGGTGTGTCTATAAAAATTTCTATGAACTCATCTCTCTTTACTAATTTTCGGACCATCTCTCTTTCTCTTTGAAAAGGTGATATAAAAGCACTCAGCACTATAAGCCCGCTGTCTACAAAAAGCTTTGCCACCTCGCCAATGCGCCGTATGTTTTCCACCCGATCTTCATCAGAAAAACCAAGCCCGTAGTTTAGCCCCATGCGGATGTTGTCTCCATCTAAAAGATAAGTATGTTTTTGTAATTCCAGTAGTCTGCTCTCTACAGCATTTGCTATGGTAGATTTTCCACTGCCACTTAAACCGGTAAACCAAAGTATGCATGGTTTTTGTTTTTTTAACTTTGAGCGTTCTTGTTTTGAGACTTGGTGCTCGTGCCAGACTATATTTTCATTATTTGACATGATTCTTCTTTATATATTTTACTATTATTCTTACTGCTTCTTCAACGGAGGTATTATCTGTATCTATCACAATCTCTGCATGCTGCGGCTCTTCATAAACATCATTGACACCTGAGAAGTTTTGATACTCACCACTAAGTGCTTTTGCGTAAGCACCCTTATAGTCTCTCTCTTTACAAGTTTCTACATCAGCCTTCACATAAACAACGATGTTGTTTTTCACCATTTCACGAATAGCTTTTCGGCTCTCTCTGTAAGGACTTACAAATGAAGCCACAGTAGAGACTGAGTTGTTTTGCAGTGTCTTTATAAGGTTGCCGATGCGATGCATATGACGATTTCTCTCTTCTCTTGTATAACCAATGTCTGGAATAAGCTCTCGTATATCTTTAGAGTCAATTCTTTCGAGTGGTATCTGCAGTTCCTGTAACTCTTCATAGACTCTGTCTGCTATAGTTGTTTTTCCACTCAGTGGCAAACCTGTAAACCAAAGATTAAAAGGGTCTATTCTCTTTTTGCCCCATTTTATTTTTTGCCATACTCTTTCATGGAACCAGTAAAGCGCAATTTTCAGTACCGTTTCTATCATTCCTGCAGCTATGGCAAGATCCAGCCTGTCAAAGAAAAAATAAACTATTGCAATGGTTGTAGTAGTCGCAACTACTCTCCAGCTAATCCCTTTGACAATGGAACGCTTATTTGTCTCTTTATACATTATACACCCCTGCACCCCCACTCAGGAAAGTTTTCCCGTATGTAACGATTGAGTGCTTTTTCTGCTGCTGTGTACTCTTTTATGGCATTCTCTGCTTTGTCACTCTCTCTTGCGGCTACATCCACTATCATACCTGCGCCTACTGTATTGTTTGTCATTCTGTCAACGACTATAAAACTTCCTGTGAGGCGGTTTGATGCATAGGGGTCTGCTGCTATCGGGCGGGTAAGAACCATTTTGCATGAGGCGATATCATTGAGTCCCAGTTCTTTTAGCTGTTCGCGTTTGTAGGTATTGACATCTATTTTGTAGTTTATATGCTCAAAGCTTCCGTTTACTACAGAAGTGGCTCTTTTGATATCATAGTTTTTTCCGATCTGCATCGGTTTTTCATCCATCCAAACCAGCATGACTTTGAGTGCGTTTGAGACTCTTGGAAGAGAAGCAGTGTGCACGAGCATATCACCACGACTGATGTCTACTTCATCTGTAGTTGTAATAGTCACCGCCATTGGAGCGTATGCCTCTTTACATGTAGCTTCACGGTCTGTTTCTGTGATATCTCCGGCATTGATGATGCTTTTTACTTTTGTGGTTTTTCCACTTGGAAGAACTGTTATATCATCACCAACAGCTACACTGCCTGCTGCAATAGTTCCGCAAAAACCTCGAAAGTTCAGATTTGGACGGTTGACATACTGTACCGGAAATCTGAAGTCTTCTTCTTTTATCTCTTTGCTGATGTCCATAGTGTCCAAGAGTTCCAGGAGTGGTTTTTCCTCGTACCAAGGAGTATGTTGGCTTTTGTTCACCACATTGTCACCATCAAGAGCACTCAGCGGAATGAAGTATCTGTTTTTTATGCCAAGTTCATCTGCGAGTGCATTATAGTCTGCTTTTATCTTCTCATAAACCTCTTGGCTAAAGTCAACAAGGTCCATTTTGTTAATGGCTACTATAACATGCTCTATACCTAAGAGGTTTACTATGAAGCTGTGTCTTCTTGTCTGTGTGAGAATTCCTTTGCGGGCATCTATGAGTATGATGGCCACATCGGCTGTACTTGCACCTGTTACCATGTTCCTGGTGTACTGTTCATGACCCGGAGTATCGGCTATGATGAATTTTCTGCTTTCAGTTGCAAAAAACCTGTATGCCACATCTATGGTAATGCCCTGTTCCCGTTCACTCTGCAAGCCGTCAACAAGCAGAGCCATATCTATCTTTTCGCCTGTTGTGCCGTATTTGTTACTTTCACTCTCTGCCGCTGCAAGTTGATCATCAAAGATCATCTTGGAGTCATAGAGCATACGTCCTATAAGTGTACTCTTACCATCGTCCACGCTTCCACATGTAAGGAAGCGAAGCATATCTTTGTTTTCATGTTCTTTGAGGTACTCTTCAATGGAGTCAATAGACGGGCTACTGTAAGTTGTCTCTTGCAATGTTAAATCCTTATTTTTATTTTACTAAAAGTCTGTTTTTTACAAAAGTGTGCACACTTTTGTATATATTTACAAGCCTGTCACTCTTCTCGTAAATAATATTGATAGTATCAACAACTTCATCTTGATTAAAACTGTATTCATGTGCTATCTCATTTCTTATTTCTCTTAATGCCAGCCATTCATTTTTATCTATGACTTCTAATTCTTCGAGTCTGTTGAGTATGTCTATAAAAGTCATTTTTTTGACATCTTCTTTAGACATAATCATAATAGCTCTAAAAAGAGATTCTCCCATTGTGTCTTGCAGTTTGGAAAATCTAAAATTTAGCTGGTCTATAAAACTGCTTGTAATTTTATCTATTTGAAGATATTGTTCCAAACTGAAAGGCATGAAAGCACTTAAGTACTCTTTTGCATCAAGGAGTTTTTCCACATGTTTGTCACACTCATAAAGTTTTTCCTTAAAAGTATGCTCCACATTTTGTTTCATAACTCTATTCCTTTTGTCAGTGCTTCCTGTTCTATAAGTCTGTTGCTGTCCCTTGCTATGATCAGATCAATTTTCTGGTCACCTATCTTTTGTTTTAGGCGAGATAAAAACTGTATCTTTTTTTCTAAGGGATTATTACTGTCTGATTGAACAAACAGGTCTATGTCTCCGCCTTTTTCAGCGTCATCTGTGCGACTGCCAAAAAGGTATATTTTTCCGTCTTGAAAAGTTTCCAAAAATATCTCTTTTATAAACACTCTTTCCTTTTCTGTCAAGCGCATTTTTAAAAATACCCCTCAATTTTTTTCTTCTCCATAGCACCTTCACTGTCTTTATCTATGAGGCGACCTTCACGCTCACTACTTGTTGAGAGGAGCATCTCTTTTATGATCTCAGGAAGTGTTGTCGCATTTGAGTTGATGGCACCTGTGAGTGGGTAACAACCAAGTGTTCTAAAACGAACCATCTCATTTTTGGCAGTTTTACGAAGCTCTTCGGGCATACGCTCATCATCCACCATTATTTTTGTTCCCTCATACTCAACTACTGGTCTTTCTGCCGCAAAGTAGAGCGATGGAATAGGGATGCCCTCAAGGTAGATGTACTGCCATACATCAAGTTCTGTCCAGTTGCTTATAGGAAAGACACGGACACTTTCACCTTTTGCAAGAGCAGTGTTATAGACATTCCAAAGTTCAGGTCTTTGGTTTTTAGGGTCCCATCTGTGGTTTTTATCACGAAATGAAAATATACGCTCTTTTGCACGGGACTTCTCTTCATCACGGCGAGCACCACCGATGACAGCATCATAGCCACCGTCATTGAGTGCCTGTTTTAAAGCCTCTGTTTTCATAATGTCGGTATGTACTTTACTTCCGTGTGTAAATGGACCTACATTCATCTCTACACCTTCAGGGTTAGAGTGAACAACAAGGTCAAATCCCAGCTCTTTCATTCTGTTATCACGAAATGCTATCATCTCTTTAAATTTCCATGTTGTATCTACATGTAAGAACTTAAAAGGAGGTTTGGCGGGAGCAAAGGCTTTTAGTGCAAGATGCAGCATCACAGAGGAGTCTTTTCCTACTGAGTACATCATCACAGGGTTGGTAAACTCCGCCGCTACTTCACGGAGAATGTGGATGGACTCTGCTTCAAGTTGTTTGAGGTGGGTTAGGCGTTCTTTGGTTATCATAAATTAGTTTTCCTTCTTTGTTATGTAGTTTAAAGTATTTTTTATAATTTGAATGAGATGCTCAGTATATTGCAAAACTTCTTCAAACACTTCAGTGAGTTTTTCTTCTATATACTCATGAGCTATTGTGTTTCTAATATCCTTCATTATTCTCAATTCTTGTATATCTTCAAACAAGCCTCTTTTGTGAGCATTGTTTACAACATCTACTAAGGTTCCTTGGTTTTCAAACTCATAGGCATCTATTGTCCTAAACATTTTTCTTATTAAAAAATCTATGCTTCTGCTGTATCTTGCACACAATGTTTCAAATTTACCAAATTCTTCAATAGTATAGTCTTTTTTTAGCCCTATTTGAGAACACTCTTTAAAAGAGATCTCCAGCCAAAAAAGTTGTTTTTCCAATAATTGTTTATCAACAATAAGTTTATCATACATCACAATAAAACAGCCTTTTTAAAGATATACCTGGTAAATGGATTTTTAAATTCTCCGTTATCAAGTACAATATCAATCTTTTGCTCTCCAAAGTAGTTAAAAAAATCTATACGAATAAATCGTAAATCTTTTTTTGTTAATGACTTAGATACTATAAGCAAATCTATGTCACCACCTTTTTTTGTATCATCAACACGACTTCCAAATAGATACAGTTGTGCATCTTTTGAGAGTTCATTCACTTTGTTTTTCAGTACTTGAATTTGCTCTGTTTGTATCCGCATTTTTTCTTCCTCTGCCCAATTAACCAATCCCTCAGCTTTTAATACTTTATTATACTGTAAAGAGAAAATAAGTCCAAATCATATCCGTCTCGTTTATTTATTATTTATATTTGGCTTTTTGTTGTGAAATCTTGCGAATTATAACAGCTCTTGTATTATGTTAAACTAAAACAAATATCATTCGTCATAAAGCTCCAAAATTTAAATCTGCAAAGTCATCACAAAGTGCATCATACCTATAAAAGAGCCTGTCCTTTGTTTGGCTTTTTGTTCAATGGTGTCTATAACCTCTGGCTCTCTTCTAAAATATTGCCATCCTAAAACAAACTAGTGCATAACTTCAAAAGTTTAGCTTTATCAGTTTCATTAATATTTTGAAGTAAATTAGTTACAAATTCCACGAACTTTTTAGCTGTACTAAAATAGATATTTTTTACTTTTGATTTTAGAAAACTCCAAACTCTCTCTATTGGATTATATTCTGGTGAATATGGAGGTAAGAAGATCAATGTGATGTTGTTTTTCTCGCAATACTCTCTAACTTTTTTGGTTTTATGCCAAGAAGCATTATCAATCAAATAAGCTATATGCTTATCTCCATAATACTCTCTCGCAATTTTAAAGTGTTCTATCGTTGTAAGAGCATTGCCTGTGTCGTGAAATGATGATATTAGATGTCCATCACTTAGGTTAAAACTACCAAAGCAATTAAGACTTGTCCCATAGCGATAGCCTGAATAACTTACAGCTTCGCCTTTTGTTGACCATGAAGTTATATGATTACTTTCAGATGCAAATCTACTTTCATCTTGGGAAAGTAACACTGTAGTTGCACTCAAAGATAATAGAGTTTTTTTACCTCTTCTTTCCATATGGATATTTTTTCTTCTGACTTTTTTGGATCGATTTTAGTTGCTACCTTATGAGTCAAATTCAATCTTTTTAAAATAGGATAAATACTACCTCTTGGGTATTTAACATTAAAGTGATATTCAATTAAATCAGCAATTATATGACCATCCCAACCTTTTGCATACACTGGATAGGTAGTTGTAAGTATCTTTTTTAGCTCTCGCATCTGTTCTTCATTTAAAAAGCTTTTATGGTCGCCTCCACGATTATCGCTTAGGGCTTCTATCCCCTCATTAAAATAAGCACTTATCCATGTTCCAACATAACCAGCACATCTATGCATTAGTTTTGCAATTTTACCTTTTGGTATGCCATCTAAGAACATTGATAAGTACCTATCCAAAAATAAAACCAATTAATCAACCATAACCAAAGGGTAAAATTTCTTCTCATACAGTGTAAAATCTATGACTCTCTTATCTCCATATTCATTAAGCATTCGCTCAACATATTCTTTCATTGCAGTATAGCTTTGATAAGCAGACATTTCCATCCAGTGATATTTGATAAATTTCCAAAGAATTTCAATAATATTGAGTTCTGGAGAGTAAGGAGGTAGATAGATTAAAGTAAGACCTCTATTTGCCCATTTTGGGATATTCTCTCTGAATTTTTTACTTTTGTGAAAGGATGCATTATCCAATGTTACCACAGTAGGCTTCGTAAGTTGAAGAGAGAAGTCATCAAAGACTTCAATAACAGTATCACTTGTTACAGAGGACTCCTTGATGTATGCTTTTAGATCTTCTTGTTTGGAGATAAAACCAAGAACATTAAACCTTTTTGCGTGGAAAGATTTAATCACCATTGTTGCATTTACAGGTGACCAGGAATAAGGGATATTTGAGTTAACAGAAAAACCACTTTCATCAAAGTAATAATGATTGATTTTGCCTTGTTGTGCGAGTAAATCATACTTTTGCAAGTGCCTCTTTTTCTCTTCATAAAGCGTATTATCTGGTTTCTTTGCAGGAACAAATCGTAATCGCTTATAGCTGAACCCCATCTCTTTAAGGTATCTTCTGAGCGTTGATTTAGAAAAAACCTTAGTAATCTTTTTTCCCAATTTTGTGATTGCAGCACTTATACTGAGTTTATTTTTTAAAAACTTCTTTTATCTTATCTTCATCTTCAACTTTTAGTATTTTCGGTCGCCCTTGTTGTGGTATATCCTTAAGGCTGGCTACTCCTCCTCTCTTATACCGAATTAACCAATTATAAACTGCATCCGTACATGAACTCAACTTTTTTGATATTTCTAAAACACTTATCTTTTGTGAATTTAGAAGTACTCCCATCGCTCTTTTCTTCTCTCTGGCTTTATTGGATTCCTCTATGAATTTATAAAGCTCTAACTCTTCTTTTTCGTCTAATTTTATATAGCTACTATGTCTCATATTTAGGCATAAGCAATTTCTGTTCTTTTTTTGGTTTTATTTTTGATTAGGTACTTATTTAGGCATAAGCAATTTCTGTTCTTTTTTTGGTTTTATTTTTGATTAGGTACTTACTGCTAATAACCTTTCTTTTACAACAACACTCTTCTCTTGTCTCATCAACTTGGAGACTTCTTCTCTTGCATTTTCTGGAATATTATAAACAACTCGAGGCATTTTTTTCTCTTTTTTCACTCTTTAAGCAATATCTGTTCTTATTTTTAAATTTGATTTATAATAGCAATAGTCTTGTCACTTTCAGCCCGGACTGAAGTCCGCGTTCCAGGAAAACCTCAAATAATTATCTTGGTGTTCTTGCCATTACTTTTGTCCCTCCTACTTTGACAAAAAACACTAAATAAGGTATAATAATCCATATCATATAAAGGACTAAATATGCAGCCAATGTTAGCAAATTATACAGCAAGTATTACAGAACTGAAGCAATCACCAACTCAGTTGCTGAAGGATGCAGGAAACGAGGCAATAGCGATACTCAATCACAATGTTGCCAGCGCCTATCTGGTACCCAGCGATCTCTATGCCAAAATGATGGATATTATCGATGATTATTATCTGACACGAGCGGTAGAAGAGAGATATAATGATGGAGAAAAACCGATCAGAGTAGATATTGATGATTTATTATCTTGATTTTCATCCAAAAGCTTTGAAGGAGTGGAGTAGGTTGGATTATGCCACAAAACAACAATTCCACAAAAAACTCAAAAATAGATTGTCCAATCCAAGAGTACCAAAAGACAGACTTAGCGGATATGCAGATGTATATAAAATAAAACTTAGAAATGCTGGATATAGATTGGCTTATGAGGTTAAAGATGACGAGATTGTGGTGTTTGTGATTAGTATAGGGAAGAGAGAAAACAATGAAATTTATGATAATTTAAAAGATAGAATTTAAAATAACGCTGCTTGACCCCTATTAAAAGAGTCAATGCCATTATAGATCTTTACAAAATATTGTTAGAAATCTTTAGAAAAGAACCTCTTAAGTTGTCTTAACCCTGTATTTGCTCACGCTTTATTAGAGTAGAAAATACTCTCTCTTGTGAGTTGACAATGAGTCTTTTAAAGATTTCTTTCATCATATGACACTCATAATTATACTACTTTATATACTTTTATACAAGGACAAAGAGGTTTAGACCAAGAGTTCCAACCCTCCAAAAGTAAATACTTGACCCTGCCATTCTTATAATAAATTTAGGACAGCTAACGCGGCATAAACGGAAGCTGGAAATATTTCATTTCCTTGTTGGGCATATTTATCGCTATTCGGATACGTTCTACGATCTGAAATATCATTTGCTTCAAGCTTTTCAAGAACAAGATCTTTGAATCTTTGCAATTGATAATAATCTAATCACTTTAGCCTACTTTGAAAAAAATCTCTTATCTTTTCCTTTGTTATTTTTTCTTTTGGTTCTAAATAAATTATATTTTCATCTTCAATATCATCTATGTAGAGCAATGCGATTGCAAATAACTTAAAAGTAATTCCATCCAATATATCGAGGCTGTATTGAAATATTGTTTTTAGAGTAAAACACTCTTTTGCTAAAAAATACAGATCATAATAATCTCTATATTTTGCCCTTAAAAACAACACATTTACTTTCATTGCAGCGATTGAGTCAAGAGAGGCTAAATTAAATCTTTTAATATCCGATGGCTCTAAAAAGCTCCATTTTGCATTAAAAAAAGTTACTTTTACTCCATCTAAAAGCAAATCAACTTGCTCATCTGTTTGGTTTAAAATCTCTTTACTGTCAAAAATCTTAATAAAATCAAATATTTTTTGTTTATTAAAATTATCATCATATGTAAAAAAATCTAAATCTTCACTCTTTCTATGACATAAGTGAAGCGTAAGAGCAGAACCTCCAACTAAAACATAATCATTTAAAAACGGACAACTCTCAACCATCTTTACCAAAAGTTTTTGTGTGTTAGGAAGCAAGCAATTTAAATTTTTCAAATCTTTCATTTTTAGCCTCCTACTAATAAATTTAATATAATTACATGTGAAGAGATAAGCAAGATGATCACATTTTTTCTAGATCAATGATAGAACTTTTAATGAAGTTTTATTAAATCTCCAAGGAGTCTATCACTTGCTTGTAATCCCAATAGGTTGATTAGGCTTCGAGCCTCTGTCATTATGGAGATAGGATAAAAGCAAGATTGCTTATCTGTTCACATGTAAAATAACTTGTAAAGGTGTTTGTGATGTATCAACAATTCTGTGGAATAGATGTAAGTAAAGACAGCTTTGACATTACTTTGCTTGAAAGCAGTGGTGAAGTTAAACTGCAAGAGAAGCTTTCAATGGATATAGAAGGATTTAATGCTTTGTTAAAGCACTTATCCAGCTACTCCAAAGAAGAGCTTCTTGTGTCAATGGAAGCGACAGGGATATATCATTTACCCCTATTGTCTTTTTTATTAGAACATAGTTTTAAAAGTGTAGTGATAAATCCCATACTCATAAAGAGTTTTATTGGTTCAACTACCTTGAGAAAGACTAAAAACGATAAAAAAGATGCAACTTCTATTGCACTGTTTAGTTTAAAATCGTATCAATCTTTACATCTTGCTACGACTGATGCTATTGAGAACATCAGACCACTCATTAGAGAGCGAGAATCGCTCTCTAAAGAAGTAGCAAGGTTAAAGACTGAAATAAAAGCTAACTTGACTCAATTATTTCCTGAATTGTTAAAGAACACAAACATATTTACAAAAAGCATTTTAAATCTGCTTCTACAAGCTCCTAGCCGTAAGGCTATTAGGAACTTGAAGAAACAGAAAATTCAAAAACTACTCGATAGTACCAGTGGCAATAAAGTTAGAATCTCTGCTGGGGAGATATTATTTCTTGCCAAGAACTCTATTGCTGTATCTGATAAGTATCTTGAAAAGGTTTTAACTTCTAAAATTAGAAGATTAATAACTGTTCAAGACGAACTATCTTTTCTTGATGAAGAGCTGCAAAACTCTTTAGAAGATACTGATATTAATGATGATATTGAAATATTACAATCAATACCGGGCATCGGTACAGTAACTTCTAAAAACTTTATGGTTGAAGTATCCTCTGTTGATAAGTTCAAATCCGTCAAGCAACTTTGTGCTTTTATTGGAATTGATCCATCTGTGAGACAGAGTGGTACTTCAGTCAACTATAGAGGCAAAATCTCAAAAAGAGGTAATGCCAACCTTCGTCGAACTATTTGGCAAATGGCAACAGGTGTTATACGAAGCTGTGAAAAATTTAAAGCCTACTACGACAAAAAACGCAGTGAAGGTAAAAAATTCAAACAAGCTGTAATAGCTGTAGCCAATAAGCTTTTAAAAACAATATTTGTACTTTTAAAGAATAAAACTAAATTTGATGAAAATTTAGTTTGTGGTGTTTCTAAATGAAACGTAAAATTTATGTTTTTTTAGTTAGGTTTCTTTATAGTTGACTCCTTAAAATAATCACTCTCTACATTCATACCAAAAAAAACACGAGAGAGCATAAGATTTAATTTTATAAATTGTTTATCATTTTTTAATTTTTCACTCCAAACTTTAAACAGGACTCTTTTACCAAACAGAGTAAACCCTAGTTTAATATCATCAAAATCTCCATATTTTAGCAGATATTCAATAAATAATTTTTCTGTAGCCTTACAATAAGTGATGTCTTTGCTGTAGCTCCAAAAAATCCCCTTATCTCTTAGTTTATTAAAGAGTTGTACTTTTTGTTTATATCTCTTATATATTTTTGATATAAAAACATTGGAAAGCTTAAGATAAGAAGCTATACTTGTTTGTGTATACCCATCATTTATAGCATCTGCAATCATAAACTCTCTATCTGCAGAATCAGTAAAATACTCTTCTAACTTCTTTGGTTTTTTCATACTAATCACATCTTCTTTTATGTCATACTTAGCATGAAATATTTTGTTAATGTTTTCCAACTCTTTGTGACTCATATCTGTAGTAAAATCTACAATTTTTAATAACTCATCGTTAGCACAGGACAGGGCACTCGTGTTGGTTGACATAGCCCATCTGTATTTTTTTATCTCATCTACAATATTTGCTTTTGTAGGATTCAATTCTATATACTTTACCAATGACTTTAGATAAACTTCATCATAAACAAACCAAGATTTAAACCTACCTTGAAACAAAGGGCCAACCCTTTTGTACTTGTTGTTAAAATAGATACTATACCTTGAATTTATTTGTCTCATAAGTAAAGAGAGATTTTCGTGCATAGTTTTTACTAAAAGGTGATAATGGTTACTCATCAAACAAAAAGAATAAACAGAAAAATCATATGTAAAAGCGCTCTCATCAACGATCTCTAAAAATTTCAAATAGTCATCGTCATCTAAAAAGATAACTCTTCTTTCTACACCACGATTGAGAACATGATAAAAACCTGCTTTTTCTATTCTTGGTTTGGTTTGCGTGCCATTGATTCTTTTCCTTTTATACTGCTAAAGATGATTATAGCATCTTTTAGTTAAAAGTAAATACTTGACCCCCTATTACGAAAGATTTAAATAAAGAGCAATCTCTTTTGCAATACCAACCTCTCTTGAGTAATTTTTCAAGTTCTTTTTCATCAAACTCTCTAGCAAAATCGATTTTCTCAATCAATGCAAAATTCAGCATTGAAAGTAAAGTTTTGACCCTGCTGTTCTGCTTTAAAAAGTCGGCTTCACCTTTTCTGTGACATATTGATGTATTAACGATGAGAGTATGGTCTGATAGGGTATGTTTAATTCAGCACTTTTTCTTTTGAGCGCCAACATATCAAATTCAGGTATTCTGATGTTGACATTTTTGGTTTTATTAAGAAAATTTTTAGCTGCCATTCTGGATTCTAGTAGTTCCTCTTCAAAATTTTCTATTCTTTCTAATTCGGAAGCTTTTTCCACCTCTTCGAGTAATTCCAATTCATAGTCATCCATTTTCATTACACGCTCCTTTATATAACTTGTTCATTTTTCGGCTTGGGACAATTGTCTTAAAAAAAATCTCATCATTTTCTTTGACATACGGTACCATGTGTACATAGTTTTGTAAACACACTATATACATTTTCTGATGAGGATATTTATCGGTATTGGGATGTTTAACAATATCCAAGACTTTGTCTTCATGAATTTGTGTCACCACATCTTCAAAACAGACACCTCTTTCTGCTTTTAAAAGTTTATTCTTTTCTATGTTCCATTTAAAGTTCATACAAAAGTATATTACAATTCATATCATTTGTCAATTACAAATTAAAAAATCATAATCTCAAATCAAGGTGCCAGGTGACAATAACAACTCATTTCCCACTTCTCTTTATTATCCCACACACCGCCTGTTGCGATATCCCCAACACCTTGGCGATCATATGCTGAGAGTACCCTTCTTTATATGTTTTTACGATTTGGCTGTTTCTCTCTTTTTTATCTCGTATCTCTGAAAATATTTCGGTAAGCCTATCAATATCAGGTTTTTTGTCTGTATTGGAAGCTTCTACCAAAGAAGAGGCTGTTTTGCTCCGTTTTTTGCAGTCACCCGACCCCTAAGTTTTCACTCTTTCTATGACATAAGTGAAGTGTAAGAGCAGAACCTCCGACTAAAACATACTTGTCTAAAAATGGACACTCTTCAATCATCTTTACTAAAAGTTTTTGTGTATTAGGAAGCAAGCAATTTAAGTTTTTCAAATCTTTCATTTTTAACCTCCTTAAAATAATCACTCTCCACATCCATACCAAAAAAAACTCTTGCTATCATAAGGTTTGTTTTAATAAAACTTGTATCAGCTTTAAGCTTCTCTTGCCAAACTTTTTTTACATACCTCTTTCCAAAAAGTTTTACCCCAAGTGCAATATCATCAAAATCACCATACTTTAAAAGATACTCTATAAAAAGAGTGTTGTTTGTCTCTTCATATCTTATACTTTTACTGTAACTCCAAAATATCCCTTTGTCTCTTAGTTTATGAAACAGCTTTACCTTTTGTCTATATATTTTATAAATCTTCGATATAGCTACACTCGAAAGATTTAAATAAAGAGCAATCTCTTTTTGTGTAAATCCATCTTTTATCGCTTTTGCAATACCAACCTCTCTTGAGTAATTTTTAAAATAACTCTCAAGTGGAGATTTCTTTTTTTGTTGAAAATAACCATTTTTAATTTCGACTTTAGATTTCATGAACTCATCTAATTTTTCAAGTTCTTTTTCATCAAACTCTCTAGCAAAATTGATTTTCTCAATCAATTCAAAATTTAGCATTGAAAATTCAACATTTGTCTTGCTGCTCATAGCCCAAGCATATTGACCAATCCTATGAGTCATACCTGCTTTTATGGGATTAAACTCTATATACTTTACCAATGTTTGTAAATACACTTCATCATACACAAACCATGATTTAAATCGTCCTTGCCAAAGAGGACCAACCCTTTTGTACTTGTTGTTAAAATAGATACTATAGCGTGAATTTATTTTTTGCATAATCATGGAGAGATTTTCATCGTTAGTTTTTAAAAGTAAATGATAGTGATTATTCATCAAACAAAAAGAGTATATCTCAAATAAATACTCATCTGATGCACTTTGAACTATCTCTAAAAATTCAAGATAATCCTTATTGGACAAATATATATTACTTCTCGCAACTCCACGGTTAACAATATGATAAAATCCTACTTTTTCTATTCTGCGTTTTCGGGGCATAAAAAACTCCTTGCCACTATTTTATCAAATTTTAGTTAAAAGTAAAGCTTTGACCCTGCTATTCCAAGTGCAAAATCGATTTTCTCAATCAATTCAAAATTCAGCATTGAAAGTAAAGCTTTGACCCTGCTGTTTTTAATACTTTAAGTTGTTTTTATTCGCTGTTTTAGTCTCTCATGCAGATATGATTTACCAAAACTTATATCAATATTATACTGAGAAGTTATATTGTAAAGAGAAGACAGGTCCAAATCATATCCGTCTCTTTTATTTATTATTTTATATTTGGCTTTTTTGTTTGTTAATTTTTCAATTATTTCAATTATTTCTACAATGCTGTATCTATAACTGTTGGCAATGTCAAGAGTTAGCTTTCCCTCATGTTGGTTTATTACATGTATAACAATTTTGTTGACATCCTCAATATCTATCACATAACGAAAAGCATCTTTATAAATTTGCATCTCTTTTTGTTCTTCAATAGCGTTATACAGATAATTGATGAGAGTCGGATGTTTTTTTAACTTCCCAAAAAGTTGGGGAACTCTAAAAATATAGTAATTGTCTGAATGCTCTTTTATGATTTTTTCCATATTTTTTTTATGAATATAGTAGTCATTTAACGGATACTCTTTCGCAGATAATGCACAACTACTGAAATAGACAAACTTTTTGTTTTTATTTTCAATGAGTGTTTTGACTAAAAGATTTTTTTCTCTCTCAAACGCATTTCTGTCGGTACAGTTTGAGTTGGCTACACCACTGGCATAGATAACCACATTATCATTATATTTTAGATTTTTAAAAGCTTGTGCTAATTGACCATTACCGACTATCATCAATCCATCTCTTTTGCAATTTGGGTACGCAATATGTTTACCAGTTTTGCAACTGTTTGGGGGGTTTTTTCCAGTGGAAAATCTATCAATTGCTGATCTATGAGTGTAGTAAGTTCATCAATAAAGTTTGTTGCATATTCCATTAACTCATTTTCTGTTTCTACCCCTTTCTTATTTGAATCAAAAAGAAAATCTTCTGAATACTCGTCCGGTATTCTGTTTAGTAACCATGCATAATCTTCTTTGAAATGTTTATCTATTATTGATTGAATAAGTTTTCCTGAAAATTGAAATTTTTCATTTCCAAAGTTTTTTAAAATCTCTGTAACTTTATGCTGAATAAGGATATTCCTGTGCCCAAAATCAGTTTTTGCATTTTTATGAAAATTAAAAGTAAATAAAACTGCAACAGCCTCTTTGGATAAAGACTCATTAGTAGTCTTTATGGCTGCAAACTGTTTCTCAATACCAACATGAGAACAAAAATCAAATAAAAGATCATTTTTAAGAAACTTTTTTGGGACAAAGGGGACGACGCTTACATTTTTCTTTCCATATGCTTTATCATAGTTTTCCAAATTTTTATATTTATGGTATATTTTTTTAAAGTCAAAAGAGTTAAGTTCATGGTTTTTTACTAATTGTTGAAATGCTGAATTACAAAATGAATAAACTGGTCTCACATATACTATTACTAAAGTTTTATGAAAAAACTTTTTTAAGAAATTTTTCATTTGTTTTATTTCATCATGACTACTGTGATATAAGTCTTCTCCAGATAATATATTTATGTCAGTTGAAAAATCGATAAAGTTATTTTTAAGTTGTTTTTTTGTTTTTTTTCTAAATTCTTTTATATCATTCTCTGTGAATTTTTTATTTTTAAAAAAATGATAATTTTCCGGGTTCTTTTTAAATAAGCCATATAAAGGCCCTGACTGGTTAGCAATGCTCAAATCAGTATATGAAACCCTTTCATCTTTTACCCCTTGAAAAAGATTTTCCTGAATGGTTGAAGAGCCTGTTTTTGGCATTCCTATATGCAGGATGCATAACTCTTTTTTTCTCTCTACCATACTATGCCTTTTCTATATACTGTATTGTATTCAAATCCATTGCTATTGACTAATGTCGGAGTTATTCTTTCGATGGCATGCATATAGCTTCCGTCATAAGGGAGTGGTTCTTCTTCTAGAACATCATCCGGGTTTAACGAAAACAATTGTTTTATTGACTCTGTCCGTGCCCAAAACATATTTCCGACAGGAAACAGAGGCGTGTCATTGAGACTCTCTATTTGCAACATCTCACACAGTTTGTCAACATATTCTTTATTTTCTCCTATATCTACAACATGAGGATCATCGGGAAAAACGAGACCTAGTTTTTTGTTTAAAGAAAAAAGACTCATAATACTGTGCGCTATATCCTTGTCACCTACAAGTGTGTTCAAAAGATACTCTCTCCATTTATCTCCGATACCATCATTAACATCCAGTGATTTTTTTGTATGAAAATGACCAATAACTTCATATTTGTTTGATAAGATTACTTCCTTAAAGCCAAAGTACAACGGACCGCTGTCTCTTCCTATGTTCTCTACAAGCATAACCTTGACACTGTTGGCACCACAATGACCAAACACGTCTTCTGCTTTTTGTATATCTTCTTCTTTGACAACACTTAACAATATATCAAATTTCCCAGGCAGGTTTTTAAAATATGAAGCAAACTCTTGTGCCAAATCTATATAGTATAAATGCAAATGTACAGCATAAAAGAAGTTGATTTTTGTAGTTTTTTCTATTGGCAATTGATGTGAAGTGTGTGTTTTTAGAATTCCTTGCTTATGTGCCTCAAAGACAGGAACAATATAGGGATTATTCTCAGCATAGTTTTCTATCCACAAAAGGTCATTAAAACCCGGTTTCGGATTTTTCATGCGAATGCCTTTGAGAGAAGCACTGACATATATGTGACATGCTTTCTCAATATTGCCTGCCGTATGATCATAATAGCTTAGGTCAAAGAGATTGTTCTGCAGAAGGTAGTTTGTTATAGCGTCGACATTCTTTTCAAATACTATTGCCTCATTCATAAGATTATCAATATAGGAAACATATTGATCAAAATCAAGATGTTCTTTGACCAGTTTTTTATTAATATCTGTTTTTGGAGTATTGCTCTGAAAGTATTGTATCAACTCAGCAGCCATTGCATATGTGTCTATGTAGTCTACAACGGTACAACTTGCCTTGTGTTCTTCTAGAAATTCTACAGAACCCGATGCATCTTTAAAGCATGCTATATGCAGATTGTGTTCCAGTGCATCGATGACCACATTCGGAAAAGGATCCATTCTTGATGTCAAACAAAAAACATCTGCAATTGAAAAAATCGTATCAAGATTCTTTTGATGCTGCAAAAATATAAAATCATCATCGAGTCTTGAATGTTCTATCTCTTTTTGCAACCAGACAGAGTATGCCAAATCGACTTCAGGATCAAAACCGTCACCAACCCAGACAAACTTACAAGAAGCATCATAATGTTGTTTTATGTATTTTGCAGTGGCTATGAAGAGGTCAACCCCTTTTCTTGGTTGTACCCAACCGGAACCTACGATTATCTTTGTTGTCTCTTTTTGGGTTACATGTAACTTCTTTAAAATAGCATCAGCAGTTTCATTTTTTCCGTGCCCTTGCGGGATAAAAGGTAATTTACCTTGAGGTTGGATGAAAATATTGGCCGGAACTGTTTTGGAATTAAACAAAGTAACAAACTCATCTTGAATAGAATTTCGGATGATTTTTGCAGGCACGATAACTTTATCTGCCAACAATACGCTGTTTGCCATAGTCCCTTTTGGTTTGATATAGTCTGAAAATTCATGCACGAGTAAAACGGATGGGATACTTAATTCTTTTGCTACGCTTGTAAGGTCATTCGTTACTACGGAATTTGCTATGATACACTTGATAGTTCTTTTTTTTAATAACTGTTTCAAATATATATAAGATTGCATCCAGACATTGTCTTTAATATCTACAAGCATCTCTTCACATATATTTAAAAATGCGTCATGTATATTTTTTTTCTCTAATACAATGTGAACAATGTTATATTTTTGTTTTAAGATATTTACTATGTTATACCCCAAGAGTGGTGCACCGGATGCACTCGACTCATGAGAGACAAAGACAACGGTCTCTTTTGTTGCATCATGTTTTAATGATCCCTGCTGTATCTTAGAGTTGTCAAAAACACCTTTTCGTCCCTCTACTTTTCCGGCAGAGATATAGTGTACGAGTGGGTTTATGCCTACACTTTGCACATCCGGATATGCGATAAAGTAAAATGATGTATCAAAGTAATTTGCTATAACCGGATCATATTTTTTCCAATTGATAATATAGTCCAGTATCGGATCTTCACTTACAAAAGGGTGTTGATTGAGAGTAAAATACTCACTGAAGTCAATATTTTCCGTGTGTATAATGTGATATTCATATTTTTGTTCTTCTGAGAGTTCGTCACTGCTTACTTGAGTCACTGTTTTAATTTCAATTTCTTTTGTATTTGCTGTCTCTTCTTTTACAGGGCAGGCACGTCCTTCTTTCTGCCCATAATGAAGATAATGCCATAAGAAGTCAAAGTCATCAGATAAATTTTGTAAGTCTTCATAGCTGTTTTTATAGGTATTTGCATCAAAAGTGGCTTTGAGTGCCTCGTATTCTTGTATGTTTGCAGGATTGGAAAAACGAAATTCTTTTTGCCCATGAACAATGTAATGGATGAAAGGAAATTCATTGTTTGTCTGTATATCTTTGTAGTAATGTTTGTACCAAACCGGATCAAACTCGGCATTTGGCTTTCTGTCTTCTTTGAGACCGATTTTTATAAAATGGTCTATAGGCGTTTCACTGGCTCTTCTTACATCACCGTATGCTCTTAAATAATACCTATTGTCAAAAAGTCTACTCTCTTCTATGATCTTTTTGTATTTTTCAAACTCTTTTTGTTTTTTTGTTTTAAACATCTCTTCTTCATCCTTACAAGCACTTTGTGAAATTTTGCGAATTATAACAACTTTTGTATTATGTTAAACTAAAATAAATATCATTTAAAAAGTAAATTTTTATACTCTTCAACCTTTTTTTTAAGTATAGGCCCATTAGGTCTGATTTTCAATGCTTCGTTTATAAAATAGTACGCCATTTTGATTTCACCGGATTTTTCTAAAATGAAAGCAAGTCCTCGTAAATTATCAACATTTTCAAACAAATCTTTTTGTAAATCAATAATGTTTGTAGGTTTTTTTGATTTTGCATTCGTTACAATATTAGAATCTAACAAGTTTTCTATATCATTCTCTAAAATATGGTTTAAAATTTTTTGTAAATTCAAAATATCGCTTTTATCAGTGTTTCTACTTAACTGTTTTAATATATACTCATAAGTCAATCTTCGTATCAAAGGGGATAGGGAACTATATATGTCTAATATTTCATCTGCAAATACACCGTCATATTTTATTTTATATGGTTCTTTGACTTTTGTTTTAGTATAATCAATGTTTAAAATACTTTTTAACCATTTTAAATCATTGGAATTTTGTTTAAGCACTCTTTCTTGATACTCTTTTTTAGGTATAAACTTGTTTCCCGATAAAAAATTAAGAAGTTGCGTATCTCCTTTAAATCGTCCGTCTGACAATTTCAAATTATTAGTTAAAGGTACTTTTGAGTTTATATATTTTATCAAATCTATAGCTTTGTCAGATACACCTTCATTGGTTTTCTCTATAGTTATTTTAGATAATACATCTTTATGAACTTCAAGAATATCACAAAAATAGCCAACTGGCCCCATTTCATGTTCAACAGAATCTTCAAATTTGTATACGATAATATTTTCTCTACCAAATACATTAATATATTTTTCAATTTTATTTCTATAAAAATTTTCATAAAGCTTTATATTGACCTCACCAACTCCATCCTTAATAAGCTGTTGCATATCGGAAGCAATATAAGACAGTATATCTCTAACTGCAACTATAATCTTAGTATTTGTAATATTCAATTCATGGTTAATAAACTTTTTTAGATTTTCTATATTTTTTTGAGTTAAAGCAGATGCATCTTCTGCAGATAACAGGATGTTTTTGCATTTTGTGTTCTTAATTTCACTGATAATATTTTTTCTATTTATTTCATTGTTTTCTTCAACTTGTTGCTTACTGTAATTGTTAAAAACATTAAATGAATAGTTCTCGGGCTTATCAGCAAACATACAATATATTTCCAAGTTATGTGCTTCTCTCCAGTTCTTAGGATAGTATAAATTATTTTTTTCAAATATTTTTCTATTTCTGTATATAGTCTTTTGAATTGAAGAAGTTGCTGTTTTACGAGTACCAATATGTAAAAATAATTTTTTTTTGTCTTTTTGTTTCATATTTTCCATTTTTTATTAAATCTTGCGAATTATAACAGCTTTTGTATTATGTTAAACTAAAACAAATATCATTAAAAGAGTAAGTCCAAAATTGTCTGTATACAGCAACAGGCGGGTGGTTTCTAAAAAGCCTGAAGCTTGACAATATCTATAGGTTTATGCAACACTAATTTAGCCAATTCTTTTCAAAACGACTTGAACGCTCTGTAGGCAAAACAAAGAGGTCAATATCACCACCTTTTTTTTATTCTGAAAGATTTTTTTAATCATTTGCACGCTCCATATTAATGCTTCTACACCCCCACTCAGGAAAGTTTTCCCGTATGTAACGATTGAGTGCTTTTTCTGCTGCTGTGTACTCTTTTATGGCATTCTCTGCTTTGTCACTCTCTCTTGCGGCTACATCCACTATCATACCTGCGCCTACTGTATTGTTTGTCATTCTGTCAACGACTATAAAACTTCCTGTGAGGCGGTTTGATGCATAGGGGTCTGCTGCTATCGGGCGGGTAAGAACCATTTTGCATGAGGCGATATCATTGAGTCCCAGTTCTGTTACCTGTTCGCGTTTGTAGGTATTGATATCTATTTTGTAGTTTATATGCTCAAAGCTTCCGTTTACTACAGAAGTGGCTCTTTTGATATCATAATTTTTTCCGATCTGCATCGGTTTTTCATCCATCCAAACCAGCATCACTTTGAGTGCGTTTGAGACTCTTGGAAGAGAAGCAGTGTGTACGAGCATATCACCACGGCTGATGTCTACTTCATCTGTAGTTGTAATAGTCACTGCCATTGGAGCATATGCCTCTTTACATGTAGCTTCACGGTCTGTTTCTGTGATATCTCCGGCATTGATGATGCTTTTTACTTTTGTGGTTTTTCCACTTGGAAGAACTGTTATATCATCACCAACAGCTATACTGCCTGCTGCGATAGTTCCGCAAAAACCTCGAAAGTTCAGATTTGGACGGTTGACATACTGTACCGGAAATCTGAAGTCTTCTTCTTTTATCTCTTTGCTGATGTCCATAGTGTCCAAGAGTTCCAGGAGTGGTTTTTCCTCGTACCAAGGAGTATGTTGGCTTTTGTTCACCACATTGTCACCATCAAGAGCACTCAGCGGAATGAAGTATCTGTTTTTTATGCCAAGTTCATCTGCGAGTGCATTATAGTCTGCTTTTATCTTCTCATAAACCTCTTGGCTAAAGTCAACAAGGTCCATTTTGTTAATGGCTACTATAACATGCTCTATACCTAAGAGGTTTACTATGAAGCTGTGTCTTCTTGTCTGTGTGAGAATTCCTTTGCGGGCATCTATGAGTATGATGGCCACATCGGCTGTACTTGCACCTGTTACCATGTTCCTGGTGTACTGTTCATGACCCGGAGTATCGGCTATGATGAATTTTCTGCTTTCAGTTGCAAAAAACCTGTATGCCACATCTATGGTAATGCCCTGTTCCCGTTCACTCTGCAAGCCGTCAACAAGCAGAGCCATATCTATCTTTTCGCCTGTTGTGCCGTATTTGTTACTTTCACTCTCTGCCGCTGCAAGTTGATCATCAAAGATCATCTTGGAGTCATAGAGCATACGTCCTATAAGTGTACTCTTACCATCGTCCACGCTTCCACATGTAAGGAAGCGAAGCATATCTTTGTTTTCATGTTCTTTTAAATAGCTTTCTATATCGGTTGTTATTTTATTTGTTGTTATTTCTGACATATTAAAAATACCCCTCAATTTTTTTCTTCTCCATAGCACCTTCACTGTCTTTATCTATGAGGCGACCTTCACGCTCACTACTTGTTGAGAGGAGCATCTCTTTTATGATCTCAGGAAGTGTTGTCGCATTTGAGTTGATGGCACCTGTGAGTGGGTAACAACCAAGTGTTCTAAAACGAACCATCTCATTTTTGGCAGTTTTACGAAGCTCTTCGGGCATACGCTCATCATCCACCATTATTTTTGTTCCCTCATACTCAACTACTGGTCTTTCTGCCGCAAAGTAGAGCGATGGAATAGGGATGCCCTCAAGGTAGATGTACTGCCATACATCAAGTTCTGTCCAGTTGCTTATAGGAAAGACACGGACACTTTCACCTTTTGCAAGAGCAGTGTTATAGACATTCCAAAGTTCAGGTCTTTGGTTTTTAGGGTCCCATCTGTGGTTTTTATCACGAAATGAAAATATACGCTCTTTTGCACGGGACTTCTCTTCATCACGGCGAGCACCACCGATGACAGCATCATAGCCACCGTCATTGAGTGCCTGTTTTAAAGCCTCTGTTTTCATAATGTCGGTATGTACTTTACTTCCGTGTGTAAATGGACCTACATTCATCTCTACACCTTCAGGGTTAGAGTGAACAACAAGGTCAAATCCCAGCTCTTTCATTCTGTTATCACGAAATGCTATCATCTCTTTAAATTTCCATGTTGTATCTACATGTAAGAACTTAAAAGGAGGTTTGGCGGGAGCAAAGGCTTTTAGTGCAAGATGCAGCATCACAGAGGAGTCTTTTCCTACTGAGTACATCATCACAGGGTTGGTAAACTCCGCCGCTACTTCACGGAGAATGTGGATGGACTCTGCTTCAAGTTGTTTGAGGTGGGTTAGGCGTTCTTTGGTTATCATAAATTAGTTTTCCTTCTTTGTTATGTAGTTTAAAGTATTTTTTATAATTTGAATGAGATGCTCAGTATATTGCAAAACTTCTTCAAACACTTCAGTGAGTTTTTCTTCTATATACTCATGAGCTATTGTGTTTCTAATATCCTTCATTATTCTCAATTCTTGTATATCTTCAAACAAGCCTCTTTTGTGAGCATTGTTTACAACATCTACTAAGGTTCCTTGGTTTTCAAACTCATAGGCATCTATTGTCCTAAACATTTTTCTTATTAAAAAATCTATGCTTCTGCTGTATCTTGCACACAATGTTTCAAATTTACCAAATTCTTCAATAGTATAGTCTTTTTTTAGCCCTATTTGAGAACACTCTTTAAAAGAGATCTCCAGCCAAAAAAGTTGTTTTTCCAATAATTGTTTATCAACAATAAGTTTATCATACATCACAATAAAACAGCCTTTTTAAAGATATACCTGGTAAATGGATTTTTAAATTCTCCGTTATCAAGTACAATATCAATCTTTTGCTCTCCAAAGTAGTTAAAAAAATCTATACGAATAAATCGTAAATCTTTTTTTGTTAATGACTTAGATACTATAAGCAAATCTATGTCACCACCTTTTTTTGTATCATCAACACGACTTCCAAATAGATACAGTTGCGCATCTTTTGAGAGTTCATTCACTTTGTTTTTCAGTACTTGAATTTGCTCTGTTTGTATCCTCATTTTTTATTCCTCTGCCCAATTAACCAATCCCTCAGCTTTTAATATTTTATTATACTGTAAAGAGAAAATAAGTCCAAATCATATCCGTCTCGTATATTTATTATTTTATATTTGGCTTTTTGTTGTGAAATTTTGCGAATTATAACAGCTTTTGTATTATGTTAAACTAAAACAAATACCATTCGTCATAAAGCTCTTGCCATTACTTTTGTCCCTCCTACTTTGACAAAAAACACCAAATAAGGTATAATAATCCATATCATATAAAGGACTAAATATGCAGCCAATGTTAGCAAATTATACAGCAAGTATTACAGAACTGAAGCAATCACCAACTCAGTTGCTGAAGGATGCAGGAAACGAGGCAATAGCGATACTCAATCACAATGTTGCCAGTGCCTATCTGGTACCCAGCGATCTCTATGCCAAAATGATAGATATTATCGATGATTATTATCTGACACAAGCGGTAGAAGAGAGATATAATGATGGAGAAAAACCGATCAGAGTAGATATTGATGATTTATTATCTTGATTTTCATCCAAAAGCTTTGAAGGAGTGGAGTAGGTTGGATTATGCCACAAAACAACAATTCCACAAAAAACTCAAAAATAAATTGTCCAATCCAAGAGTACCAAAAGACAGACTTAGCGGATATGCAAATGTATATAAAATAAAACTTAGAAATGCTGGATATAGATTGGCTTATGAGGTTAAAGATGACGAGATTGTGGTGTTTGTGATCAGTATAGGAAAGAGAGAAAACAATGAAATTTATGATAATTTAAAAGATAGAATTTAAAATAACGCTGCTTGACCCTTATTAAAAGAGTCAATGTCATTAAGTTAAGAAAGTACCGGTTCCAAGAAAACACCAAATTTTTTCTCCTTAATACCTCTAAGTTGCTATTTTCTAGGCAGTTTTAAGCGCATTGGTTAAAAACATTTTTATGAGTGACTGATAAGGCACATCCATTGCATTAGCTTGCACCTTTAACTCTTCAATCATATCAACCGGTAAACGCAGAGAGATACTCTTCGTTGTTTTTTTAAGATTAGGAAATCGAACTGATTTTGCTTTGTCCATGTCAAAATACTCAGTTACATCATGCTTATCCCAAAAAGATGCTTCCTCTCTTTCATTCTTAAATGTTGGTACTTTTTTCAGCTCTTTCATATATAGTCCTTTCTTTTTTACTCATAGCACGCGCCGATATTACTCTTATATGTTTCTCTCTTACTGTGAAAATGACTGTTATTAAATCATTAAAATCATTTTTACCTAAAGCAACACATCGACATTCCTTCAAGGAGTGTTTAAAATCTTCTACAATAAGCAATGGTTGGTTAAAAAAAACTTCTTCCACACCTCTGTTTATGTTTATGTATTATTGTATAAAAAAAAGAGAGAAAAAACAATAAAATTTAAAAAGTAAATACTTGATCCCTATTAAAAGAGTCTCTGCCATTAAGTTAAGAAAATTAATGCTTTTTCGGAACCGGTACTTCAGTGCCGGCTCCAAATAAATGCTTAACTTAATGGCATTGTATTAAAAGAGTAGGTTCTCTTTTCCAAATTTTTCTGTATACAGCAACAGATCGTCTTTATACATTTTGCTTACCAAATCAACCAGTTCTTCATCGTACAGGCTTTCATAAGAAGGGGCATACCCCTCATCTTTTAAGTTCAGCAGTTCCAAAGGCAGAGCAGTGGAGAAGTTTTTGTCATTTACGGTTTCATACTGGTCCAGACCGTGTTTTGTCAGATTGCGGGCGTCATAAATTTTAATATTTGCTTTCTCTTCAATGACCGGAACAGCTTTTGCAAAATCTTCCAGACAGAAATAGTCATCATATGTCTGGTACATCAAAAAATCTATCTGCGGGCGCCAGTGAATGTTGCTTCTAAATACACCCGGTCTGGAGATCAGCTCTACAAATTTTTTAAAGCTCATCTCTTTAAGCTCAATTTTTCTCTCAAGTTTGTCATACAGACTCCACGCTTCGGTAGTTCTGTCTACAATTTTATCCATATATACACTTGCAACTCTTCTAAAAGGGTCTCTTAAAATAACAAAAGTGTATTTTGCTTTTATAAGCTCTCCCAAATCTGCTACAAATGTGTTGTTGTTCTTATGAATCCAGTTATAATCTTTTATCTCCTGTATACATCCGTTGACTATGGCCAGCGAAAGCCGCATGGTAGAACAGGCATTTTTTGGTATAAAGGTATATACCGAGTCACTTTCATAAATCATCAGAGCGTGATTGCCGGTAAACTTAAAGAGATAATTTTGATAAAAGTTTATCATACAGATATGATTTACCAAATTTTATGCCATCAATATTATACTGAGAAATTGTATTGTAAAGATCAATTAAATCCAACGTATAAGCATCTTTTTTATTAATCAGTGTAGAGTTTGCTTTTTTGTTTGTCAGTTGTTCAATAATCTCAACAATTTCAGCAATAGAGTATCTGTAACTATTGGCAATATCAAGAGTAGTACCTCCTTTATGATGTTCTATAAGCTGTATTACTATTGTATGCACGTCATCTAGAGCTATCACATATCGAAAAGCATCTTTGTATATTTTTATCTCCTTTTCTTCTTTGATGGCATAAAAAAGATAATTAATGAGTGTAGAGTGCCTTTTAATATCTGCAAAAAGTTGTGGAATTCTAAATATGTAGTAAGAGGCAGAATGTTCCTTTATAATTTTTTCCATATTTTGTTTGTGGATATAATAGTCATTTAATTGATACTCTTTGGCGGACAAAGCACAACTGCTAAAGTAGACAAACTTTTTCTTTTTGTTGTTTATAAGTGTTTTTATTAAGAGATCTTTTTCTTTTTCAAATTCACTTTTATCAGTACAGTTTGAGTTTGCTACGCCACTTGCAAAAATGATGACATCATCCCTTTTATCCAACTCTTTAAAAGCCTGTGCCAATTGACCATTACCTATTATCATAAGTGCTCTTTTATATTCTTAATTTCTTGTTTCAAAAAACTAATTTCTTGATTAAAATAAATTTTTTGTTTTGCTAATAAATGAGTTAGTGCCCGAATTAAATATTCACTTGATGGCTGTTTTATCTCTTCCCAATTTTCATTTGAATTTATAGGTAATTCATTGATAAATAGCTGTCCATTCTGTCTATCTAGGTATTCTTTTGCAACTTTTTCATTGGATTTATTGAATTTTAAAACTAGCTTTGTCCTTTCTTCTGGAGAAAGAAATTTATTTGAATGAGATAACTTGAAGGAAAAAGGTTTTTTAATGACATCATCCATAAGATGTTCTAATCCAGCATTGTAGAATGCTTTAATCAATAAGGCTTGATCTCGAGTTAAACTTGGGTTAGGATCACTTTTTAATATACTAAATTCACTAATATCTTCAGCATTAAAGATACTCATAAAATCATTAAAAATATTGCCTTTATAAAACTGATTTTTTTCATATATTTTTACATGTATGTTCTTTTTATCAATATAGTTATTCCATTTTTTAATCATATTATAATAGTCAAAAAGGCCAGCATGTTCTAAAGAACTCATAGTATTATATATATTTGCTGAATATCGTTCAGTTTTTATGAGCTGTGCAAACCAAGACTCTAAATATTCATCTTGTCTCCGTAAATATACTATAATGTGTATTTCAAAATATTTGTTTAAAGTCTTGATATAAATATTTTTAATTTCTTCTTCTGTAACGCCAGGAAAATATTCAGAACTTATTATAAATATATCAGACTCTGAATCTTTTGCTTCTTGTATTAATTTTTCTAATCTCTTAGGAACAATTTTAGTAATATCAATCTCTTTTTTATTAAAATTAGTGCATAATTGATGATGAGCATTATCTTGAATACATGTTTGAGCATAAGTAATACCATATTTTTTCTGCAAAAGTTTATTGTTGTTATTTAAAAAATTTTGTAATGCAGTTGTTCCTGTTTTTCCGGTCCCAATATGAATAAATAATTTTTTCATCCTTTTTCATCCTTTTCGTATTTTAAAATTTACTTTTCTCTTTGCTTTCTTTTGAAAACATTGATACATCTTTATTATAGCCATCTAGATAACCTTGAAATTTCGCTTTAATAGATGCTATTCTGTCATTTATTTCTTTTTTTGGAAGTGCATTTTCTAAAGCAAATATAATATCATTTTTTATTAATTCTTTTACGATATGATCTTTTTTATCTGAATCTATTAATTGATACCCCCAATAGTATTTAAAAAAATCTGCATCAGTTTTTGCTCTTTCATAGGTGGTTTTTGGAGCATATTCATGCGAATGTTTTACTACTGCAGTAGGTACATAGAGTTTTTCATAACCCTTTTTTATAATATCATCTGCCCACAGTTGGTCTTCGCCATATTGTACATTACGATAAGGTATCTTTTTCCAAATGCTTTTTCGAAAACAAGAGTTGTTATCACTGTAAAAATGTAGGATACCCATCCAACTTTTTTCATCATATCCATCAGGTATTTTACTTTTAAGTGAAACAGATAAAGGAAAGTTCAAAAAATTATTGAAATGTTCTCTTAATTCTCTTTTAGTAAATGTTGATGCATCATCATGAGCAATATGCTTTCCAAATGCTCCAGCTGCATTTGGATAATGTTCTAGCATTGTTACAAAATTATAAAGCCAATGATTATGTGTTGGAATAGCATCTTGTGTAATAAATGCAATATATTCTCCTTGTGAAATCTCTACACCATAATTTCTCGTAGCACCATGATTAAAATCTTCTTTTTTAATGGTTTTATAGATTATATTATCAATAGATTTTAAATATTCCGCTGTTCCATCTGTCGATTCACTGTCTAAAACAATTATTTCATATTTCCAAGGGGTAATCTGGTTTTGCAAAGCCACTAAAACAGTTTTAAATAACTCACCTCCATTATATGTTGGAATTATTATACTTGCTTTTATTTTTTCTTTTTTATAAGTTTCAATAGCCTCAAAGTTATGTTCTGCTAGTCTATCTAAAATAGCCTTTTCAATTTCTCTAGCAGACTTTATCCAAGAGAATTGTTTAAGCCATTTTTTAGCATTCATTACTTGTTTTTTTCTTGCGTTAGGATTTAACAATAAATATTTTATTTTTTCTTTAATGTCTATTGGGCTTGGCCCAGAAAAGGTCACTATATTATCAGGGTAAATTGCTCTTGTACTTTCTGTATCAAACTCTACAATTGCTAAATCACATGCCATCATTTCCTGTGGAACTAAGGAGTAATTTGTAAGAGAAAATACTAACCCAATGTCAGATTTATTATATAAATCTGCTAATTCTTCTGGAGTTCTTTTGTAAAAGACACTACACGAAAAAGGAGCCGAATCTATATTGTGAAAATCTGCTCCGAACATATCCACATGAAACTTAACCCCTTCTTTTGCTAATAGTTCTAACGCAATCAATGCAAGTTCAACACCTCTACGTTCTGTAAAAATTCTTGAGTAAAGAACAATTCTTGGAATTTTATTAGCTTCTCTTAACCTAGGATTGTAAATATCTTTATCTGCTGCTAAATTAAAAGATCTAGCCCAACGATTAAACTTTTTTTCCATAAGTGATTGAAGCCATGTACTTGCACATATGCAGTCTAAATCTTGAGTATATGTATATTCCGCCAATTCACTTCTCGAACCTTTTGCATTAAATAAAGTTTCATAATCTTGAATAAAATAAAATCTTCTTTTGAAATATTTAGCACTTTGAACGGGCCAAACCGTATTCCAGGATGATGCAAAAATTACATCACCTTTAGCCGTTTTTTGAAAGTCTTTATAAATAAACTTTACATTTGCTTTGATAGTGCTATAATATTTGATGATGTCTTCATATGCAGTCTTTTCATCTTTGTGAATAGATGGATCAAATATCCATATAGTTAAATTATGTCCGAACATTTCTAAGAGACGAATCATACGAAAAATATTCATATGCCCACCACCACCAATACCAAAGTCAGGTATAACAAAATGAATATTTAAACATTTTTTATTAAACTTCATGGACAAAGGTGCTAATTTTTTAATATTATAGTCAAATAGTATTCCCAAATCTGGGAATAGTTTTTTGCTAAAAGAACTCTTAGAATTTATTGACAAAATAGTATCTGAATTAACGGGATAAACCTTGTAGCCTTTATCTTTCCCCTCCGTTAAAAAATGTTTTAGTGGTTCGATATTGTCTTTTTTTACTTCTGGGTAGTTTTCTAGATATTTATTTACATCAAACTTATATGAAGGATTATTGCCTTCTTTCCAGCCCTTTGTGATGTAATGAACTAATGGGTTTTCATTCTCAACCTCTGGATATTGGCTTTTATACCAATTCGTGTCAAAAAACGGATTTGGGTTTCTTCCTTCTTTATGGCCAAATATACAATAATGCAGTAAAGAATCTTGCTGGATGAGATCTTGATATATGGTCTCTACCCAGTCAAACATAAAACAGCCACTGTCTAAAATAGTTTGACAATCTTGGTTTTGATAATCGACTCTAAAACTTACATATCCTTTATCTTTCCCCTCCGTTAAAAAATGTTTTAGTGGTTCGATATTGTCTTTTTTTACTTCTGGGTAGTTTTCTAGATATTTATTTACATCAAACTTATATGAAGGATTATTGCCTTCTTTCCAGCCCTTTGTGATGTAATGAACTAATGGGTTTTCATTCTCAACCTCTGGATATTGGCTTTTATACCAATTCGTGTCAAAAAACGGATTTGGGTTTCTTCCTTCTTTATGGCCAAATATACAATAATGCAGTAAAGAATCTTGCTGGATGAGATCTTGATATATGGTCTCTACCCAGTCAAACATAAACAGCCCACTGTCTAAAATAGTTTGACAATCTTGGTTTTGATAATCGACTCTAAAACTTACATATCCTTTATCTTTCCCCTCCGTTAAAAAATGTTTTAGTGGTTCGATATTGTCTTTTTTTACTTCTGGGTAGTTTTCTAGATATTTATTTACATCAAACTTATATGAAGGATTATTGCCTTCTTTCCAGCCCTTTGTGATGTAATGAACTAATGGGTTTTCATTCTCAACCTCTGGATATTGGCTTTTATACCAATTCGTGTCAAAAAACGGATTTGGGTTTCTTCCTTCTTTGTAGCCCCGCATTTTATAATGTTCTATAGGAGTTAGATTTGTAGTTTTTACATCAGGGGTGTTTTTTATATAATAATTTATGTCGAAAAGATTTTCAAATTTTACTTTTTTAATTTCTCGACCTTCATGCTGCCCATTCCTAATATAGTGAAGTAGAAAATCAAATTTTTCTCCGAATATTTTTATATCATCATAATTATTTTTATAAAATTCAACATCAAAACCATCTTCTTTGAGGTTTTCATACTCTTTTTTTTCGTTTTCATTTGCGAAGCGAAATTCTTTGAGTCCATATATTACATAATGTATAAAAGGATACAAACCTGCTTCTTTTACATCTGTGTAATGTTCCCTGTACCAAACAGGATCAAACCCGGCATTGGGCTTTCTATCTTCATCAAGACCAAATTTCACAAAATGTTCAAGAGGCAGTTCTTTTGCTTGTCTGACATCTTTATATTCTCGTACATAATACTTACTGTCAAAAAGACCACTCTCTTCTATGGTCTTTTTGTACTCTTCTAGCTCCTGTGCATTAGCCATTGTTTTTCTTTCCTATAACTTTTTGTAAATCTCTTATGGGTTTTGTGTATATCCAGCATTTACTCTCTTTTATGCTTGCCAGATCTTCCACTATGGTGTTTATCTCATTGTTGAGTGCGGTGACGGTTGCCTCTTTCTCCTCTTTTTCTGCCTGAAGTCTCTGCAGAGCGTTTTGGAGTTCTTCGAGTTGTCTGTTTTGGAGTGCTGTTGTCTCCTGCAGGCTCTGGTTGGTCTCTTGGAGTGTCTGAAGTGTCTCTTCTTTGTCTTGGAGGAGTGTGCCCAGCATACCGTTTTGTTCTTTTGTTGTTGCCAGATCTTCCACTATGGTGTTTATCTCATTGTTGAGTGCGGTGACGGTTGCCTCTTTCTCCTCTTTTTCTGCCTGGAGTCTCTGCAGAGCGTTTTGGAGTTCTTCGAGTTGTCTGTTTTGGAGTGCTGTTGTCTCCTGCAGGCTCTGGTTGGCTGTCTCTTTTTCTGCCATAAGAGTTTCAAGAAGGACATTCTTTTCTTTTAGGGCTATCAAATCTTCTACAAGGCTGTCGATTTCATTATTGAGTGCTGTCGTCTCTGCCTCTTTTTTCTCTTGCAGTTTCCGGTTGGCTTCTTTTACGGCTGTTAATTCTTCTTGCAAATTATTTGTTTCCTTTTCGAGAAATATCTTCTTGTGCTTACTGCTCTTTTTCATATATGTTCCTAAACTGATCTTTGATAATCAAAAAAAACTTTTTTACTATTTCATTAGATGTTGATTCCAAAATTTTCATGCTTTTTTGTTAAGTTTTTGTTGTAGTATCTGTCGTTCATCAATGTTTTATTCCACTTTTTTTTCATATATAAAACTTCCTGTTCAAATCTTCTCTTTTTTTCGTCTGTATCTTCAGACCCACGACTTTTAGACTCATAATGATTCAGTTGGGCATAAGGTGTCCAGAGGTTTCTATACCCTTTTTTTTGCAGTTTGAGGCAAAAATCCACATCATTAAAAGCAACCGTCAGTTTCTCTGCATTCAAACCACCCACTTCAACAAACAACTCCTTTCTTACTACAAGACATGCAGCAGTTGCTGCTGAGTAGTTCTGAACTATCTGAAGTCTCGAAAAGTAGCCATAGGCATTGTGCTCAAAATGTTTATGTGCGTGACCGGCAACTCCGCCTATGCCAAGGACAACTCCCCCATGCTGAACAGTGCCTTCATCATAGTAGAGTTTGGCACCCACGGCACCTATCTCTTTTCTGCATGCATGCGATACCATTTCATCAAGCCAATGTTCTGTCACAACTTCTATGTCATTATTAACAAATGCAATTATATCTCCGCGAGACTTAAAAACACCATAGTTGTTAATTTCCGAATAATTAAATGCTTTGTGATATGCAAGTACTGTTACATTTTGATACATTTGTATCTTTTTCAGGTATGACAAGGTTTGCTTACATGTAGTCTCGTTATTGAGGATTATTATTTCATAGTTTGGGTATGTTGTTTTGTCTATGATGCTCTCTACGCATTTGCGCAGTATATCATAGCCGTCTCGTGTCGGGATGAGAATGCTCACCAGAGGCCTGTTCTTTACAGGGTAGTTCACTTTGTATGTATTTGGCAACTTTCCGTCTTCAACAGTTATCTCTTTGTCTTTGGTATGAAAATAATCCTGCAGTGCCTTTAAACCTGCTTGATGGGCATACGCTTTTTCTCCGCTTCCGTAAGCAGTCGAACCTTCTATGGCTCTCCAGTGGTACAAAATCTTCTCCACTCGGTCTATCTCATCATACTTTATTACATGTAAAGATCTTAAAAGCAGGTCATAATCCTGGCTCCCTTCATAGCCTTTGCGAAAACCGCCTATGGTATCTACTACCTCTTTTTGTAAAAAGACCAAATGGCAGATGTAGTTCTGGGAAAAAAACATATCGGGATTCCATCCGGACTTAAAGTGGGGGTTAAATCTGTTTGACTTTTCATCTATTTTGTCTTCATCAGAGTAGATGAGTTTGAGTTTTGGGTTTTCGTTGAGTTTTTTGACCATTTCATAAAGAGCATTCGGTGCCAGAGTGTCGTCATGGTCCAAAAATGCTACATACTCTCCGGAGGCCAGGGACAGTGCCGAGTTTGAAGCTTCAGATATATGGCCGTTTGTTTTGCGGTAAACTACCTGTATGTTTGCGTATTTGTTCTCATATTCCTGGAGCACTTCCAAGGTTTCACTTTTTGTTGAAGCATCATCAGCGATGCAAAGTTCCCAGTTTGTATATGTCTGTGCCAAAACAGACTCCAGCATCTCCTGCAGATAACGCTTTGGTGTGTTGTATGTTGGTGTAACTATAGAGACAAGCGGCCTCTTTTGCAGAGGGGATGTTTGCAAAATGTCGTTTTCGTTTCGTGCTATCCATTTTGCATAATCGCTTGTTTGATTGCTGTGATTTACTGCAGAGAGGTTCACTCTTTGAAGTTCTTTCTCTAAACGCAAAAGCATACCACTCCACCCATGTTTTCTATAACGGGCATAAGATTTTACCACTATACGAAAGGGATTTTCCCCCCGTTCATTCCACATTATCAATGCTATCTTTTTTATGATCATTTATACTTCTTGTTTAAGTTAAGGAATTTTTTTAATTAAAAAAGATGGAATTATATCATAGAAAATTATCAGTTTTTTTCGGAATATGGGTTTTTGCCCGGGTATTAGGTTTTTAAGACACACAGCCCGCACTGAAGTACGGGTTCCGACGATGCCATCTAAGTTAAGCATCTTTTTTGGAACCCGTACTTCAGTGCGGGCTGTGTGTCATGAGAGTTTACAAAGGCAGTGCCAATTCTGAGGAGTGTTGCAACCAAATTAATTCTTTTGTGCTATAATCCATGTCATGATTAAAAGAACCTCTTTCACTGTTTTTACCTCTGTTATCGCTGCACTTTTTCTCAGAGAAATTCAAACAAGATTTGGCACCAAAAAGCTTGGCTATCTGTGGGCAGTTATAGACCCCATGGTCAAAGTCATTATGTTTTCTGCGATGCGTCTTGCTACAGGGACAAACATGCAGGGAATAGACTTGCCTGTATTTTTGGCAACAGGTATTTTAACCTATAATTTCTTTTCTGCACTTATGACCACCTCTATGACCGCTTTTGAAGGAAACAGAGCACTCTTTGTATACAGACAGGTAAAACCTGTCGATACGATATTTTCCCGTTTTTTTGTTGAGTTTTTGGTGATGTGCGCTACGATCATACTTTTTATCTCTTTTGGACTCTACTTTGGAATGGATTTAAGTGTAAAAAATTTCAACATGGTCATTGTGGCAATCCTCTGGCTTGGCATCTTTGGCTTTGCTTTGGGTCTGCTCTTTGCCGTCATAAACACTTTTTATGAGACATTCGGCAAAATCATCAGCTTTATTTCCATGCCGCTTTTTCTACTTTCGGGTATGTTTTATACGGTCGATTCCCTGCCTCCTCTCGCACAGGAGCTCATTTTATACAATCCTGTCGTCCATTTTATAGAGATGATACACGGAAATTATTTCAGGGTTTTAAATACAGACTATGTTGACTATACCTATATGATGTGGTGGACAGTGATTCCGCTTTTCCTGGGGCTCTTCTTTTACGCTAAAGCCGAAAAGAAGATTATTTCTACATGATTAAGATATAATAATGATAAAAAGGATTTCCCAATGACTTTGCATACAATAATTATGAATAAATTGGTAGCGATGGATGATATCTTATTTGCTTATTTGTTTGGTTCTTATGCAAAAAACCGGCAAACACAAGGGAGCGATATAGATATAGCCATTTATCTTAATAGCTATAGTTTAGATAAAGAGTTGCAGGTTAATTACGAATTATCTAAACTATTAAAGAAAGATGTAGATTTAGTTATTTTAAATCATACAAGAAATCTTTTTCTGCTTGAAAGTATTTTGAAGGATGGTATTGTTTTAAAAGATAATGGACTACGAATAGATTTTGAATTGAAAAAACAACATGAATTACTAGATTATAAATCTTTTAGAGCTTATATTGATGCAGCATAAAATAGATAAAAAAATAGCAAGATTGCATTATTATTTAAAGTTACTGGATGAATATAAAATAGATTGTAAAAAAAGATTTCTTGCAGATCCAATGTATGAAGGTGCTATACTCCATTATTTGTATTTAATAAGCGATGGTTCAATTGCATTGGCAGAAATGATGATAAAATACAAATCTTTAAGTTCTCCTCAAAGTTATTATGAAGCTATTGATATTTTAGGAGAAAATAATATTATACCACGTGAATTTGCTTATCAATTTGCAAAAATTGCATCATTTAGGAACTTTTTAGCTCATGATTATGAAAAAATTGATTATGTAATCATATGCGAAGAGGTTTTAAATAAGTTAGATGATATAAAACAATTTATAAAATATATAGAGGAAGCACTTTAAAGCTATTATGATAGAACTCAAAAATGTAACCAAATATTTTAAAACAGATGGTCAGAAAAAGTATATTTTAAAAAATGTGACACTTACGATTCCCTCCGGCGTCAACCTTGGAATAGTCGGAAGAAACGGAGCAGGGAAGTCTACACTGCTTCGTATGCTTGGCGGCATTGACTTTCCCACTGTCGGTACCATTACTTCCCCAAACAGCTTCTCCTGGCCTATGGGCCTGGCGGGTGGCTTTCAAGGCTCTATGACAGGGCGGCAAAATGTAAAGTTTGTCTGCCGAATATACGGAAAAAGAGAAGAGGAACTTCAAGAAGTTATAGAACATGTACGGGAGTTCGCCGAAATAGGAGACTACTTTGACATGCCTATAAAACTTTACTCAAGCGGGATGAAGTCCCGACTGAGTTTTGGTTTGAGTTTGGCTTTTGATTTTGATTATCTGATTATAGATGAAACACTCTCCGTTGGGGATGAAAACTTTAAGAAAAAAGCCAAAGATGCGCTGATGAAAAAAATCGAGCGATCAAATGTACTTCTTGTCAGTCACTCTATGGCAGATTTAAGAAAGATTTGTGATGCGGGAATATTGATCGATGATGGAAAAATATTTTACTATGAAGAGATAGACGATGCCATAAATGCCTACCATAATATAAACATTGCCAAAACCAAAAAAAACGGTGTGGCATCATCTGCCATATACTGCAGTGACGGGAAATGTTTTGACAACATCAATGATGCTGCGAGTTTTTACAAAATACGCCCTATGAGCATTATTCAGGCACTCAACGAGAACAATGGTTCGAATGTCTATCTGAAAAAAGTATTTTGGAGAGACGGGCAGAACAAACTGCCTTTTCAAAACTGGGAAAATGTTGTTGCCATGGAGACTCTCATCTCTTCAGACGGCGTTATCTTTGAGAATGCTCTTGAGGCCGCATTTTTTTATATGGAGAGATTCCCTAAGAAAAATATCGGTAAAATGCATGTTGCAGAAGTAATGCAACATGAAAACGGCTTTTCAAAAACATTAAATGTGAAATTTTATTATTTAAGTGAGTATCAATGAAAAAAACTTTCCGTCGTATAAACAGTAAAATTGTTTTTCTTGCAGCCTTTGTAATGCTGAGTATATACTTTTTGCTGATAAAAGCAGAACTGTATGAGTCGCAGAGTGCTCTCATCGTCCGTGATCTGAGCTCTGCTTCGCCTGCATCAAGTCTTGGTCTGCAACTTTTGGGAGTTGGCTCTTCCTCCCAGCTGCAGGACTCTATGGTAGTGAAAGAGTTTCTGGAATCACTTGATATGTTTTTGATTTTAGATAAAGAGTTTGGACTGATAAAGCACTATAAAAGTGACAAGATAGACTTTATAGAACGACTGGGAGCTGACGCAACGATGGAAGAGGCTTTGAAGTTTTACCAAAAACGTCTCAAAGTGCATTATGACGAGACCTCTGGTATTTTACATATTGCCTATGCATATACGGATGCAAAAACCACACAAAAGATTTTGCAATATATGATCAACAAGGTAGAACATGAGATCAATGAATTTAACCGTAAAAAAGCAAAAAAACAACTCTCTTTCATAGAACTTGAATACAAAAAGAGCAAAGAGAAAATGCTGGAATCTGCTGCTGCTCTCCAAAGATATCAAAATGAACACCTGTTGCTGGACCCCGAAACACAGGCCACCTCTTCAACCGCACTCATAGCAAATCTTGAGGCAACCCTTTCTCAGAAAAAGATAGAGTATCAGACAAAAAGCACTTATCTCAACAGTGACAATTATGAACTTTTAAGACTGAAAAGTGAAATAAAAGAGATCAAAAATTCTCTTGAAAACATAAAAAAAGGTTTAACCGGCAAGAGCAAAAACAGACTCAATAAAATACTGTTTGAGTATGACAGGCTGAAAATGCAACTTGAATTTAACACAGAAGTTTATAAAAATACTCTTCTTCAGTTGGAAACGACGAAACTGGATATTCTCAAAAAAGCAAAAACACTGAGTATCATCAGTAAACCGAATCTTCCTGACGGGTATACCTACCCGGATAAACCGAGAGTCTTTGTCACTATAGTGATAGCGATGCTGTTGCTGTATGGTATATTTGCAATGTTACTTGCTATAATCAAAGATCACAAGGAATAAAAATGATAAAAACAATACTTTTGGCTTTTATGCTCAGCACTGCTCTTTTTGGAGTAGAGTTTTCAAATCTCAACAGTGAGGAAATGGCAAAAGATATGAACAGCTCTTTTGTGGATGCCTCAACGCGTGTTTTCGGATACAACCTTTTTAACGGTAGTTTTTCCAAAAACAGGCAGTATAGATATAACCCTGACTATCTTATCAGCATAGGCGATACTATCAATCTGAAATTGTGGGGTTCGTTTGATTTTGAAACAAAAGTGACGGTTGATTCGCAGGGAAATATTTTTATTCCCAAAGTTGGGACTGTCAAAGTTGTCGGCATACGCAACGACCGCTTGAGCCAAACACTGCAAAATGCTGTCAAAAAGGTTTTTAAAAAAAGTGTTTATGTTTATGCGGATCTGGAATCCTACCAGCCTGTGAGCATCTTTGTGACGGGTGCTGTAAACAAGCCTGGTCTATATGAAGGGCTCTCTTCTGACTCTGTCATTCAGTTTATAGACAAGGCCAGAGGTATCGATGCAAAAAGCGGAAGCTACAGAAACATAAAAGTCTTGCGACAAAACAAAGAGATATATCATGTTGATCTGTACACTTTTTTACTGAGCGGTTCTTTGAAATTGTTTCAGTTTCATATGGGAGATGTTATAGTTGTTGAGACGATAAAAAACTACATAGAGATCACCGGAGATGTGAAACGACCGTACAGGTTTGAAATGTTGAGTAATTCGGTGACTCTGAGAGATATACTCAAAGTAGTTTTGCCAAATCCTACTCTGACTAACTTTACGGTAACAAAATACAATCAGGACAACGAACAGAGTATAAATATATATGCGATAAAAGATAATTTGGATATGAAAATCTACAGTGGTGAGAGTGTGAATTTTATTCCTGATCATAACTCAAAAGATATCAAAGTTGAAATCAGCGGAGAACACTCAAATATTCATAATCTTGTTGTAAAAAAGGGGACAACACTTCAGGAGGTGTTTGAAAAAATCAAGATTACAGACCTGTCAGATCCAAACTCTTTTCAACTGTATAGAAAAAGCATAGCACAAAAGCAGAAAAATCTGCTCAATGCACAGCTTGATGATTTGGCGGCAAAAACACTCACGGCAGGTTCTTTGACAACTGAAGAGGCTATGATACGAAAACAGGAATCTCAACTTGTGATAAACTTTATAGACAGAGCACGAAAAGTAGAATTTAAGGGGCAGGTTATCATTAACAAAGACAGCAACCTGTCTCAAATATACCTGGAAGAAGGCGATACAATCTTCATACCGAAAAAGAACCGTATGGTTATAGTGCAGGGAGAGGTTATGCTCCCCGGTGCACAGACATATGTGGAAAATATGACATTTGAAGACTACATCAATGCCTGTGGCGGTTTTAACTTCAGAGCCAATACTGACCAGATACTCATCATACAAAAAAACGGAAAAGTCATTACCTATGATGACAATACATTTTTTGGCAAAAGCTACCATGTAAAACCAGGCGACTCTATCCTGGTTTTAAGCAAAGTAGATACAAAATATCTCCAGGTTGTAAAAGACATTACACAGATAGTCTATCAAATTGCAGTCGGTGCAGCTGTCGTACTGCGATTTTAGGTATAAACAAGTTACCCGTACTTCAGTGCGGGCTTTGCGACTTGAAAGATTATTGTGGTTTTAACACTTGAAACTCTTTTGGAAGTTTTCCGTAAAAACTGCCGTTGAGTTGTGTGTTTTCAATCAAAAATTTTTTGTATTTCTGCAGTAGTTCCGTATCGGGGGAGTCCTGCTTGTGCCAAAAATCATCCAAACGCATACCTTTACATGTAAGCCCCTCTATGTCATAAATAGCATTGCCAAGTGTGATGGTCGGTGTGTTGTGATAAAGTGATGAGAGTCCGACGGTACTGTTTATGGTGACGGTTCCGATGGCATTTTTCAAAAGTGTCGGCAGATGGGTGTCATAAAGCACTAAAACTCTTTTTTCAATGTTTAAAAGTTTTGCTTGCTCTTTGATAAATTTTGTATAGTTTTTTCGTCCTCTGTCAACAGGATGATGCTTAAAAACAAGCCATGCAGATGTCCTGGCATGCGCAAAAGACTCAAGTATCTCTATGATAAACTTCTCAACAGATTTGTACTCGGAGTGCTCTAAAACTTGAAAATCATTGTGTGTCTGCAAGGGGACAAAAAAGTATTTTTTTGAAAGTTCTGTAGCAACAATCTTTTTATATTGATGTTCAAATAAAGGATATATAAGCTTTCTTATAAAACTGCGTACACCGAAAAAAGCCTCTTTCATCGCAGAAAAATCTCTGTGATGAATATAGTGAGGGTATCTTTTTTGAAAGATATTAGAAACAAGATAGTATAAAACAGCGCTTGAAACCATCTGAAACTGAGAATAATGTACATTTTGAGCTTCAGGTACTTCCTCCAAATCAAGCTTCTCGTAAAATGCTCTTTCTCTGCTTATTTTACTAAAGTCATTGACCCCATAGCGTTCCATTGTAATATAGTTTGGGCGAATATAGCCTTCTTCAAAGACAAAAATATCTACATTCAACTCTATGGCAGTTTTTATAGCCGTTCTTTGATAAAATCTACAGTCACCAAAAAGAAAGATTTTGTCAATTCTTTGCTTAATCAAAAAGTTTTTTATAAATTGGGAAAAATTTTCCGGTTTGTCTCTGTATGGAATATAATTTGTATGGTTTGAAAAAAAACTGTCACCCATATTAAAACCCATTTTATAGGTTGTTGCGCCTTGTTTTGCAAACAAATCATCCACTTTCTTAAAAAAGTTACCCATTGGACCCTGTAAAAAAAGTATGTTTTTGTGCTTAATTGTACCAATATCGTTCATATTAACCTTTCATTGCAATTATACGCAAAATAAGTTGTAATTTTCTACTGATGTAGTTGCGAATTTTGTTTTGCAGTTTTTTACAGGGGGCATTTTGGTAAAGCTCTTTTTCGTTTTTCAATAAATACAGCACATTTTCTATTTGACACAGCTCTTTTTTGTTCGGGTCAAGATACCTTGGGTAAATAATGAGTGTGGCTGCAATAAGTTCGAGCACAGAGAGTTTTCTGTTTCTGTATTTTATCTTTGCCGTATCTTTGGTGAGTCCCCATCCTGCATAAAAAGGCATGCCGTAGGTAAAAACTTTTTTACCCCGCATCAGTGCTTCAAAACCGACAAGAGAGGTCATAGTGTGAATCTCGTCAGCAACCTCCAAAACACTCTCAAGCCCAACTTCTGTGACAACTTCATCCGCAAATTCAAGAGCTGTTTTTTCTTCTATATGCCCAACTCTGTTACCCACAAGCACATCCGGATGCGGCTTGTAAATGATGTAGGCATCTTTGGCATTTTGGCGTGCCAGGCGTAGGAGCATGAGGTTTGTCATACCATTGGCACCATATCGTATGGAGGCATCATCTTCTACCTGCCCGGGTACCAGGACTATCTTTTGATCTTTGGGAACATTGAGCTTGATGTTTTCATAGAGATTATACTTGGAGAGCTTCTCTTGCAAAAGGAAGTTTTGAACATTTTTGGCTCTTTGCAAAAGAGCTGTATCGAAAGTATATGTTTGTAAAATATGCTCCAAATCACTTCTGTTTGTTGGATCAAAATATATCCCCTTTGAATCAACAACAAGAGAGTAGGGCTGAGTCAGATCGGACCCAAGCCCGACAGAACGGATGAAACCGTCTTCTACTCTGTAAAGTTTGAGTTTATGCTCTTTTGCATACTCTTCAACCAGAGGAAAAGATTTTTTCCCCCAGATATAGACAGTTGCTTTTTCATTCAAACCTTTTTTCATGGCAAGCTTAAAATAGTTTTTTTTCAAAAAAGGGTTGATAAAACAGATCTCTTTTTTGTTAAGCTCCGGAAAAAAAGGTTCTGTAAACTGATGTTTCCAATATGAAAATCCGAAAAAATAATGCACTGAGAGCAACCTTTAAAAGTGATAAGTAAGACCAAATGTAACATCGGCTTCATTGTTTCTTGGTATGGTGTTTTGGTTAAAAAAGAGTTCCAGATAACGTTCTTTATCCAGATAGTTTCTTAAGGCAAACTGTAAAAAATGGGAATAGCTGCTGAATTTCTTGTCTTGACTTTCATAGGGAGCAGATAAATACTGGTAGGCAAACAGAAATTTCCATCTATCAAAAAATGTTAAAGGCAACAGGGACTTTAGAGAAAACTGGTTTGCCAGAAAGAAAAAATAGCGTACCCTTTTGGAGACAATTTCCTGAGAAAGTCTTCTCTCTCCGTTGTAGGTAAGCACAGCATTGGCCACCCATGCAACAGAGTGGTACTCTTTTTGCAGGGCGATTCCGTACATGTAATCGACTTTTCCGTTGGTAAAACCGTCACTCGGTTTTCCCAAAGGTATTTTTATGCCGGCATTCATGGCAAAGGAAAGTTTTTTCTTGTTGTAGAGGAGGTATTTTATCTCTATTTGTGTATTGCCCGAAGCAAAGTAGGGGTTTTTCTTTGCTATTTTGTTTGTAACTCTGTATGTAAGCTGATTGTCTATATGTCCCTGATTTTCTCTAGTTGTCGTGATGCCAAGCGTCGTATGCACAAAATCAAGAGGTTTGTCGAGAAAGCCTCTTGAAACATAATAAAAAGGATACTCAAAAGAAAATTCGCAGTTTTTTGTGAGCGGGACAGTGTATATGAAATCCAAGGTAGTCAGTCCGAAATCAGCAAGTAGGTTGGTACTTTTTTGAAATATATTGGACTGTGAAATACTCATGGTGATATGTTGATCTTCCTGGATTACAGCAGTATTTGTATAGGGACGATACATCAAAACCTGATTTGTATACTGGTTGGTAGAGTGAATCGGTGTTGTAAAGTTCTCTGCCAAGCCTTCTGTTGCTGCAATAAGCAGGAAAATTGATATGCGAATAAAATTAGACAATTTAACGACTCCATAAATCTTGTTCAATATAAGTGTGCCCCGGTTGGTAAAATTCAAACAGGTTTTTGAGTATATTGATATTTGTTCTTTTTGCCAAGTTCGCCAAACTAATGCCTACGCCTGCATAAATATGTTGGCTCTGTGGCTGTGTATCGAAAGAACGGTAGCCTCTTGCGTAATAGCCTACCTGAAATTCGAGCAGACTCCAGTAACTGTTTTTGAGTGAATCAAAACCGGACATTTTAAATGCGACAAGGTGTTTCATGCCTGAATAGTCGGTAGTGTTGTCCCCGCCCTTTAAATAGTCACTTGTCGGCAGATACTCCAGTCGTATATCTATAAAATCATCAGCTCTAGGATAGGCACGAATGAGGTAGGCTAAACCCGCACCAAGAGCATCAGCAGCCAGGTCTTCTTTTGAAAAACCATAGTTACTGGTTCCGTCTCCAACTTCTAGCAGTGTCATGGAGAGCATACCGGACAAGGCACCAAAAAGTGAAGATTTCTGTAGGCTCCATCCGCGATCTTGCATACGGGAGGCTAAAACACGTGAAAGAAGATAAGTCATATAAAGATGGCCTGTTTTGTCAGATCCGCCGGTTTTTGAATCTTTTTCAAACCATGGTTCTGTTTGAAAATGAAAAGATTTTTTTCCCCATTTCCAGTATTTGTATCCCCAGGCTGCTATCATCACATCCACTGCAAGGTTGTCAATCACCGCCCCTGTTACCTGATCTTTTGTCAAAAGTGTATAGTCATTCACTGTTTTTGCAGCTGAATTGACAGCCCAGTCAGCATTCGATGTTTGAAGCATTACAAACAGAAATAAAAACATTGATTTGAATAACAAAACTTTTTTCCTTCTTTATATTTGAAAGTACGTTTTAATGAAAGTATTATATCAAATACTAACCTGTAGCCACACTTCAGCCATTCTCAGCTTACCCTAAAGGATGGGTTCCGAAAAGACAGTCTCTCCGGAACCCGTACTTCAGTGCGGGCCTTGTGTCTTGACAAACTAACCTGTAGATTCCAGCGCTTTGATTTTATAACTTCTGCGATGAATATCACAGTATCCATACTTTTTTATCATGGCTACATGTAATTTCGTTCCATAACCTTTGTGCTTTTCAAACTGATACTGGGGATATTTCTTGGCCTGTTCTAAAATATCTCTGTCGTGTGTGACTTTTGCAAGGATGGATGCGGCACTTACTTCGGGGACTTTACCGTCAGCCTTTATCATAGTTGTCAGGTTTTGTACTCCATAGCTTTGGTTGCCGTCAAACAGATACTCATCCGCTTCCAGATTTTTCATAATTTCAAGAAGCCCTTTTTTTAAACATGCGGATATCCCGTTGTTGTCTATTTCCTGTGCAGAAAATTTGACGATATGGTAACTTGCATTTTTGATTATCAAGGTATAAAGAGCTTCACGCTTTTTGGCTGTCAGCTTTTTGGAATCATGTAATCCGTCAATGGTATTATGCAAAATACATCCGGACATGACCAAATCTCCCGCAAGAGGTCCGCGTCCGGCCTCATCTATACCGCACAGTATCTGCATCAGTTCATACTTGCCACGGCGAGCATTGTGGAAACCATATATAAAAAGAGGAGTGTGACGAAAAGTACATATACCCAGACAACCCATTGGTTGTAGCCACCGACCTCTCTCATCGTTTCAATACGTTTTTGCGGATCTGAAATAGCATTTTCTATCTCGGCTTTTTTCTGTTTATACCCTTTGTATATAAAGTAGGTGGAAAAACAGCCTGCAAGTATGGCAACCAGAAGTCCGCCAAACGGTACGGCGCTAGCCAGGAGAGAGAGTATAAACAGAACCAGTGCGGGCAGATACTGTTTTCTGTAGAGTAAAAAGGCCCATCCGCCAAAAAAAGCCCACCAGCTCCAAACCCATTTCATTGTGTCAATACCGTTTATATTGAATTTTGAAAATGCCTGCTGATACCAGAGTGTTTTTTCCGGTTTGTTGACAAAAGCTTCAATCATCGCTTTTTCATATTCGTCCTGAGTTGGCTGCATAAACTTCCCTTCAATTTGCTTAACGTATTATAATTAAATAAATCAATAATGTATAGGTTTGACGGGAGGATTTTTTTTAGTGCCGGCTGTTGGAACACTCTGCCACTCTCAGCCCACCCTGAAGGATGGGTTCCGGACAACAGTATTTCTTTGCTTCACCGGAATCGGTACTTTCTATGCTAAAGCATGACTTAGAAAAAAACTAAATTTTTTTCTGCAGTGCCGACTTTGTCCTTTTTAATCTCCGAGTGCCCAAATGTCAAATGGGATGATATCCACACTTGAGAGCGGATGCGCGATATTTCCTTCTTTGTTCATTGTTATAACAGTGATTTTTCTGATTCCGTAGCTGAATATAAAGGCTTCAATACTTTCGAGTTTTTTAAACAAACGTCTTTCATCCACAAAAGGCTTGCAAAGAATAATTTCATCATTTGCAGGGAGATAAAAATCGATGCCTTCTTCATAATAACACTCTCTAAAAGATTTCAAAAGCTCAAGATAGACCATGTTTTCAAAAAGTTTGGCAAAGTTTTTTTCAATACTTAAGGCACTTTTTAAAGAAGTGTCACACAGATAGACTTTTTTAGTAGCACGTGCATGATTATATTTTGGCAAAAGGTGAATATAGTTTTTTTCTACCAGAAGTGCAAAAGATTTGTAAAGTTTGTCTTTGGAAATTTTACGACTGTTTTTGAGTCTTTCATATAATGTATAGGCAGAAAGCTTTTGGGACATAAATTTTGCACATAAAATGAGAATATCAAATTCAATGTCGCTAAGAGCAAACTGTAAAATATTTTGCAGATAAACAATCCGCTCATCGGGTGCTATTGTGTGCATGGAAGCAAAGCCTCCGAGTTGAAAAAAGTGGTTGAGCGCACTTGAGTCATATTTGTGCTCATACGCCAAAAACTCTTCATAATCAAGCGGGTACAGCGTCAAAGGCTCTAAAAAATCAAAATCACAGGGAATTTCACTTGTAATAATCAACTGCGAAACATTCACAAATTTGATGCTTGGATTGTAGTTATCCAAAACAAGCGTGTCAATTTTGTTGATATTGCAAAAAGAGGGGAGTGCAGCATTGAGTTTTTCGCTCTCTATGCGCACATCATTGCAGTTGATGTAAAGATAGGAGCTCTTTTTTAAAGACAAAAGATAGTTTTTGACCAAACGGGTTTTTCCGCTTTTGGTGATACCGCTGATTTGGTATGATCTGTCATCTATAAAAACTTTTCTTTGGATGTAACGCTCTACATGTAAGTCGGTTTTGTAAAGTTCTTCAAGTAGTATTTCCATAAATTTTCCAATTTTTAAACTCTCCAATTGTATCATTTCCTTATTAAAAGGAAATAAATTATAAAGAAAAACGATTTTTGCCCCCTAAATCCTTGAATATTCAGAGCTCTTTGAGTATAATTCCGTTCCCTTAAAATAGTTGGGCTAGGATCCAACGAGTTCTTTAGAAGGAAAAACATGGAAAAAATTCGTTTAAAATTGAAAGCTTACGATCATCGTGTATTAGATAGATCAGTAGCGTCAATCGTAGAGGCTGTAAAGCGTACAGGTGCCGTAATTCGTGGTCCAATACCTTTGCCAACAAAAATTCGTAAATATACAGTATTGAAATCAGTTCACGTTAACAAAAAAGCGCGTGAGCAGTTTGAAATTCGTATGCACGCAAGAATGATCGACATCGTTTCTGCAACACCGGAAACAGTGGATTCATTAATGAAACTAGATCTTGCACCGGAAGTGGACGTTGAAGTTCGCTCTATGGACAAATAGGAGTAATCGTGGAATATATTGTTGAAAAAATCGGTATGAGCCGTACTATCACAGTTCCGTCTAAACCAGTTACTCTTTTAAGAGTTTTAGATGCGAAAGTATGTGAAGTGAATGAAGGTACTGCTATTGTAGCTTACAACAGCGGTAAAAAAATGAATAAAGCAATAGAAGGTCAACAGAAGAAATACAACCTTCCGACTGAATTTAACCGTTTTGTTACATTAGAAGTAGCAAACACTGAAGCTGGTGATTTAGATTTAGCTCCATTAGCAGAAGCTAATACGCTAAAAACTACTTTCAACACAAAAGGTCGTGGTTTTTCAGGTGCAATGAAGCGTTGGAATTTCGGTGGTGGTCCTGCATCTCACGGTCACAGATTTGGTCGTAGAACAGGTTCTATCGGTAATGCTGAATGGCCAGGTCGTGTAATGAAGGGTAAAAAAATGCCTGGACAATACGGAAATACACAAAACAGTGTAAAAAATGAAATCGTTTCTTTCGATGCTGAAAACAAAATCATTGCGGTTTTAGGTTCAGTTTCAGGTGCTAACGGTTCTTTAGGTCGTGTAAAGGTAGCTAAATAATGAGCGCAATCGTTTTAAATGAAAAAATGGAAAAAGCATCTGAGTTAGCATTGCCAGAGTCTTTCTCTGGAATTAACCCTCATAACCTTTACCTTTATGTAAAGTCTGCTCAGGCTGCACAACGTGCAAACACAGCGACGACTAAAGGTAGAAGTGAAGTACGCGGTGGTGGTAAAAAACCATGGGCTCAAAAAGGTGGCGGTCGTGCCCGTGCGGGTTCTCGTCGTTCTCCTATATTCGTAGGCGGTGGTAAAGCTTTTGGTTCTCAAAACAACCGTAACTACGATTTAAAAGTAAATAAAAAGCAGAAAAAACTTGCTTTAAATTTTGCTTTGAATGAGCATGCACAAAATGGTACTCTTTTTATCGTTGACAGCATCTCTGTTGAGTCTGGTAAAACTAAAGATGCGGCAGCAATGTTCAAAGCTTTAGGTCAAAGAGATACACTTTTTGTTAAATCTTTATTAGATGAAAAAACATATTTGGCGTTTGAAAATCTACACCAGACATATGTTATTGAATCTAATGAGTTAAACGCATACTTAGCTGCCAACTATCGCTCAATCGTGATAGAAAAAGCTGTATGGGAAACTTTGACAAGTGAGGCTAAGTAATGGCTGATATTACAGATATTAAATCTATTTTATATACAGAAAAGACTTTGGGTTTACAAGAAGATGGTGTTATTGTTGTTCAAACATCACCACGTATGACTAAAACAGGTCTTAAAGAGGTGTTCAGAGAGTATTTCGGAATCATTCCGACAAAAATCAACTCTCTGAATCAAAGCGGAAAAGTAAAACGTTTCCGTGGTGTACAGGGGAAACAGAATGACTTTAAAAAGTTTTATGTTACCTTACCTGAAGGTGCACAAATAGAAAGTTTGGCGGTATAAGATGGCAATTAAAACTTATAGACCGATAACTCCGTCTCGTCGTTTTTATACGAATGTAGACAGTTCAGATATCACTGCTAAAGCGAGTGTTCGTTCATTGCTTGTAAAACTTCCGACAACTGCCGGTCGTAACAACAATGGTCGTATCACTTCTCGTCACAAACAAGCTGGGGCGAAAAAGCTTTACCGTATTATTGATTTTAAAAGAAACAAGTTTGGTGTACCGGGTACAGTCTCTACTATTGAGTACGATCCGTACCGTAACTGTCGTATCGCATTAATCACATATGCAGACGGTGAAAAAAGATACATCTTGCAACCAAAAGGTTTAAATGTTGGCGATACAGTTGAAGCTGCAGAGTCTGGTTTGGATGTCAAACCGGGTAATACAATGAAACTGCAAAACATTCCTGTCGGTACACTTGTTCACAATGTTGAGTTAAAAGTGGGCAAAGGCGGACAAATGGTTCGTTCAGCCGGAACTTCAGCTCAGATTATGGGTCGTGACGGAAAATATGTATCTTTGCGTATGCCTTCGTCAGAAATGCGTTTAGTGCTTGGTGAGTGTCTGGCTACTGTAGGAATCGTTGGAAATGAAGAATTTGCCAACATTGTTATAGCAAAAGCCGGTCGTCAACGTCACCTTGGTATTCGTCCACAGACTCGTGGTTCTGCTATGAACCCGATTGATCACCCGCATGGTGGTGGTGAAGGTAAAACGAACTCAGGTCGTCATCCGGTTACTCCTTGGGGTAAACCAACGAAGGGTGCTAAAACTCGTCGTAAGAAAGCTAGTGATAAGTTAATTATTACTCGCCGTAAACCAAATGCTAAAAGGGTAGGTTAATAATGGCTCGTTCAGTAAAAAAAGGTCCATTCGTAGATGATCATTTAATGAAAAAAGTGGAGGCTATGAAAGCCGAAGCAAAGAAAAAACCTATTAAGACCTGGTCAAGAAGATCTATGATTCTTCCTGACATGGTTGGTTTGACAATAAATGTTCACAATGGTCGCCAGTTCGTTCCTGTGTATGTTACAGAGAACCATATTGGTTATAAACTTGGTGAATTTGCACCAACTCGTACATTCAAGGGCCACAAGGGCTCTGTTCAGAAGAAGGGGTAGTCATGGCTAGAGCATTACTAAAATTTATCCGTGTATCACCTATCAAATCTCGTCTTATTGCACGTGAAGTGCAGGGTATGAATGCTGAAGAGGCATTGGCAGCTTTAGAATTCACTCCAAACAAGGCGGCAAAAATTATCTCTAAAGTAATTGCGTCTGCAGTTGCAAACAGCGGTAGTGAAGCTGAAGATTGTGTAATTACATCATGTCGTGTTGACAATGGTCCAGTACTTAAACGTTTCCGTCCACGTGCTCGTGGTATGGCGTCTGGTATTCGTAAACCAACAGCACATATCTTAGTAGAAGTAGAGGGTAAATAGTATGGGTCAAAAAGTTAATCCTATTGGTTTACGTCTTGGAATCAACCGTAACTGGGAATCAAGATGGTTTCCTAACTTTAAAACAGCTCCTGCTGCTTTAGGTGAAGATCACAAGATAAGAACATATTTGAAAAAAGAGCTTTACTATGCTGGTGTTTCCAACATCATCATTGAAAGAACAGTAAAAAGACTTCGTGTAACTATTGTTGCAGCGCGTCCTGGTATTATCATCGGGAAAAAAGGTGCGGATATAGAGAAGCTGAAAACTGCTGTACAAAAACTTGTCGGTAAAGCAATATCAATCAATATCAAAGAAGAGAAAAAAGCACAGACTTCGGCACAACTTGTCGCTGAGAATGTTGCTACTCAGTTAGAGCGTCGTGTTGCATTCCGTAGAGCTATGAAAAAAGTTATGCAGGGTGCGCAGCGTTCTGGTGCAAAAGGTATCAAAGTTGCAGTTGCAGGTCGTTTGGGCGGTGCTGAAATGGCAAGAACTGAATGGTATTTGGAAGGACGTGTTCCTCTTCATACTCTTCGTGCAAAAATTGATTACGGTTTTGCCGAGGCACATACTACATACGGTATTATCGGTGTTAAAGTATGGATCTTCAAAGGTGAGGTACTGACTAAAGGTATTCCTGCAGAAGCCAAAGAAGAGAAAAAAGAGCGTCGTGGTAGAAAACCAGCCAGACGTGAAAATAGTGAAAAGGCTGAATAATCATGTTAATGCCAAAAAGAACAAAATATCGTAAAGTAATGAAAGGACGTAACCGCGGTTACGCTCGTTCCGGTTATAAATTATCTTTTGGTGACATCGCATTTAAAGCGGTAGAAGCCGGTCGTATCAACTCTCGTCAGATTGAGTCGGCTCGTATTTCTGCAACACGTCACATTAAAAGACAAGGTAAGATTTGGATTCGTGTGTTCCCTGCCAAGCCGTTAACTGCAAAACCTCTTGAAACTCGTATGGGTAAAGGTAAGGGTGCAGTGGATCAGTGGGTAATGAACATTAAACCAGGTCGTATAATCTTTGAAATGGGTGGTGTACCTGAAGAGATTGCTCGTGAAGCATTAACTCTTGCTATGCACAAACTTCCATTCAAATGTAAAATTGTTACTGCGGAGATGAACAATGAAATATTCTGATTTAGCAGATAAAAATGCAGCAGAGCTTCAGGCGATGCTCAAAGAGAAAAAAACAGAACTGTTTACTTTAAAAATTAAACAAAAAATGATGCAATTACAAAATACTAGCGAACTTCGTGTTGCTAAAAAAGATATTGCTAGAATCAATACTGCACTTGCTGCAGTAGCAAAGTAGGGGCGGGCGATGGCTAATAAGCGTGAAATTCAAGGTAACGTAATTAAAATTGCAGGCGATAAAACAGTAACTGTACTGGTTGAGCGTCGTGTAATGCATCCTCGTTACCATAAAGTTGTAAAACGTTTCAAAAAGTACCTGGTACATGATGAGCGTAATGAAGTAAAAGTAGGAGACGAGATTATTGCAATCGAGTGTCGTCCGCTTTCTAAGACTAAATCTTTTAGACTTAAATCAGTTGTAAAAGGAGCGTAGTAGTATGATACAAGGTTTTACTCGTTTAAATGTAGCTGATAATACAGGTGCTAAAGAGATTATGTGTATTAAGGTACTTGGCGGTTCCAAGCGTCGTTATGCATCAGTGGGTGACGTTATCGTTGCTTCTGTAAAAAAAGCGATTCCGACTGCCAAAGTTAAAAAAGGTAAAGTTGTAAAAGCTGTTGTTGTAAGAACTCATAAAGAAGTCCAACGTGAAAACGGTTCTTTAATCCGTTTTGATGACAATGCGGCAGTTATACTTGATGACAAGAGAGAACCTATCGGTACTCGTATTTTCGGACCAATCGGTCGTGAAGTACGTTACGCAGGATTCATGAAAATTGTATCTCTTGCTCCGGAGGTTGTGTAATGGCAAAATTTAACTTTAAAAAAGGCGATATGGTAGAAATTATCGCGGGCGATGACAAAGGTACAAAAGCAGCTGTACTTGCGGTATTTCCTAAGAAAAACAAGGTAATCGTTGAGGGTTGTAAAATAGCGAAAAAAGCTATCAAACCAACTGAAGAGAATACAAAAGGCGGGCATATCAAAAAAGAGATGCCAATCGATGTTTCAAACGTACGCAAAGTGGAGGCATAACAGATGGCTCGTTTAAAAGAAAAATATTTAGCGCTTAAGCCGGAAATTCAAGCAGCTTTAGATATCAAAAATGTAATGCAGATTCCTGAATTTGACAAAATTGTTATCTCTGTCGGTGCTGGTTTTGCTATGAAAGATAACAAACTCATTAAAAACATTGAAGATACTATCACTACTATAGCCGGTCAAAAAGCTTCTACTGTAATTGCTAAGAAATCTGTTGCAGGTTTTAAAGTACGTGAAGGTATGCCTGTAGGTGTGCGTGTAACACTTCGTGGTGAAAATATGTATAACTTCTTCGATCGCCTTGTTTCTATCGCACTTCCTCGTGTGAAAGATTTCCGTGGTGTTCCGAGAAATGGTTTTGACGGTCGTGGTAACTATAACTTCGGTCTTCAGGAACAACTTATTTTCCCTGAAATCAGCTATGATTCAATCATGCAGATTCACGGTATGAATATTACTATAGTAACATCTGCAGATTCAGACAAGGCGGCATTTACTCTTTTAGAGAAAATGGGAATGCCTTTTAGTAAAGGGAGCAACTAATGGCTAAGAAGTCAATGATAGCTAAAGCAAAACGTACTCCAAAGTTTAAGGTACGTGGTTATACACGTTGTCAGATTTGTGGTCGTCCACACTCTGTACTGAGAGATTTTGGAATTTGTCGTATCTGTTTTAGAAAAATGGCAAATGAAGGTTTAATACCAGGTGTTAGAAAGTCTAGTTGGTAAACATTTACTGACTGGAAACTGCTAGCAGTCAGCAGTTATTTTGTGTCAATGAAATAACTACAAACAAGGAAAATATAAATGGCAATTAATGATTTAGTATCAGATGCGTTGACGCGTATTCGTAATGCCGGTATGAGAAGATTACCGGTTACTACTTTGGTACACTCTAAAAGTGTAGAAGCAGTAGCAAATATCTTAGTAGATAAAGGTTACATAGAGTCTTGTAATGTAATCGAAGACGGTGTGAAAAAAACTATCAAAGTTGTACTGAAGTACGGTGAAGATGGAAAATCTGTAATCAATGAAATGAAAAGAGTTTCAAAGCCTGGTAGACGTGTCTACAAAGGTAAAGAAGATATTAAACGTTTTAAAAACGGTTACGGAACTATTATTGTAAGTACATCACATGGCGTACTACCAAATGACAAAGCGTATGAGCTTGGCATTGGTGGTGAAGTTATGTGTACGGTATGGTAGGAGTATAGCATGTCAAGAATTGGAAAAAATCCTGTAGAGTTTCCTAGTGACATCACTGTTACTGCAAATGGAAATGTTATAACTTTTGCCAAAGGCAAAAACAGTGTTGATTTAGATACAAAAGGATATGTTACTTTCACAATCGAAGGTAATGTTTTAACTTTTAAAAATCTTTCAGACTCTCGTGAGCATAGAGCTTTCTGGGGAACTTTTAGAGCATTGGCTCAAAATATCGTGACAGGTTTAACTACCGGTTATGAGAAAAAACTTGAAATTAACGGTGTTGGTTACAGAGCGGCTGTTAAAGGAAAAGTTTTAAATCTTCAACTTGGTTTTTCTCATGATATCAATTATGAGTTACCTGAAGGTTTGGAAGCAAGTGTTGAAAAGAATGTGATTACTCTTAAAAGCCATGATAAACAAATGTTGGGTCAGGCAGCTGCAGAGATTAGATCATTCCGTCCACCAGAGCCTTACAAAGGTAAAGGTGTTAAATACATAGATGAGCATATCGTGCGTAAAGCCGGTAAAACTGCTAAGAAATAAGGGAGGAAGATAGATGAATGCTAAAGTATTAAAAAGCAAAATTGCGAATCGTTTAAAACGTAAGCGTCGTATCCGTGCAAAAATATCTGGTAGTGCTGAACTTCCTCGTGTTTCTGTATTTAAATCAAACCGTTACTTAAGTGTACAGGCGATTGATGATGCAACTGCAACAACAATTTGTTCACTACACTCAAAGGCTACTGGTCACAAAGCTAATAAAGAAGGTGCTGCTGCACTGGGTGAGGCATTCGCACGCAAACTCAAAGAAGCAAACATCTCTGAGATTGTATTTGACCGTAATGGTTACCAATATCACGGCGTAATTGCTGCATTTGGTGACGCAATTCGTGCAAACGAAATCAAGTTCTAGGAGCACAGATGGAAATCAATAGAGATGATTTTGAAGAATCAATAGTAAATATTGGTCGTGTAACAAAAGTTGTTAAAGGTGGTAGACGTTTTCGTTTTACTGCACTTATCGTTGTTGGTGACAAAAACGGTACTGTAGGTTATGGTGTTGGTAAAGCAAAAGAGGTTCCTGATGCTATTCGTAAAGCAGTAGACAATGCTTTTAAAAATTTAACAACTGTTAAGATAAAAGGTTCTACAATAGCACATGACATTGAGCATAAGTACAATGCCAGTCGTGTTTTACTAAAGCCGGCATCAGAAGGTACCGGTGTTATTGCCGGTGGAGCAGCGAGACCTGTTCTTGAACTTGCAGGGATTAAAGACATCCTTACAAAGTCAATCGGTTCAAACAATCCAAACACACTGGTACGTGCTACAATTGAAGCACTTTCTCGTATAAAAGGATAGGAAAATGGGTATTGAAAATTTACAACCTGCTCCGGGTTCAACAGCAAATCGTAAGCGTGTTGGACGTGGTCAAGGTTCTGGTACTGGTAAGACTGCCGCTCGTGGTCAAAAAGGTCAGAAATCTCGTTCAGGTTACAAAAGAAAAAGAAACTTTGAAGGTGGACAACAGCCACTTGCAAAACGTTTGCCAAAAATCGGTTTTCACTCGAAAGTGATCAAACCGTATGTGATAAACGTTGAAAAAATCAAAGCTGTAGCAGAACTTGGTGAAATTACAATGGAATCAATCCGTTCGGTTCACAAAGTTGCTTCTTCAGTGACTAAAATTAAACTAGTAGGTGCCAAAGCAAAAGATTTGGCATCGAAAATTAAAGACGAAAACGTTACAACAACAGGTAACTAGTTGTGAATAAAAATCTAGTAAATAAGATACTTATTACTATCGGTTTTTTATTTATCTACCGCCTACTGGCTTATGTGCCGGTTCCCGGCGTAGATACAGCTGTTATTGCTTCTTTCTTCGACTCACATCAATCAGACGCATTGGGATTGTTTAACATGTTCAGCGGAAATGCTGTGCAGAGACTCTCTATTATTTCACTCGGCATTATGCCTTATATCACCGCCTCAATTATTATGGAGCTTTTAGCTGCAACATTTCCGACACTCGGTCAAATGAAAAAAGAGCGTGACGGCATGGTGAAATATATGCAGATTATTCGTTATGCAACTATTGTTATTACGATAATTCAGGCTATTGGTGTGAGTGTCGGACTGCAAAGCTTAACCGGACCTACCGGCAACTCTGCTATTTTGGCTGACCATACTACATTTATCATGCTTTCTGCAGTTTCTATGCTTGCAGGAACAATGCTTTTGATGTGGATAGGTGAGCAGATTACGCAAAGCGGAATCGGTAACGGTATCTCTCTTATTATTTTTGCAGGTATTGTTTCCGCAATTCCAAGAGCAATTGGTCAAACAATCGAAATGGTAAATACCGGTGCAATGAGCTTTATTACAGTCATAGCAATTCTTGCTTTGATTCTGACAACAGTAGGAATTATCATTTATGTTGAACTTGGTGAGCGTCGTGTGCCTATAACCTATGCGAAAAAGACGATGATGCAAAACCAAAACAAACGTGTGATGAATTATATTCCTATTAAAGTGAATCTGGCGGGTGTTATTCCGGTTATTTTTGCCTCGGCAATTTTAATGTTTCCGATGACCGTACTCTCAAGCAGTACAAATCCGGCCATTCAGGCTATAGCGGATTATCTGAATCCAAACAGTTACTTTTTTAACTTTTTGACTTTTGTGTTTGTTGTGTTTTTCGCATTCTTTTATGCTTCAATCACTTTCAACGCAAAAGATATTGCAGATAATTTAAAACGTCAAGGCGGATTTATTCCCGGTATTCGTACCGGTGATGCTACGAGAGAGTTCTTAAATGAAACTGCAAGTAGATTGACATTTACCGGAGCACTTTATCTTGGGTTGGTTGCGACACTGCCTTTTATGATTATTAAAGGGATGGGTGTACCGTTCTTCTTTGGTGGTACAGCCGTGTTGATCGTTGTTCAGGTTGCGCTTGATACAATGAGAAAAATAGAAGCTCAGATATATATGAGTAAATATGAAACCCTTAGTGCAGTTGGTCTGTAGCAATGGCTATTGCGCTTAGAAAACCTCAAGAAATTGAAAAACTTCGAGCTGCCAACAAAATTGTTGGCGCTACATTAGACCTTCTTCGTAAAAATACCAAAGTCGGTATGAGTTTAAAAGAGATGGATGCCATGGCAGAGGATTATATCCGCTCTCAGGGTGCCAAGCCCTCTTTTAAAGGATTGTACGGCTTTCCAAATACAGTATGTACATCACTCAATGAAGTCATTATTCATGGCATTCCAAGTGACTATAAACTCCAGGAAGGAGATGTTATAGGGTATGACATCGGAACAGAACTTGATGGCTGGTTTGGTGATGCTGCTATCAGTATGGGTGTCGGAGAGATTACAAAAGAAGATGAAGATTTAATAGCCTGTGCAAAAGATACTTTGTATTATGCTATTGAAAATATCAAAGTTGGAATGCGTTTTAAAGAACTCTCTTATCTTATGGAGCAGTTTATATTGGAACGCGGTTATATTCCTTTGCGAAACTTTTGTGGACACGGAATAGGAAGAAAACCTCATGAAGAACCGGAAATCCCCAATTATTTGGCGGGCGGAAATGCAAAATCCGGACCGAAAATAAAAAACGGAATGGTTTTTTGTTTGGAACCTATGATATGTCAAAAAGAGTCAAAACCTGTTATCCTGGATAACGGGTGGGATGTTGTCAGTACCGACGGTTTACGCGGTTCTCACTATGAGCACACTGTCGCAGTTGTTGACGGTAAAGCTGAAATTTTATCTCTTGCGTGAGAGTTAAAGTAAGAAATTTCTTTATAAAGGACTAAAATGGCTAAAGCAGATGTTATTGAAGTTGACGGCAAGATTATAGAGGCTTTGCCGAACGCAACTTTTCGTGTTGAATTAGAAAACGGACATGTTATACTGTGTCATATTGCAGGGAAAATGCGTATGCACTATATTAAAATACTTCCAGGCGACAAGGTGAAACTTGAGTTGACACCATACTCTTTGGACAAAGGGCGTATCACCTACCGATACAAATAGGCAAAAGAGGTCTCGGCCTCTTTTTAATTTTAAAAATTTCCGGCGTTTCTTAACTCACTTATTTCCGTTTCAACCATTTCATCAATCATTATCTTAAAGAGTTCAGAGATCATATTCGGATTGACATTGAGTTCAATCGCCTTTTTTCTTACTTTTTGCATAATATCATCAATTCGCTCCTGTGCCTTGACTTCTGCCACACTCTCTTTAAAACCGGCTGCCTGACGAATCAAATGGCTTCGTTCAGAAATCAGCTCAACAAGCTGTGTGTCAATTTTATCTACTTCGTCTCTGACTTCCTGCAGTGTATTACATTTTTTCATTTTTTACTCCTTTTTCAAGTTTTGTTAACACTATTGTAACAATTTAAATATATAATCTTACTTGCGATTCTCCTTGTATATCTTTAACATGATTCATTATGGATATACCTCCATAGAGCCCATGACTAGTTGGGCTTTATTATCTTTTTTACTGCTTTTGGCAAATGTGCAAAAGGCATTTCAATATTTGTTTTTTCATTCTTTTCGAATTTTACAACATCAACTGTCATATATTCCTGATTAAAACGCAAAACTCTGTATTGTATATTATCCTGTATGTATTGTATATTTTCTTTACTGAAATCATAAGTTCTTTTCTTTTTTGCCATTACTTTGCCTTGCTGTAAATACCGGTATCTTTGACTTCTATTTTGCCGTCATTTTGAAGTGCTGTCAAAGAACGCTTGAACTCTTTTTTACTCAGACCAAATACATCTTTTATCAGTCCTGCATCACTTTTGTAATTGTAGGGCATAATGCCTTTGTTGTGTTGCAAAATATCAAAAACTTTCTGCGCAGAGTTTCCGTCTTTTTTACTGCCGGGACGTCTGAGTGTAAGGTCGATATTTCCGTCTTTTCGTACTGTTTTTACATAGGCGGTTTTTGTATCTCCCAGTTTTATTGTTTCAAAAATTTCATTGTGATAAATCAATCCTTCATATTTACCGTTGACTATGCATTTAAAACCTAGCGGTGTTTTTGCGATGATGAGAATCTCAGCCTCTTTGTTCTGTGCAAGGTCTTTGACTCTGCGATCAAAAAAATCACCGAGTTTTTCTGTGCCGACGAGTCTGTGTGTCCGTTCGTCATATATGATACGAATAAATCTTTTTTCGCCGATTTCAAAAGGTGTTTTTTGAAACATTTTAGGAACAAGCAAATCTTTTGGCAGTCCCCAGTCCATAAAAGCACCGAAAGGAGCCACATCCACAACTTCCAGGAGTGCAAAATCATCCAGCATTGCAAGAGGTCTGTCGGTAGTGGCTACGAGTCTGTCTTCTGAATCTGTATATAAAAAAACATCTACAAGTGCATTTTCGCGCATATCATCTGTGACATATTGCCCGGGAAGAAGGACATCATTGCCGTCCTCGGCCATAAGGTACAGGCCGGGTGTTGTGTCTCTGTCGACACGCAGGGTATTCATTTTGCCCAGTTCAAGGTAAGGGCTGATCTCTTTTTTCATGGTAATTCCGTTGTGTTAATATGGTGACATTATAGCATTAATTCTTCCCTCTGATTTAAATCAGGTACTTAAATAATCCGGTATGAGAAATCAACAAATGCAGTACCGGTTGCTGCAACAGTCTTGCCACTCTCAGCCCGGACTGAAGTCCGCGTTCCAAAAAAATGCTTAACTCAATGGCAATGCCGGAACCCGTACTTGAGTCTAAATGTCCTTAACTAAGCAAGTCTTATCGGAACCCGTACTTCAGTGCGGGCTTGTATGTCTTGGAAATCAAAACGCAGGCACTTAACTTAGATGAAAATGTAAAATTCTCATAGTATTTATGAATAAGAGTAGAACAAGTTAACCGTGATATTATTGCATAAAAACTTAACAAGGATATAATATGTTTAAAATAATAGTAGATAGAGAATGTGGCTGTTTTAAAAGAAGCAATCTTCAAAGCAGTACGGAAGTGGAATCAAAAGACGAGGCGTTGATGAAGTCATTGGAGATGGTCAACCATATGAATGACGAATTCTGCGGCAAACACAAGTTTAAAGTTGAAGAGGCTGACAATACTTTTATAATCAAAATGCAGTAAAAAGTTAAGCATTTATTTGGAACCGGTACTTCAGTGCCGGCTGAGAGTGGCAAGACTATTGCAACAGCCGGCACTGAAGTACCGGTTCCGAGAAAGCATTTATTTTCTGAACTTAATGGCATTAAGATTAACGCCAGTCATGCTTGTACATTAGAAAGTGCAGGTTTCAAATCTCTCTTTTTTTAAAGCAATGCTACAATTTTTTTCCAAAAACCAATACTTGAAAATATCTCCCTCCCCAAATCAAAAAGAGCAAGAGCCAGGTAGTAAAAGAGATGTCAAACAAAAACCCAAGCCCCCATCCAAAAGCTATGTTCATGCTGTATAAAGCACGGAGCAGCACAACCAACTGAATTGACAGAAATATTTTAGTTGCCAGTTTGTCTGCCTGTGGCGGTTGTCCCGAATGACCGAGTGTTACACGTGTTCCAAAACCTATAAGCAGTGTTGTTAAAAAACCTATGGCCAACAGGTGTACATTTAAAAAGAAAAAAGAGGTGTCTAAAAATATTTCTGCACTCAGGCTGAGGGCTGAGAGAAAAAAGGATACTGGTAACCAAAAGAGTGCAAGATGCAGCACCCATAGAATAGGAGGGGATTGCAAAGGGTGAAGATCCCAGCGTTTAAACTCAAAAAACATATACACTGCGAGCAGCAGATCGACAATTATTTGTACACTTTTGATATCTGCAGAAGCAAAGATACTCTTTAAAACAAACAAAACAAAAACAATTTTGACAAAATTTTCATTTTTACTTGCAAAAGAGTGGGAGAAAAAAGGAATCATTCTCTGTCCTACACTAAAAGCAAGAAAAATCAGATACATGTAAAAAGAGAGAGTGATAGCAACCGGTAAAATTTCCGGTATGAATAAAGAGAGTATAAAAAGAAAATTACCAAAGAGTCCAAAGTAGTTTGCATTGAGTATCCAAAATGAGTCTGACTTATCTGCTGCCATTCCTGTTTCATAGATGTTTTTTAGTTTCAATACTATAAAAATCTGCGCTGTCAGACTGATAATCATCGCGCCGAGTACAAGGGCTTCAGAGCTGAAAACACCGACAAGAAAAAGCAGTGATGCAAGGGTATTTGCATGAAAAATATTGGCATAGTATTTTTTTGCTATCACCTGTGTCTGGTTAAAACGCGGGAAAGTTGTAAATAAGAACCCTGTGAAAAAGTTTGTAAAAACCAAAAATATCAAAGAGTAGCTGTGAAAAAGCAAAAGCGTTACATGTAAGGAGAGTATGCCTTTGTATTGTAATGCAAAAACGAGCATCATAATGATTGCATTGAGTATTCCAAGTAAGAAAAATGGCTGATGCGGTTGTGATAAAAAATAGTTTTCTTTTGTCTGCATAACGCTACCGTCCTATAATAAAAATTCCTGACCAAGTTTTTTGCAGTATGCTCCGAGCATAGCACGTTCAAAGTCATTGTTTGTAGAGTATTGATATCCAAATGTTTTGGCCCACATGTGATGTTCTTCCATACAAAGGTAGAAAAAGACTTTGTCTTCACCCTGTTGCCATGGCGCAAAACTTTCATAGGCATGTTTGAACATTTCAACTTTTGTCGCATCAGGATACGATGTCTTTCCGCTTGCATCTTCATGCGGGATTTGCGTAATCTTACTTCTAAATTCACGCTCACGCAACTGTTTTATGACAGGCTTTATAAAGGTAAGCGTCCCGAAACTGACAAGGGCGACTTCTTGTGGAGAGAATTTTAGTATAAGTTCTTCATATACTTCTTGATATTCGTCAAGATACCCTTCATATTCGACTATAGGATGAAAATGAAAGCCGACTTTAACTCCTTTGTTTGCCATTTTTCGGGCGGCTGCTATACGTTTTGCAAGTGAAGCGGTTAAATGCTCTTCGTTGTCTATAATGGTTTGGGTATTGAGACTCCAGGTGCAGAGTATGTTTTTGGGCACTTCATTTTCAAGCAGATATTTTATATTGTCCGATTTTGTTTTAAATTCTAAAATGACATTGGGATTTTTCTTCGCAAAGGTAAAAAGAGCATCCAAAACACCCTCACGGTTGCCAAACATCAGCGAATCTGATGCCTGACCGGTTCCGATATGGTAGGTTTTGTTTGGATCAAGTTGCAGATTTAAGAGTTTGTCCGCAAAACTGCTGTCAAAGGTAATAGTATTTTGATTGTAAAAGCTTTGAATAGAACAATAAGAACAGTCAAAACCGCAGCTCTCCACCGCATCAAGTGTCAACAGATTACAGCAACGTGTCTTTTCACTTGCTACCGGACACAGACCAAGTCCAAAACCCTCTTTTGACGCTGTTTTAAAGGTATATTTTTGTTCTTGGGGGATATTCTTGAGGGTAAAGTTTTTATAGGAATTTGGTTTGTTGCGTATGTCTTCATAGGCTTTTTTAAGCCTGGAAAAAACAACTTTTCTTTGGGGATGCTCGGGAAATATTGCAGTGATTCTTTTTTCATCCCACATCCCCAAATCTCTCGCGAAATTGATTATCTGTTTGATTTCCTGATAGGAAAATCTGTACTCAAAGGATTTCTCTTTGATAAACTCCTGTTCATGTTTGGGGAGTTTGTTAAAAAAACTGTTTTCTATAGCGTTTGTAAATTTTTCTGCGTATGAATTCATAAAAGAATTCTAGCAGAAAAAATTGATTATTTTATAGGGATAAGTCTTGCTTTTGGTTTTTTAACTTCTGTTTTAGGAATTGTAACGGTTAATATACCGTTTTCAAATTTTGTTGCGAGTTTGCTTTCGTCAATATTTTTAGGCAATTGAATAGATTTTTGAAACTCACCGTAAAAAATCTCTTTTTTGACAAAATCTTTTGATTTTTCTTCTTTTGACTCTTTTTTTTCACCTTTTACAGTCAGAATCTTATTCTCATCAATAGAAAGTTTAATATTTTTTTTGTCAACACCCGCGAGATCAAATTTTAAGACTATTTTGTCTTTAGCATCCTGAATGTCCGTTCTTGGATAACTGAAATTATTTAATGCCGAACTGCTTAAGTGAGACTCTATCAAAGAGTTGAAATACTGGTTCATTCTTGCAAAATCAGCATCATAGGGATTCATTGTATCCATACTCGCGAATGCAGATCCGGCCAGCAAAGTTGAAAGCAACAGACTGCTTAGTAGTTTTTTCATAGCTAACTCCTTGTGTCAGCACCCATTGTTATTGGATGCTGATGTTTTTTGTCTTTTTGGATTCGAGTTTTTCAAGAGTCAGATAGAGTCTTCCGTCTTCAAATTTTGCCTGAATTTTATCTCTGTCTATATTGTCAGGCAGGATAAAACTTCTTGAGATGACGCCAAAATTTGATTCGCAAAGATAGTAATCATCCTCTTTGACCTCATTTTTAAATTTTCTGACCGCTGTCACAGTCAGATAGTCATCTTCGACTTTTAATTCTATATCTTCTTTTTTAACACCCGGTAAATCAACCTCGATTGTGAAGGTGTCATTACGATGTTTTGCAAGGTTTGCCAGAGGAAGGTGTGATGCTACATTGTGAAATGTATCTTTGACAACTTCCAAACCTTTTTCAACTTTCTCTTCCGCTTTTTCCACTAACTCTTTTGATGTTTGTATGATATCCATGATAATCCTCCTTACTCGATTTCAATTTTTTTCGTTGTGTCTTTTTCAACTTTTAATTTTGGTATAGTGATTTCAACCACGCCGTTTTCACCTGTAGCACGGATATTTTCACTGTCTACTTTTTCAGGGAGTGTAAAACTTCTTGAAAAAGTACCGTAGGCACTCTCTATTCTGTAGTAGTCCTCTTTTTCCTCTTCTTTTTTGACTTCTCTTTTGCCTTTGATGGTTAAAATGTTTTTATCTACACTGATTTCCACATCTTCTTTTTTTATACCAGGCAGGTCTAGCTCAATGTAATAGGCATCAGCTCCCTCTCTGGTATTGACAGCCGGTACAAAGTCAAAAACTTCTCTTGGCTCTTCGCTGTTTTGTGTTTCGAGTGCGTTAAAAAATTCATTAATTAAATCAAATTTTCTTGTATTTTGTATTGGGTTTCTATGTCTTGTCACTAACATGGTTCACTCCTTAAAATTTTTATTTAAGAAATGATAGTCAATTTTGAAAAAGTATTTTGCTACTTAAGTAGCATTTGGGAGGTTTTGTCCAAAAGTTTTTGAAGATTCTTTACTTTTATGTTGCGTCTGCTGCTTTCTATAATGTCGTCGGCTTTGAGCTGTTTGATGCTTCTCTCTATCACATGTCGGACCGTTCCGAGCAGTTTTGCTATTTCGCTGTTGGAGAGATTTTGCAGGAGTTGGTAGCGAAATCTGTGATTTGGGTTTAAATTTTCTACCAAGAGGTTCAAAAAGCGCTCTTTTGTATCATACAGGGCAAGTTCGGTTGCCAGTTCCTCTGTATATCGCATATGTGCAGCGAGATAGGGAAAGAATTTTTTGTTAAAAGTGGCATCATGTTCGAGCCAGTAGCGGACTCTCTCAATGGGAAGACGTAAAATATTGGAATCTTCGATAACCTCATAAATAACCTCATGAGGTTTGCCGTCAAGCAGGGAAATGACATCAAACATATCTCCGCGCTTATAGATAAAGAGGGTTTGCTCTTTGTTTGTCTGAAAGTTTATCTGATATGTTTTGACCCTGCCGTTAACGACTATATAGAAATATTTGAGCAGATCATCGGGATAAAAAGGGGAGGACCCTTTTTCATACTCAAAAGGTTTGGCATATCGGAAAAACTCTTCTTCAAAAGTTTTGTTTGTATTGTCCAAAAGTTCTAATTGTGTTGAATTGTTTTGCATGAGGAAATTGTATCATATTTTCATGACTGATGTTGTAAAAAGTGCAACACATCAATGGTATTTCCCTCAAAAACAACAGGCAAGGGACTTTTTTTGATTTGGTAGTCATACATCGGATCATAATATCTTTCAAGGAGCAGGGCAATCCACTCCAAATAGAATGTTTTTGCCTCTGCCTGGGTATCTTGGGAATAAGCTTTGTCAAAAAGTTGTGCAAGTTGTCTGTAAAGCTGGTTACCCAGACGTTTTTGGATTCTTTTGAGCCCTGATTGCACATTTTGTGCCCATTTTTTGGGACCTTCTTCTCCGTATTGTAATGCATACTCTTTGAGTGCGCCAAGAACATACTCCTCATAGGTTATGAGTGCGCGAACCTCAATCGGAGTCTGTAACAATACAAGCTCTCCCTGCATAAAATTGTCATATACGGGTTTTGGGATAAATGTTCTGCCGATATTATGGCTTTCATGCTCCAAAACAAGATGGGTAAAATTTTTATGATGAAACTGTATGAGTCTGTAGGCAAGATTGTTCTCAAAATCAATCTGTGAAGGCTGTGCATTGACAAAACTGCCAAAGGAAGAACCCCGATGATGCGCAACACCTTCAAGATCAATGGCATTTTGCAGTTTATTCAAAAGAATGGTTTTTCCCGAGCCTGTTCTGCCTCCCAAAATGAGGGTAGGTGTTATCGCACTGATGTCTTCACTCTGTTGCATCAAAAAATTGCGAAAAGCCTTGTACCCGCCTTTGAGCCGGGTAATATCAATATTGCTCTCTTTGAGCCACTCCTGTGCAATCCCTGAGCGTTGACCTCCCCTGAAACAGTAAAGCTTTGCCTCGGGATTTTTCTTGAGGTAGTCTTGCCAGAGGTGGACTCTTTTCTCTTTTCCCTCATTTTGAATAAGAGACTCGGCCAGCTTTATGGCTGCGCTATTTCCGGCCTCTTTGTACCGTATACCGACAAGTCTGCGTTCTTCATCATTAAGTATAGGCAGATTTGTGGCATTGATAAACTTCCCTTTTTCAAACTCAACAGGGGCGCGGACATCAAGAAGAGGTGTTTCATTGAGAACAATAGACAAAAAATCATCTGTTACATTTGTAATATTACCGGACAAAGTCAGACTACCTCTACAAGATGTTTGCTTGCTTTACATGTGAATCCGATTGGTTCGAGGCAAAGCCCTGCATTTTTTGTAAGTGCCAAAAAGGCTTCTTTGGTATCTTTTCTTACCACACACAGCAGTCCGCCGGAGGTTTGTGCGTCGCACAAAATGTTCTGCTGTTCTTGTGTCATCGGAGAGATTTTATTTCCGTAACTCTCAAAGTTTCTGCGTGTGCCTCCAGGAATACAGCCCATCTTTAAGTATTTTTTGACATTTTTGAGTGTCGGTACTTTGTCAAACTTTATAACGGCGCTGATATTGCTTCCCTCGCATATTTCGCTCAAGTGCCCAAGCAGACCGAAACCTGTGACATCGGTAAGCGCGGTTACGCCTTCTAATGCCGAAATTTCTGCGCCGATTTTGTTCAGGGTACACATGGCTTCTACGGCAATATCTATATCACCCTCGGCAATTTTTCCCTGTTTTTGTGCCGTTGTCAGTATGCCTATACCCAGCGGTTTTGTAAGGTAGAGTTCGCAATCAATTTCGGCAGTATCGTTACGTTTGAGATGTTCGTTTTTTGCTATTCCGGTGACCGCAAGTCCAAATATAGGCTCGGGAGAATCGATGCTGTGTCCGCCGGCAAGCGGAATACCCGCTTCTTCACAAACAGAGCGACCGCCGTCAATGACTTCGCGTGCCACATCCGCCTCAAGTTTGTCAATCGGCCAGCCGAAGATGGAAATTGCCATCAACGGTTTGCCGCCCATGGCATAAATATCACTGATGGCATTGGTGGCTGCTATGCGTCCGAAGGTAAAAGGATCATCAACGATAGGCATAAAAAAATCAGTCGTGCTTAAAACAGAAGTCCCGTTGCCCAAATCAAAGGCCGCTGCATCATCTTTTGAGGAATTGCCGACAAGCAAATTAGGGTAAGCAACAGTCTTTCTGGCAGTCGTTAAAATAGTGTCAAGCAGTTTTGGTGAAATTTTACAGCCGCAACCCGCCCCGTGACTGTATTGTGTAAGTTTTATATCTTTCATAATGTATAATATCCTAAATAAATTTTCATATACTAGTCCCCTTTGGCTAAAAGAGAGGTTAAGTAATTTTGACTTTAGTCTTTAAAGTCACAAAGCCCATAAAGTTAAGTATTTTATTTGGAACCGGTACTTTAGTGCCGGCTGAGAGTGGCAAGACTATTGCAACAGCCGGCACTAAAGTACCGGTTCCGAAAAAATAATACAAAAAATAAGGAAGCAAATGCAAAAGAACATAAAACATATTGTCCTGGATTATAACGGAACAATCGCAAAAGACGGTGTTTTAAAAGATGAGGTAAAAAAACTCCTGCCGCTTTTAGCACAGACATATACTCTACATGTAATCACCGCAGATACATTCGGCAGCGTACAAAATGAGCTCAAAGATTTTGACTTACATGTAAAGGTATTGCAAAGTGATAATCATACTGTGGAAAAAGAAGCCTATGTTTCAGCCTTACATGTAAAGGAATGTGCGGCTGTTGGTAACGGCAACAACGATATGAAAATGCTACAAAAAGCGCACATAGGAATCTGTGTGCTTGGTGATGAGGGCTGCAGTACAAAAAGTTTGCTCGCTTCAGATATAGTCTGTAAGTCTATCTCCGAAGCACTTGAACTGTTTTTGTATCCTAAAAGATTAGTAGCGACGCTTAGAGTATAAATTCTACCACTTCATCAAACGGCAGTCTGATTTTTTCGGGCTGAGGGTTGAGTCTGTAGCCAAAAGGAAGTACCATCGCGAGTTGAAACTTTTTTGTGTCCAGTTCAAGTATTTCTTCAACTTTTTCTTTTTCAAAACCTTCTATCGGGCAGGAGTCTATGCCTATATATGCAGCGCCAGTCATCATATTGGCAGCAGCTATATAGGTCTGTCTTGCACTCCAGCAGTAAATATTTTCATCGCTGCTGAGTGTTTTTTTCAAATGTTTTGCATAGAGGTCCATATACATATCAAGTGATTCCTGTGGCATATCACGTCTTGAAAATCTTTTTTTGACTTCACCTGATTCCGGTTTGAGACTCTCAATGCCGGCAAGAATAACAACGAGATGGGAACAGGACGTGATTTGCACCTGGTTCCAGCATGCCGGTCTGAGCTTGGCTTTTAACTCTTCATTGGTAATGACCAGAAACTTCCAGGCCTCCATACCGAAAGAGGAGGGTGATTTGCGTCCGCATTCGAGAATAAAGAGCATATCTTCCTCGCTTATTTTTTTTGTTTCATCAAAAATCTTACATGCGTGGCGAAAGTTCATCGCATCCATAAATTTGTTTTGCATTTTTTATCCTTATAATATGTCAATTTGCCATAAATTACGAGGCAATTTGGTTAAAGTTCTATAATAATAGCACAAAATTTTGGAGTAAAGTGATGATTTTAGGAAAATGTCCATATTGTGATGACGGAGAGATTGAGGTTCGTGACAAAGAGGTCCGTGGGAAAAAAGTAAAGCTCTATGCCTGCTCAAACGCCCACTGGCAGACAGAAGACGGAGAGATGTTTGAAGTGACGCCGGAGTCTACATGCAGCTTCAGAATCTGGCAGAATTCTTTGGCAAAATACGGCAAATGGCTGGGTTACAAGGAGGTCAGAGAACTTTTGAGTGAGGGTGAACTCGAAGTGGAACTGCTCAGTAAAAAATACGGCAAAAAGATTTACTATACAAAAAACATAATTTTGAATGAAGAGTATGGTGTAAGTGTACTTTGGGATTAGTTTGGCTAGAATTAAACTATGTTAGAACAGTATAAAGAAGCGATTGAAAAAAGCAATATTATCTCTAAAACCGATGTAGAGGGCATCATTACTTTTGTCAATGAGGAGTTTTGCAAAATTTCCGGCTATTCAAAAGAGGAGCTTATAGGAAAAAACCACAATATTGTCAGACATCCTGATGTTGCAACCTCTGTGTTTAAGAAACTGTGGGAGACAATCAAGGCAAAAAAAACATACAAGGCTACGGTCAAAAACAGAGCAAAAGACGGGACAACTTTTTATGTCAATACCACTGTCATTCCCATCCTTGACAAAGACAATAATATTGAAGAGTTTGTGGCGATTCGTTATGATGTTACAAAAGAGGTGTTTTACAAAAAGAGTCTCGAGCAAAAAGAAAAAGAGCTGCAGGAACTCAATGAAAACCTTGAAAAAAGGGTGCAGGAGAAGACACAGGAACTCAAAGAACTCAATGAAACACTTGAGCTTCGGGTGCAAGAAGAGATAGCCAAAAACGAACAAAAGCAAAAAGTGATGTTTTGGCAGTCACGGCTTGCAAGTCTGGGCGAAATGCTTGCAAACATAGCCCATCAATGGAGACAACCGCTCACAGAACTCAGTCTGACACTCTTTAGTCTAAAAAAAGCAGCGCTGAACAACGAGGAAGAGGAGGTGCAGAATCTGTATGATGAGAGCAAGGCGATTATACAGAATATGTCGACAACGATTGATGATTTTACCAACTTTTTCAAACCGACAAAGCAGAAACACTATTTCAAAATAGCAGACAGCATCAATGAATCATTAAATATTTTAGAAAAAATTATAATCAAAGAGATGATCAGTGTGCATACCGAGTTTGAAGATGTGGAAATTTTAGGCATTTCAAATGAACTGACACAGGTGATTATCAATCTTATCCAAAATTCAAAAGATGCTTTTTTACAGTCGTCTGTTTTGATCAAAGAGATATATATACGTGTAAAAAAAGAAAAAGATTTTGCACTTATAGAGTTTAGTGACAATGCCGGCGGTATCAAAGAAAAAGAGATATATAAAATTTTTGAACCCTATTTTACAACCAAGCACTCCTCCTCGGGTACAGGACTTGGGCTGTTTATGTCAAGAATGATTTGTGAACAGGGCTTAAACGGTTCCATAGATGTAAAATCCAAAAACGGTTCTACAACCTTCAGTATAAAAATCCCACTGCAAAACAAAGAGAAGAGAGCATGAGAAATAAATTTTTAAAAAGTCTGAAAGTTTTATTTGTTGAAGATGAAGAAAAGCTTTCACTGTTGCTGAAAAATGCTATCGGAGATCATTTTCACAGTTTTTTACTGGCAAAAGACGGCGATGAGGGCTTACATATATACAAGAAAGTTTTTCCAGATATTGTGATCACCGATATTATGATGCCAAACAAAAGCGGACTAGAAATGGCACAGGAGATCAAACGCATAAATCCACAGAGCAAAATTATAATACTGAGCGCTTTTAGTGATGTGGAAAAATTGTTGGGTGCGATAGATACCGGGGTAGTCAAGTACTTTATCAAACCTTTTGATCCGGATGAGGTTTTAGAGTATATTCTCTCGCTGGAAACAAGCATCGGTAAAAAGCTTTTAAATTTTTTGGACGGATTTGTATTTAATAAAACTACCAACAGTCTCTACAAAAACAACAGATATATCGCACTTTCAAAAAAGGAACTTCTGTTTTTACAGGCCTTAGTCAAAAACTATGAGGAGAACCGAGGTGTTTTGGAGTATGCAGCAATCAAAAGTATGATTTGGAAAGAAGAGGTCAGTGATGAAAGATTAAGAACATTTATAAGGCGCTTTAGAGAAAAAACCTCCAAAGAGTTCCTTATAAATGTAAAAGGACTGGGCTATCAGATAGCGTCTAGTCAATAGCCTCGGATTAATTCTGACCCGGATGGTATGGTCTTGCTATAGCCGGTTTTTTTACTTCTTTTTTGTCGTAGTGTACTGTGTCCTGTGCCTGTAGTGCAACCATTGCCAATGTAAATGTAAGTATAACTTTTGTCATGATATTTCCTTGTTAAGAGTATACAAATACTCAGTTTTTTTAAATAAGACAATTTTTGTCTGATTTAAATTTCACAGAATGATAACTTATAAACGGCAGTAAAAAATTGATTTACGTCAAGAAAAAGGAATTTATCTCCAAATTACAGGAAAATTGCTTTTTAAGAGAGATTTGTTGAAAGGTTTTGAAGGTTTTTGCACTCCGCCTACAGTGCTTTTTGCCTCGACAAACTCCTGAATATAATAGGCATTCGTGTAGCCCCTTGTCTTTAAATCTGACAGAATGCAGTTGATGTCATCTTCAGTGAGTAAATCGGTATGGAGTGTGGTTCTGACTTCAAAATCAATACCACTGCGGATAAGCAGGTCAAGTGTTTGGCTGAATTCATGAAATTTGCCGGAGTGTGTCACAGGTGTAAATTTATATTTCGGGGCTTTATAGTCCAGTGCGACATAATCAAGCAGATTTAGATCGAGGAGTTCCTTTACATGTAAAGGGTTTGTACCGTTGGTGTCAAGTTTGATTAAAAATCCGAGTTTTTTGATTGCTTTGCAAAAATCAGTGAGGGCATAGGAAGAGGCTTCTCCGCCTGAGAGGACGACAGCATCAAGCAAAGAGACTCTTGTCTGTAAAAACTTCAGCACATCTTCCATACTGTAGCTGCCTTCTTTTGCAAAGACTATCTCTTTGTTGTAGCAAAAATCACAGCGCATATTGCACCCGCCAAACCATACGATGCAGGCTAGATGATCAGGGTAGTCCAGATGGGTAAACTTTGTGATGTCATAAATGCATTTTTTACTCTTTAAACTGTTTGCGTTGTCTGTGTTCACCGGTTTTTCCTATGTTAAAACTTTCAACAGGTCGATGATAACCCATAACGCGTGTATATACTATACATTTTTGTCTCTGTTCTTTGACTAATTCTAAAATTTCATTTTTTTTCATGATGCTTCCTTTTGTTTATTTTCATATTCTTGTATCAGTGCTTCGTCACATTTTGGACAGTATTCGTGTTCTCCGGAGAGATAGCCGTGTTTTGGACAAATGGAAAACAGCGGTGTTACCGTAATATAGGGCAGTCTGAAATTTGTAATGACATTTCTGACCAGCCTGCGGCAGGCTTCGGTTGAGCTCAGACGCTCCTGCATGTAAAGGTGCAACACCGTTCCGCCCGTGTATTTCGTCTGCAGTTCATCCTGCAGGGTCAGTGCCTCAAAAGGGTCATCGGTAAGTCCTACAGGAATCTGTGAAGAGTTGGTATAGTAGATGTTTTCATCCATACCGGCCTGTATGATTTTGTCACCGTATCTTTTTTTGTCTTCTTTGGCAAAGCGGTAGGTTGTTCCCTCCGCCGGTGTGGCTTCAAGGTTGTAAAGATTGCCTGTTTCCTCCTGAAACTCGACCATTCTTTTTCTTATGTGGTCTAATATCTCAGTGGCAAAGTCAATGCCCTGTGTGGAACTGATGTCATAGGCACCTCCGGTAAAATTCAAAATCATTTCATTCATTCCGTTGACTCCGATGGTAGAAAAGTGGTTTCTAAACCCTGGCAGATATCTTTTAGTGTAGGGAAAAAGTCCCCTGTCATACATCTCCTGAATAAAAACACGCTTTTTCTCCAAAGTAGACTTTGCATACTCCATGAGTTCATCAAGACGCTGCAGGAGTGACTCCATATTGCCTTTGTGCAAAAAGCCCAGCCTTGCCATATTTATAGTGACAACCCCTATACTGCCTGTCATTTCCGCACTGCCAAAAAGACCACCGCCTCGTTTAAGCAATTCTCTTAAATCAAGCTGTAGTCTGCAGCACATACTTCTGACATGTCCCGGTTTGTAGGCTGCCTCATTGGCTATGAGTTCTCCGTTTTTGTCACGTTTGTATTGGCTCCCTATGAAATTTTGAAAGTAGGAGGAGCCAATTTTTGCCGTGTTTTCAAACAGCAAATCTGTATTTTCACCGTACCAGTCAAAATCTTCTGTAATATTGACGGTAGGTATAGGAAATGTAAAAGGCTGACCGGTTTTGTCTCCCTCTGTCATAACCTCATAGTAAGCTTTGTTGATGATGTGCATCTCTTTTTGAAAATGTTTATAGGTCATCTCTGTGAGGGATGAAACTCCCCTCTGCAGTGCTTTGAATCTTAACCCGGTATCTGAAATATTTTTAAAAAGATGCTCCTGCTTACATGTTGGAATCTGATCCTTCAAATCATCAGGAACATTCCAGTCTATAGTGATATTTGTAAAAGGTGATTGTCCCCATCGAGCGGGTACGTTTAGGTTATATATGAAACTGCGAATATTTTTTTTTACCTCCTTGTATGAAAGTTGATCTTTGAAAAGATAAGGCGCCAGATAGGTGTCAAAAGACGAAAAGGCCTGTGCGCCGGCCCATTCACTCTGCAAAATGCCTAAAAAGTTCGCCATCTGCCCAAGCGCTTCTCTGAAATGCTTTGGTGCATCACTCTCTACTCTTCCCCTTACTCCGTTAAATCCTTCATCCAGAAGAACCCTCAGACTCCAGCCGGCACAATAACCCGTCAAACAGTCCAAATCGTGTATGTGATAGTCCCCGTTTCTATGCGCATACCCCTCTTCTTTTGAGTAAATTTTGTCAAGCCAGTAGTTGGCAATCACTTTGCCTGCTGTATTGTTTACAAGACCGGCACTGGAGTAGCCTGTATTTGAGTTTGCTTTTATTCTCCAGTCACTTCCGCTGATATACTCTTCTATAGTCTGTGTCGAATGAATATAGGTAGTATCGTCTTCAATGGCTTTTTCTCTTTGAAGTTTATGAAGATGTCTGTAGAGTATAAAAGAGCGCATAACATCGAAATATTTTGCTTTGTACAGCTCTTTTTCTATAATGTCCTGTATATCTTCAACAGCAACAATCCGTTTTGCCTCAAGTCTTTGAATGACTTTGATATATACCGCTTCGTCAAAATCTACATTTTCACTTAAAAAAGCTTTTTTGATGGCATCTTCTATCTTGTAAGAGAAAAATTGTTTGTAGGAACCGTCTCGCTTTAAAATATATTCTACCATCTGTTGTTTTCCTTCTTAAGTGATATCGACAGTTTATAAAAACCGGCGTTAAAAATCACTAATAAAATTTGTCACTTTTGTGTCACCTCCTGTGCTCTTAATAATACTTTTACATTGTTTTGGATATAATTCCCATCCACTTTACTGTTTTAACAAAGCAAAGAGTATTTCTACCTATATGATTACATGTAGATAAAAGTATTGGCAAGCAACGTTATTACAAGTGTTATGCGCTTGCCTAAAGGCAGTAAAGATGTTACCACAGGAGACTTTCAATGAAAGTACGTGCTTCAGTAAAGAAGATGTGTGATGACTGTAAAGTTATCAAAAGAAGAGGTATTGTAAGAGTAATCTGCAAGAACCCTAAACATAAACAGAGACAAGGATAATCATGGCTCGTATTGCTGGTGTTGATTTACCTAAGAAAAAAAGAATAGAGTATGCATTAACATACGTCTATGGAATTGGTCTTCATACTGCCCGTCAAATATTGGACGCGACAGGAATTGACTACAACAAAAGAGTTTTCGAATTAAACGAAGAAGATGTAGCAGCTATAACAAAAGAGATCCGTGAAAACCATATGGTTGAGGGTGATTTGCGTAAAAAAGTTGCTATGGATATTAAAGCACTTATGGATTTAGGTTCATACAGAGGGCTTCGTCACCGTCGTGGTCTTCCATGCCGTGGTCAAAAAACTAAGACAAATGCGCGTACTCGTAAGGGTAAACGTAAAACTGTCGGCGCAGCGTAAGGAATTATAGTATGGCAAAAAGAAAAGCTGTTAGAAAAAAAGTAATAAAAAAGAATATATCACGTGGTATCATTCATATTGCGGCATCATTTAATAATACTCTTGTGACTATTACTGATGAAATGGGTAATATGATTGCTTGGAGTTCTGCTGGTTCTTTAGGATTTAAAGGTTCTAAAAAATCAACTCCGTTTGCTGCACAGGCTGCTGTTGAAGATGCAGTTGCAAAAGCACAGGTACATGGTATAAAAGAGCTTGGTATTAAAGTTCAAGGTCCTGGTTCTGGTCGTGAAACTGCAGTAAAAGCTGTTGGAGCTATCGAAGGAATCCGTGTTACATTTATGAAAGATGTTACACCATTACCACACAACGGTTGTCGCGCGCCTAAGCGTCGTAGAGTTTAAGGAGATTACTGATGGCAAGATATAGAGGTCCAGTAGAAAAAATCGAGAGAAGATTCGGAGTAAGCCTTAACCTAAAAGGTGAGCGTCGTTTGGCAGGAAAATCTGCTTTAGAGAAGCGTCCTTACGGTCCAGGTCAACATGGTCAGCGTCGTAAAAAAGTTTCTGAGTATGGTTTACAGCTTAATGAAAAGCAAAAAGCGAAATTTATGTATGGTATTTCTGAAAAGCAATTCCGTGCTTTATTCGTTGAAGCTAAGCGTCGTGATGGAAATACAGGTACAAACCTTATTACATTAATCGAGCAGAGATTAGACAATGTTGTGTACAGAATGGGATTTGCATCTACTCGTAGATTTGCACGTCAACTCGTAACACACGGTCATATTTTGGTAGATGGCAAAAAACTTGATATTCCTTCTTACCGTGTGAAACCGGGACAGAAGATTGAAGTAAAAGAAGCAAGTAAAAAGAACAATCAGATTGTTCGTGCTATTGAGCTTACAAACCAAACTGGTCTTGCTCCTTGGGTAGACATTGATGCTGAAAAAGTGTATGGTATCTTTACTCGTCTTCCAGAGCGTGAAGAAGTTGTTATTCCAGTTGAAGAACGTTTAATCGTTGAACTTTACTCGAAATAATAATTTAATATAAAAGGCGTAAAAGATATGAAAAAAATTAAAACTACTCCACTTGCTCCACAAGAGTTTGAGGTAGAACAAATAAGTGACAATGAAGCAAACATTATGGCATACCCTTTTGAAGTAGGGTACGCTATATCGTTGGCTCATCCACTTCGCCGTTTTTTATTAAGCAGTTCGGTTGGTTATGCGCCAATCGCAATTAAAATCGAAGGTGCCAAACATGAGTTTGACTCAGTTCGCGGTATGCTTGAAGATATTTCAGATTTTATTTTAAATTTGAAAGAGATACGCTTTAAACTGAACAATGATGCGACAGAAGCCGAGATTAATTACAGCTTTGCGGGACCGTGTACCATTAAAGGCGGCGATCTTAGCAATGATGAAGTAGAGGTGGTAACACCGGATGCTCCGCTTGCAACTTTAAATGAAGATTCTACATTGAATTTCACGCTTAAAATTGCGCAGGGTATCGGCTATGTTGCGAGTGAAGATACTGCTGTGGAAGTTGATGATGATGAATATATCGCATTGGATGCATATTTTACTCCGGTAAGAAGTGCTACGTATAAAATTGACAATGTACTGGTAGAAGATAACCCTAACTTTGAAAGAGTTATTATGAATATCAGAACTGACGGACAAATTTCACCAATCGATGCATTTAGAAACTCTTTGGAGGTAATGTATGCACAGTTGGCTGTATTTAATTCAGAAATCAGCATTAAAGCTCCTGCTACCATAGAAAGAGTTGAAGAGTCACCTGATTTGAAAAAACTGACAACAAACATCGACAGTTTAGGATTAAGTGCGCGTAGCTTTAATTGTCTTGATCGCTCAAACATTAAACTTATTGGCGAGATTGTACTGATGAGTACAAACGATTTGAAAAATGTAAAAAATCTTGGAAAAAAATCTTACGATGAAATCGTAGAAAAAGTTCAAGAGTTTGGTTTTGAAGTTGGTGCTGATTTAGCTGATGATGTAGTTACTGCACTAAAAAAGAAAATAGAAGCCGTACAGGCACAATAGAGGAATGAGATATGAGACACCGTCATGGATATCGTAAGCTAGGTCGTACAAGTGCACACCGTAAAGCACTTTTAGCGAACCTTAGTATTTCGTTAATAGAACATGGTAAAATTGAAACAACTGCTGTAAAAGCAAAAGAGCTTCGCTCTTATATTGAGAAACTTATCACAACTGCTGGTAAAAATGACTCAAATGCACACAGAGCGGTATTTGCTGCGCTTCAAAACAAAGAAGCAACGAAAACTTTAGTAAATGAACTCGCACCGAAGTATGTTGATCGTACAGGTGGATATACTAGAATAGTGAGAACTCGTATTCGTCGTGGTGATGCTACACCAATGGCATTTATCGAATTAGTATAGTTACTATATTTGCAATACCAGACCCTGTGTCTGTTATTGCAACTTCTTTTTAAACTTTCCCCATAAGAGAATTTACGAATTCTAAAATACTTTACAATACAGGACGCATTATGAGTACTTTCGCATTCGGAACTTACAGAGTCACAGATGAAAATCCTTTGCATATCGAAGCATTGAAAGAGGCTGTTTACGCCGGGGTAGAGCTGATTGACACATCTACAAACTATACAGACGGCGGTGCTGAAAGAGCAATAGGCAAAGTGCTGCGCAGTGTTCCTGATGCAATCAGAGATAAAATTAAAATCGTAAGCAAATACGGATATATCCAGGGTTCAAATTTGCTTGCACACAAGGAAATGCCTTTTGAGGATGTTGTAGAGTTCAGCGAACACTGTTACCATTCAATTGCAAAATCGTTTCTAAAAAAACAGCTTGGTGCTTCACTCGAGAGACTGCAAATGAGGAGAATTGATTGTTATCTAATTCACAATCCTGAGTATTTTTTGCTTGATGCTCTCAATAAAGGCAAAAACAGAGATGAAGTTTTGGATGAAATGTATCAAAGAATCTATGAAGCATTTGTCGGCCTGGAAGAAGAGGTCAAAGAGGGGCGCATCAACTCCTACGGTATCAGTTCCAACAGCTTTGCAAAGCCAGAGGAGGATTTGGAGTTTCTGCCCTATGAAAGTTTACTGACACTTGCCCAAAATGCCGCAGATGAAGCAGGAAACAAACAACACAGTTTTACCACAGTGCAACTGCCAATAAACAAAGTTGAAAGAGAAGGTCTCAAATGTGCGGCATGGGCGAAAAAAAATGGGTTGAGAGTTCTTGCCAACCGTCCGTTAAATGTACAAAAAAACAAACTGATGCACAGACTTGCTGATTATGATGAAAGCAGAGAGTACTATACCTATCTAAATGAGTTGCTTCAGGCCTGTGACAATGATTTACTCAAACCATTGTATAATTTGATTGAACAAATGGATGAAAACAAGCACAAGTTCGGATGGGTTGGTGAGTATGATACTTTTTTACATTCACAGATTATTCCTCACATAAGAGAAGCATTAAAGAAGTTGGAACCGGACTCTTTGGATGAATTACTCAGATTTGTAGATCTTTTTTTACAAGAGTACAGAACAATGGTCGCATATGAGTGTTCAAAACGTGTGAGAAGTGAACTCAAAGAAGAATTTCAGGAGTGTCATAAAAAAGCCCAGGTGTGTGCTTTGGAATTTTTATATAAACAGGATGTAATTGATTATATACTTGTCGGAATGCGAAAGCCTTCTTACGTACAAGAGGTTATGGCTTTAAAAGATGAGTTAAATAATAATTTTATGACTTGTTAAGCGATTTTGTCATATTTTATGATAATAGAAGAGTTATAATATAAAAAGGATAAGTATGATTCCATTTACAGATGAAGAATTGTTGGAACCGGTTCGGCGTGTTATAGACAAGGTGCGCCCCTCTTTGGCGCTTGACGGCGGAGACATAGATTTTATTACCGTAAAAAACGGAAGTGTCTATGTGCAGTTAAAAGGTGCATGCATAGGGTGTGCGAGCAGTGGAAGTACATTAAAGTACGGTGTCGAGAGACAGTTGCGAATGGATATTCATCCTGAAATAACTGTTGTCAATGTCCCAATGGGCATGGAAAACGATATAGATAATTTATAAAAGAAGCATATGGGAACAATAAGTAAATATAAAATATTATCACAGGCAAAAGAGAATTTTTCACGGGCGGAATATAAGAATGCCTTAGACAAATTTGCACAGGTTTTGCAAAATGATCCGGATTCAAAAGAGGCTTTTAACGGGGTTATACTTTCGGAAATGGCTATGAACGGAGAAGAAGGTGCCGAAGCCCTGTTTGATTATTATGAAATATTAAGAGTAGAAGACAAAGAAGAAGCTGATGCCATTATGAGTGAAATACTTGAAAGCATGGACGGTACCTTGGAAAAACTCAGTGAAGTGTTTGCCGAACCTTTGCGTAACAGATTGGAGTTTGAAGAGGGGATTCTCTACAGTGATTTTCAAAAAATTCTGGATGAAGGCGGAGATTTTGTAGAAACTTTTGAAAATATCATGTTCTCTACCCGGGTAATTATAACAAACAAAGAAGATTTTTTAGATTTTTTAGACAAACTGATAGAACATGATTTTGCACAAATGGCATTAACCTACCTTGAAAATGCTCTGAGTGTATACCCTGGTGACAAACTCTTGCGAAAACTGTTAAAAAAACTGGCACAGGGCAAAAATATTGAAAATTGAACTGCCAAATCAAGCCTATAAATATATCACTGAAAATTCAAAAGAGTGTGATGCCGAGACGGCTTTTGTCCTGACGCACCAAAACAGTGACTATGTAGAAGACGCAAAGAAGAATAATGCCCACTCTATTGTCAAAATCGAAGATATTGCAGAGTTCTTTGGTATTGACCAGATTAAAATAATCGGTATAACCGGTACAAACGGGAAAACGACAACAGCAAGTGCAATATATTCATTTTTGCTTGATCTGGGATATAAAACTGCAATGCAGGGAACCCGAGGCTTGTTTATGAATGATGAGAGATGTGAGGGAAAAACGCTTACCACCCCATCTGTGCTTAATACCTATAAGCATATTTATCAGGCAGTGAGTACGGGATGCGAGTATTTTGTCATGGAAGTAAGCTCCCATGCTATAGCACAAAAACGCATAGAAGGCCTCAGTTTTGCGCTGAAAATTTTGACAAATATCACTCAGGATCATCTGGATTACCATAAAACACTTGAAGAGTATATATATGTCAAAAACAGTTTTTTTCAGGATGAGAGCAAAAAACTTATAAACAAAGATGAACCCAAAGCCTCATTTAATTTTAAAAATGCCTATACATATGGCATTGAAAACCCTGCAACATACAGACTTATGGCATATTCTCTCAATGACGGTTCAAGTGGTATTATCCAGCATTTTCAAGAAATTGTCCCTTTTACCGCTTCACTGCACGGTTTTTTCAATCTGTATAATCTCATGGCTGCCATATCGGCAACGCATCTCATAACAGACAAAAGCCTTGAAGAGATTGCAGATGTGGTGGATAATTTTGCAGGGGTAAGCGGAAGAATGGAACAGGTCTGTGCTGCTCCGAATGTCATAGTGGATTTTGCACACACTCCTGATGGTATGGCACAGGTGCTTAATGCTTTAAAAGAGAAAGAGCTGATTGTTGTTTTTGGAGCAGGCGGAGACAGAGACAGAAAAAAACGACCGCTTATGGGCAGGGTAGCTGCAAGTCTTGCCAAAAAGGTCATTGTTACGAGTGACAACCCGCGTCATGAAGATCCGCAGACAATTGTAGAGGATATTTTAGAGGGTATACAGGAAAAATCAAATATTATGGTTGAGCTTAACAGAAAAAAAGCAATACAGATGGCACTCGATATGCAAGAAGAAGATGATGTTGTTGTTATTCTTGGAAAAGGCGATGAAACAGACCAAATTATTTATGATGAAAAATTTCCTTTTGATGACAGAGAAGTCGTCAAAGAACTTTTAAATTTAGAGCAAAAATAGTAGAAAACAGCTTAAAAATCTAAACTTATTTCACTTTATTAGAAAACAGATGCATATTTTCGATATAATTGCGAAAAAATTAAGGATTATTTCAATGGGAATTCCACAACCGGCATTTTATATCTTCAAGTGTGAGCAGTCTGCTCCTCCGGGTATGCCAAAACCATCATGTGTTACACCAGAGACACAGGACCTGTTCCAGTACACAGCGCAAAAGCTGATGAAAGAAGGGATTATGATGACTGCACCGATTGTGCGTACTTCATGTCTTAACCGTTGTTCGGCAGGTCCTGTAATGTTAGTAGAGCCGGGGCATACTATGTATGTAGGCTTAAACAAAGAAAAAATTGACCGCATTATAGAAGAACATATAATTGGCGGAAAAGTTGTGCAAGAGTATGTAATTGATTCTGAAATGTGGGATGATCCTATATCTCCTGCTGATGCAAAAAAACAGATGGGAATGTAGGAAACAGTCATGTTGATGGAAATGTTGTACAGTAAGATACACCGTGCTACCGTAACAGATGCTAACTTGAACTATGTTGGTTCGATCACCATAGACGAAGAACTTTTAGAAGCTGCCAAGATGAGAGTCGGACAAAAAGTAGAAATACTCAACATCAATAACGGTGAACGATTTTCGACTTACATCATTCTGGGTGAAAGAGGAAAACGCGACATCTGTCTGAATGGTGCTGCAGCGAGAAAAGTACACAAAGGTGATAAAGTTATCATTGTAGCTTATGGCACTTACGATGAAAAAGAACTTGAAAGCTACAAACCCAAAGTTGTTATTTTGGATGATGACAACAACATAGACGCTGTTCACGATGAGATCTAAGAATGAATGTGAGATGTCATAGTGTTTGGTAATTTGGGTGATATGGGTAAACTTCTTGAGGGAATGCAGGAGAATGCTGCAAAACTTCAAGAAGAGTTGGCATCGAAAACTTTTAGTGTCAAAAGCGGCGGCGGATTGATTGAACTTACACTCAACGGCAACGGCGAAGTCATTGACCTCAATATTGACGATGAGCTCCTGAGCGACAAAGATTCTCTGCAGATTTTACTCATAGGTGCCATCAACGATGCAAACAAAATGGTACAACAAAATCAACAAAACAGTGCTCTGAGCATGTTTGGCGGACTCAAATAGGTGCTTCGCCTGTTTATCATACTTCATCTCTTTTTTTTAAATGTTTATGCCTGTAAAGGCGGTTATGATTTTTGCATACAAAAAGCAAAAGATGCAAAAATCATGCGGCAAAGTTTTCTTTCTATCCCTGTCCAAAATAATCAGCGTATTGTTTTTTCACACAAGAAGCCAAAATCAAAAATTTTAAAATATGATCCTTTTCTTTCTCTTTATCTTGTTGCAGACAAGGAACATTTTGTATATCCTTATGATCTCAATATGCGTTTACAGCTTGGAACTGCCGTACTCAATAATAAAACGGCAAAAGAGGGCAAGATGCTGCAACATCAGATCGGACTGAATTTTTTTGGAAAATACAGCCAAAAATTTCCTGCCCCGGCAATTATCAGCAGCAGTTGCTGTTCTTTGGAAGCGATACTAAGCGACAAGGGTGTCATAGAAAAAGAGTATCTGCACTATTTTTTGACAACAAAAAAAGCCCGATATGCCGACATTGGCATACGCGTCCATGAGAAAAACAAACAGGTTTTTGTAGATGCGAGTGATCCCTTTATGCCAGACAACCCTTTTAAAGTGGGTGACTGCATAATAGAATACGATACAAAAAGAGTCGAGAATGCCGCATCATTGATGCGAAAAATTCTTTTTGCGCCTGTGGGCTCAAAACATACTGTGAAAATAAAACGGGGTGCAGCGTTTTTGACCTTTGCGTTGCAGAGCCGAAAAAGATACGGCGGCGGATTTGTCAGTGATACATTTTTGGAACAAAAAGGGATTTATTTTGATGAAGCCTTACATGTAAGCAAGACAGAGAAAGATTTTCAAAATTACGGACTGAAAATCGGAGACAGACTCATACAGGTCAACGGAGTTCCTGTGTCAAACCAGAATGAACTGCGAAAATATATAGAAAATTTTAAAGACTACTCTTCTTTGTTATTTGAACGCAATAACTTTCAGTTTTTTGTAAAGATTAAGTAGAAAAACAATACAATTTCACATGCAAAACTTCGAACAATTTTTATTGGACAACTTACCGACAGCACAAAGTATTCATCCTACATATGAGCGTGCCTTGCAAGATATGCTTAAAGCAGGCGGCAAAAGATTTCGTCCTGCATTGCTGCTCGGCGTGGTCAAAGCGTACAACCCTCTCATGCTTGAATCTGCAAACCATGCGGCTCTGGCTATAGAATTTTTGCATACCTATTCGCTTATTCATGATGATTTGCCGGCTATGGATGATTCTCCTCTGCGGCGCGGTCATCCGACCTTACATGTAAGCTTTGATGAAGTAACGGCAATTTTGGCAGGGGATGCTCTCAATACCTATGCCTTCGAATTTTTGTCCAATGCTCCTTTTTCTGATGAAATACGGGTAAAACTGATTCGTGAGCTTGCAAGCAACGGCGGACTGGGCGGCATGGTGCTGGGACAGGCTATAGACTGTTATTTTGAAAACAAGCCTTTGAAGATAGAAGAGATTAAGATTTTGCATACCAACAAAACAGCAAAACTCATTGCCGCCTCTTTGAAAATGGGCGCTCTTATTGTAGGGCGTGAAGATATGGCAGAACAGCTGTATGATTTTGGGATTAAACTCGGATTGCTGTTTCAAATTCAGGATGATATTCTGGATGTCACACAGAGTTCAGACGAAGCAGGGAAACTGACAAACAATGATGAAGAGAAGAACAGTTTTGTAACGATACTTGGACTGAAAACGGCAATGCAGGAGGCAAATCTTTTAGCAGATGAGCTCAACAGTGAAATGTGTAATTTTGATGAGAGCTTGTCAGGCGAGTTGTCACCTCTGTTAACGAAGTATATCAACAGACATAAGGAATAAGAATGAACGAGAATACAATGCGTCAAAAAATGGCAAATACAATAAGGTTTTTAGCAGCAGATATGGTACAGAAGGCAAACTCTGGCCATCCGGGTGCACCTATGGGGCTTGCAGACATTGCAGTAGTTTTGAGTGAGCATTTGAAGCATAACCCTAAAAACCCGTCATGGCTCAATCGTGACAGACTTGTTTTTTCAGGCGGGCATGCAACAGGACTTATCTATTCCCTCTATTATCTTTGGGGATACGGTCTGGAGCTTGAAGATTTGAAACAGTTCCGTCAGCTTGATTCTAAAACACCGGGACATCCTGAATATGGACATACACAAGGGGTTGAGATTACTACAGGTCCTTTGGGACAGGGAATCGCCAATGCGGTAGGTTTCTCTATGGCTTCAAAGTATGTCGGTGCACAGGTCAATTCGGATACTGCAAAGCTGATTGATCACACTGTCTACTGTTTATGTGGAGACGGTGACCTGGAAGAGGGCATCTCTTATGAAGCATGTTCTCTCGCAGGACACAACAAACTGGACAATCTTATTCTCATTTATGATTCTAACCGCATTACCATTGAAGGCAATACGGATTTGAGTATTTCAGAAGACATCCGTGCACGTTTTGAATCACAGTGCTGGGAAGTGCTTGAGTGTAACGGGCATGATTATGACGAGATAGATGCAACAATTACTCAGGCAAAAAAAGCAGACAGACCGGTACTTATCATTGCAAATACTATTATAGCCAAGGGAGCGGGTCCGCTTGAAGGTTCTCATCATGCCCATGGTGCACCGCTTGGTGAGGATGTGATTGCCGATGCCAAAAGAGGGGCAGGGTTTGATCCGGAGAAAAAATTCTTTGTGCCTGAGGATGTAATGGTGCGTTTTCGATGTGCCATTGAAGCGGGAGACCTGGCAGAGAGAGAGTGGATTCATTCGCTTAAAACTGCACCGCTGATGGAGCAAAACGAAGCACTTGAAGCACTGCTTAATGCAGATTATTCAAGGATTCAGTGGCCGACTTTTGAAAAAGCGGATGCAACAAGAAATACAAACGGAAAAATTCTCAATGCCATAGCCAAAGCGATTCCTGGCTTTATCGGTGGTTCAGCGGATTTAAGTCCTTCAAACAAGACATACCTGAATGATATGGGTGTATTTCCAAAAGGCAAAAACATCTATTTTGGTATTCGCGAGCATGCTATGGCGGCCATTGCCAATGCAATGGCGCTGTATGGTCCTTTGATGCCGTTTACTTCAACATTTTTTGTATTTTCGGACTACCTCAAGCCTGCTGCAAGGATTGCGGCACTGACAGGTATTCAGCAGTTTTTTGTATGGACGCATGACAGTATCGGTGTCGGAGAAGACGGGCCTACGCATGAGCCGATTGAACACCTTTCACAGTTTCGTGCCCTGCCGAACTTTTATGTATGGCGTCCGGCAGACGGTGCTGAAAATGTAGCAGCATGGAAAACAGCACTCACTATGAAAAAATCACCTTCAGCCTTTGTATGTTCCCGTCAGGGGCTTGCAGTTGTTCCCGCTCCTGTAAAAGGGGAAATCAGTCGTGGCGGATATCTTTTGGCAAGTGATGAGAATGCAACAATTACGCTTATTGCTTCAGGAAGTGAAGTGGAACTCGCACTCAAAACAAAAGAGGCACTGAATGAAAAAGGTCTTTTTGCCAATGTTGTTTCTGTTCCGTGTTATGACTTGTTTATAGAACAGGATCAGAACTATATCAATGAAATCATTCTTCAGGATACAAAAAAAGTAGCTATCGAAGCAGCGCGCGGACTGGAGTGGTACCGTTTAGCCGATGTTGTCATAGGCATGGATACTTTCGGAGCATCGGCACCTGCAAAAGAACTGTTTGAGAAGTTTGGATATACTGTAGAAGCAATTTTGGAAAAACTGAACTGATTTTTAGCTCTCCTGAGCAATCCGGCTCTGATTTCTCCCGCCATATTTGGCGGCATACAGAGCCTTGTCCGCATATTTATACAGCAAATCAATATTTTTTTCACCATCAAGATGCTCAAGGGTAGCAATGCCTATACTTACAGTCAGAAAATCTGATATTTTCGAGGCTTTGTGCTCTATTTTCAGGTTTTCTATGATTGTGGTAAGTTGGGATATCCACTGATGTGTTTTTTCTTTTTCGTTTGAAAGAATGATACCCGCAAACTCTTCTCCTCCGAGTCTGAAAACAAAATCATCACCTCTTTGTATGTGTTCCTGGAGTACATTTGCTACCTGTATGAGCGTTTCATCCCCTTTTATATGCCCGTAATAATCATTATAGTATTTAAAATAGTCAATATCCAAAATAAAAAAAGTGATACAAAGCTCCTGGCGTTTTGCCAAAAAAGAGAGTTTGTCGATCATATTGTCATAATATCTTCTGTTGTACAAACCGGTGAGCTGATCTGTAACAGACTGCTGATGCAACTCTTCGCTTCTTTGGCGTTCTTTGGCTCTTGCAAGCTCCTGTTTTCCACGATTTGCCACCCACTTTTGAGTAACCTTAAAATATTTTAAAATTTAGCTATGTAAAGCATCATAAAACTTTTGCTGGACTTCTGATAGCTTAATGGGAAATATCTCACCATCATCGAACTTTATAGCAAATACATGTTTAATTAAATCTCGTAAAATTTTATATGATATTTGATACTCTTTTTTAATCTCTCTTGTTTTTATTTCAAACTCTTTATATATGGCATAAGCTACAAAGCTAATGAGGATATGAGCCTTTATACGGTGTTCTAACCTATGATGTATTGGTCGTATTTGCAAATCTGTTTTTGAGATTCTAAAAGCTTTTTCAATATGCCAGAGATTTTGGTAATGTTCTATTATATCTTTATGGGAAAGTGTAGTATCGTTTGTTAAATACCCTTTTAGTCCATCAAGCTTACTATCTTGTAAAACTTTATTATGATTGAGTCTAAACTCCACCTTACAGTCATCTACAATATCCAAATATTTTGCATAATGGGAGAGTTTTAAATCGTTTTTGGTCAGGTTTGTTGAATACTCTATTTTTGCTTTGAGTTTATCTAAAGCTTTTTCTCTTAGGTATTTGTCTTTTTTCGCTCTTTGTGATGAATATGTCAGGATGAGCCTTTGGGATATATCAAGAGAATGTTTTTGTTTATCTTGTTTATATGTTATGGTTTTGTGGATATTTATTTCATGGGTTACGTTATCATCAATAAACGTCAGATTTATAATTTTATCTTTGATACCACTTGGTAACATTTTAATTTTTGCACCGAGTATATATTTGTATCCATTATTTTCTAAAAAAGCAATATTTGCATCATTGAGCATTCCTCTGTCTGCTACTACAATAGGTTTGTTTTTAAGTTTAAATTTCTTTTGAAAGTTTAGTAGTGCTTCAAGAAGTGTGTGCCCTTCATATTTTTTACCGTGATACACCTCATAGGAGAGTGGATAGCCTTGTAAGGTTGTAAATAGTCCAAGTTGTATTTGAGGACGAGCCAATTTGCCCTCTTTGGAAAAGCCTATGCGTCTTAAATCATCTTCACTTTCACTTTCAAAAAACAGAGTTGTTACATCATAAAAGCATACTGCTATTTTACCACCTACTTTTGCAAGTGTATCTTTATATACAGCTTCTTCAATTCTTTGTTTTACTTCATCTTTATAGAGACTATCTACCAATCGGTATATCGCTTCATCACTAATCTCTTTCTTTTTAAAATAAAAAAGATAATCACTCAGATAAAGTTTACTGCCTGGGTAGAGTATTCTTGAGATAACAAGTGCTTTAAAAAGCTCATGTTTATCATTTGCTTTATAAACTGATTGAAAAATAGTTTTTTTATTGAAAATCCTGTCAAATATCGCACCAAAAAATAACTCATCACCTATGGGTATTACTTGTTCATTTGATATTGGCAAAAATTTTAGTTTTTGTTCCTCTTGCTTTACACTATCAAATAGTGTAGGCTCTAACTCTTTTATTCGTTTATGAGCTTTTTTTAAAAGTCTTTCTATTTTATCTGGATCTTTTGAGCATCCTATACTCTCAATTACTTTAGATTTACCCTTTATCTTTTTTATAATCTGGATACTTATTGAACCACTTGTATTTTTCTTTTTTCTGATATACATAAAGGTATTATAAAAAAATATCTCTTAAAGTTTGTGCCACCCACTTTTACAACACAGCCTCCCTGTTTTAGGGATGTATAGGTGGTCTTCTTTTAATTTTTTTGAATTCGTGGAATTCAGGAAAAAGGTCTTTTTGCCAATGTTGTTTCTGTTCCGTGTTATGACTTGTTTATAGAACAGGATCAGAACTATATCAATGAAATCATTCTTCAGGATACAAAAAAAGTAGCTATCGAAGCAGCGCGCGGACTGGAGTGGTACCGTTTAGCCGATGTTGTCATAGGCATGGATACTTTCGGAGCATCGGCACCTGCAAAAGAACTGTTTGAGAAGTTTGGATATACTGTAGAAGCAATTTTGGAAAAACTGAACTGATTTTTAGCTCTCCTGAGCAATCCGGCTCTGATTTCTCCCGCCATATTTGGCGGCATACAGAGCCTTGTCCGCATATTTATACAGCAAATCAATATTTTTTTCACCATCAAGATGCTCAAGGGTAGCAATGCCTATACTTACAGTCAGAAAATCTGATATTTTCGAGGCTTTGTGCTCTATTTTCAGGTTTTCTATGATTGTGGTAAGTTGGGATATCCACTGATGTGTTTTTTCTTTTTCGTTTGAAAGAATGATACCCGCAAACTCTTCTCCTCCGAGTCTGAAAACAAAATCATCACCTCTTTGTATGTGTTCCTGGAGTACATTTGCTACCTGTATGAGCGTTTCATCCCCTTTTATATGCCCGTAATAATCATTATAGTATTTAAAATAGTCAATATCCAAAATAAAAAAAGTGATACAAAGCTCCTGGCGTTTTGCCAAAAAAGAGAGTTTGTCGATCATATTGTCATAATATCTTCTGTTGTACAAACCGGTGAGCTGATCTGTAACAGACTGCTGATGCAACTCTTCGCTTCTTTGGCGTTCTTTGGCTCTTGCAAGCTGTAAATCCTGTTGAGCCGCATCCAAAAGGGCTTCATAAATATACATGCAGAGCGTAAGAATTGTAGAAGCAAGTACCAGCCGTACCCAGTCTACAAAGTGCCACTCACCTGCATTCCATACATTGATATAATGGTAGGAAAGAGCAAAAAGAAGGGTGTAAAACAGGAGTGAAAAATACAACCCGACTTTTTTACCGTTACTGATAATGGCAAAAATGGGAACAAAAATAGTCCAGATTAAAGAGAAATGAGTCGCCTGTGAAATATATGCAAAAACAAGAAAAAAGACAACAATATTGAAAGTCACTATACGGATGGACAGAAGAATATTGCCCGTTTTTTGCATATAAATATAAGAAAGTATACTGACTACGGCAGAGATGGAGTCTATAATCGCTGCCCAGTACTGCTGAATCAGAAGGTTGATACAGGCAAAAAGCGAAAAGAGAACAATAGTGGCAATCAAGGCAAATTTTATGACAATAGAACGTCTGTTACAAAAATCACTCTCTTTTTCCAGGATAAAAAAATCTAATATATTCTTCATGTGATAATTATATCACAAGTATCACATCTTTCTTCAATTATTCGAAGGAACTGATAGTCGCTTCAGGTTTGCCAAGATAATACCCCTGCGCATAATCAACATCCATATCTTCAAGGGTTTTTAAAACACTTTGCGAGTGAACAAATTCAGCCACAGTTTCTATGCTGAGTGCATTTGTCAGCGTGAGAATAGACTTTGTGATTGATTTGGAGATGTTTGATTTGTCTATATTTTTAATGATAGAGGCATCTATTTTGACTATGTCTATCGGCAGTGACTGAAACAGTGTATAGTTTGCAAATCCGCTTCCAAAATCATCTATAGCTATTTTTACACCGCAGGCTTTCATCATTCGCAGATTTTTTACAAATATTTCACTTGAATTGTCGAGTGGTTCATACTCCAGCAACTCTATAATCAGCCAGTGGGCATATTCTTTGTTCTGTTCCAATTCATTGAGAATCAGAGAGAATATATTTTTATCAATAATATCCGAAAAGTTTAGATTGATGCTTATGGAGACTCTGTTTTCTTTGATTTTTTCAAAAACAATACCCAAGATGGTCTTTGTCAGTAAATTGTATATATTTGTATGCATGACAACCGGTAAAAACTCCATCGGGGGAGTAATGCTGCCGTCTCTGTTTTGAATTCTCACAAGTGCTTCGTATTTATGAATTTTTCTGCTTTTTATATGGAATATGGGTTGATAGTAACAAACAACTCTTCCCTCTTCTATCGCTTCTTGTACCTCATACACCGGAATGAGTTTCTGTTTTCCTGTTTCTTTTTGTGTGTCTGTGACATCCAGTACAACCTGGTTGCGCCCGTCTCTTTTGGCAACATAGAGCATTTCGTCTGCGTGTTTAATGGCATCACTTACCGTTTTAAATGTTTGCGGTCTGCATGTAACGCCTATGGAAGCAGTGATGCGAAGATCCTGGTTGTTATAATGAAAATTTGTCGCAGCGATATTTTCTCTGATTCGTTGTGCAACTTTGCATTCAGAAGCTAGACCGCTGCTTTTTTTGATAAATATGATAAATTCTTCACCGCCAAAACGGATGAGCCTGTCTTCATCACGGATTGTATTTTTTATAATTTTTGCAACTTCCTGCAGTATTTTGTCTCCTGTCTGGTGTCCGTAGGTATCATTGACCTGCTTAAAATGATCTATGTCCACCATCAGTATTTTGTAGTTTTCTATCTGTACATTGTTTAAAAATTCCCGTAAATAGTTCCTGTTGTATGCTCCGGTAAGCGGATCTGTAAGATTTTCTCTTTTTGTTTTGTATGTAAAATAGAGTTGCAGCAGTATGACAATAAACATGAAAAAAATTGCGGCAAAAATTGAAAAGAGAATGGTCTTGAGCGGTAAGAGTGCTGCATGTATCTGTTTTTCTATATTGTTTGAAAAATCTATGGCAATTATTGCCTGCGTTTTTCCGTGTATTACAACAGGATAAAGATAGGTAACCCAAAGAGTCTCGAGTTGTTTGTGGTAAAAAACATGACTGCAGGCATTTTTCCAGACCTGATCCCATATCTTTTTGTTTACATGCAGTTTTTCTCCAAATTCACCCTTCTCCTTTTTACTGCCATCAAGAAGATATCTGTAGGTTCCTGTTTCATCTCTGTAGAGCACAAAAACATATTTGTATGTGCCTGTTGCAATCAGACTTATTTCCCGTTCCAGTTCTTCTCTGAGATACTCTCCCTCAAAAAGTGCATCAAAAAAATTTTCATCCTGCGGCAACTGCTGTATTATCTCACGGGATATGTTTTTTGCAAATTCGTCTGCCTGCTGGATAAAGAGTCTGTTGACATTTGCAGATAGTTTCTGTGTCGTATGCTGCAGTGAAAAGTAGAGGTATCCGATGCCGACAGCGATTAAAATAAAAATAAAAAAATATATTTTTGCCAGATTTTTCATCAATAGTCCTCAATATATTCGGACATTGATTTTGGAAGCACTATATGGTATTTTTTCAAATTTCGTTTAATAAAAATAATGTTCGGACGCCCTTTTTGCCAATAAAAACCACCGATAAGATCCTTTTTGTATTTTTTGAATGTTTTGTAGTTTGTGGCAAATTTCAAACCGTTCAGGTTGCTGGCATTTTCACCCGTGCCTAAGAGTAATATATCTGCCTGCGCAGGTGCTGTGACCAATTGTATATCTCTTGTCTTTGTAAAAACTCTGTTTGTTGCCTGTGAGTCACTCCATACATGTATAACATTTTTGTTCGGAAAAAGCGCCTGAAAAATTGCCTGATATATCTTCAATTCATATTCAGTCTGCGAAGCTGATAAAAGTTCTGATAAAAACAGGAAAAGTAAAAAGTATTTTTTCATATTAAAAAGTGTACTCCACATTCAGAAAAAACTTCTGGTCAGTCACCGGAATTGTATAGGAAATGCCTTTGTATGGCAGAGTAAAGCCGCGGTTTAATATGTTTTCACCCCGGATGCCTATGGAAAAATCGTTTGAGTAGTTGTATTTTACAGCAGAGGTAAAGTCAAGACTGGCTTTTGTATATATATCATAAAGTGTATAAGAAGTTCGATAAATCAGTTCATTGTAAAAATCAAATTTTCTGTATCTGTTGTATGCACGTATTGTTGTTTCAAAAGCAGGTGAAAAGTTTATATCTTTACTGTTTCGCCCAAAGTCAATATTGCATACAATTTTATTGTCAAGATCAAACTTGTATCTGTAACCAATTTCCAGAAGCTCTTTGTATATGTCCTCCTTGCTGTTTACCCAGCCATTCGCCGTGCTCGGATCATAAACAAGTGTATCCTTGAGCGTGGCATGAACAAATTCCAGAGAGAATTTATGCTTTTTGGTCTGATCCTGATAATAGACTCCTGTTGTAAAGAGATCCATTTTTGGTGCATTAAGTTGGGGATTTGCCCTGTATGGAATATTTTCGGGATTGTAGAGTTGATAAAAAGCAAGAGGAATATATGTTTTACTGTATGAAAATTTAAATCGGGTCCTTCCTGCGGCTTTGACAAAACCGATTTTGGCAAGGTATTCATTCTGCGATTTTACATCTTTTTGATAACGAAAAAAATCTCCTTTCACCGAAGCCAAAATATGCGTGGTATCGTTGATCGCATAGGTGTCTTCTGCGTAAATAGAAACCAGATTCAGGCTGTTTGAGAGTTGGTTTCTGTGTCTGTATGTCAAAGTGGTGTCATAATAGTCTCCCTGAGCCGTAAAAGCCTTATATTTGTAAAAAGAACCTATAAAAAGAGTGTTTGCATCGTTTTGAAACTTTTTTTCCAAAATGACAGAAAAGATGTCATCGTTAAATTTTATATTGTAGCTGTTGATAAGAGGGGCATTGGCAATGCGTATGCCGTTCTCATCATTGTATTGTCTGCTGTATTCAAGGTTGTCGTAGGAGATTTGCAGTTTTAGTCTCTCGGGAAATTTTTTACTCAGATGTATGTAAAACTGTTGGGCATCAAGTCCTCCTCCCTCAGGTGTTTTGTATGTTCCTATCCCTATAAAACTGTCATTTTTTTTAGAATATTTTCCAAATTCCAGTTTATAGTCTTTGTAGCCGAGAGAACCGTAAAGATTGTAGCCTTTTTTATCACTTTTAAAATCATATGTTTTGTTGTTGTAGGTGTTATGATACGTCTTTCTGCGTATATCGTCACTGTTGGCATAAGCAAAATAGCTTATACCGTTTTTTGTGATGTCGGTTGTATAGATGTTGGCATCATAGCCTCCTCGCGAATCGCCTATCATCCTTACTTTTGAACCATTGTCGCGTGCCGCATCTTTTGTGTAGAGTTTGACAATGATTGAAGCATTTTCGTTTCCGAATTCCATGGAAGAGGTTGCTTTGTAAATTTCTATGTGGTCAATATACTCTATAGGCATCTCGCCCCAGATTAAAAAGCCGCTTCCAAAAGAGCTGGATGTCATATCATGGTCATTGATATAAATTCTTGAAAAAGTGACAGGGGTACTCTGGGCAGAGGCTGTTGTGAAAAGTGTCAGGTTGTTTGCCCCTCTCTTGAGATAAAGGCCCGGTACAGTTTTTAAAACATCCAGAAGGTTATGTGCCTGCATTCTTTCAAGATCTTCTCTTGTATATATCTCAAGAAATCCCGAGGTGTCCCTTTTTGTTACTTTTGAGAGATCAGACTCTTTTTTGTAGGCATCAAGCAAAGAGTGGAGTTCCTGGGAAAAAAGTGCTGTACACAAACCTATCAGAAATAAAAATCTCATTTTCCCGCTCTCCTCCTTTTTTTTCCATAAAAAAAAGCAATTATAGGGAAGATCCACTTAAAACACATTAAAACAAAATAGAGTAATATTTTAATACGCCGGTTTTGTCTCAATTCTGGAGTCAACATAACCGACACCTACCGTAAAATGGTAGAGACTCTGGTACAGATTGTTTTTGAGTCCGAGAACATTGACATTCATCAGATCATCTAAAAAACAGCCGATGCCTGTACCTGAAAGCCCGAGTGCTGTGGCTTCAAGATAGAGCTGCTGTCCTGTCATGCCGCATTCCCAGTAGAGTTCTTTGTATCTGTGGGCATTGTAAGCCAGCAGTTCTTCGGAGTATCTGCATATCATACCCAGAGAAAAGGCGCCGTCACTGGCTATATCCTGATTACAGCTTATGATTTTGGAGGCTTTCGTAAAATCAGCAATTTCTAGAAGATAGAGATTTTCAAAGTCTGTTTTTCTCCAAAGAAATGCATCATGAAACTCTTTTTTGAAGTCTTCTAAATCTTTTTGATTCCTTACATGTAAGTAGAGTCCCTGGTCATACTCCTCAACTCTGTGGACAAATATTGCCAGGTGGGCGGCATTTTCTTTACCATCAAGGGAACAATCCACAGAGCGTAGTAGTGCATGAAACTGTTTTTTGGAAATTTTGGATTTTTCTTTATCCATTACATGGACACTTCTCCTGCTGAGCACCACCTCTTTTGACTCACGACTCGGCTCTCTTGCAACCTTGCATCTGTCTCTCTGTGCCTGTGAAATCTGCATTACTGAAGTCGCTTTTTCAACTTCGTCTATAAGTTTCCACTCATAAATTGAAGGACTGAGTTTGTTGGCTATGCCTTCATATTTGTTTGGAAGTGCGTCTATCAGCGGTGTTACATCCAGATTTGGGGAACTCTCTTCTTTGGAAACAATCAAAAGCATATCAGGCTTTTCATCTTCAAAAAATCTGTTTTCCTGATCAAGCCCGATAATTTTTGCAATCTGTTTATCACTGACGTTGTCAATCCTTGTAATTTTCCAGCCAAGCATTTTTGCCGAAACAACCAGTGCCTGCCAGGCATGCCCTGCATCGAGTTGGACATAGCGAAAAGCACGTTCACCGTATTTCCATGCTTCACGCCAGGCTATGCTTGAAAGAGCTATCAAAAAACTCTCGTTGGGAAGTGTTTCAAAAAAATTAGTGTCAAACTCGGCAAGAATTTCAAGTGCATGATTTTTTGGAGCATAATGAGACACACTGCTCTTGGCACCGCCCATCATCGGTGGCAAAATCAGATAAGACTCTGTGGGATGCAGGTTTCCGCTTGAGGCATTACACCGTACAGCCCAAGAACTTCCTCCGGAACTTTTCCATGCGGCAATGCCCATAGAAAACTGTAACAGTTGAGAGAGGGACTCCAGCATCAGAGGTGCAGAGGGCAGTTCCTCATCCAAAAGAGAATAGGGCGGTGTGGGATTGTCAAAACTTAAAGGAAGTGTTAAGCTCTTTGCACCTTTGTAAATACGAAAAGGATCAGGCTGTGTCGCCCAGTCCATATAGCCTAAAGATTTTGCATATCTTTTTTGGGAATGTTTGGTTGTTTCATGGTAGTGAAACACTGTTTGGAGTTCTTTATTCATACCCGGAGTGTAATATTTTTTGCTTAAAAGTTTCCAGCGTTTTAAAAATTAATTTTTAAAAGTAGCTTTTTTTAATGCAATACCTGATAAAACTTTTCTTATGAAATTTTCTGACTTACAACTGACAACGCCTTACCTTGCTTTGGATACACTTTTTTATGACAGAGTGGAACCGACACCGCTTGAAAAACCTTTTCTTGTTGCAGCCTCACAGGATGCTGCAAAACTTTTGGGTATAGATGAAGATGTTACTATGGACGAAGCACTTGTAAAAATTGTCAACGCAGAGATGAAACTAAAGGGTTCTCAGAGTTTTGCAATGTGTTATGCGGGACATCAGTTTGGCTGTTTTGTGCCACGTTTGGGAGATGGCAGAGCTGTTAATCTTGGCAAGGTAAACGGACAAAATTTACAGCTTAAAGGTGCGGGAACTACACTCTATTCCCGTCAGGGTGATGGTAGAGCGGTTTTGCGTTCGAGTATACGTGAGTTTTTGATGTCTGAGGCAATGCATGGTCTTGGTATCAGCACATCAAGAGCCCTGGCCCTCATCGGCAGTGATACCGATGTGCCCCGTGAAAGATGGGAAAAAGGGGCTATAGTCTTGCGTCTTTGTCCGACATGGGTGCGTTTTGGAACTTTTGAGTACTTCAGTGCGGCAGAAGAAACACAAAAACTGCAGCAGTTAGCTGATTATGTCATAGATGAATCGTATCCTGAACTTAAAAATGAGGAAGATAAATATCTGAAAATGTATGAAAAGGCAGTGCAAAAGAGTGCCAAAACAGTGGCAAAATGGCAGGCATACGGATTTAACCACGGTGTGCTCAATACTGACAATATGGCAATAGACGGCAGCACCATAGACTATGGTCCGTTTGCTTTTTTGGATATATATGATCCAAATTATGTTTGCAACCGTTCTGATACACAGGGGCGTTACAGTTTCAGAGGTCAGCCGGGCATTGTACACTGGAACCTGTCCCGACTCGCTTTGGCACTGACACCGCTAATCAACCATGATGCCGCGCTGGAAGTTCTTGAAGATACCTTTGGTGATGTTTATGAGACAGAATATACCCGGTTGATGTATAAACGCATGGGACTGCAAACAAAAGAGGAAAAAGATCTCTCTTTGTTAAAATTAATGTTACGGAGTTTAGAACAGTCTGTAATAGATTACAATGTATTTTTTCGAAAACTTTCAGTATATCAAGGGAAAAGAAGTGAAATTTTAGAGCTTGCAGTTTATAAAGAATATCTTGAACGCTGGTTGGATACATATGATGCCAGAGTGAAAAAAGAGAGTTTTTCAGACGAGCAAAGACACAAAAACATGTTACATGTAAATCCGAAATATATACTGAAAAACCATATACTGCAAGAAGCTGTTGAAAAAGCGCAAAAAAATGATTTTTCTATGGTAAATGATTTACTCCGTGTGGCACTTGCACCCTTTGATGAACATCCGGAGTTGGAATATCTTGCAAAACCGACACCACAGAGTGCAAAAAATCTAAAACTGAGCTGTTCAAGTTAAGCATCGTTAAAGATATTTGAGTATGGAAACACCAAAAAAGACAACGCCTAAAAATAAAACAGAAGAGAGAAATACCAAAGCCGTCACAAGTTTTGGTTTACAATCATAGAGTGAAGCCAGGTTGACATTGGCAACGGCAAGCGGCATCAGCAGTTCTATAAATATCACCCCTTTTATCATCGGTGCCAAATTGACATTGTATAAAATGACAAAAGCGACAAGCGGCAGGAGTACAAATTTGAGCGACATGACCCAGCCAATGAGTTTTTTGTTTATTGTCCGTATTTTAATGTCATACATGTAGATGCCAAACAAAAACAGCTGCATAGTCATGGAAGCATAGGCACCCATCATCAGCATATTCATAACGGCATCTGCGGGTGTATAGTGATTAACACTGAGTACAATGGCAATGATGGCTGCCCAGAGAATGGGGAGTTTGAAGATGTTTTTCAGAGAGGTTTTGGCATCAAAATTCCCACGCGAATAAAAATAAACTCCTATCGTGTAAACAACAAAAACATTCACAAGGTTGACAACGGTTGTGTAGGGAATGGAAGCTTCCCCGAAGATAGCTATGTTTAAAGGAATGCCGAGATTGCCTGTGTTGCCTATGATGGAAGCCACCATGGCGATAGAGTACTCTTTTTTGTCTGCAAAGAGTTTTACGGCAAAAAGAGCAGACAACACAAGGACAAGCATAACAATGACAAGATAGACAGCAGGTGCATAGAGCAGTGTAATATCTACAGGATGCAGTAAAAGTCCCCAAAAAGTCAAAAAAACCTGTAAAAAGTAGACATTTAAGAGTGTAATGGTTTTCTCATCTATCTGTTCTTTAAAGCTGCGTTTGGCGATGTATCCCATCACGATAAAAACATAAATACTTAAAATAGAAAAAATAATTGAACTCATAAGGGAATTATACAGTATAATTTTATTATGAACACAATAGAAACAATAGAACAAACAATACAAGAAAATCTGGCAGTGATGCTCTACTTCTCTGCGCCTACATGTAACGTATGCCATGCACTCAAGCCAAAACTGCTCGAAGCGATAGATAGAAATTTCAAAGAATTTACCATTGTAACTGTTGATATTTCAGTTGAACAGGAAATAGCGGCACATTTCAGTGTTTTTGCAATTCCTACGGTACTCGTTTTTTTAGACGGCAGAGAATTTTTGCGAAAATCCCGTCATATGAGTGTGGATGAAGTTATTCGGGAAATTCGCCGTCCTTATGAAATTATGATCTCTTAAGTGCCTTGTGTAATATTATATAAAATAATACAATTTTTGTAAGCTTCTTGTAACCTTTTTAGCATATAATTGTTTTTTGAAAGGATAAACAGTGAATAAAATTGTTCCGAGAAATAATGAAATAACACTCTCAGAAGATGAGTTTATAGTTTCTAAAACTGATACAAAAGGAAAAATTCTTTACGGGAATAAAATTTTTATAAAGATTTCCGGTTATGAAGAAAAAGAGTTGCTAGGCCAGCCCCACTCAATACTGAGACATCCTGATATGCCTAAGGTTATCTTTAAACTGCTGTGGGAGAGACTGCAGGCAAAGAAAGAGATATTTGCCTATGTGAAAAATCTCTCAAAAGACGGTTCCTATTACTGGGTGTTGGCAAATGTCACAGTCACTTTAGGGGAAAATGGAAATGTTATTGATTATCATTCTGTAAGGCGTAAGCCCTCTGCCAAGGCAATGGCGGTCATTCCTGAACTGTATGCACAGTTGCTGCAAGAAGAAAAAAGATCGGGAATGGCTGGCTCCGAACAAATGCTTGACGCACTACTCCATGAAAAAAGGACAGGGTATGACGATTTTATCTTCCATTTACAGCACTAAACAAACACTTTCCCTCTATATGCTTTTAGGCGCCATATTGATTTACACATTGATTACAGGACAGTATATATTTGCCGGAGCAGTATTTGTTGGACTTATCGTAACATTGCTTTTATCACTTGCATCAGGTGATATCTGCGATAAAATATTTCAGGATGAGTTGATTCGACAGATCAGGGATGTGCTTCTCAGGGTTGGCAAAGGAGAACTTTCTCATAGAATTACAAATATACCTGAGACCCATATAATGCAGGGAGTCGCATGGGGAATCAATGATTTGCTGGATCAGACAGAACAGTATATCCGTGATGTGATTGCCTCGATTGAAAATGCAAATGCAGGATATAACAACAGAATAATTTATGAAAACGGATACAGGGGAGAAGTTCTTGCATCTATTCCTGCACTCAACCATGCCATTACGTCTATAGGAATATCTCACAAAGCTGCACAAAAAACAAACCTTGGAGAAGTTTTTGATGTTAACAGTAATGGGGGTGTGACACGTGGGCTGAATATTATTCAAGAAGATATATCTGATAATCTGGACATATTGCAAAGAATTGCACACAGTACACAAGAGACGGCAGAGGAAGCAACAGAGTCCAAAGTTGTGGTGAATAATATTACAAACAGGCTGGAAGAGCTCATCACACTTATTACAAATTCAGATGAAGTCATTCGTGCTTTGAATGAACAGACAAGTGAAATAAATGCTATCGTTGATTTGATTAAAGATATTGCTGATCAGACAAATCTTCTAGCACTCAATGCTGCTATCGAAGCAGCGCGTGCCGGAGAGCACGGACGAGGGTTTGCTGTAGTAGCCGATGAGGTAAGAAAACTGGCCGAAAGAACGCAAAAAGCAACCCAGGAAATCTCCATTACAACCAACACACTGAAGCAGGAAGCGGATGACATTCAAAACAACTCCATGCAGATTACTGATCTTGCAATGCGTTCTCAAGAAGATGTTTCAAAGTTTAACAATACACTGAACAGCTTTGCAAACAAAGCAAATGAATCAGCGTATGAAGCTGTATTTATGTATGATTCACTCTATACCAGTCTGGCAAAAGTAGACCATATTATTCTCAAGCACAAAGCCTATAAAGCACTTTTGGATGAAAATGAAGCAATGGCAAAAGAGTTTGTCGATCATAACAAATGTAGAATGGGACAATGGTACAACACCGATGCAAAGCAGAAGTTTGAACATACAAAAGCCTATAAAGAGTTGGGAAATGTCCATAAAAGAGTGCATGATAAAATATTTGAAGTAATGCGCTGTGTACCTGAACATACCTGTATTACGAAAGAAAACCAGGAGAATGTTATCAGTGGATTTAAAGATATGGAAGAAGCGAGTTTTAAGATGTTTGATCTTTTTAGAGCAATGGTAAGAGAAGGTAACCCCAAGGTTACGCTTTAAAGGCAATCAGTGATGCCGTAACGGCAACGTTGAGAGATTCTACACCTCTGTTCATGGGAATAGAGACAGAATCATTGCAGAGTTTTTCCACTGTATCACTGACGCCTTCGTTCTCATTCCCCAAAACATAGACGGTTTTTTTCTCTTCTCTGATATCGTTGAGAGCAGTTTTTGCATGGGAGGAGAGGGAATAGATTTTTGCTTCTTGAAGTTGCGGCAATATCTCTTCAAGTGTATTACAAAAGTAGACAGGCAGTTTAAAAAGAGTGCCGGCACTTGCTTTGACAACAAGAGGGGAAATTTTTGCCGAGTTTCTCTTTGGCAGAATGACACCGTCAATATTTCCTGCAGCACACGAGCGTATAATCATTCCTAAATTTTGCGGATTTTGTATACCGTCAAGTGCAATGAGTCTGTATTGCTGCAGTTCTTTTATTTTGTTTACATGTAAATATGTTTTAGAAACTATATCAATGGCTACTCCCTGATCCTGTTTTGCATTTTTACTTATGCGTGAAAGAGCGGCTTTATTGTGTTTGACTATTTCAATCCCACGTTCTTTTGCAAGCAGAAGAATCTTTTTTATTGCTCCGTCAGGTTTGTTTGAATCAGCCAGATGCAGTTTATGAATTTCAATCGAACTGTCTTGGAGTATTTCTACAACGACATTCCTTCCATACAGGGTAATGATTTTTTCAAAAAAAGCTTTTTTTTCTTTATACTCTTGAGAGTCTTTCATAGTGTGTTTCTCCTATTCTATTATATTGTAAACAATTTCTTTTTTTAATTTTTGCTCTGTAATCTCGTGAACCTGCAAATTTTCTATCTCAAGTTTCATAAAATCATCCAGAGAATTTACACCGGCTTTTGCAATTTCACGCAAAACAATGCCCCGATAGGCTTTTGCCCAGTGTGAAACTGTTTTTCCGTTTTTTAAAAATTTCAGTGTTGTATGCGGTTGCGTGAGTTTGTAAAATTTATTATAATAGCCTGCCCGTAAATCTAAAATATCATGCCCCCCAAGATATAAATCAAGCTGGTAGGAAAATCGTTCTTTGTAAAATTTATCCGGTGCAATATCACCGACAGTGTTTCCCTGTTTGACTTTATAGTTTGCAATCACATCACCACCGAGTACAGGACCGTAAAGATTTGAAAATATAAGGGTATTGTTTTTAAGATGCTCTTGCGCATTTTCATTGAGTTCATCATATTTCAGGTAGTCATAGGCTACACCCTGATAGCGTTCTATCGCACACATCAAAGGAGAATTGTATATATCGTTTATGTAAGACCGGCATTCACCGAATTTTTTAAAACCAAAAAGTTGTTTTATCTTCTCTTCATTACCGCTTAATACTACAGTATTATAAGCGTCCAAAATTTCTTTCCTGGCATTTGGCGCACCAAAAAGATCTTTTTCCTTTTCCCTTCCGCCGCTCTTTTTCCCTTCTGATGGAGAAAATAATATTTTTAACATCTACTCTTGCCTTTATAAAAACTGTTAATCTAATTATATCTACATAAATGCTATAATATTTCCAAAACAGCAAAAAGTGTATAAAATGTATGAAAACAGTATAAAAATTTTAGGTGCCTATGGAACAAAAGCCAAAGGTTTTGGCACAACATCCTTTATGTTGGATGCCGGAACTGTGATAGATGCCGGAAATCTTCTAAATGCTTTGGCCGAGAACTCTTTACATGTAGAGTATATTTATTTAACACATTCTCACCTTGATCATATATCTGATATAGCCTATATTGTAGACAACTATTTTTTACAAAGAAGAAAAACTTTGCATATCATAGGCTTGCCCCAAACCATACAGGCATTAAAAAAACATTTTTTTAATGACACAATATGGCCGGATTTTTCCAAAATTCCTTTGGAGGGCTCAGAAGAAATGAGCATCAGGTACCGTGATATATATTGTAACGAGAGATATACACTTAATAACAAAACAACTATTATGCCAATTGAAACTGACCATACGGTTCCGAGTTGTGGCTATATTTATAAAGTAAACAACAGAGGCGTACTTATAACGGCAGATACACTCTCTCTTGAAAATATTATAAACAGATTGGACAATGACAGAGAAATAAAGTCGCTTGTTGTTGAATGCTCTTTTCCCTCAAGTATGGAAAACTTAGCAAAAGTAAGCAAACATCTGACACCAAAACTGCTTTTTGAAGCATTGCAGAAATTACAAAGAGATGATATGAGACTCTATATTAACCATATAAAACCGTCATATTTAAAAGAGATTACTGAAGAAATAGAAGAGTTTGGGGGAAATTTTAGGCCAATTATACTAAAAGACGGTGATTTTATAAATTTCTGACAAAAACCCTTGACATAGAATTTATTTTGCACTATAATTCTGGCTCAAATTCGATGCCGACATAGCTCAGTTGGCTAGAGCAGCTGATTTGTAATCAGCAGGCCCGGGGTTCAAATCCTCGTGTCGGCACCATTGAATTTTGAATATTAGAAACAGTGTTAGACCAGAAAACATTTTATAAATGTACACGTGGTGGGATAGTCAAGTGGCCAACGACGGCAGACTGTAAATCTGCTCCCTATGGGTTCAGAGGTTCGACTCCTCTTCCCACCACCACTCATATGCGGGTGTAACTCAGTGGCTAGAGTTCCTGCCTTCCAAGCAGGCTGTCGAGGGTTCGAATCCCTTCACCCGCTCCATTTGAGATTCTGGAAGCTGAAGTATAATTTCTATCTTACTTCATACAATCTGTATATTTGTAAAATATATATTTATATAGAATACTCTAATCACAAAAAAACTAATATCAAAATAAAAAAGAATTATTCAATTATTGCTTAATATAATCTCGTTTGCTCTCGTGGCTCAGGGGTAGAGCACTTCCTTGGTAAGGAAGAGGTCGGCGGTTCAAATCCGCTCGTGAGCTCCATTTAAGTAAAATTATGTTTTAATTAAGCAATAATTGAATGATTTTTGGGTATAATTCCATTTCAATTCAAAATTAAAGTCGGAGAACATTATGGCAAAAGAAAAGTTTGAACGTAACAAACCCCATGTTAACATCGGTACAATTGGTCACGTTGACCACGGTAAAACAACATTAACAGCAGCTATTACTGCAGTACTTGCAGTTAAAAATGATGCAAAATTTATGGATTATGATGCAATCGATAATGCACCTGAAGAAAGAGAGCGTGGTATTACTATCGCTACTTCACACGTAGAGTATGAAACAGACAACCGTCACTATGCACACGTTGACTGTCCTGGTCACGCGGATTATGTTAAAAACATGATTACTGGTGCTGCACAAATGGACGGTGCTATTCTTGTTGTTTCTGCAGCGGATGGCCCAATGCCACAAACTCGTGAGCACATCCTTCTTTCAAAACAAGTTGGTGTTCCGTACATCGTTGTTTTCATGAACAAAGAAGATATGGTTGATGATGAAGAGTTGTTAGAGCTAGTTGAAATGGAAATCCGTGAACTGCTTGACATGTATGAATTCCCGGGTGATGACACTCCAATCACTGCAGGTTCAGCATTAAAAGCTCTTGAAGAAGCAAAAGCAGGTACTTTGGGTGAATGGTCTGAAAAGATTGTTGAGCTTATGAAAACTGTTGATGAGTACATTCCTGAACCAGAACGTGAAACTGACAAAGATTTCTTGATGCCTGTTGAAGATGTTTTCTCAATCTCTGGTCGTGGTACAGTTGTTACTGGACGTATCGAGCGTGGTATTATCAAAGTTGGTGAAGAAGTAGAAATCGTTGGTATCCGTGATACACAAAAAACTACTGTAACTGGTGTTGAAATGTTCCGTAAAGAAATGGAGCAAGGTGAAGCCGGTGACAACTGTGGTATTCTTGTTCGTGGTATTGCGAAAGATGAAGTTGAGCGTGGTCAAGTACTTTGTAAGCCGGGTACAATTACACCTCACACTAAATTTACTGCAGAAATCTATGTTCTGAGTAAAGATGAGGGTGGTCGTCATACTCCATTCTTTAATGGTTATCGTCCACAGTTCTATGTACGTACTACAGACGTTACTGGAGCAATCACTTTACCAGAAGGTACTGAGATGGTAATGCCAGGTGATAACGTAAGTATTACTGCTGAGTTAATTCACCCAATTGCAATGGAAAAAGGTACTAAGTTCGCTATCCGTGAGGGTGGACGTACAGTTGGTGCCGGTGTTGTTGCAGAGATTCTTGCATAATTAGCCTTTGGCTAATATGCAAAATCCTTTAAAAGGTCCCTTAATATGAGAGAAGCAATACACTTAGGTTGTGAGAAATGTACAAGACGTAATTATCACACAACAAAAAACAAAAAGACTCACACTGAGAAATTTTCAGTACGTAAATACTGTAAATGGTGTAAAGAGCACACAATTCACAAAGAGATGAAACTGTAATATCTGGCACTAAATGCCGACACCACCGTCGCTAAAGCGTAAGTGTGGTGATTACAGATTTAACTAGGCGTATAGCTCCAATGGTAGAGCACCGGATTCCAAATCCGGGTGTTGGGAGTTCGAGTCTCTCTACGCCTGCCACACATTTATTATAAGTAGAGCAGATCTGCTTTATTTATAACAAATGACATTTCAATATAATGGAAAAGATAGATGAATTTAAGTAAAGTAATAAGTAACGCAAGACTGGAACTGAGCAAAGTTATCTTTCCTACAAAAAGTCAGGTAAAACAGGCGTATATAGCAGTTGTTATTGTAGTATCTGCAATAGCGGCATTTCTTGCATTGGTTGACTTGCTTATGTCATCTGTTATGTCTGCAATTTTAGGTTAAGGAGTAAAAAATGGCACATCAATGGTACTCTATACAGACCTATGGCAGTGACAGAACAGTGAGAGATGCAATCTTTAATATGATAAAAGAACATGGTTTAGAAGAGCATATTACAGATGTAATAGTTCCTACAGAGGATGTTATTGAAGTAAAAGACGGAAAGAAAAAGGTGAGTGAAAGATCTCTGTATTCCGGTTATGTGTTTGCCCGCATAGATTTAAACACAGAAATTCAGCATATGATTCAGTCAATACCAAAAGTATCAGGTTTTATCGGGGAAGGAAACACGCCTACACCTTTGAGCGAACATGACATTAATGTTATTTTGGACCGTGTGAACAACCGTGCTGCTCCAAAACCAAAAGTATTTTTTGATAATGGTGAAACGGTACGTATTATTGACGGGCCTTTTGCCAACTTTACGGGAACTGTTGATGAGTATGACCTTGAACACGGTACTCTTAAGCTGAATGTTTCAATCTTTGGTAGAGCTACTCCTGTAGATATTTCTTACACACAGGTAGAAAAAATAATCTAATAAAGAACCCTGCTACGCTAAGGCTAGGTTTTAAATTTTGAAACTTAACCTTAGCGTAGTAAACTGGACCTCGTTTGGATTACGTAATTAAATAATGAAAAAGGACAAAAAATGGCAAAAAAAGTCATGGATTATATCAAGCTACAAATAGAAGCTGGTAAAGCTAACCCGGCTCCACCAGTAGGACCTGCATTAGGACAACGTGGTGTTAATATCATGGAATTCTGTAAAGCATTCAATGAAAAAACAAAAGATAAAATGGGATTCAAAGTTCCTGTTATTATTACAGTTTACAATGACAGAAGTTTTTCTTTTGTTACAAAACAACCACCTGCTTCTGAACTTTTAATGAAAGCAGCCGGACTGAAAAAAGGGAGTGACAACCCTCTTAAAAACAAAGTAGGGTCACTAACTCGTGCACAGCTTATGGAAGTTGTAGAAGCTAAAATCGAAGATTTAAATACTGACGACAAAGAGATGGCTGCAAATACTTTGGCAGGTTCTGCTCGTTCAATCGGTATAGAAATTAAAGACTAGTAAAAAATAATCATCGACCACAGTGATTTCAAAATTATGTGGCAGAATTAATATGGAGATTTGTAATGAGCAAAAGATATAAACAATTATTAGAAAAAATTGACAAAACAAAATCATATGGTGTAGAAGAAGCTTCTGCAACAGTAAAAGATTTAAAAAGTGCAAAGTTTGACGAAACAGTTGAAATTGCAATGAACTTAAATGTAGATCCTCGTCACGCTGACCAAATGGTTCGTGGTGCTGTCGTTCTTCCTCACGGAACCGGTAAAACAGTTCGTGTAGCTGTATTTGCCAAAGGTGCCAAAGCTGATGAAGCAAAAGCCGCCGGTGCAGATATCGTTGGAACTGATGATTTGGTTGCACAAATCAAAGAAGGTGTATTTAACTTTGATGTTGTTGTTGCTGCACCTGACTGTATGGGTCTTGTAGGTCAGATTGGTCGTATTCTTGGGCCAAAAGGATTGATGCCAAATCCTAAAACGGGAACTGTAACACCTGATGTTGCAACAGCTGTAAAAAATGTCAAAGGCGGACAGGTTAACTTTAGAGTTGATAAAAAAGGTAATATCCATGCCGGTATAGGCAAAGCAAGCTTTGAAGCTTCTCAAATTGCTGAGAATTTAACTACTTTTCTTGTAGCCATCAACAAGCAAAAACCTGCCTCTGCAAAAGGGCGTTATATTAAAAATGCAGCATTGAGTTTAACTATGAGTCCTGCGGTTAAACTTGATGTTATAGAGTTGGCAGATATTAAATAAGCGGGCTAAAGCCCCTCATAGGAAAAAACTAAATTTTTTCCTATGCTAAAATAAAAGTTTTTATTGTAGTATAAAAGATATATTACAATAAAGATTTTCATTTTGGAAATCTGAATTACTTGGACTAAAGATAGCTGGGGGTATCTGCCGTGTCGGCAGTGAGCTTAATCGTACCCTTCCGCCCCGCTTGAAGTTATGTCTGGAAAGGAGAACTATATATATGCTTAAGTCAAAAAAAGCTGAAATAATTGAGCAATTAACTACTTCATTTGCTAATACTACGGCAGTTGTAATATGTGACTACAAAGGTTTAACTGTAAGTGAACTTGAAGAGTTACGTAAATCTGCTCGTGCAAAAGACACAAGTGTTCAGGTTGTTAAAAATACTTTAGCAACAATTGCACTGAATAATGCTGAGATGAGTGGTGTTGAAATCAAAGATACAAATATTTTTATTTGGTCTGATGATGTTATCAATGCTGCTAAAATCGCGGCTGATTTCGCTAAAGATCATGACAAGTTCGTGATTAAAGCCGGTTATTTGGATAAAGAACCTGCAGACGTAGCTAAAATCGAGGCATTCGCCAAACTTCCTGGTCGTGATGAGCTTCTCGGTATGCTTGCTGCAACATGGATGGCCCCAATCACCAATATGGCAATTGGAATCGATGCTTTACGCAAAAAGAAAGAAGAAGAGGAAGCTTAGTCTTCCTTTCTCAATGTGATTATTCACAAAAAATAAATAATAAAAATAAAGGAGTCTTAAATGGCTGTAACTAAAGAAGACGTATTAGAATTTATTTCTGGTTTATCTGTTCTTGAGCTTTCTGAGCTTGTAAAAGAATTTGAAGAAAAATTTGGTGTTTCTGCACAACCTGTTGCTGTTGCTGGTGTTGCCGGTGATGCTGGTGGAGCTGCTGCTGAGCAGACTGAATTTAATGTTGTATTGACTGATGTTGGTGCGAAAAAAATCGGTGTTATTAAAGCGGTTCGTGCATTAACTGGTCTTGGACTCAAAGAAGCGAAAGAAGCATGTGAAAGCTTACCGTCTACAATCAAAGAGGGTGTAGATAAAGAAACTGCTGAAGAAGCAAAAGCTGCTTTAGAAGAAGCTGGTGCTACAGTAGAAGTTAAGTAATCTTAACTTAAAAACAAAGAGGGTTTTGTCCCTCTTTTTTGGGCGCTTTAGCGAAGAGAATGAACTCTCTTGGCTAAAGTGCCCTTATGTCGTTTATAAGCACTATAAAAAAATCTCTTAATACCTAAGAGTAAAATAATCTATCTGGTGACGACTGGATACGATATGCTTGAACTTATCAAGTCCCTAATTAACAACTTATCGAGGTAGCCTATGTTAAACACTTTATATTCCGGAAACCGTCTTCGTATAGACTTCTCTAAAACTCCTCAAGAAATTGAAGTACCAAATTTACTCCAACTGCAACAAAGCTCATATGACACATTTTTAATGTTAAATGAAAAAGACAGAGCAACAAGCGGTATTGAAAAAGTTTTTCAATCTGTTTTTCCTATCCATGATGCACAAAACAGATTAACTGTCGAATATATCGGCTCTGAAGTCACGAACCCAAAATATACCGTTCGTGAATGTATGGAAAGAGGACTTACCTATGCAGTAAGCCTAAGAATGAAAACACGCCTTATTTTGTGGGACAGAGATGAAAACACAAAAGAAAAACTTGGTGTAAAAGATATAAAAGAGCAGAGTATATTTGTTCGTGATATTCCCCTTATGACCGACAGAACTTCTTTTATTATCAACGGCGTGGAACGCGTTGTTGTCAACCAGTTACACCGATCGCCGGGTGTTATCTTTAAAGAAGAAGAGTCGACTACGGCAGGAAACAAATTAATTTATACCGGACAGATTATTCCTGACCGTGGTTCATGGCTCTATTTTGAGTATGATCCTAAAGATATTCTCTATATGAGAATCAATAAACGTCGTAAAGTACCTGTAACAATTATGTTTCGTGCTTTGGGATATTCCAAACAGGATATTTTAAAACTCTTTTACCCGATTCAGACAATAAAAATCAATGACAATACTTTTTCTATGGATTTTAATCCTAAAGATTATGCAACACGTATCTCTTATGATTTGGTTGATATGAACGATAAGGTTCTTGTAGCTGCAGGGAAAAGACTTTCAAGCAAAAAAGTACAAAAACTTTTAGATGATGGCGTGAAAGAAGTTCAGTATCCTTTGGAAATACTCCTGGACAGATATTTGGCTGAGCCTATCATTGACCCGGAAACCGGGGAAGTTTTATTTGATGCAATGACGCATATAGATGAAACAAAATTAAAGAAAATGGCTGAAATCGGTGTAACAGAATTCAAAATCGCCAATGATATCGCCGAAGGTGTTGACAGTTCTATCATCAACGCATTCAATGCGGATACAGATTCTCTGAAGCTGCTGAAACAGACAGAAGATATTGAAGATGAGAATGATTTGGCTGCGATTCGTATCTACAAAGTAATGCGTCCGGGCGAGCCTGTAACTAAAGAGGCTGCAAAAATATTTGTCAACCAGCTCTTCTTTGATCCTGAGAGATATGATCTGACTCAGGTTGGTCGTATGAAAATGAATCATAAGTTAGGAATGAATATTCCTGAGTATGTGACTGTTTTGACACATGAAGATATTATAGAGTCTGTAAAATATGTAATTAAAGTGAAAAACGGGCAGGGTCACCTGGATGATAGAGATCACTTGGGTAACCGTCGTATTCGTTCTATCGGTGAGCTTTTAGGAAATGAATTGCACAACGGGCTTGTAAAAATGCAAAAAGCAATTCGTGACAAGCTCTCTACGATGAGCGGACCGATGAATGAGCTTATGCCTCATGATTTGATTAACTCAAAAATGATTACCTCTACAATTATGGAATTCTTTTCAGGCGGTCAGCTTTCTCAGTTTATGGATCAGACGAATCCACTCTCTGAAGTGACACACAAACGTCGTCTTTCGGCTCTTGGTGAAGGCGGTCTTGTTAAAGAGCGTGCCGGTTTTGAAGTGCGTGATGTTCACCCGACACATTATGGTAGAATCTGTCCTGTTGAAACACCGGAGGGACAAAATATCGGTCTTATCAATACACTTGCAATGTATGCAAAAGTAAACGAGCATGGATTTATTGAAGCTCCTTACAAAGTGATGAAAGACGGAAAAGTGACCCATGAAATTGTCTATCTGACTGCAACACAGGAAGAGGGCAAAAAAATTGCCGCTGCTTCTAACAAACTGGATGAAAACGGTCAGTTTGTTGAAGACCTGATTGCAGTAAGACAAGATGGTGAAATCCTTTTACGTGATCCTAAAGAGTGTGAGTATGCTGACCTCTCTTCTCAGATGGTTGTCGGTGTAGCCGCTTCACTGATTCCGTTCTTGGAACATGATGATGCCAACCGTGCGCTAATGGGATCAAACATGCAACGTCAGGCAGTACCTCTTTTACGTGCAAATGCTCCTATGGTTGGAACAGGTGTTGAGAAACTGGTCGCCCGTGATGCATGGGAATGTGTAAAAGCAAAACGTGCTGGTAAAATTGAAAAAGTTGACGGGAAACACATTTATGTGATGGGTGAAGAAGACGGTGAAATCTTTATTGATTACTATCCGTTACAAAAAAATCTTCGTACCAACCAAAATACCTCTTTTACTCAAAAACCGATTGTAAAAGTTGGTGAAAGAGTTGAGAAAAACCAGATCATAGCTGATGGTCCAAACATGGACAAAGGGGAACTGGCACTTGGTGTCAATGCTATGGTTGCTTTCATGCCATGGAACGGGTATAACTTTGAGGATGCCATTGTCATCTCAGAGCGTTTGATTCGTCAAGATGCTTTTACTTCAGTGCATATTTATGAAAAAGAGGTAGAAGCCCGTGAACTCAAACACGGTGTAGAAGAGATTACCCGTGATATTCCGAATGTTCGTGATGACGAACTGGCACATTTAGATGAATCGGGTATTGTCAAAATCGGTACAAATGTCAAAGGCGGCATGATTCTTGTCGGAAAAGTTTCTCCAAAAGGGGAAGTAAAACCAACACCGGAAGAGCGTCTTTTACGTGCAATATTCGGTGAAAAAGCCGGTCATGTTGTCAATAAATCACTCTACTGTCCACCGTCAATGGAAGGGGTGGTTGTAGATATTAAAGTATTTACAAAAAAAGGGTATGACAAAGATCCTCGTGCATTAGAACTAGAGAAAGAGGAGAGAGACTATCTTGAACGTGAGCATTATGACAGGCTTATTATGATAGATAAAGAAGAGATGCTTCGTGTGACAAAACTTCTCACCCGTGAACCTTTACAGAGTGACATCAAAATAGGTGATACTGAGTATAAGGCCGGAGAGAAAATCAACGGAGATGATTTAAAAGAAGTAAACCGTTTTGCGATGAATGCAATCGTCAAATCTTTTTCACAGGAGATTCAGGATGAGTACAACAAAACGAAAAGTCATTTCCAAAAGCAAAAAAGAGTTTTCAGAGATGAGCATGAAGAGAAACTCACTATCTTGGAAAAAGACGACATTTTACCAAACGGTGTTGTGAAGTATGTAAAAATCTATATAGCTACAAAACGTCATCTCAAAGTCGGTGACAAGATGGCCGGACGTCACGGAAACAAAGGTATTGTCTCTATTATAGTTCCTGAGGTAGATATGCCGTATATGGAAGACGGGCGTTCTGTTGATGTTTGTCTGAATCCGCTTGGTGTACCTTCTCGTATGAATATCGGTCAGATTTTGGAAATGCACCTTGGTATGGCAGGCCGTGAGCTTGGTGACCAGATACAGGCAGAGTTTGACTCAAAACAAAAAGACTATATACAAAATCTTCGTACAAAAATGATTGAGATAGCTGATGTTGCAGGAATGATGAAAGCTTCTGAAGTTATCGGAAATATGAGTGATGAAGAGTTCCTGATCCATGCAAGAGACTGGGCCAAGGGTGTTAAATTTGCTGCACCTATTTTTGAAGGTACAAATGCCCAAGAGTTTGAAAAACTCTACAAACTGGCAAATATGGATGCTGACGGTAAACGTGTACTTTATGACGGAAAAACCGGTGAGAAGATGAAAGAACGTGTCAATGTAGGTTACATGTACATCTTAAAACTGCACCACCTGGTGGATGAAAAAATTCATGCCCGTTCAACCGGACCATACTCGCTTGTTACACAACAACCAGTCGGTGGTAAAGCACTCTTTGGTGGTCAAAGATTCGGTGAGATGGAAGTCTGGGCGCTTGAAGCGTACGGCGCATCGGCAGTGCTTAAAGAGATGTTGACTATCAAATCAGATGATGTTGATGGTCGTGTACGTGCTTACAAAGCACTTACAAAAGGTGAATTGGTGCCAGAATCTGGTATTCCTGAAACACTATTTGTATTAACAAAAGAGCTGCAGGCATTGGCTCTTGATGTAGATATTATGGACGAGGTAGAAGACGATGAGTAAATTAGTACCGGTAGAAGTAACAGAAGACAGCAGACCAAAAGATATAAAACAGCTCCAATTCCGTTTGGCATCCCCTGAAAAGGTAATGTCATGGAGTCACGGAGAAGTTAAAAAGCCAGAAACTATTAATTATCGTACTTTAAAACCTGAGCGTGACGGTTTGTTCTGTGCAAAAATCTTTGGACCTGTAAGGGACTATGAGTGTCTTTGCGGCAAGTACAAAAAGATGCGCTATAAAGGTGTGGTGTGTGAAAAATGTGGTGTTGAAGTAACATCTACAAAAGTGCGTCGTACACGTATGGGACACATTGAATTGGTGACTCCGGTTGCACATATATGGTATGTAAGCTCACTGCCTTCGCGTATCGGTACACTGCTTGGAATCAAAATGAAAGATTTGGAGCGTGTACTCTATTATGAAGCGTATATCGTAGAAGAGGGTGGAGAGTCTTATTATGATGCAGAGGCCAAAACTCCGGTTTTAAAATATGATGTTTTAAATGAAGAGCAGTACCGTACACTTGTACAGAGATTTGGTGAGCTTGGTTTCAAGGCCCGTATGGGTGGTGAAGTTATTCGTGATTTGTTGGATTCTATTGATTTGGTTGACCTTTTTACCAACTTAAAAGAAGCGATTGGCGAAACAAAATCTGAGGCAAAGAAAAAAACGATTAACAAACGTCTGAAAGTTATTGAGTCATTTTTAAATTCAGGCAACAATCCTGCCTGGATGATGCTGACTGTACTGCCGGTTCTTCCACCGGATTTACGTCCGTTAGTATCACTTGACGGCGGTAAGTTTGCTGTATCTGATGTAAATGATTTATATCGTCGTGTTATTAACCGTAATCAGCGTTTAAAACGTCTTGTAGAACTTGAAGCACCTGAAATTATTGTCAGAAACGAAAAGCGTATGTTGCAGGAGTCTGTAGATGCACTTTTTGACAATGGTCGCCGTGCAAACGCGGTAAAAGGCGCAAACAAGCGTCCTTTGAAATCTTTAAGTGAAATCATTAAAGGAAAGCAGGGGCGTTTTAGACAAAACCTGCTTGGTAAACGTGTTGACTTTTCCGGACGTTCTGTCATTGTAGTCGGACCGTCTTTGCGAATGGATGAATGTGGTTTGCCTAAAAAAATGGCACTTGAACTCTTTAAGCCGCATTTGATTGCAAAACTTGAAGACAAAGGCTATGCAACAACGGTAAAAGCTGCCAAAAAAATGATTGAAGAAAAAACAAATGAGGTTTGGGAGTGTCTTGCAGAGATTGTTGATGGGTATCCTATTATGCTCAACCGTGCACCGACACTGCATAAACTGTCTATTCAAGCGTTTCACCCTAAACTGATAGACGGAAAAGCAATTCAACTGCATCCATTGGTTTGTGCGGCATTCAATGCCGACTTTGACGGGGATCAGATGGCTGTACACGTGCCGCTTTCTTCTGCCGCTATTGCTGAATGTAAGGTATTGATGCTGGCTTCTATGAATATTTTGCTTCCTGCATCCGGAAAGGCTATTGCTACACCTTCTCAGGATATGGTCCTTGGTATTTATTATCTTTCACTTGAGAAAAACGGTGTGAAGGGTTCTAACAAACTTTTTGCAAATGTTGATGAGATCAGAATTGCTTTAGAGCATGACGCACTTGACCTGCATGCAAAGGTTAGAACGCGTGTTGACGGACGTATTATTCATACAACGGCAGGTCGTCTTTTGATTAAGGCCATTCTTCCTGACTTTGTTCCGGCTGAGCTTTGGAACAAAGTAATGAAGAAAAAAGCTATTAATGAGATTGTTGATTATGTACAAAAACACGGGGGAATCGGTATCACTGCATCTTTCCTTGACCGTTTGAAAGATTTGGGTTTCAAACATGCGACAGAAGCCGGTGTATCAATTTCAGCGGATGATATCCGTGTGCCTGATATGAAACCTGCTAAAATTGCAGAGTCTAAAGCAAGAGTCATTGAAATTCAAAAACAGTTTGAAGCAGGACTTTTGACTGAACAGGAACGTTACAACAAGATCATTGATGTTTGGACAGATACAAACAATACACTTGCAGCAGAAATGATGCAACTGGTACAGACGGACAAAGACGGTTTTAACTCTATTCATATGATGGCAGATTCCGGTGCTCGTGGTTCTGCAGCGCAGATTCGCCAGCTTGCCGGTATGCGTGGTCTGATGGCAAAACCGTCAGGAGAAATTATTGAAACTCCTATTATTTCAAACTTTAAAGAGGGTCTGAATGTTATCGAGTATTTTATTTCCACACACGGTGCGCGTAAAGGTCTAGCAGATACGGCACTTAAAACTGCCAATGCAGGGTATTTGACTCGTAAACTTGTTGATGTTGCACAGAATGTTAAAATTGTTGAGCATGACTGTCATACACACGAGGGGATAGAGATTTCTGATATATCAGATCAAAATACACTGATAGAATCATTGGAAGACAGATTGAACGGTCGTGTTCTTGCGGATGATGTTATTGACCCTATCTCCAATGAAATTCTTTATGCTGAGGGAACGCTTTTAGATGAAGTTTCTGCAAAAGTTATTGCTGAGTCAGGTATCAAAACAGCGGTAATCAGAACACCGACTACATGTAAAAGCGAAGAAGGTGTATGTGCCTTGTGTTATGGTGTGAACCTTGCAACAGGATATATTGTTCGTCCTGGTGAAGCGATAGGAATTATTGCGGCACAGTCAATCGGTGAGCCTGGTACACAGTTGACATTGCGTACATTCCACGTGGGTGGAACGGCATCTTCTACTGCACAGGAACGTCAGGTTATTGCAGAAAAAGAAGGTTTTATCCGTTATTACAACCTGAAAACGTATAAAAACAAAGAGGGTAAAAACATTGTTGCCAACCGTCGTAATGCGGGTGTTTTACTGGTTGAACCAAAAATAAAAGCACCGTTTGCGGGAACTGTTGAAATTCAGACGATTCATGATGAAGTCATCATCAGTGTGAAATCTGAAGATGAAACTGTTCGTTATTCACTGCGTAAGCTTGAAATAGCGAAGCCGAATGAACTTGCGGGTGTCAGCGGACAGATTGAAGGAAAATACTATTTCCCTCATAAAAACGGTGTAAAAGTAGAGGCACTGGACTCTATTGTTGAAACAATCAAAGACGGATGGAATGTACCTAGTCGTATTCCGTATGCATCAGAGTTATTGGTAGATGACGGTGCACCTGTTACGAAAAAGATTCTTGCAAAAGAAGAGGGTACTGTGAAATACTTCTTGCTTAAAGGGGATTACCTTGAGCGGTTTGAAGGGCTGAAGTCAGGATATGAAGTTGTAGAAAAAGGTCTTTTTGCCGCTGTAATTGACACAAATAACCGTGAAGCGATTCGTCATTATATTGCACGCGGTTCAGTTATTGTAACAGATGACAATGAAGGTGTAGACAGAGATACGGTTATTGCGAAACCTTCATCAGATGAGTCTGTTGTAATTGCAGAATGGGATCCATACTCTAACCCTATTATCTCTGAAGCTAACGGTGTTGTCAAATATGAAGATATCATTGTCGGGACAACAGCAAGTGAGCAGCTTGATGAGTTGACAGGTAAAACTCGTTTGATGATTAATGATCACATATCATCAGAGTATAAGCCTGCAATTGTACTTGCAACAGAAGACGGAGAACTTTTGCGTTATGCGATTGAGCCAAAATCATCTGTGTATGTTGCTGACGGTGCTGAAGTGAAAGTGGCTGACATATTGGCAAAAACACCAAAAGCATTGCAAAAGTCGTCAGATATTACCGGGGGTCTTCCACGTGTATCTGAACTTTTTGAAGGTCGTCGTCCTAAAGCAACTGCACTGATTTCTGAAATTGACGGTGTGGTCAGCTTTGGAAAACCGCTTCGTGGAAAAGTAAGAATTATTGTCAGCAATGCAGACAACGGAATTGTAAAAGAGTATTTTGTTGACAAATCACATGAGCCGGTTGTAAACCCAGGTGACTTTGTACATGCCGGTGAGAGATTGACTACTGGTATTTTATCTTCTCATGAATTATTGCGTATCATGGGTGTTAAAGCACTCTATAACTATCTTGTATCTGAAGTACAACAAGTATATCGCTCTCAAGGGGTTAATATTGCAGATAAGCACATTGAAGTTATCTTTACGCAAATGTTGCGTCAGGTAAAAATTGTAAAATCTGGTGATACAAAATTTATTGAAGGCGATTTGGTTTCTAAAGTAAAATTTACTCAGGAAAATGAAAAAATCATGCGTCTTGGCGGTCGTCCTGCAATTGCTGAGCCATTCTTGGTGGGTATTACACGTGCGGCTGTTTCTGCTGATAGTATTATTTCAGCGGCATCTTTTCAGGATACTACGAAGGTATTGACAGAAGCGGCAGTTTCTGCGAAAGTTGATAATCTTGAAAACCTAAAAGAAAATGTTATTATCGGTCGTACTATTCCTGTCGGAACCGGTATCTACAAAGATCAAAATATAGAATTTGAGATTGAAGAAGAGTAGCATCTTCTTTCAACTCTCATAACACATTTGCCCACACACATTCTACATTATTAATTTATACTTAAAATAAGCTAACTTTAATTACAATTTCTGTATTATTTCGTGTCTATAACTCTCTAAAATTTTTAGTGAGTTAAATTCTACTGGAAAAAATTAAGTAAAAAGGAATTGTATGCCTACAATCAATCAATTGATTCGTAAAGAGCGTAAACGTGTGATTAAAAAATCAAAATCACCTGCTCTTGACTCATGTCCACAGCGTCGTGGTGTATGTACACGTGTTTACACAACTACACCTAAAAAACCTAACTCGGCTTTAAGAAAAGTTGCGAAAGTCAGATTAACTTCCGGTTTTGAAGTTATTTCATATATCGGTGGTGAAGGTCACAACCTTCAAGAACACTCTATCGTACTTGTACGTGGTGGTCGTATTAAAGATTTACCTGGTGTGAAGTATCACATCGTTCGTGGTGCACTGGATACTGCCGGTGTTGCTAACCGTATGGTTGCCCGTTCTAAATACGGAACTAAGAAACCAAAAAAATAATCTAAGATTATTTTTTTAATATATTAATTCAATAGCTACAGGATTAATCTTTAGTGATTAATTTTGAGTAAATTTGAAGAATACAAATTGAAGTAAGGAAAATTACAAATGAGAAGAAGAAAAGCTCCCGTTCGTGAAATTATGCCAGATCCGGTTTATGGAAGCAAAATTTTAACGAAATTTATTAACAAAATCATGTTAGATGGTAAAAAATCTACAGCTGAAAAAATCATCTACAGTGCAATGGATATCATTAGCTCTCGTGGAGAAAAATCAGGAATAGACACATTTAATGAAGCTATTGAGAATATCAAACCTATTATAGAGGTTAAAAGTCGCCGTGTTGGTGGTGCTACTTATCAAGTTCCAGTAGAAGTACGCCCAGTGCGCCAACAGTCTCTAGCAATCAGATGGTTGGTTGATGCAGCTCGTAAACGTAATGAAAGAACAATGGCTGAGAGATTGGCAAATGAATTCATGGACGCGGCATCAGATAAAGGTGCTGCATTTAAGAAAAAAGAAGATACATATAAAATGGCAGAAGCTAATAAAGCATTTGCTCATTACAGATGGTAACAGGATAACATATGCCAAGAAGTCATAAATTAGAAGATGTAAGAAACATCGGTATTGCTGCACATATTGATGCAGGTAAAACAACAACAACAGAAAGAATTCTTTTCTATACTGGTGTTGAACATAAAATCGGTGAGGTCCATGATGGTGCTGCTACTATGGACTGGATGGAACAAGAGCAGGAGCGTGGTATTACGATTACTTCTGCTGCAACAACCTGTGAGTGGAACGGAAAACAGATAAATATTATCGACACACCGGGCCACGTTGACTTTACTATTGAAGTTGAACGTTCTATGCGTGTACTTGACGGTGCTGTTTCAGTATTCTGTGCTGTTGGTGGGGTGCAACCACAATCAGAAACAGTTTGGAGACAACGTAACCGTTATAAAGTGCCTTCTATCGTTTTTGTTAACAAAATGGACAGAACAGGTGCAGACTTTTATGAGGTAGAGCGTCAAATACGTGATCGCCTAAAAGGGAATCCAATGCCTTTTCAGTTACCTATCGGCGCTGAAGACAAGTTTGAAGGTGTTGTTGACTTAGTTAAGATGAAAGAGATTGTATGGGATGAAGATGCTGCGATGGGATCTAACTACCATGTTCAGGATATTCGTCCTGAGTTACAGGAAATTGCAGATGAATACAGAGAAAAGATGCTTGAGACTTTAGCAGAAGTTGAAGGCAATGATGATTTCGCTGAAAAATTCTTAGAAGGCGAAGAAATTTCTGAAGAAGAGATCAAAGCGGCTATCAAATCTGCAACAATCGGTATGGCTGTTGTTCCGATGACTCCTGGTACTGCATTTAAAAACAAAGGTGTTCAGACTCTGCTTGACGCTGTTGTTGACTATCTTCCTTCACCGGTTGAAGCACCACCAATTATGGGTACAATGATGGATGATGAAGAGAAAGAAGTTGTTGTTGAATCAACTGATGACGGCCCTTTTGCTTCACTTGCATTTAAAATTATGACTGACCCGTTTGTTGGTGTTCTTACATTTATCCGTGTATACCGTGGTTCTTTAGAATCAGGTTCTTATGTACACAATACAACAAAAGACAAAAAAGAAAGAATCGGCCGTATCTTGAAAATGCATGCTATCAAGCGTGAAGAAATTAAAGAGATATATGCCGGTGAAATCGGTGCCGTTGTTGGATTAAAATCAACAACTACGGGTGATACTTTATGTGATCCTGCTGAAAAAGTTGTACTGGAAAGAATGGATTTCCCTGAGCCGGTTATCTCTGTTGCGGTTGAACCAAAAACAAAAGCTGACCAGGAAAAAATGGGTATCGCTCTAGGAAAACTAGCTGCGGAAGATCCGTCTTTTAGAGTACACACTGATGATGAAACAGGTCAGACTATTATCTCAGGAATGGGTGAGTTACACCTTGAAATTCTTGTTGACAGAATGAAACGTGAATTCAAAGTTGAAGCAGAAGTTGGTGCCCCACAGGTTTCTTACCGTGAAACAATCAAGAAAGAAGTAAACCAGGAATACAAATATGCAAAACAATCTGGTGGTCGTGGTCAGTTTGGTCATGTATTCTTAAAAGTGAAGCCGGGTGAGCCTGATTCTGGCTTCGTATTTCACAACGAAATCAAAGGGGGAACTGTTCCAAGAGAATATATTCCTGCTGTTGAAAAAGGTTGTGAAGAAGCGATGCAGGCAGGTGTTCTTGCCGGATATCCTATGGAAGATATTGATGTTACACTGTACGACGGTTCTTACCATGATGTGGATTCAAATGAAATGGCATTTAAACTTGCTGCTTCAATGGGATTCAAAGAAGCTTGCCGTAAAGCAGATGCTGCTATACTTGAGCCGATGATGAAAGTTGAAGTTGAAGTTCCTGAAGAGTACATGGGTGATGTTATCGGTGACTTGAACCGTAGACGCGGACAGGTAAACAATATGAGTGATAGAGCAGGAAACAAAATTATTGATGCTTTTGTTCCACTTGCTGAAATGTTCGGTTACTCAACTGACCTTCGTTCTGCAACTCAGGGACGTGCAACATATGCAATGGAATTTGATCATTATGAAGAAGTTCCGAGAAATATAGCTGAAGAGATTCAGAAAAAACGTAACGGGTAACAATCGTTTTATTATAAATTGTACCACCTCTCTCCTCTCCTGTAAGGGAGGAGACTTTCCTCTTTTAAAAATAAAAATTCTGTTATAATGATAAAAATTTTTCAGGCTGATATGAATGCATAAAATACTATTTTTACTTATACTAACTACACTGCTTGCGGCACAAAATCCAAAAGCTTTTTCTGCGCTTGGTGATATTGTTTACAATAATATAGATAAAATTCAAAAGCTTACAAATATAGATGAATATGCACCGTATGAAAAGAAAATACAAGAGTATGCTGCTGCTGTCAAAAAGTTGAAAAAAGAGGGTTTTTCTCTGGATGAAGGTGTGGTTAAAGACAAGATGCACTACCTAAACAGATTAAGAGAACTTTCACGGACAAATGATTTTTTTGTACGCTCTGTCAAAAGAAATCTGGATTTGGCAATTGAAAATGAAAATTCAAAACTTTTCACAAAACTGGCAAACAGTGGACTGATTGATGAAAAAAGAAGTAAAAACAAGATACTCGATTACTATTTTGCACATTCTGATGATGTAAATACAACAGGAATAATACAAAAATATCTGGATGAAGATAAAAAATTACAGGCAAAAAAAGAGCGTAAAAAAAGCCTGCTGCAACGAAAAAAAGAACGAGAATTAGAAAAAATTCAAAGAATCAGAAAAAAAGACAAACTCGAACAGAAAAAACTGGAAGAACAGCTTAACAAAGAAGTTCAAAAGAAAAAGTTACAAATCAGAGAAGAACAAAAAAAAGAGCTCTCTAAGACCATATAAATTTTTCATGTTCGTGCGGTCTGCCTTGGAGCGTGAGGTAAGGAGTATATTGGGCTTTGTAAGAAAGCGAAGGGCAACCTTCAACATAGTACCCCAAATATATCCATTTTTTGTTTGTATTTTTAGCATATTTTATTTGATTATACAAGGAGAGTTTGCCTAAAGAGTATTGGGCATAATCCGGATCATAATAAAAATAGATTGATGATATTCCGTTCTCAAGTATATCTATCAAATCTACGGCAATGAGCTTTTCCTGATCATAATAAAGCACTTCATAGCCAAAGTCAGCATGGCCTGTGACAAAAGAGTTATAGTAGTGCTGTGCAGTTGTTGCAGAGTAGTCCCACCCTTTTTTATCATGCATATAAAGATGGTACTTTTCAAAGAGTTCAAGGTGCTCCTGCGTTACACTCGGGACCTGTATGTAAGAAGTAATATCTTTGGCTTTTTTGATAACTCTTTTGGCAGATTTGCTGAATGTATAGTTTTCTACATCAATTTTAATACTCTGACACTCTGTACATGCAGTGCATATGGGTCTAAAGTACATTTTTCCAAAACGACGGTATCCTCGTTCAATCAGAGCTTCACAGGATTTGGAATCACAATTGTTGATCACTTTATAGTGTGTAGTTTGTTTTTTGTCGCTCAGATAGGAGCACGTATCATCAAGTAAAAATTCTTTAAGTAGATTCATACTGAGATTCTGACATAATTTGCTTTAGAAAGAGCAAAAAAAAAGAGGACAGATGGATTTTTTTTTAAAACATAAGATTATGATATTCAGATCAGTTGGTGCACTCATGCTTTTGATCGGTTTTACAGCACATTTCTGGACGACACCGAAGACGGTGGTAAGTGAAACTGAAATAGCAGCAGCAAATGTAGCAAGAATGGAAGCAAGTGTCAAAGGCAATGCGCAAAGTCTGAAAAAGGCTAAACCGGATATAGCAACTTTTCGAGAATCTTTAATGAGTGCGCAGGAACAGCAGCAAAGATACCTTACTGTTTTTGCAATGATTTTGGGCATTTTGTTTCTTGCCTACAGTTTTGTGAAAAAATAGCAGGATTAAGAGCGGTTCATGGCTATTAAAACACCCTCAATCATGCCATCAATGTCTCCATCCAAAATAGCAGAGACATTAGAGTAGGCTTCATTGCTTCTTGTGTCTTTGATTTGCTGGTAAGGCTGCATAACATAAGAGCGTATTTGGTGTCCCCAGCCTATTTCACTTTTGGCGATGCCTGCTTCTTTAGCTTTTTGTTCCTCAAGTTCCAATTCATAGAGACGGGATTTGAGCATTTTCATGGCTGTGGCTTTGTTTTTATGCTGGCTTCTGTCATTTTGGCACTGTACAACGACACCTGTCGGAATGTGTGTTAATCGTATGGCAGATTCTGTTTTGTTTACATGTTGTCCGCCGGCACCGCTTGATCGGTAGGTGTCTATACGCAGGTCTTTGTCTTCGATAGTAATGTCGATATCATCATCTATTTCAGGAGAAACCATAACAGAGGCAAAAGAGGTATGGCGTTTGGCATTGGAATCAAAGGGTGAAATTCTTACAAGTCTGTGAATACCGTTTTCAACCTTGAGATAACCATAGGCATTTTCGCCCTTTATAAGAATGGAAACATCTTTGATGCCGGCTTCATCTCCTGCCTGGTAATCCAAAACTTCTACTTTAAAACCACGTCTCTCCGCCCATCGTTTGTACATTCTCAGCAGCATTTGGGCCCAGTCCTGTGATTCCGTTCCTCCGGCACCGGGGTGAATGGAAAGAATTGCATTGTTTGCATCGGTTTCTCCGCTCAGAAGTACCTCAATCTCCATATCACGAATCTGTTTTTCCAGGTTTGGAGCATCTTCATAGAGTGCTTTAAGGGATTCTGTATCATTTTCTTCTTTTGCCATCTCATACAGCTCATTTGCATCTGCAACAGCATTTTTGGCAGTAGTGTATTTATCAAGTTTTCTTTGAAGTTGTGTCTTCTCTTTTTGTATTTTTCCTGCATAAGCAGCATCATTCCAAAAATCCTGATCATTTTCCATTTTCTGTATTTCTTCTAATCTTGTCTCAATTTTATCCGGTTCGACAACACCTGTAATGTTTTTCATTTTGCTGTCAATGTTTTTCAAAAGTTCTGTGTATTCGTAGTTGTCCATAAATATCCTAGTTAATAATGAAATAAAATTTTTATTGTTTTCTTGGAACCTGTCAATGCCATTAAGTTAAGAAAATTAATGCTTTTTCGGAACCGGTACTTTAGTGCCGGCTGTTGCAATAGTCTTAGCACTCTTAGCCGGCACTAAAGTACCGGTTCCAAATAAATACTTAATGTAATGGCATTGTTGGAACCCGTACTTATACCAATCCCAACTAAGGAGTAACAATTTAAATAAAAGATAAGCTATTAGATGCAAGGCAGACGATAGCAGGAGCTACTGGTAGCTTCAATAGAGTCTAACGCAGTCAGATGATGGCTTATCTTTTACCCGAAGGGCAAACATATTGTGTTGTATTACTTCGTTAAAAACTCTTGAAGCTACCAGTAGCTCCTGTGAATTTTTGCCTTGTACTTCAACCCAATATGTTTGTTTAAATTATTACTCCTTAGTTGGGATTGGTATTAAGTTTGTTGTATAATTGCAATTATATTATATCAGGACTTAAAATGAAGATTATTTCGGATCCTTTAGAACTAAAAGAGCATCTAAAAAAGAGTAATTCATCAGTAGGCTTTGTCCCTACTATGGGTGCTTTGCATGAAGGGCATATTGCTTTGATAAAGCGCGCAAGGCAAGAGAATGAAATAGTTGTGGTTTCTATCTTTGTCAATCCGACACAGTTTTTGGCAGGCGAAGATTTAGACAAATACCCGAAAAAAGATGATGCCGATAAGAAAATATGTGAACTGTCTGGCGTAGATGTCCTTTTTTTTCCCACTGCAGAGGATATGTACAGCAACGATGAAGTGAAAATCTGTGCGCCTAATGTACGCGGATATGTTTTAGAAGGTGCAACAAGACCGGGACATTTCAGCGGTGTTTTGAGGGTTGTCATGAAACTGCTCAATATTGTCTCCCCGACAAGAGCCTACTTTGGAAAAAAAGATGCCCAACAGCTTAATCTCATACGTCTCATGGTAAAACAGTTTTTTATGGATGTTGAAATTGTTCCTGTAGATATCGTTCGCGACAGCGATGGACTGGCACTCAGCAGCAGAAATGTATATCTTTCAAAAGCACAAAGGGAAGAAGCCTTGAAAATTCCAAAGTCATTATATGCAGCTTCAAAGCTTATCAGTAAAAATATTTTGGATACAGTAAAAATTAAAGAGGAGATGCACGCTATCTTGTCTCCTTTGGAAATAAAATATGTAGAAGTGCTGAATCGTGATTTTGAAGTAATAGAAAAAGTACAAATCGGCAATACTGTTATTCTTGTAGAAGTGATTGTTGGCAAGACAAGGCTACTTGACAATATTTGGCTCTAAATAACCCTCTTCTATCATAATATCAACCGCTTTTTTAAAGACAGGAACAGCAGTCTGGGCTGCAAACTGGCTTTTTTTAGGCTGTATAACAATGACACCTATGGTGTATTTGTGCTTTTTATCATTGGCAAATCCCATAAAAGCAGTATTGTATTTCCTTACATACTGTCCTTTTTCAACAATGTGCGCAGTTCCTGTTTTTCCGCCGATTTGCAATCCTTTTGTGATGGCTTTTTTTCCGGTGCCTTCATTCACGGTTTTGAGTAAAATCTTATTCATTCTTTTGGCAGTGGCACTTTTTATAACCTGTACGCTCTCCCCATAACCGAGCTCTTTTACAGTGCCGTGTTCATCTATAAAACTCTGCACCAGTCTTGGTCTCACCATGCGCCCGTTATTGTTAAAAGCACTGTAGGCACGGAGCAGTTGCATAAGATTCGCACGGATTCCATAGCCATAGGCACAGGTGGCTTTGTATATTTCATTTTCAAGCCGTTTGGCACTTGGAACAGAGCCTTTTTTTTCATAAATCAAATCAGGTGTGGATTTGCTTGCAAAACCAAATTTTTTCAGTCCTTGATAAAAATCATATCCGGAGAGTCTTTGTGCCAGCTGGGCTATACCGATATTTGAAGAGTAGACTATAACATTCTCAGCCGAGAGCCAGTCAAATCTGTGCTCATCAGTAATAACCTTTCTGCCTATTTTAAAGCGTCCGTTATGTCCGTTTACCAAATCATAGGGATTGACAAGTTTGTGTTCGAGGAGCAGGGCAAAAGTGACAGGCTTTAAAACACTTCCCGGCTCAAAACTGTACTCTATCATGGAGCTGTTTAGAGAGGGATAGTCACTGCGTCTAATCTTTTTTGGCAAATATCTGTTGGAACTCGCTATAGCATAGACATCACCTGTTTTGGAGTCCATAACAGCAATCATTACCTCTTTTGCACGGAGTCCTTTTTTCATGCCATCAAGCATCTTCTCTATGCGTATTTGAAAAGAAACCGGAATACTCAGTTTGATGTCAAGCCCGTTTATTTTTGGTTTGGTAAAGCTCTCTTTATTTAAAATAATGTAGCTGTTTACATCACGTTTGCCTCTGCTGTAGCCGTCTTGTCTGGGTGAGAGTTCGTTGTCAAATCTTTTTTCAAGTCCTTTGACTCCTTTGATGGAGGTGTATCCGTCTTCTTCTATTTTATGCGGATAGCCTATAACAGGAGTAAGCAGGGTTCCATAAGGATACTCCCGGCTTTCCCCGCTCTCAAGTATGCTGAGCCCATGTACAGAACGAAGCCCTGTTGCCGGGTTTTTTAACTCTAAAAATACTTTAAAGCGTCGCAGTTCTCTCGCGAGTGTTTTGAGATAATGTGCTTTTATCTGGGGAACATTATAACTCAAAACGACAACACCTTTGCGTTTGGAGAGCCTTTTTTTAATGGCTTTTGGTGTCATGCCTGAGTAAATACTGAAAAGCTTTACAAACAACTCTTTTTTGTCAGGGTCGATGTATCGGGTATTGACAACTGCTTTATAGAGTTTTTTTGTTGTAGCTATGTGAAAACCGTCTGCACTGATGATGCTGCCACGCTGTGCTTTTGAGCTTTCTGTTGCATATAAAGAGGGCATACGGCGTGATTTTGTGGCAGTGAGAAGCATAACACTTAAAAAAACCGCAAAAGCAAGAGAAATAAGGACATAAAGAAGGAATATTTTTTTACTTTTGTTACGGTTTACCATGAAGTTATTATGTACAGAGGCAGGTTATAATTGTGTTCTGCCAATCTCTTTGTAGGCATTTAATGCTTTGTTTCGAATCTCTAACATAAGTTTCATACTTGTTTCTGCTTTGCCGATTGCAAGAGCTGCCTGATGGAGATCTTTTACCTGACCTGTTGCCAAATCCGCTATAGCTTCTTCGCTCTCTTTTTGAATGTCATTGACTTCATTGAGGGCTGATTTTAACTGCTCGGCAAAAGCTTCGCCACCGGTTTTTTCAGTGCTGCCTTTTTGTTTTAAAAGGTCTGCTGTTGAAGCACCGGAAATATTATTAATGTTGTTCATAATCTTTCACTTCCTTTTTTACTGTAACAGTGATATGGCAGCGTTTGCCATATCTTTTGCACTTTGAAATGCCGCAACATTGGCTTGATATGAGCGTGTTGCCTCTACCAAATCGGACATTTCCACAACAGGATTAATATTTGGATATGCCACATACCCGTTTGCATCCGCATCCGGGTTGTTTGGCTCAAATTTCATAAGAGGTTTGCTGTCGTCTCTTACAATTTTGTCAACTACTACACTCATTATAGCAGGATTTACCTTTTGTCCAAATTGTCCTTCATTCAAAGGGTCTTGATATTTGGCACTTTGTGCAGTCTCACCCAGAGCTTTGTTGTATACATCATTAAAGTTTACAGCTTTAAAAACAACCTCTTTGCGACGATAGGGTCCGCCTTCTTCTGTTCTTGTTGTCTGGGCATTGGCGATATTGCTTGAGATGACATTGACACGAACTCTTTGGGCTGAGAGTCCGTATCCGCTGATATCAAAACTGTTGAGAAAATTACTCATTTTTTTCTATCCTTAATTTACTTTTGCCGAAGCATCTATAACACTTTTAAATATACCTGCATCTTTTTTTGCCGCCATGACAATGGCGTTAAACATGATGGAGTTCTTACTCATTTCGGTTGTTTCCACATCTATATCGACAGAGTTGCCGTCATTTCGAGCCATATGCCCGTCTCTGAAAAAGAGTGTCGGCTTTATCTGGCTTGTTTCTTCTTTTGGCGCCAAATGTCTGGAGTCTGTCTGTGCAATTTTCAACTGATGTGCATTGTCCTGATACAGGGCGTTTTTTTGGGCAATCAAAGCATCTTCAAAACTGATATCTCTTGGTTTGTAATAAGGCGTGTCTGCATTGGCAATATTTGATGCTATCATATCCTGACGTGCAACACGATAGTCCATCGCCTTCGTCAAAAGGGAATGTGTTTTAGATATTTCAATGCTCATAAATGCTCCTTCTTTACATGTAACACTAAACAAGCAAATCCTATTCCATATATTTTATCAGCCGGCATTAAAATACCGGTTCCAAAATCATTCCTTCCCGGAATCCGTACTTTAGTGCGGACCATGCATCATCCAAACCAAAAAAACGAAGTAAAAATATCTAAAGGGCTTCCATGTAAAAAACTGAAATTAAGCAAACTTTAATGTAAATAGGTCCATAATGTTCTCTAAGATTACCAGAGTAATCCAATTTTTAAAAATATAAGGAGTTCTTATGAAAAGAGCTGGTTTTACAATGATCGAATTGATCTTCGTTATCGTTATTTTAGGTATTTTGGCAGCAGTTGCCATTCCAAAACTTGCAGCGACGCGTACGGATGCACAAGTTGCAAAAATCTCTACAGAAGCAGCAACACTTGTAAGTGAATTAGGTACTTTCTATACTGCACAAGGTACTTTTGAAGGTAAAAATAGTGCAGATATAACAAATATATCACTTAAAACGTCTGATGATAATATTCAAAATAACGATACTATTGTTTTAGGTGATGATAACAATAATACGTGTTTAACAATTACATTTAATAATGCTAGTGATGGAAATATAACAGTAAGTGCAGATGATGCCAATGGAACAGTTTGTAATGCTGTGAAAGAAGCGACTGCAGATTTACAAAAAACATATAACTTTGGTGGGTCAAACGTAGCTTACTAAAGTACTTTGTTGCATCTTCAAAAAAGGTGCAACAAATAACTCCTTTCTAAAACTTCTTCTTTTACACCCCAATCCTAAAAAAACAGGAATTTAAAAGAAGAACAATAATTGCTTAAACTCTAAAAAACTAAAGTGATTACATATGGCAACAAAAACAAGAGAAAAATTAGCGAAAAAGCGTTCTATAAGAGGGTATGCAGATCAAGCCCAATCAAATCAACTTTTAAAATTGTTTTCAGAGGTGACAGACTATCGGAAACCTCAAGGTAAAAGACACCGACTAGAACATATTTTATATCTTTCAGTATTGGCTGGATTGATGGGAGCAACTGACTATAAGCAAATATCTATTTGGATAGAGAAGCATATTCAAAAAGAACAAGTTAAAAGATTATTAGGTGTAGAGTTTATATTAACACCAAAGAAAAGTTTGGTTTCTGATGTGTTAGCGAAAGTTGATAGCCAAGAAGTTGAAGTTGTTTTTAGGAAATGGATAAGAACCTATGTCGATACAAGAGGAAAGCACCTGAGCGTAGATGGCAAGGTTATGAATGGCAGCAAATACAAAGATAAGAGATCAATAGAAGTAGTTGGTGCTGTTTTATCTGAGATAGGGGTAATAATTGCTCATCAACAAATAGCAGAGAAGTCGAATGAAATACCTGCCCTTCAGGCTATGATAGGGGAATTGGGAGATGAATTTATCTTTACTTTTGATGCAATGAATACCCAAAAAAACTCTTGATGCTATCGAAAATAGTGGTTCAAAATATATTGCCAAGGTAAAAGATAATCAAAAAACCTTACTTGATAAAATAGATGAAATTTCAAGAGATATAAAACCGACAAATATTTACAAGGCTAAACCTGTCCAACAATCTAATGAATGGATTAATAGGAAGGTGTTTGTATATCAACCAACTACTTTTTATCATAATGGCATAACTCATATTCGCTCAATAATAAAAGTTATAAAAAAAGTAGAGTCAACAAATCATAAAACTGGCGAGATTACTAATAGCACTAGAATTCAATTCTGTATTGCAAATTTTCATGAAAGTGCAGAATTCTTTCACAATAAAATTTTACACCATTGGAAAGTGGAAACCATGCATCAATACAAAGATAATTCACTTTTAGAAGATGCTCATAATTGTCATTTAAATCCATTTTTAATGACTATTCTTAGAAGTATGATTTTGAATATTTTACACCTTAATGGTGCAAAATCTATACAAGAACAACTCATCAACAATAGATGGGATTTGGATGACTCTATCGCTCAAATATTAAAATTGAGTTTTTAGAGGATTGTGGTGCTTCTTTTATTTTTTCTTTAAAACTTAAAGTTATTCTTATAATAAAAACGATACTATTTAATTTAAAAAAATATAAAGGATTGTTATGCATACAGCTCTTCACAAAGCTTTTACAATGATAGAACTCATATTTGTCATTGTTATTTTAGGTATTTTGGCAGCTGTAGCCATTCCTAAATTGGCTGCAACAAGAGGCGATGCCCAAGTCTCTAAAATAGCAATGAACATAATGACAGGGGCATCTGAAATCGCTTCGTATGCCATGAGTCAGGCAAAAACTGAAGACAATCTTTCTGTTATGTCCAATGCGGTTGCTAATATGGAAGCAAGTGGAGAAGCGAGTATTTCAACTGCTGAAAAAAAAGCAGTTATTCAAGTCGGTTCTGTCAATGATTGTGCTACAATACAGGTACAGACAGGTGCAAATGATGATAATCTAACGATTTCCTTTGGCGATCCTGGCAGTGACACACTCTGTGTTGGACTGCAAGGGGCAATAGATGCTTCACAATACCCAATGAAGCTTCGTGGAACATCTGTTAATTATTGAAAAAAGGTTATACGTTTATGAAGAAATCAAAACAGGCACCCCAAGGGCACTCGTTGCACAGCGCTTTTACAATGATAGAACTTGTTTTTGTCATTGTTGTATTGGGCATCCTGGCAAGTATTGCCATTCCAAAGTTTGCCGCAACAAGAACAGATGCACAGATAAGTAAAGCGCGCGCCGATATTGCTTCGGTGCGTTCTGCAATTTTGACAGACAGACAGGCGCACATTATCAAAGGCGACCCGGATTATATCTCTGGTTTGAGTCAAAACAGTACAACTCTTTTTGACGGGAACGGAACCAGAGAGCTTTTAATGTATGGTATAAAAGCCGGAAATACAGAGGGGCATTGGAGTACCACAGATAATGCTGCACCTTATTTGCATTATGTATATAAAGTGGGCGGTCAAGACTGTGCCTTTACTTATAACCCTACAACAGGAAGATTTGATTTAAATGCCAGTCAAGATACAATTTGCGATAAACTAGTAGATTAAAAGATAACTTGAAGTACTACAAAGTAGCTATCACAGGCTCTCCTCTCGGTGAGTTTACCTACGAATCATTACAAAAGATAGAAACAGGAACACAGGTAAGTGTAGCTGTGCGAAACAGAGTACTAAACGGCGTTGTTATTGCTACATGCAAACAGCCTGATTTTAAAACCCATGAAATTTTAGAAGTACATGCGTTTCGTTTTTCAGACAAACAGCTTGCACTTGCCAGGTTTATAGCCTCTTATTATATCTGTTCTTTAGGTGATGCTTTTGCATTAATGCTGCCTTACGAAATAACAGCTGGCACTGAAGCAGCAGCCCTCGGAACCCAGACTTCAGTCTGGGCTGTGCGTCATAAGAACACAAAAAGCACCTCAAAAATTATACTTTCATCAAAACAGGAAAATGCACTCACTTTCTTAAAACAACACAAAGTTTCCCTTCTTTTCGGCGATACAGGCAGCGGAAAAACAGAAGTCTATATGAAATACTTTGAACAGATGGCAGAAAGAGGAAAGACATCCATCTTTTTAATGCCTGAAATCTCTCTGACACCACAGATGTCCAAACGCCTCAAAGAACATTTTGGTGAAGATTTTGTCATGTGGCATTCAAAACTCACACCCCTGGCAAAGAAAAAAGCACTTGCCAAAATATACGCAGGAGAAGCAAAGATCATTGCCGGTGCACGTTCAGCTCTCTTTTTACCTGTAAAAAATTTGGGACTTATTATTGTCGATGAAGAGCATGATGAGAGTTACAAGTCATCTTCGCGTCCTCGGTACAATGCAAGAGATTTAGCCATTTATATGGGCAAACTTTATGATGTTCCTGTAGTGCTTGGCAGTGCGACACCCTCTTTGACCTCTTATGTAAAATTTCCACATTTCAGACTCAAAGGCGGGCATTTTAGCTCCGAGAAAAGTTTTCTGTACGAAAAAAGTCCCGAAAGCCTCTCCCCTGTGGTTTTACAAAATTTACAAAAAATTTTAGAAAAAAAAGAGCAGGCTATCGTCTTTTTGCCGACACGCGCCAATTTTAAATATTTGCAGTGTCAAGACTGCGGGCATACAATAAAATGTGCCTTTTGCAGTGTCGGTATGAGTGTGCATCAGCACTCGCGCGCTTTGAAATGCCATTATTGTAATTTTACACAGGCAATCCCTCAGGTCTGTCCAGAGTGCCACAGTCCGAATTTATCGAGTGCAAGACTCGGAACAGCAGAAGCGGTGAAAATTTTACAAGAAATTTTGCCGAGTGCAAGAGTAGAACAGTTTGACCGGGATGTCATTACCACAGCAAACAAACTCAAAAAAGCATTAAAACGTTTTAATGACAAAGAGAGTGATATTCTTGTCGGTACCCAAATGCTCTCAAAAGGACATGATTATCACGGAGTTACTTTGGCTGTGGTACTTGGGATGGACAATATGCTGAACATGGGTGATTACCGTGCACGGGAAAAAGCGCTCTCTTCTTTGATTCAGGTAGCGGGACGAAGCGGACGGGCAAAAGATGCCAAAGTCATCGTGCAGACTTTCAATGAGGATTTTTTCAAGACCTACATAGAGAGGTATGAAGATTTTTTGGAAGAAGAAAAGGTTTTCAGACAAGAGCTGTATCCGCCCTATAAAAAACTGTGTCGTATTTTGTTTGCGCATAAAAACGGTCTCAAAGCACAAGACGCCATGCGGCAAATGCATGAAAATCTGCTTACATGTAAAGGTATAGAGATAGTAGGTGCAAAAAAATGTGCCATAGAGAAAGTGGCAAACAAATACAGATTTGAGATACTGCTTCGGGCTGACAAAAGTACGGATATTATAAAAGCGGTGAAGTCTGCAAAAGTAGATTTGGCGGAAATAGACATGGACCCGATAGAGTTTGGGTAGAGTGTATTGGGCTTATGTGCCACACAGTCGGTACTAAATTTTTGACTTGTTTTGCCGTAAAGCCCGCACTGAAGTACGGGTTCCGAAGGGGGAAAAGAAACTCGGAATCGGTACTTTCTATGCTAAAGCATGACTTAGAAAAAAACTAAATTTTTTTCTGTACTACCGGCCTTTTTTAGTATCAAAAAACCAGTAAAATGCCAAAGAAACACCCGTTGTCTTTTGATAGCTTTCATCAAACATAAACTTTTTTGCTTCACTTAACGGAATATAAATAACTTCTATCTCCTCTTCTTCGAGACCGCCGCCGTCAGTGACCTTCATACATTCATCAATTTCGGCATAATAGAGTGTCTGATGTGTGCCTGATATGCCGACACTGGTGTAAAAAGCACTGATTTTTTCCAAATTTTGCACAGGTACGTCGTACCCGCACTCTTCCAAAATCTCCTCTTTTGCTATTTGCTCTATGGAGCACTCTTTGTCAACAATGCCGGCACAGAGTTCATACATGTAACCGTTGTTCTGATTTTTGTTCAGCACGGTAGCGCGGAGCTGCTTGACAAGGACAAAGGCATCTTTTTGTGTATGATAGAGCAGTATGGCAACACTGTCATGGGAAAGGACAGCTTCCCACTTTTTTGCTACACCGTTTTGTGTGTAGTTTATCTCTACCGGTTTGACAAAATTTGGCTCTTTGAGCTCTTTTATGGAAGTTATTTTACCCATTGTTTTTTTCCTTTAAAAGGTGGATGTAAGACATGTTTTCAAAAGGCGGGCGTTTTTTATAGGCTGTTTTGTTGTTGAGGTGAAGATTGACACTTTCATCATAGTTTTTCTTTAATCGTAAAAATGCTTTTTTTGCTTTGCCTTTGAGCTTTTTGGTCGTTACCTGCACAACTCTGAGCGGATTGATGGCGCGTCCTCTTTTTCTGAGTTCAAAATGCAGGTGTGGTCCGGTTGAGCGGCCTGTGGAACCGACATAGCCTATAGTCTGTCCTTTTTTTACACGTCTGCCCCTGTGAATACCTCTGCGGAATGATTTTAAGTGGGCATAGCGTGTTTCATAGCCGTCAGCATGGCGTATTTTTATAAGATTGCCATAGCTTCCCATTCTTGAAGCCCATACAATGACTCCTCTGCCTGCTGCAATAACCGGTGTTCCGCGCCTTGCAGCATAGTCAACACCAAGATGTGCTTTCCATTTATGCAGCACAGGGTGCCATCTTCTTTTTGTAAAATAAGAAGATATTCTGGCTCCCCTTACCGGACGGGCAAGTAGAAAACCTTCGACTTCATGGGCTTTTTCATCATAATAGCGTCCGTCACTGTTGAGGTAGATAAAGTGTTTTTTATGATGCATCTCTATCATGGCGACTTTTAAAGTCGGCATGGAAAAGGGCTCTCCCAAACGATATTTCTGCTCATAAATCATAACGAGTTCATCGCCTTTGCGAATATCATTTTTAAAGTTCAGGGAGTGTTTGAAACTGGAAACAAATATCTGTGCCAGTTTTTTGGAGCCTGTCTCTTTTAAAATATTGTACATCGGCGAACTTGTTATTGTTGTGTAAAAAGCTTCTGTTTTTGTTGTGCTTATAATGGGAATAGCTTCAAATTTGTAGCTTTTGTCATCTTTGTATATATGAATTTGCAGTTCATCATTCAAAGGCAGCAGAATCTGTTCTATCTCTTCTTTGACATCTTTTAAAATCTGGTAATGAATGCCTGCACGCATCTCCTCTGTGAGTCTTTGGTCATCCTTGTCAAGATTGTAGTAAAGCGGTCGCAAGGGAAGATTGTGGTTTTGTAAAAAATCCAGATAAGTTTCTCCGTTACTCCAACGGTATCTGTCCACATGGGCAGCAAAAGAGGAGGTAATCAGTAAAAAAAATATGAAAAATCGTATCATAAATATAAGCCTAGAATAAATAATTTGCAAAGATTATCAAATTTTGGCTTAGTCTGAGGTTTGTTTGATATAATCATAAACAAAAAATCAAAGAAGAAACATGAAATATATACTTTTATTGACGATACTTGCCTTGGAAGTTTTTGGCGCTGTTATAAAATCACCTGTAGTCTCAGTTGATAATCAAAATGAAACTGCAACCATAAAAACAGGTAAAATAGATGTCGGTGTCAGTGGTTTTGTTGTGCATCACATTAGCCCTGAGCACAGTGCCATTGTTAGAAATGCTGTTGTGCAGAGTTTTGATGCACAAACAAAGACGGCAACCATTAAAATGAGTGCATTTACTGCCTTGCAAAACAGTGCTTTGCCACATGGAAAATGGCAACCTCAGGTCGGTGATACGGTAGAATTGGCATTTGGTTACTCCCGTTCACTGCTTATTGCTCCCAATGAAGAGATTTATTATAAAATTACCAAAAGTGTACAAACACAATGGATTCATCCGGACCTTTTTGCAACGGTTCTTTCTTTTAGGGGACATCCGACACCTTTAAAAGAGGACTTTGAAGCGATGGCGGATGCCAGCAGTGTGGGACTGCTTTTTATATATCTCAATCAAAAAGTATATACGCTCGACATTAAAAGTTTTAAAATCCTAAGCATTAGTGATGCAAAACTCAAACAAGACAAAGTACATCTTCCTTTTTATACGCGTGTCAACAACATAGATGCTGCATGGTGGGGAGCAGGGAGCTCGAGACTCAAAAGTTATGCGCCTCATTATTATGAGCTTTTGGTTGCAAATAACAAAACGAACAAAGAACTCTACAGTATTATAAAAAACGGTGATGCCAAGTTGCATTATTTACTTGATGAATTTGAACTAGGAAAATAAAATGATAGATAAAAAACATTTACAACACTTTACAAATATTGTCGGTGAAGAGAATATTTACAGTGACAAGGCACATTTGCTTGCCTATTCGTATGATGCGACGCGTGAGCATTTTGAACCTGATGCGGTTGTGTTTCCAAGAGATGAAGCGGATGTCAGCGAAATACTTAAATACTGCAACGAACATCAAATTGTTATAGTGCCTCGCGGTGCAGGTTCGGGTTTTACGGGTGGAGCGCTTCCTAGTAAGGGCGGAATTGTGCTAGCGATGGAAAAACATATGAATAAAATCTTAGAAATAGATATGAAAAATATGGTCGCCATAGTTCAACCGGGTGTTATCAACATGGATTTGCAAAAAAAAGTCGAAGAAGTAGGGCTTTTTTATCCGCCGGATCCTGCGAGTCAGGACTATTCAACCATCGGTGGCAATGTGAGTGAAAATGCCGGCGGTATGCGCGCTGCAAAATACGGTATCACAAAAGACTATGTGATGGCGACACGGGCTGTTTTGCCAAACGGTGATGTCATTAAAGCAGGCAAACGTACGATTAAAGATGTGGCAGGATACAACATCAGCGGTATTTTGATTGCGAGTGAGGGGACTTTGGCCGTGCTTACGGAAATCACGCTCAAACTCATCCCAAAACCGAAAATGACAAAAACGGCGATGGGTATATTTGCGACGGTCAATGATGCGATGGAAGCAGTCTATAAAACGATGGCAAGCGGAATCACGCCTGTTGCAATGGAATTTTTGGATAATTTGACAATTCGTGCCGTAGAAGAGACTTTTCATAAAGGTCTGCCAGTTGATGCGGGAGCCTTGCTTGTTACAGATGTTGACGGAAACCTTGAGGATGACTTGGATTTTCAGCTTGCACAGATTGAAAAAGTATTTCGTGAAAACGGCTGCAGTGATTTTAAAGTGGCAAAAGATGACAAAGAGGCGGCAGACATCTGGTTTGCCCGTCGAAATGCTTCACCGTCACTCAGCATTTACGGCAGTAAAAAACTCAATGAAGATGTAACAGTGCCGCGTTCGGCACTGCCGGAACTGCTTGAGAAATTTTATGCAATTGCAGACAAATACAATGTCAAAATCCCGTGTTTTGGACATACGGGTGACGGAAATGTGCATACAAATGTTATGGTTGACGGGAGTGACCCTGAGCAGGTGAAAATTGCCTACAAAGCGATAGAAGAGGTGTTTCAGGCAACGATTGATTTGGGCGGAACACTCTCTGGTGAGCACGGAATAGGACTTGCAAAGGCACCGTACATGAAAATGGCTTTCACAGATGCAGAAATGGCGCTGTTTAAATCCATCAAAAAAGCATTTGATCCGAACAATATCTTAAACCCTGCAAAAATGGGGCTTGACTAACAGGTCATGAATGAAAAGCTGACAAAATATATAAAACCTGTAAAAATATTTGTCAGTTCTTTTGTTGACAAAGAGTTGACGCTCTTTGCCGCGAGTCTGAGCTTTTATACGATTTTTACCATTATTCCTCTTTTGCTGATTGTGATGGCAATTTTGACTGCTTTGCCTTCTTTTGCTGATTATTATGAAAAAATTCAGGGTTTTATTTTCTCAAATCTTATGCCTGTGAACTCTGATACGGTTATGTTTCAGATAAACGGATTTTTACAAAATGCTTCTAAAATGGGAGCCATAGGATTTGTGGCAATTTTAGTCTCTTCACTGCTCTTTTTCAAAAATTTTGAATACATTGCCAACAGAATTTTTCATGCAAAACCAAGAAATTTGTGGGAGAGTATAACGACCTACTGGACACTCTTGACGCTGACACCTATTGCGCTTGGTGTCTCTTTTTACATTACCGGTTATATTGCAACACTGATGGCTTCAAACTCTCTGACCTCTGGGCTTAATATTTTGCCTTTGGTTCCTTATATTATTATTTGGGGATTATTTTTTCTGATTTTTCAAATAGCTGCCAATGCAAAAATCAATCCCAAAGCTTCGGCAATAAGCTCTTTTATTGTCTCGGTAATTTTTAGTTTAAGTAAAAATGCTTTTATTTACTATGTCTTTTTAAATAAATCCTATACGACTATGTACGGCTCCTTTGCTATTTTAATGTTTTTATTTCTATGGATTTATGTCTCATGGATTATCTTTTTGTACGGTCTGAAACTATGCCACATTATAGATGAAATATACAAAAAGAAGCAGCGTATAGCCGAGTAAGGCATAGAGTGCTTTTTTGCTAAATACGGCTGCGAGTGAAAGTAGAACCTCTATAATGAGATAAACCTTTGCAAGTGTGTGTTGCAGAGCATGTGTGTTCACATGTAAGAGGTAAGCCAAAGGGACATCTAAAAGATTTCCCAGGCCTATTACATGTAATGCAATTGCCAAGGGGTAAAAGAGCGTAAAAAGTGTTGTCCATAAAATCGAAAGGGGATGATATAGGCTGAAGTTGCCAAATATTGCCATAGAAAAAGGAAGCATCATCAAATAAACCCAAAAGGGCAGGAGTAAAAACTGTGTAAGCTTACTGCACGCTTTACAATGAATCAAAAACCAAAAGATGTAAAAAACACCACTGACTGAAAGCCAAAAACCTATACTGAGCAGGAGCTTTGGAAAAAGTGCAAGAAGTAAAAACACGGTAAGCAGGAGTGTCTGCATCGAGATGATGTGCATGCCTCTGTCATACAATACAAAACCGACGACAAGCATTACATAGGCTCTCAGTAGTGAAGGCGGTGAATCTAAAAAGAGCAAATAGCCAAGCAAAACCAAACTGATAAAGGCAAAACTGTCTCTTTTATAGCTTCTGTAGGGAAAGTATCTGTTTTGTAAAAATTTATAAGGGTATTTAAACAGAAAAAATAAAAGAGTAGCCAAAACACCCAAATGAAAACCGCTGATGGCGATGAGGTGTGAAATACCGAGGTTGGAAAAGTGTGTCTGTATAGATGTTGGAAGGGGAAGTGCCAAAAACAGTGCCTTATAGAGTTTGGCAATTTCACTGCTTGTGTGTTGCGTATCTATAAACGAGGCCGTTTTTTGTTTGAGAGTAGGCTTTTCATAGATTTTAAGTATTTTGCTAAAGGCAAAAAAAACTTTGAGATACTCTTTGAAGCTGATGTTTCCTGCCCACAGCTCTACATGTAAACGTTTGTTTTGAAGATTTTGAAGATTTTTCTTTGCGACTGTATAAAAAACAAATCCGTCATCACTCTTGAGTTTTAAAACTTTATAGCTTTTTATTTTTCCGTTTTTTGTCAACTTTGTTTTATTGTAGGCTTTAACAACGGTGACGTCAGAAAGTTGGGAATCAAATTTTGTAAGCTGTTTGTATTTGTAGTACTCATAAGAGAGGGAAAAACTAAGAAGGGTGAAAAAAAGTCCCACAAAGAAAAAGTAATCTTTTTTTGCACTAAAAAGTGTTACTTTCTCAACGGTTTGCATTTAGATAGAGGGCATCTCTACCTGTGGCATCTCGATATTGGCTGATTTTGTATCGACATTTTCATAGACTGTCTCAACCCCCTGTGCATAGCCAGGCGCATCCACAAAGCGCGTAAGCTTTTTTTGAAAAATGAGTTTGACATGTCCCGTCGGACCGTTTCTCTGCTTGCCGATGATGATTTCGGCATCTTCTTCCTCTTTTTCTATATAGGTGGAGGTAAATTCTTTGCCCTCGGCACGGGCGGCTTTTTCACGCTCTTTTTCTTCTTTGTAGAGGTAGACATCATCACGGTAGACAAAGAGAATGATGTCGGCATCCTGCTCAATAGAACCCGATTCACGAATATCACTTAGCATCGGACGCTTGTCGTTACGGCTTTCTAATCCACGGTTAAGCTGCGAAAGGGCTACAATAGGCATTTCAAGTTCACGCGCAAGCATCTTGAGCCCACGTGAAATTTCTGAGACCTGCAGGTGTCTGTCCTGTGAGCCGATTCCCTGCATAATCTGGAGGTAGTCAATCACGGCTATTTCAATCTCGGGATGCTGGTTTTTGAGCTTTCTGAGTTTTGAGCGGAGCTGGTTGATGTTCAAACTCCCCTGATCGTCCACAAAGAGTTTTGCATCATTCATTCTGTCTATAGCCCCGTTGAGGTTGGACCACTGGTCATCATTCATATCCCCCACACGAAGCTTTTGCAAAGGAATGGAGGTCTGAATGGAAAGCAGACGCAGCATCAGCTGTTCAGCAGGCATCTCAAGTGAGAAAAAAGCCACCCCTTTGCCCTGGAGTATGAGAGAATTGACGGTGTTGAGTATAAACGAGGTATTGTGTGTGACAGTCATGTCCTCGAGTAAAAAGAGATGATTTCCGTCTATAGTAAACCCGTAGTAATCATCAACTTTGTCATACTCTACTTGAATGCCTGTGTGCAGATGTTCCCGTTTTGAGAGTAGTTTTCGTGCTTTTTTTCTTGCTATTTTTGTAGGAATTTTATCTAAATGTCCTACTATTTTCAGTCTGTAGACATCACATGCATAATTGATTTTTTTAATTCGTGCTTTTTTTGTTTTTATGGAAACACGGAATCCAAGAGAATCTGCCAAAAATTTTATCTGTTTTGCCAGTTTTTCATCTTTTTGCACTATCTCAAAAACATGAAATTTGTCATCATAGTATCCGTCACTGTCTATAAGTCCGGCTAAAAGCTCCAGTCTGTTTTTTTGAGAATTTTGCAGATATTGATGCGGAATATGCTTACAGTTAAGTACATGCAAATCTCTTAGTTTTTTTTGTAGTGAATTGTCATGAAACTTTGAAATGCCACGTTTTCCTGAAGTAATAGCGTACATAGGACATTTTTCTTTGTTGTTATGTTGTTTTGTGACCTGCAAATTAAGTTTTTTGGCATAGTCTTTTAGATACGCTACAACTTCTTTATCATGGGTTGCTACAGCAACGTTGCTGCTTGTACCGTCACCCAACCATATTCCGAGAAAATAAGGTTCTATAGACAGTTTTTGCTTTTTAAAATCTATGGCAACTTTATAACCTTTATAATTTGAATGAAATTTATTTGATTTTTTGTTGTACTCTTTGACAGAGATGTTTAACACATCACCATGTTTGTGCTTACCTTCATTTCGACTGCGTTTGAGTGAAAGAATATGACTTTCGTTGACACGGTAATCTATACCTTTATTTTGGCGAACCCAGTACATTTTTTCTCTCCCGCGAGCAAGAGAAAGTACATTTCTTGGAGTAGAATCATCTCCCATCAGTTGATCACCAACTTTTATATCTTCAACATTTTTGAGACTACCGTCAAACATAACAACTTTTGTACCTTTGCCAAGGCATTTTCCCATCGCAGGCCTTGCAGCAATGATGACCAAGTCTCCTTTACCAAAACCGGTTGTCATTTTGTTGAGTTCTTTAAAACCCGTGTCAACGCCGACAAGTACGGAGTTACCACGTGCTTTCATCTCTTTGATGTATTCCATTGTGTCAAAGGTCATTTTCGGAGAGTCTTTGAAGTCGCTTGTCTGGTTGTCCTGTGTGATTTCATAGAGTTTTTTCTCTACAATGTCAACCACTTCGGCAGAGGGGAGTTCTTCTTCTACCGTCACGCGTTTTATCTCAGTTGTGAGTGTGAGCAAATGGCGTTTGAGTGATTTGTCTTTGATCTCATCAACATAGGCTTTTGTATTTGAAATAGGATTGGCAGAGAGAATCTCAAGTAAAACCTGTTCATCAAATTTTTTGGCCTTGATGAGCTCTTTTTTGATGAATTCTTCATCTATGGGCTGATCTTTTTGTAAAAGGGTGAGCATAGCTTGAAATATATCCTGATGTGCCGGCAGATAAAAATCATCTTTTTTCAGTATAACGCTGAGCTCATCAAACTGGCTTGGTTCAAAAACTATAGAGCTTAAAACACTGCGCTCAAAAGCGAGGTTGTAGAGATTGTCCTGCATTGATTCCCTTTGCATATAGTAAAAAGATTTTACCATAAGAGGGTTTAAATGGAGTTGATAAGTATTAACAATTGCAGAGTATACTTTTGTATAAAAATAAGGAAAAATAATGAAAGATTTAAGTCAACTGCTGCTATTACTGTTTTTTGCACTCACTTTTACGGTAGGGTGCAGTGATGAGAAAAAAGAAACAAAGGTTGTTACCGTAAAAAAGTCGGATATAGTACTAAAAACCATTGGTGTGAACGGAATGACCTGTATGGGGTGTGAAGTCACACTTGAGGGCGCAGTTTCCAAGATAGAAGGTGTTGTAAAAGTGAAAGCCTCTGCAAAAAACAACCAGGCAGCAGTAGAGTTTGACAAAACAAAAACAGATGAGGAAAGTATCAGAAAAAGTATTATAGAATCAGGGTATGAGGTGAACTGATGAGTCTGTTTTTTAACTTTGGAGAAACTGTTTCTGAGTTTGACTTTAAAGTGATAAATGAAAGAGAGGCACGAGCAAGTGCCGGTATAATGTTCCTATTGGGATTGCTAAGCCTTTTTAGTGTGTATCAATTTCGTACACTTTTATGGGCAGAACTGTTTTCTATAACTTTTATCTTTGAATTTTTTGTGCGAATGTTTATTAACCCGAAATATGCTCCCTATATGCTTCTTGCTTCTGTTATAGTGGCAAATCAGAAACCGGAATGGGTGGAAGCAAAACCAAAACAATTTGCCTGGGCATTAGGAATGCTTTTGGGTGTGATAATGACATATTATCTGGTGTTTGACATTATTTCTTTGACACGTTTAGGTATTTGTATTCTTTGTTTAGCACTGCTTTTTTTAGAATCTGCATTTGGAATTTGTTTAGGATGTCTTCTGTATCACCAGTTGAATATTAGATTGAGCAGATGCCCTGGAGGTGTATGTGAGTTTGGTGTATCAAGAAGAGAGATAAAGTACAGGTATGTTGTTTTGTCATTGTTTGCAACTCTTTTTATTCTGACATATTTGGGGCTTCAGGAATATAAATATACTCCTTTGCATAAAGTTGTGATTATAGAAGGGTAAGCATGGTGTTTATATGCTCTTTTTAGACATATAAAATCTCTTTTTCAATGCGTCGTTTATAAAATTCACGTATGCTGTCTAAATAGCCTATATCAATTTTGCTATCAAAAGTATTTTCTAAAAAATCTTTTAAATCAGATTTGAGAAAAAAATCTTTTTTTGATGTTTCAATAATTAAGTCAATGTCACTTCCTTCATTTGCCTCATCACGAGCATAGCTTCCAAACAGTCCGATTTTAGTGACATTATATTTCTCTTTTAAAAGTTGTTTATTGTTCTTTAAAAAGTCTAAAATGTACTCTTTTGTCATAACGCAACATCCTTTGTGTATTAAGTATATTTTAGCATAATTTATAGCAAAGGTTTATGACTTTTTAGCCATATCTTCCACTTCGCTGACAAACCTGTCGACAAGTTCTTTCTCATCCAAATTGGCAACCACTTCGCCCTTGACCATGACAAGTCCTTTGCCTTTTCCGTAGGCGATGGCGACATCGGCATGTTTTGCTTCGCCTATGGCATTGACAACACAGCCCATGACACTGACGTCAAGTGGGGTTTTTATGTGGGCTGTTCTTTTTTCTATCTCTGCGACTGCGGAGACTAAATCAGCTTCAATGCGTCCGCAGGTCGGACAGGAGATGATGTTGAGTCCCTCTTTTGCCACACCGCTGTCTTTTAAAATGGCACGGCCGACCTTTATCTCCTCTTCGAGTTCTCCGGTAATGGAGACACGCATCGTATCGCCGATGCCCTCAAGTAAAAGTGTGCCCAAACCTATGGCACTTTTGACCGTTGCATGAAAAATTGTTCCCGCTTCTGTGACACCCAAATGAAATGGGTAATGGTTCTTTGGACGTAGCATTCTGTAGGCTTCGACCGTTCTTTGCACATCGCTGGCTTTGAGTGAGATTTTAATGTCACTAAATCCCAAATCTTCCAAAAATTTGATGTTATACTCAGCCGAGGCAACCATCGCTTCGGCAGTCGGACCGTATTTGTCGTCAAACTCTTTTTCTAAGCTTCCTGCATTCACCCCGATGCGAATCGGCAGGTTTCTCTCTTGACAGGCTTTGACTATCTCTTTTATTTTTGTTTTATCGTTAATATTTCCGGGGTTAAAACGGATGCAGTCGACAGATTCTGCTGCTATGAGTGCAAGTTTGTAGTTAAAGTGAATATCTGCAACCAGAGGCAGTGAAATCTGCTCTTTTATTGCTTTGAGTGCAAGGGCATCTTCCATGTCAGGTACAGCCACACGGACAATGTCCGCTCCTGCAAAATGCAAACGGTTAATCTGTTCAACAGTTGCTGCAACATTGTGTGTGTCGGAGTAGGTCATAGACTGCACAGAGATAGGTGCATCACCACCGACGGCTACATCACCGACAAATATTTTTTTGGTTGGGTATCTTTTTATCATGGTTGGATTTTAGCCCTTTTTAGGTAAAAAAGGGCTTAGGAAATTTTTTACTGTCGTCCGTACTGATGACCGTTTCCTGTCGTTGCAGTAGTGTTTTGTGGATACTCCGGATGGTTGTACTCCTCACCAATAACTGCACACCCCTCTGTAACACCCATATTTTTCAGTGCCGAGTCAAATGCCCAGTAGTGTGTGTAGCTGCCGTCTCTTAAAAATTCAAATACGGTAACAACATCGCTTGCATTTGAATCCTCTGCAATGGCGATATCTTCATCAAGATCATTGATATCTGTTACTTCTACCATACATCCGACTTCAAGGGCATCTTGGGGTGACTGTTTCCCTTTTGCTACGAGTGTGTCATACAGATCCTGGATCGCCTGAATGTTATATTGTCCTGCAGGTAAATCATTTATATTTATATCCAAATAGCTTAGATTTGCATCAGGAAGGTTTTGCGCTGCATCTATGTTGCTAAAATCATCCAAAGAGGTAATATATTTTTTGATTAAAAGCTGCATATCTGTTGCATGGACTGTTTCTGAGTTTGTTGCGATATTGTAGAGTGTTTTAATTTCAGTTCCACTTGCAAGGTGGTAGTTGTAGAGTGTCATATACACATCGTAAGCCAAGCGTTCCTCATTTCCCATATATGCCAGGGTATCTTTTGTCTCTTGTGTAAGAGTAGAAGCAGGTGAAAGCAGTGCCTGTGTTACTGCTGATGTTGCCTGTGTTTGCATTGTATCAGTATCTGCAATACCGTTTCCATGTGCCTGCACAGGAAGAGCGTGGTTTGCCATAGAATCTGTGACACTCTCTACATAATCAACTGTTTGTAAAAGGTGTTGTTCGGCAGTCTCCGGATCAAGAAGTGAGATATTCAAATCTGTAGCGATAGCGTCAAGATTATCTGCTGTGAGTTTTTCATGTGCTCTTTGACGAAGCTGCTCTCGTACCTGTGTTTGAATACGAATACCGTCATTTGGATTGTAGTTATCATCACATGATTGTAAAAGCTGTGCAATTGCAAGTACTTGGCTGTTATTGATATCTGTTCTGTTTACACCTGCCAAATCCTGAGGAAAAACCATAGTGTCTTGCGGAAGTATCGAGATTGTTCCAAGCTCAAGTGTTTCAATACTGAATGTTACAGGCAATGCGCTACATGTAAAGGAACCGTTTGCATCAGTTACCCCTGTTGTACCGTCCGCACATGTATAATTGACATCTGCAACAAAACTGTCAACAAGTTGTCCGCTTGTTGTTAGAGATGTGACCGGAGCTGTGCTGTCACTTGTAGAACCACAGCCACTTAAGAGAAGTGCTGCCGTAACAGTTGATATACCGAGAAGTGTTTTTAAATATTTTGCTTGCATTATACAATCCTTTTTTTGTTAATTTTACAGAAGTATAATATAGAAGTGTTAGCGCAGTGTTAGTACCTCAAAGAGGAGGTACCTAGAAGTTGAAATCCAAATTTGTGTAGATGTAGCGTCCCGGTTCATTCATAAGCATAATATCAGTTGTTCCTCCAGTTATAAGAACTAAATCCGCATAGGTATTACTTCTTGCATAGGTTTTGTTGAGTATATTGTTCATCCCTACAGTAAAGTCAAATTTTTTATTGACAGCATGTTTTATTTTTGCATTTAAAATTGCCCAGCCGGCTAGAACTTGTTCGCCATTTTCATCATCTATTTGTGTCCAGCGTTTACGCATCATAGTGTCAATTGTTGCCATAGAACGGTTGGCATATTCATAGTTAAGAGCAATTTTTCCTTCAAGCGGTGCTATATCGGCCAAGTTAGTATTTGTTTGTCCTGCAAGAGGTGCATCTTTTTTTCCGCGTTTATAGGCCGCACTCATATCTAAAGAGATGTCATCACTCAGATAAACAGATGCGCTGGCTTCTCCACCATAAATATAGGCGTCAATATTTTGAAATGCATTCACAGCTACACCTTTTTGGATGTAGATATAATCTTTAAGTTTTGAGTAAAAAGTTTTAATTTTAAACTCGAAACTATCATTATTGATTTCGTATCCTAAATCAATTTCTTGATTTCTGACATTTTTAAGATCAGGGGTTCCGACAAGATTACCCATAGAACTGAAGAAGTAAAGTTCTCTGGCATCTGGTACACGATAAGCCTGTCCGATACCAAAGAAAATTTTATTTTTTTGATTAAGACTGTATGTTCCAAGAATATTTGCCCCTACCGAGTGATAATTATTGTCTTGATAGCTGTCGTTTGTTATGATAGTATCATCAACTCTGGCTCCAAGAGAAAGACTAAATGCACCAAAGTTTTTGTCAAGTTTTGCAAAGAGTGCTGTGTTTTTTGTAACTGCATTGTCGATACTTTTCTTGTACCCCATGAGTGCCGCTGAATCATTTTTCTCATAATGTCCATCCCATTTTCTGTTGCTTGCATCAAGACCGATAAGAAGTTTGTAGGAATTGATGTCAAAACTATTTTTTAGTTTGATGCCATCAAGGTTTGTTGTCAACCAGTTTTTAATATTTCCGGTAGCCAAGGCAGAGTTTCTATAGTTTGTTCCCATTGGATGATCAACATCAGAGTGATAATATTGCAAATTGATATTTTTATACCCTTTGGCTACATTGTCAATATTATATTCCACAGAGTAGATATTTGAGTCATCATAGAGGGCGTCCATCTTTGAGTTTGCGTACAATACATTGTCACTTCTGTTTGCTGTGACACTCAAACGAAGTTCTTGATCTTTTGCAGTTGTGATAAATGCTTTCGCCATGGCACTCTTTTTTGTGTACGCAGGCATATCATAATAGGCAGGTTGGAGTCTTGGGTCTTTAGAACCAACCAGTGTTGTAGAATTTGCTGCTTGATATTTGTCAATCTGCTGTGCTAATGTATCTCCGTTTCCGTCATGATACTGATCAGAGGATTCAGTCGAGACTGTTGCAGTCATGCGAATAAAATCATTGCCACCACTTGCACTTGCACCAAACTTTTTATAGTTCCATGAACCAAAGCCGAGATTTACAGATGCTTTGAAATCTTTTGTGGGTTGTTTTGTTTTTATCTTTACACCACCGCTTAAATTGCCGTATGTTGTTACATCATATGGTCCTGTTATTATTTCGATAGAATCAATCTGGTTGGCTACGATGTGTGATACAGGCGGATCCATTCTGTTTGGACAGGCTCCATAGATTTTTGTACCGTCAACCTCTACGGAAATATTGTCGCGTTTTTGTCCGCGGATGAAGATGTCATTGGCAATACCGCTTCTGCGACTCATGTCTATACTTGGAACTGAATCAGCGAGTGCTTGTGCAACATCAGCAGAAACCTGCGCATTTTGTGCGACTTCGGTGAGTGTTGTGGATTCTACACTGATTGGTGCAAGTTCAATTTCTGAGGCATACAAAGAGGAGAAGACTAATAAAGAGAGTGTAATTGTTTTTTTCATGGTGTATCCTTTTTAAATATATATTTTAAAGAATAATTTTAAGAAATTATTTAATTTATGATACAAAAAGAAGTGTTACAAAAGTGTTAATTTTTTGCTAAAATTGCAGTATGAGTACAAAAGAAAAAATAAAACGGACGATTTTAATAGCAGCGGGGTTTGGTCTGGCGACCTATTTGATTATGAGCGGGATGGCGATGTTGCAGTAAAGGCTTTGTCATACAAAGATGGCTTGCATGACACACAGCCCGCACTGAAGTACGGGTTCCGAAATACCTCGGAATCGGTACTTCAGTGCTGACTAAGGTGTTTGAATTTTGTGAAGCAGTTTCTCGGAATCGGTACTTCAGTGCCGACTAAGGTGTTTGGGTTTTGAAGAACTTATAGGGAAAAATTCATAGTCACACAGTGAAGTGAACCGTGTTGACGAATCAAGACAGAACAGTCAACGGCTACAATCTCTCTGTGCGGAAATGCCTGTTTGAAAATCTTCAGAGCTTCTTGGTCTTGGGTAACTCCATATACAGGAACCAAAACAGCACTGTTTACAAAAAGAAAGTTGGCATAGGTGGCAGGGAGCCTTTCGCCTTCAAAATACACAGCATCACACATCGGCAGGGCAATAAGTCGGAAATTATACGCTTTGGCTAGCATCTGCAACTCTTCTTCCATCCGTTTGAGTGCCTTGTAATGTTCATCGTTTGTATCTTTACATGTAACATACATAATGGTGTTTTCATCTATAAATCTTACAAGTGTGTCTATGTGGGAATCTGTATCGTCTCCCGCCAGATAGCCGTGATGCAGATATAAAATCTGTTCTGCGCCGAAAAACTCTTGGAGTTTTTTTGTAATTTCTTTGGGAGTGAATTGGGGATTGCGGCTTTTGTTGTGCATACATGCAGCGGTCGTTAAAATCGTCCCTGCGCCGTTACTCTCAACTGCACCGCCTTCAAGAACAAAATCAATTTTTTCAACCTTGCATGGCAGGTATTTGTGTGCAATGTTTTGTGTCATAAGATTGTCTTTTTTGGCATCAAATTTGTTGCCCCAGCCGTTAAAAGTGAAGTCAAGCAAGGTGGTCGCGTCTGCTTCTTTAACACATAAAGCCGAACAGTCTCTTGCCCAGGTGTCATCTGTTATATACTCTACAAATTCAAGATTGCTTGTATCTGAAAAATGTTTTTGTACCGCATCAGTGTCATAGGCAACAACAAGGCATTTTTGATATTTTTTGATGGCATTGATGATGTTGACAAAGATGTTTTGGGCTTCTTCAAGGTAGTCTGCCCAGTCTGTATCTGCATGGGGAAATATAATTTGCGTAAAACTTTGTTCTTCAAATTCGGCAATTAGCCTTTTTTTCTCTTTCATGGTGTATAATTCTCCTATGGCTTACATCACATTAGATAAAAATCATTTTTTTCATAATCTTGACATTATTACCAAACTAACTAAAACAAAAGATAAAACAGCACTTGTTTTAAAAGATAATGCCTACGGACACGGACTTTTGCAAATCGCAGGGATGGCGAAAGAGTACGGGTTGACAAAAGCAGTGGTTCGCACAGATGAAGAAGCAAAACAGATAGAAGATTTTTTTGAATATATTTTGGTTTTGGCAGATTTTGCACAGGAGTCAAATGAAAAAATACGATACACGATTAATGATTTGCAGGCAATTAACAAGTTTGCAAAAAACACAAAAGTAGAACTGAAAGTAGATACGGGAATGTGTCGCAACGGTATTGTGATGTCTGAACTCGAAGAAGCCTTTGTTTTATGTGCCAAACAAGGGCTCAAACTTGAAGCTGTTTTTACACACCACTCCTCTGCTGATGAAGAGAATGAGTATTTTGATTTGCAAAACAAAAATTTTCAACAGGTGAAAAAAGAGGCAAGGGCTTTGGCAAAAAAATATGCTTTTGACTCTTTACGATTTCACTCATGTAATTCAGCCGCACTCTTTCGCACAAATGGTTTTGATGAAGATATGGCACGTGTAGGCATCGCAGCCTATGGTTGTTTGGAATTGCCGAATGCTTTACATGTAAAAGGCTTACATGTAAAAGGCTTACATGTAAACGAATTGGTAAACGAATTGGCACCTGTTTTGTCTGTGCATGCAAAAAAAATCTCTTCAAGAAAACTCCAAAAAGGAGACTGTGTCGGGTATGGAGCAGCATTTGAAACAGAGTGTACATGTGATGTATCAAATTATGATTTTGGGTATGGTGACGGATTTTTACGAAGCTGTTCGCATAACTATGTGACACCGGAGGGTATAAAAATAGCAGGGAGAATCTCTATGGATAATGCTTCATTCCTTACATGTAAAGAGGAGCTTCTTATCTTTAACGATGCAAGAGAGGCTGCCAGGTATGCAGGGACAATCAGTTATGAAATGCTGACGTCTCTCAAGGCATATTTACCGAGAAAAGTTGTCAGTTAGATAATTTTTTATAAACCAGGCTTTAGTTTTCAAGACGCATAGCCCGGACTGAAGTCTCAATGCCATTAAGTTAAGAAAATTAATGCTTTCTCGGAACCGGTACTTCAGTGCCGGCTGTTGCAATAGTCTTGCCACTCTCAGCCCGGACTGAAGTCCGCGTTCCCAAAGAGATGCTTGGCTTAATGGCATTGAACTCTTAACATAGTTTATGAAGCTATTTTTACAATCGCCTCTGTAAATACAACACCGTCTATTCCCAACAGTGCCATCTCTTCTATCTCTTCTTCATTCTCTATATGGACTAATATCTTTGCATCAAAAAGATAGTTTTCAGCAATTTTTTGGGCAGTTTTTGCCAGTTTTTGCTCTACATGTATGTAACCTGCACCCAGGGCAGAAGCATAAATGAGTTCTGTGACATTTTGCACTTTGAGTGCGAATTTTATGGAATTTTGACTGAGGTATTCAATAATATCAAGATTTTTCTCCTCAAAGTCCAGGTAAATTATTGACGCAGGCGGTGTCTGAATAATCGCGTCTATATCAGACACATGATAAAATTTTTCACTCTTTATAAATCTATGACCAAATAAAAGCATTATTTTCCCTTTTCTAAACATTCGCGAGAGCAGTAGTATTTTCCGTTACTGAGAACAGACTCTTGTATTTCTGCATAAACACCACAGCTTGCACACTCCACCATTTCATCGGCATCAGGCTTTGCGGAGTCTTTTTTCGTGTTCTTTTTTGTAACTTTTGCTTTTGGTTTTGTCTTGAAAAACAGAAAGTAAACCGCAGCAATAACTGCTCCGATTATAAGTATTTTCAGTATCATAATTCTTCTCCTAGAAGCAAATAGTGTCTGTTTTTTGTTTCAATTATTTTATGTTTAATATCAATATCTGTTTCAATTTCATCAAAAACTTTTTCACCTTTGTAAAAAAGCAGCTTTGAATGAGCATCCCGAAAGTTTTTACTTAAGCGTAAAAGCATTTTTGTGTCTGTGACGGCACGTGATGTGATAAGATCAAATACTTTGGGTTGCATCTCTTCAACCCGTTTTTTTACGACTTGTACATTGTCAAGTCCCAAATCAGCCTTGACAAACTGTAAAAAACTTGCCCGTTTTGTTAAAGGCTCTACAAGTGTCACCTCTGTGTGTGGCAGTGCAAATGCCAAAATCATTCCCGGAAATCCGGCACCGGTACCTATATCGAGCAGAGAGTCTACTTTTGGTAAAAAGCTCACAGGAAAGACCGCATCATAAATGAACTCATTTATAGTCTGCTCACTTTTTGCACCTGTAAGATTATGAATTTTATTCCATTTAAAGAGGTGCTCTTTGTATTTTTGTATGTTTTGAAAAAAATTATTTGGTAACTCTATTTTGTCATGAGTCAGTGTTGTTTTTAAATCCAATAAAATATCCTTTAAAAAGGATATTTTATCTGAATATTATTTAATAGAATGTAAATTGCGGGAATTCAGAATTTATTATGAAAATATTTTTTTCATAGCTGTAAAGAAAATTTTGAACAGACCTTTGTTTCCAACGAGGTCATCAATAAACTCGTCATAAGTGATTTGTTTTTCTTCAAAAAATCCTCTTAAATATTTTTCACTTGCTTCCATTCCTCCTTCTTGCTCGATCTCTAGCAGTTTTGCATAAATCGGTTCCATTATATCAATTGCTTTTTGCGGAGCAGCTTTTCTGTATGCCGTATGAGAGATGATTTTGTTTGTAATAGGATCTATTTTTGGTTCAAACTCTGTGACAACCCAGTAGTAACTTCCGTCTTTGGCAAGGTTTTTGACAACAGCTATGATGTTTTTTGCTTCGTTTATTCTGTCCCACATCATTTTAAACACTACTTTTGGCATGTCTGGATGCCGTATAATACTGTGAGGTTTTCCTATGAGTTCAGGTTCGGTGTATCCGGATATTTCCACAAAATAATCATTGCCGTATTCAATGATTCCTTTGGGATCTGTCTTTGAAACGATATATTTTTTTGGATTTAATTTGATTTGGTTATTAATTGGTTCTGGGTGTTTCAAGTTACATTCCTTTCTTAAGTTTTGACAAATTATATAATGATTTTTCTTAAATAGATGAATAAATTTAGAAATTTTATGTAATAATACAAGTACTTTATAAGGTGAAACAATATGACGAAAGAAAAAACGATAGATGCGATGGAACATGCCCGTGAGGCACATATAGAGCAGATGACAAAAATAAAGTTTTTTATTGAAGGCAAAAATATTGACAGTTTAACACCTGTGTCAAAAATGAAGTGTGAATTCGGGCAATGGTTTTATGATGATACCCAGAAAATAAAAAGTGTTTTGGGTGTTCAGTTTTATGAAAGTTTAGACAGGATGCATGAAGAGTGGCATATACAGTATGCCAAAATCCATACTATATTTATGGGTGCAAAAGAGGAAGGTTTTTTTTCCAAACTGTTTAAAACACATAAGGTAGATGATTTGGAACTCGAAAAGGCAAAAGTATATTATAAAGATCTTGAAGAGATTACAAAAGATCTGCTGAGACTTCTTGAGACAAGCAAAAGAAGAGTGCAGGCTCTGAGCGCATCAAAGTTTTCCTGATATTTATAAAAGATGTCCCATTCCGTCACGCTTGACATCAAGGTAGCCTTCATTATGCTTGTTCGGTTTCATAATGATAGGGATTCTTTCAACAATTTCAACACCGCTGATTGAGTTGACTTTGTCAGGATTGTTGGTCAGCAGTTTTATTTTTTTGATATTGTAATGATGCAAAATAAAAGTGACGACTTCATAGGTACGCTCATCTGCAGCAAAACCGAGTTGATGGTTGGCCTCTATAGTATTGAGTCCTTTGTCCTGCAGGGCATAGGCGTTGATTTTGTTTAAAAGTCCTATATTTCTGCCCTCTTGCCGAAGATAGATTACCATTCCGCCGGTTTCGTCAGCCATTTGCAAACCATACTCAAGCTGGTCACGGCAGTCACATTTTAAACTGCCTATGGCATCCCCGGTAAGACACTCCGAGTGAACACGTACTATCGGTACTTCAGCCAACTCTTTTGCACAAATAACAAGATGCTCTTTCTGACCTTGTTTAAAAGCCTGTACATTGAAATCACCGAATCTTGAGGGCAAATCTGCCACATCAGATATTTTTATTTGCATTCATGTTATCCTAATCATACAATTTTGTCAGTATTATAGTTAGATTTATATTACTTATGTATTAATTTAATCTTTAAAAGAGTAAAATAGCCTCTTTAAAATATAAAGGGTCAAAAATGTTTCAAAGATTTCGTAGAACCAGACTCAACAGGCATCTTCGTGCGCTTGTAAGAGAAACACATGTAACTGTAGATGATTTTATATATCCGCTTTTTGTTCGCAGAGGAGAGAATATTAAAATAGAAGTGGCATCCATGCCGGGTGTTTATCAGATGAGTATTGATGAGGCTGTAAAAGAGTGTGCAGTGCTTAAAGATTTAGGTTTGTATTCTATCATTCTTTTCGGTATTCCTGATGTTAAAGATTCCATAGGCAGTGATGCTTTGTGTGAACACGGGATTATTGCTTCAGCAGTACGGGAGATAAAAAAAGCACATCCTGATATGTTTGTTGTCACAGATTTGTGTTTTTGTGAATATACCGATCACGGGCATTGCGGCATAATTGATGATGAGCGTGAGACAGTTGATAATGATGCCACTTTGGAGATCTCCGGACAGCAGGCAATTATACATGCTAAAGCAGGTGCCGATATGATAGCACCTTCGGGTATGATGGATGGCATCATTGAAACATTGCGGACATACCTTGACAGAGCAGGGTTTAACGATTTACCGATAATGGCATACTCTACAAAATTTGCAAGCGGATATTACGGACCGTTTCGCGATGTGGCTGAATCAACTCCTAGTTTTGGTGACCGCTCTTCGTACCAGATGGATCCTGCAAACCGTCGTGAAGCGATTGCCGAGAGTATCTCTGATGAAAAACAGGGTGCTGACATTTTGATGGTAAAGCCTGCTTTGGCATATCTGGACATTGTGCGTGAGATAAAAGACAACACTTCGCTTCCGATGGCTGTTTACAATGTAAGCGGTGAGTATGCCATGCTGAAATTTGCCGGCATGAACAATTTGATAGATTATGAACGTGTGGTGATGGAGACGATGACAGCATTTAAACGTGCAGGCGCTGATATAATTATCTCATATCATGCAAAAGAAGTAGCACAAATGCTCAAAAATCGCTAATTTAAAGAAAAGTATATTAAAATAGCTGATAAACAAAAAAGAGGAAGAAACTGTGAGACATTTTTTAACACTCAAAGATTTTACCAAAGAAGAGATTTTAGAAATTATAGATATCGGCCTGAAAATAAAAAAAGAGCTCAAAGCGGGTATTTACAATAAAGAATTAGAGATGCAGACACTTGCTATGATCTTTGAAAAGAGTTCAACAAGAACGCGTGTAAGTTTTGAAACAGGCATGTTTCAGCTTGGGGGGCATGCGCTTTTTCTCTCTAGCCGTGATATTCATTTGGGACGGGGAGAACCTGTAAAAGATACGGCAAGAGTCATTTCGAGCATGTGTGACATGGTTATGATACGCACCTATGAGCATTCTATGATTGAAGAGTTTGCTTCTTACTCAAAAGTACCGGTTATTAACGGACTTACTGATACCTATCATCCCGTGCAGCTTTTGGCTGATTATATGACGATGATTGAATTTGGAGTTGCCGAAAATGCAATTGTTGCCTACGTCGGTGACGGAAACAATATGACAAACTCATGGTTGATGCTTGCTGCAAAACTGGGCTTTGAATTACGCATTGCAACACCAAAGGGATATGAAGTGGACAGTAAGGTTCTTCGAGATGCTTTGGATATAGCAAAAGAGAGCGGTGCGATTATCAGGGTGATGAATGACCCGAAAGAGGCAGTGCGCGGGGCTACAATTGTCACAACAGATACATGGGCTTCAATGGGTCAAGAGGATGAAAAAGAGCAGCGAATCAAAGATTTTAAAGGTTTTATGGTTGACGGACTGACGATGTGTCTTGCGCAAAAAGATGCAAAATTTTTACACTGTCTGCCGGCGTATCGCGGGCAGGAAGTCAGTGAGGAGTTGCTTGAAGACAATGCGGATATAGTGTTTGCAGAGGCTGAGAACAGACTGCATGCACAAAAAGGGCTTATGGTCTGGCTTGACAGACAAAGGTAACTGCTGAGAAATGGATAAAAATTTTAACTACTCAAATTTGAAACTCGGAATTATCGGAGGCGGGCAATTGGGCAGAATCATGTCTCACAAAGCAAAAAAGATGGGCTTTCATGTAACGATACTTGACCCCACATTCAACTGTCCCGCAGCACAGGTTTCAGACAAGCATATCCTTGGTGGATTTTATGACAAAGAGAAGCTTGAACAGTTAGTACAAGAGACAGATGTGACAACTTTTGAATTGGAACATGTAGACACTTCTATACTTAAAGAGCTGTTTGATCATGGGCATATCATTCACCCATCTCCTTATATTATCGAGCTCATTCAAAATAAATATGAGCAAAAAAAGCTGCTTGACAAAAAAGGTGTTCCTGTTCCTGCCTATAAAGATGTGAAGAAAGAGGAAGATTTGGCTGCCTTTGGATTTCCTGTTATCCAAAAAGCAAAGATGGGCGGTTATGACGGAAAGGGTGTGCAAATGCTAAAATCTGAAGCAGATGTCAAAAATGCACTCCAGACCGAGTCATTTATTGAAGAGCTTGTAGATATAGACAAGGAGCTGGCCGTAATTGTCGCGAGGAATATTGAAGGCCAGATAAAATGTTATCCTGTGGTTGAAATGCTTTTTGATGAGAGGGTAAACATTTGTGACATTGTGATGGCTCCTGCAAAAATCTCAAAAGAAACTGCAGACAAATCAAGAGAAATTTCTATTGAAGCCATCAAAGCCTTAGACGGTGTCGGAATTTTTGCTGTTGAATTGTTTCTGACAAAAAAAGGCGAGATTTTGGTCAATGAAATAGCACCACGTCCTCATAATTCTGGGCACTATACAGTCGAAGCCTGTGCAACATCACAGTTTGAACAGATTATTCGGGCCGTTACAAACCTGCCTTTGGGCTCTACCAAGCTTATTTCTCCGGCTGTTATGATTAATTTGCTCGGAGAAGAGGGGTACGAGGGAGAACCTTTTATAGAAGGGATTCATGATGCATTGGAGATTCCGGAGCTCTCTTTTCATTTTTACGGAAAAACCTTTACGAAACCATATAGAAAGATGGGACATGTAACAATCCTTGATGATGATATTGATCAGGCACTGCAAAAAGCGATGCAGGCAAAAGATATTCTAAAAATAAAAGGAAGTAAAAAGATATGAGTAAAGCATTGGTTGGAATTATTATGGGGAGTGACTCGGATTTACCGGTTATGAGTGCTGCTATTGAGATATGTGAAGCATTTGGTGTTGTCTGTGAAGTTGATATTGTCTCCGCACACCGCACACCGCAAAAACTTGTAGAGTATGCACAAACAGCACACTCAAGAGGCTTGCGTGTCATCATCGCCGGAGCCGGTGGAGCTGCACATCTGCCGGGTATGATTGCTGCACTGAGTGTCTTGCCTGTTATTGGTGTGCCGGTGAGAAGTTCTGCGCTTGATGGAATGGATTCACTTCTTTCTATCGTGCAAATGCCTGGAGGCGTTCCTGTTGCCACAGTAGCTATTAACGGTGCCAAAAATGCGGGAATTCTTGCAGCGCAGATTATCGGGACAGGAGATGAAGCCCTGCAACAAAAGATTGCCGAGTATAAAACTTCCATGAAGGATGAGGTAGACAAAAAGTCAGAAAAACTGGCAAAAATGAAGTACAAAAAGTACTTGAACCAATAGCAGACAAGGATTTTATTCAGATGAAATTTTTTCTTTTTTTACTCATTTTTTTTAGTTCTCTTTTTGGGGCAAAAGCAGTCGAAGTCGGTCAACGGTTTGAAAGTTCTGAAAACTGTAAAGTCTGTCACAGACGTATAGTGGAAGAGTGGAGTAATTCATGGCACGCAAAAAGCCATTTTGAAAAAGATGAGTATTTTAAGAAAAGTCTTGAGTATGTCAGCCGTAAAACAAGAAAAAGTTTAAATGCTGTAAAAATTCAGTGTGCTACCTGTCATAATCCTCGAATCAGTGTAACAAAGACAGATGAAGATTATGAAATTGCTGCTGTTATGGGATTGACAGATGAAGATGATCCTGTCAACAAAGCAGTAAATTCAAAGGTTATCAGTGAGGGAATCAACTGTGTTGTTTGTCACAATATAGATAAAATACATGATGAATATGACAAATCAAAACGAGGAATAAACAGAGTGGAATGGACTCCGTCGGGTGTCATGACGGGACCTTTTAAAGATGCCAAATCGCCTTATCATAAAATAGTCTCACATGAGTTTATGCGTTCAAATCCAAATAAACTCTGTTTTGTGTGCCATGCAAATGACAGAAGTGTAAAAGGCGTGGTTTTTACAGATATGGAGAGTGAGTATGTCGGGAAGCAGACCTGTGTTTCTTGTCATATGGGTCCCAAACAAAAGGGTGTTGCCGCAACATATAGAATGTATAACGGGAAAGCAAAAATGCGAATGGTGAGAAAACACGGATTTATTGGTGCGCATACACCGGGTTTATGGAAAGATGCTTTGCGTTTACAACTGAAAAAACAAAAAAACAGACTGCTCATAAAAATTAAAAATCCGCAACCACACAATATACCAAGCGGTTTTGGTTCAAGAGAAATTTTAGTGGAAGTTGTGTATAAAAAAGGGAATGTTACTGTTGGTCAAAAAACTATTTCTCTTACACGACACTATATAAGAAAACATAAAAAAGTCGGTATTGCACATCTCGCAGTGAAGCAAAGTAAAGATACAAGCATAAAGGCACATGGTGAGAAAACAATACGTTTGCCGCTGATCAAGGGGGCAGAGAGCGTTGAAGTGACATTGTATTATCGTCTGGTAAACGATGAGGTTCGCAGTTTACTGGATTTGAAAGAACCGATTTGGTCGAAAAAGAACTTTATTGCTAAAAGTTCTTTACGACTTTGATAAAATACTTTTTTAGTATTTTATCCCTGTTACTGTTCTGACTTTGTCTATAGTCGGAGCTACAATCTCTTTTGCTTTGTGCGCACCCTGGAGGAGTATTTCTCTCACTTCGTCTTGGTGGGCTGCATAATATTCTCTTTTTTCTCTGTAGGGCTTGAAAAATTCCCAGATGATATCATGCAGATAGAGTTTGAAGTGTCCGTGTCCTTCACCGCCTTTTTTATACCTTTGCTGGAGTTCTTTACATTCATTTTCATTTAAAAAGAGTTTTGCCATATTGTACACATTACAGGTTTCATACTCTTTTGGTTCTTCCATAGGTACCGCTTCGGTAACAATTTTTTTGATTGTTTTGAGCTGTTTTTTCTCTTCACCAAATATATTGACAGTGTTGTTATAGCTTTTGGACATTTTCTGTCCGTCGGTTCCCGGAACTGTGGCAACATTGGCTTCTATTTTATATTCCGGAAGTTTAAATATATCGCCATATTCGTTGTTGAATTTTATGGCGATGTCGCGTGCAATTTCAACATGTTGGATCTGATCTTTTCCTACCGGTATAATATCAGGCTGATAGAGCAAAATATCGGCAGCCATTAAAACAGGATAGGAAAAGAGCGAATGGTTTGCAGCTATGCCTTTGGCTGTTTTGTCTTTATAGCTGTGAGCACGCTCAAGCAGCCCCATAGGCGTAAAAGAAGAAAGAACCCAGTAAAGTTCCAGAACTTCTTTTACATCAGACTGTACCCAAAAAGTTGATTTTTGCGGGTCTATGCCCAGTGCCAAAAAATCTGTTGCCGACTGCATAGTCAGTTCTGCCAGTCTTTTGCCGTCTTTTACACTTGTCTGTGCATGGTAGTTTGCTATAAATGCAAAAGTGTCATTCTCTTTTTGCGCATCGACCATCTGTTTGATAGAACCAAAATAGTTTCCTATATGTAAATCACCTGAGGGTTGAATACCGGTTAAAACTCTCATTATACAATTCCTGATTTTTTAAGGCGTATTATACCCATCTCAGCTTTATTTTGCTATTATATAGTTACATATAATTAAGCCATATGGCTTAAAATTAAAGGATTTATGATGATAGTACAAATTCGTGCAAAAGATATAACTTTAACAGACGAAAAGAAAGCACATATAGAACAGGGCATTGAAAAATTTAAAAAGTTTTCTTTAGATATTACGAGAGTAAATTGTATAGTTTCTGCTGAAAAAGCAGGTGTTTTGGTAGAATTTGAAATACATGTGGCGCACTCTGCTCCTATTGTCATCAGTGAACATCATAAAGATTTAGATGCAGCTATTGATCTTGCTGTTGACCGTGCAAATAAAGCTTTACGCCGCTTACATGACAAAGTAACTGATCATAAAGGGCCTTCTATTAAAGAACTAGAACCGATTGATGCATAAGGCAAAACAGAATAGATGAAATTAATATTTTTATTGATATTGGGGTTCAATTTAGCCGCTGCCCAAAACAATTATTCATTACGGGTAGCAGTGGGCAAACCAACATTGCATTCACTTGCCAATATATTGCTAGGGAAGTTTGGAGCTTATAGAGATGATTTAAAAGCGTATAATTTGGATGGAGGGTATCTTTTAACAAAAGATTTATTTACTTTACCATTAGATTTGTATCTAAAAGGCGGATTGACCTATTATAAAGATCCGTTTTATAATGATGTATTTGGTGCGGATTTTTATATAAAGATTTATTATAATGTTGATTTTTGGAAAAACAGAATAAGAATTGGCTTTGGTGAGGGCGTTTCTTACACAAACCGTATTTTAGAAATAGAGCGAATTGATGCAGCATTGCAAAATGACAATAATTCACGTTTTTTAAATTATCTTGATATAAGCTTGGATTTTGATTTGGGAAAACTTATGAAATATAAAGAATTAAATGAAGTATATGTTGGATTTTTAATCAAACACCGTTCAGGAATTGTTGGAACTATTAACAATGTAAGTCATGGCGGTTCCAATTTTGAATCTATATACATAGAAAAAAACTTTTAGGTGTCTTATATGTATAACTGGCTTTTATGGTTTCACGTCATCTCTTTTATCTCCTGGTTTGCAGTATTGTTTTATCTGCCGAGACTTTTTGTCTATCATGTTGAAAACAGTGACAACAAAGGCTTTGTGGAGGTAGTTAAAATTCAGGAAATGAAGCTTTTTAAATATATAGGTGTACCTGCTATGTGGGCTACTCTACTTAGCGGTGCGGTACTTATTTATCTTGGCGGATGGATGAGTGCCCCATGGTTACATGTAAAGCTGTTATTCGTGCTTTTACTGGTTATAAATTTTTATTCTATGAACTTTTACAGAAAACAGCTTTTAGAAGACAGATGCACAAAAAGTGGAAAGTTTTTTAGAATGTATAATGAAGTACCGACACTTTTGATGCTTGTTATTGTGGCGATGGTCGTACTCAAACCTTTTTAAATCGGAATCGGTACTTTAGTGCCGACTGTTGTTTCTCTCTTCCTCTTTCATCTTTTTATAAAAATAAACACTCAAGGCTGTCAGCCCGATTCCACCAAATAAAAATGTAAAAGCCAGAGTATAGCTCATCTATTTGTCTCCTCTCTTTTTTGCTTTAAAAAGAAGCGGGGTTCCGCTGAAATTAAAGGCTTCACGCAGTTTGTTTGTCAGATAGCGTCTGTAGGTAAAGTGCAGACCTTTTGGCTTATTCATAACAATGGCAATTTTTGGCGGTCGTGTTTCATACTGCGTAGCATAATAGATGCGAATTACCTGTCCGTGCATGCTTGGCAGGGTGTGACGGCGCAGTGCTCGCTCCAAAACTTCATTGAGTCGGGATGTTGGAATTCTTTGTGAATAGTTTTCGTTTATTTCTAAAATCATATCATGAAGTTTATCCACTCTTTGATGGCTTTTTGCCGAAAGGGTTAAAATAGGCGCATAGGCTAAAAACTTAAATCTGTCACGCACCTCTTTGATAATTTTGTCATGCTCTTCTCTTTTGGCTATATCCCATTTGTTAAGAATGATAATACAGGCAAGCCTGTTTTGATCAACAAGTCCCGCAATTTTTTCATCCAAATCTAAAAACGGTTCACTCGCATCCAAAACCACAAGTGCCATATTTGCATTTTCAAGCATCTCTTTTGTGCGCATTAAAGCATACTTTTCAATACCGACAATTTTACCGCGACGGCGAAGCCCTGCGGTATCAACAAAGGTAAGCTGTTTGTCTTTATAGACTATGGTCTCATCTATGGGGTCAATGGTTGTACCGGCAACAGAACTAACAACAGAGCGTTCCTCGCCCAAAAGAGCATTAAGCAGGGAACTTTTTCCGACATTTGTACGCCCGATAATTGCTATTTTTATATGGTTTATGTCATTTTCATCAAACTCTTTGATACGGTCATTTTGCGCAAATATCGAGTCATCTTCTACCTCTTCCTCGTCCCAGTAGATGAAATTGTCATCTTCTTCATCCTGGGCATACTGTGAGAAAAACTCTTCATCACTGAGTTCTTCTTTCTCCTCTGTGATGATTTGTATTTCCTCTGTCTCCTCTTCTTTGAGAATATCACTTTGTGGCAGTTTGTCATAGATCCAGTCAAGCAGTTCAACAGTATTTCTGTTGTGTGCTACAGAGATACCGAAGATGGCATCTGTACCAAACTCATAAAACTCCCAGAGCTTCTCTTTCATTTTGTCATTGTCTATTTTATTGACGACAAGAGCAATGTCTTTACCCATGTTTTGGAGTTCATAAAAAAGTTTTTTGTCTTCATCTTCAGGCAAACCTTTGCCGTCTACCATATACAAAATAATGTCCGCTTTGTAGGCAGCTTTGAGTGACATCTCTTTTATTTTGTCAAAAAGCTCGCACCCTTTGTCCAGTCCGCCGGTATCTAAAAGTTCTGCTTCTTTGTCAATAATTACGGCTGTTTTTCGTTTGACATCCCGTGTTGTTCCTGCCAAATCAGATGTAATGGCATCACGTTTTTTTACCAAACGATTAAAAAGTGAGCTTTTTCCAACATTTGGACGGCCGATAATTGCGATTTTTTTCATGAGCGAACCTTGTAAACTTGCGAAGAATTATAAAATATTTTTGAAATTATATCTAAATTATGGTTAAATGGAGGCAGAAGCAAAAACTGCCCGTTTTATGGGCAGTAGGGAGCGTTGTTATTCAGTCGGAAACTCTTTGTCTAAATTTTCCAGTGCCTGTTTTGACTGGAACTGCTGCCAAAGGGCATTGTCATTGTTGAAACTCGAATCAACTGCTTTTTTGTAGGCTTTTTTCACCTCTTGGTTGACGCTTGATTCAGGAACAGTTACAAGCATATAAATCGCACCCGATGGAGCCGTCCACATGTCTATGGCTTTTGAGCCTTTTAAATCTACTTTTGCCACCTGCTTTGTGACAGCTGTTGTGACTTTGTCCACTGTTTCGGCAGAGCCGTTTCCTGTGGCTCTCGTAAAACCTTCCATTTTGTCTTTGATTTTACTTTCAATCTGTTGTGCCAAATCAGAACGGCCGTTCATAAGAGCCACACGGCGCATATGGGCAATACCTGCTGCACTTTTTTCTGCAACACCTACACCTGCATAGTAACCGGGAACATCGGGAATACAGGTCCATCTCGGAGCGGCAACACCCTCTTGTTTACATGTAAAGGTAGGTGTGTAGACTTCCTGTTTCTTTGGTTCGGTTTTTTTACTGCTGCACCCTGTAATCGCTGCTGCTATCAGTGTTGTTGCAATTATATTTTTCATTATTTTATTCATCAAAAGTACCTTTTTATTAATATTACATGTAGTATACTACCATAAATCTTTACCATAACTAAGGAAAACATTGAAACAGTACTATTCTTATGAAAATTTTAGAAATGACACGCAAAAACTCATTTTGGAAGTGAAAAATTTCAATGCCGGTGCAATAGTATCTGTAGCAAGAGGCGGGTTTACTTTGGCGCATTGTCTGGCCGAAGGGCTTGATATTCGGGATGTGCAGAGTATAAGAACAGAACTGTATGATGCTACATGTAAACGTAAAGAGCTGTCTCTTTTTGGAGCATGCAGTTTGGCAGATGTGAGTAGAGTACTTGTTGTGGATGATATAGCCGACAGCGGTGAAACACTTGCGTATGTCATGCAGCATTTACAAAAAAACTTTCCTGAAGCGGTATTTAAATCTTCGACACTTTTTATAAAAAAAACGTCAATATACGAACCGGATTTTTGGATAAATGAAGCTGATGCATGGATAGAATTTTTTTGGGAGAAAGATTTCAGCCTGGCGGGTTAAACGACTTTGTGCTTTTAAAGCCTGAGAGTCGGCACTAAAGTACCGATTCCAAGAAGATATCGGAATCCGTACTTCAGTGCGGACTGTGTTGCTTGGTAAAATCTGTTTCGTAAATATATGCAGCTATATCCTGTAAAACATCTTTTTCAAAGGCAAGATTGGGCATGAGTTCGTATTTGTCAATGGCATCTTGCATGATGGAACGCTCTTCATTGGGTTTATGTACCCACTCTGTCATCTCTCTGACAAAATCTTTTTTATCGGGAAATGCATTCAAATATCTTGTACGTACTTCCATCATTGCCGGGGCTGAAACAGATTTTGTTTCAAAGTGACAGGTTGTGCAGTTGCCGTGAAAGAGCAGGGCACTGTTTTGTGATGCCTGCAAAAAAGTTGTAAGAAAGAAAAGCAGCATAAAAAGAGATTTCACACGCTAGCCTCTAGCCTTTTTTATCATCTCATAGGCCTGATTTATCTCCTGCGTTTTGGCAGTTGCTTCTTTGATATACTCTTCGCTTTTTCCCTGAGACTTGATGATGTCAGGATGATACTGACGCACAAGCTTTCTGTAGGCTTTTTTGATGGTACTCATATCGTCATTTTTACTGACACCCAAAATCTTGTAGGCATCATCGAGTGTAGCCTGCGGACGGACATTCTTCATCATTGCTTCGAACTGGTCAAAAATAGCATGGTATTTTTGCGGATCAAAAGCAAAAGCCTCGGCAATTGTGGCGAGTACCTCTTCTTCACTCTGGGTCACTTCACCGTCTGCAAAAGCGAGCTGAATGAGAAATCCCATAAACTGCTCTTGTTGGGCTTTATTGCGTCTGAGCGCTTCTGCCAAAGCATGGGCAATCTGCTCTGTATTGTCACGGCGATCTTTTTCTTCGTTGAAGATTTGTTTTAAAATATCTTTTGTTTTTGCAGGTTCCGGAAAGACCTTGGAAATGTCATCAAACATGATACCTACAAGCTGTGCTTCAAGGGCATCAACATGGCCGTCAGCTTTGGCAACTTTGGCAACAAGTGCGACAAAAAGACCCAGGTCACTGTTTTTCAGTGATTCATACGAAACAGAAAAATTTTTAAATGTTTCTTGAGAATACTCGGCTGTGTATCTGCCGTAACTTTTAAATATATAATAAAAGACTGCCCCTAAAAGCAGAAATAAAAATAAATTGCCCATATTTTTCCCTGTATTTTTATGAGATTATACACTGCTGAAGTAAATGGATATAATTGCATTTATGGAGAGGTACTTATTTATGAATAGAATTAAAAATTTAAACAAAGGCGTACAGTATATGCTCATTGCCAGCTTGGCATTTGCAATTATGGGTGCTTTTGCCAAGCTTGCCAGCCAAAATATGAGTTCACTTGAAGTTGTTTTTTTTAGAAATATTGCCGGAGTGATTCTGGTGGGTATCGCAGTGCTGAAAAAGCCTATGCAACATACTGGGGGCAAGCCGTTTTTACTCTTCTTTCGGGGTTTTATGGGCTTTGTCGCACTGCTGGCATTTTTTTACAATATCGCACATATTCCTCTGGGTGATGCAATGACCTACTCAAAAACATCGCCGATTTTTACCGCAATATTTGCCTGGCTTTTTTTAAATGAAAAGCTTTCTTACAAGGCATGGATTGCTGTTTTTATCGGCTTTATCGGTATACTTTTTATAACGCAGCCAAGTGGAATCGGATTTTCAAAATATGATCTGCTTGGAATATTCAGCGGGGTGGGTGCAGCACTTGCCTATACCTCTGTACGGGAATTAAAAGCCTACTATGATACCCGTGCCATTGTGCTTTCTTTTATGATTACAGGCACACTCGGTCCGGTTATTTTATTTGTTGTTTCTCCTTATCTGAACTTTCCTGAACTTGATTTTATGCTTGCAAAGTTTGTACTGCCGCATGGTATAGTCTGGTTCTATCTTTTTGCAATGGGAATTTTTGCTACGATTGCACAACTGCTGATGACAAAAGCCTACGGAGAGACAAAAGCGGGAATTGTCGGTGCTGTAAGTTATACAAATATACTTTTTTCGATACTGGTCGGTCTATTTCTGGGAGATGCTCTTCCGTCACTGGTAACGAGTTTTGGAATTGTATTGATAGTGGTTGCGGGGATCATGGTTGCCCGTGATAAGTAGAGATTAAAAAGAAAAGAGTATAATACTATATAAAATGAATAAATTATACAAATTAGGTGATGAAAATGAAACTTTTAGCAGGTCCCTGTGTTATTGAGAGTGAAGAAAATATTTTCAAAATAGCAAAAGCATTGGAAAAATATCATAATGACAAGACGATAGATTTTTATTTTAAAGCGAGTTTTGACAAAGCAAACAGAACATCTTTGGAGAGTTTTCGTGGTTTGGGTATGGGAGAAGGTCTTCGCATACTCCAAAAAGTCAAAGATGATTTTGGCTATAAAATAGTGACGGATGTGCATGAAACAATTCAGGTTGAGCCTGTTGCAAAAGTGGTAGATATGTTGCAGATTCCTGCATTTTTGTGCCGTCAAACAGATTTGCTTGTTGCGTGTGCAAAAACAGACAAAGAGGTCAACATTAAAAAAGGGCAGTTTATCAACCCGCCTGATATGAAATACTCTGTAATGAAAGTATTAAAAACCCGTGGATGTGACGAAGTGAGTTATGAAAACTCCAAAAAGCACGGGGTATATCTGACAGAGAGAGGCAGTTCTTTCGGGTACGGCAACATTGTTGTAGATATGCGTTCTTTGGTGATTATGAAAGAGTTTGCACCGGTAATTTTTGATGCAACACACTCTGTACAGATGCCCGGAGCGTTAGGCGGAAAAACAGGCGGTGACAGCTCTATGGTGCCACATCTTGCAAAAGCAGCGGCAGCCATCGGGGTGGACGGATTCTTCTTTGAAACACATTTTGATCCGAGTTGTGCTTTGAGTGACGGCCCAAATATGCTAAAATTAGACGAATTGGAAAGACTGATAGAAAAAATTAAAAAAATTCAGCAAATAAAATAAACAAAAGGAAATAATATATGAACTTGATTGAAGGTAAATTAAAAGTAGTAAACGGCAAAAAAATTGCCATAGTAAGTACACGATGGAACCACTTTATAGTGGACAGACTCGTAGAGGGAGCAAAAGACGCCTTTGACCGTCACGGTGGGAATGAAGAAGATTTGACACATGTATTGATTCCGGGTGCTTTTGAGCTGCCGATGATCGTCGATCAACTCCTTGCAAGCGGAAAATATGATGCAGTTTGTGCCTTGGGAGCTGTAATACGCGGTTCAACACCGCATTTTGACTATGTTGCGGCTGAAGCGACAAAAGGGATTGCAAGCATGAGTCTGAAGTACCAAAAACCGGTCTCATTCGGTCTTTTGACAACAGACACGATTGAACAGGCGATAGAGAGAGCCGGAACAAAAGCCGGGAACAAAGGTTTTGAAGCGATGACGGTTGTGATTGAGATGCTAGATTTATATGAGGTGCTGTAATGGCTACTCGTCAACAGGCACGCATGGCTGTAGTCAGCCTTCTGTACGCATACGATTTGGGCAACGGCAACACTTCCGAGCACTCTGCTGAAATTCTTGAAGAGAAAAAAATCAGAAACAAGCAAAAAGACTTTGCTCTTGGGCTGTATGAAGGTGTGATGGAGCATATTGAAGCAATAGACAAAGCGATTATAGAACATCTCAAAGAGTGGGATTTTGAACGCCTTGGTGCCATTGAACGTGCAACATTGCGCCTCGCTACGTATGAAATTCTTTTTAGCGGGCTTGATTCTGCCGTAGTTATCAATGAAGCGGTTGAAATTACAAAATCATTTGGAACAGAACAGTCTCCAAAGTTTATCAATGGTGTTTTGGATGCAATAGCCAAAGACAAAAAGGTATAAACAGAGATGACAAAGATACTCTGGTTTGGTGTTTTATTTGCAACATTTTTATCTGCATCAGTCAATTACAAACAAACAAACAATTGTCTGAAGTGTCACGGAGGGATAGAGCACATACGAGCACCTGAATCCGGCATGGCAAAAGCTATTGCAAAAAAAGCAGCCAAAGCAGGGTATCCGAAAAACAGCTGTATTGTCTGCCACGGAGGCAACCCGGCAACAAAACATAAAAACAAAGCCCATAAAGGAACTCTGAAATACTTTTTGTCCCATGAAGGCCCAAAAGAGTTTTATCCGGCACCGGGAAGTACCTGGGTCAACAAAAATACCTGTGGAATGTGTCACAAAGAAGAAGTCGCAGCACAAATGAACTCTCTGATGATGACAGAACAGGGAAAAATACAGGGAGCACTTTGGAGTTTTGGCGGCAAAGAGGGATACAACCATACAGTAGGCACATATCAAACAAAAAATCCGACAGATATTCATGCCAGACTTGGTACAAAAAAGTATCAGGAGTATATGCAAAAACTCTCAAAAATGGAACCGCAGGCATTTCCAAAAGAGATGACGCAGTTGCCTCCTGCACCGACGGCTGAGGAGGTTGAAAAAGACCCTTCTTTGGCTGTCTATACCTATTTGCGCCAAGAGTGTCTGCGTTGTCATACAGGAAGCAAAGGGCGTCAAAAAAGAGGTGATTACCGAGGTATAGGCTGTGCAGCCTGTCATATACCCTATTCAAACGAAGGCTATTATGAGGGCGGTGACAAAAGTATATCACATAAAGAACGGGGCCATTTGCTTGTACATCAGATACAGTCATCACGCGAAACAAAAGTTACGGTGCACAAACAGAGTTATTCGGGCATTCCGACAGAGACATGTTCTACCTGCCATAATCGTGGAAAACGCATAGGTGTTTCGTATCAGGGACTGATGGAAACTGCTTATAAGGCAACTTTTGACAAAGATGGAAATCCCCAGCCAAAATTGCATACCAAACGATACATTCATATGCAGGGAGATGTGCATTTTAAAAAGGGAATGCTGTGTCAGGATTGCCACACATCCAATGATATGCACGGAGACGGTTTTTTAAGCGGAGCCAATGCCGGTGCTGTAGAGATAGAGTGTCAGGACTGCCACGGAACAACAAAAAAATATCCCTGGGAATTACCACTGGGTTACAGTGACGAGTTTAAGACATCTCCACAGACAGGAGAAGCCAGAGGCGTTACAAAGACGATGGCAGAGTACCTAAAACAAGGAAGTGTCAATAAGCCGGATGAGGGTTATCTGCTCTCAGCAAGGGGAAATCCTCTGATACATGCAACCAAAAAAGGCAATGAAGTCATAATGCATTTGGCAAGCGGAAAAGATGTCGTACTCAAACCGCTCAAACTGCTTAAAAAAGAGGAAAAGCTCTCAAAAGCAGGACTGCTGGCAATGGACAAGATTACAGCACATAATGACAGACTTGAGTGTTACACCTGTCATGCAACCTGGGCGCCGCAGTGTTACGGATGTCATGTGAAAATTGACTACAGCGGAGGAAAACAAAATTCTGATTATCTGCAGTCTTCCCATGATCATGATATACACGGACAAACAGGTATTATGCGAAAATCATTGAAAAAATATCTGGTTGACGGCCAGGTGACCGAAACAAGAAGTTTTTTACGCTGGGAAGATCCGGCACTTTCTCAAAACGGAGAAGGACGTATAAGCCCGACTGTTCCGGGATGCCAAACTACCATCACTGTTATAGGAAAAGACGGAAAAGCGCTACTTCAAAATCATATATTTAAAATACCAAATGTCGAAGGCGCAGGAGCCGAAGGTCAAAATGCCATTGATATGGCACCGATTCAGCCTCATACCATTCAAAAAGAACCAAGAAGCTGTGAAAGCTGTCATGCCATGAAAAAAGCATTGGGCTATGGCATTACCGGTTCGCAAACAACATTTGATCCTTCTGTGGATACCATAGTCGATATCATGAGTGCTGACGGGAAAATTATGCCAACGATTGTAGATGAGCAGATTCCTGCCATACCAAATCTTCATTTTGATTACTCAAAATTTTTAGATGAAAACGGAACGCAACTGCAGACTGTCGGACATCACTGGAAACTTTCACAGCCTCTGAGTCAGGCACAGATTGATAAAACAGACAGAGCCGGAGCATGTATAGCCTGTCACCAAAGTATACCGGAGGGGAATCTGGCAGTTTCCGCAATGGCACATATTGCAGAGATGGCAAATGTCAATATAGACAACAAAGAGCATGCAGGCATTTTACATAAAATTTTAAATTTAGCTGCATGGATTCAGGTAATTCTGGGTGTATTTATTGGTATGCTTGCAATGTATATTTTTTATAGGCTTTTTATCAAAAAGAAGTCTATCAGTTCACGAAACAGAGGATGGAAATAATGAAATATTTTTTACTGTTGCCAATACTTTTAAATGTGACTCTTTTTGCAAATGATATTATTATAAAAGAGAGTGCAAAGAGTGTTGATGCAACAATACAAAAGATAAAAGAGATTGTGACAAAAAGGGGTTTACATGTTTTTACTGTAGTTGATCATCAGGCAAATGCAAAACACATCGGTATGCAAATGCGAAGCAGTAAACTGATCATTTTTGGCAATCCTAAAACAGGGACACAGTTGATGCAGCAGGATGTTGTAACAGGTGTTGATTTGCCTATGAAAATTCTTGTCTACCAAGACAGAGACAAAAAGGTGAAAGTTGCCTACAGAAACGGAAGTTGGCTCAAAGAAGAACATCCGTTACTCTCAGATAAACTGGTGCGAAAAATAGATAATGCACTTGATAAAATTACAAACAAAGCGATACAATGAGTAGACTGACAAAAGAAGAAGCCCTTGATTTAATCCGTCATGCAGACTTAAAAGAGTTAGGACGCATGGCAACACAAAGAAAAAAAGAGTTGCACCCAAAAGGAATCACAACCTTTGTGATTGACAGAAACATTAACTACACAAATATCTGTTGGGTAGACTGTAAGTTTTGTGCCTTTTACAGACATGAAAAAGATGCAGATGCCTATGTGCTGACCTTTGATGAAATAGATGCAAAAATAGACGAACTCTTAGAAATCGGCGGGACGCAGATACTTTTTCAAGGCGGTGTGCATCCAAAACTCAAAATAGAGTGGTATGAAGATTTGGTGGAACACATTCATCAAAAATATCCGACGATTACGATTCACGGGTTCAGTTCCATCGAGTTGGACTTCATCGCCAAAGTTTCGCGTATCACAATTGAAGAAGTTTTAGCACGTCTTAAAGCAAAAGGGCTGGCTTCCATCCCGGGTGCGGGGGCTGAGATACTTTCAGACAAAGTGCGTGACATTATTGCACCCAAAAAGATAGACGCTGAGGTCTGGGTGAATGTGCACAGACAGGCACATAAACTCGGTATAATGAGTACGGCGACAATGATGTACGGAACTGTTGAGAGTGATGAAGACATCATCGCGCATTTGGATATGGTGCGAAATCTGCAGGATGAAACGGGAGGATTTCGTGCTTTTATTATGTGGAGTTTTCAGGGAAAAAACACGGAACTACTGCGTCTGATTCCCGATATGGAAAAACCTTCTTCTAACAGATACTTACGCTTGTTGGCTGTTGCCCGTCTCTATCTTGACAATGTGCCAAACATTCAAAGTTCATGGGTTACACAGGGTCCCTATATCGGTCAGATGGCGCTCAAATTCGGGGCAAATGATTTGGGAAGCACAATGATGGAAGAGAATGTCGTCAGTTCAGCCGGTGCGGCCTACCACATGGCAAAAGATGAGATGGTACATCTCATCAAAGATCTGGGTGAAATACCGGCTGTCAGAAATACGGCATATGAGACTTTAGAGATATTTCAATAATGAAACTTTTTTTTATAATATTAGCAATAGGACAGATAATTATGGCAGCACAAATAGACTATATAGAAGTAAAAGGGATTAAAGTCCCGCTTATTTTTGAACAGGACACAAGACTTCCCCTTGTCAATACGCAGATTGTGTTTACAAACAGCGGAACGATAACAGATACAAAAATACCGGGATTGGCAAAATTTTCTTCAAAACTTCTCAATGAGGGAACAAAAAAACTGGGTTCAAACGGCTTTTCTGAGGAGCTTGAATCACGGGCGATTCATATATCTGCAAATACAGGCAGTGAGACTTTTGTCATAGAAGTGAGTTCACTCAAAGATGAATTTGAAAATGCTACAAAATTTTTAAATACTCTGCTCAAGGACCCAAACTACAGTGAGGCAGCGCTTTCCAAAGTCAAAACAATGACGCTTGGAGCCCTGAGCCGTAAAGAGAATGACTATGACTATGTTGCATCAAACGAACTCAAAAAACTTCTTTTTCCAAACACCCCGCTGGCACAGCCTGCATCGGGTACGGTAGAAAGCGTAAAAAGCATAGAACTAGACGATGTAAAAGAGTTTGTGAAGCAGCATTTGGTTGTGGCACGTGCTATCATTGTTATAGGCGGTGATCTTGATATAAAAGAAGTCAAAGAAAATATGGCAAAAATTTTAAACACACTGCCAAAAGGCAAAAGTGAACCTCTGCCGCATTTTCAAGCGAGTGACAAGCCAAAAGAGAGTATTTTAAAACGAGAGACAGAACAGGCATATATCTATTTCGGCTCACCGTATAATATGGCCGTAAATGATGAAGAGTATTACAAAGCCAGAGTGGCAACATTTATACTCGGTACGGGTGGTTTTGGCAGTCGTCTAATGGAAGAGATTCGTGTCAAACGCGGACTTGCCTACTCCGCCTATGCGCGTGTACATGTAAACAAGTCTGTTTCATACCTAGACGGATACCTGCAAACCAAACTTGACTCAATGGATGAGGCGAAAAAAACAGTCATAAATGTTATTTCCGAATTTGTTCACAAAGGTGTAACTAAAGAAGAACTTGAACAGACAAAGAAATTTCTTCTCGGCAGTGAACCGTTACGGGTAGAAACTATGAGTCAGCGACTCCAACGCACCTTTATGGACTACTACAAAGGCTTTCCCCTGAACCACTCAGAAACAGAACTGCAAAAAATTAAAAAATTAAAACTCAAAGATTTGAATGATTTTGTAAAAAAACATACAGAAATCCTAGAGCAGAGTTTTGCGATAGTTACGAAGTAAATATTGCAAAATGAGTTTAAATCTTTGTTCTTCTTTTGCAGATGGGTATAATAGTAATTCCCAAAAGATTCGTGTTTTAACAGAAAATTGGGTGCATAAATATATCTATTGTCCGAGTTGTGGCAATAATATAGATGAATATGAAAATAATAGACCTGTAGCCGATTTTTATTGTTCTAAGTGCAAGGAAGATTATGAGTTAAAAAGTAAAAAAGATAAAATAGGTAAAAAAATTGTTGATGGCGCATACACAACAATGATAGAAAGATTACAGAGTGATTCTAATCCAAATTTTTTCTTTTTAAATTATGATAAAAATAGTTTTGATGTGACTAACTTTATGGTTATTCCAAAACATTTTTTTGTACCTGAAATCATAGAAAGAAGAAAACCGTTATCTTCCACAGCAAGACGAGCCGGTTGGGTGGGTTGTAATATATTACTTGATACTATTCCTGAAAGTGGAAAAATATTTTATATTAGAGATGGAAAAGAGGAAAGTAAGGACAAAATATTAGAGGATTGGAATAAAACAAGTTTTTTGAAACGAACTAAAGATTTTAATGCAAAAGGTTGGTTACTTGACATTATAAATTGTATTGAGAAGCTTCAAAAACAAGATTTTTCTTTGCAGGATATATATCAATTTGAAAATTATTTGAAATTAAAATATCCAAATAATAATAATATTAGGGCCAAAATAAGACAACAGTTGCAAATTTTAAGAGATAATAAATATGTAAAATTTGAAAGTCGTGGAAAATACAAATTAAGGTAGTAATAATGCATATATCAAGAGAAATAGTTTTACTTATATTAAAATATTTAGATAAAAATCCTAATTTCTATTTTCCATTTAAAATTATTTGTAAAAATTTTAATGAAGATGACAAATTGTTTAATGTTAACTGTTTAGATATTGAAACTGATTACATTGAAAGTAATAAATTATTGAATGATTTTCTATTAATAGGAAACTTTCAAAATTTGGATTATGGAACAACTACATTAATAGCACAAGTATTTATAGACAATATTATAAATATGAATGCTTTTAATGAGATTCTTTCTTTAGCATTAGAATATAGAAGAAGTTGGAAAGAAGATTTGTATGAGTCGGAAAATATTGAAGAATATGGAATTTATGAATTTATTGGTGGAAAAGCTGAAGCATATGAAGAGTGTGCGCAAATTATGAAAAATACATATTGGGTTAATAAATAATGGTAGATTTTATAAAACATCAGCATAACTGTAGAGCTACTGGTTTTTGGGTGAGAAAAAGTAAAATAATATGACACTCATAGGTCAGATCGACAGAATTCTTTTTGAATCCGAAGGTTTTTTTATTGCTGTTTTAAAAAGTGGTGAGAAAATCAGCGGGACTTATTTTGAGAGTGATGTTGAGAGTATTAAGGGGTCTGCTATTACGCTTGAGGGGGAGTGGGTTGAACATAAAAAGTATGGAAAGACTTTTAAGTTTGAGACACTCAAAGTCAACCAGAACGAACTCTTTTTCTTTTTAAACAAAATCATCAAAGGCTTTACAAAAAAACTCTCTGCGGATTTGATTGAGCATTTCGGTGCAGAAGCTCTTGTGGATATTTTGGACAATGATATTGAAAAACTGCTGGAATTTAAAGGCATTAAAGAAAAACGCCTCAAAAAGATTCAGGCTTCTTGGAAACAGTTTCGATCTATGCGTCGGCTTGGGGAATTTTTAAGTCCTTATGATGTGACACCGACACTGCTGACGACTATTGCCACAGCGATGAAAGATGTGGATGAACCCTGCACAAAAATCAAAGAAAACCCCTATATTCTTACAAATATTAACTCTATAGGCTTTAAACGGGCAGATGAACTTGCACTGAAAATGGGTGTTGCTCTTGAGAATGAGCAACGCATTAGTTCGGCAATGGATTATGTACTCTTAAACTACTGTGAGGCACAGGGAAACAGCTGTATAAGCAAAGAGGTGCTTTTTAGCGGGCTGGATGAACTGCTCGGGTTTGTCAACAAGCAAAACCTGTATGAAGCGGCTTTGGTGGAGCGGGTAGCTGAGCAGAGCATTGTGATTATGAAAAACGAACGAGTCTCTCCTGCACGGCTGTATGATGCCGAGAAGTTTTTGTATGATGATTTTACAACGCGAGCAAAACTTGACAGCGGGGGATTTGTCAAAGATCTTGAAGGATTTTTGGCTGAAACCTCTTTAAAACTCGGAGAGCAGCAAAGAAGTGCCGTTGAGATGATAAACAACGGAGCCTCTTTGCTCTTTTTAGTCGGGTACGCAGGAACGGGAAAGAGTACGACAAGTAAAACAATTTTAGAACTGCTCAACACCCGGTATGACAAAAAAGAGATCATTACATGTGCTTTGAGTGGCATAGCTTCCCAGCGTATTAGCGATACAACAGGTTTTGAGTCTGCTACTATACAGTCACTGTTGGTCAAACATGAGGGGAGTGACAAGTTTCCCTATTGTGTTGTATTAATCGATGAAGCTTCTATGATAAACTCTTCATTGTTTGCACGGGTGATGCACAAGATTTCAAAAAAGGCTATTGTAATTATTGTCGGAGATGATGCACAGTTGCCTCCTATTGGAGCGGGAAATGTCTTGAGTGATGTACTGACGCTTGAACTTGCCCCTACTGTGAAACTGACGCAGATTTACAGACAGAGTGAAGAACAGGCGATTACCCTCATCGCTAATCAAATCCGTCAGGCAGAGATTCCAGAATATCGGCAAAAATATGAAGATTTCGAGTTTGTCGATGTCAGTATTCAAAACTATTATGCTCTGAAAAATCAACTCTCGCAAGAGGAGTTGAAAAATCTAAGAGATGAGAACTCACAACAGATTATTACCGAGATTATTCACCGGGTTGTTGCCTCCATAGAAAAAGCTAGATACCGACTCAGTAACAAGCAGATCAAAGAGTACCTGAACTATTTTCAGGTCATCACACCCATGAAGGGCGGTATTTTAGGTGCAAATAATCTTAATAAAGTTTTACAGGAATATTTTAATCCCAATCCAAAAAAGTGTGTCAAGCGAGGAGAAATGGAGTTTCGTCTGATGGACAAGGTTGTGCATACGAAAAATGAAAATATGGTTTCTTGGAGTAGTGAGAGATTTAAAGAGGGTGAAGAGGCAAATGAGCGAAGAATTTTCAATGGTATGAGCGGATTACTTTTTAAGATTGATGAAGAAGAGGAGCAAGTTTTTGTTTTTTACCCTAATGAAGATGTCGTTGTCCGGTATGAATATGAAGAACTTAAATCTCATCTTATGCTCTCCTACGCACTTACTATCCATAAAGTACAAGGTATGGAGTATGATATTGTGGTGATTCCTATGAGTTTCATACATTATATCATGCACAACACAAAGTTGATATATACTGCCATTACACGAGCAAAGCACAAATGCATAGTAATAGGTGAGGGAGGAGCATTTGACAATGCTTGCAGACGGGTCGATGTGACTAGAAGAGATACCGTATTGTTGGAGTTACAACAAATAAATTTTAAATCATAAAATTAATTTTATTTAATTATTTAAGATTCAGTATTCATTAAGTCTAAGAGTGTTAGTATTGTTTTAAATTTCAAGGGAGTTTGTTATGAAAACGAAAATATTAGCAGTGGCAGGAATTTTTCTTGCTTCGGTGTCTCTTTTAGCGGTAGGACCTGGAAGAGGGATGAATCAATCAAGCTTTACTACATTTGATGTAAACGGTGATGGTGTAATTACACAACAAGAATTTATGGATGTTAGAGCAGAAAAACAAGCAGCCCGATCGGCACAAGGGTATCCAATGCGAAATGCTGCAAACGCACCAACATTTGAAAGTATAGATACAAATGGTGATGGAAAAATTACACAAACTGAGTTTAGTAACTTCAGAGCAACGCGTATGAGGGGAAGAGGACAGGGGATGAATCGCTAGTTCAAAGCGTTTTCATCCTTTGCTGTCTGTTCAACAACTTTTTTTAACTCTTGGGTTGTTGTGATTGTTTTTACAGCGGTGATTTTTTTATCTAAAATTGTCACAACGACTATCTTTGTTGTATTAATGTTTTTTCTGTAAGGCGTTGCTATTTCTTTATCATCTAGAAGCAGAACAATATGCTTGAAGTCTTTGAGACCCGGAAGAATAAAAAGGCTTCTGATGATAGAAGGTGCTGCACTTACATCAGCTATGAATTGTGCATGATGTTCTTGTAGGTAATTTTGTTTTTGAGTATTAAAAAAGTCGTTACATGTATGGGCAGCTTCTTTGTCAAAAGCAAAGATTACTTTATCTGTTTCTGCATTGAGTGTATGGGGCTTTTCAAACTGGTCTTTAAGCTCTAAATCTGCAAGGCTCTTTCCAACAACAAGTTTTGGTTCTACATTTTTGTTCTCACCACTTTTTGAACTACATCCAAAAAGTAAAAAAGTTGCCAAAACACCTATAATTATATTTTTCATATATCTTCTCCGTATTTTTTTAGCATTATAGGCAAAAGTAGTTAATACAAACTATAAGTAAAAATAGAGTAAAATTTTATAAATAAAATTAAGGAAATGCAAATGGCATGGGCAACAGCGAGACATATACTAGTAGATAGTGAAGAAAAGTGTAATGAATTAAAAAAAGAGATAGAAAACGGAGCAGATTTTTCGGAGGTAGCAAAAGCAAACTCAACATGTCCTTCTTCGGCAAACGGCGGAGATTTGGGGCAGTTTGGTCCGGGGCAGATGGTGCCTGAATTTGACAAGGCAGTCTTTAGCGGGGATGTCGGTGTTGTGTACGGACCGATTCAAACACAGTTTGGCTACCATCTTTTAGAAGTGACAGGCAGAGGGTAAGCATGAGTAAACCGGTAAAAGTAGCTGCAATTCAGATGAGTATGAGTGAAGAGAAAAACGCCAATGTTTTAAAAGCTGAGCAGTTTGTTCGTGAAGCTGCTGCTGAGGGTGCACAAATCATACTTTTACCGGAACTTTTTGAAGGACTCTATTTTTGTAAAGATATGGATGAAAAATACTTTGCATGGGCACAGCCTTTAGAAAATAACGCACTGATACAACATTTTGCAGCTTTGGCAAAAGAGTTGTGTATCGTTGTCTTAGTGAGCTATTTCGAAAAAGCAGATGAGGGATACTTTAATTCGCTTGTTGTAGTCAATATAGATGGAATGGTGATGGAAAATTACAGAAAAACACATATTCCAGACGGTCCGGGATATGAAGAGAAATTCTATTTCAAACCAGGAGATACAGGCTTTAAAGTTTATGAGACGACTTATGGAAAAATAGGTGTGGGTATCTGCTGGGATCAGTGGTTTTGTGAAACAGCACGGGCATTGACATTGATGGGTGCAGAGATTATTTTTTATCCGACAGCTATAGGGAGTGAACCTGAAATCGGGTTGGATTCAAAAGAGCATTGGCAACGGGTGCAGATGGGACATGCCGCGACAAATACCGTACCGGTTGTTGTTGCAAACCGTACAGGAGAAGAAAAAGGGGAGAGCTGTGAATTGACTTTTTACGGTTCTTCTTTTATCACAGATTATACCGGCGCAAAGATTGCCGAAGCTTCACGTGACAAGGAAGAGATAATTTACGGTGAATTTGACCTGGCAGAGAATGCCAGACAGAGAGAGTATTGGGGACTTTTACGGGACAGACGTCCGGAAATGTATTACCATTCTAAAATTTGTTCAAAATAAGCTCTGGTAAATCTTCAAGCTTTGCACTTGTTACATTTTGAAACTGAGTGCGGTTAAACGTCTGTTGTCTTTTTGCAAGCTGGGCAGTGTGCGTGGAGATAAGCGAGAGCATGGTATCTTTGTCTGTCTTGCCGTCAAGATAATCTAAAACTTCCACAATTCCGATGGCACCCATGGCATGCGGTGCTCTTGTATATTTTTGTTCCAAAAAACAGACCTCGTCAATAAGTCCAGTTTCGTACATCTTTTGTGTTCTTTTTTGGATGCGTTGGCGCAAAATGTCTCTTTCTGCATCAATATTGTAAATCTGCAAATCTGTAATGACAGGCTTTGGAGGGTTTTGGTTAAACCATTGGCTTGGTGTGATGCCTGAAGCCTCATAAATCAAGAGTGCTTTTTCTATGCGGTATTTGTCACGCGGGGTTATTTTTTGCATATACTCTGCATCAATTTTTGTTAAAAAATCATACGATGCCTGCAAGTCCTGGAGTCTCTCCTTTACATGTAAGCGATGCTCTGCGCTAATGTCCGGCAAGGTTGAAAGCCCGTCAAGCAAAGATTTGAGGTAAAAAGAGGTACCGCCGACGATGATGAGGTTTTTGTTCTCTTCTTTACATGTAAGGCGTACTTTTTTATACAAATCTATAAAAATATCAACACTGAAATATTCATTGACAAAGAGTTCATTGATACCGTAATGTTTGATTTGTGCAAGCTCTTCTTTGGATGGTTTTGCCGAGACGATATCTATCTCTTTGTAGATACTCAAAGAGTCTATGGAGAGAATGCAGGCATTTGTATGCTGTGTAACGCTGATGGCCAAGTCACTTTTTCCAGAGGCAGTGGGTCCTATAATGGCAATCTGTTTGAAACTCATTTGTCTTGATCGATTATTTGCGCGTCTTGCGTTGTTTCATCGCTGAGCAGTTTAGGTTCGTTTGTGGGTGAAATATTGCCACTGAGTGCTTTTATGAGCTCACTTTCCTGTTCTTTTCCCAGCTTGCCGCTGGCAACAGTGTCAATGATTTTTTCGGCTATACGCATTTTTGTCATGTTTTCCTGCTGATGAAAATATTTGTCGAGGTTGTCCTGATAGGCCCTGAGTTTGTCATCATGTCTGCGTTTGAAATAGAGGTAAATAAAATAAGTGGCAATAACCAGTACAAAAAAGAGTATGAGTAAAAGATAGCGTTTTATCTCCATAGCATCCTGACGCTCCAAGTCACGCAGTTTTGCTTCAAATGCCTCTTTCTCTTTAGCCTGAGCTAAAAGCATTTTTTCTTTTTGGGCTGCTGCTTCGAGTTTTATTTTTTCGAGTAGCTGTGCTTTTTCCATTTTAGCCAGAGTAGTCTGTGCATTGATTTTTGCCAGCTCTTGCTCTTTTTGGGCATCTATTTTTTTAAGTTGTACCTCTTTTGTATCGGCAATTTTTGCTTCAAACGCTTTTTTTTGTGCAAGCTGTTTTGCAGCAAGATCTTCTTTGGATTCAGTGAAATTACAGGCACTGAAAAAGAGGAACAGAAAAAGAAAAACAGTAAATTTCATAATTGGGCAAACCTTGTATTATTTTAGAGGGTAATTATAGCAAACTTAATAACTTTGTAAAGCCTTATGGTGTAAACTCAAACAAAAAGATTTATTATGAAACAGTACAATCATATATATAGAGGTTTGGATGGTTTTGACAGCTTTTTGCAAGAGGCAGCCATTGATGTAAATCAAAAAAATATTTTAATTCAACTGTTCAGCTCTTTGGAGTCAAAAGAGGCACTGCAAAAAACCGCTGCAGAGATATACGCGGTTTTTACAGATGCGGTACTCATCGGTGCTTCTGCTGCAGGAGAGATTGCCAACGGAGAGATGATAGACAGCAGTACGGTTGTCAGCATAACACTTTTTGAAAAAACAACATTGCATGCATATTATGAAAGAAGAGAGGACTCTTATACACTCGGGCATTCTTTGTCAAAAAAGATTTTTGACAAAGAGACAAAATGTGTCATTACCTTTTTGGACGGTCTGCGGCATAACGGAGAGGAGTATCTTGAAGGACTCTCCTCTTGCAATTTCAATCATGCGGTCATTGCCGGAGGTATGGCTGCCGATATGCTTCATTTTCAACAGACCTATACAGTTTTTGAAGACAAAGTGTTTGACGGTGGTGCGGTATGTGTTGCTCTGCAAGGGAAAGCACTGGAAGTGTTTCAGGATTATAATCTGGGTTGGAGAGCTGTCGGTCCGACGTTTATGATTACAAAATCCGAAGGCGCAAGAGTATATGAAATTGATAACCGTCCGGTTAAAGATGTGTATGCCGAAGTGCTTGGTGATTTTGCCGTGGACAATATGCCGGCTTCAACGATAGAATTTCCGCTTATCTGCCAGGAAAAAGAGATGCCTGTCGCAAGATCTATGCTGAGTGTGTTTGATGATGGAAGTCTATTGTACGGCGGTAATTTGGCGGAGGGAGAAGAGGTGCGTTTTGGTATAGGCAGCAGAACTCTTGTGAACCAGTATACTCTCAAAGAAGGCATACCGGATACAGACTCTTTGCAGGCCTGCTTTATCTACTCCTGTATTGCAAGAAAACAGTTTTTGGACAAAGAACTTGAGAAAATATTTCGATTGCTTGAAAACATTGCACCAACCAGCGGTTTTTTTACTTTTGGAGAGTTTTTCTTAAATGAAAAAAAAGCAAGACTGCTCAATATCACGACAACAATTCTGTTTTTGCGTGAAAAGGGGACCCAAACACGCAAGCATACATTGAATGAAAAAAGAAAACTGAAAAACAGTTCTAAAACAGACAGTGCCCTTTTTAATCTGATTGACTATGTGACAACTGAACTCAAAGAAAAAGAGAGACACTTTAAAGCTTCAAAGTTTAAACTTGACGAGTTTTTAAAAGCGCTTGACAGTGTTGTTATTATTTCAAGAACAGACACTCTGGGAAACATTACCTATGTGAATGAACGTTTTGAAGAGGTGAGCGGATATAAAAAAGAAGAACTTATCGGTCAGTCACATAGTATTGTCCGTGATCCGAATGTGCCGGATGAGGTCTTTGCCGAGATGTGGAGAGCAATAAAAAAAGGAAATATCTGGCAGGGAGAGTTTGCCAACAGGGCAAAAAACGGCAGCAGTTACTATGTCAAAAGCTCTATTATTCCCATTCATGATGAAAATAATGAAATTATAGAATATATGGCAATTCGTGAAGATGTAACCTCTTTGGTGGAGAGTAGAAAAAAGGCTGAAGCGGCCGAAACAGCACAGGCGATGTTTTTGGCAAATATGAGTCATGAAATCAGAACACCGATGAACGGCATTTTGGGTTTTACGGAGCTGCTGAGTAAAACACGGCTGGATGCGACACAGGAAAAATATCTCAATGTTATCAGCAGTTCGACAAAAACACTGCTCAATATTGTCAATGATATCTTAGACTCTTCAAAAATAACCAACAATAAAATCTCACTTGAAAAGGTGCCGTTGAATCCTTTTGTGGAATTTGCAACAACCTATGAACTGCTCAAATCAGTAGCAGATGAAAAAGGCCTGCAATATACACTTGAAATTGACAATGCCATCTCTGCATGTGTGTACAGTGATGCTACCCGTCTGCGACAGGTCATGATAAATCTGCTCTCAAATGCCATTAAATTTACTCCAGAATGCGGCACTGTGAAGTTCAGTATATCTTTGGTCAGTGAAACTGAGACACAGCAAAGAGTCCATTTCAGTATCAAAGACAGCGGTATTGGCATTGCGCAGGATAAACTCGAAGAGATATTCAAGCCTTTTGCCCAGGCAGAAACATCGATAACAAGGAGATTCGGAGGAACAGGGCTGGGTTTAAGTATCAGTGCCGATCTGCTTCATGTATTTGGCAGTGAACTGCAGGTAGAGTCGGTTGAGGACAAAGGCAGCGAATTTTTCTTTTATTTGGATTTTGATCTGTGTAATGCAGAGGAAGAAACACTTCAAGAAGAGAATATATATGGAGAGTGTCAGGAAGAGGGGGTATGTGACAAGCTCTCTTTACATGTACTTGTTGCAGAAGATTATGAAATAAACAGAATGTTGATAGAATCGATCTTTAAAAAATATATAAATGTGACACTCGAATTTGCACATAACGGGAAAGAGGCTGTCGACAAAGTGGCACAAAACGAGTATGATTTGGTTTTTATGGATATAAATATGCCGGTGATGAATGGACTTGAAGCGACAAAACTTATACGCAAAGAACTGCAGTCTGATGTTGCCATTGTGGCACTGACGGCAAATGCCATCAAAGGAGACCGTGAAAAATTTCTTGCCTGCGGTATGAATGAGTACCTGAGCAAGCCGATAGACAGTGCGGAACTCGAAACAATTTTGTCAAAATACTCAAAAAAACAAAGAGATGCCATACAGGTAGATATAGAAAAAATCTTACTGCAGGTAAATAAAAAAGTAGGTGTCAGCAAAGAGGTCGGATTAAAACTTTTGAAATTGTTTTTAGAGAGTCTGCATGAGCTTGTACCTCTTCTTGAAGATGCCTTTGTCAAAGAAGACAACAAGAAAATATATGAGACGGCACACAAAATAAAAGGTGCGGCAGGGGCACTTTTTCTTGAGGAACTCTATACCCTTATGCAAGAGACAGAAAAGAGTGCATTGGAAGAAAATGCTTTGGAACACAAAAACAAAATCGAAGTGCTTTATGAATATATTGAAGCATTTGAAACAGGAGTTGCACAATATCATTAAAATTTAAATCACATTTGGGTAGAATATAGACAAATAGAGAGATGAGGTTTGATTTGCAAAGAGTAATACAAAAAGCAAAAGATTTTAATGAACTTGTGATGTTTGAACACTCCATCTTTTCCCTGCCATTCATTTTTATAGCGATGATAGTGGCAGCGGATGGTTGGTTTGGTTTATGGCTTTTGGTTCTTGGTGTTTTGGCAGCACTCAGTGCGAGAAACTTTGCGATGGGTGTGAACCGTTATGCTGATCGTGATATTGATGCAAAAAATCCAAGAACAAGCAGCCGTCCGAATGTAGACGGCAGACTTGACAGGGGAAGCATACTTATATTTATAATTGTCAATGCCCTTATTTTCATTGCCGTAGCCTATATGATAAATTCTCTTGCCTTTGCTCTGAGTATTCCTATTTTGATTGTTTTGGCAGCGTACTCCTACTTTAAACGTTTCTCCTCTTTGGCACATGTGGTTTTGGGTGTAGCACTTGGACTGGCCCCGATTGCCGGAGTGGTTGCGGTCAATGCGGCGATACCTTTATGGTCTGTCCTGCTCTCTTTGGGTGTCATTTTTTGGGTTGCAGGGTTTGATCTGCTCTATTCTTTACAGGATATAGATTTTGACAAAGAGAATGATTTGTACTCCATTCCGTCGCGTTACGGAGCAGAGGCAACACTCTTCATTTCTGCTCTTTTTCATGCCCTGGCTGTTTTGTTCTGGCTGCTTTTTGTATGGGCGGCAGATCTTGGCATGTTTGCATACGCAGCGGCTCTGGGCAGTGGTTTTGTACTTTATTATGAGCAAATGCTCGTACGAAAAGATTTTACAAAAATAGACCGTGCTTTTTTTACCGTCAACGGCTATCTGGGCATTGCCTTTTTAATTTTAATAATTATTGACAGGACACTCTCATGAATAAACCCCGTTTAGTTCCCGCACCGATTGCTATAGTTTTTTCAGAAGCTGATTTAAATAAAGACGCATATGAAAGAGAGTACCAGCAGCTGAGTGAAAGTGATGATGATCCGATTTCACAGTGGCTCAAGCTTGCAAAAGCCCGAGGTGAAACAGCAGAGAGCGATCCTGTCTTGTTGAACCTTATGGTGGAACTCCACCGAAAGATAGACGCTTTGGAGATGTTTTTAAAAAATGAAACACCAAAAAGGCTCTCTTTGACAAATGAAGCGCATATTCGCGCTATCGGATTTGAACATTTTGAACTCGAAGAACCTATGCTGCAAGAGGGCAAAGAGTATTATGGGCGCATTAGTATGCCGGTACATCCCAAACGTGATATCGGCGTGTTTTTTAAGGCACTTTCTCCAAATTTGGCACAGATTGTCAGAATGCATGAGCGGGATGAAAAAGAGTGGGCTGCCTACCTGACTGCACGTGAGCGTATATTAATCCGCGAATCCAAAGAGAAAAAACAGTGAATTTGGATCAATTGAATTTCAATGTAGAATATCTGATTGTCATACTTGGTGCGATTATCCTCTATCTGCTCTATTATGTCTATACAAAAGATGCCGAGTATTCAAAAAACATTCGTTCAGTTGCTTCTGTAGTTGAAGATCTAAACAGAGAGTTTTATTATCTGAAAAAAAAACTTGATCAGACACAAAGCAGTATGAAAGAGAATTCACAAAGAATGAGTGATGAGGAAATTTATCAGGAAATAGAACGCAGTGTCTATGATATGGTGCATCCGCTCTCTTTGGCGATAAAGCAGTTACAAAACAATATCAATATCATTGAACATGAAATACAAAACAAAATACTGCAGCTTGAAAGCGGTGTAAAGCAGATCTCTATTCCTGCATCTATTCACGGGAATGATGATGAAAAAATTATATCTTTGTTTAAGCAGGGCATCTCGATTGAGACAATTTCCAAAGAACTGCACCTTTCCAAACCTGAAGTGGAATTTGTATTAAAAATAAATAAGATAAAGTAGAGCAAGCGTGAACGCAGACAGAAAGCTTTTTACCCTCGTGTCACTTTTAATTGGCATAAGCATAGTCCTCTCATATACACTGACGCCCTATACAACACTCTTATTTGGCGTGAATGAATTTCATTTTGCGATAAGACAGACTGTTTTTGGGCTCATGAGTCTGATCATAATTTTTGTGCTCTCGCAATTAGATCCTGAGAGATGGCTCAAACCCATAGGTTTCACTCTCTTTTTTGGTTCTCTGATTTTGATGATAGCCATGCCTTTTTTGCCTGAGAGTATTGTTTCTGAAGTTGGCGGGGCAAAACGATGGATTAAAATAGCAGGTTTTTCTCTTGCACCGGTAGAGTTTTTCAAAGTCGGTTTTATCTATTTTCTGGCATGGAGTTTCTCTCGAAAACTCGGGCATCATGACGGTATGGGACTGAGTGGTGAGTTTAAAAGATTTATGCCCTATGCTGTTATTTTTTTAGGAGCGATGTTTATCATAGCCTTTTTGCAAAAAGATTTGGGGCAGGTTGTTGTTCTTGGCGCTACTTTACTTTTTATGCTGATTTTTGCAGGGAGCAGTTTTCGGTTTTTCTTCTCTATCCTGGGTGTGATTTTTGGAGCAGTCATCCTCTTTATTGTAACGGCACATCACAGAATACTCAGAATAAAATCATGGTGGGCTTTGGCGCAAAACTCTGTTCTTGATCTTTTGCCTGATGCGATTGCCGATAAACTTCGGGTGCCTGTCGAAGTCGAACCATACCAGATAGGGCACTCTCTCAATGCCATACACAATGGCGGTTTTTTTGGTACAGGACTTGCAAACGGAACATTTAAACTCGGTTTTTTAAGTGAGGTACATACAGATTTTGTCTTGGCAGGACTTGCGGAAGAGTTTGGATTTTTTGGTGTTTTATGTGTAGTTGTTCTCTTTTTATGGATGATTCAGCGTATATTTAAAATAGCCAACAGAACCAAAGATACAAGTATATATCTCTTTAGTATCGGCATCGGACTGATTCTCTCTTTTTCTTTTTTGGTAAATGCCTATGGAATAAGCGGTATAACGCCTATTAAAGGGATTTCTGTTCCTTTTCTCTCTTATGGCGGCTCGGCGATGCTTGGGGCTGCTTTTGGTGTTGGTATGGTCCTTATGGCATCTAAAAAAGCAAAAATGAATTAAGGAATAATGAGCATGAAATTATGCATTACAGGTGGCGGAACGGGGGGACATTTGATGATAGCCGAGGCTTTGTCCGCAGCTGCTGTGGCAGAGGGGCATGAGGTGATTTTTGTCGGTTCTACTTCGGGACAGGATAGAAAATATTTTCAAAAATACAGTAATTTTTCAAATGTCTATTTTTTAGAAACAACAGGTGTTGTGAACAAAAAGGGTATTGCAAAAATAAACGCACTCTATAAGGTTTTTCAAGCTTTTTTGGAGGCAAGAAAGATTCTGAAAAAACATAAAATAGAAGCAGTTTACAGTGTCGGCGGATTTTCTGCGGCACCGGCGTCTTTTGCTTCTTTGAGCCTTTTTATACCGCTTTTTATTCATGAACAAAATTCGGTTGAGGGCAGACTCAACAGACTTTTAAAAAAATATGCCAAAAGTTTTATTTCTGCCTATGACAAAAATTCCCCTGTAAAAGGGTATCCTGTCAAAGAGGTTTTTTATAAAAATGCCAGATGCAGAGAGAAGCTGGAAACCATTATATTTTTAGGCGGTTCCCACGGGGCAAAGGCGATTAACGATTTGGCTTTACATGTAGCCTATAAGCTGCAAAAGATGAATATTGCCATCATACACCAGGCCGGAGAAGCTGATTATGAAAGAGTCCGGCAGGAGTATGACAGACTTGGTGTTTCCGTTGAGCTGTATGGATTTACAAAAAATCTGCCGGAGTTGATTACCCGTGCCGATTTGGCGGTTTCGCGCGCAGGTGCTTCAACACTTTGGGAACTTACAGCAAACGGATGTCCTGCGTTTTTTGTTCCCTATCCGCATGCTGCAGGGGATCATCAGTATTATAATGCGCAGTTTCTCCTCAAAGATGATGTGGCATGGTGCGAACGCGAAGGGAAAAATTTGAAACCAAAACTGATCAAGGTTCTTAAAAATCCGCAACTCAAAGAAAAGAGTGAAAAACTCCTGCACTACACAAACGGGGATGTCGCACAGCAGATGGTTCAAGATCTCCAAAAGAAGATAAAATGATACAAGAGTTGGCGCAGGATTTAGTAGATCTGATATTTGACTGGGGATATCTCGGCATTTTTATTATGATGGCGATTGAATCTTCTTTTATTCCTTTTCCGAGTGAAATTGTTTTGGTGCCTGCCGGATATCTGGCAGCAAAAGGAGACATGAATATAGCTTACATTATGGGAAGTGCCTTGGGCGGTTCTTTGCTTGGTGCCTTTGTAAATTACTATCTGGCACTGACACTGGGACGTAAATTTCTTTTGAAATTCGGAAAATATTTTTTTATTTTTCCTGAGACACTTGATAAAATGGAAAGCTATTTTCAAAGTCACGGGCATATTTCCACGTTTACAGGAAGACTTATTCCCGGGATTCGGCAGCTTATTTCCATACCTGCGGGGCTGGCACGTATGAATATAGTCGAGTTCTCTCTTTTTACAACGCTGGGAGCCGGAATCTGGGCACTGATTTTGACACTTTTGGGCTATTTTATAGGAGAAAATGAAGCGCTTATACAAGAATACTTAAAAGAAATAACTATAATAGTTTTTGTTTTGTTGGTAATCTTAGTTTGGATATACTACACTTATCAAAAAAGAAAGGCATAAGATATGGATTATATGTTTACTCAAGGGTTCTTGGGAACACGAGCACCTTTGTTTATGGATGTGGTGACACTTATTGTCGCAGTTTTGCCGTTATTGGTATATGGAGCGATTGCTTTAGCAAGAAAAAAACTGTTTAAGGCACACGGTCTTGTCCAAAATATTATTTTTATCATTTCTGTCATTGTTGTAGGCTATTTCGAATATGGTGTTAGAATTGGTGGCGGATTTGATGCTTTTATGCAAGGAAGCGGTGTTTCTCATACCTATGCTTCAGTTGTATTGGTCTTACATATAATCATAGCAGTGCTTACACTGGTTTACTGGAGTCGTACAATAGTAAAAGCAAACTATCAGGTTATAAAAGGAGTGCTTCCTGGGTTAAAGTCCAATGAGCATAAATTATTGGCTTTGAAAACTTTTTTGGGTATAGTTTTTACTTCATTTAGCGGTATTTGGGTATATTTGCTGTTGTTTGTATATTAAAAAACCTTGCCTTTGGTCTTTAAAGACGCACAGCCCGTACTGAAGTACGGGTTCCTGAAGAATTGTATATCTTTACATGTAAGAAATCCTTGCTCTTTGGAACCCGTACTTCAGTGCGGGCTGAGAATGGCTTTGAAGTTTGCATGTTAAATTTATTAGTAGGAGGAAAGAAAATGATAGAAGTTGGAGAGAAGGCACCGGATTTTTGCTTGCCAAATCAAGATGATGTTGAGATGTGTTTACGGGATTTAAAAGGAAAATGGATTGTGTTGTATTTTTACCCGAGAGACAATACCCCGGGATGTACAACAGAAGCCTGTGAATTTACGGAGGCTGCTCCGGATTTTTCCTCTTTGGATGCGGTGATTCTTGGTGTGAGTGCAGACAGTACGAAAAAGCATAGAAACTTCATAGAAAAACACAATCTGGGTATCACACTTTTAAGTGATGAAAGTACCGAGATGATGCAGAAGTACGGTGTGTGGCAGTTGAAGAAAAATTATGGCAAAGAGTATATGGGCATTGTCCGTTCCACCTTCATTATAGACCCTGAAGGCATTGTGCGTGCAAAATGGGAAAAAGTGCGTGTCAAAGGACATGTAGAAGCTGTCAAAGAAAAACTCAAAGAACTGCAACAGTCATAAGATGGTATAATATTAAACAAGAATGTGGAAATGTCATGACAGTAATGGTGTGGAGGAAATGTAGTGAAATGTTGTAGCATAAGACTTTTTTTATTTGTCTGTTTGGCAGTGCTGCAACTGCGGGCAGAAGATTTGCTCTCTTCCATTATGACAGATATGAAGCAGTTTAATGAAATTGCTACGCAGACAAAACAAAATGAACATTACCAACCCTATATTATCTCTGTCTTTGAAGCAAAAGAGTTGGAAAAGTTGGGTGTCTCTAACCTCAAAGAGGCATTGTTACTTGTTCCGGGCGTAGATATGGCTACTGATAATTTTAATAACCAGACACCGATTTTCAGAGGTTCCAATCCTTTTGCCTACGGACAGTCCAAACTGCTCATAGACGGTGTGTTGGTAAACAATCTTTTCTTTGATTCTTATTCCGAGTATTTTTCCATGCCGATAGAGATGATAAAACGCATAGAGGTTATCAGAGGGCCAGGGAGTAAAGTAGACGGGATTAATGCCTATGCCGGATCCGTTAATGTTGTAACCTATGCGGAAGATTTTGAAGAATTTGAATCAAATGACAAAGTTGTATTTAAATATGGTTCGTATGATTACAGAATGGGCGGTTTTGTAAAAAACTTTAAAAGCAAAGACTTTAAGACACATATAGATTTTTATTACCAAAAAGACAATAAAAATATATCCTCCGGCCCGGACGGACTCTCTCAAGGTGCATTGGGTCCGGCAAACATAGCTTTGTCCCAGTCAGGTGAGGCTCCCTTATGGCTTGATGAATATTCTCTCGGACTGGATGTACGGTACAAAGAGTTTAGACTCAAAAGCCGTATACTGCAACATAAACAGGGAAGCGCCTACGGGATCAACCTTGCACTGCCTCAAGAGAGTGACAGAATGAAACTGCCGAGTTACTATGCTGAACTGGGGTATATGAAAAAGACACACCATTTTAAACTGGACATAAAAGCAGGAGTAAAATACGATGCCTTTGATTCAAAAGCAAAACTGGCACCTGATAATTTAGTTTTAGGCAGTGTAGTATTTCCTGAGGGTATTTACGGAGAGCATTATGCAAAGCAGAGAGTTTTGTATCAGTCTACATATGTAAAATACAGCGGAGTTGCAAAACATACCATTACAATAGGCTACAAAGCAAGACAGGAGAAAACAATTGCAATGAGTTCGAAACTCTCCAATCTTGCTACGGGTGATGCAACTTTGGTAGATTATACGCTTACACGGCCGTTTTTTGATAAAGATGCTTCACGGGATGTTTATACGCTCTTTTTGGGAGATGAATACAATGTTAACACTAAGCTAAGCATCTTATACGGTATAAATTATGAACAGACCTCTTATGAAGATGCAGGGTTTGAGCCAAGAGTTTCTTTTGTTTATCATAAAGATTTCAAAAACATATTTAAAGCTATCTACAGCAACTCCCATAGAAATCCGTCCTGGCAGGAGATGTTTACAAAAAACAACAGTGCAAGAGTAGGCAACACAGACTTAAAGCCGGAAAAAGTAACATCGTATGAACTGGCATACATCAGAAACTTTTCCAATGATGCCTATTTGCAGGCGAATCTTTTTTATCTTGTCAACAAAGATCAGATATACAATTCTGTTGCGGATCCTGTCTATAAAAACAGTGCCAAGACAGATATTTACGGAATAGAACTTGAGTTCAGGGGGCATATCCTGCCTAATGACAAAGTGTATGCAAATTATACCTATACAGACGGCAACTACAGGATGGATGGCAGCAGCCACAGCCATAACCTGCCGAATGTTTCCCATCATCTGGCAAAAGGATTTTATATTTATAATATAGATCCTGCTTTGGCTTTGAGTGCAACAGCAAAGTATGTCAGTTCAAAAGAGAGGATCGAGACAGATCTGCGTCCAAAGCTAAAGGCTTATATGACACTCGATACTGCAGTGAATTATAAAAATATTCAGTATGGTTATATCTTGAATGTCAGTGTGAAAAACCTTTTTGATACAGATGTGCGATACCCCTCTTCTCCAAATACATATGTAAATGACTATGCGCAGGAACGCAGAACATTTTTAATTACCTTTAAGAAGAGGTTTTAGATGATGCGCTTGTTACTTTTATATTTCTTATTTGTTCCTCTGCTTTTTGGATACAGTTATGATGAGTTGTTACTCAAAGCACAGGCATCGATTTTTCCAAAAATCATGTTGCTTGATAAAAAAATAGAAACAAAACTTATAAAAAACAGACTTGTATATACCATTGTGTGTGATGAAAGTGATTATGGTACAGCCTTACATGTAAAGCAGTATATAGACAATAAATTTAAAGGACATTTTGATAAATACCCGTATGAAGTGAAGACAGTTGATTTTGCACATCTTGATATGAAAACACCTGCGTCAGCGTTTTATGTTCTGAAATCTTCCAAGGAAAATATTGCCAAGGTTGCAAAAATTGCCAGAAAAAGGGGCGTCATCACCTTTTCTTATGATATAGAAAATCTAAAAGAGGGGCTGCTGCTCTCCTTGCTGATAGAAAAATCAACCATGATTTATCTTAACAAAGAGAATCTGAGAGATGATGTTGATTTTGTCTCTTTTTTATATCAAATGGTAAAGTTTTTGGACAAAGATAATTTTTAATATTGTAGTTATGCTAAAATATAATCAAAAACAGGTATTGTATAATGAAAGAAAAAAAATTCAAATCGCTCTCATTCAGAATTATGAGTTCCATTGTCATTACCTCATTTATCACAATTGGGGGGATTTTTTTTGCATTTGAAAAAATAAACAAACACGCCTTTTATAATATGGAACTCCAAAAAGCAACCCTCATCTTAAAAACAATAGAACCTTTAATAGCGGTAGATATGTATCTTGGCATAGAAAGACAAATAGATGCGAAATTAGAACAGTTAATGCAGAATAAAGAAATTCTTTCTGTGCAGATTTTTCAAAAAGGCAAACTGCTGTATGAAAAGAAATCTAAAAATCATTATGAAAGCCTTTTTGTCCTGAAGTGGGATATTCTTAAGCCAAATTCCAGGAAGAAAATAGGAACAATTGTTTTAAACTATTCAAATCACAATTATGAACAGCTTACACAACAGTATACACATTTGCTTCTCAAAATGCTTGTGATTCTTTTCTTGATATTTATATTTCTTGGTGCTTATATAGAAAATTTACTCAAACCTTTGCGAAAAATTGCCAATATACTTCATGGTTTTACACCGGAGAAAAAATTAAAGATAGAACCGATACAAGAGAAGAATGAAATTTCTCTTATAGTTTCTGCATTAAATGAGATGCAGGAGAGAGTATTTGACTATGCAAGAAAACAAAAAGATATCAATGCCTATCTGGCAAGAGAAGTTGAAAAGAAAACAGTAGAGTTGAAAAGACAGCTCTTTATAGATGATCTGACACAGCTGCCCAACAGAAAAAAGCTTTTTTACAATATAGAACATCTGGATAATGACGGGGCATTGCTGATTTTAAATATAGATGATTTTAAAGAGATAAATGATTTCTACGGACAGATTGCAGGGGATTATGTTCTCATAGAATTTGCAAAAAAACTGCAGGCTTTTGTCGAAGAGGAACAAAATATCAGTGTCACACGACTCTCAGGAGATGAATTTGCTCTGTGCTTCAGAGCAAGGCCTTCTCACAGGACTTTTATGCGAATTGTCAACAGTCTGTCAAAAGAGATTGAACAGATGGTCTTTCATTATGAAGAAAACGAGATTTATATCCGTGTGACAATGGGTGGAACTTTACAGCCCAATGAGATGCTGGAAAAAGCAGATATTGCTCTTAAGGTTGCCAAAGAGCAGAAAAAATATTTTTTGCTGTATGATGAGAAACTTAAAATAGAGAGAAAATATCAAGAAAATATGGAGTGGGTGAAAAAACTAAAAGCTGCCATAAAAGAAGAGAGAATAGTGCCTTTTTTTCAGCCTATCTTTGATACCCGGACGAAAAAAGCGGTGAGTTATGAGTGCCTCATTCGCCTGATAGAGACAGACGGCTCAGTTGTCAGTCCTTACAGGTTTTTAGACATTGCCCAAAAAAGTAAACTTTATCCGCAGTTAACAAAGATTATGCTGAGTAAAAGCTGTCAATATTTTCAACACAGAGATACATCATTTTCGGTCAATCTTTCTATTAATGACATTCTTGATGCAGAGATGGTGCACTATATTCAAAAAACCGTTAAAAAATACGGTGTCAGCAAAAAAATAGTTTTTGAAATTCTTGAAACGGAAGGGATTGAAAATTATGAAGAGGTTTCAGCTTTTATACACAAGATGAAAGCATTGGGCTGCAAAATTTCCATAGACGATTTTGGCGCGGGGTATTCCAATTTTGAGCATATGCTCAAGCTTGATGTTGATTACATTAAAATTGACGGCAGTCTTATCAAAAATCTTGAAACAGATGTAAATGCTCAAATAGTTGTTGAGACAGTTGTGGATTTTGCGAAGAAGTTAAACTTGGTAATTGTAGCAGAGTTTGTTCATAATCAAGCGGTGTTTGAAATAGTCAAATCGCTTGATATTGAACGGGTACAGGGATTTTATCTGGGTGAACCAGATAAAGAGATTTTAGATTAATATCTGTAGCGTAAGTAAAAACGGATATCCTGTGCTTTATCCACATAATTAGCAGCACCTGCCATTGTTGAAGATATTTCTACCGAATTTCCTGAAGTGCTTCCAAAGAAACCGTTGCTTCCGGCATAATTATAGTCTATATAGGTATATCGGATTTGTAAAGAGAGGATGTCTTCTATCAAAGGTTCGGTAAAGTATGCTTCGTAGGCATTACCGCGTGCTGCGAGTTTTGAACCGATATTTGTGTCTTCCGCATAGGTAATACTTCTCCAGTATTTCGAGCCGTGATTAAATTCTAGTCCCCATCTTCCCTCTTCGCTGATAAGTGATGGGTACTGCAGACCAATCCAATAGGAATATCCTTTGACACTTTCATCAATTTTGCTTCCCAGCATACTCTGTCCCTTGTCCGGATCTGTAATACTCACAGCACCACTGACAAAAAATACGGTATCATCCAAAAAGTCGTTGATTCCGTCGCCTATTCCGTTTGCGACAAAGTTTGCTGTAAAGGAGTGTATATTGCCGACAGTATCAAAACCACCAGTTCCTGTGTTTACATCAATTAAATTTCCTGCATAATAGTATTGCGAGTTGATACTGTACTGTCCGTCACTCCAGGGAGTAAAGATGAGTCCGACCAGATCTATAGAGGCATTGGAGGTTGTATCGGCGTACGGTGCTGTGTTAAATCTTGGAGCGGCATTGCTCATACCGCGACCGGCACAAAATTTGACATACATTCCGTCAATACCGGTAACATTTTCCAAATTAAACTTGGAACTCAAGCCGTCAAACTCAACATTGATAGTATGCCCCATAGGTGAAGCGGCATGATCATCATCTCTCAGGTTGACAAGATGCCCGTTTGTTGAAGGACGGCGTCCTACACTGAATGTCCACGGAATATCACTGCCCATAAAGGTGTCGTTTTTATAGAAAAAGTATGCAGAACGTACTCTGAGTGTATCATCGTAAGCATTTTCATTGGCGATCCAGTCAAATGTTTCAAAAGAGCCATTTGCAGGAGTAACACCGCTTCTTGCACCAAATGCTTTGTTGTATGCAAGTTGTCCTGTAAAACTCAGGTGTTTTGTAGCCGCCCAGTTCATATTTAACCAGAGTCTATTTGTCATAAAAGCATTGTTCTTTTGTGTACTGCCGTCTGCCATTTTGTACTGGAGATTGTCAACGGCAAATCTGTAATCAACATTGAATTTTATGTGATTTCCGTTTGTGTTTCTGTTAAGGTTAGAGATGGAGTCCTGAATTTCTTCAAGCTGCTCTTCTACCGTCATTTCATCATCATCTTCGTCATCTTCTTCATCTGATGAAGCTGTTGCCTCGGTATCATCAGCCGATTCCTCCTCGTCAGCATCTTCTTTTTGCATCATTGAAGCATGGTCTTGTGCTTTAAGGGCATCAAGCTCTTTTTTCATTTTTTGCATTTCAAGTTCCATTGCTTGAAATCTGTCATACATTGATTCGGCATTTACATTCGTTGTTCCTAAAATAGCAATAGTTGCTAAAGAAAGCAGTAGAGGTTTCTTCATTTCGTCCCTTTTTTGTGTTGTTTCTGTGATACTATACATTGTTTAAGATAAATTTACTTTTAAACAAGTGCAGATATATATAAATATTTATTATGCAAACGAAAAATGGCATCTTTTTAAAAAAGCTGGCTTTAAATAAAGTTTTAGTATAATTCGCGGATTTTTCTTTTACATGTAAGAGAAAATATTAACAGGTATGTGTCAAAAGTCAGTGCAACCCGTTTTTTAACGGATAATTGTTCGACATTACCAAAGCTAACTGACAAATTTCTGGTTTGAAACAAAACCTTTAAGGATACCCTATGGTAACTATGAAAGACCTTTTAGAATGTGGTGTACACTTCGGACACCAAACACGTCGTTGGAACCCAAAAATGAAAAAATACATCTTTGGTGTTCGTAAAAATATCTATATTATAGATTTACAAAAAACTTTGCGTTATTTCCGTAACACATATACTATCGTTATGGATGCGGCAGCTGAAGGAAAAACAATTCTTTTTGTCGGTACAAAAAAACAGGCACGTAATTCTGTAAGAGAAGCAGCTATCGCTTGTGGTATGCCGTATGTAGACAACAGATGGTTGGGTGGTATGCTTACAAACTTCCCGACTATTCAAAAGTCTATTCGTAAACTTGATGTGATTACACAAATGCAGGAAAACGGACAGATTGATCTTTTGACGAAAAAAGAAGCATTAATGCTTTCTCGTAAAAAAGACAAACTTGAGCAGTATTTCGGTGGTATCAAAAACATGAAAAAACTTCCTGATATGCTTTTTGTTGTTGATGCGGTAAAAGAGCATATTGCAGTTTTGGAAGCAAGATGTCTAAATATTCCAATTGTAGCACCACTTGACACAAACTGTGATCCGGATCTTATCACATATCCTATTCCTGGTAATGATGATGCTATCCGTTCTATTCAGCTTTTTTGTCGTGAAATGACAGCAGCTATCAATGAAGGAAAAGCACTTCGCGATGCACCGGTAGAGGAAGAGCAGACTGAAGAAACTCCGGCAACCGAAGAAGCAGCGACTGAAGAGGCTCCGGCGACTGAAGAAGCGGCAGTAAAAACTACAGAGGAAGCATAATTATGGCAGCAGTTACAGCAGCAATGGTAAAAGAGTTGCGTCAGGCAACAGACGCACCGATGATGGATTGTAAAAAAGTTTTAGTTGAAGCTGACGGCGATATGGAAAAAGCAAAAGAGCTTTTAAAAGAGAGAGGAATTGCAAAAGCAGCGAAAAAAGCTGACAGAGTTGCGGCTGAAGGTCTTGTTGGACTTAAAATGGCTGATGACAACTCGAAAGCTTCTGTTGTTGAAGTAAATTCTGAAACAGATTTCGTTGCACAAAACGAAGGATTCCAAAATCTTGTAAAAGATACGGCAGAAGAGGTATATAACAATCAGCCTGCTGATGTTGATGCGCTTATGGCAAGTGAATTCGGTGCCAAGTTTACAGAAACTGTCACGAAAATCGGTGAAAAAATCGAAGTACGCCGTTTTGGTACACTGACAGCTGCACCGGATGAGGCATTAAATGCATATATCCACTCAAACAGCCGTATAGCTGTTATTGTAAAAGCAAAATGTGACAGTGAAAAGACTGCGGAGTGTATGAAAGATACATTGAAGCAAATTGCTATGCATGCATCGGCTATGAAACCGACAACACTCAGCTATAAAGATTTTGATCCTGAGTATGTTGCAAGTGAAACACAGGGTCGTATTGAGGCACTGAAAAAAGAGAATGAAGAGCTCAAAAGACTCGGAAAGCCTCTGAAAAATGTACCAAAATACATCTCTATGATGCAACTCACTGATGAAGTGATGAAACAGGCTGAGGCTGACATCAAAGCAGAATTGCTTGCAGAGGGAAAACCTGAGAAGATTTTAGACAAAATCATTCCTGGTAAAATTGCCCGTTTTATTTTAGACAATACACTGCTTGATCAGGAACAGGCACTTTTAGACCAGCAATATGTTTTGGATGACAAATTAACTGTGGCACAGGCAGTTGAAAAAGCAGCAAAAGCATGTGGCGGTACTGCCGAAATTACTGAATTTATTCGCCTTGAAGTAGGTGAAGGAATTGAGAAAAAAGAAGACGACTTCGCAGCAGAAGTTGCAGCACAAATGAGCTAAGCCTTTGGCTTGACTCATTCCCTTTACACAGACCTCTTTTTTAAAAAACCACTCTCTTTTTAAATTTTATGCTATACTTTTTGCATGAGTATAAATAATTATAATAAAATCATTGTTATAGGCGGCGGTTATGGCGGGCTTCGGGCTGTTGAAAATCTTGCAAAAGACAAAAACAACCAAATTACGCTCTTAGACAAGAATGCCTATCACTTTATGCAGACAGATGTTTATGAGCTTATTGCAAATGAAAAAGATTTTGCAAAAGTGAGCGTCGATCTTTTTACCTACTGCAGTGGATTTGAAGGAAATGTCAGTTTCTACAAACAAGAAGTCGAAAATATTGACTTTGAAAATAAAAAAGTCATTACTGATACACAACGGTTTTCTTATGTTTATCTTATTATAGCTGTGGGTGCACGGACAAAGTTTGTTAAAAGTATCCAGGGTCTCAAAGAGTATGCACACGGAGTCAAGGCCTTGCATCGTGCGATGTATTTTAAACAAAAGTTTGAAATGTCACTGTTTAAAAAAGTACAGGAGAGCGGTGTTACATGTAAGGCTTTGAGTATTGTGGTTGCCGGTGCAGGACTGAGCGGTGTTGAAATAGCCGCACAGATGGCATCATATGCAAAAGAGTTTTATTGTGAAAATAATTTTTTATGCAGAAAACTAAACATAGTCCTTGTCAGTTCATCAAAGCAGATACTCAAAGGTTTGGATGATTTTTTGGTTGAAAAGTCTCACAAAAGATTGTTGGATCTTGAAGTCGTTATAAAATCAGAGGCAAGAGTAATCTCTTTGACACAAGAGAGTGTTACACTGAGCAACGGAGAAACTATACCTATGGATTTTATGATTTTTGCCGGAGGAATTGAGCCAAACGGACTCATCTATAAACTTGACTTACCGAAAAACGAAAGGGGTTTTTTAAATATCAATGAGTATCTGCAGGCAGGTTCAAAAAAAGAGGTTTTTGCCATAGGTGACTGTGCCACTTTGTATAATAAAGGTGAATTAATAGCGCCTACAGCGGATGTTGCTGAGCAGATGGCAGAGCTGTGCAGTGAAAATATTATGCGTATGGGCACAAACAAAAAGCTCAAAGCACATGATATCCGTTCACGCGGTATGCTGATTGCCCTGGGACGCAGGTATGCAGTAGGAAAAATTTCCAATATATATATCAGCGGATTTGTGGCATTTATTATGAAAAAACTTATTGAAAAAGTCTATTTTATAAAGTTGGACAGGCGTTCAAAAAAAGGCTGTGATAAAATTTTTAATGCTTAAAATAAGCAAGAGTAGAATATAATAGCCTTATGAATCTATTATCTGCCAAAAATTTATCACACTCATTTGAATATGAGCTTTTTTCTGACGTTTCGCTCTCACTTGAAAGTAATGAAAGTATTGCTATTATCGGGATGAGCGGGAGCGGAAAGTCTACATTGCTACATCTTTTGTCTACTCTTTTGAAACCGGACAAGGGAACTGTTACGCTTTTTGGAAAAGAGACAGCCTCTATGAGTAAAAAAGAGCTGACGCTTATAAAACGAAACAAGCTCGGTATAGTTTTTCAATCCCATTATCTTTTTAAAGGCTTTACCGCCTATGAAAACCTTGAAGTTGCCCAAATTCTTTCACAAAAAGAGATAGACAACAGTTTAATCAAAGATTTGGAAATCGAGCAGTGCATGCACCAAAAAGTTACAGAACTCTCAGGCGGACAGCAACAGCGTGTCTCTATAGCAAGGGTTTTAACCAAAAAACCTTCCATAATATTTGCCGATGAGCCGACAGGAAATCTTGACAATAAAACGGCTGCGGAAGTAATGAAACTTTTTTTTGATTATTGTCAGGAGAATGATGCCGGTATGATACTTGTAACACATGACAATAATCTGGCCAACATGTGTAAACGCGTCTATAAACTTGAAGACAAAGCATTGAAACCAATTAAATAAGGTCAAAATAGTGGGATGGACACAGATACTTAACGAAACGAATGTTGTAGCTTTTCTTTTGCTTTTTTTTCGTTTTGCCGGATTGTTTATTGCTGTGCCTATTTTTAATCATCAAAATATTCCGATGAATATCAAAGCAACCATGGCTTTTTTCTTTACAGTCGTTTTTTACTCTTCTATGCCTCCTCTGCATATAAGTATTGATGTCCCTAGTGTTATCATCGCTGTACTGGGTGAACTTTTGCTGGGTCTGTCAGTAGGAGTTGTATTGCAGCTTGCCTATAATGTCATTACTTTTGCAGGAGGGCAAATATCTTTTATGATGGGCTTTTCGATGGCAAGTGCTATTGATCCGCAGTCGGGTATTTCTATGCCTATAATTTCGCAGTTTCTTTCTCTAATGGGCTTAATGATTTTGCTTGTGCTTAATCTGCATCACTGGATGCTGCTTTTTGTCGACCACTCTTTAAAAACAGTGCCTCTAGGCGGTTTTATGATGAGTAAAGATCTGTTTCACTACATTATGCATGCGACATCAAACATGTTTTTGGTGGGTTTTATTATTGCTTTTCCTGTAATTGCTCTTTCATGGCTGGCTGATGTCATATTTGGAATGCTCATGAAAACAATGCCGCAGTTTAATCTTCTGGTTATCGGGTTTCCTATAAAAATCATGGTGGCATTTGTCGTACTGATAGCAACATTTACTGCAATCATGCTGATACTCAAAGGAGAAATTCAAGAAGCATTTAACTCTCTGGAAATACTTTTTTAGTTTTTTTTTGATACAATAGTGTTCATAGAGATTTTTGAAATACGCTCAAGAAATCATCCAAAGGAATATGCGTGAAAATACTGCTTTTAAATGATAATCCCGTTGTAAATAAATTAGTGACACTCAGTGCACAAAAAACTTCTGATGAAGTAGAAACAGCCTCTGGTATTGAGGGGATTTCGTCACATGATTATGATTTGCTTATTGTTGATGACAGTGTTTACACTGATGATTTGCTGCATGAATTAGAGACAAAAATAAAATACAAGAAATCACTTTTTATATGTGCAAAAGATGCCAAAGAAGTTGCATCTTTCTCGTCAACACTGAAAAAACCTTTTTTACCGACTGATTTGGTAGAACTTTTTATGATGCTGGAAAAAGAAATCAAAAAAGAAGCAGATGAGATGCCGGTTGAAGAAACAGAAGAATTAGATGATTTGGGTGATTTAGATACGCTGAATGATGATTTGGAATTGGATGATGAGTTGATTTTGGATGATGATGAAGAAGATTTCGGTGAAAGCGTACTGGATGATGAAGAGGCACAGAAGGTAAAAGATCTGCTTGATGAAAATGAAGAAGAGCTCTCTTTTGATGAGGAAGTGCAAAATGACCTTGAGAGCCTGGAGCTGGATGAGATGGGATTGAATGAAGAAGAGTTTTTACTGGATGAATCTTTGGATGAAGAGGCGCCGGAGCAAGAGGAGACAACAGAAGAGTCATCTGCCGAAGATGAAGAGGATCTCCTGGAAGCTTATGACATGGCACTGGACCTGGAAGATGAAGCAGATGTTGATATTTCAGAAGAAGAGAGTTTTGATTTGGAAGAGGAAACTGAAGCACTTGAAGAGGAAGAACTGCAAGAACTCGAAACAGCAACAGTAGAAGAACTGGAAGATGAAATAGACGAAATTGTCACAGATGAACTCAATGCCCAGGAGGGTGACATGGCAGTAGATCTGGCACTGGATTTGGAAGATGAAGCAGATGTTGATATTTCGCGTGACCCTGTAGATGATTTAGAGATACCACAAGAGGCAGAAGATGCAAGCCTGGAAGAAGAAATTCAAAATGCTGTTGAAAATCTGACACAAGAAGATTTAGAGAGCGAACTGGATGAAGACACTCTGCTTCAAATAGCAAAAAATGAGATTGATCCTCTGGAAAGTTTGACAAGTAAAGATTTAAAAGAGGCTCTGGGAGAAGAGACAGAAGAAGAGACAGAAGAAATAGAAGAAGAGAATGAAGAACAAAACAGTGGAGTTGAAGCACTGAAAAAACTTCTTGAGGCCCTCAGTGACAAAGATGTTGCAGCATCTATGAAAGGAATGAAAATCAGTATAAATATTACATTGGGTGACAACTCATGAGTGCTATTCATGGAGCAGTTTTGGTTCTTTCCGGTCCAAGCGGGGCGGGGAAAAGTTCTTTAATTCATAAAATTATCGATGATATCGGTGAATGTTATTTTTCCATATCTACAACAACACGACCTATGCGGGAGGGAGAAGTTGATGGTGTAGATTATTATTTTGTGGATGAAGAAGAGTTTAAAAAAGAGATAGAAGAAGATCAGTTTTTAGAGTATGCCGTTGTACATGGGAATTACTACGGAACTTCACTCAAACCGGTTAAAAAAGCGCTCTCTGAAGGAAAACTGGTTATTTTTGACATAGATGTGCAGGGAAACAGTGCAATTAACAGTCGACTCGGAGATATTACAACTTCTGTTTTTATTACGCCACCGACGCTGAGTGAATTGAAAAGAAGACTGCAAAACAGACAGACAGATGCACTAGAGGTGATAGAACGCAGGATTCAAATGGCCAGACGCGAAATTCAGAGAGTCTCTGAGTATGAATATCTTTTGATAAATGATGATTTGGATGCTGCTGCCGAAAAACTGCGTCTTATTGCAACGGTTGCAAGATTTAAAAAATCAAATGAAGAGATTAACAAATTTGTCCAGAAATGGGAAGATTTGTAAAACTTCAAAACATAATATATAGTGATAAGAGAATTTACAGCAAATGTGAGTTATACTTCACAACATAATTTATAACAAGGAAAAAATATGGGAATGCCTAGTGGAACTGAACTACTGATAATCTTCGGAATTATCGTTTTATTATTTGGAGCAAAAAAGATACCTGATTTAGCAAAAGGTCTCGGAAAAGGAATCAAAAACTTCAAAGCAGAAATGAAAGAGGTTGATGAAGTAGAAGTTGAAACACCGAAAAAAGTTGAAAAAAGTGATGAAGTAGCTTCTGCTGAATCAACTCCAAAATCTACAACACAAGCCTAAACATTGAAACAACGTGTATCGGCGTTATTACGCGAAAAAATAGGTCGTGAAGTTGTTTTAGAAAAGCCACGTGACCGTTCCTTTGGTCATTTTGCTACTCCTATAGCATTTTCTTTGGCAAAAGAACTCAGAAAATCTCCGATGGTCATTGCGGATGAACTGGCTTCATCTTTTGAAGAGAGTGAAGTCTTTTCCAAAGTAGAGGCTGTCAAAGGCTATCTGAATTTTCGTTTAAGTGAAGATTTTTTGGCTGAGTATGCTTCCTGGGCTTTAGAGAATCCTGCAGAGTTTGCAAAACAAGAAAAAAACCAAAAAATACTTTTAGAATTTGTCAGTGCAAATCCAACCGGACCGCTGCATATCGGACATGCAAGAGGTGCTGTTTACGGCGATACTCTGTACCGTTTGGCAAAACATCTCGGATATGATATAACAGCCGAATATTATGTAAATGATGCCGGCAACCAGATTGATCTGCTTGGGCTTTCTATTCAGCTTTATGCAAGAGATCATCTTTTGGATGAAACGGTAGAGTATCCTGAGAGTTATTACCGCGGAGAGTATCTGGATGCACTTGCCCGTGATGCAATGGAAAAATTCGGCAGAGAAATTTTTTATGATGCATCCCGGCAAAAAGAGTTGGCGCTTTGGGCAAAAGATGAAGTGATGAAAATCATTGTCAAAGATTTGGGTGATTTGAATATTTTCTTTGACACTTTTGTGTATGAATCAACTTTGTATGCTGACTGGGGCAGAGTGATGCAGAAAATGGGCGATGGCATTTATGAAAAAGATGGCAAACTCTGGATAGCTTCAGAGGCTAAAGGTGATGAAAAAGACAGAGTTGTTGTTCGTGAAGACGGTCGCCCGACTTATCTTGCCGGCGATATAGTATATCACAATCAAAAATTTGAACGCGGGTATGATCATTATATCAATATCTGGGGAGCGGATCACCACGGATACATTGCCCGTGTGAAAGCGGCCATTGAGTATTTAGGGTATGATTCAAACAAACTTGAGGTACTGCTTTCGCAGATGGTAAGTCTTTTAAAAGACGGCGAGCCCTATAAAATGAGTAAACGTGCCGGCAATGTCATACTTATGAGTGATATAGTCGAAGAGATAGGTGCAGATGCTCTGCGTTTTATTTTTGCATCAAAAAAGAGCGATACCGCACTCGAATTTGATTTGGCAGAGTTTAAAAAACAGGACAGCTCGAATCCTATATTTTATATTCAATATGCACATGCACGCATTCAGACACTGCTCTCTAAAGCAACTGTGTCCAAAGAGGATATTGCAAATGCAAGTTTGAAAAACCTTGGAGAAAATGCAGATACACTGTTGTTTGATGCACTTTTACTGCCTGAAATCATTGAAGATGCTTTTAACACAAGACAGGTGCAGAAATTAACTGATTATCTAAAGTCACTTGCAGCTTCTTTGCATAAGTTTTATTATGATGTGCGAATGATTGGTACAGAAGATGAGGCAAAGCTTTTAAAGCTTATGCTGATGGTTGCCTTGAGTATAAAAACAGGACTTTCACTGATGGGTATTGCAGCCAAAGATAAAATGTCCAAAGAAGAGGCATAGTTTTATTTGAGCAGTTTTGAGTTTTTGAGCTGCGGATAGAGTTGTAATACCTCTTTGGCAGACTTCTTTGGAATCTGCACGAGAACAGGATTTTTCTTTTTATCAAGCCAGTTGAGAATCTTTTTTATATCTTTTTCACTCATTGAGGTACAGCCTACTGTCGGAGTGTTTGGAGCGCGTTGTATGTGTATAAAAATACAGGAACCTCTTCCTTTGCGCGCCTGTTTGTTATAGCCAACGACTATACCCAGCTTATACTGATTATCCTTGCGTCTCATATATTCAAAACTTTTTTCATCTCCGTTTGCCATAATGATTTGATTGTAAAAGTTTGCATCTGTATCATCAACACATATCAGGTTTGTGTCTGCATAAAGATAAGGCAGAGCATATTTGCCTTTTGGGGAATAACCAAAAATGTCTGTAAGTTTGAAAATCCCTGCGGGTGCTTTTTTGTCACCCTCATATTTCAACGCTTCATCAGGCTTTTTTTGAAACGCTTCACTTTCTACACCCCAGCCTAATCCGTTTTTCCCCAAATTGACTCTCATCGTCTGAAAAACTCTGTTTGAACCCTCATAACATTCGAGTTTTGCTGATGAGCTGTTCATATCATTGGCAACAACGAGCACTATTTGCTGGGAAGAAAACAAGAAAATTGATAAACTTGCTGTAATTAAGAAACTTTTTATCATAAAGTATGGTACTATTACTATTATACGATGTCAAGAGTAAAATAGATAAAATTAAAGTTTGGATAAAATAATGAGTCTTAAAATAAAACAGGCTACGGCTGAAGATGCTTCTTTTTTAGCACAAATGATTTTACAAAGTTCACGAGCGGGGAAAAAGAAGGGTCTTTTTGATGTGCTCTTCGGGACAGATAATGATACAGAAGTTTTGGAAAAACTACAAAAGCTTACACAGACACAAGCGAAAAGCCATTGCCATTACAAAAATTTTTTGATAGCGCAAATGGACGGAAAGAGTGTGGGAAGCCTATGCAGCTATGAGCCCAGAATTGCAACAAAAGAGGCTTTTGAAGAGGCCCTCAAAGAGATAGGTTGCGGTGATGAGATTCAAAAACCGTTGGAAGTTGTGTATGAATGCAGTTTTAACACAAGCAAAAGCAGATTGATGTTTGATTTTATGGAAGAGCTTGAGGGGTTTATTGATGTGGGCGTACTCAAGGCATTAATGCAAAAAAGCCTGCTCACTGCTAGACTCAAGGGCTATAGCATCGTACAGACAGTTATAGAAATCGGTTCATTGGAAGCAGAACTTTTTTATAAAAGACTCGGTTTTGAAATTGTCGATAAAAAAGAGTGTGATGCTTACAGAGAAATTTTTGGCAGAGCCGGTGTTATGCTTCTGGCTATGGAATTTTAAAGGCTTCTTATAGAACTCTCTTTTCTTTCGGTTCTCCCTTCTTTGTTGGCCATTGTCTTGGCACTATATACCAAAAACATTATACTCTCTTTATCTGGCGGTATACTTTTAGGACTTTTCTTTCTGCATGGTTTTTCACTTCTTGCAACGGCTGATGCTACAGTTGCACTCTTTTTCTCTTTGTTGGGTGAAGGGTGGATACTCAAAACACTGGCTTTTGCGGTACTTGTCGGAAGTGTTATGGAGTTGATGCAAAAAAGCGGAGGCATTAACGGATTTGTCTCTTTTATGACCCAAAAAACAAGACTTGTCAGATCCCCACGTTCTGCTTTGCTTGTGAGTTATTTTATCGGGGTCATAATTTTTATAGAATCTTCTATAACTGCTTTGATAGCCGGAGCTGTTGGCAGACCGCTTTGTGACAAAGAAAAAGTACCGCATGCAAAACTCGCTTTTGTCTGTGACTCCACCTCTGCGCCTGTCAGTTCTTTAATTGTACTTAACGGCTGGGGTGCACTCCTTTTGGGGTTGATTGCAACCCAGGTACAGACAGGCACCATCTCAGGGGACAATGTTGATATACTGCTGCACAGTGTTGCCTATAATTTTTATGCCATGAGTGCCTTAGTCGTCACTTTTTTGGCAGTATGGTTTAACATAGACATCGGGGCGATGAAAAAGGCAAAACCTTCTTTAGACAAACCTGCTTTACATGTAAACGCTCAAGCCAATATGAGCTATATGATCCTGCCGATATTTTTGATGATTGCATTTGTATTTCTGTTTTTGGCAATGACAGGTAATGGTGATATGTTTAAGGGGAGTGGTTCAAGTGCTATTTTTTATACGATGCTGGCAACACTCTTTGTAATGTTTGTCTACTACATCGGTACGAAAAACATGTCGGTTACAACCTATACAAAGAGTGCTGTCAACGGTGCCAAAAAGCTTTTCCCAATTGCTGTGATACTGCTTTTTGCTTTTGCCATAGGAAAGGTGACGGTTGACTTGAAAACAGGAGAATATCTGGCTTCACTTGCCAATGAGTCTTTGAGTCTGTTTCTTTTAAGCGGAGTAATATTTTTGCTCAGCAGCATCATCTCTTTTTCCACAGGTACATCCTGGGGAACTTTCAGTATTATGATACCTATTGCCGTACCGATGGCTGTGGGGATGGATGCTGATGTGGCTTTGGCAATAGGAGCGGTTATCAGCGGCGGCGTTTTTGGGGACCACTGTTCCCCCATTTCAGATACGACGATTATCTCCTCTTTGGCAAGTGATTGTGAGGTAATCGAACATGTAAAGACACAACTCCCTTATGCACTTATAAGTGGTCTTGTTGCCTTTGCTCTGTTTATACTGTTTGGATTTATGACTCCAGGTAGTAGTTGATGGAGTAGCGCAGATCTTCATCAATGTTTTCCATGTTTTTCAACATCCATCGCAGATATCCTGCATCTTCAGTGGCAACTTCTTCAAGAGTTTTGCCTTTGTGTTTTCCAAATCTGAATGTCTGTACCAAAATAGGAGTGTTGGTTAAATCGACCATCTTCTCAACCGGATTTTCATTTGGAAACTGCTCTTGGACTATATCTTTGAGTTTGGAGAGAAAGAGTTTTAAGACAAGAACATCACCAATGGCATCATGGGCCTTGACAACAATACCAAGTGCCTCGGCCTCTTTTGCCTCATCTTTGTAGAGTGCCATTTTATAGCGAAAATACTGTAGTCTGTGTGCTTCTTCATCCGGCATGACATGTTTGGCAACTCTGAGTGTGTCAATGACCTGCATTTGTGTTGTAAATCCCTCTTTTTCGAGCATTGTTATATCAAAAGGGGCGTTGTGAATGATGAGATAATTCTCTGCAGTATTTAACTCCAGCAGTCTTTTGTATGCCTGTGTTTCTGCACAAGGCGGCTTGCCTTCAATCAAATCAGGCGTAATCCCGTGTACTTCCATCGCACCATATTTGATTGCTACATCCGCAGAACAAAATTCATTATGCACTTCTATCTCTTTTGTGCCTAAAACCATATAACCGAGTTGAATTATTCTGTCTTCTTCATTTGTGCCTGTTGTTTCTGTATCTAAAATTACATATTTTTTTGCCATGACGTTTTCACTTCTTAGTTTTTAAATATTATATGCTACACTTCTAAAAAAGTAGGTTAAAGCTTTGATTGACTCTCCTTTGGTATATCTTTTTACACTTGCCTTGCTTGTAGCGGCACTCAGTTTTACACAAATCAAAACAAAACACAAATTTTTCGAGTATATTCCTGTTGTTGTGCTGATATATGCTTTTTCTATGCTGCTTGCCTCTTTGGGAGTGTTTGCTCAAAATCAGGAGATGACAAACATCTACAGACTGACAAAAACAAATCTGCTCCCTGCAATGCTTTTTCTAATGCTTTTAGAAGTGGATTTTAAGCATTTTTTCAAGCTTGGAAAATCACTTTTGATTGCCTATGCTTTAGCTGTTTTTTCCATTGCTTTTGCCTTTATAGCCGTTGCATATTTGTTTGGGTTTGACAAAGAAACAGCAGCGGCATTTGGCGCACTTGCGGGTAGTTGGATGGGAGGCACGGCAAATATGATAGCCGTCGGAAGTGCTTTACATGTAAGTGAAGATGCCTTTGCCTATGCACTGGTTGTGGACAGTGTCAATTATACTTTATGGGTAATGCTCTTACTTTTTTTGGTCCCTTTTGCAAAAATATTCAACAGATTCACAAAAAGTGAAGAAAAACTTGCCTATCTGGATAAAATCGGCTGTGCCTGTTCTATGGGTGCAAAAAGATACTGGCTCCTAATACTCCTGGCACTCGGAGCATCTCTGCTTTCTCAGATAATAGCCGAAAAATTCGTGATACTCAACACTACGACAAGCATTGTCCTTTTTTCCACACTCTTGGGAGTGCTCGGCTCTTTTACAAAACTGCGTTTTATAAACGGTTCAAACGAAGTGGCAACAACCATGCTCTATATTTTAATAGCACTGATAGGTTCGCGCGCTGTCATAGAAAACTTCAGCGGTCTTGGCATGTATGTTTTGGCGGGTTTTACTGTTTTGCTTGTGCATGCCTTTATAATGGTTGTGGGAGCAAAGATATTCAAGCTTGATTTATTCAGCATTTCGGTTGCTTCATTGGCAAATATAGGCGGGGTGGCTTCGGCGCCAATTCTTGCGGCAACTTACAACAAAGCACTTGTAAGTATAGGTGTGCTGATGGCAATTATGGGGTATTTGATAGGAACTTTTGGCGGGCTTTTGGTTGGGTACATACTTATTTTATTTATCTAATTAAAATTAGTAATAAGGCTACAGACAAATTATGTTACTATCATCAAAATTTTATAATGATATGAAGGATAAAAAATGACAGAGGGAAAAGTATTATCGTTGTTTGTGACGATGCCTGATATGATGCGTGCGGGGCATCGTATGAAATGTGAAGACTTTGATTGCGATGAGAACGGAATTGTGGGGAGTAGAGACTATGACAACGGTGAAATAAAGCCAATGGTTTTGGTTTCAAAAAAAAGTTATGACATTATTGAAGATGCAGAGCTTGTTTTTGAAAGAGGACTTTTAATGGAAGATATTTACGTGGATGTTGATCTGTATCATCTCAACAAAGGTTCGATAATAGAAATCGGTGAGATGCTTTTTGAAGTCAACGGACCGTGTGAAGATTACCGGTATTTATACGCATTTGCCCCTGAACTTCCGGCTTTGATAAAAGGAAAGCGCGGTCTTTTTGTAACACCTCTGGAATACGGTGGTATTGCGGTCGGAAATGAAGTAAAAGTTGTAAAAGAAGTTTAACTTGAAAAAAATAGGCATTGGCATTGAATACAGTAATATCTGTAAGGATTATAATACATTTTACTTGGACAGAGACAATTTAGATCCAGAAACTTCTCAATGTATGAAAAAAGTTATGGCATGGAGTCAAGAGTTTTTGTCCGAATTATTGGATACTTTTGAGTATAAAATATTTCATTTGAATTCATCTGCTCCCGTAAAGGTCTCAGATATCGCTTCTAAAAGATTTCTTTTTTATTCACTGGAAAAGGGAATAACACTGCAAAGCTATGTGCTTGCAAAAGAGTTCACGCAATATGAGGGCTTAGCAGCCTGGGAAGTGCAAAACAGCAGTAATATTCTTGTTCAAAACGATGAAGACGGTGGGTCACTCTATTTTTATGTGAATGAAAATTCTCAAGAGTATAAATGGATTACTGCGAGATTAAAAGATTTTTCACTGGATGAAGTTCCTTTTAGCATAAAATAAGAGCAGAGAGGGCATCAGCCCATCTCTACAGAATCTATCTCACCTTTAAACTCTTCAATGGAAAATGTGATTCTGTTGGCAATCTCTTCAGGTGTTTCTCTGAGCAGTGTTTTGTCTAAATGAATCTTGCGTGTATGCTTGTTGTAATCCCCCAAAACATAGGTAACTAAAACAAAAGGGGTTTCAGATACATCACACTCTTTTACTGTTGTTTCAACTCCAGGGATACAGTAGTCAATATCAATATCTGGGTCTATCGCTGCTTTGTCTACTAGTGCAACAACTTTTTTTAATTTTTCTATAATTTCATTATCCATAACAAATCCTCCTAAAATAATATAGCTTATATTGTAAGCCTATGTAATTATTATAACTAATTTAAAAATATTTCTGTAAAAAAGAGGAGTCTTTTTGAAAAGAATATGACAAGTGAGTAAAAAGTTCTCCTCTTCTTTTATTAGATTTATTTATTCTATACCATGGAATTGTTTATATATTCTTTGTACATAATTTGGTTTTAATCCCATGATTTTTATTTCAGCTATTTCTTCTTTAATATGCTCTTTTTTTATTGCGATAAGTGTTTCCCATCGTGTTATAAGTATATCTTTTATTTTAGTTTCAAAATCACCTTCATCGTCTGGGTATGCTTGAGCAAGCGTATTGATTAGATCGCTTAACTCTGTTAATTGAATAATTTTAAGTTGTTCCTGAGCATCTGGTTTTTGCTCTTGAACATAATTCTTCCATGTAAGTTCTAACAAGTTTTTGATTTCTTGTACATAGTCTCTCTCATCGCTGGAAAAATTTTCAACAAGTAATTTAGGAATGTCTGCAAAACTGTTTGTTTTTACAATCTCTAACTCTGCTTCGAAGCCTTTAAGATCTTCTTCATATTCTGCTGCATCTTCATAGAGTTTGGCAATTTCAGCATTTTTATTGTTGTTATTATTTTTCTTTTTTGGAGTTGGGTTTTCTTCTTCTGTAGCTGCACAAGCTTCTTTAAGCTCTTGCATTTGCAGTTCCATATATCGCTTAGTTTCTTCAGTAGCCATATTTATACCTCATAATCTTTTTTTGTATTTTAGGTTAAATTGCACTAATTTGAAGTTAAATAACAAAATATCTTTGTTTCTTAGGCTTATATAAAGGTTTGACAAGTGATTTAATTGTTAGGATAGTTTTTTTTTAAATTTAGGGTGATAAAATACAAAGAAAAATAAAAGGATATAAAAATGTCACATACTTTAATACACAATGCAGATGAGTGCAAATACGAATATCATATCGACGGTCATGTAGCCTATATCACTTATGATGATCAAGATGGAAATATGCATCTGACACACACAATTGTACCAGATGCATTGGCAGGTAAAGGGCTTGCAAAAACTTTACTTGAAGATGTACTCAAAGAGATAGAAAAGGCGGACAAAAAAGCTGTAGCAAAGTGCTCTTATATTGTAAAATACCAGGAGAAAAATCCTGATAAAAGTCATCTGTTTATATAGAGACTGAACAATTATTTTGTATTAGACTCTCTAGCCATTTTGCATGATCTTGTGTTAATGTAAGTCTGTTATAGGTAAAGTCTAACTCCTTTAGGTTTATTAGATTTGTAATTTCTAAAGGGAGTGTAGAGAGTCTGTTTTTCCAAAAAGTAAATTTTCTTAAATTTTTTAATTGTCCGATTTCAGCAGGAAGAGATGCAAGTTGATTCCCTCCCAATTCCAATGATTGTAAATTTTTCAGTGAAGCTATCTCTTTGGGTATCTCTGTAAGTTGGTTTTCCTGAAGAAGCAGCAGCTTGAGATTTTGTAAAGATCCTATCTCTTTTGGTAGCTCTTTTAGTCTGTTCCCCGCAAGATAAAGCTCTTGTAAATTACTCAAACCAGCTATCTCTTTTGGTAACTCAGTAATCTGATTGCCAAGAAGATAGAGCTTTTTCAACTGTGTAAGCGTACCTATTTCCGGAGGTAAATCAGAAACCTGGCTGCCAAGAAGATTGAGTTCTTCTAATGCAAGTAAAGTCTCTTTATCCCGAGGAATTCCTCTGTAGTATCCGCCTTTGAGATAAGAATCATGCTCTATCCACTCCAAATCCGATATATTGTTTTTGTCGGCCCAGAGCCAAAGTTTATGAATCATTGTTTATTGTTTGTGAAACCCTAAGAGTTTTCCAAAGAGTTTGTCTTCGGTCAGTCCCATCTTCGCAGATGTCATCAGATTGTTTTCTTCATAGTATTTTACAAGTTCCTGGGCATCCTGACCTGTCATCATCGCCTGATAACCAAGGGCTGCATGAACTTCCTGAAGATGCACTTCTATACCTTCTTTTTTTGCCAACGCTTCGACAATCAGTGCGGTTTTTACAACATCTTGAGCCTCTTTGCGTACGGATTCTCTCAGTTGGAGAAATTTTTCCTTATCTTCGAGAAACTGTTTGTGTTCTTCTTCTGTATAGTTTTTTGTTTTTTCACGTACTTTTGCATCTATCTCCTGCTCAACAATGTTTGCAGGCAGTGTAAAATTAAATTTTTCAAGCAGGGTATTGACAATTTTTGGCTTTAACTCTTCCATATAGAGTCGTGAAAGTTCTTCGGAGATAATTTGGTCCGCAAATTTTTCTTTAAGTGTCTCAAGAGTTGCCAAAGGGTCACTAAGAATTTTTTGAGCAAAAGCATCATCAGGTGTCTGGGCTTTTTGTTCCTGGATTTCATGAAGTTTTACATCAAAGTTGGTTTCTTTGCCGGCTAAGTCAGCTGCCTGATAATCCTCAGGGAAAGTGACGGTTATACTTCTCTCTTCGCCGTATTCCATTCCAATAAGCTGTTCTTCAAAGCCTGGAATAAATGAGTTGGAACCGATTTTCAGATTGAATTTTTCGGCACTGCCGCCTTCAAAAGGTTTACCGTCAATGAAACCTTTAAAGTCTATTGCAGCCACATCACCTTTTTGCAGGGATCTTGGTTTTTCAATAGGTGTAAATGGCGCTTGTTGTTGGGCAAATTCTGTCAGTTTGGCTTCTACAGCCTCAGGGTCTGCTTTTGGTTTTGTAAAATCGGGCACGATTTCGCTGTAATCGAGTGCATCAACATCAACTACAGGACTGACTGAAAGTGCTACTTCAAAGTATACATTCTCTCCCTGCTGTTCATATTTTTTAAGAAGAGGCTGTCCCAATATAGTTTTAATATCTATGTTTGCTTCTTTGATTCCTGCATTAATGAACTCTTTAAAGACTTCGCCAGCGGCTTCTTGCTCAATATTTTCACTTTTTTGTGCATCAGCATTTGTATCTTTGGAGAGTTTTTCTTTAAATTCTGCCACTTTGGTTTCTATTGTACGATTCTCAACTGTACCACTTAAAATAAAGTTAATATCGTCGATTTTTTTTACTGAGACTTCCACTCTGATCCTTTTGGTTTTAATAGTATTATTTTAACATTATTGTCTAAAAGTAACTTTTTGTACGAAGTTGGATAAATAATAAAAGATTGTTTAAATCTTATGGGGATTGACATAATAAAAAGAGGAGGCAAGCCACCCATAAAGGATGACTTACGGGTACAGTAATTATACTGCTTCGACGTTAGGCATTTCCATTGTGATACAATCACGATTGAGCATATCAGTACATACGTATACACATAATGCACACCCTTTACATCTGTCTACATCAACCCAAGATGTATTTCCGCTTTTATCAAACATGAGTGTATTTGCTTCGGGACAATACAAAGTACAAGTATTGCACTTGTACTCAGCACACATGTCAGAATTCACTTTTGCTACATAATACATTTATTATCCTTTTATATGTCGAACTTAATAATTAAATCAGCAGTATCTAAATCAATAGAGTTTGCCATTTCAAAAGTCTTGCTGATTACATCCATATTTTTCTGGAGTAACTCTTCTTTTTTCTTGAACTTTTTTTCTATTGCAGAGTCAAGCATAGCTGTACCACCTGAAGAAACGAATGATGTTCCCAGGAATCTTTCTTTCACCGCTGTTTCAATATTGTCAATACTTACAAGGTTAATAAGTCCAAGCATCATACCCATCATTGCCATATTTGTTGCCAGTTCTGTTCCTGCAGTATCAAGTGCAAGTTTTGTAGCATCAAACTGAACAACAGTAGCTCTTAAGTCTTTTAAAACTTTTACATCATCTTCATCAAGTACATTTACTTCAGAGTTGATGATAATCAAACTGTCAGGCTTCAGACCTGTGTAAAATGGCATCGTGTAAGACTTACCGTGTGTGACAACCTGTGAGTGGTAAATCAGGATAATATCCGGATATACAACCTCACCAACTTCATAAATCGGCTCTGTTGAAGCTCTTACATAAGCTTCAACAGGTGCCATTCTTTTTTCAGAACCAAAAAATGGTACCAAAGATGCATATTGACCTGCATTATCCATTGTTGAACCAAGGATATGCGCAGTTGTTACAACACCTTGCCCACCTAATCCGGAAATACGTATGTTATATCTTTTTTTTCTTGTTTTATCAGCCATATTAATTTACCGCCTCTGTTTTTTGAGCTTTTCTTGCCATTCTTGCCGCTTTTTCTTCAGCTTCTACACGTTCGATGACTTCTTTTGCTTCATCCGTCATGTACTCTTCAAATGTAAAACGATCTTTTTCCTGTGCTTTTGCATCTGCAAATACTTCATGTGTAGGAATAGAATACTCGATATTACATGATGTATATGCATGAATAAATGTCGGTCCGACTTCTCTTGCAACAAATATCGCACGTCTGATAATCTTCGCCGCTTTTTTGATGTTTGTCGGAGACATTCTTACAGTGTACACACAACCAGCTGCTCTTGCAAGCTCTGTTGCCGGCATTTTACCGAAGTCTTTTCCTTTTGGTGCCATTTTAAGAATAGCACCTTGTGGAGACATTCCTGAAGATTGTCCACCTGTATTTCCATAAACTTCATTGTCAAGCATGATTGTAGTAAATTTTTCACCACGAATCCATGAGTGCATAGTCATTGAAAAACCGATATCCATAGTACCACCGTCACCGGCAATAGTAATAACATCTTTTGTTTTGTCAGGAAAACGTAATCTGAACGCACGTGTCAATCCTGATGCCATAGCATTTTGGTCACCGTAGTTACCATAGATAAACGGTACCGCAGCCTGAGAGATAGCCAAACGACCACAACCGGCTGTACCCAATGTTACTGTATCTTCCGGATTTGGAAGTGAAGCAAAAATCAGTCTGATGTAGTATGCCATCCAACAACCAGAACACATCGGGTGTTCTTCAACGAGCTCTTTAAACTGCCCCATATTACCTGGACCAGCTTCTTCTTGTGTTTTTCCAAACGGACCGTAGTCAACTAGTTCTACATAATCTTTTGGTAGATATTTTTTAAATCTCTCTGCCGGAGTTATATATTTTAAACTCATTTTCTCTCCTTTTTATAGTTTTAGGTCGTATTCTAAGCCAAGTGAGTTATGAATTTCTTTCATAATCAACTCAACCGGAAGTGTCATACCACCGTATACTCTTGGTCCCTCTGTAACAATTCCACCATTTGGAATCGCCGCTTTGACTTCTTTACACAACCAACCGATAATATTGTGTTCTGGGACTATGATAGATTTTGCATTTTTAACTGCATCTCTGATCTCATCAATAGGGAATGGTCTGATAGCTCTTACCTTGATTAAACCAACGCTTAAGCCGGCTTCCTGTGCATATCTCCATGCTTCTCTTGCCTGTGCAGCTGCACAACCGGAAGCAATAAGGAATACTTCAGATTCAGGGTTTTTCACTTCAATCGGTCCACCAAGGTATTCATAAATATATTTCATTGCACGTTTGTTTGAATCCCAGATTTCCTGTTGCCATACAGCATGAATCAGGTAAGACATAAAATTTGATTTTTGAACAGGTGCATCACGTTGGATTCTTGCCGGTGGAGTTTCATTGTCCATCGCAGGAACCGGTGCAGCAACCGGATCAAATTCATTCAGTGCCATATCTTCAGGAGTCATTTCCACATAGCCTTTTGCGTGTGTTACGAAGAAACCTTCTGTAGCAACAGCAACCGGAATGTAAACATCAACTTTTTCAGCAATAGCAAATGCTGCCAATGTGAAGTCAAATGTGTCCTGCTGATTTTCAGCATGTAACATAACAGCACCACAGTGCATCATATATGCCATTTCGATATTATCTGGCTGAATAGACAACGGTGCATTGATAACACGTGTCAATATACCAAGAACTGCCGGTACACGGTGACCTGGCCAAGAAACAATCGCCTCTAAACCACGAAGTAGACCCGGTCCTGAAGTAGCTGTAAACAGACGTACACCCGCTCTTGCAGCACCTGCAATAGCAGACATGGTGCCAAGCTCTTCTTCAGCTCTGTAGTACTCTTTGATATGACCTTGCGCATATATGTCACCAACAAGGTGCATTACCTCTGACTGTGGTGTAATAGGGTAGGCGATTGCCATATCAACACTTGCTCTTTTAACGGCTTCTGCCATTGCCTGAGCACCTGTGATAAAGTGCTTTTCTCTCGGAGCTTCTTTTAACAGATAGTTAATATCTACTAATGTTTTTTCTAATTTTTTTTCTGGATTTGGACTCATTGATTATCTCCTTTATTCAACTTCAGTAACATGTTCACCTTTTCTTGTCATGATGAGACTTCTGTACTCACCATAATCAGCAGGTGATAATGTAGTCAAATCTTCTTTAGGTAAAGATGGATTTTCAGGTGGTAAAGTAGTTTCCCACTCAATGCCTAGTTTATTTCTTTCTTCAATTATAATTTCTTTAAATTTAGTAATATCTTCTGCATGAAGGTCTCTAATTGATGCCATAGCCTCTTCATGACCCATATAAGCACATAATGCCACAGTGTAGCAGTCTGTACCTGCACGTATCATTCTAAGAGTAAGATTTGCATAGTGACAGTGTACACCGACAAAAACACACGCTTTGATTTTATTATCTAAAATTGTAAGGTTGGGGTGATTAGGATTAATCTCCGCCTTCACATCAATTTTAGGGTACTTTGGTCTGTAATCCGGCATTGGAATAATTTTACAGTTTGGAATTTCAGATGCCAGCTCTAAAAGCGCTTCTGCTTTTGCCGCAACATCATCTTTCCAGTCCCATAATACTTGTGGACCAGGGAAAATTGTCGGGTTATCTCGAGTCAGCAATGCTTTTGCTGCATCTCTCATAGCCTCTTCTTCACTTACTTTATTTCCATAAAGCAAAGCCTGCCCTTCAGGTGCAAGTTCAACTCCCATATATGGTGCCGATTGAGGCATATACCCAGCCGGACCTTCTGTTACTTTTTTTAACATTGTTACCTCCTTATTTAGTACGAATACGAAAAAGTTTCGATAAATTACATCGAAATGCCCTAACACGCAGTTAAGCTTGGTAACTATATTTTAATTTTAAGACTATTTTCTTTCATCTAGTTGAATTTGCGAATTATTATTATTAGTATTTTATATTATTATTTATAAGATAAGAATTGCAAATAAGTACGGCAAACAGAGCTCCTCATACAGGAGGCTACAGAGAATATTATTTCTCTTTGTTTTTATTCTTAAAATAAACATAAAAATATTATTTAATTTATTAAGATTAATTTTTTGGAAAAAACCTGTAACTTTTTCGCCTGTTTCCCCTGTAGACGCTATTGGAATTTTAGTATCTGCAGGGAGTTTGGAGAGAAAGCATAAAGAAAGGTGTGTAGAATTTACACAGTATAAATTACTTATTTATACTGAATTGAGGAAGAATCAAAAAAGGAAATTTTTGACTGAGTAGTTTTACATCATCTGCAATACTCTCACCGATAAAGATCAAGAGAGATTTTTCTTTATACTCGGGCAGCTCTTCATAGCTGGCATCACCAAAAGAGTAATTGATAAATATAGGATTGGGTACATCGGTAACTTTTACAATGCCTTTTGTCCTGTAGATGCTCTTGGGAAGGGCACTGAGGAGTTGGTCTATATCATTAAAGCGTACATTCTCTTTGAGATAGGCTACTTTTTGGGTGATAGAGTCCTTGCCTGTATGATCAAGATGCTTGTAGTCTTTTGCCAGGCCAATGACTTCATCTATTTGATAAACGCCTTCAAATACCTCTTTGTTTACCAGACCCTGCTCTGCATAGTGAATCATATAGTTATTAAATACCGTCTCTCCAGTGAGATTGTTTTTAATGTTATACTCTTCTTTTATCTGTATAACCTCTTTTTTTACTTCTTCAAGTTCTGCAGGTGTTACCAAATCGACTTTATTGAGTATGATAATGTTGGAACCGCCTAGTTGATACTTGGCGGTAGAGTTCTCTTTGTATGTATCAAAGTTTTTTGCGTCGACAACACATATGATACCTTCAATGGAGATACCGAGATTTTGCAAAGAGAGAAAAATCGGAAAAGGCTCGGAGGCACCGGAGGTTTCTACAAATATGATGTCGGGATTGTATTTGTTGACAATTTCACTCACACCGCTTTCGAATTCCTGTGCCAATTTACAGCAAATACACCCTTCTGATATCTCAAGTACTTCACTGTGTACATTTGTAAGAATTTTACTGTCAACTCCTATATCACCAAATTCATTGACAACTATTGCTATTTTTTTGTTTTTAAAATATTTTTTGACAGTATTTGTAAGCATGGTAGTTTTTCCAACACCTAAAAATCCTGTAATTATAAAAGATTGTATGATGGGGTCAGCCTTTTTAGTATGGGATTGTGTTTGTTATAGAACAGAATGTTCTGAAGTATTATAATATAAAATTAAAAAAAAGCAACTACTGTGTTTAATAACAGTAGCTACTAAGTAGTTATTTTTTTGGAGATTCTAAAATCTGCTCAAATCCGACTTCTTTACACCAGTCAACTGTTAAGTCAAATGCTGCTGAAGCAGTATCAAGATTTTTTTGAATAAGCTCTTGCTTCTTCTTGAATTTTTTTTCAATAACCGAGTCAAGTGTAGCTGTACCACCTGAAGCTGTATATTTTTTAAGAAATCTATCTTTAATTCCCTCTTCAATAGCAGGTTTACTAACAGTTCCTAAAGCTCCAAACAGTGCACCTAACATTGCCATATTTGTTGCAAGTTCAGTTCCCGCCATATCAATAGCAAACTGAGTAAAGTCTTTCGTAAGCACTTTTACATTCAAATCACTCAATGTTTTTTTATCATCATCTGTTAAAAGGTCTCTGTCACTGTTGATGATTACAAGACCGTTTTCTTTGATACCTGCATAAAAAGGCATTGTGTATGATTTACCCATAGTAATAACCTGCGGGTGAAAAATCATAATGATATCAGGGTAGATAACTTCCCCTCTGTCATAAATAGGCACTGTCCCTATTCTTGCATAACTTTCAGATGGCGCCATTCTCTTTTCAGCACCAAAAAACGGATTTGATACAGCGTAGTAACCTTCTGTATCTGCAGCTGTAGCAGCAATGTGTGCTGCTGTTACCGCGCCTTGGCCGCCAAGACCAGGCATTCTGATTTTTATTGAATCTTTTGCCATTATATACGCCCTTCTTCTTTACATTTTTTCAAAAATTCTTCTGCTTCAGGTGAAACATGTTTGTAAGATGCGAATCTGTCTTTATCCTGATCTTTCATCTCACCAAGGCCTTCATTTGCACTTAAACCGATTTCAAGAATACACGGTGTGTAAATATTAAGGAAAGTCGGTCCGATTTCTCTTGCTATCAATATTGCTTCTCTGACTGCTCTAGCAACTGCTTTTGGAGCAGAAGCTGTCATATTTACAGAGTAGTGACATCCTGAAGTTGTTGCTAATTCCCACATAGGAACTTTGTCAAACTTTTTACCCATAGGCGCCATTTTAAAGACTTGTCCTTTTGCTGTAGCACCAGACTCCTGTCCACCCGTATTTGCATAGACTTCATTGTCAAAACAGATAGTAGTGATATTTTCCTGTCTAAAGAAAGACTGAAGTGTATAGTCCAGACCGATATCAACAGTAGCACCGTCTCCGGCTAAAACAACAACATCTTTTTCAATATCCGGGAATCTCCAGTCAAGCACTCTTTTGATTCCTGATGCAACTGCATTTTGGTTACCAAAGAGTGAATGCACAGTATGAAGCGCGATATGCGGGAACATTAAAGATGTACATCCTGTAGAGTTTACAATAATTGTATCTTCCGGTTTTGGCAGTGCAGAAAGTACATATCTCAATGCAGCCGCTTCAGGACAACCGGCACAGAGTGAATGCTCTTCTAGCAACTCTTTTGTGTCAGGAAGTTCCTTGATACCACGTGGTTTGTCCATTTTGACTGACCATGTAGCTTTTTCCTCAAGATCTATAATCTCTTGAGGCATAATATCACGAAATTCTGGATTTATTTTATAGATATCTAATGCCATCTTATGCTCCTTTTCCCGGGTTGATTTTTTCCATAACTTCCGCAATAATTGCTTCAGCAGGCATACTCATACCACCAGCGACTCTCGGTCCACCGACAATGTCTGCTTCACACTTGTTGTAGAGTTCTTTTCTTACTTCTTTTTCTAACCATCCGACAACATTGAATTCAGGTACGAAAATATGTTTGATACCTTCAACAGCTGCAAGAAGTTCTTTGGCAGGGAAAGGTCTGATTGTTCTTAGCTTGATAACTTTAGTTTTTATGCCAAGTTTCATAAGCTCTCTGTGTGCCTCTTTTGCCTGGTTTGATGCCGTTCCACATGTAACGAATGCAATTTCTGCATCATCTTCACCAGTAATGTGGATAAGACCTTTGAGGTAGTGCTCTGCATAAGGGCGTGAACGCTCTACGGCTGATCTTACTTCCCATTGCCAAGAAGCATGTGTTGCATAAGAGATATAGTTTGATTTCATTACAAACGGATCTCTTAAAAAACGTCCCGGAGGTGTTTCTGAGTCAATTGGAGGTAATGGAGCTTTATATGGATCATACGGCTCTAGTGCAATATCATCAGCTGGAAGCATTACTGCTTCTCTTGTATGTGATACAAAGAAACCGTCAACTACTGTAATAATTGGAACATGAACATCAGGTTTTTCAGCAACAGTAAATGCTGCAATTGACATATCAAATAGTTCTTGAACATTCTCAGCATACCAAATCATACATCCAGTTTCTAACATAAAAGAAACCTCAAGATTATCTGGTTGAATCGTTAGTGGTGAGTTGATACCACGAGCCATTAAAACCAACTGGCAAGGTATTCTTGTACCTGACCACTGAGGAAAGTTCTCCATCGCTCTGAGTGTACCTGGTCCGGAAGTTGTCGTAACTGTTCTGGCACCTGCCATTGCACAGCCTGCAACTTCAGACATTACACCAAATTCGTTTTCACCTCTAAAATAAGTACCGACATATCCTTCAGCCCATAGTTCACCAATAAGGTGAGCTGCTTCTGATTGTGGTGTAATTGGGTAAGATACCGAGGCATCTACCGTACATCTTTTCATTGCTTCTTTTAAAACTTCAGAACCAGTCATGAAGTGTTTCTCTCTAGGAGCTTCGAAAAGCAAATAGTCTGTTGAAACTAATTTTTGTCCAGACCAGTTGTGTGTGTTTGTCATATCACTTCGTTTACTCATTGTTTTATACTCCCAACTCTGATTTAACTTCTTTAGCTATTTTAATGAACTTTTCAAGATCAGAAGCATGTTGGTCTCTAATAGTAGCCATTGCATCTTCATGTCCGGATAAAGCACACATTGCTATAGTGTAACAGTCTGTTTCTGCTCTAACAATCTTTAATGCAACATTTGCATAATGACAGTGAACACCGATAAAAATTGCTGCTTTGATTTTGTTTTCCCAAATCGTCAAGTTTGGATGATTTGGATTGATTTCAACTTCAGCATCAATTTTTGGATATTTTGGTCTGTAGTCATACATTGGAATCATGTTTGCATTCAGAACTTCTGCCATCTCTTTGATAAGAGTTGCTTTTCTTTTTGCTTCATCGCTCCATGCGTAAAGTACTTGTGGACCGGGGAAAATTGTTGCATTTTCTTTTGTCAACATCTGTTTTGCAATTTCTCTCATTGCCGTTTCTTCATCTACCACATCTTCTAATAAAAGTGCTTTTCCTTCTGGTGGTGTTATTACACCTTCGTACGTAGCCGCAGGATATGGTGAATAATACGCAGGACCTTGGTTTGCCATAAGTTCTCCTATGATTTTTTTTATTTTACTCTATTTGTTACTTAAATCTAAAACTTAGACTTAGACTGCTTCAACGTTAGGCATTTCCATCGTAATACAATCACGATTGAGCATATCAGTACATACGTATACACATAATGCACACCCTTTACATCTGTCTACATCAACCCAAGATGTATTTCCGCTTTTATCAAACATGAGTGTATTCGCTTCGGGGCAATACAGAGTACATGTATTACACTTGTACTCCGCACACATGTCAGCATTAACTTTTGCTACATAATACATTTTTTCTCCTATATATGACTTAAACATAAAATACCAGCCAATTGAAAATTTAATCAATTTTAAGTATCTTTATCAGTTTTGTGGCATCAAAAAATATAGAAATATACTTTTTATCAGCAACATTTTATGTTTTCAGTTGGGAGTTTACTTGGAAAGTCCTTTAAATTCTCTTTAATTTATAAGATAAATATTTTTTGTAAAACAATCGACCTGCATAAATAAGTTGTTTTGCCGGGTCTTGTGCTACTTTTTGAAGCAATGAGGATATATTGGTGTTACAATATGTAACACCAAAGGATAGCCGGATTATCTCAAATGGCTGTATAGTGAGATTTAACCTAAATATTAGCTGTAGTAATCTATGACTGATTCTATTTTTAGCCGAGCTTAAAAGTTATAATGTTTAAATTGCTGCCATATAAATATAAAAGGGTTCAATATGGTTCAGGTTAATAGTATTATAGATCCGTCAGCACTTAATGATGTGTTGCATGGCTTAGAAGAAGAGGGAATACAGGGTGTTACTGTAACAAGAGTATTAGGAAAAGGTTGTTGGGACGGTACAGAAACCGAATTGACAGAAAAGGTAATGGTTATTGTTATAGTTCCCAATAAGATTTATAAAGACAAAGCAATGGAGGCTATTCGTGCAAATGCACAGGACATAGAGCACGGTGCAGGAAAAATCTGGGTCGTGCCTGTGTTGGAAGTTGAACGTATCCGTACCGGCGAAAGAGATTTGGATGCTTTGGAAAAGACTATAGTGAAAAACAAGAAAAAATCGAATGATATTGATTTAGATGCTTTCAGTGCTATTGATACACCGGCGAGCTAAGTATTAGCACCAGAAAACAGGAGTTTTAATGGAAAAAATTATACTGCTTATTCCGGGTATTCCTATTGTGATAGCATTTTTGCTGATTTTTGTGAAGAAAAAAGAGTTTATTCCGAAAATCAGTCTTATTTTGTCCAGTATGATAGCCTTGCTCGGACTCTACGGAGCGTATTATGTTATAAGCAATGATACCCAAATCACAGGATTTGGCGGCCTGCTTATATATAATCAGCTTTCAGCCGTTTTGGTGCCCTATGTTGCAATTCTTGGTCTGGTAATTCGTAAATATGCTACAAAATATATGTGGGATGAAGCAGGGTATAAAAGATTTTTCATTCTTTTGAACTTTATTTTTGCGTCAATATATTTACTGGTTATGAGTAACAATCTGATTGTTTTGGCTCTGGCATGGCAGCTGATGAGTATCGGTCTGTATCTGCTTGTCTCATTTAATGTCGGTTCAAAAACAGCAGTAAAAAATGCAAGATGGACTATGTATATACACAAAGGCGCCGATCTGGTTTTTTTACTGGCTGTGATACTGACATATAAAACATTTCAGAGTCTCGATCTTGCAACGCTGAGTGAAAAGTGGCTGCTTATGTCAAAAACATCGGTTGATGAGCCGATAATCTTTGTAATCGGGCTGCTTTTTTTAATTGCCGCGATGATGAAATCTGCCATCGTGCCGTTTCATATCTGGCTGCCTTACACTTCTGAAGCGCCAACCCCGGTATCGGGATTGATGCATGCGGGTGTTGTCAATGTAGGCGGTATACTGCTCAACAAGCTTGCTTATCTGTTGATGCTGACGCCGGGCGTACTCAATATCGCTTTTGGCATTGGACTTTTTACCGCAATATTTGCATCGGCTTTGATGCTGGTGGTATCAGATATCAAGCGTTCTCTCGGATACTCTACTGTAGGACAGATGGGGTACATGATCATGGAAATCGGTTTGGGTGCATTTTCACTTGCCGTCTATCATCTTATCGTGCACGGTATTTTCAAAGCAACACTCTTCTTGGAATCAGGGGCTTTGATTAAATATGCCCGACATGATCCCAATATACCCGAACGCCTCTCCTATAAAGTATTTTGGGAGGATAAAACAGGCAACAGGAGTAACAGACTCTTTTATCTGATTGCACTTTTTACCATTTTGCCGGTTCTGGCTTTTATAGGGGTGAAAATGGTACTGAGTGAAGAGTTCTTTGAATTTAATGCGGCTATTGTTATACTCGCCTTTGCCTGGTTGACAGGAACACAGCTTTTCCTGTCATTCTTTAAAGTCTCAAAGTCTGATTCGATACAAGTTATTCTGGCACTTGTCAGCACATTTGTTCTGATTTTGTTTACCTATGAGTTTATCGGTCTGACACTTGAGCATTTTTTATATGGTGAGGATGCCTTACTCTTTTATAAAGCGGCAACACTGAATGTGACGATGGCAAGTTCCATGGTTATGCTGGCTGTCATTATGACTATTGGCTGGCTCTTTATGTATAAACAGCATTTTGTGGAAATTTCCCATGCTGACATAAAACCAAGTAAAATGAAGTGGCTCTTTTACAAACTGTTGGCAAAAGAAGGGTTCTATTTTGAAATATTTAAGCGTTCTAAAAAAGGGAGACTATGATATCTGGTATTTTATTATTTGTGTTAGCCGCAGGATTTCCTTATTATGTTTTTCTGGAAAAAAGCAAGAGGATTGGCAGCAAAGGTATCTTTTTATTGAGTGGCCTTTTGCTTTTATGTGCAATAATACTCTCTTTTTTCATAGAAAATGAACATCCGACTTCACTTGTCGTGATATCGTTTTTCAGTGCATTGTATACTATATACAGGGCTACAAAAACAACAAATTTTTATAAGCTCGGATACTATTTTATTTTTATAAATGCTCCGTTTTTTATGCTTTTTGAAGACAAGGGAGCCTTTTACAGTCTCTCTTTGCTGGTCTCTCTGCTTGGGATCTATTTTATAGGAAGGTTTTATGAAAAAAATTATGGCAGTGCAAACTATCTTGCTGTAAGAGGCGTAACACTTGCCACACCTTATCTGAGTATCTATATTACTGTGTATCTGCTTTGTATAGCTCTCTATCCTCCCTTTCCAAATTCGCTCTTTTTTTTGAATTATCTCTTTACGGGGGAACCGTTCAGGCTTTGGTCTATAGTTGTTATAACACTTTTTACAGGAAACTTTTTCTTGGCTATGAGAGTTATGGAAAAGTCACTTTTTGGAAAGCCGAATTTAAATATTCACTATGTGGATTTGACTTTTAAAGAAAAACTGTTGCATTTATCTGTTGTTACAGTTTTACTCGGACTGAGTATATATGGACTGAAGGAGCTGCTTTTATGAGTACAATCATGCAAAAGCTTGATGCTGTCAAAGGCACGGTACCCCACTACTGGCCAATCGGCGCATTTATTCATCACAACCCTTTAAAAGGTTTTGAACATCTCCATTTTAAAGAGGGAGTGGCCAAGGCACAGAGTATTTTTGGCGGGAATGTTTACATGCAACCGTCGTATTATCTGAATCTTTACAAAGAGGGTAAAATCAATTCTGATTTGCTGGAAGCAAACTTAAAAGAGATACTCAAAAGTGACGGATTGCAGGAACATTATGATCTGGCAAAAAAATGCCTGACAGAAGTTAACCCGAAATGGAACAGTCTTCGAAGCACTGCAGATTTAAACGAACATGAAATTGATGAAGACCTGTTGGCATATCTTGATGAAAAGTTTTTTTATCATAACAAAGAAAAGTGGATAGAAAAACTGACAAAGCATATGACACTCTATGAGATCAATGATATTCTTTTTGAGCATGATAACAAAGAGATGATAGAAAAAGATATTATTGAGTACATCACCAGATTTCTGGATGAGCAACTGACAACCATCACTATGCCAAACAGAGAACTGGGAATGTTTGAAACATTTAAACTGTATGAAAACTTTGACTATGCGAAGGACTCTGAGTCTTTTGTGAATGAAGCGCTTCAAAAGCTGAAAGTGAAAAATGTCGAGCAGTATCTGCTTGCACATATTTTAAAATTGCACGGATGGGCAGGATTTATAAAATACCGTTCTGAAGATCCTGACTATTTTTCACAGCAGGAGTATCCGTCATCACTTATGGATTATATGGCGATCAGACTCTATTTTGAACTTGCCTATCTTCAGCACAGACAAATCAACAATTTCGAACTGCTGGACTCTTTTGTGAAAAAAAACAGTGCCTGTGTCATTTTGAAAATACTGCAGGCAAAAGGGGATCTGCCCGGCAAATATATAGATGCCATACAGGAGCATCAAGATTATGAACAGATTTTAGAAAACTATGTGCAGGATGAACTCAAACTCGATGCCAAGCAGGTACATCTCTCAAGTGCTCAGCTGAATAATAAAAAGATTGCCTTGACAGAGTTGGCCAAAATTATGGAAACACTGCGTTCAGAAGAGGGATATATCTGGCTGAAATCTCTTGAAGACAGCTATATTCATGCTTTTATTGATGAGATGAAACTGACGGAAACAGTTGATGGGCAGAGGCCTCTGGCTTCTGCCACATTTTGTCTGGATGTGCGTTCGGAACTGATGAGAAGATCTCTGGAGAGCAGAGGTAATTATGTAACATACGGGGCAGGAGGCTTTTTAGGTTTTCCTATTGCTTTTGTGGAGTTTGACAAGGCACATGAACAGTTTTTATGTCCGGCGGTGGTAAAACCCGGCAATATTATATTTGAACTCCCAAAAGAAGCGCATGAAGAGTACAGTTCGAAAAAAATTATGAACAAAACTACAAAAAAAGTTTTAAGTGATTTAAAAAACAATCCTTATACTCCTTATATAATGGTAGAGGCAATAGGCTGGATTTTTGGAATAAATCTTTTTGGTAAAACATTTTCTCCAAGAAAAACAAACAAATTTCTGTCCGGCTTCAAAGCACAAAAGCCTAAAACCACATATACGCTGGACAAACTCTCAGAACAAGAGATAGAGATGTATGTCAACAAAATACACAAGTATGTGATTGTGGAAGCTTTGAAAAACAGTGCATCGCAGGAGTATGCGGCAGAAGAGATTCAGGACATTCGTGATCATCTGGTTTTCGAAAAAGAGTTGTCACTGGATATTCCAAAAGAGTTGCTGGAAAAACTGCGCACGAAGTACAAAATAACACGCAAAGATTATGAGTATCAGAAGAACAAACTCAAAATGGTCGGATTTACACTTGAAGAGAAAGTACAATACCTCTACAGTTTTTTGATGATGATAGGTCAGGTGGATAATTTTGCCGAGTTTGTCATTCTCTGCGGACACCAAAGTGTTTCAGACAACAACCCGTTTGAATCGGCACTTGACTGTGGCGCATGTGGCGGGAGCAGCAGTTTGCCAAACAACAGAGCCCTCTGTATGATAGCCAATTCGCAAGATGTAAGAGAAGCTATAGCTAAAAAAGGAATTGTCATTCCTGATGATGTTAAATTTATGCCGGCTTTACATGTAACGAGTACAGATGAGATAAAATTTTATGATACAGATGTTCTCACGCAAGAAGAGTTGCAAAAATTCAAAAAGGTTATGGCGGATTTTGAAGAAGCTTCAAAAATTGCGCGCCAGGAAAGAATCACCCAGCTGCCATATACAAATACCCAGGAAGATATCATGGTGAAATCAATGGACTGGTCAGAACCAAGACCGGAGTGGGGACTGGCAGGAAATATGGGTGTTTTTGCCGGTCCAAGAAACTCTATAAAACACATGGCATTTCAAAACCGGCTTTTTATGCACTCGTATGATGCCTCTTTGGATAATGAAAATGCGGATATTTTGACAAAAATTTTCAACGGACCTCTTATTGTTGGTGAGTGGATTAATCTTGAACACTATTTTTCCACAGTAGACAATACAGTTTATGGGGCAGGTTCCAAAGTCTATCATAACATTGTTGCAAAAGTCGGGGTTTTTAACGGTAACTACGGGGATCTTAAAATAGGACTCCCGACACAGTCTGTTATGCTCGAGGGCAAAGCCTACCATGAACCGGTACGACTGCTTACCTATATGGAAGCCCCTTTGGAAGCAGTGGGCAAGGCGGTTGAAAATTCGGTAGCCAAAGAGTTTATTTTAAATGAATGGATACGACCTGTCATCATTGACAAAAAAGCGAAGAAGGTCTATTCGTATGAATCAGGTGATTTTAAAGTTATAAAAGAGTTTTAATAGTATGTTTTCTTAACCATACTTTTAAGCGCAAAGTGATATAAATAAGTAATACTATACAAAGGAAAGATTAATGTATACAATAGAAATTGACAAAGAGTGCAGTTGCTTTAAAAAAAGCGGATTTGAAAACAATATGACATTTGAGTCAAGAGAAGATATGATCAATAAGGCAAGAGTAATGGAGTGCCGAATGAATCAGGAGTTTTGTATGAAACACTTTTTTCAGGCAGTAGACTATGGAGACAAAATAATCATTCACAGTACTGTGCGACCTGTAGAAGATGAAGATGAAGATATCGAAGATGCAAGAGACTTGGTACAAAGAAGTGGCGTAACTATAGGTTTTGATGCCTCTGAAAGCACACCAAACGGAAAAGAAAACTGCAACACACCAAGCTCTGATTTTTAAAGCCAGGCATCTTTTTCGGAACCGGTACTTCAGTGCCGGCTGAGAGTGGCAGGACTATTGCAACAGCCGGCACTACAGAAAAAAATTTAGTTTTTTTCACAAGTCACGCTTTAGCGTTAGAAAGTACCGATTCCGAAATATTGCTTATTTTTATTTTGCTATACTTGCATAAAAAAAGTGAGTGAAATTTGATGCAGGATTATCTTATTGTCTTTCTTGTGCTGTATATGCTTCTGGAATTTTATGAAGTGCAGTGGCAGAAGGCTGGGACACTTATGGATATGCTGGCACGTATGTACCGCTATTATCATAAAAATGTTCTTCTTTTTCTGATTATGCACCCGACCTTTTATTTTGCTGTCTGGTTTTTGTTTTATACCCACTATAATCCCTATGCTTTGGCATTACTCTCTTTTAAAACTGCTGATATTGTAAGTAAAATTATTATGATTGATCAGGTTTTTATAAAAAAAGAGATATCAAAAGAGTTTGCCCAGGTATTGCTTACTCCCATAGGACCGTATCTGCCGTATGCAGGGCTTTTGCTTTATCCGTTTTTTATATATATGGCCTCAGTGTGAAAATACAGAAGATAGAGACACAGACAAAGAAAAGAGCACTGAAAACGCCGTTTGTCACAGCACTCAGACGGGTAGAAAATGTGCTGTTTATCCGTGTGAAGATTACATGTAACCAAGGTTTTTATGCTTATGGCGAAGCACCTGCCACAAAAGCAGTGACAGGGGAAGATTTGCAAAGCATTGCAAATGCGATTGGCGGGTTGAAAGATGCCTTGCTTGGTCTTGCACCGGGTGAGGCTTTACATGTAATCCATGGCAGTGCAATGGGTTCGAGTGCAAAAGCCGCTCTTGATATGGCCGTTGTCTCTTTGCTGGCACAACAGAATAATCAGACACTGTTAGAGTATCTCGGCACAAAAGATTTTTCTCCGGTTTTTACCGATATTACTGTCAGTCTCAATAATGCAGAGAGAATGCTTGCAGATGCGAAAAAAGCTTTTGACAACGGATTTCATATTTTAAAAGTAAAGCTTGGCAGTGACATAAACCATGCTGTTGCAGTTACAAAAATGATTTGTGAGACGCTTGTGGATGCAGAGGTGCTCATAGATGCCAACCAGGCGTGGAGTCTTGAACAGTCATTATACTATGCTGAGACCGTAGAGGGATTACATGTAAGCCTGATTGAACAGCCTGTAGTTGCAGATGATTTACAGAGCCTGAAAATAATAACCCAAAAAAGCACTGTTCCTATTCTTGCGGATGAAGCTGTTTTTACACTTGAGGATGTCAAAAGAGTGTATGAAGAGTAGGTAAATCCCACGAAAAATAAAATAAATCTTAATCAATAGATTCAAAAGAACTGGAAGAAATATTGCTTAGACTCCTAAAACAAGGAGTTTACCATCAAATTAACACGCACAAAAGCCTTACTTGAATCGCTAAAAAGTATCCCAGACTATAGAGTAGATACAGGGAAGATAGAATATCCATTGCACGAAGTTCTTTTCATGACACTTTTTGCACTTATCAAAGGAAATACAACTTTTAAGGATATATTTTCATGGATGATATATAACAAAGACAATGCAATACTCAAAGAGATTTTTGATAAAGAAGAGATAACGATTCCTTCCAAATCAACATATCATCGTTTATTGATAAACACAGATAATAATGCTTTGGAAAAAGTATTTAGAGAGTTCTTTTTTCCATTCATTGCACAAGAAAATATTGCTATTGACGGGAAGTGGCTGAGAGGTAGCGACGTGAATGGTCAATACACACAGGAAAGACATAAAGCAATACTAAATATCTTGGATAAAGATATAAAAATAGTGTTTGCTCACAAGTTTTTAGATAAAAATAAGAGTAGCGAAATTACTGCACTCAAAGAGGTTTTAAACGATAATATTTTTAGCAATGAAGGACAGATATTTTCCTTTGATGCACTGCTTACTCAATCAGAGATTCTCAACACTATTGATGAGCAAGGTAACAGATATATAGCAAAACTCAAAGATAACCAGAAACACCTCAAAGAGAAAGCTATAAAGACCATAGAAGAGTTTAATCAGCCTACAGATAGAGTTGATGATGAAGATAGCTATTTAACTGAAAACAACAAAAGAGTCTCTCGAAAAGTAGAAGTTTTTCAAAATAAAAGTGCTGATTTAGTTATGTATCATGAGAACTTTCAAAATATTCAATCACTCATTAAAGTGACGAAAACATTAACAAATGCACAGACTGGTGAAGTTACAATTTCAACTCAATATTTAATGGCTAACTTTAAAACAACTGCAAAAGAGTTTCTTCAAAAGATACTGCAACATTGGAGAGTGGAAACATATCACTATCACTTAGATATGCTTACTGAAGAAGATGACCATATAGCATATAAAGAGCCTTTCTCTATAGCTATTCTTAGAAGTTTTACTGTTAATCTTTATCAGTTGTTTTTAAATGAGAACAAAGATAAAAAGGTACTCCTAACCGGTAAAACTACAATGGCAGATATTAAAAGAAATGCTCTTTATCGTGATGATTTTAGTGTTCAATTGATTGAATCAAACTATATTGATTAAGATTTGTTTTATTTTTCGTGGGATTTACCTAGTATGAAGAGGGCTGTGCCGATATGATAAATGTCAAACTGATGAAATGCGGCGGTGTGAGCAGGGCACAGGCAATTTTTGAATATGCCAGAGCCAACAACATAGAGTGTATGCTGGGTTCTATGCTGGAGGGTCCCGTCTCCATACATGCGGCGCTCTGTCTTGCTTTTGCATACAGAGATGTTGTAAAGTATATAGATTTGGACTCTCCTTTGCTGTATAAAAAGGCGCCGAGGGTTTTGGGAGAATTTGGTATAATACATGACAAAATACAGATTTTGTAGGTGAATATAATAAAGGTTGAGAAATGAAATATGATTTTTCCGGGGTTTTAGATGGTGATTCGGAGCTGATTTATACTGAACTCAGAGACAGATATTTAACCTGTAGTGAATCATATGAGCGTGAAAAAGTGGTAAAAAAGTTTTATCTGAGAATTATTAATCTGTTTCATCAGTCATTCACTTCGAATGATATCAATACTCTCTATAAAGAGCTGGCACTCTATAAAATTTCTATGAATATTCCCTACATCATTATGACTAACGAAATATACGGGCTGAAAAATCTTTTGTTATCCAGAATTGCACAAAATATTGAGGGCAATAAAATTTTAAACCTTATTGCCCTGTTTAAAGAGATAAACAATGGTGTTGCCTATATCTATCTTTCAAGATATACACAGGAGATTTATACCGTAAACAACATTCGTCTTAGTTCAATATCTGATCTTTTGGAAAAAGATATCATCATAAAACATTACGAATCACATTTAAACTGGCTCAATGACCTGGCAAAACATATTAACAATTTTGACAAAAATGATTTTCCCGAACTTGACGGGATGCAGTGTGAGTTTGGACGATGGTTAAATAGCAGTGCAAAAAAAATCATCCAAAACAACTCAAAACTCAAGTCTTTAATGCGACTGCATAATGATTTGCATATGTTTGCGAAAAAAATATTTGTAAACTTGGAAACATCGGAGTATCATGTGCTGATTTCCTATCTGGAAAAATGTGAGCTTATCTCTTTGAGTATCGGTACAGAGTTGGCACTTATTGACAATATCGAGATGAATAAAAAAATGACCAAGGATAATCTGACAGGTGCGCTTAATCGAAATTCTTTGGAACTAATATTTAAAACTCAATATGATTTTTCTTATGCTACTGATAATTCCTTTGTTTTTGCAATATGTGATTTAGACTATTTTAAAAATATAAATGATACTTATGGGCATGTCGCCGGAGATAAAATGTTGCGGTTTTTTGTCGAAATAGTTAAAAAGCATATCAGAACTTCTGATATTATTATACGCTACGGAGGCGAAGAGTTTATTATAATCCTTTCAGCCATACAAAAAGAGGCAGGTTTTAAAGTCTTAGAAAAGATACGCCAGGCTTTTGAAGCCACACTACTTGAACTAGATGGACAAAAGTTACAGGCCACTGTAAGTATGGGTGCCATGTGGATTAAGCCTGATAAAGTATACAGGCATGCCCTGCTTGACGAATATGTGATGATTGTGGACAAGATGCTTTACTGTGCCAAAGAAAACGGAAGAAACACGATAGAGGCTATTTAGAGGCAACAAATCTCAGCCAGATAAAGCCAAAAAAACTGCCCTTACGGGACAGTTCATACTCTCAACTTTGCATACTAATAATGCATCGGGAACCATTCCTAGAATGGCACAGATGGGGTTAAATATCAGAGATCAATTATAAGACTAAATAAGAATAAGTTGAAATATGTGTATAATTTGTGTATGAATTTACAGGATTTAAAAAACAGGACAATATTGTTGCTTGGAAAGAGCAGGGCTTTTAGTGCAGATGAGTTTGTGTCACAGCTGAAGTTTCACAGCATTGCTCTGTGCAAAGAAGTTACGGATGCGGTTACACTTGTCGTTGAGGGGCGCATGATGAGCCCTTATGAACAAAATCTGAGTGATACCCTTTATGAGGAAGAAAAATATGAGTTTATGGCTATAGATTTGTTTGAAAAACTTTTGGCACAAGAGATTGACAGCGATACACTGCTTATGAGTCTCAAACTCTCCAATGACAAAAAAAGATTAAAAAGTTTTTTGCAAAACAGCTGTATAGAAGATGCGCTTTTCTTTAAACTTTTAAAAATGTACTCTTTTGGCGGTGAAGATTTTTTCGAAAATGATGACAATCGTGATGTCTCTGCTGCCTTAATAGCAAGATTTTATGAAAATATAGAACGAAACCACAATGTGCAGTATGCAACAACGGGAATTTATCATCTGATAACGCAGACAAAAAACGAACAGCTTCTAGAAGCCATCGCTTTTTTGGAGCCGAGCAAAAAACATCCAAAAATTATAAAAGCACTTGCCTTGCATGAAAAAACACCAAAAAATGTGCTAAAAATGTTTTTAAAAAAAGGGGATGAAAGAGCAAAAGAAGCAATGGCATATAATGTTAATCTTGAGAAAAATATAGCCCGTGAGTTGATAAAAAATAAAAAATTTGCCGAGATCGCAGCACAGAATATCAGGTTAGATGAGGAGATGTTCTCACTTTTGTCTGAGTGTAAATATGCTTTGGCGACAAATGAGACACTCAATAAAGCTATGCAGCAGGAGCTTGTTACATGTAACGATGAAAGGATTCATCTTGCTTTGGCTGCAAACAGACGTTTACATGTAACGATATGCAAACAGCTGCTTTGTCTTAATAACGAGAAAATCAGAGAAGTAATTTATGCCAACAGTGCAACGCCGAGAGATATCCTGGAGTCTGCCTATAAAGAGGGAAACTACAATGAGCCGTTGAGTCGCAACAATGCGACACCACAAAATATTTTAGAAGAACTTTTGAAATGCGGGGATGCGCAGATACTTTTAAATTTGGCAAAAAATGAAAATACTCCGATAGATATTTTATATCAACTGCAACTTGAGAGCCGTTTTGAGTGGGCAGTCAAAACAAACAAAGCCTTTGCAAAACATATACAAAATGAAAATATAGGATGGTTAGTATGAGAGCAGGAGAATTGAGACAGGCTTTGGAGGCACTGGTCTTGCAAAAAGTGCCTACATTTGTGTGGGGAGCACCGGGAATCGGAAAGTCTTCGATTGTCAAACAGATTGCACAGAAAAACAACCTTGGTTTTATTGATTTGCGTTTGGCTTTGATGGACCCGACAGATTTAAAAGGCATACCTTTTTATGACAAAGAGTCACACACCGCACTTTGGGCACCGCCTGCTTTTTTGCCGAGTGAAGGTCAGGGGATTTTGTTTTTGGATGAGCTTAATTCTGCAGCGCCTGCCGTACAGTCTTCTGCCTATCAGCTGATACTTGACCGGCGTGTGGGAGAGTATGAACTGCCTGAGGGTTGGGCTATTGTGGCGGCAGGAAACCGTGAGGGTGACAGAGGGGTGACCTACCGAATGCCGGCTCCTTTGGCAAATCGTTTTGTGCATTTTGAACTGGAAGTAAGTGTGGATGATTGGCGTGACTGGGCGTACAAATCCGGGCTTGAGAGTCGCATAATTGCCTATATAAGTTATAAGAATGAGCATTTGTTTACCTTTGATGCCAAAAAGGAGCATAAAAGTTTTGCAACGCCCAGAAGCTGGGAATATGTCGGAAGTATTTTACAAAGTGCTCTGCCTGCATCTGTACTTTTGGAAACAGTGAGCGGTGCGGTAGGGCGTGATGTCGGTGTTTCATTTTTGAGCTTTTTAAAAGTAATGGACAGGCTGCCTGATATAGAGAAGATACTCAGCGGAGAGGAGTTCGTCTACAGCGAGGAAGTGGATGTTTTATATGCTTTGAGTTCGGGCATTGTCAGTCACTATCTGCAAAATCCGAGTCAAGAGAGACTTGAAAACCTGCTTAAGTATACCCTTGGACTCAAAGGGGAATTTGCCGTGATGATAGCACAGGATCTGCAAAGAGCAGGTGTCACGATGGAAGGTTCAAGTGTTTTTAAAGAGTGGGTAAGAAAGTTTTCTTATCTTTTAGACTGAGCGCGGTAAACAGGCTTAAAGAGTCGGCAAGAAAGTTCGAAGAGTCGGCACTGCAGAAAAAAATTTAGTTTTTTTCTAAGTCATGCTTTAGCATAGAAAGTACCGATTCCTGGAGGATGCATAGAGTCTTTTCGGAACCCATCCTTTAGTGTCAATGCCGTTAAGTTAAACATTTTTTTGGAACCCGTACTTCAGTGCGGGCGAGAGTGGCGAGAAAGTTTAAACAGTCGGCACTAAAATACCGATTCCGAAAATAGGAGTGAAGGAAAAATATGCAAAAAACAGAAGAAAAAATTTCACAAGCAAAAGCAAAACTTTTACTGGAGTATCCCTATTTCGGGACCCTTGCCTCTAAAATTGATGTTATTATAAATGATGATATTGAAGCCTTTAAAAGTGACGGCAAAAAGCTTGAAATCAACAGCGACTACCTGCAAAATTTAGAACTCTCTGAGATGGAATTTGTCTTTGCCAACGGGGCAATGCACGCAAGTCTTGCTCATGAGATGCGAAAAAAGAACCGGAGCGGCTGGCTGTGGCAGATGGCTACAGATATGGCAGTTAATGACATGCTTGTGCAAAACGGCCTTGATATGCCTTATGGAGCGCAGTACAGAGAACGTTTCAGCGGGATGTATGCCGAAGCAATTTATGCCGAATTAAAAGATGATATCCTGCGAAATGATGAAGATTTGGAATATGAAGCCGATGAGAGTGATGATGTACAAAGTGACAACCAGGAACAAACACCCCAAGAGTTAGAAGAAGAAATTTTACAAGAGCAGCTTTTTGCCGAGGAAGCCATTGCTCTTTTGGAATCCAAAATGCACAAAGGCGAAGCACCGGTGACGATTGAGCGTTTTTTTCAACTGAATGACTTTGGAAAAATTGACTGGCGAAATGAACTGCGGATGGCACTTGATCCTTATTTTCGGGATGATTATGTCGTGATGCCACCTTCTAAAAAATTGCTTTACAGCGGTATTTACCTGCCTTGCAATATTTCTCAGACCTTTCGTCTTGTGATTGCAGTGGACAGTTCCGGCTCCATTGATGAAGTGCTTTTAAATGAATTTTTGAGTGAAGTAAATTTTTTGATGACTTTGGTGCAAAATTATCAGATTGAACTGCTTGTATGTGATGAAAAAATTCAATCACATAGTACTTTTTACAGTGGAGAAAGATTGGAAGTAAACATTAAAGGCGGAGGGGCAACAGACTTTCGTCCTGTTTTTCATTTTACAGAAGAAAACTTTGATGATTTGAAACTGCTTTTGTATTTTACAGACCTGGATGGAACTTTTCCAAAATATGTACCGGATTATAAGGTGAAATGGATAAGTTCCAAGGAAAAGAAACTTCCGTTTGGAACACTTATAAAACTAGATCAGGCTTGAAAAACAAGCTGATTTCTACCATTGTTTTTTGCTTTATACAAGAGCATGTCTGCTTCATTGATATTGTTATCCAGAGATTCTTCCTCGTGAAACAGTAAGGCACCGATGGAAATTGTAAAACGAATATACTCATCATCTTTTGTGTGATAAGAAAAGCGCTCTACATTTTCCCGTAATCTTTCAAAAATTTCACGTGCGCTGTGTCTATTGATGTTTTTTAAGACGACACAAAACTCTTCCCCACCAAATCTTGCAACAATATCTTGTGGGTTTGTAGAGCTTCTGAGAATGTCTGCAAGGGCAGTAATGACTTTATCACCTGTATCATGTCCATAGGTGTCATTTATTTTCTTAAAATGGTCAATATCAATCATGCCTATGGCAAATTGTTCTCCTTTGTCTTGAATTTCATTTATATAGTCATTTACTTCCTGAAAGAAATATCTTCGGTTATATAATCCTGTAAGAAAATCACGATTTGCGTATTGTGTGATGAGCTGTATGTTTTCCAATGCTTCTATGGCATTATTGACACGACAGGAAAATTCTTCTTTGGAAAATGGTTTTTTAATGTAGTCATTTGCACCGTGTTTGAGAAACATTGCTGTTACTTCTTCATCGGTATTTCCTGAAAGTGCGAGAATGCAGAGCTCATTTTTTGAGTAGGTTTTTCTTATTTCTATGGTTAGTTCTAGTCCATCCATCACTGGCATGTTGTAATCAGTAAGCACTAAAGAGATGTCGGGCTGTGATTTTAGCATTCCTATGGCTTCTTCTCCATGGGCTACAGCAATCACGGTAAAAAAGAGATTTTCCAAAATATTTTGCATTGTTTGTCTGAAAACACGAGAGTCATCGACAACTAAAACTTTATGATTTCTGTTTTTTTGAAGTCTTTGAATCATTTGAATAATGTAATCCATTTCATCAATATCGTTTTGACTGTTTTTATTGATATAATCAATGATGTTTTTTTGAAGCATTTTGTATCTAAATTCTTTATCAGTGATTCCACTGATGACAATTGAATGAAGTTTCTTTTTTGCAGCAAAATCAACGATTTCGCCATTATTTGAGTCAGGAAGATTTATATCCAAAAGGGCTAAAAAATATTTATGACCTGCGATAAATAATTTTGCTTCTTGCATAGTGTAAGCTATATCAACTTCTATATCGAGTGCTGATGTCAGTTTTTTGGCAATAAATTTTGCCAATGCTTTGTTGTCTTCTACTATTAAAATTTTTTCATTCATCATAAATGTCCCTAAAAAATATTAAGTAGCAGTATACACTTATTAATCTGATATTATACTAAGAATGGCTATTATCCGTTTATGAATTATAAAGAATTGATACTTGATAAACTATACAAGAAACAAAATGTTTTTTTAACAGGCGGTGCAGGTGTTGGAAAAACGACCACTACGAGAGAAATTATAGCAGCATTTGAAGGGGAGGCAAAAAAAGTTGCCAAGCTGGCTTCAACGGGAATGGCCGCTACACTTATAGGCGGGCAGACGCTCCACAGCTTTTTTGATTTGGGCATTGCTTCGGATGTGCAAGAGTTGCAAAAAAATGCAAAATTTGAAATCAAAAAAAAGATTAAAAAGCTTATATCAAGTATGGATTTGATTGTCGTTGATGAAATTTCCATGGTGAGTGATACACTTTTTGCAATGATAGAACTGCGTCTCAATCAGGCAGGTTTTAAGGGCTCTTTGCTGGTTGTCGGTGATTTTTTACAGCTGCCTCCGGTTGTGCGCGGTTATGGCGAAGTAAAATTTGCTTTTGAATCACCTGCCTGGCAGCATTTCTCTTTTGAAACAGTGGAACTGACACATATTTACAGAACGGATGATATTCGTTTTATAGAGCTTTTACATGCAGTGCGATTTGGTGCCATTAATGAAACCATCCATAACCAACTCAACGAATTTATAAAACCTCTGCCAAATGATTTAAGCCAGTTTACTTTTTTGTTTGGTAAAAATGCTTCGGCTGCAAAGCATAACAAAACCCAGCTTGATTTTATAGATGAGGCTTTACATGTAAAGGAAGCGCAGGTTGTCAAACATCTCAAATCAACACAGGACAAAGAAGTGGAGCGTTTTATGGATGATGCCAGAATAGATAAAGAGCTTGCCTTGAAAGTGGGTGCTCCTGTTTTGTTTACACGAAACGCCTGGAACTACTTTAACGGAGAAAGAGGCACTGTTGTAAATGTGGACGAGAGCTGTGTGTATGTGCAAAAGAGTGACGGCAAAGTGCTAAAACTTGAGCCAACCGCACAAAGCAAGCCTGTCTGGAAAGAAAAGAGTGTCAAAGGGAAAAAAGAGATGGTGGAGGAGAATGTTTTTACGGTTTATCAGTTTCCCATAAAACTTGCGTTTGCCATTACTATACATAAATCACAGGGAATGTCCATCGAAGATCTCATCATTGATACCAATGAAATTTTTGCACCTTCACAGTTTTATGTAGCACTCTCACGTTCATCAAATCCTGCAAGACTCACACTCATAGCTCCAAAGAGACAATGGTATGAGCTTGCCTATGTGAACCAAAAAGCTTTTAGCTTTGTGCAAAGGCAGCAAAGTTGTTAAAAAAAGTAGACAGTGGTGTGCTTTTTATGCTTGGAAGTGCTTTGATTTCAGCACTTAATGGAGCTTTGACAAAAATACTCTCAGAAGATATTTCTGCCTTGGAAATTGTTCTTTTTCGTAATCTCATCGGGGTGTTACTCATACTTTATGCACTCAAACATACGGCACCGAAACTTACAGGCGGTAAGATTCATCTGCTTTTTACCCGCGGACTTTTTGGTTTTATGGCAATGATACTGTTCTTTTATACAATTACGGTCATACCACTTGGTGAAGCGATAACACTCAACAAAACCTCACCGTTTTTTGTGACACTGCTTGCCTATTTTATCTTGCATGAACATCTGAGCAGGCGAACACTCTTTGCACTGCTTATAGGGTTTTTAGGTGTTGTTCTGATAGCAAAGCCTTTTGGAATGAGTTTTTCTTATGTCCATTTTTTAGGGATACTGGGCGGTTTTTTTGCTGCAGCGGCTTATACGACCATTAAAAAGATAAAAGATATATATGATTCACGGGTAATAGTGCTCTCTTTTGTAGTGGTCGGAACACTCTTGCCTGCATTGTTGTTTCTGAGCGCACCACTTATAAATGTTCCCGCTCCTTTACGTTTTTTGTTTCCTGAATTTATACTGCCAAGCAGTTTACATGTATGGTTGTTGATTATTTTGATGGCGTTTATATCGACACTTTCACAATGGCTTTTGACAAAAGCATACAGTGCAAAAAATTTAAGTGTCATCGGTGTGGTCAGTTATACAAATATTCCCTTTGCTATTGGTTTTGGGTATATGCTTGGGGACAGTTTTCCCGATACATTGACATTTACAGGTATCTTTCTTATCATTTTTGGTGGAATTTTGGTGAGTAAAAAGAGAAGTTAAGCTTGTTGGCAGAAAATAATAGTTATCATTTATAAATATAATATGAAAAAGAGGGCAAATTTTAGATGCAAAATGTGAACGCAACTGTTACGATTGCGATAGATGAACTTCCTGACAATGTTGTTATTTATAAGTTTCAAGACGGCGATTTTGTTTTTGTAAATATAAATAAAAATGTCGAGAAAACAGAACATATTTCTAAAAATGAACTGATAGGAAAAAAACTCACAGAAGCTTTTCCCGGTGTCAAAGATTTTGGGCTTTTTGATGTTTTGATGCAGGTGTATCGAGACGGGAAACCAAGAGAACTTGATACAAGACTTTATAAAGATGAAAAGACAAACGGCTGGCGTTATAACAGTGTGCGAAAGCTCCCAAACGGCGAATTGATAGTTTTTTACAAAGATATGACCCGATGCAAACAACTCGAAGATGAGGTATATTCCTTGGACAAAGAAACAGCACAAGAGAGAAGAAAAGTTTACTTGCTTGCAAAAGCATTGGAACAAACGGATGATATGGTTTTGATCACAGATGTCAATGGTATTATAGAGTATGTAAATGATTCTGTGCTTGTCAAAACGGGGTATGAGAGAAGCGAACTTATAGGAAATAAAACAAATATTTTTAAATCAGGAAATCATAGGAATGACTTTTACAAAAGACTGTGGAAGACGATACTTTCGGGAAAAAATTATAACAGTGTTATCATAGACAAGACAAAATACGGCAGGCTCTATTATGCAGACTTGAAAATAACACCGCTTTTTGATGAAGAGAGAAATATCCAAAACTTTGTTGCTACAAGTACAGATATTACAAGCCGTATCGAGATGGAAAAAAAGCTACAAAAACTGGCAACGATAGACAGTTTGACAGAAATATACAACCGCTACAAAATAGATGAAGCGATAAATCTTCACATAGAAAGACATAAACGCTACAAGGAACCGTTTTGTATACTGATGTTTGACATAGATTTTTTTAAAAAGGTAAATGACACCTATGGACATGATATAGGGGACAGGGTATTAAAAGCTTTAAGTCGTCTGGTTTTAACGCATATCCGAAAAACTGACATATTTGGTCGATGGGGTGGTGAGGAGTTTGTTGTAATACTTGAAAACACAAGCAGGGAAAAAGCCCTTCATATCGCTGAAAAACTCAGAAAAAGAGTCGAAGCATACAGTATAGACAAAAAATATAAAATTACCATCAGTATAGGTGTTGCCGAGTACAGCGAGCCAGAAACAAGGGAAGAATTAGTGAAAAAAGCAGATGAAGCTTTGTACAAAGCGAAACAAACTGGAAGGAATAGAGTTGTTGTTGGGTAAAAGTTTATTATTGACAGGTTTGATAGTTATTGGGATTTTTAGCGGATGTGCCTCACATCAGGATGACGGGTATTATGACAGAGCCAACAAAGCGAGCGAGAAAGCTTTAGAAAAGTTAGACAGAGAGTGAAATCTCTGCTAAAAAAAGAGTTCTTATAACTCTTTTTCGTGTTTTGCCAGGTACTCAGCAACACCCTCAGCATCAGGTTTCATAGCTTCGTCACCTTTTTGCCAACCAGCAGGACACACTTCACCATGCTCATCAGTAAACTGCTGTGCATCGATCATTCTTAGCATCTCATCTACATTACGCCCTAGTGGAAGGTCATTAATAACTGCATGACGAACAATCCCTTTGTCATCAATCAAAAATGAACCACGAAGTGCTACTGCATTGTTTAAAAGCACATCATAGTCACGAGAAATATCTTTTGTCAAGTCTGCAACGAGTGGGAAATTGATACGACCGATTCCACCTTTTTCAACAGGAGTTTCTCTCCATGCAAAGTGAGAAAACTGGCTATCTACTGAAACACCGATAACATTTACACCACGTTTTTGAAATTCATCATATCTGTGAGAAAATGCAATGATTTCTGATGGGCAGACAAAAGTAAAATCTAACGGATAAAAGAATACAACTGTCCCTTTTTCACCGAAATTTTCACTTAATTTAAAGTCTTCAACGATTGAGCCATCAGCTAAAACTGCTGTAGCTGTAAAATCTGGAGCTGGATTTGTTACTAACATATATATGTCCTTGTGTTTAATTTTATAAAGCGATTCTATCTAATTTTTACTAATAAAAATCTATATTTTTTGAGTTAATTTATAACTTTTGATTTTGCCAGTGCCGCTTCTATCTCCTGGGTGCTTACATCACCGTCAAGCTCTAGCGAAACATCGCCGTCTTTTCCGCTGACAGACATATTTTTGATCTTGCTTTTTGTGGCATCACTCATACATTCACACTTTCCTGTGGCACAGTTTTCTACCATGGAAATGATATTTTGCATTTTTACTTCTCCTGTGAAAGAAATCTTCACACCGTTACCTGTTTTATTTACTTTTTTGTTCATTGCATAACTCCTGTTTTATGATTGGTAATAACTCTTTTTCTATTAAATTGAGTGTTTTTTTATACTCTGCTTCTTCTTTGCCGCTTGGGTCTTCAAAGCCTACATGTAAAGTCTTCACTGCTTTGGCAAACACAGGGCAGGTCTCTTTTGCCGCGTCACACACAGTCACGACCAAGTCAAAAGGCGTATCTAGCACCGTTTCTATAACTTTTGAATGATATTCGTCTCTCCAATAGCCTTTTTTTTGAAGAAGTGCCTGTGCATGAGGATTTACTTTGCCACTTGCTTTGACTCCTGAACTTTGGGCATGCACACATTCACCAAGTTTTGCATTGACAAGGGCTTCTGCCATGATGGAACGGCAACTGTTGCCTGTGCAGAGAATTAAAACTTCTTTTTTTTGACTCATATTTTACATGCTCCGTTTTGGGATGATTTCTTCAAAGGTGGCAAGGCTATTTCCAAATGCCGAATTTCTCTTAAAGCCTCTGTGCGAAACCTGTCAAGTGGTGAGCGAATAGCATAAAAGCCCCAGGTGCCTTTTCTCTCAACTCTTAAAAAGCCGGCTTCTTTTAAAATTTTTAGATGGCGTGAGAGGCGTGACTGGATCATATTAAGGGATTCTTGCAGGTCACAGACACAACACTCCCCGTATTCGTCCAAAAACCGCAGGATAAGCACCCGGGTTTCATCATTTAGTGCCGAAACAGTTTTTAAAAATATTTCCATTGCATCCTCCGTTTGCAAAATTATAGCAGATTAATATATAAATATCAAGATATATTGATTTATAGATTTTATTTCGTTATACTTTCATGAAATTTGAGATAGCACTCTTTGGAACCCGTACTTAAGTGCGGGCTGAGATTGGCAGGGCTATAACAACAGTATAAAATAGTATAAAAGGCAGAAGTATGGTACTTGCATTTGGTTTGTTTTTAGTGACACTGGTATTTATCATCTGGCAGCCCAGAGGCTTGCAAATAGGAACAACGGCAGTTACAGGTGCTCTCGTCGCCATAGTGCTCGGCATAGTGAGTTTTGATGATGTGCTTACAGTTATAGATATAGTCTGGGATGCGACACTCTCTTTTATAGGCATTATCATTCTTTCCATGGTGTTGGATGAAATAGGCTTTTTTGAGTGGGCAGCCATTAAAATGGCACATCTCAGCGGTGGTAACGGTAACAAAATGTTTGTTTACATCTTGCTTCTGGGTGCTGTTGTGGCAGCTTTCTTTGCCAATGACGGGGCAGCCTTGATTTTGACACCGATTTTGCTGGCAAAAATGAAATACCTGAAAATGAAACCCTTGCCGATTTTTGCCTTTTTAATGGCGGGCGGTTTTATAGGCGATGCCGCTTCAAACCCGCTTGTGATTTCAAACCTCACAAATATTGTGACAGTAGGCTACTTTGACATAGGTTTTGTTGAATATGCCAAAAATATGTTCCTGCCGAATCTCTTGAGTATTTTTGCTTCCATTGTTGTTTTATGGATTTATTTTCGAAAGGACATTCCTTTACATGTAAAGGTGCAGATGCTGCCCGAAGCATCTTCTGTCATTAAAAACCAAACAATGTTTAAAATTTCATGGCTCTTTTTGGCACTCTTGATGGTGGGATACTTCATAGGCGATATACTGCATCTGCCTGTTTCTGTTTTTGCACTTGGCGGTGCTTTACTTTTTTTGGCAATAGCAAACTACTATAAAGCAGTTAAGCCGATGATGACAATCAAAGCAGCACCTTGGCAAGTGGTATGGTTTAGTATTGGGTTGTATGTAGTTGTGTATGGGTTGAAAAATGCAGGACTGACAGATATGGTGGCTGAGTGGATTGAAGCGTTAAACAGACAGGGAGAGACACTGGCCATTATCGGTACAGGGTTTCTCTCGGCCATTATAAGTTCTGTGATGAACAATATGCCGACGATTATGATAATGGACATCGCCATAGACAAAGTCGGATATGTCGGGAATGAAGCGCTTGTCTATGCAAATATACTCGGAGCAAATCTCGGACCGAAAATGACACCCATAGGCTCTCTCGCAACACTGCTGTGGTTACATGTACTCGCGCAAAAAGGGGTAAAAATAGGCTGGGGCGAATACATGAAAGTAGGACTTGTAGTAACACCTCCTGTTTTATTTATCGCACTTTTGGGATTAATTTAAGTTTTTTAAGTTTTAATCCGATATAATGAGTATGATATATTAATAGAAGGATGTAATATGAAAAGAAGCGGTTTTACTCTTATAGAGTTAATCTTCGTAATCGTAATTATAGGTGTTTTGGCAGCAGTGGCTGTTCCAAAGTTTAAGAACTTGCGTCAAAATGCAATGGTTGCTAATGTTATTCAGCCGATTACTGATATGAATAGCAGTGGTGGTGCCTCAGCATTCTTGAATGCAACAGAGTTAAATAATGTAAGTAAAAATGATTTAAATATCACAGATATTTATAAATTTAATGGAAAAGATTGGACTATTAGTAGTAATAAGAAGACAGCCACATATAGGGCAGGAGAGACTGATCTTAATGCGACTTTTGTTTATGGCAATGGTGAAGTGAATGCGACTATTACTGGAGATACTACATTTCAACCTATAATAACCAATAATGGTTATACTAGCGGTACAACTTATACAATATATCTTGACACTCAAGAATAATAATAGTAATATCAAGAAGATTTTTCTTCTTGATATAAATCTTTACAAAAGAATTCTGTCATGAAAAAATCTGCATTTACACTTATAGAACTAATTTTTGTTATTGTAATCATCGGTGTGTTAGCCGCAGTTGCTGTACCAAAATTTAGTCACCTCTCTTCAAATGCAAAAATCTCTTCGGAGATGGCTACGGCTGCGACGGTGCAGTCTGCCCTTGACGATATTCATGCAGAGTGGATAACGGCTGAGGGTACATTTACCTGGGGAAACGGCAACAGTATCGACTGTAACAACGGCAGTGACGCTCTTTTTGACTGTGACAACGGATACCCTAAAAAACTGGGTGAGTGTGCAGCAACAAATTCTCAAGCCTTTCAGTATTTACTGAAAAATCCGGCTGGTGTAGATGCAAAATGGAGCTGCACGGCAAACAACGACTACCACGGACCGGCATCAAGCACAAACAGCGGTGTTGGCGAAAACGGTAGTGACAAACCTGACAGTACAGACCATTGGGAATACAATGATGTAAACGGTACTTTTATACTCATAGAAGGCTAAGCCTTTTATAAATTCGACATTTTATGTATAATCCATAAAGCAAATCCAAGTATAAATGCACTGACAATCGCTATACCGATACTCCCTGTCTCTATATCCATTCTGACTCCTTTAGTTTGCCATATCGACCATATTCCACATCGGCAGGAAAATTCCAAGTGCAAGCATTAAGACAAATCCTGCAATAGCCCCGAGCAGTATAGGCTCTATCAGTGTAGCAATATTATCGACAATATAGCTGAATCTGTCTTTGTAAATCTTGACAACTTTTTGCAGCATTTTATCCAAACCGCCACCGGTTTCACCCGCTTTTATCATCTCAACAACCATATTTTCAAAAAGTTCTGTCTCTTCAAAACCCTGGTTTAGACTTTTTCCCTCTTCGATAGCACTGGCAATTTTGTCTACTTTTTGTTTGATGTAGACATTATCTATAATTCCCGAAGCTATGCGCAAGGCTTCAAGCATGGGAATCCCAGCTTTGACAAGTACACTGAAGACATAGACAAAACGACTGATCATTGCAAAAAAAGTTGCTTTGCCGATAATGTAAATTTTGAGTATCAGTTTATCCAAAAACATATGGACTTTGTCGCTCTTTTTGTACATGTAAGAGATGGTGATTGCTAAAAGTACAGCACCTGCAAGAATATAGGGACCATACACACGCAAAGCATACTCCAGCCAGAGTAAAAACTTTGTCGGCAGCGGCAGTTCCATTTTTGTACTTTCGAAGATAGACTTAAACTGAGGAATGACAAAAATTGTCACAACACTAAAGGCAATACCCATGGCCGTCACGATGACCAGCGGATAGCGTGTGGCTTTTTTGAATTTTTTTCGGTTATCCAGAATATCTTGGAGGATATCGGTGAGATGTGTGAGTGATTCGGCGATTTGTCCGGTCTCTTCACCAAGCTGAATCATGGCAACAGTGAGTCTTCCAAGCTGCTCTTGAAACGGAAGTACGGAAGCATAAAAACCTTTTCCACTCTCTATGTCATTTAAAACTTTTTCAAATATGGCTTTGAGGGCTTTGTCCTCCTGGTGTTTTGTTACTTCGCTGAGTGTATAGTTGAGTGGGAGTCCAGCATCAAGCATGATAGCCATTTGATCGAGCAGTGCTATGAGCCTCTCCTGATCAACTTTTTTCTTGCCGACAGGATCGTTGTATTTTGCCAAAAGGTCTTGAAATGACTGTTCAAGTGGTTTTGAAGTCTCTTGAATTTTTATAAGAACTCCAAGTTCCATTTCAAAAAACTTTTCCATGGCTTCTATCTTGTTTGCTGATTCGAGGACAATGGAGGAGCGTTTTTTCCCAAATTTGTAATCAATTTTAAAATACTTCACCCTAGTGTTCCTTGGTTACACGCAGCACTTCGGCAATAGTTGTTATTCCTTTGAGTACTTTGTTCATTCCGTCATAAATCATAGGCTTGTATTTTCCTTGTTTTTGGGCATATTCAGCCAAAGCTATTTTGTTTGCATTTTCAGATATCAGTTTTGCGGTATCTTCATCAAGAACAAAAACTTCGGAAATCATTGTTCTGTTAAAGTAGCCTGTAAAGTCACATTTTGAACACCCTTTTCCCTCATATACCACAGCGTCGGGTTGAATGTATTTTTCTACTTTAGGAAGTTGGGATTTTTGTATTTTTACCTCATGCTTGCAGTATGGACAAATCTTTCTTACAAGACGCTGTCCTACAACACCGATCAGAGAATCTGAAATCAGGTAGGGTTTTAACCCCATTTGTACCATTCTTGGAATGGCTCCCGGAGCATCGTTTGTATGTAAAGTTGAGAGTACGAGGTGTCCTGTAAGAGCAGCCTGCGAGGCGGCATCAAGGGTTTCACTGTCACGAATCTCCCCGATGAGTATAATATCGGGATCCTGGCGTAAAAAAGATTTTATTGCTCTTGCAAAAGTGAGCCCTGTTTTTTCGTTTACCTGGATTTGTTGTACAAGAGGGAGTCTGTACTCAACCGGATCTTCTGCTGTCATTACCTTGTTGGAGATGCTTTTTATCTCATTAAGTGCTGCATAGAGGGTTGTTGTTTTACCAGAACCTGTAGGTCCAGTAATGAGTAAAATACCATGAGGAGAACTGATTAAATCATTAAATGCTTGAAGGTTTTCATCTGCAAAGCCCAAATCTTCGAGTTTTAAAAGAACTTTTTCTCTGTCAAGGATCCTCATAACGATAGATTCGCCAAAGATAGTCGGCGTGGTAGAGAGTCTAAAATCATAGGCTTTTTCAAGAAGATTGAGTGAAAATCTTCCATCTTGAGGAACTCGTTTTTCGGATATATCTATATTGCCTAAAAGTTTTATACGAGAAGAGATAGCATGATAAATTTCCATATCAAAGATGAAGTTTTCAAACAAAACACCGTCTATACGGGAGCGTACTATCATTCGATCATTATCTTCGGGTTCTATGTGAATGTCACTGGCTCTTTTTGCAATAGCATCGCTGATGAGCAGTCGAATAAGCCGCATGACCGCACTGTCTTCTCCCTCTTTTTTTAATCCCTCTGTCTGTAACTCTTTTTTTACTTCATCTATAAGGACTTTTGTTTTTTTAAGCGTCTCTATCCTTTTGAAAATAACATTAATGTCATCTTCGTAGGCCAAAGAAATTTTCATCGGTTTAATGGATATGCTTCTTTCTAAATTTTCCAAAGCATCATAGTTGAGAGGGTCACTGGTTGCTATATAGATGAAGTCCTCATCCTCTTTAAAAGGAATGGCATGGGCGACTTTTAGCAAATTTATCGGGTATCTTGCAACAATTTTTTCAAAATCAATTTTTTCGCCAAAAAGGTCGACAAAATCAATTTTGAGTTGTGTCGCAAGCATCTTGAGCAGTTCTTTTTGTGAAATATATCCCTCGTCAATAAAAATTTCACCGAGTTTTTTTGTAAAGTTAAGCTCTTTTTGTTTTGCCAGAGCAGATTCAAGCTGCTCTTGGGTTATATAACCTTTTTCAATCAGCAGGTCACCGAGTCTGATTTTTTTATTTATCATTGCGTGTGCTCCCATTGTTTCAACAGACTTTGCGCTGCATCCGAATTTTCATACTGTAAATATATATGTAACAATTGCTTTGCCTTGGCATCCTGATGCAGTGCATACAAAGATTTTGCATAAATAATCCAGGACCCTGCATCACTTTTGTTAAGCTGGTTTGCTTTTTTTGCCCAAACTATCGCTTTTTTGTAGTTGCCTTCTTCGTAATAATTGCGTGCAATAACAAGCGCTACGGCATAATTTGGAGTCTGTGCAAATCTCTTTTGAAGCTCCTGTGTATCTGCATTTTGTACTTTGATCATCGGGAGTGCAGTTTGTTGTGGTGTTTTTTGTATTTGTACCGGCGGAACTGATTTTTTGACTTTTTCTTTCTTTTTTGGCACTGTTCCTTGCTGTAGGGCATCATTGTTTTGTGTCCGGATAACATAGTCGAGCTTTTTTCTTTGTGCCAGTTCTATATAGGGATCAAGGTCTTGGAGCGTGTCTGATTCATTACATGTAAGATGTATGTAAACAGCAGATTGCTGCAGTCTGCAATTACTAAAACCAAGAGTCTCCAGATATTTTTTTTCTTTTTTGATTCTGTTTATGTATCGTGGAGATGCCACTAAAAACTGTAAAGAGTATTTTTTTGCTTTTGTTTCAAGTTTTTTTGACTCTTTTATGACAACAGGGTGTTTTTTTTCTTTTGTAATTGTTGTTTTTTTTGCTTCTTTTTTTACTGCCGGCTTTTTTATAAGGTGGCTGCCTGTTATGGTTTTGTTTTCATTGTTTTTTTTGCTTGCTTTTACATCAGTGAGGTTGTAAGCATAAAGAATCAGGACTAAAAAAAGAATCAAAATCAACAGATATTTCAAATTTTTTTTGATTGTATATATTTTACAACGTTTTTGAAGGTCATCAAAATTATGCATTGATTACTCCATTATCAATTGCTGCCATCGTGAGAATACATTTGTTAAAGTTTTTGTAGCGCTCTTTATCATTTTTCTGTGCATAATCTATAAGTAAAAAAGAGGTATAGAGAAGTTTTTTGAGTACACGCATATTGCCTTTGCTCAGTTTGTGTATAGTTTTTATGTGCTTTTTTATAATTTCATTGGCAAGCATAGTGGCATTTTTATTTTCGAGTTCTGTAAAAATATACTCTTTGGATTCCCCAATAGAGATATTTTGTAACTTAAGGACTTTATGCGGTCTTGAAGCAAACTGCGGTTCATTGAGTATTTTTTGTGACTCATGCTCATGCATAGCGAGAATAAACCAGAATGCTTTGGAGTCTGCCAGAATCCGAATGATTTCAATCATATCTTTAGAGAGCAGCTGTGCTTCATCAAGCACTACGATATAGTTTGAATTCTGGTATAAAGAGATTACCTGTTTGATGAGCTCTTCGAGGGAGTAGTTGGCAACTTCTGTTTGCGTTTTTTGAATTAAAATTTTTACAAAATCTATAGGTTCTAAAAAAGGAATATCAAATTTGATAATGTCATAAGAAAATTGCTCCTCGATGTAATTCAAAAAAGCACTTTTTCCGACACCTGGTTCTCCTGTCAAAAAGAGCAGCTGCTTTGTGTTGTTGCTCAAGATGCTTTCTATCGTGTTTTTTATATGAAGCACTTCACTGTTTAAATGGTAGTGCTCAGAACTGTTTTGTTCTTCAAAACACTGGGCAAGTTCTAGATAATTCATTTGAATAACCTACCCATTTGTGACATTTTTGTCAAAAGTTGATTGAAAAAATGGGTCTTTTAAATCAATGTCTCTGAGTGACGGCATAGCTTTTGTAGTCACAACATGGGGCTGTATGATAATAAACATCTCTGTTTTTTGTTTTATCTTCTCTTTATAGTTAAAAAGAGACCCAAACAAAGGGATATCTCCCAAAAGAGGTACTTTTACAGAAGTTCCACCTTTTGTGATGCTGACAAGCCCGCCAATGACTATTTTTTCATTGTTTTTTATACGCACAATAGAGGTCATCTGTTTTATTTTTGTATCAGGCGGAATCTCCCGTGTAGCACTTGAAGCGGTACTTGTTGTGGAGGTGTTGTCAGCGAGCTTGGAAACCACAGGGTTTATTTTCATGATGATTTCATTGTTTTCGCTGACTTCTGGAATAACATAAAGCGTAACACCTATAAAGGTAGAACCAACAGAAAAAGTATTGGTTCCGGCCGCTGTGCCTCCTGTTGTTGTCACGGAACCTGTTTGGAATTTGTAAGAGAGTTGCTCTCCTACATTGATAACAGCAGGCTGGTTGTTCATTGTGACAACTTTTGGGTTGGAGAGGACCTTGATGTCTCCGTATGTTTTTAAATATTTTAAAAATTTTGTTGTTGAAAAACTGTAAGCCAGACTGTATGATGGTCTGTTTAAAAGCGTTGTTTCAACAGTCCCCGGGTCATTAGTGATGCTTCCGCTTAAAGACAAATCAAGCTTACTCCAATCAATTCCTGTAGAGGAACTGTCGTCATAGGTGAGCTCTATGATTTTGGCTTCTATAGCAACCTGCTTGTGCATTTTTTTCAGTAAAACATTAAGGTATCTCTCTACCTTTTCCAGGTTCTTTTTTGTCGTGGTGATGGTTAAAAGAGAGGCATCTTTGTTAATGAAAATTCTTACATTCTCTTTTTTGTGAAAGAGCTTTAAAATATTGCTGTACAGGTTGTCCCAAAAAGTAAATTTTGATTTTGAACGGATGATGGTATAATCGTTTGAGGATGAATTTCCGCTGTTTTGTCCTCTGTTGTTTCCACCGGCACCACCGCCGCCGCCAAAGCCACCGCCGCCAAAGCCACCAGCTCCTCCGCCGGCTCCTCCGCTGTTTCCGGTAGCGTTTGCATTTCCTGCTGCACCAGTCGTGATAGACTTGCTGCTTTCACTGCTCAGTTCACTCAAATATATATAGTCTATGTTGAAGGTTTTAGTTTTTAGGTATTGTACTTCCAGGGTGTTTTTTGTAGGCTCATAGGTATAAAAAAGATTTGCCTCGTTAAACAGAAAGTCTAAAAACTGTTCAAAAGTATAGTTATTAATATTGACATAATCCAGTTTTTTATGAAGCATTTTTTTGGATACGTCATCATTGAATACAACAGAGAGTTTACATGTAGCACTTAACTCTTTTAAAATAGAAGCGACTTCTATAGCACTTTTTTGTTTTTGTTTGTAGGCACTGAGTGAGAAGAGTTGGTTTTGACAAACAGTGGCTCCAAACAGGGTATGTGCGAGGAACAGTAAAAGTAGTGTTTTCATTTTTTGTCTCTTTTTGCTTGTTTGATTTGGATAAGGTGGTTTTTCTGCAAATGCAGTATTTTTAGCTGACTGCGGTTTTGCAAAACAACGGATTGTTTATATATTTTCTTTATTTTATAGCCCTGGATTTTTTCTCCGACAGTATAGAATCTGTTGTTGACAAAGGCACGGTTGTTGTAAATTGCACTGAGTACAAAAGAGTTGCTCTGCCTTTTGTTGGCATGGCGTGTATGCAGTATTTTCTGACTTTTGTAAAAAGGATCATATTTGACAAGGGGCAGAGAATTTGCATATAAAAAAGGAAAACACAGGCAGGCTAAAATCACTTTTTTCATTTCTCAACTCCATAAAACTTTACTTCAAAAGAGAAAAGCGGTTGATTTGTTTCTTGCAAAAAAATGTGCAGGTTCTCAACTTTTATCAGCATGGTACTTTTTTCTACACTGCGTAAAAAAGAGAGTTCATTTAAGAATCGTCCGCTGGCATTGACATCGATGACCTTTTTCAGTTTTAAATTCCCTATGTAGGGCTTGTTCTCATTATGCAGAGTAATGGCTTGAATCAAAACACCTTTGTGCAAAGAATTATCTAAGAGTTTATCCAAAAAGAGACTGATTGACTTTTTGGAGATAAACAGAAAACTTTTTGAATCCAGTTTATGCTGAAAATAATTCAACTGTTCTCTGTCTCGCTCAATTGCTGTTTTGTTTTTTACAATCTCTTTTTTTAAACGAACTGTTTTTTCGGACAGCAACCGAAGAGTCGGTTTTTTTAACTCTTTTTGCAGTGCCTCTGTCTTTTTTTGGTTGGCATCAAATTCATCCAGGGCAGAGGAAAGAAACAAAAAGTAAAAAAGAGCGAACAGTATCAAAGGAATAGCAATATATATGCCAGTTTTTTTTCTGGAATCTAAATTTTCTATCTCTTCAAATTTATCTCTTAGCATACTACTCAACTTCTTTTACACTGATATAGATTTTACTTGTATAGACACCGTCTTCATAAGTAATATCTTTTGTCATAACATTTTTATATCCCAGTTCTATAAGATCATGCATAAACTTGGAAATGTTACCTCTTGTGTCGGATTGCGATATGAGTTGAATCTCAAATCTTTTTTCATCTTTTTGAAATAGAGAGGAGGCACTCAAGCGGTACTTCTTCAGTACTCTTAAAATATCATTCATCATTTTTTGCCGTTTTATGCCAATTTGTCCTATCATAGGAATAACTCTGAAGGTCGTTTCATATACAAATATTTTGTCTTCAAGCCCTTCTTTTTCTTTGAGCAGCTGATCATTTTTCTTTTTGATCTTCTTGAGACGAAGAGAGAAGTCTTCTATCTTCTTTTTTCGCTCTTTTGCTTTGACTTCAAGGAGGGTGATTTTTTCCTGCTGTTGGTTGAGATAGTAACTGACAAAGATACCGATGCCCAAAAGCAAAACAATTGTGATAAGTGTTTCAACAAGATAGCGAAAGCCGGTATACTGCGATAGCGGTTTTTTTCTTTCAAGGTGTGTTAAATTCACCTGATGAAAATCTGCTCCCTGATGCAGTCCAAAGAGATACTCAAGCAAGATAGATAGCTGGTGTGTCAAAGGTTTTATAACAGGTTCAAAGCCATATTGAGAGAAAAAGTCTCCTATGCCCTCTAAAGTGTGCCCTTCAAAATCTATGACAACTCTGTCTATACCGGTCAATCCGAAAAGGCCGCGTTTATGGTTGATGGAGTAGACAATTTTTTCTATATCTTTTGAAAAGACTTCAATGACGGTATCTAAAATCAATGTCTCTTCAAGCCCGTAGTTCTCACGTTTGAAGCCTTTCTCTTTCAAATACTCTTTGAGTTTGACAAGTTCGAGTCCTGTCCGTTTGGAAATGGCATTTAAAGAGTTGATAATTCTGTGACCGATATATTTTCCGTTTTGGTAAATGGCTCCGAAAGCTTCGTCATCGCTGATGTAGATATACAAATCATTGGATTTTTTTGTTTCTTCTGTTTTATAGAGTGCCTCATATGCCAAAAAACGGGGAAAGGCAAAATCTACGACATCTATTTTATAAGAAAAGTCTGCAAGGTAGTGGGTGAAATCATCAAGAGAGAGGGCAAATGCCTCGATGAGATATTCATGATCAAGCTCATACTTGATAAAGTCAATGCGATACTCTTTTTGTACATCAAGTCCGCCCTCTTTGTACATTTTGAGCTCTGTTTTCATCGCGAGTTCATCATCGCTGATTGTGTTTGCAATTTTAAAAGAAAAAGAGTGAATATACTTTAAAGGAATAACAACTGCAGTGAAAAGTTCAGGATTTTTGTTTTTTGTATCAAAAACAGGTTTTTGTCCGTCATAAACAACTGTATGTTCATGTTCAAGAAGAACTATAGCGTTTTCAGTCAAAAACCAATCCTATTTTCTTCTTATTATAACTAAATATGAATTAGGTTACCTTAAGTCGCCGCTGAAGTGGTCAATTGTAATGTTTTTTTCTTCATTGTTGTAACTTAATGTTATCACAATATCATTGGCCAATAGTGAGTTCTGTGTTGTTTTGTTGCCATCAGTTCCATTGTGCAGGCGTCCGAGTGTATCAAAACAGAGAATGTTTTCATTGGGTGTCAATGTAAAAGTAGCATGTATCTTATAATGTTGGTCAATGGTTGTCCTTGATGTGAAAAAATCACTTTGCGCAATGCATCCGATGGAATAATCCATATTTCCCGAAGGACTTCTTTTGTCATAATTGATCCCTTCATATCGCACTGTGTTGAGTTGAAGTTCTAAAAAATCACGGTCATTTTGCAGATAATGCGGTTTAAAGTAGTAAAATCCGACACCTGAGAGGATGCCGATAATGACAATGACAAAAATCAGTTCTATAAGTGTATATGCCTGTGTTCTCATGGTCTCTGCAAGCTCCTTGTGACGATTCTCACAGGAGATATATAATCTCCTATCTTGTTATTGCTGCTGTTTGTCTGCACTGTGATGTTTATAAGAACATAGCCGTTTGACTCTTCTGTCTGGATTCTTTTTTTTACACTGTTGCAGTTTGTTCCGATTGCACTGTCATAATCATCTCCGTAGAGATAATATTTTGAGATATTTACATCTGCTGTGAACTTGCCGTCTGCCGAATCAAGGCTAAAGAGTGTGAGACACTCGGTACTTCTGTCTGTCCCTTCAATTTTTAAAATTGTTGTCTCCAAAACACTTTGAGAAAATATTTCCGCCTGCTCTTTGATGTAGCTGTTTGCAAAATGTTTTGCAGAAATCGAGGTGTATTTGAGTGTCAGCACACTTGCTCCGGCTAAAAGCAGAATGATGAAAATTGCCATTAAAAGGTTAAATCCGCTGCGCATTAAAATACCACCTTCATTTTAGAAAAATGCACCGGGTGGGCGCCACGAATGGATTTGTTGACATCCAAAAGAATGCGTATTGTATAATCGACTTCACTGAAGTTGAAACCGTCTATGTTTTGCATCAAGACAGAGACATTTCCCACTTTCGAGTTGCCCTGTTTGTCGGCACAAAATGTTTCTTGTTTCCACGGTCTGTAGTTTGAAAAGAGAAAAAGAGTGCTGTTGACATCCTTACTCTTTAAGCCAAGATCTGTGATACAGGTGGCATTTTGGTCGATATCTTCTCCTCTTGCAATTGCATAAGCGCTCTCAACCAAAAAATATTTTTCATACAGAAATTGCGGGACAGGATTGTCAAGGGAGATATTTTGATCACTTATTGTGATATCATAGGTGTCATCTCTGCTGCTTTCATGCCAGCCGAAACTCGAAGCTATATTTGCACTGTCACTTTGCGAACGGTCAAAACTTCCTGCAAATATAAGTGCAATGGTGTTTGTATCTATGGCTGTACCGTCTATACCGTATGAAGCGACTTTTGTCCCGGTTTTGCTTGCCATGTCAAAAAAACCGCTGTATTTTTTTTCAAGATACAAATCATTGGCTCTGCCTAGCCACTCTAAAACAGGTTTGGAGCTTGTCAAATCGCCTATATATTCAAAACTGCCGTCATTTGGGTTGTACCCAATGGTGCTGTAGACGATGCGCTGGGTTAAATAATTGCTGATTTGGTTGACGACAATCTGCGATTCCAAAGAGAGGTTCGTCAGTTGTTTTGCTTTATACTCACGCACCAAAATCGCCTGCATCGCTTTGAAAGAACCCGTAGCCAAAAAAGAAATAATGACAAGGACAAATATCATCTCTATGAGGGTTGCCGCTCTTCTCATTGCCATACTCTTCTGTTTACTTTGATTTGCCCGATATTTTGGGCAATAAAAGGAATTTTTACGAAGCTATTGCCTAAAACATTTCCTTTTTTATTTGCCTGTACTGTCACTGTTATAAGTTTTGTATTGGTAGTATCGGTGGCATTGGGAGGATAGGTAATTGTGTACTGGGTTGCACTGAGTGTAATATCATCTATATAGTTTTCCGTTACACTGAGGTTATAGTCACGTGAACTGCTGGAATTTTTTGCATTGAGCGTGATAAAATCATCCATATCGTCCAAATCATTGCTGTCGCTGCCAAGTACAGAAGCATATTTTTTGCCAAAGCAGTTCCGCGAGCCTTTCATACCACCTGTTCTGTACCCTGTTGTTTGATCGCAGTTATAGACACTGTTGCCGGCAGTGACAAGCAATATATCATCAATTTTTGTGTTTTCTTCATCCCAAGCAGTAGATTTGATGAGCCCGACATAGGCTACGGCGTTAAACATGGCTTCTTCTTTTAAGCTTGTTGTGGATGACTTGATGGAGAGTTGCAGTATCTTAGGCAGTACGGAAAAAGCAATGGCGATGATAACCATAGAGAAGATAAGTTCTATAAGTGTAAACGCTTTTTTCATCGCAGCAACCTGATGCCCCGTGAATTTTTGGAGACATTGGCATCAAATGAGACGCCGTTGACATTACCGCTGCTGACACCGGTTCCGCTGCTTTGTGTATTGAAATTGTATTTGATACAGGGGTGCTCACTGCAACTGCTGCCGATACTTTCGTTGTAGTCACTGCCAAAATTTTCATGGACATACCAGATCCACGGACTGACATCAAGATGGATGTAGTGCGTAAGTGTATTTTCATTTGGATTGTTGACAGTTATGCTAAAGGTGCCGTTTGTATCAAAACTGACTGTTGCGCTCATTCCGTCATCATCCGCTGCTTTTTTGTTTGTTGTTCTTGAAACATTGAGTGCAAGGATGTCTCCGTTTGTATTTTCGTTTTGCGGGATAAAATGATACCAGTGACTCAACTCTTCTGTCAAATTCAAATCACTTACATAACCATCTGCAAGGCTGTCATAAACCAGTACCTTTGCCTGTACGGTATCCGTTGCCTGAGAAGTTGCCAAATCCTGTGTATAGAGTCTTGCATAGTAAAATTTACTGCTGTTGTTTTCCGGAGTCAGTCCCCTGTTTATTACGGTACTGCTGGTTGTATTTACCTCTGTGACCGTGATAGTACGAGGTTCTTTTGGAGTGTTGAAGACTCTGTAGACATTGAGGGCATACTCTATCTGCGTAGAGTCTCCGGCGCTAAAGTTGCTGTCATTGACTGTAGCATTGAAGTTCATATTGCTTAAATTTTTATCATGTCCTGTAGTAGCGGTGTTGTTTATACGCTCAAAATAGCTTGCATTCGCATCATCATTTGTTGTGTTGAGATCTATTTTTATGCCGACATCTGTTGCAGCGCACAGGGCATCAAAGTTTTGTGTTGTCTGATTCTGCTCATTTTGTGCCCGGACATTAAAGGCGATGCTGATGTTGGCATCATTGACATTCGCCATGTATCGCCAGTCCTGATCAGGGTTATTGCGTGTAAAGGTATAATTTATGATGGAAAAGTGATGCGGTGCAAAGGATACTGTAGTCGAATTTTGTTCTATCACTCTTTGATTGTCGTTCGTGTCATCTGCATCTACTTTGGCAAATTCACTGCCGTTAATCTCTTTTATCGTAATATTAAGGTCACCGACTTCACTGTAGCTTGCATTGACATCGCTTTTTTGTCCGTTTGCAAATGAAAAATTTTCCATCGAAAAGCTTCCAAGCGTACATGTAATTTTTGTAATATTTGCGTCCACTCTAAAAGAGCTGTTTCTTGTTTCATTATAGTCTGTGGAGGGGTTGTTGTTGGCATCCAAAGCCTGAAAAGTAGTGTTAAAATCTGCACCTGCCACCAGAGGCAAAGTTGTGACATTCAGGGTAAATTTTACAGGGCGTGCGGCATAGTCGTCACTTGAGTAAGAGCTGTTTGTGTCCAAAGAGGTATTGTTCTGATCCCTTCCCTCTATGTAAACCTGGACACATTTTACAGCGCGGTCTATCGTCATATCAGCATAATAAGCACAACCGCTTGCATTGGTATCGTTACATGTAGTGCTGGTTGAGTCATCACATTTTACGACATCTGCAAGAAGGTTACCTCCACAGTCTGTAGTGTTTCCGTCATCATAGTATTTGAGTGAGACTTTTGTAATATCCGCCGCACTTGGAGCAGTCTGTGTGAGTGCATCTTTTGAAAGAATGTAAAGACCGTAGGGGTTATTGACAATCTGTGTTGTAAGGTTGTTCTCCCAGTCATCGACCGCGTTACATGTAACACCGCTAATGGAACTGACCGCATTAAAGAGGGTTGTTTTGTTGTTGTTTTGATTTCCGCCACCGCACTGAGGGACAGCTCTGCTGGTTCCGTCATAGTTGTTACCGCTGTTTTCATTGTTGTAAAGAGTTTGAATGTCATTCGTACTGAATTGAGAATTAAAGATTTTGAATTCATCAACGGCTGCACCGATAGATTGTCCATTCGGTGTATTGTTATTATTACTCTGGTAATCACTGTTGAAGAGTAGTCCAAGTGTTCCGGACGGTGCTTGAGAAAAATTAAGTGTTTCTGTTGTGTCAACATAGACTTTTGTTGTGCCATTGTTTCCGTTAACAACAAAACTTAAAAGGTGCCACCCTGATAAATTTTGAGGATTGTAGTTTTGACATTCGTAAGTATTTCCTTGCATACACAGGTTCCAACTGTTATTTGTTGTATCAAGAGCAAAATATATATAGTCATTACTGCTTCCTGGTCTGTCTGCAATATTAAAAAATTTTGTATTATTAAAAGATATATGCCCATTGTCATTAAGAGGAAATTGAATCCAGGTTGTCAATGTATAGTTTGCAGGAAGTGAAATATTGTTTTGTACTAAAATTGCTTTATCAGAATTAGTCGTTGCATTGATATCTCCTCCGGTATAAATTTTCCCATCCGTAACATTGGCATCATTGAGAGCCGTTGCATTATAATCACTTCCAAGAGTTCCATCGTTTTTTATTTCGTAAGTATTGCTGTCACTGTCCCAGCTGCATTCATCCATACGATAATTAATAATTGGTTTTGGATAAATATCTGCTACCGATGTATAAGGGATGACAATTAGTTCGCCAAAGGAAATATCATCATAATTTGAACTACTGATTTGTCCACAAAGTATTTCTACTTTTGATATACCATTGACATTTCCCACATACAGTTTTGAAACATCAAATTTGTAATCAGTAGATTGATTAATATCAAAAGTTGTGATAAGTGCATTAGTGCTGTCATAGACTTTGATTTTATTTATCCCATCTACACTTACATCCCGCATGCGAGAGATAAAAATTCTAAATGCTGTCAAATTTCCTGTTATATTGCCATCAAGCAAATATATTTTTGATGTCGCTTCCGGAGCATCAGGATAAAAAGAATTGGAAGTATCGTCAATATCATAATTATCATCACTGTCCGTATAATCACCAAGGTGCACTCTTTGTATAAAGTCAACAGCTGTTGTTGTCTGCTGAGATGTCAATTTTAGAGCAGAAAAATAAAAATCATCAATATCCCGTACTCTTCGGCTTCCACAGCTTGTTTCGCTCCCAAACAAATTATAACAACTCCCTCTTACAGCAATATCATGGTAGCCACTTGCAAGGCTGAGTGTCGTATCGAGTGATATAGTAGCACTTCCACTTGCTCCTGTGCCAACAAGGTTTCCATCAATATAGACACGAATAGCACTGTCAATGCCAGCAGCATTTATAAGCTCAACCACGGTAATATCGCTGTTTTCACTTAAATAAAATTTTGTGGGATTGTTAAGGTAGTAATCATACGTGTGATCATTATCTGTTGTCAGAGGTTCAGAAGGTGTAAAACTGCCGAGGTCATTATCCCCAGGATGCAGGTAGCCATTTAGAGAAACATCCCCCCAGCTTAAAGAACAACTCAGTATTAGAAAGAGAAAAAATCTTCCAAAATCTTGCAAATTAAATCCTCATATTTTTGTTATCTGTTAAAAAACATTATTAAAATCGACAGACAAACTGCATTTATCCAATTCAAAAGCATAGCTGTCATTACATGTAAGCTTCTTTTGAAACTCATATTTGCCGTTTTTTAGCTCAAAAATATCGACAATTTCACTGTTTGGTTCCACTAGCATATAAAACTTTACACCGTTTTTTTCATATAAGAAAAATTTTTCGTTGATGTCTTTTTTTGCTGTTGATTTTGAAAGAACTTCTACAACAAGGGGAGGCGTTTTGGAAAAATACTGCTCTTTTGGTTCTTCACAAAACAGAGCCACATCAGGCTGCACGACATTGTACTCATCTATTTTCCAGTCAACCGGTGATATATAAACTTCACACTCTTTACAATCCAGCGTTCCTGCTAATTCTCGTGCGATATTTAAAACTAATCTCTGATGTTTTGGATAAGGTACCGGAGACATATCGTATGCTTCTCCATCTATAAGCTCCCATCTGCCTTCCCAGGTGACATAATCATTCCATGTGAAAAAGTTTTTATCTATGGCTTGCATGATGTCTGCTCCATTGCTAGCTTAAGTTTTCATATTCTTTAGCCTTGAGTATAGCATATATTATATTATTGGGTACTTTTATGTTTCCTTATAGTAAACAGAAATTAATTAAAGTAGGTATATAATACTTACATGTAAACAAACACAAAGGATGGACAATGGTAGAATTTTTAAAAAAAGCGATGGACTGGGTTTTGGAAAAAGAGGCAGAAGCGGCAAAAAAATGTGCGATAGACCCTGCTGATGTCGAGAAGCAGATAAAGATTTTAGAAGCAAAAAGAGCAGAGCTTCGTAAAAAATTTGAAGAAGAAGATGCCGAGTTTGGACATATTCTCAGTAGATTATCATTGATTAAAGCAAATGCAAGCAAATGCAAAACAAAATAAAATGCAAAATATCTTAGAAGCTATTCTTTTTGGTTTTAGTGAAATACTGAACTATAAAATAATGAAGCGTGCCCTGGCAATCGGTGCTGTTGTGACAATAATTTGGTCAATTATCGCTTATTTTATATGGGGTGATTTGGTCTCTTTTGCTGCATCTTTTATAGACTTGGTACCTTTTTCCATGTTGCGTTCAAACGGTGCATGGATTCTTTCATCATTTTTATGGTTTTCACTTGTTTTGGTAACTTTTGCTTTGATACTGGCTTTTTTTGGCAATATGATTTTAGAAAAAGTTTCAAAAGAAAAATATAGTTCGTTTTCTCTGCTCGTAGTATTTGCAAGTGCTGCTTTTTGGTCGCTTGTCTGGTTTTTTAAAGGTTCTTATATATATGCACAGTTTTTAAAACTGCTCAATTGGCTGCCGTTTGAAACAGTAGAAGCAAGTCTGGCATATCTGATGGGGCTTTATTTTGTTTATACTGCCATTATTGTGACTATGCTGTTGGTGACAAGTTTCTTTAGTGAGTCACTGCTCGAAGAGATTAGGGATAAAAACTTTCCTTATGAACCGTTTTTGGAAGAAGATGAGGTCAAAGTCAGTGAGAACAGATTGCTTGATATCTTGATTTATATCGTCATTTCTATTGTTTCATTTCCTTTGCTTTTTATTCCTGTTGTAAATTTTGTGATTCAAATGGGTTTATGGATTTGGCTTATAAAAGATACTTTTGTAAATGACAGTGCGGCATTGGTAATACCAAAAGAAAAAAGAGCAAAACTTTCTGAATATAAAAGTGGATTTTTGGTTATCAGTGCAGTCACATCACTTTTTAACTTTTTGCCTGTTTTTAATATTTTCGGACCGTTTTTTGGTGAGATAGCAATGTTTTACTATTTGAAAGAAATTCAAAAGGAACTCTAGATGAAAATTGCATTTTTTGAGGTGAAGCCTGAAGAGCAGGAGTTTTTTGCAAAACATTTGAAAAACCAGGAACTGTACTTTTTCGAAAATACAATAAATGATGCGCTTACGGATACAAAAGAGTACGACGCTGTATCTCTTTTTGTACATTCCCGTATAACAGATGAAATTTTAGAAAAACTTCCGGCATTGAAGTATCTGCAGACAAGATCAACAGGCTATGACCATATAAAGTGTGAAGCCCTTTACAAACGTGGTTTGCTGGTATCGAATGTAGCCGGTTACGGCGGTCCGGCTGTTGCCGAATTTTCTTTTTCACTTCTTTTAAATGCTACAAGACATACGCATACAGCTATTGAGCGGGTGAAACAGAGCAATTTTGAGTACAGTGATCTTAAGGGAATGGAACTTTTTGGGAAAACTCTCGGGATCTTGGGGCTTGGTACCATAGGCTCGCAAATGGCGCGAATAGGAAAAGGTTTTGGTATGAAAACAGTCGCCTATTCAAGAACAAAAAAACCGATTGTCGATGCGTTGGGGATTGATTTTTATGATTTGGACTCTGTTTTGCAAAAAAGTGATATTTTGATGCTGGCACTGCCTTTGACACCGGCTACAAAAAATATTATCAATGAAAAAAATGCAGATAAATTAAAAAAAGATGTCATTATTGTCAATACGGCACGCGGAGAACTGATTGAAGATGTGCTGTACGGAAGAATGAAAAATATTCTCTGTCTTGATGTTATAAGTGACCTAAAGTATATTCACCGAAACAACATCCTCTACACGCCACATATGGCATACTACACCAAAGAGGCCCTGCAAAGGATTATGCAGATCTCTTTAGAAAATATGAAGGCATTTCTTGCAGGCAGAAAGTTGCCAAACTGTCTGAAACTCTCATGCGAGCGTGATTATCGGTAGTTAGTGCTTTTTTTCTGTACTTTCTGCCTCATGTTTGCTTAGCAGTGATGTAAAATCTTTTTTGATTTTTTCGTAAAGTTTCGCAACGATATTTTTGCCTTTGATCTCTTTTTGAATGTTTTGTATCTCTTTTTGCAGCATCTTATATTCAGGCGCATGTTTTTTTGTATAGCCCAGATAGACTGCTTTTTCAAGCTCATCCTGTGCCAAATCAAGCAGTTTTGTTGCTTTTTCTTTCTCTTTTTTATTGAGTTTGGATGCTTCAACTACCAGACTTTGTGCCGTAATCAGCGGCAAAGGAACAATGGTCGTTTTAATAACGATACCGTTTAAGGCAGTGACAAGTATTGTAAAAGCCTCTTTTGCTTTGCCTTTGTTTAACTCTTTGAGTGCTTCTTTTGTCGCAAGCGGATACATACCCATCGGCAGATACTGTGTTGTCATTACCATTTCATCTTCCAAAGGCATGAGAATGGCTCTGGCTGCCTGTGTATCATAATCATCGAGTAAATCCTGGGCAGATTTTATGATGTGTTTGACCAGTTTTGCATCTCCTGTAAAATCATGAACTTCTATGGCATCAGCAACCGGCACGAGTGTGAGTTTCGGATTGTTTTTGAGTGCCGTGTCAAAAAGTTTAGTGGCTTTGTTGAGGGCATCTTTTGCCGTTTTTGTATCTCTTTTTTGCAAAGCTTTAAGGGCTGTAACTGTCTGTCTGAGTGCCTGTGCAATCTCTTTTGGCGCTTTTTGCAGGCTTTGTCTGTGTTGGTCTGCTTCTTGATTGACAACATTTTTCAATCTTTGCATATCTTCTTTTTTTGCATCTGATTGAAAATATTTAGCATCCATTTTACGCATAAATTCTTCTTTGGATCGAGACTCTTCCACCTTTGCCTGGGCAGCAGTATGACCTTTTACCGAAGCCGGATTATTAATCGCTCTCTCTTCTTTTTTTGAAACACTGTCGTTGTAGCTTGCATAGAGTGCTGAGCTTGAAAGCAGTACACCTGCCAATACCGTTGATAATATAACTCTTTTTTTCATAACTTTATCCTTCTTGTATCAAGTTTATTTAGTCTAATTATGAAATAGAATTGATAACAGAAAGTAAATACTATATTGAAAATAGTTGTATATTATTGAATATTTGTTTACTGAAAAAGGGGTACAATACTTTAAAGAGCAAAAATTACAAAGAATTTCAAGGAGTGTTAGAATGTCAAAAAATATTAAATGGTTTAAAGAGATTGGTATAGAAGATGTCGCCGAAGTCGGCGGGAAAAATGCTTCTCTGGGAGAGATGTATCAGAATCTCACAGCAGAAGGTGTTCGTGTGCCCAATGGTTTTGCCATTACATCACATGCTTATATACATGTACTCGATAGCAATAATGCTTGGGAAAAACTGCATGCACTCCTTGATAATCTTGATGTCGACAATGTTGATGCCCTGCAAAGTGCAGGAAAAAAATGCCGTGAGATAGTTTATAATGCAAAACTGCCGGATGATCTGCGTGAGGATATTGTAAAGGCGTATGAAAAACTCAAAGAAGAGTACGGAGAGAGTCTCTCTCTGGCTGTCCGCTCCTCTGCTACGGCTGAAGATTCTCCGGAAGCCTCATTTGCAGGACAAAATGACACTTACTTGAATATTTCAAGTGCAGAAGAACTGCTGGATGCCTACAAACGATGTCTGGCATCAAATTTTACAGATCGCTCTATACATTATAAGTATGATAACGGTTTTGACTATCTCAAAGTCTATCTCTCTGTGGTTGTTATGAAAATGGTGCGCAGTGATATCGGGGAGAGCGGCGTCATGTTTTCGCTTGATACAGAGACAGGTTTTAAAGATGTTGTTTTCATAAATGCAGCCTTGGGACTCGGTGAGAATGTTGTGCAGGGAAGTATCAACCCTGATGCGTTTTATGTGCATAAGCCGACATTCAACAAAGGGTTTCGTACTGTCCTCAAACGCTCTTTGGGTTCCAAAGAAAAAAAGATGATTTTTACAGATACGATAAATCTGGACAATATTGCAGTGGAGTACACAAAAAACATACCGACGACAGCACAAGAGCAGAGCCATTTTTGTATAACAGATGAAGAGGTAATGGTCCTTGCAGATTATGCCATCAAGGTGGAAAACCACTACTCAAAAAAAGCCGGTTTTACAAAACCGATGGATATGGAGTGGGCAAAAGACGGACTTGACGGGCATTTGTATATGGTGCAGGCACGTCCTGAAACGGTTGAATCTCAGAAAAAAGGCAATATCCTTGAAACCTATCATTTAAAAGAAAAGGGCAGGGTTCTTGTCACCGGTCAGGCTATCGGCACAAAAATAGGACAGGGAAAAGCCCGATACATAGCAGGTGTCAAGGATCTCAATACCTTTAAAGCCGGTGAAGTACTGGTCGCTGATACCACAAACCCTGACTGGGAACCTATCATGAAAATAGCCTCTGCCATCATTACAAACAAAGGTGGACGAACTTGTCATGCGGCGATTCTCTCACGCGAACTTGGCATACCTGCGGTTGTAGGATGTGACAATGCCACAGAGGTACTCAAAGATGCCGACGAAGTGACTGTAAGTTGTGCCGAGGGAGAAGAGGGCCATGTGTATGAAGGTCTTTTGGATTATGAAATCATAAGAACCGATCTTTCAAACCTGCCAAAAACAAAAACAAAGATTATGATGAATCTAGGAAATCCCGATATTGCTTTTTCCCTCGCCTCTTTACCGGTTGACGGGATAGGTTTAGCTAGAATGGAATTTATCATTAACGAATATATAAAAGCGCATCCGATGGCACTCAAGCATCCGCAAAAAGTGGATGAGGCAACACGAAACAAATTGGAAGAGCTGACCCGGGCTTATGACTCTATGGAAGACTTCTTTGTCAAAACACTCTCAGAGGGTGTGGCAACCATCGCTTCTTCTGTGTACCCGAAACCCTGCGTGGTCCGCATGAGTGACTTTAAATCAAACGAATACGCAACGCTGCTCGGCGGTGAGGTATTTGAGCTCAAAGAAGATAATCCGATGATAGGTTTTCGAGGCGCATCTCGCTATGCCCATCCAAATTATGAAGAGGGCTTTGCTCTGGAGTGTGCGGCTATGAAGCGTGTGCGTGATGAGATGGGATTTGATAATGTCATTTTAATGATTCCTTTTTGCCGCAGAGTGGATGAAGGCGAGCGTGTGCTCAAAACCATGGCAAAATACGGTCTCAGACAGGGAGAAAACGGACTGCAGATTTATGTGATGTGTGAAATTCCCAACAATGTTATTCAGATTGATAATTTCAGTAAACTTTTTGACGGTTTCAGCATAGGCAGCAATGACCTGACACAGCTTACACTTGGAGTTGACCGTGACAGTGAAATCGTTGCCTTTGATTATGATGAGAGAGATGAAGGGGTCAAAGAGATGATACGGCTGGCAGTAGAGGGTTGCAAACGAAATGACCGCCACAGCGGCATTTGCGGTCAGGCACCGTCAGATTATCCTGAAATGGCGGAGTACCTTGTGCGTCTGGGTATTGATTCGATGAGTCTGAATCCAGACAGTGTCTTGAAAACCATAGAAAATGTAGGCAAACTTGAACAAAAACTGGGGAGAGCATGATGAAATACAATATTCCGGCAGATGTGCCAAAAAACAAAGAAGAAACATACAAAAAAAACCTCAAAAGTGCGACAAACGCTACAAATCATTTGATGCTTTTTGCAGGAGACCAGAAAGTTGAGCATCTGAACAATGACTTCTACGGCAAAGATATTCCGCTTGAAGACAACTCTCCCGAGCATCTGTTTAAAATCGCTTCACGTGCAAAAATCGGTGTTTTTGCAACACAGTTTGGGCTTATCAGCAGGTACGGACGTGATTATAAAAACATTCCCTATCTTGTAAAACTCAACTCAAAAACAAATCTTGTCCCTTATGACAAACAAGACCCCTACTCAAAAGCCTGGCTGAGTGTCGGTGATGTGGTTGCCTTTGCCAAAGAGAGTAAACTTGACATCAAAGGGGTCGGGTATACGGTTTATCTTGTCGGTGCATATGAGCATGAGATGCTGACCCAGGCGGCGAGTATTGTCCATGAAGCACATAAAAACGGACTTTTGGCCGTGCTGTGGATTTATCCAAAGGGCAGGTTTGTAAAAGATGAACATGATGGGCATTTGATAGCAGGTGCCGCAGGTGTCGGAGCAGCCTTGGGTGCTGATTTTGTAAAACTCAAAGTGCCATATGATAAAAAAGGAAAATTTAATCCGAAACTGTTGCGAGAGGCTACAATGGCAGCGGGCAGAACAGGTGTTCTTTGTGAAGGCGGTGCCAAAACAGATGAAAAAGAGTTTTTGACACAACTGTACGAACAAATTCACAAAGGCGGTTCTCGAGGCAATGGCACAGGGCGGAACATTCACCAACGACCTCTGCAGGAGGCTGTAAAAATGGCAAATGCTGTTTATGCAATCACTTCGCAAAATGCTACTGTAAAAGAAGCATTGAAACTGTTATAGATGGAAGAATGGTTAAAGTAATGGCGTGGTATGATAATGAGTAAAAGTATGGTTTCAAAATTATAAAAAGAGGATAGAAATATGAAAAAAATTATAGCAACTGTATTGATTGGGAGTTTGTTTTTTAGTGGATGTGCAACACGCGGTGTGAATGAGATAGATCCGGGTGCTGTGAATTATGAACTGAGTTATCAGGTCGGTACAATTGAGTCTGTGAAACCTGTTGTTATAAGAGACAACGGTACGGGTACATTTATTGGGGCGGTATCAGGTGTAGTGCTGGGTTCACTCATCGGCAAAGGCAGGGGGAGTGCTTTGGCAACTCTTGCAGGCGGTTTAGGCGGTGCATATGCGGGAAGCCAACTGGGTAAAGCTAATGCACTTGAACTCAGTGTTGTGTTTGATGATGGACGAAGAGTTGTCGTCATCGCCAAAGGAAAAGACTTTTACAAAGGCCAAAGAATTCGAATAGTTAAAAGGAATGGCCGTGTTTACAGTGTTGAACCGTTTTAATGACTATGTAAGTAGTAAAAAATGAACAAACTACTGGCCCAGGAGATGTATTATCTGATGGTTCTTGGACGCGCTTTTGAGTATGCGGCAAAAGAGAACTATATGAAGGGTAATATATCCGGATTTTTACATCTTGATATTGGACAGGAAGCTTTGAGTGTCGGTGCGGTAAAAGCCTTTGAAAAGGGTGATATTTTTTCAGGCTATCGTGAACACATTATGGCAATGAGCCGTGGACTCGAACCCAAAGCCGTTATGGCGGAACTCTTTGGAAAAGTTACAGGTGTGAGTGGCGGCAAGGGTGGCTCCATGCACCTTTTTGAACCCTCACACTATTTTTACGGCGGAGATGCCATTGTCGGCGGACAGCTCCCAAATGCCGTAGGCTGTGCCTATGCAAGAGCTTTTTTGGAACAAGACGAGGGTGTGATGGCCATCTTTGGTGACGGGGCTACAAACGGCGGGGCTTTTTTTGAATCACTCAACATTGCCGCCACACACAAACTCCCCCTGCTTTTTTTGTGTGAAAACAACGAATATGCCATAGGAACAAACATCGGGCGCACGGCTCCTTTTAAAGAACAGGCAAAAAAAGCAGAGCCCTATATGCCAACTTATGAAGTAGACGGTATGGACGTTGAAGCTGTGTATAAGGTAGTGAGTGAGGCAAGAAAACAGATAGAATCGGGACACGGTCCTGTTTTTGTAGAAGCCTTTACATGTAGATACGAAGGACACTCTATCAGTGATGCCAACAGTTACAGAAGTGCGCAGGAGATGGCACACTGCAAGGCACGAGATCCGATACAGAGGTTTAAAAAAGCCCTACATGAAAAATGGCTCTGCACAGAGCAAGAGATACAAAACATAGAAACCAAAGCCCAAAAAGCGGTGGAAAATGCTGTGAAATATGCCGAAGAATCACCCGAACCAGAGGCTGATGCTCTGTTTGAACATGTCTTTTATGAGGAGGGTGAAAATGTTGTATCGTGAAGCTTTAAACAAAGCACTTGATGAGGTGATGAGCGCGGATGACAGTGTCGTAACACTTGGTGAAGATGTCGGACTTTACGGTGGCAGTTTTCGTGTGACAGAAGGTCTCGTTGAAAAATACGGAGAAAAAAGAGTCATTGATACACCCATAGCAGAACTGAGCATTGTAGGCAATGCCGTGGGCATGGCTATTGGCGGTTTGCGTCCGGTGGCTGAGATAATGACGGGCAATTTTTCCCTGCTTGCCTTTGATCAGATTATCAACCATATGGCAAAACTGCACTATATGAGCAACGGTAAAATTATATTGCCTATGGTGGTAAGATTTCCTCAGGGTGTGAGTCGTCAACTCGCAGCCCAGCACAGTGAAAGTTATGAGCAAATGCTCTGTGCGGTACCGGGGCTGAGAGTGCTGAGTGTCAATGATGTCAATTATGCCTACCATGCCCTCAAGTATGCGATTTTGTCAGATGATCCTGTTGTATTTATAGAACATGAACTGCTCTATAACAAAAAAGGGGAGGTGGATTTTGAACAAAAACTGAACCCTTTTGAGGCAAGAATAGCCAAAGAGGGCAGTGACATTACCATTGTGAGTTATTTGAAAATGGTTGATGATGTGATGCTGGCAGTCCCAGAGATAGAAAAAGCACTGGGATGTTCCTGCGAAGTGATAGACTTATGCTCCCTGAACCCTGTAGACTATGAAACACTGAAAAAATCCATAGAAAAAACCTCGCGTCTTGTCATGGTTGAAGAAGATCATAAAACAGGCGGGTACGGAGGACAAATAGTCTCCTGGGCGGCCGAGGAGATGTTTTATGCCCTGGATGCTCCGTCTTTGCGTTTGGCAGGAGAAGATGTTCCTATTCCTTATAACAGAGGTTTAGAACTGGCAAGTATTCCTACGCCGGAATCTATCACTCGTGATATAGTGGCGTGGGGTAAGAAAAACGATGTATGAAATAGTGATGCCTCAGCTCTCTGACTCTATGGATGAGGGCAAGCTTATCAGCTGGAAAGTCAAAGAGGGGCAAAAGGTAAATGTAGGTGATGTCATTGCCGAGGTCGAGAGTGACAAAGCAATTATGGAAGTGCAGAGCTTTAAAAGCGGAGTTGTTGCAGAGATACGGGCCAAAGAGGGGGATGTCATTCCTGTTGGAGAAGTCATTGCCCGTATTTCAACCAGTGAAAGTAAGAATGAAAAAGTTGTAAAAACGCCAGAAACAGCAGTTGTTGAGACGCCGGTAATAAAACAGACAGTATCAAAACCTACTGTTGAGACAAAACAAGAACCAATCCCTAAAACACCTGTTGTCAAACATCTTCAAAAAAAAGAAACAGGTGGTATATCCCCAAAAGCAAGAGCCAAAGCGGCACAGTATGGAGTTGACACGCAGAGAGTTTTGGACAAAACTGCGAAAGATGCCTTACATGTAAAGGATGTTGAGGCATATTTACAAGAGCATTATTTTACACCAAAAGCATTGCGACTGTTGGATAAATACGGCTTGGATTTTGCAAGCTTTACACTCGATCATAAGATAGACGAAGCAGAAGTGCAGGCGTTTATTGAGAAAAACGAAACACCCCTGCCACAGCCTTTGAGCCAGATGCAAAAGGCGATCATTGCCAATGTGACGGCTTCTGCACAAAAGCCTGTTTACCGTTTGTATGAGCATATTGATGCAAAACTTTTTGTAGAGCATGATAGGTACAGCATAACCGTCTGGCTGATAAAGATTTTAGCAAAAGTGATGATGAGACATGAGGCTTTTCGTTCGCGTCTGCAAAATGATGCTCTGTTAGTCAGCCCAAATGCGTCAATTGCCGTGGCAGTGGCAGAGAGTCAAAATCTTTATATGCCGGTTGTAAAAGATGCAAATAAACGTTCCATCGCAGAGATTGCAAAAGAGCTTGAAAATTTTAAAACAAAACTCAAAGAAAACTCTTTTACTGCAGCAGATATGCAGGGTTCAAGCTTTGGTATTTCAAATCTTGGGATGCTGGGTGTAGAATCTTTTGATGCGATGATTAACAAAAATGACTCAGGTATCGTGGCGGTAGGAAGTTTGCAGGAGGGAAAAATATCTCTTACTCTGAGCGCTGATCACAGACTTGTAAACGGCTATGAAGCAGCACTTTTTATGCAGGATGTCAAAAAAGAGGCAAAAAATCCTCTGCAATTTAAGGACTAAAAAATGTATGACATAATTTTTATCGGTGGCGGACTGAACTATGCAGGAGCAATTGTTGCGGCAAAAAAGGGCAAAAAAGTAGCCTTGATAGAAAAAGATATGCGTCAGCTTGGCGGTGTCTGCCTGCATAAGGGGTGTATTCCTTCAAAAATGTTTTTGCATTATGCCAATGTTGTGTATGAGTCAAAAAGTGACATTTTAGAGGGACAAACAGCTCTTTCAATGCAAAAGCTTTTTGGGAAAAAAACAAAGCTGATAGAAAACGCATGGCAGGCAATTAAGAAACAGTGCTCGCATGTAGATTTGATAGAGGGCGAAGCACAGCTTAAAGAACCGCATAAGGTAGAAGTCAGCGGGAAAACCCTTGAAGCAGAGTATATAATTATGGGAACGGGCTCTTCTGCTTTTATTCCTGAGGGTATAGAGTATAATGCCAAAGATATAATTATGAGTGATGAAGTGCTGATGATGCAGGAATTCCCAAAGAAGATTGCAATCTACGGTTCAGGGGCAATCGGCTTGGAGATGGCAAGCTTCTTTGCAACGAGTGGTGTTTCTGTGACACTTATTTACAGAGAAAAAAGCATACAAAAAAGAGCAAATCCACTCATTCAAACTGCCTTAAAAGAACAGCTTGAAAAAATAGGTGTCACACTTTTGTCCGAACACTCTATAAAAACGGCAAAAAGTACAAAAAAAGGAGTGCATATCACATTTGAAGACAAAAGCAGTATTTATATGCCTTTGTTGCTTGTTGCAGCCGGGCGCAGACCGAATGTGGATTTCCTTACATGTAAAGAGATAGAAGTTGAAAAAGGCATTGTCACAGACAGATTTTTTGAGACAACACTTGCCAAACATTATGCCATAGGGGACTGCAACGGCAAACTCCAACTTGCCCATGCCGCAAGAGCAGAAGTGTTAAATGTTGTAGAGCGTATTTTAGGGAACAATCCACGTCCTCTCAATCTGGACCATGTTGTGAAATTTATACACACCCTGTCTATGAGTTATGCTGTAGTCGGAAAAACTGAGGGTTTAAAATCAAGTATTGTTCCTTTGAGTCATTTTCCCTACTCTGCATATAATCATGCGACAAAAGGAGTAATGATTACGTATTCGGATCAGGAAGGCTTTATCCTTGGTGCTGAAATTCTGGCACCAAATGCAGAAGAACTTGTTGCCATTGTGGGTATGAGTTTGGCCGGTGAGATGGATACAGCGCAGGCAAAACGGACGATTTTTGGGCATCCGACATTCAGTGAAGCTTTAGAGAGAACATTTTTTAAGTTATGATTGTCCATGACTGGGGTGAAATTGCCTATGTTAGGGCAAGCAAACAGATGCACGCTTTACATGTAAAGGCGCAGCAAGACGGACAAAATCATCTCATATTGTGTTCGCATCCTGCGGTTTTTACCGTGGGCAGTGATGAGCAAAAGCATTTTAAGGTACCCACTGTACAAAGTGACAGAGGGGGTTCTGTTACCTGTCACTCGAGGGGACAAAATATCTTTTATTTCTGTTTTCAGGTAAAACAGCCGGCGCGATTTTATAAAAAAGTTCTTGATGCTTTTGAGAGTTTTTTTATGAAAAATCTGCCTGCAGTCACATATGACAAAAACAATCCCGGTTTTTATATACAAAATCGTAAAATTGCCTCTTTGGGGTTTCGCTACTCCAGAGGGGTCTCTTTGCATGGCGTTGCTTTGAATGTTGATGTGGATTTGGACTTTCATTCACTGGTTTCACCGTGTAATCTGACAAATATTGTACCGACTTCTTTAAAAAATGAAGGAGTGACACTCACATTAAAAGAGGTAAACGAGCAGCTGATATATCTCATAGGAAAACATTTTGAAGATGCAGTTTAAACCAAAAGTCAAAGCGCCCGCACCGGAGATTTTACAAAATATGCAGGCTGTTTTGGAAAAAAACACTTTGACGACAGTATGCGAAGCAGCAGCCTGTCCAAACAGAGCAGAGTGCTATGCACGCAACAGTGCAACATTCATGATATTAGGCGATACCTGCACAAGAGCCTGTGCTTTTTGCAACGTAAAAACAGGGCATGGCAGAGATGTTGATGTAAATGAACCGCAACGTCTGGCGAAAGCTGTCCAGGAGTTGCAGCTGCAGTATGTTGTGATTACATCGGTGGACAGAGATGATTTGAAAGATTACGGATCCGGACATTTCGCACGCTGTGTCCAAGCGATAAAAGAGAAAAACCCAGAGGTAAAAATAGAACTTTTAACGCCTGATTTCAAATACCATCGAGATGCTTTGGGGACAATTGTAAGAAGTGGCGCCGACAAACTGGCACACAACCAGGAAACTGTCAGAAGACTGAGTAAAAGTGTACGTCCGCAGAGTGATTATGACCGTTCATTAAAAGTTTTGGAGTATTATGCCAGATATTCGCCTTTACATGTAAAGTCCTCTTTGATGTGTGGGCTTGGGGAAACAAAAAAAGAGTTGCTGGTCACAATGCGGGAGTTGTTGGATGTCGGCGTGAGTGAATTGACACTCGGACAGTATCTGCAACCGACGCAAAAACATCATAGGGTAGCACGATATTACCCGCCGAAGTTTTTTGATGAGATGAAAGAAGAGGCATTGTCTATGGGATTTTTAGCTGTGGCATCAGGTATTTTGGTAAGAAGTTCTTATTTTGCAGAAGATTTGGGAGAGAAATTATGAGTAAAGCAAGATTGGTTTTAGTGCGTCACGGACAAAGTATATATAACCAAAAAAATATTTTCACAGGATGGACAGATGTTGACTTAAGTCAGCAGGGCAGGGATGAAGCAAAAAAAGCCGGACAACTGTTAAAAAAGCATAATATCTATCCGGACATCTGTTTTACATCATGGCTAAAACGTGCCATTCATACAGCACAGATATTACTGCAGGATCTGGAATGGGAGCATATAAATATGCTTAAAAGTTATAAACTCAATGAAAGGCATTATGGAGACTGGCAGGGCAGAGATAAAGATGCGATTAAAAAAGAGTATGGAGAAGAAAAATTTTTGGCTGTAAGACGCGGATATGATGTGCCGCCGCCACCTTTACATGTAAACGATGAAAGATGTGTATGGAATGATAAAAAGTATGCAAACATTGATAAAAAACTCTTGCCTCTGCATGAATCACTCAAAGATACAAAAAAAAGAGTCTTGGAGTATTATACAGAGCAGATTATTTTGGAGTTGCAAAAAGAAAAAACAGTGTTAATCTCCGCACACGGCAACTCTCTGCGCGCCTTGGTAATGGAACTTGAAAAGATGACTCCACAGGAGATAGTGCAATTTGAAATACCGACAGGAGAGATTATAATGTATGATTTTGACAGCGATATGAAGATACTGGAGAAAAATGTTTTGATAGGTTAAACCCAAATTATGTATAATTCGACACTCTGCAGTTTTTTGGCACGCGTCACTGTCATTAAGTTGAGAAAATTAATGCTTTTTCGGAACCGGTACTTCAGTGCCGGCTGTTGCAATAGTCTTGCCACTCTCAGCCCGGACTGAAGTCCGCGTTCCAAAAAAATGCTTAACTTAATGGCATTGAGGGGGGGGTCAACGCCATTAAGTTAAGCCTACAACCACCTAATTTACGAACTTCCTGCTGATTAGTTTCCAACATTTTTCTTCTTCATTTTAAGATAATTTATCGAATTGGTGGCTATGGTGGACTTTTGTATATCTTTATCCAGCCGTGGTTTTGATTTCCTATTTGGTCGAATTACTATTGTATTTGTCAGAAAAAGTTTCTCCATCTGCTCAAGCATATCTTCTATTGGTTCATCCAAATAAAAAAGGTCAAATACCTTATGTTTGATGATATTAAAAGAGACTGCTTTATTTACTTTTTGGATATATTTATTCTCTTTGGTTTTCTCTTTTAGGTCTTGGTTTATGTCGTATGTCATGGCAGATTCATAGTTTGTCAAAAAGATAGTTGCAAAGAAATCTTGTTTTACTGATAATGCACTTTGACCTGTAAAGTTTTCTAAAGAGAGTCTATTTTTTATCAAATCAAAGTATGTCTCAATTCCCCATCTAAGAGAGTATAACTCTTTAAACTCTGATGTTTTAAGTACTTCTCTATCAAGTACATTTGTTGCCAACACTTCTACAGTACCGTTATCTAAAATTACCTGTACAAATCGTATTTTTAACTTTGTAGGTAAATTCAGACTTTTTAGATCATCTCTTATGATTTTAGGAGCATTTATCTCAAGTATCACATCTTTTTTTTCACTATGTGGAGCAAAAAGAAACTTAGCTTTTGAGAAGCTATTTGTTCTAATACGACAAACTATTTTTGTTTTATTATAAGCAACTGCAAAGAGTTCAAATGATGGATAACCTCTATCCATAAGCACTAAATCATCCTCTTTACAATACTCAAAGTGATTCATCGCTAGAGTTCGCTCATCATAAGCTATAAGCTCATTTATTTGACTACTATTTTTATTCTCAATACAAGAATCAAGTGCAATATTATTAAGCACATCAAAGAGGCAAGATACTCGTGCTTGAGAGACATCTTTAGCATAATCTTTTATCTGACATTTAACCTTCATAGGATTAAACTCTTTTTTTACATCCTCTGTATTTGGAAGTGTTACAATAGAACCATCTACAGCTAAGATTCTATATCCTTTATAGGTTTCATAATCTCCATCTTTGTAAAAGATTTCAGCTGCCATCTGTGCAAACTCTTCAAATGCTGTATAGTTAAGTTTCGCTCGTGCTTGCGTATATGCACTATTAGAGATAGTGACATCTTCACCTAAAGCAAGTTGTGTATCATTAATGCTGTTTTGTAAAGATTTATTACTCTTTTTAATCATCATAGTCATAATTTTAGCAAACCCTAGCTTTCTATCCCTTGTAAAAGAATTTATTCCAATTTTATGTTTCATCTGGAAAGATTCTTCTCTTTTTTTGTCTTTAAAAACTCCCGAAATTTCGATAGTTTTTTTTAACATAACCAACCCTTAATATATAAATATATTATACTCAAATAACACTTTCAGATAGCTTTGAAATCCCTATATTAAGTGGTTTGTAAAGATTTTACAAAATGTTTTTTATAGTTTTTTTTAAAACTTCAAGCTATTTTTTAGTTCTTCTCATTGCTTAACTTAATGGCGTTGGAGGGGGGGTACTGTGAATTACTATTTTGCACTTTTAACAGTGATGCTTGGTATAGGATTTGGACTATTTTCTCTGTACTTTATTTATACTTTTTATAAAAAAAGAAAACTGCAGAAGATTTTAGAAAAACCGATGCCAAAAGAGTACAAACAGATTTTAAAAAATATTCCTTTTTATAACAAACTGAGCGAAGAAGAAAAATCCAAAATCCATAAATCTATCCTGCTGTTTATAAATATGAAAGAGTTTGTAGGTATAGATATCGAAGTGACGAATGAGATGAAAGTCGTTATAGCTTTTCATGCCTGTTTATTACTGTTACATGTAGGATTTCAAAGTTGTTATGAAAACCTTGTAACGATTCTTGTCTATTCACATACGATGGTTGCCAGGCAAGTAAGTGTTAACGGAGGTATATTTACCAAAGGTGACTTCTTACTCGAAGGACAATCTGCCGGCGATACGGTGGTAATATCTTGGAATGATGCAAAAAAAGATGCCTATCATCTCCATGAAAACAATGTACTGCTGCACGAATTTGCCCATGAAATAGACTTTCTTGACGGCAGTGCAGACGGAACACCGCCACTGCCGTATGCAAAATACCATGAGTGGGCAAAAGTAATTTCAAAAGAGTTTAACAAACTCAGTGATGTTGCCCTGAAAAACCGTGACTGGGGAAAATACAAGCTTTTAGGTGCCTATGCCGCAACAAATGAGGCAGAATTCTTTGCCGTTGTCACGGAGCGTTATTTTGAAAAGCCGGAGACGCTAAAAAAACATTTTCCAGAGCTTTTTGAAGAGTTTAACAGCTTTTATAAAGTTTATCTGTAATTTTTTCTCATTAAGAATAAAAGTTTCAGAGTGTGCTATAATTCGTTCGATTTATGGGGCTGGACCCTGTACTTCAATAAGGAAAATCGATGACGAAAGAGTATATATTTACTTCAGAGTCTGTAACAGAAGGGCATCCTGACAAGATGGCAGATCAGATCAGTGATGCAATTCTGGATTATATTATTGAGCATGATACTAATGCACGCGTAGCGTGTGAAACACTGGTATCAAATGGTTTTTGTGTAATTGCAGGCGAACTGAAGACGACGGCGTATGCCCCAATGCAAGAGATTGCAAGAGAAGTAATCCGAGATATCGGATATACAGATGCAACGTATGGTTTTGATCATAGGTCAGCTGCAGTACTAAACGGCATAGGAGAACAGTCTCCTGATATCAATCAGGGGGTTGACCAGGCCGGAGGAGAAACCGGTGCCGGTGATCAGGGTTTAATGTTTGGATATGCCTGTCGTGAGACAGATGTGCTGATGCCTTTGCCTATTCACCTCTCTCACCGTTTGACAGAACGTCTGGCAGAAGTCAGAAAAGAGGGAATTATCCCCTATCTGCGTCCTGACGGAAAGGCACAGGTGAGTGTAAAATATGTAGACGAGAAGCCTATTTCTGTAGAAACTGTTGTTATTTCCACACAGCACGCACCTGAAGTATCGCAAGAACAGATTCACAAAGATGTTATAGCCGAAGTGATACGAAAAGTAATTCCTGCGGAGATGATGGATGAAAATACTGTTTTTCATATCAATCCGACAGGAAAATTTGTAATCGGCGGTCCTCAGGGAGATGCCGGACTTACAGGTCGTAAAATTATTGTTGACACCTACGGAGGCAGCTGTCCACATGGCGGTGGCGCATTTTCAGGAAAAGACCCAACAAAAGTTGACCGTTCAGCCGCATATGCAGCGCGCTGGGTTGCGAAAAATCTTGTAGCCGCAGGAGCCTGTGACAAGGTGACTATTCAGGTTGCCTACGCAATCGGTGTAGTGCAGCCTGTGTCAATTATGGTTGACACGCACAATACCGGCATAGTGGCAGAAGAGAAAATCCAAAGCTGTATAAAAGAGCTTTTTGATCTTTCACCTGCCGGAATAATCAAATCTTTGGATTTATTAAAGCCAATTTATAGAAAAACGGCTGCTTACGGACATTTCGGCCGTGAAAATCTTGGTTTTAACTGGGAAAAAACAGACAAAGTTGATGTAATAAAAGAGTATTTAGGCATCTAAGTGTAACCTATAAACTACAGTTTTTAAACTAGCTAAGAGCTTTTAGCTATATTTAAAAGTCTAAAGTGTATAGTTGCATTTTAATAAAAACAAGGAGAATAAAATGTCAGTTGTAATTAATGATACATGTATTAACTGTGGAGCTTGTATAGATGAGTGTCCGGTAGAAGCAATCGTAGATGAGGATGATAATCCAACAGGTGAGGATATTTATTATGTGTATCCAGACAAATGTGTAGAGTGTGTTGGTCATCATGATGAACCTGCATGTGCTACAGCTTGTCCGACTGAGGGTTGTATTACATGGGATGTTGTTGGGCCAAGTCCGCAGCACCGTGAAGATATTACTGAAGAACAGCGTTTAAATCACGAACCGGTAGTAGAATAGTTATAAGAGCACAGAAGTGCTCTTATAACACTCCTTTTAATTCATTTAAATCCACAAAATTTACATTTTAAACTAAAAACAATCTTTTTTTAGATACAATTCCATTCTAATTTTATATTTTCAGAGGAGATTTGATGGAACGTACACTATCAATAATCAAACCAGATGCAGTTGCAAAAGGTGTTATAGGCAAAATTTTAGATCGTTTTGAAAGCAATGGTCTTAGAATTGCAGCAACAAAAAAACTACAGCTTTCTCGTGCTGATGCTGAGGCATTTTATGCTGTTCATGCCGAGAGACCTTTTTTCAACGACTTAGTTGATTTTATGATCAGTGGACCGGTTGTTGTTTCAGTTTTAGAAGGTGAAAATGCTATGCAGAAAAACCGTGATTTAATGGGGGCTACAAACCCTAAAGAGGCTGAAGCAGGTACTATCCGTGCAGATTTCGCTGAAAATATCGATGCAAATGCAGTTCATGGAAGTGACTCGGTTGAAAATGCTGCGAATGAAATTGCATTCTTTTTTGCTGAGAGAGAAATTTCTTAAGTATATCCGATGAGGATTGTGCTTAGAAAAGTAACAAAAACTCCCTTAGACTTTGAAGTCACCTCGAATGAAATGACTTTTAAAGGTTTTTTGGAGTATCATAGTGCAAAATTGATTCTGCTTAAAGCAAGCATCAGTGGAACACTGGAAAAATCCTGTGACATATGTGCGCAGGATTTTAATCTTACAGTTAATGAAGAGGTCGAATTTTTCATTAATGACGGAATATATGAAGATGACAGCAACACCCTTTTGGATGTTGTTGAGTCTTTGGACGGTAATGTAGATCTTGAAGAGATTTTGGACTCGGAGATCGAACTTATCAAAAGTGATTACCACTCATGTGGAAATTGCGATAAACCAGAAGAAATAGAGTTTTAAAAAAATTAAATTAAGGAAAAAGTTATGGCAGTACCTAAGAGAAGAGTCTCTCATTCACGTTCAGCGAAGAGAAGAACTCATTATAAAATTTCTTTAGCTCGTCCGGTTAAAGATAAAGACGGAACTTATAGATTACCACACCACATTAACCCAACTACCGGTGAGTATAAGTAGTCAATGGTAAAAATTGCTATTGACGCAATGGGCGGGGACTTTGGTCCTGAGCCGATTGTAAACGGATGCATAAAAGCACTTAAAAAGAAAAGATTCACTCCGATACTTGTAGGAAATAAATCAGAAATTTTACCTCTGTTACCAAAACGTTATAGAGATAAGATTTTAATTGTCGAGTCTCAGGATATCATTGCAATGAGTGATGCTGCAACAGATGCAGTAAAGCGTAAAGAGAGCAGTATCTATAAAGCAGTGGATTTAGTAAGAGACGGTCAGGCAGACGGTGTGGTTTCAGCCGGACACAGTGGTGCTACAATGACACTTGCTACTTTAAGACTTGGTCGTCTGCAGGGTGTTTCCCGTCCTGCGCTTGTTACATTGATGCCGACAAAAACAGGGCGTCGTTCTGTTCTTTTGGATGTGGGGGCAAATGTAGATTCAAAACCTGAACATTTGGCAGAATTTGCTGTAATGGGCGGTTGTTATGCAGAAGATGTTTTAGGTATAGCAGAGCCGAGTATTGGACTTTTAGCCAATGGTGAAGAAGACTCCAAAGGGAACGAAGTCACAAAAGCAGCCTTCAAAATTTTAGAAGGCTACAAAGGTTTTAAAGGAAATGTCGAAGGCGGTGATATTTTTAACGGAAGCTGTGATGTTATTACATGTGACGGCTTTGTAGGCAATCTTGTGCTTAAAACAAGCGAAGGTGTTGCATCAACAATCTCCCAACTGATTAAAGACTATATAAAAAAATCTCCTATTCGCATTACCGGTGCACTGTTAATGAGAAAAGTTTTCAAACTTTTAAAAAAAGAGATAGATTATGCCGAAATAGGAGGAGCGCCTCTTATCGGTATAAAAGGCTGTGCAATTGTCAGTCACGGGAAAAGTAATGCCAGGGCAATTGAAAATGCAATTTATCAGGCTATTGATTATGTTGATACCGGCGTAAACAGACATATTATTGCAAGGCTTCAAGAGTTAAAACAAAAGGATATTTAAATGGCTTACGCTGCATTTCGCTCTATTGGTGCTTATGTGCCAGAAAAAATACTGACTAATGAAGAACTCTCTCATATGGTAGATACTTCAGATGAATGGATTACCAAAAGAACGGGAATTAAAGAGCGTCACATTGCTGCTAAAGATGAATTTACAAGTGATTTGGGTGCGAAAGCCGCGCAAAAAGCCTTAGAACGAAGCGGTATAGAGAGCTCTGCGATAGATATGGTAATAACCGCTACAATTTCACCTGACTACTTTTGTATGCCATCAACTGCAACAGTCATTGCGACCAAACTGGGTATTAAAAATGCAACCGCATTTGATATTTCTGCTGCCTGTACAGGTTTTATTTATGTTTTGGCGATTGCAAAAGCATTTATAGAATCAGGGATGAAAAAAAACATTTTAATCATCGGTGCGGAAAAACTCTCTGCTATTACAGATTACAGTGATCGTGGTACATGTATCCTCTTTGGCGACGGAGCAGGGGCTGCTGTAATTTCTGCTACAGATGATAAAAGTGAAGCTATTATAGATGTGCATACAGGTGCTGACGGTCAATATGCAGATTTGCTTATGACACCAAACGGCGGCAGCGGTTCTGCACATGATGCACTTGAAAGTGAAGCAGGAAGCTGTTTTATGCAGATGAAAGGCAATGAAACCTTCAAAGTCGCTGTGCGTACACTGACAAAAGATGTGAAAGAAATTTTAGAAGAAAACAATATAAAAAGTGAAAACATCAAACATTTTATTCCGCATCAGGCAAATTTGAGAATTATCAAAGCTGTCGGTGAAGCTTTAAAAATGAGAGACGATCAGGTTGTTATCACTGTACAAAAGTATGGAAATACTTCAGGAGCTTCTATTCCGATGGCTATCAATGATCTGTATGAATCAGGGGAGCTTGAGCCTGGTGAGTTGATGCTTTTAGATGCTTTTGGCGGAGGGTTAACCTGGGGAAGTGCCCTCATCCCATTTAGCCCGTTAAAATAAGACTTTTGTCCAACTTCTGCGTTGGACTTTAATTTTTCTTCGTCACATACGTAAGTATGTTCCTCTTAAAAAGAAAACTCCGCCTTGAATTTGAACAAAATTGTGAATTTTAACAAGCTAAATAATACTGGAGTTTTGTTTTCGGAACCCGTACTTCAGTGCGGGCAACAGTGGCGAAAAAATACCAACAGCCGGCACTGAAGTGCCGATTTCGAGGATATTTCGGCATCCAGGCTTTTAGTCTGGGCTGATTTGTTTTAAAGCCTCAACAACTCTTTTATAGAATTCCTCTTCATCCGGCAAGTCTAAAACTGCATCTCTTTGTTTTTCACCCCACATCGGATTAGGAAAATAACTGTCATTTTCAAATCTTGCCATTACATGTAAGTGTACACGAGGGAGCATATTTGCAAAAGAAGCCATATTGATTTTTGTGGGGTTGTAGTGTTTTTTCATTTCATCTTCGATAATGTCAAAGATTTCAAAGAGCTGCAGACGCAACTCTTTGGGTATATCTCCAAGTTCTTTATAGGGCTCTTTTGTGAAGATTTTTAGCCAGGGAATTTCACTCTCTTCTTTTTCTATAAAGAAATTATCATCTTCATAAATTCTGAGTCTATCCATAGGATAGACTAGTCTCTGTTTCTGTTTCTGTTTGATGAACTTCTGTTGCCACGGTATCCGCCACCGTCACGGTTTCTATCGCCACCAGAACGGTTTCTGTCACTGCCAGAACGGTTACGACTGTTTCCTCGGAATCCGCCACGGCCTCTGCCGCCTTTTCCTCGACTGTCATTGCGCTTTCCGGCACGTTCCAAGATAGCAGCGAGTTTGTCAGCAGGAATACCGATATTGCTTGGTCCTTTTATATCTTGTCTGTCAAGAATCATAGAGATGAGTTTAAACATAATTTTTTCTTCGTCTATGTCTTCTTTGAGACGGTCAAGAATTTTATGGGCTTCATCATATATTTTTTGGTCTTCAATTGTTTTGACCATTTTTTCTACAGTCGATTCACGTAAATCATTTTTACTCGGTACAAAAGCATGATTCATAGAGGTACCGACTTTTTGCTTGATACGCTGTAACTCTTTAAACTCCAAAGGTGTCAAAAGCGTGATAGCCTTTCCTTTTGTTCCTGCACGACCTGTTCGCCCAATTCGGTGAACATAAGACTCCGGATCAAACGGAATATGGTAGTTAAATACATGTGATATATTGCTTACATGTATACCACGAGCAGCAACATCAGTTGCCACAAGCACTTTTACAGAGTCATTTTTAAAGCCTTTTATAACTGTTTCACGTTGGCGCTGTTCCATATCACCATGCAATCCGTTTGCCAAATATCCCGCATTGGAAAGAACATTGCTGAGTCTGTCAACTTCACTTTTTGTTCTACAAAAGACAACTGATTTTGTACTGTTTTCTGAGTCCATAAGACGAATAATCGCATCATCTCTTTCATGCTCATCAATCACATAATACTCTTGTTCAATATCTGTATTTGTTGTTTCTCCTTTTGTTATTGAAACAAAAGCAGGATCTTTTAAAATCTTGTTTGCAAGGTTTTTAATAGGCTGTGGCATAGTTGCCGAAAAGAGCAGAGTCTGTCTGTCTGTTGGAAGATAAGAAAAAATTTCAGTGATGTCATCCAAAAATCCCATGTCAAGCATTTCATCTGCTTCATCAAGCACAACAACACTCGGTGCAAAATTGTTGAGCATATTTCTTTTTAACAGGTCTAGCATTCTTCCCGGTGTTGCCACAACAACACTCGCACCGCGACTGATAAGATCAAGTTGGCGCTTGTAAGAGCTTCCCCCGTATACTGTAACTGTTTTTACATTCAGATTACGGCCGTATTTGAATATTTCATCACTGACCTGTGTAGCAAGTTCTCGTGTCGGTGTGATGACAAGCATTTCAACTTTACCGTTGAGTTTCATGTTTGAAAGAACAGGAAGTGAAAAAGCTGCTGTTTTTCCTGTACCTGTGTGTGCCTGTCCTACCATATCACGGCCTTCAAGAATGATAGGGATTGCCTGTTTTTGAATAGGTGAGGGAACTGTAAAGCCGGCGAATTTAACACTTTTAAGTATTTCTGGTTTGAGGTTTAAAGAATCAAATGTGATTGTAGGTTCTTGGGTAGTTGTTGTTTCTTGTGCATTTTCTTGCATCATTATCCTTTTTAACAGGCTTTTGAAGCCTTTTTATACATAAGGAGATGACGCAAGTTCTACTAAAATTTCCACTTTAAGTCTATCAGGGCATCTTCCCCTTAAAATATTTATGGAATTATATCTAAATTTTTCATAGTTTTTATTAAACTTGTCTATATTTTGCATTTTGAAGATAATAGTGCTACAAAATATGCTTTGGTCATGAGCATTATTTTCTTGAAAATCTAGTATAATATAAAAAATAGAATGAATAAGGCTTAGGATGAACGAAAACATATATTTGGCAGTCATTGCTTTTTTAGGCATCTCTTTTTTAGTGCTTTTATATTTATATATGAAACTAAAGAGTGAAAAAGAGGCTTTACATGTAAAGGCTGAGGAGTTGCAAAACTCTTATTTTGCATTGAGAGATAATTACGAACAGCTAAAAGAAGACTACAATGCCTTGGAGATTGAATATGCGGTTTTAAGTGCAAGATATAATGATGAGATGAAAGCATCGGCTGAGAAATTGGAAGTTTTACAAAAAGCAAAAGAGGAACTTTCACAGGAATTTAAACTACTGGCAAATAAGATTTTTGAAGACAAGTCAAAACAGTTCAGCACTGCAAACAAAGAGCAGTTGGAGTTGTTGTTAAAACCTTTTCGTGAACAGATAACGAATTTTTCAAAAGAGGCAAGAGAACAGTTTGAAGTGGAACTCAAAGACCGTCATCTGCTCAAAGATGAACTCTTTCGACTCAAACAGATGAATGAAACCCTGGCACAAGAAGCACTCAATTTGACAAATGCCCTCAAGGGTGAAAACAAAACACAGGGAAATTGGGGCGAATTGGTTTTGGAAAATATCTTGGAACAATCTGGTCTTCGTAAGGGGATAGAGTATGAGCTTCAGGCCACACTCAAGTCAAACGAGGGTAAAACATACCGACCTGATGTCATCATTCATATGCCGCAAAAGCGAGATATTATAGTGGATTCGAAAGTTTCACTGACTGCGTATGAACGATTTGTCAATGCGGATGAACCTGAAGAAAAAGCAAAAGCTTTAAAAGAGCATATATCAAGTATCTCTTCACATATAAAAGAGCTGAGTGCAAAAAAATATGAAAAACTTGAAGGGGTTAATACTCTTGATTTTGTTTTGCTTTTTATGCCGATAGAGGGTGCTTTTTTATTGGCACTTGAACAAGATGGTGAATTTTTTAAACGGGCGTATGAAAATAACATTTTAGTCGTATCTCCATCGACTCTGCTTGTTACACTTAGAACTATTGAGCATATCTGGCGAACACAGAGACAGGAGGAACATGCAAAAAAGATAGCTGCAGAAGCCGAAGCGATGTATGACAAACTCGTATTGTTTGTTGAAGAGATGAAACATATAGGAAACTATTTGCAAAAGACGCAGGACTCTTATGACAAGGCGATGAACAGACTCAGCACTGGGCGAGGCAATGTTATAAAAAGAGCGCAAAATATGAAAGCACTGGGATTGAAGCCGAAAAAAGAGTTGCCACTCAAGAGTGAAGATGATGGAGAAGATACATGAAAATAGAGACAAGATACAATTATGAAAAGAGCTGGACGCTGACACCTGAGAAGGATATTGTAAAAATAATAGAAGTAGAAATAGGCAATGATGATGTGCAAGGCGTGCTTGGCTATATAAAAGAGGCAATAAAAGATGGCAAAGAGATAAGCGTGGCTACATGTAAATTCAGAAGAAAAAAGGATTAAAATGTTTCAAAATCCGGATATTGCAAAGTTATTACTACGGTTAAGTTTAGGTGTATTGATACTTTTTCACGGGATTCATAAGCTTATATATGGAATTAGCGGTGTCAAAAGTATGGTTGTCAGTGCAGGCTTGCCTGAGTTTTTGGCCTATGGTGTGTATGTCGGAGAGTTGATTACGCCTATATTTATTATATTAGGATTATACGCGAGAGTCGCGGCAGCCATTTTATCGGTGAATATGCTTGTTGCCATTTATCTGGCATATGGATTTTCCCTGACACTCTCAAAATTTGGCGGTTTGGCTTGGGAAACCCCCTTGCTTTATTTGATAATGTCTTTACTTGTTGTCTTGCTTGGAAGCGGAAAATACGCCGTAAATTCCAAATAGAAAATGAAGATTTTAAAGCCTAAAGCCGCCGGCACTGAAGTACCGGTTCCAAATAAATGCTTAACTTAATGGCATTGATGGGTTCCGAAAAAGCCGTTTAATCGGAATCGGTACTTTAGTGCCGACTGTTAGGGTGTAAAAGTTTAAATTTTATGAAGTGACAGGGAAAGCTACGGATGTTTTACTTTTACAGTAGAATTCAAACTCCACCCGATAAGCAACATACAAACAATAACTCCGTATGCCGGTAGAATTTCATAGGCATTGAGCAGATAGACAAGCCAAAGAAGAATCGCTCCAAGCGGGGTAGGTACGCCTGTAAAATACTTGTCAACTGCGCCTGCATCGGTATGCAAATTAAAATGAATAAGACGGCGCAGTCCCGAAATCACATAGTATATACTGGAAATTGCCGCTAAAAGCAGCCAAAATCCATGTAAAGAGGGTGCATAAGAGGCTTGAAAAATCAAAAATACAGGCACAAGTACAAAACTTAAAAAATCTGCAAAGCTGTCAAGCTGCACACCAAACTCATTGGACAGCTTATACTTTCTGGCAATTTTTCCGTCAAATATATCAAAAGCACCGCCTATCCATGCCAAAATTATCGCCAAAGTAAAGTTGTTCTGTGTGATAAAATAAGTTGCAAGGAGTCCTGCTGTGATGTTGACAAAGGTAAACATATTTGCGAGGTTGAAGTGAGAAGAGGGTGTCCATAAAAATTTCATATAAGTAGTAGCCTTTGTAAAATATTAATGAAATTATAGCAAAATCATATTAAACAAAAGATATATTAATGATATATACTATCAATATCATTAAGCTCTCTGTAAGTAGAAGTGAATTATTATTTGCAAGTCAAAATTACAAATAGGAATTTTATGCTAAAAATTATTAGATTCAGTATATTATATTTTTCTTTTACAGCATTGCTGAGTGCTGCCGAACACACATCAGTCAATGAGAAACGTCTTCACTCTGTAAGAAAAAATATAGACAAAGAGGCTTTGATGCAGGTGAAAAAAGTTTCTGCAACAAATAATATTGAACATATGTTTGAAGATGCCAGAATCTCAGGTCAGCTTAGGACCATGTTTGCCGGATATGAGCAAAAAGAACAAAATGTGGAGAATAATTATGCGACTGCAGTTGGCGGCAAATTAAAGTATGAGTTGGCAGAGTTGCAGGGTTTTAATGCGGGTGCGGCTGTTTACATATCACATGATCTTGGCTTTGCAACAGGTGAGGGGATTCGGCACAACAGTGAACTCTCTTCAGGTGACGGCAGTTATACGCAGCTTGCCGAGGCATATATAAATTATAAATATAAAGCGTTTAATATAAGGGCAGGACGCCAGATTTTAGACACCCCATTGGCCGACAGTGATGATATACGTATGATAAGTAATACTTTTGAAGCGTATGTTGCATCTTATTCGGATGGCGGCTTGGAGATGATGGCCGGGAATATTCAGTCATGGCAGGGAGTTGATGCCGGACTGGATACTCCATGGGAAAAGACGGGTAGCCGAGGGACAAATTTTGGCGGTCTGAGTTATCATGATGTATGGGAATTAAATCTTTGGTATTATAATATTACAGATGTTACAAATGCATTTTATTTTGATGGAGGGATTCAGTACCATTTTAATGAGGATATGATACTTCACTGTGTTTTGCAGTATTTAAATGAAACAGAGTTGGCTTCAAGTGCTTATGACACTACGATTTACGGCGGATTGTTTGAATTTGTAGTAAAGGGAATCAGTTTGAGCATTGCCTATGATAAATCTTTAAACAAAGCTGCCACAGCAAGTTTTAGCGGATTTGGCGGAGGCACACTTTTTAGCAGTATGGATACCCTCATATTGGATGATATTGCGGATGACAGGGATGCACATGCTTTTGTATCCTCAATTGGTTATACAACAGATGTTTTTACTCTCTTATATGCCTACGGTGATTTTAAAGGAAATGCAAACAGTTTGGGTGTGAAAGCACATATAATAGAACAGGATGTAAGTTTAGAGTATAATATAGACAATGAATTATTGTTTGCATGTGTATACAGTATGCAAAAAGATAAAGAAAACTTTGTAAATACAGACCATGACTGGAATCGTATACAGTTTATGGTTAATTATAATTTTTAAAAAAGATAAAGTGAATATAATGAAAAAATTAATAGACTGCGAAAAAGGCGAAAAAGTAAAGGTTTTAAAGTTGGCAACAAATTATGACTTGAAACAAAGACTTATCTCCTTTGGAATTATGAAAGATACACAACTGCAGGTATTAGAACATGCCCCGCGAAAAAAAACGATAGAAGTAAAAGTCGGAAAAATGCGAATTGCCTTACGTGCCGAAGAAGCAGAACTTATTGAGGTTGAAACAATATGAATGAAGAAACGAAAGTATGTCCCATTATTGCCAACCATATTAAAGTAGCACTGGTTGGACAGCCTAATGTCGGTAAAAGTATGCTGATTAACTCCGTGTCCAATGCACACTTACATGTAGGAAACTTTTCCGGTGTGACAGTGGATAAAACTGAGGTGCTTTTTGACTATAAAGAGTACCATTTTACTGTGGTTGATTTGCCGGGAACCTATGCCTTTACAGATTATACTATAGAAGAGAGAGTGACAAGAGATTATCTCTGTGCGGAAGACTATGATATTATTATCAATGTCGTAGATTCTACAAATCTGGAAAAAAATCTCCAACTCACAGCGGAACTTTTTACGATGAGCAAAAAGATGGTCATTGCCCTGAACATGAGTGACGAGGCGGATAAAGAGGGCATAGAGATAAATGCCGAGTATATGTCTGAACTGCTCAATATTGCCTGTGTGAAAGTTTCTGCGGCACAAAAAACCGGGATAGAAGAGTTGATAGATACGGTTGTTGAGGTGCATGAAAAGCCTAAAGTCGATCCTAAGCTTGTATTTAGCGAACCAGTTGAAGAAGAGATACAAAAGATAGTCTCTTATCTGAAAAAACACAAATATGAAGCAAAAAACAGTTATAGAAATATAGCTATCAATCTTTTAAAGGAAAACAGAAAAACCTATGAAAAACTGCATGATGATCCTATTTGGATAGAGTTGCAGCCTATTTTAATAGAAGCATCCAAGCACATAGAATTGCATCATGATACTGATGATATTAAAGAAGCTTTTGCAGAAGAATATGCCTCTTTTAATCGAGGTATTGTAGCTGAAGTTGTGAAAGTGACAAAACAGGAAAAAGAAAAAAAGACAATTACGGAAAGGATTGATTCTGTTTTGATTCATCCAATTTACGGAATTCCTATATTTTTGTTTTTAATGTGGGGACTTTTTCAGTTGACTTTTGTTCTGGGTGCAGTACCTATGGAGTGGATTGACGGATTTTTTGGTTGGTTTGGAGATGCAATCGGCGCTACAATTACTAATGAAGATATACGCTCTTTGGTTGTTGACGGGCTTATTGCAGGAGTGGGAGCAGTTGTGCTTTTTACACCGAATATCATTATCCTCTTTATAGGAATAGCCTTGCTTGAGAGTACCGGTTACATGTCACGAGTCGCTTTTTTGCTCGATGGATTTTTTCATAAATTTGGTTTGCACGGGCAGAGTTTTATTCCTTTGGTAACCGGTTTTGGATGTTCCATTCCGGCTTATATGAGTGCGAGAATTCTTAAAAATGACAGAGACAGACTGCTCACACTTTTTATCATCAGTTTTATGTCTTGTGGGGCAAGACTACCTGTATACGTGCTTTTTGCCGGTGCTTTTTTTAGTGAGTCAATTGCGGGTAATGTACTCTTTGCGATTTATATAACCGGAGCGATGCTCGGTCTCATTGCTGCCAAAGTTTTGAAAATGACAGCATTCAAAGGCGTAGATGAACCCTTTGTTATGGAGATGCCAAAGTACCGTTTGCCATCATTCAAGCTTGTTTGGCATACGGTAGTTTCAAAAACATTGATGTATTTGAAAAAAGCGGGAACTTTTATTGCCGGAGCTACCATACTTATCTGGTTTTTGAGTAATTATCCACATAATATGGAGTTAGAAAAAAAATATGCAGTAAAAATAGAACAGGCACAAACAGCAGATGAAAAAGCGAAATTGACAAATGAATTTGCAAGTAAAAATTTGCAACAGAGCTACTTGGGGCGAATAGGTGCATTTTCTGAGCCACTTTTTCGTCCGATTGGACTGGATTGGAAAATGGCAGTTGCTCTTGAGACTGGTTTGGCAGCAAAAGAGGTTATTGTATCAACACTTGGTGTGTTGTATGCATTGGGTGAGAATGTTGATGAGACAAGTTATTCATTAAAAGATGCCATTAGTAAAAATATCTCTTTTGCCTCGGCTGTGGCATTTATAGTGATTATTATGGTGTATCTTCCGTGTTTTGCTGCTTCTGTTGTATTTACTCGTGAAGCAGGCGGTGTGAAGTATTTCTTTTATCTGTTGGCATTTACGAGTATCACGGCATATACTCTTGCTTTTTTGGCATATCATATAACACTCTTACTGGGTTATTAACCCATTATTAGATTAGATTGGTTAAAATAAATTATGCAAAAAATATTAATGATTGAAGATGACTTGGAATTAGCAGAGATACTTACAGAGTATCTTGAACAATTTGAGTTTGAGGTTGTCACTGAAGATGACCCTTTTAAAGCAGTAAGTATATTAAAGTTAGAACCTTTTGATTTGGTTATACTGGACTTGACCTTACCTGGTATGGATGGACTTGAAGTATGTGAGGCAATTCGCGAACGGCAAGATATTCCTATAATCATTTCAAGTGCACGAAGTGATGTGACAGACAAGATAAAAGCACTTGAACTCGGTGCGGATGATTACCTGCCAAAACCCTATGACCCAAGAGAACTTGAGGCAAGGATTCACTCAGTACTGCGTCGTTATGAGGCAAAAAGTGAAGAAAAAGCCGAATCCAAGAGTGATTTTAAATGCGATAAAGAGACGATGACCATTACTTATAAAGGTCGCAAGATTGAGCTGACAAATGCAGAGTTTGGAATATTGTCTTATATGATAAGCAAACAGGGTCTGGTTGTCTCTCGTGAAGATTTGATTCACAATGTCAATGCCATTAATGAAGACTCCTCCAACAAAAGTATAGATGTAATGGTCGGACGGATAAGAAACAAACTCGGAGACAAATCGCTTATAGAGTCTGTCCGCGGCGTAGGATACAAACTTCTCAAATGATTAAGCGGCATGCTGTTTTACTCACAGTACTTTTTGTACTTGTTGTCTCGTTGGCGAGCCTGAGTGCAATCTTTTGGGAGTTTTACAAACTCAACAAAGAACAGTATATCAACCATATTTTTACAAAATACTCAGTTATTACCCAAATATACCGTGAACATCAGCAGCGCCAAAGTTCTGAAATTATGCTTGAAGCAAATTTGGCTGTGTATAATCTTGAAGTTACCAAAGATGAAAAACTGAAAAAAAAGATATTTGAAAAAGGAAAAGTTCTCAAAAGAGAGGGGTTTAAAAGTTTTAAAACATCCCTGCTTATCAATGACAAAGGCTTATACACGAAAAATATCGTAACAAACCTTAGAGCGACTATGATTCAGTATAAAAGAAATATCTACTTTCATATAGAAACACCAAGTGGTGATATCCTGATTAGAGACAATGATCTAAAACCTTACAGCTATATAAATTTGCTCTATTCGTATATAACAATATTTATGATTATCAGCCTCTCTTTTATTCTGATACTTCAAAGACTACGCCCTCTCATTAGATTGAGAAAAAAGATTGAGTTGTACGGTAACGGAAATATGGACATCTCTTTTAAAACAAACCGTGAAGATGAAATTGGTGCTGTTGCAAATGAACTTGAAAATGCACGACAGAAAATAAACACTGTGTTGGAATCCCGTACACTTTTTTTGAGAAATTTGATGCATGAATTGAAAACGCCTATAGCCAAAGGGACTATCGCCACACAGATGCTTGATTCGCAAAAACAAAAAGACAGATTCAGCTCTATTTTTAAACGCCTGGAAACACTTGTGACTGAATTTGCAATGATAGAAGAGGTGACAAGTCTGAGCGATAAAAAAGATTTTTCCGAGTACAGGCTGCTTGATGTAATTGATGGAGCTATAGATATGGCTATGGTTGACAAAGAACATGTCACAGTAAAAATCAGCGGAAAAATAAAAGTACATGTAAACTACAGACTCTACACGACAGCTATTAAAAATATGATTGACAATGCCATGAAATATGCAAGTGATTCGCATATTACAATTCTTATGAACGACAAAAACGAACTTTGTTTTGAAAGCAAAGGCGCATGTCTTTCACATCCTCTACAGTATTATATAGAGCCCTTTACAAAAGACAACCCATCGAAAAACAGCTTTGGATTAGGACTCTATCTTGTTGACTCTATTCTCAAAGCACACGGACAGGTTTTGGCGCATGAGTATGAAAACGGAGTCAACCGTTTTATATTCGCATAAGTTTAAAAATGTAAACTAATGCAATGAATAGATACATGTACAGTTTCATATTATTTGTTTTTGCACTCTCTTTTTTTGCATTTGGCTGGGTCAGCCATACTGCCTATGTACCCTATGAAAAAGAGCAGGAACAGACACTGCTTGATACAATTCGCGAAAACAAAACTTTAAATGTTGTTCTGCTCAATGCTCCTTCGACCTACTATATAGGTCCGGACGGTCCACAGGGTTTTGAATATGATTTGCTGCAGTCATATGCAGAACATTTAGGAGCAGATTTAAATATTACAACAGCGCATACTGTCAAAGAAGCAATAGCACTCTCCAAAAACCCAAATATTCATATCACCTCTGCATCTTTGTCAAAAACACCACACAGAGAAAAAAAATTTCATTTTGGACCTTCGTATTTTGAAGTCGAAGAGCAGGTGATTTGTAACAGAGGAATGTTGCGCGGATCAAATTTTCCAAGAAATGTGGAGGAGTTGGCAGGATTAAATATTATGGTAGGGGCTGACACAAGTTACAGTGAAACGATAAAATCACTTCAGGCAGACGGATATGAAATAAATGCAACGACAACTTCAGAGTACTCCACAGAAGAGTTACTTGAAAAGGTTGCCAAACATGAGATAGACTGTACAATAGCCGATTCAAATATTTATGCACTTAATTTGCGATATTTTCCTGAAATAGCACTTGCTTTTTCCATCAGTAAACGAGAACAGCTGGCATGGCTGCTCCCAAAAAATGCAAAAGAGCTTGAAGCTGACATGTATGCCTGGCTCAATGATTACAACCAAAAAGGCAAGATGACACAGCTTAAAGACCACTATTACAGCTATATTCTTTTCTTTGATTATTATAATACAAAAATGTTTTACAAAAGAATGAAAAGCAGACTGCCAAAGTATGAAAAATATTTTAAGTATGCTGCAAAAAGATTTGATATTCCGTGGACACTGCTGGCATCTGTTTCGTATCAGGAGTCACACTGGAATGCAAAAGCCAAAAGTTTTACAGGTGTTCGCGGGTTGATGATGCTGACACAGCGTACAGCAAAGATGTTAGGTGTGAAAAACAGATTGAATCCCAAAGAGAGTGTCATTGGCGGAACACGGCATTTAAAACAGATGATAAAATTTGTTCCCAAAGAGGTAGAAGGGGAGAACAGACTAAAATTTGCCCTGGCTGCTTACAATATAGGTATGGGGCATATAAAAGATGCGCAAAAATTAGCAAAAAAACTTGGGCTAAACCCAAATATCTGGAGTGATTTGAAAATAGTACTGCCTCTGCTCTCACAAAAAAAGTATTACAGGACTCTGAAATACGGGTATGCAAGAGGAGCAGAGCCTGTAAAATATGTTGAGTCTATCTATAACTATAAAGATATTTTAGATAAACAAAACAAGGTGTTGAAAACTGATCTAGTGACTTCCAAGCTCCCCTAAAAACGTTTCCATATCATATTTTGTTCTGTATTCCGGAGTCATTATATGAATAAGTATGTCACCTAAATCAACCACAATCCAGTCACCGCTTTCATCTACATTGTTAAAATGTTCGGCAGGTTTGAGTTCATTTTTTAAATGGTCCAAAAGTGCAGTTGTATGTTTTTGTCCGAGTGAAGAGGCTATAACCGCATAATCAACGAAATAGTTTTTGTCACGAAGGTCAAAAACCTCTATGGATTCCGCTTTGTTTTTATCGAGTGTGTTTACTATGTTTTGTATTCTGTCTTGCATTGTGTTCCTTGTAATATTGTGTTATTTCGTCTCTGACTTTTTCCGGTATTTTTGAACTGTCAAAATTTTCTCTTAAGCCTGATGAAGATATATCTTCATCTATATCAAGTTGAATGAAATTTTTCGGTATTTTTACAGCATCTCTTGTGACAACAATAAAAGTTACCAGTTTTTTCAGTTCATCATAAGCATACCATTGATGCAGTGAAGCTAAATTGTCCGCACCTATAACCAGATAGACTTTGTCATAACATTTGAGTAAATGTTTGACGGTCGCAATCGTCGGCACTTTTCTTTTCAGCTTCACTTCATAGGCACTGACTTCCACATCTTCGTAAGAAGCAAAAATATCTTTGAGCCATCGGAGTCGTAATTCAGCCGGAGCTGTAAAAGTTTTTTTAAACGGATTTAGAAAAGTAGGCATTACAACTACTTTATCGATAAATTCCAGTTTGCTTAAAGCCTTGACTATTGCCTCATGTGCGATGTGAGGAGGGTCAAATGAACCCCCGTAAAGTGCTATCGTTTTCATTTAATACGAATTATAACTAATTTTGGATAAAATTACCCAATTATTTTATATTAGGAACTATAATGGCACTAAAAATAGCAATTAACGGATTTGGTAGAATAGGTCGTTGTGTAGCACGTATTGCACACAAAAGAGATGATGTGGAAGTTGTCGCTATAAATGACACTGCAAATATAGATATGATGATCTATCTATTGAAAAATGATTCCGTTCACGGAACATTTGAGAGCGAAGTTGTGCAGCTTGATGATGAAAACATTGCAATTGACGGTAAAAAAATAAGAGTTTTTTCTGATCGTGACCCAAAAAACCTGAAGTTTGCCGAATGTGGCGCTGATATGGTTTTAGAGTGTACCGGTGTCTTTTTGACACAGGAATCTGCACAGGTGCATATTGACAATGGTATACAAAAAGTTCTTTTTTCTGCTCCTGCGAAAGACAAAGCAACACCGACATTTGTAATGGGCGTCAATGAAGAAAAATATGCGGGACAAAGAATAGTCTCCAACGCTTCTTGTACAACAAACTGTCTGGGGCCTGTTGCCCGTGTTCTTGATGATGCTTTTGGTATTGAAAAAGGCTTAATGACAACGATTCACTCGTATACGAATGATCAAAATATTTTAGATGTGAAACACAACAAAGACAAACGCCGTGCACGTGCCGGTGCTATCAATATGATTCCAACGACAACAGGGGCTGCAAAAGCTATCAGCCTTGTTATGCCTCAGCTTGAAGGAAAACTGCATGGACAGTCAGTACGTGTACCGACACCTGATGTTTCTATGGTTGATTTAAATGTTGTCGTTTCAAAAAATACAACAAAAGAAGAAGTAACGGCTGTCTTTAACGAAATGGCAGATACAAGACTCAAAGGGCTTTTGCATATGGATAAAGAGATGCGTGTTTCTCAGGATTTTGTAGGCTCGCAGTACAGTGCAATCGTAGCAGAAGATTTAACACAGGTAATCGGAGGCAATATGATAAAAGTTATGGCATGGTATGATAATGAGTGGGGTTATTCGTCACGACTCTTAGATATGGCTCTTCACATTTCAAAATAGGATAAAAATTTGGAACTATTACACTTAAAAAAGTTAGATTTAGCCAATAAAAAGGTTTTGATACGATGTGATTTTAACGTACCGATGGATGAGTTCGGCAATATTGCGGATGACCGTAGGATTCGTTCTGCTATAGCGACTATCAACTACTGTCTCGATTTGGACTGTGCTGTTATATTGGCATCTCATCTTGGTCGACCAAAAGGCCAGATAGTTGAAAAGTATAGACTGGCTCCTGTTGCCAGGCGTTTGCAACAGCTTTTAAAGCGTCATGTAACGTTGGCAAAAGATGTTGTCGGTGAAGATGCCATGCAAAAAGCAAAAGATTTATGTCGGCACGAAGTACTTTTACTTGAAAACTTACGCTTTGAACCGGGGGAGACAAAAGATGATGAAGAACTGTCAAAAAAACTGGCATCAATGGCAGAGTTTTATGTCAACGATGCTTTTGGTGTCAGTCACCGAGCGCATGCATCTGTACACGGCATTACAAAGTTTTTTGATAACGAACACAAAGCAGCCGGCTTTTTGCTCGAGCGTGAGATTCAGTACTTTTCAAAACTTATGAACAATCCTGTCCGTCCGTTTGCCGCCATTATCGGTGGAAGCAAAGTCTCTGGAAAGCTTGAAGCACTTGTAAACCTGTTGCCAAGAGTTGACAAAGTATTCATCGGCGGAGGTATGGCTTTTACATTTTTAAAACAGATGGGATACGAAATAGGTGCTTCACTTGTTGAAGATGACTTACTTGATGAAGCGCAAAATATTATGGATGAAGCAAAAAGACTGGGTGTGAAATTTTATCTGCCAGTGGATGTTATAGCAGCGGAAAAATTTTCTGAAGATGCTGTCAGTAAGATTGTCACATCACAGGAGATTCCACAAAAGTGGATGGGACTTGATATCGGTCCTGCAACTGTAAGACTTTACAGAGAGGCGCTCAACGATGTGCAGACAGTACTGTGGAATGGTCCGATGGGTGTCTATGAAATGGAAAAATTTGCCAGAGGTTCTTCAAAAATAGCACATTTTGTAGCAGATACCTATGCCACGACAGTCGTAGGCGGTGGAGATACCGCTGATTTGGTCAAAAGAGTGGGCGTTGATGAAGACATCAGCTTTATCTCTACAGGCGGTGGAGCTTCTCTGGAATTGCTTGAGGGTAAAGTACTTCCTGGTGTTGAGCCCTTAATGGTAAAAATCACAGAAAAAGAGGACTAAGATGATTATTGCAGCGAATTTGAAAACAAACCTTACAAGAAAAGCGACACACAAATATATGCAAGAGTTGGATTCCTGTGTGCAGAAGAGTTCTCAAGAGGTTATTGTTTTTCCTGCAATATCATCCCTTGATGCTTACAAGACAGATATCACTGTAGGTGCCCAAAATGCATACCCTGTTGAAAAAGGAGCATTTACCGGTGAAATCGGGTTGGAGCATCTTACAGAGTTTGGCATCAAAACCATACTGATAGGACACAGTGAACGTCGTCATATCTTGGGAGAATCCCAAGAATTCATAGCTGAAAAGTTTCACTATTTTAAAGAGCAGGGTTTTAGGATTATATATTGCGTAGGCGAACCACTTGCTGTAAGAGAGTCTTCAAAAGAGGAGATGCTTGCGTATTTGTATCAGCAATATGAAGGTATAGATACCCAGTATGAAAACCTGATTATTGCCTATGAACCTGTTTGGGCAATAGGTACGGGCAAAATACCGACATTGGAGGATATAGCAGATATTCACTCCGAATTGAAGAAAAAATCATCTGCACCGCTTTTGTACGGCGGCAGTGTGAAAGTCAACAATGTCAAAGATATTTTGCAGGTAGAAAATGTCGACGGTGTTTTGGTAGGAAGCGCAGCTCTGTATGCAGACCACTTTTGTTCAATGATACAAGCAGCAGAGGAATTAGAAAAAAATTAAGGCAAGATTGAGACCTTGCTTGCGAAGAATTTATAATGTTTTTCGGAACCCAGACTTCAGTCTGGGCTATGTGTCTGAAAAAACTAAAATTTAAATATAAAAGGAAAAGACAAAGATGATAATGAAAGGAAAAAAAGGCTTAATAGTAGGTTTGGCAAACAATAAATCCATAGCATACGGCATAGCAAAAGCCTGTGCGGCACAGGGAGCTGAGATGGCTTTTACATACTTGAATGATGCCCTGAAAAAGAGAGTAGAACCTATAGCAAAAGAGTTTGGCAGCGACTATGTATATGAGTTGGATGTCTCAAATGAAGAGCATATGTCCGGGATTGCTGCTAAAATTGAAAAAGATTTCGGAAAAATAGACTTTTTGGTCCACTCAGTTGCTTTTGCTCCAAAAGAAGCACTCTCTGCACCTTTTATGAAAACAACAAAAAGTGCTTTTCAGATTGCTATGGATATTTCTGTTTACTCGTTTATAGATTTAACAAACCGTTTAGAATCTGTTTTGTCTGATGATGCTTCCATTTTGACACTTTCATATCTTGGTGGACCAAAATACATTGTAAACTATAATGTCATGGGTGTAGCAAAAGCAGCCTTGGAGTCGAGTGTGCGCTATATGGCGGTTGAACTCGGTGCAAAAGGACAGCGTGTTAATGCTATCTCTGCCGGACCTATCAAAACACTTGCTGCAGCAGGAATAGGTGATTTTAAGCAGATACTGAACTGGAATGAAACAAATGCTCCATTGAAGCGAAATGTAACCATAGACGAAGTCGGAAATTCTGCGATGTATCTGCTCAGTAATCTAAGCTCAGGTGTAACAGGCGAAGTGCATTATGTTGATGCAGGGTACAACATCATGGGTATGGCAGCCGCAGCCACTAACGAAGAAGGCAAAACTGTCTTGGCATGGGATACAAGAAATCAATAAAGCACCGATTCCCAAAACCTTGGAACCCGTACTTCAGTGCGGGCGAAACGGCTTAAAAGCCTTAGTCCCCTATAACAGGCATACTTTCTAACTTCTTCACATGAGAATCCTTTCCCTCATTTGGGTGTGCTTTTGAATAAGCCGCTGCTTTGTCAACATACTCTTGAAGTGTAAAGTTTCTTTCCTTGTCCTCTACATATTTTTCTTCTGTATCGTTGCTTGTGTTTGTACCTTGAGTGTCTACTTTTTTCATGTACTTCTTTTGCACTTTTTTGTCTTCATTTACAGTAGGTGCCCACTCGTTTTTGAGCCAATTGTCAAGATTTTTTTGCATTAATCCCGGTTTTACTTTACCATTGGAGTTACTTATCTTATTTAAATCACTGTTTTGTGATGGAACTGTAAGTGCGCTATTTACGCATCCATTCAACACTATTAAAGAAAATAATACGAGCATTGTTGTAATTAATTGTTTCATATTGTAATTATATCTTGTTTTATGTAATAATTCATCTTTTTAATGAAAAGTTAAGAGTTGATTATGCTATACTACCCGTGAAATTTGTAAAAGGATAAGGAGAAAATATGAAATTTACAAAAATGAGTTTGGTGGCAGCGCTACTAATAGGTTCAAGTGCGTTTGCAATTGAAAACACAAAAGTTAGTGGTGATGCAAAATTATTTTATGAAACTAGCGATCGTGGAACTAATTCTTTTTTTGATAAAGATGCATCCGCTGCAGATGCTGCTTTAAATTTAAATGTTACAACTGATTTAATGAAAAATTCTACTGTTGCTGTAAGTGCCGGTGCTGGTTACACTGTATTATCAACTTTAGGTTTAGAAAATAATTTAGTTTCTGCTGTATGGGGTGGTGCACATGGTGCTACTACTGGAACTAAAGCTGCATATGGTTCTGCTCTTGGTGGTGCAAAAGTTGAAAATGCCAATTGGATGAATGAGGCATGGCTAGCAGCAACTGCTGGTAAAACTACAGTAAAAATTGGTCGTATGGAACTAGATACACCTCTGGCATTTACAGAAAAGTGGACGATTGAAAAAAATACTTTTGAAGCAGCCGTAGTTATTAATCAAGATATTCCTGATACAACTTTAGTTGGTGCATTTATTGGTAATGGAAATGGTACAGAAACGTATGGTCAAGATAATCGAGGCGTAGTTAATACTTTAGGTTTAGCAAGTGCTCCAGTTGTTAATGCTGATGGTAAATTTACGACATATGCTAAAGATGGAGCATACGCAGTAGCTGTGATCAATAACTCTTTTAAACCACTTACTGTTCAGGCATGGTACTATGATTTAACAAGATTAGCAAATGCTTACTGGTTACAAGCTGATTTAGATGCTAGTCAACTAGGTGTAAAAGGGATGATTGCCGGTGTACAGTATGCTTCTGTATCTGCTAAAACTGGTAATTACTTGGGAGCTCCAACAGATGCTTCTACAACTTATGCTGTAATGTTAGGATATGATATAAAAGATATTGCTACAGTAAAAGTTGCATACTCATCAGTTAATGATAAAGGTGCTGTAACTGCAGCGAATACGGCAACAAGCTCTGGTTATTCTAAACTTTATACAGAAGCATGGTGGAATTATGGACAAGTTACAATGGCAGATACTACAGCATATAATTTAACCATAGAAGCTCCCGTAAAAGGTATTGCTGATTTTGCTTTATATTATACATATGCAGACCATGCTAAATCTGTAAGTTCTCAAGACTTAACTGAGATGACACTTACTGCAAGTAAATCATTCGGAGCACTTGATGCAACAGCAGCATACGTGTATTATGATTTAGGTAAAGGTACTGATGCTGTTAATTTATTACAAGTATATTTAACTTTAAACTTCTAGTCTAAACTTTTATACTAGAACTTTTCACTGGCTCCCTTAGGGGAGTTAGTTTTCTCCACCCTCTCAAAATCACCCAAACAAATAGATTTTTTAACTTATGCTATAATACAGCTATGGCAAAAATAGATAAAATCAAAAAAATTATTCATAATATCAATGAAATAGAATTCGCATATCTTTTCGGTTCTTATGCAAAAAATACGCAAACAGATAAAAGTGATATAGATATTGCAGTACATGTAAAAGAAGAGTATAATAATTTTGATACAAAATTAAAAATTCATCATAAATTAGAAATAAATTTACATAAAGATATAGATTTAATTATATTAAACAATGCAAAAAACTTTGATTTACTAGAAGATATTTTTAATGAAGGCATTATACTTCAAGATGCAAAAGATGATGAACGCATACTCTTTGAACTTGCGAAAGAGCATGAAATACAAGATTATAAAATTTTTAAAAGAATGTTAGATGTTGCATAAAATTGAGCAAAAAATACGTTCCATTGAAGAGCTGTTAGCTATTTTAGATGATTTAAAAGCTGACTGTAAAGAACGATTCTTAGCCGATAAAATTTATCAAGGTGCTTTACTGCATTATCTTTATCTCGTCTCCGATAGTTCGATTGCGCTGGCAGAAATGATGATAAAATATAAAAATTTAAGAAAGTCAAACAGTTACTATGAAAGTATAGATTTGTTGGGCGAATATAATATAATACCCGCAGAATTTGCCTATGATTTTGCGAAAATTGCTTCTTTTAGAAACTTTTTAGCGCATCATTATGAAAGAATTGATTATAAAGAAATTTGTGAAAGTACTCTTGCAAAATTAAGTGAAATAAAACTATACCTTGAATATATACGAAAGAGTTTATAGCAGAAGTATGACACTTTTTATGAAAAAAATCACTTACATTCTTTTTATGTTACTGCTCATCTCAATCATTTCTTTTTTAGCAATTCATGCCGCACCAAACAGTTTTTTTGGAGCAGGAGAGCTGAATCCGAATATGACGAAAGAGGCAATAGAAAAACTGAAAGCTGTGTATGGACTGGATAAACCGCTTCTTCAGCAGTATATTTCGTGGGTGAAAAACATTGCTGTGCTTAATTTTGGCATATCATTTGTGAGTGGTCAGGATGTAAGTTCTGAGATACTCAAACGCTTGCCTGTAACTCTTTGGATGAACAGTATCTCTTTGGTTGTTGTTTTTGTTTTGTCCTTGTATCTTGGCATAAAAGCAGCACTCTCTTATGAAAAAAAGAGCGACTATATCATTCGTCAAATCTCTTTGGTCTCTTTTTCTATGCCTTCGTTTTATCTTGCACTGCTTTTTATCATCTTCTTTTCTATAAAACTGGAGTGGTTTCCTATAGCCGGGCTTCATTCTATTGAGGCGAAAGAAGGCTTTGCAAATTATTTGGATATGGCATGGCATGTGACTTTGCCAGTGTCAGTAATGATTTTTACAGGCATGGGAAGTATGATAATTTACATCCGGTCACTGACTCTGGAGATACTCAAAAGTGATTATTACTTTTTTGCACGTGCCCGTGGCTTAGAAAAAAAAGAGCTGTTGCGGTATTATATTTTACCAAATTTGATGCCACCTGTTATAACTCTGTTGGGGCTTTCTTTGCCCGGACTCATCGGCGGGAGTGTTATTTTGGAATCTATTTTCGGCATAGAGGGGATGGGACAACTTTTCTATATTTCTGCACTCTCCAGGGATTATCCTATAATTATGGGGATTTTGATGATAACGGCGTTGTTGACACTTGTGGGGAATATGTTAGCAGATCTACTTTTGTTGAAATTAAATCCTTATATGAATAGAACATAAGCAAGCAAGAACAGTCGGCACTAAAGTACCGATTCCGAGAATTTCCAATCATTTTGGAACCCGTACTTCAGTGCGGGCGGGAGCGGCAGACAAGTTGCAACACTCGGCACTACAGAAAAAATTTAGTTTTTCTCACAAGTCATACTTTGGCATAGAAAGTACCGATTCCGAATCTCACGGAACGCAGACTTTAGTCTGGGCTGAAAGTGGCAGGCAAGGAACAGCAGTCGGCACTAAAGTACCGATTCCGAAAACTTTTCTAGTTAAAAAGCGCCTCCAACGCATCAACACTCTCTTTTTTCTCTTCTACTGTACCGTCTTCATTTGTAGTGACAGTATCATTTTCTACGAGTTCTATCTGTAAACCTGTGAGCATTGAAGCCAGACGGATGTTGATACCGCTTTTTCCGATTGCCTTGCTCTTTTGGTCGGCAGGCAGTGTAATGATGGCTTTTTCATTTTCTCCTTCTTCATTTTTTACAATTTCTACATGAGAGATGATAGCCGGGCTCATAGTACGTGAGACAAAAAGTTCAGGAATAGTTGTGTATTCTATACAGTCAATATTTTCACCAATGAGCTCCTGGCTTACCGCATTGATACGTACACCCTTGACACCGACTGTCGCGCCGACAGCATCCACTTGCGGGTGTGTGCTTAAAAGAGCGATTTTTGCTCTCTCACCCGGAATACGAGCTGACTTTTCTATGATGACCGAACCTTCTGCAATTTCTGGCACTTCAAGTTCCAAGAGTGCTTCTAAAAATTTTGGACTAGTGCGAGAAAGCTCTATTTGCATGCCGTTTTCTTTGTCCATATTTACACGTCTTACAACCGCTTTTATATGATCACCCACTTCAAAGATTTCGCCTTTTATACGGCTTTTCATTGGTAAAACTGCACGAATTTCATCCACTTCTATATATGTATTGTTTTGTGCATCGACACGTGTGACACGACCGCTGACAAGTGTACCTACTTTTGATTTGTATTTGCTGTAAATTTCATCTTCCACAAGTCTTTGTATATGGTACTCTATTTCACGGTGAAGTTGTGAAGCGGCTGTTCTTCCGTAGTCCTCAAGGTCATGGTCAATTTGAAGTTGATCTCCGATTTCTACCTGATCATCATACTCTTTTGCTTCGGTAAGTGATATATATGCGGGGGCAGTCTCTTCATCCTGGAGTTTTTCATCATTATCAGCAACAACTGTGATTGTCTGAATAATTTTTAAATTTTTTGTATCTTCATCAACATGTGCCTCAAAAGCAAAGTTTTGTCCGATTACACGTTTTGCAGTTTGTACAAAAGCAGTTTTTAGTGCTTCCATTACTTTTTCAGGTTGCAAACCCTTTTCATGACCGATTGCTTCGGCTATATCTAAAATTTTTTCCATAGGTATTTCCTTAGTATTTTTAAGAAATCTGACATTAATAATTGCTATGACGGGGGATTTCTTAATTGAAGTATATAATTGTATCCAAAATCTACTAAAAATAGCTTTAACCCAATTTTTAGTAGATATTTACTATAATGCAAGACTTTAATAACAAACAAGGATAAGTAATGGATTTGAAATTTGCAAGAACTGATTTAGAAGCAAAACCGAAAAAAGTTGATTTAGCTAAATTGGATGCAGAAGTAGAAAAAAACGAGAGTATAATATTTTATTTTGACAGAGAAAATTCACATAAAGATTTACTAGAACTGCAAGACCATTACGAAGCAATGGGTAAAAGTTTTTATATGAGTGAAGTAAAGTACGGGTTGTCAGACAATGACTACATGTACCAAGTTCACATCATGAGCTAAAGAGCAGTTTATGAGTAAAAAGTTATTTATTGAAACCTTGGGTTGTGCTATGAACTCTCGTGACTCTGAACATATGATAGCACAGTTACGTGAAAAAGAGGGTTATGAAACGACACAGACCCTTGAAGAGGCCGACCTGATTTTGATAAATACCTGTTCTGTGAGAGAGCGTCCTGTTCATAAGCTTTTTTCTGAGCTCGGCGGTTTCAACAAACGGAAAAAACCTTCGGCTAAAATCGGTGTATGCGGATGTACCGCCTCTCATCTCGGAGAAGAGATTATAAAACGGGCACCTTATGTAAACTTTGTTCTGGGTGCAAGAAATGTTTCTAAAATAGGTGAAGTTTTACATAAAGACAAAGCTGTGGAAATAGACATAAATTATGATGAGAGCGAATTTGCTTTTGATGATTTTAGAACATCCCCCTATAAAGCATATATCAACATTTCCATAGGCTGTGACAAGCGGTGTACATTTTGTATTGTTCCAAAAACACGCGGAGATGAAATTTCGATTCCTGATGAACTCATTATCAACGAGGCAAAACGCGCTGTAAACAATGGAGCCAAAGAAGTTTTCCTGCTCGGCCAAAATGTCAATAATTACGGCAGGCGTTTTTCATCGAGTGAGCATGAAAAGGTCAATTTTACAGAGTTGCTGCGCAGACTCTCCAAAATTGAAGGTTTAGAGCGTATTCGTTTTACATCGCCGCATCCTTTCCATATGGATGATGAATTTATAGAAGAATTTGCCAAAAACCCTAAAATCTGCAAATCTATGCATATGCCACTGCAAAGCGGTTCAAGTAAAGTGCTCAAAGATATGAAACGCGGGTACACAAAAGAGTGGTTTTTGAACCGTGTGCAAAAATTACGCGCAGAGTGTCCTGAAGTCAGTATATCAACGGACATCATAGTAGCCTTTCCCGGTGAGAGTGATGAAGATTTTGCAGATACAATTGATGTAATGAAACAGGTGAAGTTTGATCAGATTTTTTCATTCAAGTATTCTCCTCGTCCTGAAACAGAAGCACAGCATTTTACAAATACGGTAGATGAGGAAGTGGCCTCACAGAGGCTTGCGTATCTGCAATCACTGCATAATGAACTTTTAGATGAGATCAATGCAAAGTATTTAGGACAGACTTTTCGTGTTTATTTTGAAAATTTAAACAAAGACAATTTTGTTTCAGGCAGAAGTGATAATAACCTTGTCATCAAAGTCAAAGGGAGTGAAGAGTTGTTAGGAGAGTTTAGAGATGTTAAAATTACTTCTATCGGCAGAACAATTTTAACAGGCGAACTCGTTGCTTAAGAAGATAAGCCGTTCTCTTGCGCTTTACCTCCTTCCTTTTATAGGCTCTTTGCTTATAAAACTGCTCTATCTTACAAATAAAAAAGTTTTTCATGCACCTGCAGCACTTGGTGAAGAAAACTTCATAATGGCTTGCTGGCACGGGGAACTTTTGATGATCCCCTATGCCTACTTACGCTACAGAAAAACTCCCCATGTAAAACTTATAATTTCAGATCATTTTGATGGCACACTTATCGCAAAAACACTCAGCTATTTTGGTTTTGGTACCATTAGAGGTTCAAGCAGACGTAATGCCGCAAGAGCGCTTTTGCAAGGGATAAAAGCTTTAAAAGAGGGGTATGATCTGGGCATTACCCCGGATGGACCAAAGGGGCCACGGCACGAGGTTGCTGACGGGATTATCGTCATGGCACAAAAAGCAGATGTGAAAATTACCCTTGTAGAGATCAAACCGAGCAGTTACTGGCAGCTGAATTCATGGGATAAGTTTGTAATTCCCAAACCTTTTGGTACAATTACCTACTATATCAGTGATTTGCTGGATATAAAAGGGCTTGAACTTGAAGAGGCCAGAGACTTGATTAAAAAGGGGTTACTCAAACATGAACAATAAATTTTTTTTTCCGGCTTTGGCTGCTCTTTTTTTAGTAATTATGGGTATCTACTTTTTACTCAATCCCTCTTATGAAAAGTCCATAGAAGCGAAATATTATTATGAGATTGGTGATTATGAAGAAGCCTACAAACGTGCCAATGAGGCCTTCAGTTTAGATATATACAACCGTATGGCTGCAACAATAATGGCACAGTCCAAAACCTCCATAAAGTATAAAAAATACATAGATCAGGCAAAAGAGTATATGACCGAGATTAATCTTATAGCAGCAAAAGAGACCATAAGTGATGCTGACAGAGCCAAAATAAAACTGATGAGTGAGATAATGGTGGATTCTTATAAAAAACTTGCTCCAAGCGTAATTACTGATAAAAAATTGGTACGCGAAGCAGCAAAATATTATAAAGATTTTGAGAAGCTTCTTGAAAAAGTCAATAGATAAATATAAAAAAGATTTTCTCACCTCTCTGGAAGAGCACAGAGGCTATTCCGATTTAACGATAAAAACCTATGCCGATGTTCTGAATGAAGCATTTGGGCATATAGAGATAGTGGAAGAAAATGGGCATACTGTTGTAAATTTGATGCCTTACAGGATTTTCATCGCTGGTTTAAATGCAAAAACAATTAGTAAAAAATTAAGTGCTGTTCGAAGTTTTGTCGCATTTGTACAGGAACAGGGTTTACATGTAACCCTGCAGGCGGATGAGAGTATAAAGGTCGCAAAGACACTGCCAAAACCTATCTCCCATGAACATATTGTCGAAGCTTTGCAAAAGTGTGATTTAAAAGAAAAACTGCTGGTGAGCATGCTCTATACTGTGGGGTTGCGTATTTCTGAGCTTGCATTACTGGAACTGGAAAATATTTCGGGTGAATGGATACGGGTTATAGGAAAAGGTAATAAACAAAGGGATATACCGCTTCTCAAATCAACAAGAAGACTCATTGATGAATATTTGTCAACTTTTGTGCTAAAAAAATTTCTTTTTGAAAAAAATGGCGAAAGATTAAGCGAAAATAGTCTAAGATATATGATAACTAAAATATTTAAGCGTGTAGCCTTGAAAGTCACACCCCACCAGCTTCGCCACTCCTATGCCTCCTCTTTGTTAAACGGAGGTGCACCAATAGTGGATGTCAGTGAACTGTTGGGACATGCCTCGATGGCAACAACGCAGATATATACAAAATTAGGCAGTGCATTGAAACAACAAAATTACAACAAAGCACACCCCTTAGGGGAGAGAGAGTGCTGAGCAGATTACTGGAATCTTTTTACCTTAAAGTCCTTGTGAATATTGTTGCCCAAAAAGAGAGCACCCTGGTTCATATAGAATTGTACGGAAAAAAAGGTGTAATTGATGAAGTAAACTCTGAGTTTCAGACAACCTCTCTCACTACACAAATGTATGATTTTATTTCTGAGTACATAAAAGAGTCTCCCTACTTTTACATAGCTGTTTTAGATACATCTTTGGTGCAGGGAGCCCTTCCTACATGTGAAAAAAACAAGTTAGACCATTATTTTGATTTGTCTATGTCAAAATACAAATGCTTTGAGAATAAATGGACTTTTTATACTGCAAAAAATGATATTTATGAGATAGAACGCAAATATGAAGATATCGGTGTTGATATGATATTTTCTCCTTTTGTTCTTCTGGCAAATTTTTTTCAGGATAAAATCAATGGAAATCTTGCAATGTATGTTCTTGTCCAAAACAATGTGATTTCTGTGGCTATTTTTGAACATTCAAATCTTCTTTATGCAGAACATCTGGAGATGATTGCGTCTGATGAAGCTGAAGATATTACACTTCATGAAGGAATGGATGAAGATATTGATACAAACCTTGATCTGGATCTTGATGAGGGTATTGACCTGGAAGATATAAATGTTGATGAGAATGATTTGGATTCTTTAGATGATTTTGGTGATATTGAAGACCTGGATTCAATTGAGGACATTGATGAGTTTTCAGAAAGTAAAGATGTCGAAGAAGAACTGTTAGAGAGTGAAAATGTATTGCCTGAAGATGAACAAAACGAATCTTTTAATGAAGATTATCAGCGGTTTACGCTCATTCAGCTGGCTGTTTCACATTTTTACAAAGATGAAAAATATGAAAGCAGATTTGTAGAGAATGTCTATATTGCCGATGGTGCAGGGGTGACAAACGATTTGAAAAAGTATCTTGAAGAAGAGATGTTCTTTAATGTTTATGTAAGACAGGCTGATCTTGGAGCCGAGTTATGTGAACTCACAAAGCTGGAGCTTGGTTTATGAAATACAGCTATATAAAACCAAGAAAAAAGACGCCTCTCACACCGGAATTGCAGATAGTTTTTACTTTTTTTGCGATGACACTGCTGATGCTTATTGCAACATATTCGTTTTTGCTTTATAAAGATTATACATTCGTACAGGATAAGCAATCAATCATAGAACACAAAAAAGAACTTGAAGCCAGTATCAATCAGATGCAGAATCAAATAAGCTTTATTCAAAAGCAGAAGGCTTTAGCCGAAAAAGTATTTACACAAAATATGGTCTTAAAAGATTCTATCGCAAACCTGTTTGACCTGGTACCACAACGCATCACGCTTTCGCGGGCACAACTTTTAAAAAACGGTTTGATACTCTATGGTATAACACCAAACAAAGATGTCTATAATTTTATGCTCCAGGCGCCATTACGCTCAATTTTTCATAAAACATACAGCAGTTTTTATCCTGCAAAGAATGGCTGGCTTATGTTTGTATCGACAAACTATATGGATGAATCACAAACAGAGGGGTTAGAGAGTGAAAATTAAAATTTCCCGTCATTATTTATATATTTTACTAATATCTGTTTTTCTGTTGCTGTTTGTGCTTGTTTTTTCTTTTGGACTGCTTATTCCTAAAGGAAAAGAGTATCGTGAATCCAGGCTTGAGCTGCGAAAAGAGAATGTAGAGTTACGTAAATATCAGGATTTTTATGACAAGACTCTCAAAACACTCAAAGATTTGCAGAGTAAAAACAGACATATCATCACTGCATTTGATGCAACATTTAATCCTGACAGGTTTGAAAAAAAATATAAAACTTTTTTTTCATCCTTACATGTAATGAAAGTGGAGCGCTCAAAAGATGAAGAGGGTTTTGCAACATATGAAGTCAATACAACATCCAAAATCAGTTCACCAAAAAATTTCTATAATTTTTTAGATGCACTCAACAAGGCTGACTGGATTATAGGCGTCAATTTTCCTATAGATTTTAAGCGTGAGGGAGAAATGATAAAATCATCATTCACAATGAAAGTTTATACCAATAACAAAGATAAAAACTCTACTGCTTCTGGATCTGTGAATAAATAGCCCCGTAATTTCGGCTCTACATGTAAACAGCGCATTTTTTCTTTAAAGTTTTTTGGCATATTGCCGGGCTTTATATAGGGTGCAATCAAAATATACTCTGCCACCATTGCCACCACATACTTTCTTCCTATGACTAGAGTGTCTTGAGTTTGTAGCAGTTTTTTTTCTTCGCCGCTCATGAGATGATTGATTGATTTGAGATATTTGTCAATATGATAGATGTCATTTCTTCTTGTAGGTGTTTTTTTAAAGCAGGCGAGTTCATTTATCTTTTGTAAAGAAGCATCCTTTATCAAATCTTTTACATCCGCATCCATATAGGCAAAACTTTTTTTGATACCCTGGGCATATTTTTGTAAAAGAGGATTTGTGTAGTTATGGCGAAAGATATTGCGTGTATACTTTTCGTTCGCATTACTCGCATCTTCAAAATACCTAATGTTGTTTTTATGTAAATATTCAAGCAGCTCCTCTTTGCTTACATGTAACAGTGGTCTGTAAAGCATATAACCGTTACGCTGTGTTTTTTCCTGCATGCCGGCAAGTTCCACACAACCCGCACCTTTACAAAACTGCATCAGCATCCATTCAAACCTGTCTCCCAAATGATGGGCTGTGAGGAGGGTGTCGTAATTATGCTGCTGTATAAGAGATTCAAAAAAATCATAGCGAATTTGTCTGGCATTGGCTTCAAAGTTAGCTGTAATTTTTTGTGCATGATGGACATGGCATCTGAAGCCGTACTCTTTTGCCAGAGCTTTTGCATAGGCTGCCTCTTCTTTGCTTTGCTCTCGTATGCCGTAATTAACAATGGCAATATCAAATTTGATGTCATTTTCTAAAAGAAGAAAGAGCAGGGCAGTAGAGTCGCCTCCGGCAGAAAATGCCAACAGGTTTTTTGTTGTTTGTAAAGCTTTTTTAGTCTTGCTTTTGAGCATTGTCTACGGTAGCTGTGAGAATATTTCCGACAAGCTCGGTAATTTTTGCCGGGTATATTTTGCCAAACTCCAAATCTTCATCAAGCGTTCTGTCATTGACATAAATTTCACCGTCAATTTCCGGTGCCCAGAGAAGTTCTCTTGCGCTTAAAAGATACTCATGCTCATCACTCTCCCCGTCTATGACGATTTGCGTGGTTTTTCCGACCTCTTTTTGAAGAGATTCTTTTGTGCACTCTGCGGCTATATCTCCAAGAATCTGTGCACGCTCGGCTTTGACTTCCTCTGAGATTTTATCTTGCATATCATAGGCCGAAGTTGTCTCTTCATCAGAATAGGAAAAAACATTGATGCGGTCAAAGCCGAAGTTTGCGGCAAATTCACACATCTCATCAAACATTGCCTCTGTTTCATGCGGATGTCCGACGATGAAACTTGTGCGGACAAAAGAGTTTGGCAGGCTTTTCATGTAGTTGAGGAGCTCGAGTGTTTTGTCTTTGCCAAATCCGCGTTTCATAATGCGAAGCATCTCATCGTTAATGTGCTGGATAGGCATATCAAAATAGTTGTGAAACACTTTGCTTTTTGCAATATTTTTCAAAAGTTTCATGCTTGTAGTTGAAGGGTAGAGATAGAGAATTCTCGCAGATTTTACACCCTCAATCAGCTCAATTCTTTGAATAAGCAGAGAAAGTCCGTCTTTGATATTTTGGTCACGCAAGTAAGAGCTTGAATCCTGTGAAACAAAAGAGAAATCCCAATAGCCTTTTTTTACAAGTCCTTCAACCTCTTTGGCAATCGAATCCAAGTCACGTGAGTTGAGTTTGCCTTTAAAAGAGGGAATTGCACAAAAACTGCATGTCTGATTACAGCCTTCTGAGAGTTTGATGTAGGCATGGTATGTCGAGCCTGTGACAACACGCTCAGCACCGTCTATCAAAAACACTTCATCAGAAAAACGGCTCTTTTTCTCAACCAAAAGCTCATCTATTTTGTCATAGTCACCGACACCGGTAAAGATGTCAACCTCAGGAATCTGTTCCATTAACTCCTCTTGATAGCGTTCGCTCAGGCAGCCAGTCATCACAAGAAGTGAATCCTCTTTTCGTGCATCATGGAGTGAAAGCACGGTATTGAGTGATTCCTCTTTTGCCGCGTCAATAAAACCGCAGGTATTGACAATGATGACATCGGCTTCTTCATTATTGTCTGTGAGTTCAAAATTTTGTAGTTTTCCCATCATCACTTCTGTATCGACCAGGTTTTTGGTACATCCGAGTGAAACTATGTGGAGTTTGTTGCTCATATCTCTTCTTTGTATTGTATTTGTTTCATGGCAATTTAAAATTAATTTTCTAAGCGGCTTTTCGGAACCCGTACTTTAGTGCGGGCTGTTGCAATAACCTTTCCACTCTCAGCCCGCACTAAAGTACGGGTTCCGAAAAGCTACTTAAGTTTGTTTTGCAATGGCAATAAAATCAAAATTATTTTTAAATTACAATATATTTGTGTAATTATACCGTATAATTAGCCTATGAAAAATTATGATGTAATTATTCTTGGTGCCGGGGCGAGTGGATTGATGTGCGCAGGCAGTCTAAGTAAAAAAATGCGTATTGCTATAATTGAGGGCAATGAAAAAGCTGCCAAGAAACTTAAAATTTCCGGTGGAGGTAAATGCAATATCACCAATGTCAGTGTACAGAGAAATAATTTTGACGGTGAGGAGAGATTACTGAAAGCAGCTTTTAAGCAGTTCAGTAAAGATGATTTATTGGACTTTTTAGACAGAAACAGGGTAGCGTTGGAGCTGAGAAAAGGACGCTACTATTTTTGTAAAAACTCTTCGGATGATATTATCAATGTGTTGAAAAAAAATGCAAAAAACAGTGAAATTATTCTCAATAACAAGGTGTTACATGTAAGCAAATCAGAAGATTTTTTTACAGTTGCGACAGACAAAAACAAATACACGGCAAGAAAAGTTGTTGTAGCCACCGGCGGAAAAAGTTTTCAAACGCTTGGTGCAAGTGATATAGGGTTGCAAATTGCAAAAAGCTTTGGTATCGGTGTGAAAGAATTTACGCCTGCACTTGTCGGGCTCACACTGCAAAAAGAGCAGTTTTGGATGAAAGAGCTCAGCGGGCTGAGCTGCTATGTACATGTAAAGGTGGCAGATAAAACGCTCAAAGAAGAGATGCTCTTTGCGCATAAAGGCATTAGCGGTCCTGCAATACTTTCTGCTTCCTTGTATTGGAAAAAAGGGGAAATAAGCATAGACTTTTTACCCAACAAAAATATTTTAGATTTGCTGCAAAAGAGTAAAAAACTGGTGAGTTCACTTATCCCTTTGCCAAAAAGACTTGCAAAAGCTCTTTTGTCCGCGATAGATTTTAAAGACAAAGAGTGTGCAAAACTGAGTCAACATGACAAAGAGAGATTAAAAGCATTGCACAATTATACCTTTGCTCCTGCAGGAAACTTCGGGTTTAGTAAAGCGGAGGTAAGCAGAGGCGGTGTCTTGGCAGATGCACTTACATGTAACAGCTTGGAATCCAAAAAAGTAAAAGGTCTGCATTTTATAGGCGAAGTTGTAGATGTCACGGGCGAACTCGGGGGCTATAATTTTCAGTGGGCATTTTCAAGTGCCTACAGCTGTGCAAAATTTATAAAATAAAGAGTTCAAAGTTTCAACTGTTTTATGAAATTTTTTGCAATCATTTCACCTCTGGTCTTAAAAATATTGGCTGTTTCTTCCTCATAGAGTTTGTCGATAGTTTGAGAAAAAAGTTCCAGCCATCTTTGGAAACTTTCCCTGTTAAGACCCTGCATATCCAGGTGCGGCTTTATAGGGGTACCGTTATAACTGTTGTCGGCTGTTGTCATTGATGCCCAAAAGTCTGTCAGAAGATTAAGATGATGCTGCCATTCGTCCGAAATCATCTCATCACCCAGCTTTTCAATGAAAAAATCAGCGATAAGATCGTCTTTGAGCACACTGCTGTAAAAGCGGTCAACCATAATGCGAATGTTTTTTTTTGTAATAGTTTGGTATTGCATAAAACCTCGTTTGTCTGTTTTGCATAAAATTATATTATATAATAGCAGAGGTTTACTTGATATAAATCAATCAGAATTACTGTGCGGTAAGAAGATAAACCTTTGATGTTTCTCTCATTTGGCTATAATTCCATTAATGAAAAAGAAACCAGAATTTAAAGTAGTATCACCCTATGAACCAGCAGGTGATCAACCGACAGCTATAAAAAAACTCTCCGACTCCATACTCAAAGGGAACCGCTATCAGACACTTGAGGGTGTGACAGGGAGCGGTAAAACCCATACGATGGCACGCGTTATAGAGAATGTAAAAATGCCGACTATCATTATGACGCATAATAAAACGCTTGCTGCGCAGCTTTACTCAGAATTTCGTCAGTTTTTTCCAAACAATCATGTCGAATATTTTGTTTCTTATTATGATTACTATCAGCCTGAAGCCTACATCCCGCGTCAGGATCTTTTTATAGAAAAAGATTCTGCCATCAATGATGAACTCGAACGTCTCCGCCTTTCTGCTACAGCAAATCTACTCTCTTATGATGATGTGATTGTTATCGCTTCTGTTTCTGCAAACTATGGTCTTGGTGACCCGGAAGAGTACCAAAATATGGTGCAGGCTTTGGCAGTAGGTGATGAAATAGCACAAAAAAAACTTTTGCTTCGTTTGGTTGAAATGGGCTATTCGAGAAATGATAGCTATTTTGACAGCGGACATATTCGAGTCAACGGAGAGAGTCTAGATATCTATCCGCCTTATTTTGAACAAGAAGCCATTCGTATTGAATTTTTTGGTGATGAGATAGAAGCGATTTATACTTTTGATGTGATTGATAATAAAAAGCTTGAAGAGCATAAAAGTGTCACGATCTATGCTACTTCACAGTTTAGTGTTTCGCAGGAAAAAATGGCTGTGGCTATCAAACGCATAGAAGAAGAACTCGATGAGCGGCTGGCATATTTTCAAAAAGAGGGTAAACTTGTTGAGTATCAAAGACTCAAACAGCGTGTCGAATTTGATTTGGAGATGTTGCAGACAACCGGAATGTGTAAGGGAATTGAAAACTATTCAAGACTTTTGACAAATAAAAAACCAGGAGAAGCCCCTTTTACATTGCTTGACTATTTTGAGCAAAACCATAAAGAGTATCTTGTGATTGTCGATGAATCCCATGTTTCACTGCCACAGTATCGAGGGATGTATGCAGGAGATAGAGCTAGAAAAGAGGTGCTTGTTGATTATGGCTTTCGCCTACCTTCAGCCCTTGATAACCGTCCGCTAAAAGCAGATGAGTACATAAACAAAGCACCGCATTACCTTTTTGTATCAGCCACGCCTTCTGAATATGAACTTGAAATGTCAGCGGTCAAAGCCGAACAGATTATTCGTCCCACAGGACTGCTTGATCCGGTTATAGAGATAAAACCATCAGATAATCAGGTAGAAGACATCCATGATGAGATTAAAAAGACCATTGTCAAAGACGAACGGGTTTTAATCACAGTGCTGACAAAAAAAATGGCAGAGGCCTTGACAAAGTATCTGGCTGACTTGGGTATTAAAGTACAGTATATGCACTCTGATATAGACACCATCGAGAGAAACCAAATCATCCGTTCTTTGCGCTTGGGTGAATTTGATGTACTTATAGGAATAAATTTACTGCGTGAAGGTCTTGATTTGCCTGAGGTTTCTCTTGTGGCAATTTTGGATGCGGACAAAGAGGGCTTTTTGAGAAGTGAAACGGCGCTTGTGCAGACTATAGGACGCGGAGCGAGAAATGAAAATGGTCGGGTTATTCTGTATGCAAACAAAATGACAGGTTCTATGCAAAGAGCTATCGACAAAACAAATGCAAGACGAGCAATTCAAGAAGCGTATAACAAGAAGCATGGCATAACGCCAAAAACAACAAAACGGGCTCTAGATGAAAATCTTAAAGTTGAAGATCATGGGGGACTCTATCAAAAATATAAAAAACAGGATAAAATACCGCCAAGTGAAAGAAAAGCAATGATCAAAGAGCTTTCTTTAAAAATGAAAGAGGCAGCCCGTGAGCTTAATTTTGAAGAAGCAGCAAGACTGCGTGATGAAATTACAAAAATTAAAAAACTTTAAGAGGAAATAAACAACGATGGAAGATACATTTAGTAATTTAGCAACATATGGGTATATAGGACTTTTTTTATACTCTTTAGGCGGTGGGTTTATTGGGATTGTTGCAGCTGGCGTTTTAAGTTTTATGGGAAAAATGGACTTAACCCTTTCAATAAGTATCGCCTTTTTGGGAAATGCTCTTGGCGATGTTTTGCTTTTTTGGCTGACAAGATATCAAAAAACTATGATGGTTGAGGGATTGCGAAAACACAGAAGAAAGTTGGCATTAGCACATATTTTGATCAAGAAACATGGTGACTGGGTTATTTTTATTCAAAAATTCATATATGGACTGAAAACTGTTGTGCCTATTGCCATTGCTCTGACGAAGTATGACTTTAAAAAGTTTGCCATTTTAAATGTTTTTGCAGCAGCGGTATGGGCTTTAGGATTTGGTCTGAGCAGTTACTATTTCGGAGCTGTTTTGAGTAAGTTTGCCCTGTATATCAATGATAACAGATGGATAGCTCCTGTGATTTTGCTTACTATCGGTGGAGCAGTTTGGATCTATCTGGAAAAGGCTACGAAAAAAAAGTAGCTTGAAAGAGAGTAAAAAGCTAAAAAGCTTTTTACTTTTCTACCTTTGGACCTGCTGCAGAGAAGTCAAATTCACTGTCGGCATCCTGGTATCTTTTAAAGTTTTCTACAAACATATCTGCAAGTTTGTCGCGGGTTCTGTCAAAGGCTTCTTTGTCTTCCCAGGCATTTCTAGGGTTTAAAAGGTCAGGGTTGATGTCACCTAATGTTTTAGGTACCTGCAGTCTAAATGTCTCTGTTGTATCAAATTCACTTTCATTGATTGTACCGTCAAGTATGGCATTGATACATGCACGGGTGTCTTTTAAACTCATGCGTTTTCCGACACCGTATCCTCCACCGGTCCAACCTGTGTTGACAAGGTAAACATTTACATTATGTTTGTCGATTTTTTCGCCGAGAAGTTTGGCATATACTGTAGGATGCAACGTCATAAATGCTTCACCGAAACATGCAGAGAATGTTGCAACAGGTTCCGTGATACCACGTTCTGTTCCTGCAACTTTTGCAGTGTATCCGCTGAGGAAGTAGTACATTGCCTGTTCTCGGGTCAGTTTTGAAACCGGAGGGAGTACACCAAACGCATCGGCAGAGAGAAAGATAATATTTTCAGGGTGTCCTGCCATTAGGTCAGGCTTGTGGTTTTTTATATGTTCAATAGGATAGGAAACACGGGTGTTTTCGGTTTTGGAACCGTCATCATAGTCAACCTCACCGTCATCATGCATGACAACATTTTCCAAAAGTGCATCTTTTTTGATTGCACCGTAAATTTCAGGTTCACTTTTTGCATCAAGGTTAATGACTTTTGCATAACATCCCCCCTCAAAGTTAAAGACACCGTAATCATCCCAGCCATGTTCATCATCACCGATGAGGGCGCGTTTCGGATCTGTTGAAAGTGTTGTTTTTCCGGTTCCGCTAAGACCAAAAAACAGAGCAGTATCTCCGCGTTCTCCAACATTTGCAGAACAGTGCATGGAGAGTTTTCCGTCAAGCGGCAGCCAGTAGTTCATCATTGAAAAGATACCTTTTTTCAACTCACCGCCATACCATGTACCACCGATTATCGCCATGTTTCTTTCTATATCAAAGAGAACAAAAACTTCAGAGTTCATGCCGTGTTCTTTCCATTTGTCATTGACAGCTTTACAGGCATTTAAAACAGTAAAATCAGATTTAAATGACTCAAGTTCGGAAGGAGTAGGGCGAATAAACATATTTTTAACAAAATGAGACTGCCAGGCAATCTCTGTTACAAAACGAATAGATTTTTTTGAAGCGGGACTTGCACCACTGTATACATCAGTCACATAAAGATTTTTTCCGGAAAGCTGTTCACGGGAAAGATCCAGAAGCTCATTGAAAATTTCTTCACTGATTTTTTGATTGACATCTCCCCATGCTATGTATTTATTAGATGGTTCACGGTCAACAAAATATTTGTCTTTGGGTGAACGGCCTGTAAATATACCTGTATCTACAGCAGTTGCACCTGTTTTGGTTTTTCTTACTTCACCATTTTCAAGTTCATGCTTGATTAATTCATCATAGTCAAGGTTATGATAAATTTTTCCGACATTTTTAAGTCCTAAATCTTCTAATTCTTTTGTTATGCTCATAGTTTACCTTGTGGTATATGTAATAATTGATACTTTTTAGCAGTGTATCATCTCTAGAACGAAATTATACTACTTCTAAACATAAATTAAAAGTAAAATAGATTGTTTTTCAAAATATTATAGAAAAGAAAAAGATATTCATAAAAAGTTTGAAAAAGAAAATTGGTTTAAGGATTTTTTGGTAGAATTTTACTCTTCATTTACTACAGCTCGATTAACTCAGTGGTAGAGTGTCACCTCGACAAGGTGAAAGTCACTGGTTCGAATCCAGTATCGAGCACCATCCCAATAAAATTTATAAATAAATCACATATTTGTTACTTAAGTTCCATTGCTTTTTATTTCAAAAGATGTATAATCATAAAAAACAGACAGGAGTATACAATGGAAAGAAAAATTACAATCGAAGGTAATATCTCTGTAGTAAGTCTGAGCAATGTCGGGACTTTTGAGGAATTTAATTTAGAGAACGAAGAAATCAACGAAGAATCAGAAATAAAAAACATTATGGAAGAGATTGATGCTTATGCGCAAAGCGGCGAACTTGATGCTGTGACTGATGTATGCACATATAAAGTCATGAACGATGAAGATATTGAGTATCTTGCATGTGCTGATGAAGAGAGTGAAGAGAAAGAAATTTCAATGGAGCGTTTTCAATTGGTCAATCAAACACTCAAACCTATCAAGAACCTCTTAACAAAGGCATGCAAGGGCGATATAATATATCTAAGAAAAGAGCAGGGAAAAGCAAATATAATACTGAGTCTTGAAATGAACAACAGCGATGAGGCTATGAGCTTTTCCTATTTTGACTGCAGTACAGACCTGGATGAGTATGATCTATTGCGTGAGAGTTACTATGATGTAGTCTGTGATACCTTTTTACCAGAATCTTTGGCAACACAGGAGAATAAAGCTACTGTAGAAAATTTTGTTTTTGAACCGCAGATTATTTATGGAGAACTGTATAAAGTCATAGAAAACGAAGAGGGCCTGAAATCTTTACAAAAAATAGAATTTCCGGGATATTATTTTCAAGACGCCCAAAGAGATATTGACGAATAGGGAGACTACTTAAAGGGCATTTTTGACATGATAATCTCTTTTTGATCTACATAGCGCCTGCAGTTTTTTCCTCCCAGACTCTTACAGGTTTCTTGCCAAAGTCTGGAGTGCCCACCATTTCCCGCAACATTTTGATGGAGCTTAAAAAGAAGAGCATGGGCATATTCATGGGGGATTACATCCGAAATCATATAAGGCATACTCTCCTGCATGACCTTTTTGTTTAAAAATATCTTTATTTTTCCGTTTTCATAAGAGGTAAGACCATAAAGTCTTCCAGGCACTTTGTCTGTAATAATAATTGGAAATCTGTAGATGAAACCAAAATTGTCCTGCATGTGTTGTAAAACATCCTGTTCTTTTGCCTGTATTTGATTGATATATGTTTGTGGAAGAGGATTGTGTTTAAATTGATAGCTTTTGTAGGCGTTAAAAATCAAAACACTTCCAAAAATAAAGATGACAGCTATAAAAGTGTATTCAAGTTTTTTACCAAAGATGTTATAGTCCTGTTTGGTGGAGCTGTGCGGAATAACACTTGTAGCATATTAGCTATTTATAAAGGGTTAAATAAAATTAAGCCCCTAAATCAGCCCCTAAAAATTAAAGTCACTAAGATATTTTATTTCAAATTCTAAGGAAGTATAGCATATCAAAACCATAAAGCTTTTGCAATAGGTTTCACTGTTACCTATTTTTATTTCTGAAAATTCAAGCCGAGAAAATTGTGACTGGGGGTCGATTAACAAAAACATTTTTTTATGTAGTTTTTGAATGTACCCTGTACCTTGATGTAATCTTGATGTGCTTTAACCTTGTACTAACCTTGTACTAACCTTGCAATAAAACCTTTGGGTAATCTTAGGGTATTTTGTTTATTACCTTGCCGTAACCTTACCCTAAATTTCATCTTCAAAATCATCAAGCAAAATATTAACATTTCCGTCACTTCTAATCATTGCTACATACAGACCTTTACTCGTTCCCTTTTGTAAAGTTCTCGGTTTATGTGTTGTACCTCTTGTAATCTCATTTGATAAAAACACTCTAAAATCTTCAAAGGTTATTAAAGTAGTCCATTCCTTAAAAACTTCTAAGTTCTCGACCTGTTGCCTTATAAGTTCTAATATCTCCTTGTCTGTTTTGCTTGTAATCTCTTTGCTTAGTTGTATCATTGTTGTAATTGTCATTTTTTAATCCTATCTTTGTATGTATTCTTTTATCTGTTTGTTTTATAGCCCTAAAACTCATTGTAAGCGTTTACAAGCCATTAAATCTATTTTTCTATACCTAAGTATGCCTTTTAGTCAAAAGTGCTTCTATGGCTTCTATTTGATTGGTTTTATATTCTGCCAAAAGATATACTTTAAAAACTAATCTTATATGCTCTTATCTCTTTAACATTTAGATAAATGCTCTTTAAAAAAGAAAAAAAGATAAAAGCTCGTTTGTATTTCTTTTTTACTTTGTAAAGGATTACTACTTTGTTGTAGTCGATTTTTTAGACTACTAAAATTTAGACTGCTAAAAAATCGACCCCTTTATCTAAAGGGTACGAAAAAATCGCCCCCTATTCATAAATGTAACTTTCTGCGAACCCCTCGCCATCTTTTATTTTTAGCCATTCTTTGCCTACATACTGCAACATTGTGCTACTAATTCTATACTCTGAATATTTTGTAGCACTGTCTATTCTGCCACCTTTTGACTTTTTTATAGTAATAAGTCCTTTCTGTTCTGCCGTGTTAATGGTATTCCGCAAAGTGACTCTTTTTAACCCTGTTGCTTTCATTAACCAACTAAAGGACAAATGGTCGCTAACTTTCCCAAAGTGTAAAGTTTTTCTTTTTATTACAAGTAGCAAATCTCTTTCATTTCTTAAAAAATTAGAGTCCATTATGAATTGAAATAATAGGCTTTTGTAAAACTCATCAATCTTGTACTTTTTTCCGTTATGGTCAAATACTATCTGCTGTGGTTCACTCATTTTCTTTTCTCCCTGTATGTTTAATTTTTTGTGCCACTTCGTAAATAGCATCACGGTATTTGTATTCCTCGTCCTCGTTCTCTCTTATAGGCTTGAATAAATCAAAGAAGTATCTATTATCAAGCTCTATGAGTGCCTCTGCTGTCTGCTGTGTGATGTCTATCGTTATGTTATATACTCCCATCTTTCAAACCTTTCAGATATTTTTTTAATATCATCAAATGTTAAAACACTTACTATCTTGTAGCCGTTACATGTAAATACTTTTATTTTCATCTTACACCACCTTATAAGTAACACCCGCAACTTTTAAAGCTGTGAGTGTAGATAGGTTAATCATTCTGTAACCACCTGCTACCATATCCCAAACAGTTATTAAGCTGTTCTTTACACTTGCCCCGTTCTTTCCCCTTTTAGATTTTTGGCGACTCCTAATCGTGCTACCATTTTTCTAATGCTTCCATCTTTTTTGATGAACTCGCAACTAAAAATCTTGCCGTGAGTTGATTTAATAATCTCATCAACTTTGTATCTTGATACTTGCATTATGCTACCTCCTCTAAGTTGTAATTTGCTTCGATAAATTCCGATATTGCTTCCTCGATAGAGATACCAGCGTCAAGAGATAACCCGATAATCTCTAAAAGCTCCTCTTTGCTTACTTCATCTTTGATGTCGTTTAGTGTGAGTCGTGTTTTCATTTTTTTAAGCCTTTTTCTAATCATTTGATTAGTTATTATTTTAAAAGTATAATCTAATGATTATTAATAATAACTTAAAGTATAATTATTTGATTATATTTATGTGATTTATGTTATACTTTTGATTATAAAACATAAAAAAGGTGCATAATGAATAATGAAGAGTTTAAATCGTTACTAAAAAAAGCTTCACTTACTAAAAAATCGTTTAGTGAGCTTGTAGGTACATCAACGCAAGGCATTAATAATTGGAGCAATAAAGATAGAGGTATTCCCTATTGGGTCAAATCTTGGCTAACCCTCTACATAGAAAACAAAGAGTGCAAAGAGTTAAAAGAGATTATAAAAGCTAATGTTTGCAATGGGTAGTTCAACTTCTGAACTTTGAGTAGTTCTGCTATCGTTCTATGGGGTGTCGCTAAATTTTCGACACCTCTATGATGTCAGTATTCCGATATTATGCTATTCTGCTTAGCTTTGCTTCCGTTTTGCTTTCGTTTGCTTCCACTTTTTTGTGAAGTCTTAAATAGGAATATAATCCCATTTATGGGTTTTCCAATATTCTATACTTTGACGCTGGTTAAATCTTCGACCGTTTAGGTGTCGCTAATACCGCCGTAAAACGAATAACAACTTTGTAACTACTACATATTAAACAAACCTGTGCTATAATTTCAATCAAGTAAGGTAATTACTTCGTGGGTAGCTCCCACATTTCAACACTGTAAGGGGTAGGGCTTCGGTCTTATCCCTTTTTTTTTGCTTAATTTTTTGGCATTTAGTGGGCAGTGTTGGGTGGGAGTGTTGAAAAAAGGAGTATTATGCTTCTAAAAGTAATTACCTTACTGCTACTACTTGGTTATCTTACTAAGTTGTTTTAGCATGAGAGAGGGTAGCTCCCTCTCTTGTTTAATCATACGAAAATCATCAAAAAAACCACCATAAAACCTCTTAAATTACTTTTGATGTATCATTACTGCTTTTGAGGATTAAAAGGCTTGTAGGGCTTTATTTTTTACACTATCCTTTACATGTAACCAAAATTTCTTTACACCTGTATGCTTACAATTTAAAGAAACTTTCAAAATGATACAATTCCTTTACACTTTGAAAAAAAGTTTTAAATAGTGAAATGGTGCGGTGCGTACTACCCTCGTTCAAATAATGCTCCAGGAGTACCTTAATGCACCTCTAAGCCATTATTTCACTTTTGAGGCTCTAAACTCTTTTATAAGTTCTTCATCATACCGCTTGATAAAACTATTCCATTGCAGGAGTAGCGTTTTGCCGTTGTCTATCTTGATAAACTCTATAAAACTGCTTTCGTCATCTTTGCCTTGATGAATATGCGTGATTTTAATTTCTTTCATCTTCTAATACCTCCCTAACTGTTCTTTGGTCGTCTGCACTGTACTGACTGCTTAACGCCTCTTGTACCTGTTGCAAATTGTAAATTAATGCGGTTTCTAAACTTAGCAGGTCATCAGCATTTATTCGTGAAGTATAATTATGTTGTGCATACATTAAAAAGTGTTCGTACTTTTTCCCTGCTTCTTTTTCATTTGTTTTTTGCATCTTTTTTTGTCCTTTTTTCTCTATTTTTGAAACTTAAATTTAACTAAAAGGTGCATTTAGCTGTTGTCATAATATAAGGCTAAAAAACACCTCTTAAACCTCGTATTTACCGTATGGTGCATTTAGCTGTTGTCAATATGGTCACTACTGCTTACTATACTCTACGCCTCAACACTAAGAAGATGATGAAGTGAGAGAAAGAGAAAGTAAAAGAGAGAAAAGAGAGTGAGAATATAAAAAGGTTATTTTTGCACTTTTGCTAATTTCCAGCTTTTAACTGTTCTTAGTGATACATGTAAATCATCAGCTATCTGTTGCAGTGTTAAGCCTCTCTTTCGTAACTCTATGCCCTCATCTTTTTTAACTTTAAACTTCTCTCTTTTTTTCTCTACTGCAATATGTCCACCTTTTGCGTGAGCCTCTTTTAGTTCTTTACATGTAAGTTTTGTTTTCCAGCTACTCCTATCAAGCAAAAACATACTCTTGGCTTTTTTCATCAGTTCCCTGTGCGAATATCCAAACCCACCCTTCAACGCCATTAAGTTAAGCAATGAGAAGAACTAAAAAATAGCTTGAAGTTTTAAAAAAAACTATAAAAAACATTTTGTAAAATCTTTACAAACCACTTAATATAGGGATTTCAAAGCTATCTGAAAGTGTTATTTGAGTATAATATATTTATATATTAAGGGTTGGTTATGTTAAAAAAAACTATCGAAATTTCGGGAGTTTTTAAAGACAAAAAAAGAGAAGAATCTTTCCAGATGAAACATAAAATTGGAATAAATTCTTTTACAAGGGATAGAAAGCTAGGGTTTGCTAAAATTATGACTATGATGATTAAAAAGAGTAATAAATCTTTACAAAACAGCATTAATGATACACAACTTGCTTTAGGTGAAGATGTCACTATCTCTAATAGTGCATATACGCAAGCACGAGCGAAACTTAACTATACAGCATTTGAAGAGTTTGCACAGATGGCAGCTGAAATCTTTTACAAAGATGGAGATTATGAAACCTATAAAGGATATAGAATCTTAGCTGTAGATGGTTCTATTGTAACACTTCCAAATACAGAGGATGTAAAAAAAGAGTTTAATCCTATGAAGGTTAAATGTCAGATAAAAGATTATGCTAAAGATGTCTCTCAAGCACGAGTATCTTGCCTCTTTGATGTGCTTAATAATATTGCACTTGATTCTTGTATTGAGAATAAAAATAGTAGTCAAATAAATGAGCTTATAGCTTATGATGAGCGAACTCTAGCGATGAATCACTTTGAGTATTGTAAAGAGGATGATTTAGTGCTTATGGATAGAGGTTATCCATCATTTGAACTCTTTGCAGTTGCTTATAATAAAACAAAAATAGTTTGTCGTATTAGAACAAATAGCTTCTCAAAAGCTAAGTTTCTTTTTGCTCCACATAGTGAAAAAAAAGATGTGATACTTGAGATAAATGCTCCTAAAATCATAAGAGATGATCTAAAAAGTCTGAATTTACCTACAAAGTTAAAAATACGATTTGTACAGGTAATTTTAGATAACGGTACTGTAGAAGTGTTGGCAACAAATGTACTTGATAGAGAAGTACTTAAAACATCAGAGTTTAAAGAGTTATACTCTCTTAGATGGGGAATTGAGACATACTTTGATTTGATAAAAAATAGACTCTCTTTAGAAAACTTTACAGGTCAAAGTGCATTATCAGTAAAACAAGATTTCTTTGCAACTATCTTTTTGACAAACTATGAATCTGCCATGACATACGACATAAACCAAGACCTAAAAGAGAAAACCAAAGAGAATAAATATATCCAAAAAGTAAATAAAGCAGTCTCTTTTAATATCATCAAACATAAGGTATTTGACCTTTTTTATTTGGATGAACCAATAGAAGATATGCTTGAGCAGATGGAGAAACTTTTTCTGACAAATACAATAGTAATTCGACCAAATAGGAAATCAAAACCACGGCTGGATAAAGATATACAAAAGTCCACCATAGCCACCAATTCGATAAATTATCTTAAAATGAAGAAGAAAAATGTTGGAAACTAATCAGCAGGAAGTTCGTAAATTAGGTGGTTGTAGGCTTAACTTAATGGCGTTGAACCCACCCTTAGAATTGAAGTGAAATGCAATAGCAATAACTGCTTCAACATGTAACTGCCCCTCGTAATGTAATCTTTGACAATATAAAGTTAATGACCGCATAAACTCTTTTTTATCACTTGGATATAAAGGCTTATGAAACTTGATAAACTTGTTAAAATGCTTCCCTAAACTTGAAACAGTATAAACCCTCTCTATACCCTCTAAAGGCTCGTACTCATCAAATATGACTTTAGGTGCTCGCTCTTGTATCTGCACCTTAATAGAGGCTATGCGTTGCCACTCTCTCCAGCTTTGCGGTGGGTGTTGAAAATGGTATAATACATTTAAGATTTTTGTACCATCTGTACGACTAAGCCACCGTATCCTACTCGGTGGTGGTAAACCCCATAACTCACTATCAAAATCAGATACTATTCTAAGACTTATTCCCCACTGCATTGATTTTACCAGCTAATCGGTTGAGGTACTTTTTAGCTCTCTCTGCATTCTCATCACTCATATTTAGCCTACGCTTTAAGTGTCTGCCCTCTGTCGGGTCGTTCCACTCTATAAGCTCTATGCCTTGGTCTTTTATCTGTCCGAAATACTGATTGGTATTACTTGCAAAAACATCACTGCTTATAACCGTTTCTCCTGCTAAAAACTTTTGAAGTATCTTAGCTGTGTGTGATAATTTTTTCTTTGCCATCTATGCCACCTCATCAGTTAAAAGCATTGCTTCGTGCTGTATCATCTCTTTAGTGAGCTTAAAGGCTTCGTGATACTCAACTTCACGCTTAATAAAGTCATAGAGTAGCTTTATAAGAAAATCTTCAAGCGTTTCGATACTCTCCATCATTGCACCGTTAAAAACATCACGGGGGCTTTGTGTACCTTTTGGCTTGATAATTCCTAATGATTTATAAACCAACTGCGTGAGCTTTATATAATAGGGGCATTTGCCTTTTTTGTAGGGTGTAGCTCTTTGCGTCTGTGCATACTCACAAAACGCTTTTATAGCCTCGCTTAACTCTTTGCGTGTAGCTTTTGCCTCTGCTCTTGTTTGTATCCATTCACTGTTTAGCCTATTGGCTTTGGCTGTTGCTTCAATTATAAGCTTTTCATTGTGAATTGTTTGTATTTTTTCCTTTATATACATATCGCATTTAACTGCAAATTCAGGGCTTAGCCACCGCATAAAAACAATAGCCAAATCACTATGAATATAAGTGCCTCCATATTTTCCTTTTATGGAATATTTTAAGCCTTTATCATCAGTTTTAAAGTGGTGGTTTTTTCTCACTTTAAAAACTGCTTCTTTGTATTCTAAAAAGCTCTTTGAGTTTAAAAAATCTCGTAACTGGTACTTATCCTTTCCAAACTGCTTGGCTAAATGTGTAGCGTTTATATAAAGCACCTCATCGCTAAGTAACTGTGAAATGTCAATAACTAAATCTTTGCCTTGTATTGTTAAGAGGTCATACTTTTTCATGATGCCACCTCATCACTATTAAAAAGTTCTTCAAGTTCTGCAACAGAAAAAACCGTAACCCTCTCGCTAATCTTTTTAGGCGTTAATCTACCATTTTTAGCATATAGCCATACAGTGGATAAGCCTATTCCGTAGATACTTGCTACCTCTTTAGCTCGTATGTATTTCTTTTGTGTTTGTATTGTTTCTTTCATTTTTAATGCTCCAAATAATGAAACATAATCGATTATATTTTGTTGGTAAGATTATTAGCTAAATATTTTTTGAATACTCTATGTGAATTTAATAGAGTTCATCTTACATGAGGGAATTATAAGAGAATTGTTTTTTTTAAGTGATGTTTAGAAATAAATCTAAAACCGTACTTATTTTTTTAAATTGTGCTAATAGGAAGTTGAAAGATATTTAAAGTTTTGTATTGTGTATTTTGAGTTCTAAAAGCTTTTTTAAGAAATGAAAAAGATATTTTTTTAGTATTATAAACAAAAGAGAAATAGACACTATACAAATGCCCTTGTTTATACTTTTCTTTTGCTACCTTATAAAATTTATACCATATTGCCTTATTATATGCTAACTTATCTTCTCTTTCATATCCTGCGGTTATACCGTCGTCTAACCATTTTAATTCATTAACAATAGCTTTATACTCTCTTAATAAGTCATAATAGTTGACTAATATTTTAAAGAGATTTACATAATGATATTGTCCTTTGTCATTTTTTGCTATTTGATTAAGTCCTTCTTTTTTCATCATGTTTAAAAGTTCAGTTTTATACCTACCTGCTCCTAATATGTCATTTTGAAGTTTATAGATACAATCATTCAAATGATGTAAAATACTTTTATGTAAAATCTTTATTTTACCAGAACGTGTAATTACTTTTGTAGTTGCTTCCGAGATATTTTCATAGGTATTATAAAGTGCGTCAATCTTTTCATCTTGCGATAATTCTTCATCAGTTCCGTAATCATTGTAATCTTTGGTTATATTATTTAATTCTAATTGTATATTATCTTTAACTGTTTGCAATTCATATTCAATCAATCGTTCCTTTAAGTCATGATAATTTTCTTCTATGATTTCAACTCCAACTTTTTCATATACATTTTTTATTTTTTTATAACTTTGTATTTCATATCTAACTATAAGTTCTTTGCACTCATCATTAAAAAATATCTGAATATCTTTTGCACAATATTGCAAAGATAAAAGCTTTTCAAGTTCTAAATGATTATCAAGTTCGCATTGTAATTCATATTCTTTTTTATTTTGTTCTATTTCAATAAATAATTCTTCAAAATACTTTTTAATTTCATCTATTTTGTAATCTGTATGCAATTTAATAGCTAAAATAATTTCTTTTATATTCTCATAGTTATACTCTAAATCTTCAATACAAAGCAATTCATTGTAAATATAATCTTCTAATTCTATTGAGTAAAACATATCTTCAACATTAAATGAATATAACTCTAATGTTTCACTGTCATAATTTACAACTTTCTTAATAGTTTTTATAATTCTTATGCTTTCAACTAATGACAAAGAAACCCCAAATAATTGATACACCTTGCTTTTCAAATCATATGAAAAATAATTATCCATAAAATTTATACTCCGTTCTATTAGATTACACCATCATATTCAAACATTCATAAAAAAAAGATATACATTGCATTATGTCATACTTCTTTAGATTATTAATTTTTTGAGATTAACTCTTTTTGTGTTATAATTGCACTCGATAAGCAAAACTTACTTCCTTTACTTGACTGATTATCAGGTAACGGCACTGTAAAAGCTCGGCTTCTTTTTGAGGTCGGGCTTTTTTTTTGCCTTTTTTTTGGCATTTCGTGGGAAGTGTTGGGTGGGAGTGTTGAAAAAAAGGAGTATGTTTTGCTTATCAAAATACTCATTTTATTGTTAGTCATTGGCTACTTAACAAAGCTATACTAGCAATAAAATAGAGGGGATTAATCGCCCCCTCTACCTTTGCAAATCATCAAGATAATCACTCCACCACTGCATAAGCTCCACCCGCTCATTAAGATATTTTGCACGGTTATATGCTTGGCTTACGCTGTTGCCTACACTGTGGGCTAACTGTGTTTCGATTACATCATATTTAAAAGGGCTTTTTTCGTGTGCTATTGTGCTAAACATAGCCCTAAACCCGTGCGGTGTAAATTCCTCTTTAGTGTAGCCCATTCGCCTAATAGCTCCTAATAATGCCCCATCACTTAACGGCGTGGTTTTGCTTTTTGTGCTTGGGAATAAGTAAGGACTGTCGCCACTGTAAAGCTGTATTTCTTCTATAAGTTCTATGATGGTGTTACTTAGGGGTATAATAAACTCATCTTTTGTTTTCATCTTTTTAGCTGGGATTACCCACTGCTTAGCGTTGAGGTCTATTTCACTCCATAATGCTAATCGTGCGTTACTTGGTCTTACAAAAGTATAGGCTAACATCAAAAGGGCGTATTTGGTAGAGAGTTCGCCCCCGTACTCTTTTATACTTATGAGTAAGTTTTTTATGCCTGTATCATCTGTAATGGTCGGGTAATGCTGTTTTGTTTTTTTCCCTAATATTTCTTCCAGTAAAACATCAGCACATGGGTTTCTTTCAGCCTTTGCGTTTGCTACTGCCCACTTAAAGGTTTTACTAATTGCATAAAAAAGTTTTCTCGCACTATCATTCACGCCTCGCTTATTCATAATCTGCATTATGTTTATGATGTCTTTTGCTACAACATCATCTATGTTTTTATTTCCTATGTATTTAAAACAGTCATTTTTAAATGCGTTTATAGTTCTTTTGTAGTGAGCTTCGCTAAATGTATCTTTCTGTTTTTCTAAGCGTTCTAAGGCTATGTTTTCAAAAGTGTTTAGGTTTTTAATTGCTTCTTGCTTTTGTAGCTCTTTCTTTTCTTTTTTTAGTTCGTTTGGATTGATACCGTTTGCTATGTCTGTTTTATGTTTTTCTCTTAACTCTCTGGCTGTCGATAATGTTATTTCAGGATAAGCCCCTAAAGATATTTTATTCTCTTTATTTTCAAACTTATATTTTAGCTTCCAGTGTTTGCCACCTGCTTTTGTCACTAAAAGATATAAGCCCCCACCGTCACTAAGCTTATAATCTTTTTCTTTGGGTTTCGCTTGTTTAATCTGTGTAGCTGTAAGTGGTGTTATAGTTCGTGCCATAGGTAACCTTTAAGTATTATGGGGGCTAAATGAATAAGCCCTTTTTTGTATTTTAGGGGCTTATTGATTTTGTATTAATTGGCTATTTTGTATTAAGCCCCCTAATCAGCCCCTAAAAAGTTGAGATAACTATACTACACATTAGATTAAGTTAGACTAAAGAAGTAGTTTAAAGTTCGTATTTTAGGGGGTTTTATGGAGTTTATTAGATGGGATTAAATTGTTACTTGGTGGAGCTGTGCGGAATCGAACCGCAGTCCGAAACCTGGCTACTCCCAACGTCTACATGCTTAGAAAGGTTGTTTAATCTCGTCTTGCTTCACACAACCTGCAAAGCTACGCAAGACCAGCCTCATAGATTCGTCTTGAGCTGAAGCGTACTCAAGATATATCTAAATGAAAGGTTATACTTCGAGCCCTGCTTATTTAGAATCCACAGGTGAAGCAGCCCGCCTCTTACGAGGGGTTAAAACTTAAGCTACTGCTAAAGCTGGGCGATAATTTGTATTGTTTGCGTTTAAGCAATTGTGAGCCGTCTAACGGAATGCTCAGTCCGACATGCAGTTGGGAGCCACCAGATCCCGTCGAAACCAGGTCAGCCCCATATTTGTTACTTATTTTAAAAGTAATGTCTTATTATATCAAATTTTTTTGTTCATTTGTAAACAGCAGAGTGATTTATTGTATCCAGGCTGTTATGGTATTTGAGAGTTTTGTGATGAAATGCCTTGTCCTAAAGCCAAAGTATCTGTAACAGTGCAAAACAAGATTGAGTTTTTTGCCATATTTTATTATATAAAAAAGAATTCTTTCATAGTAAATGATTATATCTCCTGCTGGTATAGGTTGTATATTTTTGATTTTTTTTGTTTTGCCGATAACAAAAGTTATGACAATAGCGACAAGCAGAGGATAAAGAAAAGGCAGTGGACTGAGTTTGTATATAAGCTCCAAAGAAGCTTCCAGTATAAACGGCAAAGTAAGAATAATCCCCAAAAGCAACACCCACGGCCACAGCAGAGGAACATTTGCTTTTACTCCAAAAGGAGTCGAAGAAGGTCGGACCAAATAGAGCAATCTTATCATAAGCAGTGTCGTACCGAGAGTCCCAACAAAAAGAAGCATCCCAAGCAGTGTACTCCATGGTGTTGGAAAATAATTTATATAATCTTTTACCAAATATTTGGCTACCATACCACTGCTGTAGGGAAAAGCTGCTAATGCAAGTGCAGGGATGAGCAGTCCAAACCAGAGAGCGTATCTCTGTTGTCTATTTGTGTCTCCAAGCATACCGACACCCAAAAACAGGGCTCCTTTGTTTAGTCCGTGATGCAACGCAAAAAAGGTGATGCCGACTACAATACTCTCCCAGTATTGAGGCAGATAGAACCCAAACCCTGTAAGCATTGTCATGATGCCCATTTGACTGATACTGGAGTAGGCCAAGAGCGTTTTTGGATTACGCTGTGTCACTCCTGCAATGACACCGTAAAATTGAGCTGCAATTCCCAATACTATAAAACTCAGCGCCCAGTTTACGGAGAAGATTTCACCTAAAGGAAGAAAACGCAGCCATCCCAGAAGGCCGGCATTTATCATTGCACCGGAAAGAACTGCACTTGCGGGAGTAGGTGCAACGGGATGGGCAAGCGGTAACCATACATGTAAGCCGATGACACCTGCTTTTATGCCAAAAGCAATAAAAAGTAAAAAGATGATGAAGTTTTTATCCGGAGTGTTTGTTAGTCCGCTACGCAATGCTTCAAATGAAGTGGCATCAGATATCTGTGCCAGTAATAAAAAAGCAACAAAGAGCATCACCTCTCCGATCACAACCAAAACTATATAAACCAAGCCTGCGTGAAAGGCTTTGTTGTCTCTGTTGAAAACAACAAGACCATAAGAGGCAAGGCTCATGAGCGTGAAAAAAAGATAAAAACTGAAAATATCCTGTGATACAATAAGCCCAAAATTTCCTGCCATTGTCAGCAGAAAAAAACTATAAAAAGAGACCTGTTTTTTTTCTTCTGGGAAATAGGCTTTTGTATAAAGAGCGGCAACAAGCCAAAGGAGCGAACTTCCAAGTAAGAAGAGTGAACCTGTAGTGTCGAGTCCGATCTGAACCCCCAGTATCAGCCACGGAAATTCCAAATGAAATGTGTCAGGGGAGACAAACAAAGCAGCTAAAAGTGCGGGAAGTGCTGCCCATGGGACCAGAGACAAAACTACGGCACGGATTTTTTTAACAGCAAGTACAGGTACTGACATCAAAGGCCAGAGTACACCAAACAGGAGCAAACTCTCCACAAATTTTTCATACATTTTAAAAGAACTCCCGCTGTGTAATGAGATGCACCCATGCCAAAGGGCTCCATGGTGAGGCGGCAAAGAGACCAAAACAAAGAGAAAAAAATGCTGTAATGAGCGGTGGCCATAAGAGACTGAGCTTTGTTTCTGCCTTTGGAAAATTATGTTCATCCGGCCAGGACTCCGGAGGTGCCAAAAACCATGCCCGGTAGAGAATAGGCAAAAAGTATCCGGCATTTAAAAGACTGCTGCCGGCAAGTATGAATATGACCCATTCCTGTCCGCACTCCAAGGCTCCAAGCCCAAGGTACCATTTTGTGACAAACCCCGCAATAGGAGGTATGCCAATCATACCGAGTGCGCCGACAGTAAAAGAGACCATAGTCCAGGGCATACGCTTTGCGATACCGTTCATCTGACTGATATGATGCACACCAAGTGTTTCTGCAAAATTTCCTGCTCCAAAAAAGAGTGTGATTTTCATGACACCCTGATGGACTAAATGGATAACGCCTCCTGTAGTGGCTACAGGACCTACAAGCGCAATACCCAGAATAATATATGAGACCTGGCTTATTGTAGAATAAGCCAGTCTTCGTTTGAGGTTATCTTGAAAAAGTGCTCTGAGTGAACCGTATATAATTGTGAACGAAGCTATAACAGCAAGAGGGGTTGTCAGACCAAGAAATGCCGCTGTTTCAAGACCGTATACCTCGTATACAACGCGTACAATTCCAAATGCTCCTGCTTTAACCACAGCAACTGCGTGTAAAAGAGCACTGACCGGTGCCGGCGCCACCATTGCTTTTGGCAGCCATCCGTGAAGAGGAAAGAGTGCCGCTTTGACACCAAATCCTGCAATCAAAAGGATGAAAATAAAGACAAGAGCAAAGGAGTGTTCCTGCGTGAGTGTGGAAACAAAGCCTTTTGGTGTAAATTCAAGTGTGTCGCTCAGGGTGTAAAGCCATACTGTTCCTAAAAGCAATAAGGCGCCGCCTATGAGGGTGTATACAAGATAGACGGCACCTGCAAGACGCGACTCTTCTGTCCCTCTGTGAATTATAAGAGGATAGGCCGAGAGTGTCAGAATCTCGTAAAAAAGCAAAAAGGTGATGAGGTTTCCAGATAAAGCTATACCGATAGTAGCGGTAATACAGAGATTGAAAAACCCGAAGAAACGGCTGCTGTGAGCTGAACCCTCAAGGTAACCGATTGCATAGACAGTGGTGATAAACCATAAAACACTTGAAAGCCCTGTGAAGAAAAGCGCAAAAGGTCCGGCACGCAGGCTGATATCAAGGTTTTGAATCAGAGGCAGGCGTATTTCATAAGATTGACCATAATAGACTCCGACAAACATCCATAGGACTAAGACAAGTGTTATGCAAATTCCCAAAAGATTCAAAAGTGTACGCAGAGTACGCTGTTTTTCTGAAAGTCTAAAGATTATGAGTGCAGGTAAAAAAGAGCTCAGTACCACAAAAAGCGGTATATAGGTGTTTAAACTCATGGAGCTGCTCCTATAATGCCAAAGGGATTGCCGATATGTATCAGTGCAAGCAGAGGTGTTGCAAAAAATCCCAGTAAAATTGCCATGACTGCAAAAAATAAAGGCACAATCTCCATAGAGAGAGGAATCTGCTTTGTTTCCTGTGCTACAGCGGCTTTTGTAAATGTAAATCCTAAAACCTTGAAAATATATCCTGCAGCCAATAATCCGCCCAGAAGAATGACCAGGGTGATGCCCCAGTTATTGTTTGCAATAGATGCTTCGAGCAGAAACCATTTGCCTATAAAACCACCGCTGAGTGGTAAGCCGATGATACTTACCCCTGCCAGAGCAAAAGCAGCCGTGCTTAAAGGAAGTCTCTGTGCAATGCGATCAAGATCAATGATACGGTCATGCCCGTGAAAATGCAACAGATTTCCCGCTACAAGGAACAAGGCACTTTTTGCCAGTGCGTGTGAGAGCATGAGATATATGAGTGCACTCCATGCTATGGACATCCCTCCCAAAGCAAGAGAAAAAGCAATAAAAAGATAGCCTACCTGGGCTACAGTGGAGTAGGCTATGAGCAGTTTGAGCCGAGTTTGAACAAGTGCCGAAACAGAGCCCCACACAACAGCCACAGACCCAAGCAAGGCAAAGAATATTTCAAAATAAAAACTGTTCAGAGGAAGGAAAAGAGATAGCCATAAACGCAGCTGTATATATATGGAAGCTTTAATGATAAGTGCCGACAAAATTGCACTGATGGGAGCCGGGGCACTTGCATGTGCAGGCGGAAGCCAAAAATGCAAAGGGAAAAGAGCACTTTTTAAAAGCAAGCCGGCGCTCATGAGACCCATGGCAGCCCAGGCAACAGGAACAGATTTTATTTTTGTTGCAAGCAGAGCCATATCGACACTCCCAAAACCATGATAGAGCAGGGCAACTCCCAAAAGATAAGCAAGCGAACCCAAAAGTGTTACCAATAGATACCGCATAGCTCCGATGAGTGCTTCTTTGGTATTGCTCAAAGCAGTCAAAGAAGCAGATGCCAGACCTATAAGTTCCAAAGTCACATAAAAATTAAAGATATCCTGTGATAAAAAAAGAGCATTGAGCCCGGTTATCAAAAACAGCCATAGCGGCCAAAACCAGAGAGATTGTCTGTGTGTGAAATATTTTTTTGCATAGATACCGGCTCCCAAACCAATCAGGGCAGTAAGCCCCAGCATAACAAGGCTCAGACCATCTATGTAGAGGTTGATACCCAAAGGCGCACCCCAACCGCCGACAAGATGATAATAGGCACCGCTTTCAAGCAGTTTTACAGCAACACCAACGACAATAAAAAGGGTAAGAAGAAGTGTTGTGATGGCAATTGTCTGGTTGAATTTTGGTACAAGAAAAGAGAGCACTCCTCCAAAAATCGGCAATAAAATTAAAAAAACCTCCATTATTCTTTTTCCAGGTTTGAGAGTTCTGCTTTGCCTGTTTTTGCTGCAATTTTTATCATAAAAACCAGGGCCAGGGCTGTTGCTGAGATGGCAACTACTATTCCTGTGATGACCATGGCCTGCGGCACAGGGTCCTGTTGTACGGATATACCGGGCAGAGAAAGAGAAACAAGGAGAAGAAAAACGCCGCTTCCCATGATATTTATTGCCAGAAGCTTTCGTAGAAGATGCGGCTGTAAAATGAGTGCATACAAACCTATGCAAAAAAGTCCAATTCCGGTAAGCGGATACAAAAGCAAGGTATTCAATTTTCATCCTTTGAATGGGAGAAAACAGCAACAAAGAGATTAAAAAGTGTGACGCCTATCGAAACTGTTGCAGCCGCTTCAAGAAGAAAAATAAAAACAGAAGCCTGCGTTGGGGAAAACTCAAGAAGCGTATGAGAGAGCAGGAGGGTTCCTGCCGAGATCAGAAAAAAAACAAGTAAACTTATCGCTATAAGAAGTCGCACAAAGAAATGTTTCACAGACAAATTAAACTTCCATCCGCTTAAAAAAATTAAAATTCCAGTAGCACTTATAACAGAACCCGCCTGAAAAGCACCTCCTGGAGCATGTGCGCCTACCCATAAGAGGTAGGCAGCAAGCAAGAGCAGTATGGGCACTAGAATGCCTCCCAGCCTTTTGAGTACCGGACTGTGCAAAAGAGATTTTGCTCCTCTTTTTGAATGACTTAATGAGTAAACACTCACAAGAGAGATAAACAAAACAGACATTTCCAGCAGGGTATCATAGGCACGAAAGTTCATAAGTACTGCTGTCACAGGATTGGAAACTCCACTGTTTTGTATCTGCAGATGCACTGTCCGGGCAAGCCCTTGTGCAGGGTGGGACATAGAAAGAACCGAGTAGGCCAGTCCTGTAAAAAGAAGCAGTGTCAAAATGAGAGTAACAAAACGGATCATCATCTATACGCTCCTTGTTTTAGTATATATGCATTTTTTTGAGTTTGACCAGAGCACTCAGCAGCAAAGCTCCTGTAAGCCCGGCACCGATAACCACTTCAGCCATAGCCACATCATAGGCACCTAAGCGTCCCCATGCGACAGATATCAATAAGCCAAAAACAATAAAAAAAACAATGGCCTGAAACAGGTCTTTACATGTAAGTGTTTTGTAGGCAATGAAGAGTATGGCACCTGCAAGCAAAGTATCGAACACCAATTTCATGAGTGTCAGCGTTTCCATATTTTTATTCCATTGCGAAAGGCATTTTTTGCTATTAAATGGGAGACACCTGCTCCTGCCAAAAAAACCAAAAACCAGATAAGCAGCAGCTTCCCTGCCGCAAAGAGTGAATCTGCCTGAAAACAGAGTGCCGTCACAATGAAACCAACACCAATATTATCCGCTTTGGTTAAAGCATGCAGGCGAGTGTAGACATCAGGCAGTCGCAAAAGACCGACTGTTCCTGCTAAAAAGAAAACTGCTCCAAGCAAAAGAAACACTACAGAAACAAGATCAGTCATTTTCACTCCTGGTGTCTTTGTTCTTACTGCTGCTTTGGACAAAGGCTATTGCCGTGACAGCTGCGAGTGAGGCAAAGAGCAAGGCCACATTACGCAAAGCGGCATTTTCATTGATCTGGGCAAGCAAAAGGAGTATGATAACGGTAATCGTCCCGAATAACTGTGATGCCAAAATACGGTCTTCATTCGTCGGACCATATACAAGACGCCATATTCCTGCAATCAGGTTTAAAAATAAAAAAATGACAAGCGTTATATAAAGAATATTCATCATTGCATGTCCCTATAATGTTATCGGAGTTCTAAATCCGGGAGGTTTGACTGCAAGAACAGAACAGTCTATCTGGTTGAGTATATCTTCCGCCGTATTTCCCATAATCACTCCTGCCAAACCGGTTCGCGCAACAGTACCCATGACAATCAAATCAATTTGTAGTTTTTGAACGAACCGGGGAATGATTTTATTTGCCTGGCCTCGTACGAGATGGATATTTGGCTGTAAAAACTCCAGCATATCGCCAACCTGTTTTTGTGCTGCATCATGCAGGAGTGCTTTTAGTTTTGCATGATGTGTGTTTTGCATCTCTTCCACATACGCAATAACCTCAGAATCGGGCATATTTACAAAGGCACCCTGCATAAGCGCTGCTTCTGGAGCATCCCATACATGCAGGATGTGCAGTTGGGCCAACTCACTGACAGCAAGAGAACTTGCCATTTGAAGAATCTGATGGTTTAGCTTCTCCTGGACATCCGCATTTTCTTTTGTTTCACTGTTGGTACCTACATCGACTGCAGCCAGGATATTGTTAAAAGAGGGAGAACTCTCTTTTTTGATAAACCAGACCGGACAGGGACATTTTTGCAAAAGATGCATATCATTGCTTCCAAACAGTCTGTGCATCCAGCTTGCATCTTCTGGCATCTTGATAACCAAATCATAATTATTTTGCAAAACATTGTAAATTATTTCATAATAAGGCGTTCCGAAAAATATTTTAATTGCAATATTACATTGATCTGAAAAAGCGCGTGTCATCTCTTCAAGCTCTTTTTGTTTCTCTTTTTTTGCAAAGGGAAAACCGGACTGGGCATTCGGAAGAACACTTGCAACGGTGAGGTTCGCCTGGTTGTCCTGTGCCAGTTTAGAGGCCCGTTGCAAAATATTCTGACTTTCCTGCGCATTTTCAATCATGCAGAGTATGTTTTTAAATCGTTTCATGGACACTTCCTTGAGTCGCTGTTTTTTTAGAAAATATATTATGGATATACTCTTCAATCAATGCAAGCTCTTTTTTGATATTTTTTCCGATATCCAGTACATGAATCAACAGCAGATCATTTTCAATGTCTACTGAAAGTGTACCCGGAAGCAGGTTGAGTACATTGACGATCATATCCTGTTCTATTGGCTTGCGAATGTGTAACTTATACTCTACCAAACCAGGATTTATGGGAAGATCGGGATGGAAAACACGCAGCATTACATCCACGCCTCCAAGAAGAGAGCGGATGAGATAAAACGGAATAAACCTCAGCAGTGCAGTGAAGTTCCAAAAAACAGGGGGAAGAAGCACAAGACTGATGAAAGCAGACAGTAAGACAGCAGGAATACCAATCCAAAACGAAGCAGGATTTCCTTCTGTCAGAATTATCCAGATAACAAGAAATAAAAACACTCTTTTCAATAGAATATATTTCATACTGACCCCCTTGCCAGGCACTTATTATAGTATTGTACACTCTTTTTCTGATTTTTTAAAAAGATTTATAGCGGTTCCCTGAGAATATATCTTAATTCTAACTCTTTTTCTATAAGTTTATAGTATTCGTTAAGAAGTTTTTGTTTTGCCTGCAGTGTGATAATTTCTCTTTGATTCAGTGTAAGCAGGTTTCCTATACCAAGTTTATAGCGCCTTCTTTGGGCATCTTCAACTTTTTGTTTCAGGGTGACCTCTTTTTTTGCAAGACGTATAACCTCTTTTTTTGTTTTTATCTCCTGCATCACTGTGATGATGGCAGTTTTTATTTTGCTCTTTTGGAGTGCTATTTTATTTTGTATTAAAAGCATCTCTTTTGTGTAAACGCCTTTTAGCCCCTTATAGGAACTTCTTTGCAAAGGGAGATTGAAATCAAAAGTTGCCTTATAGCCCTCTTTGTATTTCAAGTCATAGACACCATATAGATTGACGTCTAATTTTGGATACTTTTTGACTTGATTATATTTTTGCTTAATTGTTATCTCTTTTTTCTTTACATGTAATGACTTTAAAAGTAAGCTATTTGAAAAAGCTATTTGCATTGCTTTGTCTTGGGCTAACTCTATAGAGCTTTGTTTTGGCAGTTCTGGAAGTGTATAACTTTTATTAAAATCTTTTTTATTTATATTGAGATATTGTAAGAAAGAGTAAAAATTTTTCTGAAACTCTATATTGGTAAGTGCAACTCTCTGTTTTCTATTGATAATTTCACTTTCTATTTCTACTAATGCTATTTGTGGCAACTTTCCGGTTTGAATACTTTTTTGAATAAATTCAAAATTAATATATGCTTTGTCTAAAAGCTCTTTATTTGCTTGAAGCAGTTCTTTTTGAAGCAAAAGCTTATAATAAAGCTTTGATACATCAAGATAAAATTTAATTATTTTCTCTTGTGATTGTAATCTGGTTATTTTTGTTTTTTGTTCTGCGAGAGAGAGATTTTTTCGATTTTTACTGATACTGTTGAGAATGTTAAAAATTGGAAGATGTAGATTGATAATGCCTTCCCCATCTTTGGATGTTTTTATATTGTTGTATTCTTGTGTTCCTGTTGCTTGTCTGTATGCTGCTGAAAACTCTACTCCGTTTCCAAGAGATTGTTTAAGTCCTGCTTTTGTAAACTCTGCCAAAGAGAGCGGGTACTCTTTTTTTTCATATCTTGCATCAAGCTTTATATCAAAAGCACCTTGATAGAAAATTTCATTGTACTCTTTAATATAAATATCACCAACTTTTTCATAGTAAAAAGGGTTTTTCTCATTAAAATATTTAATGATATCTTTTTGCACAAATACTTCTTGTGCAAAACTGTAACTACTTAAAAGAATGACAAGGAAGCCTCTTATTCGCATTTAAAAACTCGATTCATCTATTTTTATATGTACCATTTTTGGTGGTTGTGCCGATATGAGTCTCCATATTTCGTACCATATTGGAACTGTTGAGAGACGCACCCATATTTTTGCCTGTGTTCCATTTCTTAAAAGTTGTGATGGAGGCCACTTACTGTCTTTTTCATTTTCTACAAGCAGTGCATAGTAGTTATTTTGATCATATGCTGTTTGTTCTGTTGTTGCAATTTTTCCTGCGTATGTCCCGTGAGAGATTTTTGGCCACCCTGAAATCTGTAAAGCGGGCCATCCATAAAATATTATACGGGCTTCGAGCCCTTTTTTAATGAGTGGCATGTTAAAGTTAGAGACTTCAAGACGAATGGCTCTTGTTGTTACTTTCGGAACAAAAAAGAGAATTTTATCTCCTTTTTTGAGTAGTTTGTTTGTATCATTTTGGTAAATTCTTACTACATAGCCATCTGATTTGGCTCTAATATCCTTGTTTTCATAACGTAAAAGATTGACATTGTCATTTTGCAGATTTTTTTTCAGTGCATTTATACTGTTTTGTGTTTCTAGTAATTTGTTCTTTATGGTATTTATTTTTTGCGTCAGTGTATTGAAAACTGCATCTTTCTCATTTTGAAGAACTGATATCTCTTTTTGAGCATTTTCTATTTTTGTATTGATGATTGAAAGTTCTGCTTTTGTTGCTATGTAGGTATTGTTTTGTACCTCTAATGCCCGTTTTGACTCTATACCATCTTGAAAAAGTTTTTGTGTTCTTTTAAAATTGATATATGCAATTTTTTTTTGGTTGATAAGTGCAATTTTTTTCTCTTGTAGAGCAAGAATTTTATTCTGCTGTTGTAATATTTTTGTGCTAAAAGCTTTCATTTTGTTTTCAAGATTTTCTTTTTGGTTACTAAGATTATTTTGTAAGTTTTCAAGTTTAATTGTAAGATTGCTTATCTGGTTTTTTGTCTGTTGTTGAATACTTTGGAGTCTTTGTTTGTAATCTTTATCTAAATCTCGCATTGAGAAAAGAAGATCCCCTTTTTTTACTTCTTGGTTCTCTTGTACATAAAATTTTTCTATTACTCCATCAACAGTTGCAACGATATCATATTCTCGTTCAGTTGGGTCTAATGCGATTACTTTACCTATGCCAAATACAGTTTGTTGCCATGGCAAAAAAAGTAAAATTATGAAAATTGATATGATAGAAAAAGTGATAAGCATCCAGTGTTTTATAAACTTGTGTGGCTCGGCAAGTTCTAATGATTTATATTTTTTCATTTTTCTTCACCTTCAAAGACTTTGGAAAGTTTGTCAATTTTATAAAATCCTTCAATCATATCATAGATATAATCTATTTTTTCAATAAACTCTTTTAAGGCTCCAACAACAGAGATAATAAGAATCTCTGCAGCAACAAACTCTCCAATAGGAACAATACCTTCAAAAACAAGGTAACCTCCTAAAATGAAAAACGATGCCAGAATAAATCCTTCCGTAGCAAAAGTAAGTGCAACCTGTTTAATGATTATTTTGAACATTTGTTGTCTTTTTGAAACATATATTGTCAAGTATTCATCCAGTTTAGATATTACGCTCTCTTTTGTATCATTTAAAAAGGGAATATTTTGTAAAAAATATATGGCATTGTGTTTTGCATCTGATCTTGCAACTGCACTTTTTGGACTTTTCCTTCCTAAAAATAGAACTATAACAACAAATATGAGTATAAATACCACTCCCATTACAAAAAATGAAATATCAAACAAAAGCAGTAAAAGTAAGCTAATGATAACTTTAATGATTAGGCTAGAACCATTTAAAAGTAAAATTGGAAAAAGTTTTTGTATATGTACAACATCAAAAAAGTAGTTCATATATTTGTCAATTTTATCTCTATTTTGAAGATTTTGTTTGTTACTCATTGAAAGCTCAGAGACTTTAATGGCATTTTTTACAAATATTTTCTGTTCAAATTTTTCTATTATGTACTCTTTTATGACCTGCAAAATAGCAATAAGTGAAAAAATAACAATGACAACAATACTTAAGACAGTAATAGAAATAGAAGCATGTGCCAATACACTATTGATAATAAATGCTGAGGTTAGTGGACTGACAAGGAGTAGAATTGCTTCAATAACAGAGTAATAGAGAAGATAAAAAATATTTTTTTTATCTTCTGATGCAATATTTTTGAGTTGCTTAAAAACATTGCTAAAAATTTCTTCATTTGTCATATTTGTTTTTTTCCTTATTTGTGTTAGATCTAAGTTGTCGGATTGTTTTTTCAATCGAAACTATAACATAAATCAGTACACCGACTGCAAATATACTGCCCCAATCATTCAAACTGATTGGTGCAGTATGAAACATTTTGTTCATAACAGGCAAGTATGTCAGTGCAACAGAGGCACTTATCATACAAAAGATGCCTATCCAAATCCAGGGGTTCTTAAAGAGCCCCAGTCTAAATGCAGAAAAACGAAGCGAACGGGAATCAAGCAGATAAAAAGACTCTCCCACTGCAAAAATATTGACCGCTACAGTACGGGCTTCTTCCAGACTGGCTCCATGTGTAAGGGAGAGTTCGAACAAGCCGAAAGAGCCCCCAAGCAGCATGATGCCAACCAGAAAAATACGAATGAGCATCTCTTTTCTTAATATCGGGGCAGAAGGTGCATGCGGTGGTTTTTGCATCAAGCCGGGCTCCTGCGGCTCAAATGCCAGGGCCAGTCCAAGAAAAACCGCAGCTGTCATATTGATCCATAATGCCTGAACAGGAAGAATAGGCAGTGTAACATTAGCTAAAATAGCGACCATAATGACAAGCCCCTCTCCAAGGTTTGTAGCCAAAATAAAACCAATAAACTTTATAATATTTTCTAGAACAGCTCGTCCCTCTTCAACGGCTGCTTCAATAGAGGCAAAATTATCATCAGTCAGTACCATGTCCGCAGCTTCTTTGGCTACTTCTGTCCCTGTAATGCCCATAGCAATACCTATATCAGCTCTGCGAAGTGCCGGGGCATCATTGACACCATCTCCTGTCATTGCAATAATTTCATTGTTTTTTTGCAATGCTTCGACAATACGGAGTTTTTGTTCCGGTGTGACTCTGGCAAAAACAGAAGCATTCTTAGAGGATGTAAGCATCTCTTCATCTGTTAAATATGTGAGTTCGCTCCCTGTAATGACGGCACTTTTTTTATTTTGTTCAGCATCTATCAGTCCCATTTGTCGGGCAATTGCTGTAGCTGTTAAGGCATGATCTCCGGTAATCATTTTTACATTGATACCTGCTGTTTTACATGCTTTTATCGAAACTATTGCCTCTTCTCTTGGAGGGTCCATCATGCCCTGGAGTCCTAAAAATTCTAAATTTTGAGAGATGTTTTCATGCTCAAGTGTTACTGCCCGCTCTATGATGAGTCTGGCAAAAGCCAAGACTCTAAGCCCCTTTTCTGCCATAGCCTCGACCTGCATGAAAATCTCACTTTTATTGAGAGGAACAGGCTTGGCATTTGTATTTAAAAATGTGCTACATCGTTGGGTAATGCTCTCTACGGAACCTTTAATGTAGATGATATACTTGTTGGACTCTTTGTCAAAATGCAGTGTCGCCATATATTGATACTGTGATTCGAAAGGGATGGCATCTACTCTTGGCATATCACTTCTGAGTGCATCTGTGTCAATAGCAGCTTTTTTTGCACAGACCAGCAAGGCTCCCTCTGTAGGATCTCCTTCAATGTTCCATGACTCTTTACTCTCTTTTAAAACAGAATCATTACAAAGCACCCCGGCTTTGAGGAGTTCTAATAAGGCTTGATTCGTGTGAGTATCATAAGTTTTTTCTTGTTGTATCTCTCCCTTTGGTGCGTACCCAATGCCTGTTACTGTAAACTTTTCATCTGCACAGTAGAGTTCTTGGACAGTCATCTCATTGCGTGTCAAGGTACCTGTTTTGTCTGAACAGATTATTGTGGTGCTTCCCAGAGTTTCTACCGCAGGCAGATGGCGAATAATGGTATTTCGCTTTGCCATGCGTGCGACACCGATGGCCAAAATGATTGTCATGACAGCAGGCAAGCCCTCTGGAATCATGGCAACACTCAAGGCGATAGATGCCATGAATAACTCCTCCCAGGAATTTCCATGCCATAGTCCTACAGCAAAAGTAACGGTAGCCAAAAAGAGAATGACCATCAGTAAAAGATGACTGAACTTGGATATTTTTCGCGTTAAAGGAGTTTCTAAGACGGTTGCATCATTGAGTAGTTTTGAAATATGACCTATTTCAGTCTCGTCACCTGTGGCAACAACAATACCAACTCCCGTGCCATAGGTTACAAAAGTAGAGGAATAGAGCATATTGGTTCGATCTGCAAGAGAAACTTCCTGCGGTAGTATTGTGTTCGTTTTTGCAACGGGGAGAGACTCTCCCGTAAGTGCAGATTCGTCTATTTGTAGTTCACGGGATGCGAGAATCCGCATATCGGCAGGCACTTTGTCTCCGGATTGCAGCAATACGATATCGCCGACAACAAGTCCTTTTGCGTCAATCTGTTGCTTTTTTCCCGAACGCACAACGGTACTCATCGTAACCAAAGATTCTGATAAAGCGGCCAGGGCATTGAGCGCTTTGTTCTCTTGAACAAAACCTATGATGGCATTCAGCAAAACAACACCGAAAATTACACTGGCATCAACATAGGCACCCAGATATATTTTGATGACAATAGCAGCCAGCAGGATATAGACCAGTGCCTGATTGAATTGACTCAAAAAACGCATAAGCGCAGATTTTGTTTTTTTGACACTTAAAAGATTCGGACCATATTTTTTATATCTGTTTTGTGCTTCATCTGCCCGAAGCCCCTCTTTTAAATCCGAGCTGAATATTTTCAGTATATCCTGTTCGTTGAGAGTATGCCAGTGCTTTTTCATATTTAACCCTCTTTTTATCTTAAAATCAGATAAATAATACTCTATTTAAGCTTAATGAAAAATGTAAGGTTTATCGTAAAGGAATAGACCATTTTGCATAGTAGGCAATAAGTCTCAGTGTCAGTGCGGCAAAAAAGAGAATGGCAAGATTTGTATATGTCGTTACATGTAAGGTATGCAGGGCATACAAAATAATAGCGATAAGAATGGAAACTGTACCGTAAAACCCTGTTTTTAATACAAAAGGCACCTCATTGATAATCACATCACGTGCAATACCTCCTCCCACTGCGGTCAGAAAAGCCATAGCAACAATGCCTGTAAGATTGAAGCCGCTCTGTATGGCAATCAGGGCTCCGGATATACTGAAAGAGACCAAGCCGATAGAGTCACTTAAAATGAAAAGAGCCCTGTTTTCTATGGAGTTGCGATGATGAAATTTAAAGAGAATCAAAAGAAGCAAAACAGAAATGACAATGAGGGCGGGATAGTTGTGTGAAAAGGTAAAAGGGATTTTTGCGACAGTGACATCTCTCATTATGCCTCCGCCAAGCGCTGTTAAAAAAGTTGCGACTAAAACACCGAGCAGATCAAGTTTGTTTCTGGTTGCCACAAAAAAACCACTCATGGAAAAAGCGATAATTCCTATGTACTCCGCTATTTCAAACACAGAGCAAGCCCTTCTACTATCGCCTCTTTTTCCAGGCTTTTGACTCTTGCTTCAAGAGAATCAACACTCTCACCGGGTTCTATCTGCAATGATTTTTGCAAAATGATTTTGCCCTCATCATAATTTTCATTGACTTCATGAATGGTGACACCGCTTGTTGTTTCTCTGTTTTTTATGACAGCTTCATGCACAAAGCGCCCATACATTCCCATCCCGCCATATTTTGGCAACAAAGAGGGATGTGAATTGATTATTGTAAAACCGGATGTCAGTAGAGGAGAAAGTTTTTTCATGTAGCCTGAGAGAAACACAAACTCACAGGCATATTCTTTAAGAAGCTCATAAATGGCTCTATTTGGGTCCGGGTCTGTTTTTGCATTGATGAGCTTACATGTAATCCCGTATTTTTTTGCTTTTTGCAAAACTTTTGCATCTGTATTATTGGAAATGACCAAAGCAATGTTTAAGGGTAAAATTCCAGCATTGACAGCTTCTACAATGGCATCGAGACCGCTACCGTTATGGGATGAAAGTATGGCTATATTCTTCATGTTTTTACCTAATCTTCAGTGTAATCAATGCTAAAATATTTGAGAGAATGGCAATAATCCAAAAACGGACGATAATTTTGTTTTCCGCCCATTTTTTCATTTCAAAATGGTGGTGAATCGGTGCCATCAAAAAGACTCGTTTTTTACGCAGTTTGAAGCTGCCAACTTGTAATATGACAGAGAGTGTCTCTATAACAAAAATAGAACCAATCAGGAGCAGAAGTATTTCACTTTTGCTGATAATTGCCAAGTATCCCAAAAAAGCACCTATTGTCAAAGAACCACTGTCCCCCATAAAAACTTCGGCTGGATGGCAGTTGTACCATAAAAACCCTGTAAGTGCACCTATAAGAGCACTGGCAATAATAGCTACTTCACTGACTTCAAAATGAGGCATGAGCAGATAAGCACTGATTTTGACATTGCCTATAATATAGATGATAATACTGAAAGTGGCGAGGGCAACGATGGAAGGCACTGTTGCCAGACCGTCGAGTCCGTCTGTCAGGTTGACTGCATTGGAAGTGGAAATAATGACCAAAACCCATAAAAGAACGGCAAATGCACCCATATCAAGAAGAGGTGTTTTTAAAAAAGGCACATACAAATCGGTGTTAAAATCAGCAAAGTAACATAAAAAACACGAAACTGCAAGGGCTGAAATGATTTGAAGCAGCAGTTTTGTTCTTGCTTTAAAGCCTGCAAGGTTTTCATTTTTTTTGATTTTTGCAAAATCATCCCAAAAGCCTATGAAGGAAAAAAGCACAAGGGTAAGCAGTCCGGCTAAAGCATAGGCATTGTCAAGACGAACCGTTAGGAGTGTGGCAATGATGGTAGCCCCGATAAAGACAATGCCACCCATTGTCGGCGTTGAAACTTTCTCCTGATGTCTTTGTGGTGCCCACTCGTTAATAGGCTGCACACTGGATGTTTTTTGGGCCCAACGTATAAATTTTGGCATCAAATACAATGTAAGCGTTAAGGCAATAAAAAAAGCGATACCTGCACGGATAGTGATATAACCTAAAATGTTAATATCGAGAAACTGGTGTATAAAATATAACAAATATGTGTCCTGATTTGAGTCTTGTTTAGAATTTAAAAGTGACATTATAGTATAATCACGCAAGAAAATTATTAATAGGAATAAAATTGAGTAAAAAAGCAATTTTAGTCATAACAGACGGCATTGGTTACTGTGAAAAAACAGAGCACAATGCATTTTATAATGCAAACAAACCTACATATGATAAACTTTTCAGTGAAGTGCCTCACTCGCTTATAGATACTTTTGGTCTGAGTGTCGGACTGCCCGAAGGTCAGATGGGCAACTCTGAAGTCGGACATATGAGTATAGGAAGCGGGCGTGTTTTGTATCAGGATCTGGTCAAGATTTCACTGGCACTCAAAGACGGTTCTTTGGAAAAAAACGAAACTTTACAGGAACTCTTTAAAAAATCTGACAGACTGCATCTTGTTGGACTGATGAGTGATGGCGGTGTGCATTCGCATATAGAACATTTTATGGGCTTGGCTGATATTGCGGCAAAAAACTCAAAAACGGTTTTTCTTCATTTGATTACGGATGGAAGAGATGTCTCACCTACTTCTGCACAGAAGTACCTTGAAGAGGTAAAAAAACATCTCAATGAAAATGTACAAATTGCTTCCATATCCGGTCGTTTTTATGCAATGGACAGAGACAACCGCTGGGAGAGAATCAAACGGGCATATGATGCGATAGTCAATGCCGAACCAAAAACGGATATGTCACCCGAAGCCTATATCGGGCACTCCTATTCTCTTGGTGAAACAGATGAATTTGTAGAACCGACGGCTTTTGAAGGGTATGACGGTATGCAAGAAGGTGACAGTGTACTGACAATAAATTTTAGAAGTGACAGAATGAGAGAACTTGTAACGGCACTAGCCGATGAAAATTTTACAGAGTTTCAAAGGTCAGTAGAACATGTCAACCTGGCAACCATTACTGAATATGACAAAAGTTTTCCCTATCCTGTGATGTTTAGAAAAGATGTGCCGAAAAATACGCTCGCAGAAGTGATTGCCAATGCAGGTCTGCGACAGTTACATACGGCAGAAACAGAAAAATACGCACATGTCACTTTTTTCTTAAACGGCGGCATTGATGAACCTTATGAAAATGAAACCCGGGTACTCATTCCTTCTCCTGACGTAAAAACATATGATATGCAACCGCAAATGAGTGCAAAAGAGGTTGGCGAGGCTGTTTTGAAGGCAATGGATGCAGAGTATGACTTTATAGTGGTTAATTTTGCCAATGGAGACATGGTAGGACATACCGGTGATTTTGAAGCGGCAAAAAAAGCTGTTGAAGCAGTGGATGCGGAGTTGGGAAAAATATATGCCAAAGCAAAAGAAAAAGAGTATGCCTTTGTGCTGACAAGTGATCACGGAAACTGTGAAGAGATGAAAGATGAAAAAGGTAATGTACTGACAAACCATACGGTTGGAAAAGTCTGGTGTTTTGTAGATGCCAAGGGTGTCGAAAAAGTAAAATCAGGCGGACTCAACAATATAGCACCAACGGTTTTAAAACTCATGGATTTAGAAATTCCTAAAGAGATGGATAAGAGTTTAGTCTAAATATAGCCGGCACTAAAGTACCGGTTCCATGGAGATGCCATTTTTTGGAACCCGTACTTCAGTGCGGGCTTTGCGTCTTACAAAAAAAATTAAAGGAAAATATAATGAAATTTAGCGGAAAAAATGTTTTAGTAACAGGTGCGAGTAGAGGAATCGGCGCAGAGATAGCAAAAACTTTAGCAGGTTTTGGTTTGAAAGTATGGGTAAATTACAGAAGCGGTGCAAAAGAAGCGGATGCGGTAAAAGAGGCAATCGAAGCAGAAGGCGGCAGTGCGGCGGTTATCGGGTTTGATGTAACCGATGAGGCGGCATTTATTGACGGAATAAAAACGATTGTTGATGCAGACGGAGAGCTTTCTTACCTTGTTAACAATGCAGGCATTACAAAAGACAAGCTGGCATTGCGTATGAAAACCCAAGATTTTATGGATGTAATCAATGCCAACCTGACATCTGCATTTATCGGATGTAGGGAATCAATGAAAGTCATGCGAAAGAAAAAATTCGGTTCGGTTGTCAATATTGCTTCTATTGTAGGTGAAACAGGTAACGGCGGACAGACAAATTATGCAGCGAGCAAAGGCGGGGTTATTGCAATGACAAAAAGCTTTGCCATTGAAGCTGCGACAAGCGGTATACGATACAACACGATTACACCGGGATTTATCGCAACGGAAATGACAGAAGTGCTGAGTGATGAGGTGAAAAAAAGTTTTACGGACAAGATTCCTATGAACCGTTTCGGCGATGCAAAAGAGGTGGCAAATGCAACAGCTTTTTTACTTTCGGACTATGCAAGTTATATTACGGGTGAAACTTTAAAAGTTAACGGCGGAATGAACATGGCATAAATGTCCTCTAAGATATTTATGCTATAATTACAGGATTTTAAACTTAAAAAACAGGAGCTATAATGGCACTTTTAGATGATATTAAAGAAGTAGTAGTTGAGCAGTTAAGCGTTAACCCAGATGAAGTAAAACCGGATTCAAAATTCGTAGAAGATTTAGGTGCAGATAGCCTTGATGTTGTAGAATTGGTAATGGCTCTTGAAGAAAAATTCGACATCGAAATTCCTGATGATGAAGCTGAGAAAATTCAAACTGTTCAAGATGTTGTAAACTATATCGAAAACAAGTAGTCAGTTTTTTAATTTTCAAAGAGGTTTTTCATCTCTTTGAAAGCAAATATTTTTAATAGTTAATTTTTTATTGATTTTTAAAAGTATTTTATTATTTTATGGAGAATATTCAATGAAAAGAGTGGTAGTTACAGGTCTGGGAATGATAAATTCAGTAGGTCACGATAAAGAGAGTTCTTTTAAAGCTATATGTGACGGCGAATGTGGAATTGACATTATTACTATATTTGACCCTGAAAAATTCAGCGTAAAAATTGCGGGAGAGGTTAAAGACTTTGATCCTGCTACGGTGATGCCTCCCAAAGAAGTAAAAAAAGCAGACAGATTTATTCACCTTGGACTCAAAGCTGCCAAAGAAGCGATGGAAGATGCCGCACTTTCTGAAGATACAGATATGGAAAGATTCGGAATCAGTGCAGGTTCGGGAATCGGCGGACTTCCTTCCATCGAAAAAAGCTCTGTTATTTTAGAGACGCGCGGACCAAGAAGAATTTCTCCGTTTTTCATTCCTGGTGCACTTGTAAATATGCTGGGAGGATTTGTTTCTATAGAACACGGAACAAAGGGACCAAACCTTTCAAGTGTAACGGCCTGTGCGGCAGGGACACATGCAATCAGTGAAGCCGTAAAAACTATCATATGCGGTGGCGCCGATAAAATGCTTGTTGTCTCGGCAGAATCAGCTATAACAGGTGTGGGTGTTGGCGGATTTGCCGCGATGAAAGCACTCTCAACGAGAAATGATGATCCTAAGCATGCATCCCGTCCTTTTGACGCAAATCGTGACGGTTTTGTTATGGGAGAGGGTGCTGCGGCACTTGTTTTGGAAACATATGAGGATGCAGTTGCGCGTGGTGCAAAAATATACGGTGAAATTATCGGTTTTGGTGAAAGCGGTGATGCAAATCACATTACAACACCATCATTAGACGGTCCTGCCCGTGCGATGAAAGCTGCCTATAAGATGGCAGGTGAACCAAAACTTGACTATGTGAATGCACATGGAACCAGTACACCGGTAAATGATAAAAATGAAACAGCAGCGCTGAAAGATCTTTTGGGCGGAAAAGAAAACTGTCCTCCGATGAGCTCCATCAAAGGACAGATCGGTCATTGTCTCGGTGCAGCAGGCGGTATAGAGGCTGTTACATGTTTGATGGCGATGCGAGACGGTATCATTCCTCCGACAATCAACTATGAAACACCTGATGAAAACTGTGACTTGGATTATGTTACGGAAGGTGCGAGAAAAGCAGATTTAAACATTGTTATGAGTAACTCATTTGGTTTTGGCGGAACAAACGGCGTTCTTATATTCAAAAAAATCTAATTGACAAGGATTTAATTTGGCTACATACTTAGACTTTGAATATAAAATAAAAGCTATTCAAGAAGATATAATCTCTGCACAGGTTCGTCATGATCAAGGCGCAGTTGAAGAGTTAAAAAAGAAATTAGACAAAGAAGTTACAAAGATTTATAAAAATCTTTCTGACTTTCAAAAGCTTCAACTGGCACGCCATCTTGATCGTCCTTATGCACTTGATTATATTAACCTTATTATGAAAGACAAGTATGAAATACACGGAGACAGACATTTTCGTGATGATGCCGCTATTCTTTGTTATATTGGGTATATTGACAATCAAAAAGTCATGGTTATCGGTGAACAAAAAGGGCGAGGAACAAAAAACAAGCTAAAGCGAAATTTTGGTATGCCGCATCCTGAAGGCTACAGAAAAGCACTCCGTGCCGCTAAATTAGCCGAAAAATTCAATATTCCGCTTCTTATGCTTGTCGACACACCGGGTGCCTATCCTGGTATAGGGGCAGAAGAGCGGAACCAGAGTGAGGCAATTGCCAGAAATCTGCTTGAACTTGCAGAGTTGAAAATTCCTACGGTTTCTGTTGTTATAGGCGAGGGTGGATCAGGTGGTGCTCTTGCCATCGGTGTTGCCGATAAATTTGCGATGATGCGTTATTCTATCTTCAGTGTTATTTCACCTGAAGGGTGTGCAGCAATTCTTTGGAATGATCCTAAAAAAGTAGAAACTGCCACAAATGCACTTAAGATTACCAGTGCAGATTTAAAAGACCTGGATTTGATTGATGACATCATAGATGAGCCTTTAATCGGAGCACACAGGGAAAAAGAAAAAGCAGCGCAGGTTCTTAAAGAGTACTTTTTAGAAAAAGTAGACGAATTAAAAGCCATGAGCGAAGAGGAGCGTATGGCAGCACGCTATGCAAAACTCACAAAACCGGGTGCTTTTAAAGAGTAGCCTTAGTGCTCTTTTTTTAATTCCAAAAGAGGATCAAATTTCGGGCGTTTGAGCCTTGGCGCCTCTTTTGAAAACTGTATCAAATCTTCTACCGTTTTTATATCTTCATCCAAATTCTCCAGGCTTAGCAAAAAGAGTCCATAGGTTGTAATAACATCACTCATGGCTCTGTGATGCCTGGCTTGCGGATTTAACTGCAGTGTTTCATTCAGATACGAAAGTGCATACCTGTAAGAGACAATAGTTCTTTCAGCCAAGGCAAGAGAACAGAGACTTCTGTTTAACAGTGGTTCCAAACCGATTTTTTGCAGGCTTTTGGATATAAAACTGTAATCAAACTTGACATCATGGGCAACAAACACGGCATTGCCCAAAAAGAGTTTAAATCGTTGCAGAACATCTTTGAGCTGAGGCGCATTTGTTGTATCATCGGCAGCTATGCCTGTAATCTCTGTGATATGAGGATTGATCTCTTTGGTATGAACCAAAGATTCAAATCTGTCTATTATCAATCCGTTTTTTACTTTGACAGCGGCAATTTCGATAATCTGGTGTTTTTCTATTTTTGAACCGTTTGTCTCGATATCAACGATGCAGAATTCTGCCTGATTGATGGGAATAAATTTTGTATCAAAATAGTAATATCCCTGGTGTTTGATTACATGTAAACCCTGTGCTTTCCAGAGTTCTATTGAGAGTTCAAGTTCTTCGTTGAGTTGCTCTTTGAGTGTTTTTAATGAGAGTCCGCGTGAAGAGAGTCGTGAAATGCTTTTGGCATCAAGATTAAAATTATCAGTGAGCATTGTGTATAAACTCTCTTACTTTAGCGGCATCTTTTTTCCCGTATGATATTTCTACACCACTGCTGACATCAAAAGCGTAAAAACCATATTTTTTCAGAGCCTGGATGTTGTCGGGAGTTAAGCCGCCAGCAAGAATAATTTTGGAACACTCAACTCCCTCAAACCATTCTGCATTGAGCTGTTTCCCCGCACCGCCGTATGCTTCGCAGTAGGCATCAACAAGTCTGTACTCATCAGCATATTGGAGTACATCTTCTTTTTTCTGTGCCCGTATAACTTTGATGTGAGGGATTTTCAGTGCCTCATAGAATGCCGCGTCTGCTTCAAAATGAATCTGGGCAAGTGTCGCGCCAACCTCTTTACATGTAGCATTGACTGTCTGTGCATCGACATTGACAAAGAGTGCTACTTTTTCAACAAAAGGAGGAAGTTTTTGTATAATATTTTTTGCTTTTTCTCGCGTAAGAAAGCGTGGAGATTTTTCATAAAATACAAATCCGAGTGCATCGGCTCCGGCATCAACAGCAACCATTGCATCTTCATAAGAGGTAATACCGCAGATTTTTGTACGCATTATATCTGAAGACTCTTTATTGCTTGGGCTCTGTCTTCGTGCTTAAAAACATAGCTGCCGGCAACGACAACATCAACGCCGGCTTCTTTGAGTGCATGGATGTTTTTGTCACTTACCCCGCCGTCAACCTGGATAAGACATTCGGGATTGAGTCTTTTTCTCATAGCATCAAGCTTTTTTGCCTTTGGAAGGACAGAATCTATAAAACTCTGTCCGCCAAAACCAGGATTAACACTCATTAAAAGTACCATATCCAAATCACCAAGAAGATATTCCAACTCTTCGGGGATAGTGTTTGGATTGAGCACTATACAAGGTTTGATGCCAAGAGAACGGATTTTTTGTATGAGCCTGTGCGGGTGTTTCTCCTCTTCTATATGAAAAGAGATATATTTGGGCTGCAGAGGTGCAAAAAGCTCTACAAAAAAGGTGTTGTTTTGGACCATAAGATGAATATCCAGGGGTTTTGTGGCAGCTTTGGCTATTGCCGAAACCACAACCGGTCCTATCGTCAGATTGGGTACAAAATGCCCGTCCATGACATCTACATGTACCAGATCACATCCCGCTTCACATATTTCCTGTACATCACGTGCCAAATTTCCAAAGTCTGCCGAGAGAACGCTAGGGGCTACTTGCATATTCTTCCTTTAAATTATTGTGGAATTATAAACTATAATAGCTTTTACCTTGTTAAGAAAAACAAAAATTTGTCATTATCAAAGGATAAATCAACCTGAACACCTTTTTTCCCTTTGGCAACTTCCAGCAGTCCGTCAACATCATGGTAGGTTCTAGGAAGGGTAATATCCACACTGATATGCTCATCAGCCAAAAGTGTTTTTACCTTTCCTCCGACAATATTGACAAGTTCTGCCAAAGTGTCAAGGATCAACTCTTTGTCATCCGTATTTTCTCCTATAAGTAGTTCGCAGGCTTTTTTCGCTATGCCAAGCGGAAAAACAAGCATAACCATGCCGTCAATGTCTCCGTAAAATCCGATAGAACTCGCTATTTTTCCATCTTTGTCAGTAATTTCAATTTTGTCTACTTTTGCTGCATCTTTGATAGCTTTTGAATTGGTCATCATCTCTATAGTGGCTACAGTCGCATCAATAAATCTTGGCAGTTCTGTCACCAGTACTTTGTTAAGTGCGCGTTTGTTTTTTGTCGCAGCTGCACTGCTGGCACCCAGTTCGTCCAAAAGTTCTTTGTTTTGCAAAATATCATCCATCTGTTCAAAAAACATGATGCCGGCATCTTCAAGCGTCTCTTTGAAAGAGAGAGGAGTTTTGTCAAAAGACATGCCTACAAAACATATGGTGGCATTGTATTCGGCAGAAGAGGATGCAAGTTTTGAGAAAAAATTAAGCGCATGAATGTTCATACTGACAACTCTGTAGGCATCAAAGATAAAAAGTCTAAAACCGACATGCAGGGAGTTGTTATGATAGGCTATATTAAAAGTATTGCCTATTTCCGCATCCAAAAATGAAGAGACGGTGTATATGATAGCATTGCCTGTGACCCTTGTTGCAACTTTCTGCCCCATTTGTCCGAGATATGTCTCTTCTATGATGACATCATAAGCATTTTCTACTTTTGCTTTTTGTAAAAACTCTTCTTTTGTCTGTGCAACTATCGGGTTGTGTCCATTGTTGTGCAACTCTATCGCCAAGGCTGCTCTTTGTGATTTGTCTTCGCTGTAGAGAAGTATATTTTTATTTTTTTCTTTGAATCCGTCTGCAAACAGAGAAGCGATTTTCTGGGTTTTAAAGAGGGAAAAATTTAAATCGTCATCGTAAAATTTTTTAAAAGCATCGTATTTCTTTTTGTCATAATCACAAAAACCGACGATTATATGGTTTTTGCTTCTGACTTTTTGAAACATTTTTACAAAAGTGTCCAGACCGTTTCTGTTGAAGAAAATAACTTTTTTTAGTGAAACAAGAATCATCGAAGCATTGCTTTTGAGTGTGGCCTCTATATCTTCTATGCTCAGAAATGAACTTCCTGAGGAACCGTCGAGGAATCCCTGAGGGTGAAATACACCGATCCCTTCTCTTATTACCGCTCTCATGAAATCTCCATCAGTGTTGAAAAGTCATCATAAATGTCGCTGACATAATCAATTTGAAAGTCAATAAAATCATTTAATCCGGCTTCAATAAAAACAGGTTTTGACAGGGTGTAAAAGAGCAGCAAATGCATCCATTTTCCAAGTTTGTTGTTTGTTTCATCCTGAGATGGTTTGATGCCGGAAGATGCCTGAACAATATCGGCAATATTTTGGGGCATTTCCCATTTTTGAGAAATTCTTTCGCATATATCAAACAGGTCCATATTGCATAGTCTTTGCAATATGGTGTTGAGATCAATTTCATCTACACTTCGAAGAAGCTGCACATCTTCAATTTTCTCACAAAAGAGTGCTTCAGATACTATGATACTTGCAGGGAGTAAAGCAACAGCACTCTGGAGATTTTTATCTTCTATCTGCAAATGGGCGGTGATTTTGTGCCAGTTAACAGAGAGTCCGGCCTGTAAATCATAAAAAGAAGATTTGTTCAGTTTGAAGAGTTTCCATTTTGCGGGAGAAAGCAAAGAGATCATATAGTTATAAGCCGCCTGCTGTGATCTTGATACCCCAAGTATGCCAAAAATCTGAGAAATATTTGTGACTTCATTTTTAAATCCGTACAAAGGTTTGTTCACCAGCTCTTTCAAATAGGCATTGAGTGCAGGATCATTCTGTGCCACTTTTGCCGCCTGCACCAGATCACCCTGATCTAGTAAAGCGAGCGTCTGCTTTAAAATCTTTGGCGATGGCGGTATTTTTTCTATAAATGCGTCTATCTGTTGTAATGTAATCAAATTTTACTGCTTTATGTTGGATATCGTATATTCTAACGAGATTAAGATAAAATTCAAATAAAGTATAAAAAGTATATTCTCAAAAAAACAAAACAGGCTTAAGTTGCAGTTTTGCTTTTGTTTGCTATAATTCGCAACTTTAAAATATCATTCAAGGATACTCAAATGGCAAGAAGATGTGCTATTAGCGGCAAAGGCCCTATGAGTGGGAACAATGTTTCTCATGCAAAAAACAGAACAAAGCGTCGTTTTTTATTAAACCTAAGAACAGTTCGTATTACATTAGAAGACGGTACAACGAAGAAGATTAAGATTTCTGCAAGAGAATTACGCACACTTAAGAAAAATTCGTAGACTATAGGAATCAGTTTTGAATCTTTTACCAAGGATTCGTAAGTTCCTAAATTGGGAGAGCCCTCCCAAACCTGATCCCAAGCTTCTTCCTGAAGTTTATTCCCACCTCAAAGCTTTTCGTCTCCCTTTAATTTTAACAGTATTTGTAATGTTAATAGGAACATCCGGATATGTTCTTATAGATGATTTTACAATAATGGATGCAATTTATCAGACAGCCATTACTTTTACTACTGTTGGTTTTGGGGAAATTGCTCCAATATCAAACGCAGGAAGAATTTTTACTATCAATTTGATTATTGCAGGGTTTGCAGTATTTTCAAGTGCTATAGGTATTTTGGTTTCAGAACTGAACAAGGGGCATATTGTTGCCATAATGAAGGAGAGAAGAATGCTGTACAAAATAGCAAGACTTAAGAAGCATTTTGTTGTGTGCTATCATAATGACTATACAATAGAAGTAACAAAACAGTTGCGAAAAAACCATATTCCTTTTATTGTGATTGATCCAAGGCCTGAAATCTACGAATGGGCAATAGAACATAAATATCCGCATTTTTTGCAGGCACAGCCTCATGCTGAGCTCTCAATGCTCAAAGCACACCTCTCTTCTGCAAAAGGTCTGATTACTTTGTCTAGTTCCATTGCTGATAATATTGCGCTGATTGCTTCGGTGCGGCTTTTTGAAAAAGAACATTTTTTGCCTCGTCCCTATTATGTGATATCCTCAGCAGAAACAATGAGTGATGTGGAAAAGCTGAAAAAACTTGGAGCAGACACTGTTGTCTCTCCTACAAAACTCACAGCGCAGAGAGTCTCTGCCATGGCAGCCCGCCCCGATATGGAAAATCTGCTTGAAGAATTTTTATATAAAAGTGACAATCCTCTGGATATGCAGGAAATTACTGTACCGCGTTACAGCTGGGCGGTTTTGAAAAAACTCAAAGAGACGCACATCCGGGAAATTGCAAACACATCCGTTGTAGGGATTACCAGAAAAGACGGAAAGCTGATCGGCATGCCAAAGGGAGATACCTTGGTGACAAGTGAATCGAAACTTCTAGTGATAGGCACACAAGAAGGCATTAAAATAACAAAAGATTTGATTTCAAAAAGAGTCAAACCTAAGGAGTTGAAGTTTGTATAAGTTGATAAAAGTTGATGGTGGGGTTTGTACGGCAGAAGGTTTTTATGCGGATGGTATCAGTGCAGGCTTAAAACCGAACAATGTAAAAGATATGGCTTTTGTTTACAGTGATACCCTGTGTGAAACAGCGACAGCATTTACAACAAACAAAATGACGGCAGCACCGATACGTCACTTTAAAGCAAAAGGTGAGTTTCAGACAAATTTCGTACTTATAAATGCTAAAAATGCCAATGCGATGACTGGAAAAGCAGGTATTGAAGATATAGAAGAAATTTTAGCTACCTTGCCGGAGGAAGTGCACAACCCTGTAATGAGTTCAACAGGTGTTATCGGTGTAAGACTGCCAAAAGAGAAAATTATCGCCGGTGCCAGACTTTTTGATTTGAAAAAACGAGACGCCAATGCGGCGGCGGCAGCGATTATGACAACCGATACTTTTTCAAAACAGATTGCATACAGAGTTGAGCTTGAAGACGGCAGTTGTTTCCATATTGGGGCAATGGCAAAAGGAGCAGGGATGATTAATCCCGCTATGGCTACAATGCTCTGTTTTATCACAACTGATGCGAAAGTTGACAAAGATGAAATGCAAAATATTTTAAATGACAATGTAAAAAGAACTTTTAATGCCGCAAGTGTTGACGGAGATACATCCACAAATGATACAGTCATGTTGCTCAGCAATGCAAAAAGTAAAGTCTACCACAAGGAAGCATTCACAGAAGCTCTTTATAAAATTATGCGTTTTTTGGCCCGTGAAATGGTAAGAGACGGAGAGGGTGCGACAAAACTTGTAACCTATGAGGTGAGTGGGGCAAAAGATGATGAGGAGGCAGAGATCGTGGCCAAAGCGCTGACCAACTCTTTACTTGTCAAAACGGCACTCTACGGAGAAGACCCAAACTGGGGAAGAATCGCCTCAACAGTCGGTGCAAGCGGTGTAGAAGCTTATGAAGAGAGTTTAAAAATTTCTTTTGAGGATGTCTGTGTGTATGACAGGGGTGAACTCTATTTTGATGCAGTGATGGAGCAAAAAGCCGGTGAAGTTATGAAAAGAGACTCATTTACAATTTATTGTGATTTAGGGATAGGCGACGGAAAATTCACAGCTTTTGGCTGTGATCTTGGGTATGAGTATGTCAAAATAAATGCGGACTATCGAACATAATCCTCTTTAAACTCAACATACCGAGAGGCTGAGGCATAGAGTTCTTTTATCTCATCTTCATTTAATGCTCTGACAACTTTTGCAGGGCTTCCCATGATGAGCGAGCGGGGCGGAAAAACTTTGTTTTTTGTCACAAGCGAACCTGCTCCGACTATGCTCTCTTTGCCTATAACCGCACCATCCAATATGGTAGCACTCATGCCGATGAGGCAGGCTTTTTCTATGGTGCATCCGTGAAGCATGACACGATGCCCTATGGTTACATCATCTCCGATAACAGTGGGATTACCGTCACTCTTGTCCTCTTTTTTGTAATGCGTTACATGTATCATGCTTAAATCCTGAATATTGACACGATTGCCGATTTTTATGTAATGCACATCACCTCGAACGACACAGCCAAACCAGATAGAACAATCCTCTCCGCAGGTGACATCCCCTATGACATCAGCAGAAGGCGCTATCCAGCTTTTTGCTCCTATAGAGGGAGTGATATTTTTGTATACATGTAACATAAGGCGTGTTCCTTTAACTTTCTATGAAGAGACGGTTTACCAGTTGCTGCACATAGGTAGAGGTCTCTTTTTTGGTTGCTTTTGCAATACGGTTGACATAGTCTTCAAGAAGTTTGTGGTTGTTGATAATTTTTTGCCCCTCTTTGGGTTTGATTTTTATATAGGATCCGTCACTTTGCAGTTCATGTGCAAGTGCATTGTCGGAGCATTGCAGTTTAAGAATCTGTATAATTTTCTTTTTGGCATCTTCATCTTTGATAGCAGTTAAAAGCTCTATACGCCGCACAAGATTTCGAGGCATCCAGTCTGCACTTGAGATATAGACTTTTGATGCATCATTTTTAAAATAAAAAGTACGGGCATGCTCGAGATATTTTCCCAAAATGGAAACAACTCTTATATTTTCACTTACATCTTTGATACCGGGCTTCAAACAGCAGATACCACGTACAATAAGCTCAACTTTTACACCGGCTATTGAAGCTTTATAAAGTGCTCTGATGACATCATCGTCGACAAGTGAGTTTATCTTTGCAATGATGTGTCCGTTTTTCCCCTGTCTTGTTTCATTGTGAATGAGTGAGAGGAGTTTGGGTTTGATTTGTGAAGGAGACATATACAACTCATTGAGTTTTCCTTTTTTGCTGAAACCTGTCAAAAAGTGGAAAAAGCGTGTTAAGTCATTGGTGATTGTGTCCTTGCTGGTCATATAGCTCATATCAGTATATATTTTTGCAGTGGAAGGGTTATAGTTTCCTGTGCCCAAATGGGCATACTGTTTGAGTTTTCCGTTTTTTCTTCTTGTAATCAAAGCGGCTTTTGCATGGACCTTAAAACCCTGAATACCGTAAATAACATGGGCTCCTGATTTCTCAAGCGCTTTTGCCCAGATAAGATTGTTTTCTTCATCAAAACGTGCTTTGAGTTCAACCATGACCGTGACCTGTTTCCCCGATTCGCTGGCATCCATCAAAGATTTGACAATAGGTGATTTTGTCCCTGAACGGTAGAGTGTCATTTTTATAGAGACAACATCAGGATCTTTTGCTGCATACTGAATGAGATTTACCACAGGGTCAAAGCTTTGATACGGATGATACATCAAGACATCCTGCTTTTCCAAAATAGAGAAAATATCTTCATTGTTTTCAAAAGGCGGCAGGTTTTTTGGTTGAAAGGCCGGTGCCAAAAGATGTGCAAAATTTTTGTTGGATACTATCTGCCAAAGACTTGAAAGGTTTAAAAAAGTATGGTATCTGTAAATGTCATCTTTATAGATATGTGCATGACGGTTAAAAAAGTTAATGATTTCATCATCGGCATTGGAACCGACTTCGAGGCGGACCATTTCTCCTTTACGGCGAAGTTTTAAGCCCTCTTCAAGAATCTCCATAAAGTCATCAGCTTCCTCTTCCTCTATGGCAATATCAGCATTTCTTGTCACACGAAAAGGGGCATATTTGATAAGCTCATAGCCTGGAAACAGTTCATCAACATGTTTTTCCACAACACTTTCTATAGGCACATAGGTTCCGTTTCCAAGCTCTACAAATCTGTTTAAAACACGGGGCACACGTATAATTCCAAAGCGTTCTATGTTTTCGTTGTCCATATCGCGAAGCTTTACGATAAGTCCGAAACTCAGGTTGTTAAGGTGCGGAAAAGGGTGTGTGGCATCTATGGCAATGGGAATAATTACCGGGTAGATGTTTTCATTGAAATACTGGTTGAGTTTATGTTTGTCCTGATTGTTCACTTCATCATATGTTTTTACACTGATACCATGAGGCTCAAGTTTTTTAAATATTTCACTTCTGCAGTGCTCGACAACCTGTTGTTCCTGGTGCAGATAGTTTCTTATTTCACGAAGCTGCTGCAATGGGGTAAGTCTGTCAGCCCCTGAGACGATAATGCCCGCAGCAAAAAGTTTTTTTAAACCTGCCACGCGAATCATATAGAACTCATCCAGATTTGTCCCGTAAATGGCAAGAAATTTGAGACGTTCAAGCAGAGGCAAAGATTCATCCTGCGCCTGTTTGAGGACTCTTGTGTTAAACTGTAACCATGAAAGCTCACGGTTTAAATAAAGATTGGGATTTTTAAGGTTTATCATAAATTTTTCACTTTCTTTGGTAAGTTTTTTCTTTATTATAGCAAAGAAATTATTACTATTTGATTACACCTGTGCCACTCATGTTGGCTGCGTGGTAAATTGTCACACCGTTTTTTCGGGCATAGTACTCTAAAAGCAACTTCTGCAGTGTTGGCTCAACAGAAGGGGTAAACCATGCATTGTTGCTTATGGCAATCATATATTTTACATCACCTTGATAAAGCTCTTTACATGTAGCCTCATAACAGATGGCATTTCTGAACCTGATACCTTTTATGACAAAGTCTGTCGGTTTTTTTGCCGTGACAAAATCACTTGATCCTTGAAAAAAAGTATCGTTGATGAACTTTTGTGCAAATTTTGGCAGAGGAATATACTCGCCAAAAGGAACCAGAATGAGTTTTTTGGCAAGGCTGTATTCTCCTTTGTCAAACATATAGGTGACATTGTAGTTGAGATTGTTTTCACGCATCAGTGCACCGGCTATGACAGTGATTTTTTCAGAAGCTTTGCGAAGTTCCTGTATCAGTTTTGGCATTTCATTCATAAAAAGAGGAAAGACAGATTCCGGGAAGATGACAACATCATAGCCTTCTGCCTGCGCCTGATGAATTTTTTCAAAAATCATGGCAACGGTAGGGTAGAGGCTGCTTCTCTCCCATTTGACACTTTGGGGAATTTCTGTTTGTACCAGCTTTATCTTCAGGGGTGCGTCATGTTGTTGCGGGTAGCCGTAATTATAGGCAAAAATGAGAAGCGCAAGCGGCAGGTATCTGTATTTTTTGTTTTTTATCAGCCAGGGCAGGGAGAGAGCAAGCAAAACGGCTGCCAGTTGATACTTGTAAACACCTATATAACTGTTGACAAACAAGAGCTCAATCTTCATCCAGTTCCAGCCAAGCGGTTCAAAAAAGCTGAGCCCAAAAAGCAGCAGGGCCCGTATATAGGGCTTGTCTGTAAAGGCGAGCGGTGCAAAAAAGAGAAGATAGAGAATGCCGAAGCCGAGAGTAACAAAAGGCTCCATATAACCGACACCCTGATATTTAAAACTAAAGCCAATCCAGTAAAACCAAAAGAGTCCTATAAAAAACCCGCTAAAAAGAACCGCTTTTTTAGGAATACTTAAAAGCAGTGCAATGGCGCCAAGTCCAAAAAGGGTATTGAGAAATTTATTTTCAATGCCAAAATATTCCAAATAGATAAAAGCACTGAAAAGTGCAGCCGTAATAATTGCGAGTAAAATATTTTTTGTTAATGAATTCATTTTGAAATTGTACTGAATTTAAGAGCTTATTAGTATATTTCTTGTATAATCGCTGCAATTTTATAAGACAAGGAAGCACAAGATATGGAAATTATCTCCCAACTACTACCGTTTGTATTTTTAATTGCAATTATGTATTTCGTAATTATTCGCCCACAGCAAAAAGAGGCCAAGGCTAAAAAAGAGATGATTGAATCTCTTAAAAAAGGTGACAAAGTCATCACTAACGGCGGTTTTATCGTTGTTGTTCATAAAGTTGAAGATAACTTTCTGACTGTAAAACTCAATGATGATACACTCGTAAAAATTACAAAAGATTCCATTGCAAAGAAGTTCGAGGATGAAGCTTAATTATCGCATAGTCATCTTTGCTCTGGCAATAGTGTTTGGAATTGTATTTTCTCTTCCGTCACTTTTACAGACCCAAAGCGGCAAAAAAATAACCTTAGGCCTTGATTTACAGGGTGGTCTGCATATGCTGCTCGGTGTAAAAACCGAAGAAGCGACAAAATCACGTATAAAATCAATAGCGGCAAGTATCAAACACTTTGCGGAGCGTAATGATATTTTAATAGACGGACTGACTTTTGATGACAAAAGCGTCAAGTTTGAAGTTTTGGATTCTGATGAAATTAAAAAGTTTGACACTTTTTTATCAAAACTTGAAGGCGTAGATATTACACATAAAGGGAGTGTTATTACACTCAGTCTGACGCCAAAAGAGATTCAAAAGACAAAACAGCAGGCAGTTTCGCAGGCAATAGAAACCATCAGAAACAGACTGGATCAGTTTGGACTCTCCGAACCGATTGTCGCACGTCAGGGAAAAGACAAAATTCTTGTAGAACTTGCGGGGATTAAAACGCCGCAAGAAGAACAGCGTGCACGTGAGCTGATTTCGCGTGCGGCAAAACTTGAAATGATGGCAGTAGATGAGGCCAGAAATGCACGGGTTTACAATATGAGTGATGCAGATGCGGCGGCATACGGTGATGTGATTTTAGAAGATGTGAAAAATCCTAAAATCAAGTATTTGGTGCATGAAATTCCTATTTTAGACGGGGGAATGCTTACAGGCGCCAATGTTGGTTTTGACCAAAACAACCGTCCGGTGATTAATTTTAAACTCAATGCCGAGGGTGCTGACATTTTCGGTGATTTTACCGGTAAAAATGTAGGCAAGCGTCTGGCAGTTGTACTGGACGGAAAAGTCTACTCTGCACCAAATATCAATGAACGCATCGGCGGAGGCAGCGGACAGATTTCCGGAAACTATACAGTGCTTGAGGCAAAAGATTTGGCGATTGCCTTGCGTTCGGGTGCCTTGCTCGCACCTATCTATATGATGGAAAAACGCTCAGTCGGTCCAAGTCTGGGTGCTGACAGTATTAAGGCCTCTATGATAGCGCTTATAGGCGGTTTTATTCTTGTTATTGTTTTTATGATGGTTTATTATCGTATGGCAGGGGTGATTGCAAATATTGCTCTGATTGCCAACCTGCTGATTCTTTTGGCGGTTATGAGTCTTTTTGGGGCGACATTGACGCTGCCGGGTATGGCAGGTATTGTCCTGACGGTCGGTATGGCGGTGGATGCGAATGTTATTATTACCGAAAGAATCCGTGAACTCATTTATGAGGGAAAATCTATGCACAAGGCCATAGAAGAAGGCTACGCAAACGCAATGACGGCAATTTTGGATGCAAATATCACGACGCTGATTGCTTCTGTTGTGCTGTATGTCTATGGAACGGGAGCGATTAAAGGGTTTGCCATTACGATGAGTATCGGTATTTTGGCATCTATGCTTACGGCAATTCTCGGAACACATGGAATTTATCAGATGCTTGAGCCTAAAATGGGCAAGAGCAAAAATTACCGTTTTTGGTTTGGGATTAAAGGATAATCATGGAATTTTTTAAGTATAAACAGCCCATTGATTTTATGGGCAAATCAAAAATTGCAATGGCAGTTTCAATTATTCTTATCTTGGCTTCGTATGCGATTTTGGCGACAAAAGGACTAAATTACGGGATCGACTTTGCCGGAGGAACGATTGTTCAGGTGAAGTATGATACAAAAGCCCCTATCAAAGCGATGCGGGAAAAACTGCAGGCAGACAAACTTTTTGACGGTGCTTCCATCAGTGAGTTCGGTTCTCCGGATGAAGTTGTCATTCGTATGAAAACATCGAGTGCGAGTGTAGCAAAAGATATCGGTGATGTTGCCAGAGCAGCACTGCAGGGCACAGGCAATTTTACGATTCGCCGTGTTGATATTGTAGGTCCAAAAGTAGGTTCGGAGTTAAAAGAGAAAGGGCTTATGGCACTGTTTCTCTCAATAGCCGCGATTCTTGTTTATGTGGCATTTCGATTTGAGTGGCGATTTGCCGTTGCTTCTATAGCCGCGTTGGTGCATGATGTCTCCATTGCAATGGGTGCAGTGGCTCTTTTTCAGATTGATGTCAATCTTGATGTCCTTGCCGCCATCCTGACACTTTTGGGGTATTCGCTCAACGATACGATTATTGTCTTTGACCGTATTCGAGAGGGGATTACAAAATCCAAAAAAGCGAATTTGACGGAGATTATCAATGAATCTATCACAAGAACGCTTGCACGTACGACACTGACCTCTTTAACGACCTTTTTTGTGGTCTTTACACTCTTTATGTTTGGCGGAGAGATTATCCATGCCTTTGCATTTACACTTTTGGTAGGTATAATCGTAGGAACATATTCGTCCGTCTTTGTTGCTTCACCGTTGTTGATACTTTTTGGTTTTGATGTGAAAAATTATCATGCAAAACTGGCAGAGAAGGCAAAGAGAGAAGCAGAAAAAAACAGAATGCGCGAACAATTTGAATCAGGAGTAATGTAATGGATTGGGGTAAAGTCGTCTACGTATTTTTTTCATTAATGAGTCTAACATCCATAGCGGGATTTTTGTATGAAAATACGGCTATTTCATTGTTTATAGCCGCAAGTGTGAATCTGATTTCAACAATTTTAAAAATCGGTGTGCGCAATCTGCTTTCCGCTGAGCTTTTGGCATCTTCTTTGGTGGCAGACCTGCACCTGATTCCGGCATTTGTCTTTTTGGTTATTGTACAAAATGACTCCTGGGCAATTGCTTTGGCAATCGGTGCATTGATTGCCAATGTTTTTTCAATGGGACTTGTTTACATTGAGAGCAGTAAAACACACGAAGAATATTAACAGGAAGAATAAAAGTGGAATATAACGCAAAAAATATAGAAAAAAAATGGCAGGAATACTGGAAGCAAAACGAAAGTTTTGAGCCGAGTGAAGATTTTACCAAAGAGAAGAAATACATTCTTTCGATGTTTCCGTTTCCAAGCGGACGCCTGCACATGGGACATGTGAGAAACTACTCTATCAGTGATGCTTTTGCCCGCTACCACAGACAGCAGGGTAAAAATGTACTCCATCCCATAGGCTTTGACAGCTTCGGAATGCCTGCTGAAAATGCTGCTATAAAAAACGGTTCACATCCTAAAAGCTGGACCTATGACAATATTGACTATATGAAAAACGAGTTTTATTCTCTGGGTTTCTCTTTCTCACGCAAACGTGAATTTGCCACAAGTGACGAACTTTATACGAAGTTTGAACAGGGCTTTATCATTGATATGTACAACAAAGGCTTGCTGTATCGTGAAAAAGGGATGCTCAACTGGTGTCCGCATGATCAGACTGTTTTGGCAAATGAACAGGTGGTCGATGGCTGCTGTTGGCGATGTGACACGCCGATTGTCAAAAAAGATATGAATCAGTACTATTTTAAAATTACAGCCTATGCAGACGAACTCTTAAATGATTTGAAAAAGCTTGAAGGCGGCTGGCCGAAACAGGTTTTGACTATGCAGGAAAACTGGATAGGAAAATCAAACGGACTTGCTTTTGACTTGTATTTTGATGAAGCAAGCCAAGAAAAACTTTCGCATACATTTGAGCATTTTGATGTTTATACAACAAGACCTGATACGATTTACGGTGTGAGCTATACGGCTTTGGCACCTGAACATGAAATTGTCTCTTATATGATTGAAAACAAACTGCTTGATGCGGATGTCATTGCAAAAATTGAGACTATGAAAAACACCTCTTCCATTGAACGGCAAAAAGAGAAATCAGGTGTCGCGCTTGGTTTACATGTAACGCATCCGCTCACAGGAGAAAAAATTCCTGTCTGGGTGGCAAATTTTGTCTTGATGGATTATGGAAGCGGTGCGGTTATGGCGGTGCCTGCACATGATGAGAGAGATTATGACTTTGCCAAAAAGTATGACCTGCCTGTAAAACCGGTTATCAAGCCTTTTGAAGCAGAACATGACTTTTCAAAATCTGCTTTTACAGAAGTCGGCGAGCTTATAAATTCCGGTGAATTTACTGGAATGAACTCTCAGGAGGCACAATCAAAAATCATAGCAATGTTTGAGCAAAAGGGTTTGGGCAAAAAGACGACAAACTATAAACTCAAAGACTGGGGCGTGAGCCGTCAAAGATACTGGGGTGCACCTATTCCTTTTATACATTGTGATTCGTGTGGCCTTGTTATGGAGAAAAAAGAGAATCTTCCTGTGGCTCTGCCGGATGATGTAGAGATTACAGGAGAGGGAAATCCTTTGGAAAAACATCCCACATGGAAACACTGTAAATGTCCGGAGTGTGGCAAAGATGCTATGCGTGAAACAGATACAATGGATACTTTTGTAGAATCTTCCTGGTATTTTCTGCGTTTTTGTGCATCGCCTGCAAACTGGGAAAAAGAGGCATTTTCACCTGAGCAGATAAAATACTGGATGCACCAAAAAGGGCACGAAGGTGTTGATCATTACATCGGTGGAATCGAACATGCGATTTTACACCTTTTATATGCGCGTTTTTTTACAAAAGTCTTCCGTGATTTGGGTTATATTGATTTGGATGAACCGTTTGAGAGACTTTTAACCCAGGGAATGGTACTCAAAGACGGAGCCAAAATGAGCAAATCAAAGGGAAATACGGTTGACCCTGATGCCATCATTGAGAAGTACGGTGCAGATACGGCACGTCTGTTTATACTTTTTGCCGCACCGCCGACACAGGAACTTGAATGGAATGACAGTGCTGTCGAGGGTGCCTACAGATTTATCAAAAGATTTTATGAGCGAAGTGCCAATGTCTTTACATGTAAGGAGAAGCCGAAAATCAATCATGCGGATTTGAGCAAAGAAGAGAAGTTTGCTCGTAAAAAAGTCTATGAAGCACTCAAACGTGCCGAAGATGTTTACAATGAAAGATATACATTTAATACGATGATTGCCGGTGTCATGGAAGCGATGAACGCACTCAATGCACAAAAAAATGCAGATGTATGGACGGAAGGATACTGGATACTCAGCTCGATTATGGAGCCGGTTATTCCCCATACCTGCCATGAAATCAGTGAAAAATATTTTGACTTGAAAAACTTAGCACCGCAAGAAATTCAAGAAGAAGTTTTTGTAGAAGAAAGCATCTCTTTGGGTGTTTCGGTTAACGGGAAAAAAAGAGGAGAAATTGAAGTGGCCGCTGATGCCGATAAAGAGACAATTATTGCAGCAGCAAAAGAAAATATTGCCAAGTGGCTTGAAGGCAAAGAGATCGTCAAAGAGATATTTGTGCCGAAAAAACTTGTCAATATTGTAGTCAAAGGCTAAAGAATGAAAAAACATCCGCACTTTTTGAAGTTAGTTACTTTCATAGTATCTCTGCTTCTTGTAAGTGGGTGTGGCTATAAACCAAGTTCAAAGTATGCCAGAAGTGTCATTGGGTCAAAAATACATACACATGTTGTCATTTCAGCTCTGGACCCTCAAAATACCGTTTTAATAAAAGATGCAGTAGACAGCGCTATTGTGGAAATTTTTCATGCCTCTTTAACAGACAAATCCCATGCCGACACAACGCTGAATTTTTCTCTGACACCACCGAGTTATTCGCCAATTCAGTATAATGCGCAAGGGTATATTATTGCATATCGGGCAAAAATTGTTTTGAAGATTGCAAGAGAATCAAAAAATATTAAAAAAACGTATACGGCAAGAGGTACCTATGATTTTTCGGTTGTACCAAATGCTGTTATAACTGATCAGGAACGATTTGATGCGATAAAATTTAGTGCTATAAAAGCTATAGCATCTTTTGTTGCACAGGTCTCAGCAGAAGGATCACAACTATAAATCAGGAGAAGATCACATGACTATACAAACAATCATAAGCAAAGCTGTTAAAAGATTAAAACTTGAAGGAAAACTACTGACTCCTGACTTTTATGCAGAAGCATTTTGCAAAGAGGCGCAAAAAGCAAATATGCAGGTTGAAGATTGTCAGCATATTGACAAGTTCAATGCCATGCTCAACAAAGATTTACAAAAAGAGCTCAAAAAATACAACATAAAAACGATGCATGAATTTGTGCGTTTGCTTATCTCAAAACTCAACAGAACCAACCCTACACAGTGTTCAAACCTGCTTGAATCCCAAACATTACTGACAAAAAGAATTCTGCAGGTTATTACTGTACTGCACAACAAAGAAGCGAGTGAGCTTGCCCAAAAAACCCTGGAACTTATAGAACATGGTGCCCAGCCTGAACAGCTGGACCAGTTTCGACAACGATGGGTCAATTTTTTAACTACTTATGATGATGCTTTTTTGCAAAAATTGAAAGAGTACGGTGATGTAGATACGCGGGACTTACAAAAAACTATTGAAAATTTACATTTGGAATGTGTCACTGCACAAGAAAACCAAAGTGTGAATCTACAAAAAATATCAAAACTTTTGATAGCTTCTTTTGTCCCTTCAATTGCATCAAGTGTCAATGACACAATTGCCACTTTGAGTGAAAAAATTCAGAAAAATCCTGAGCTGCTTGAACATGAAAGTGTTGAAAATGAAATCAGGTCAGCCATATCTTTGCGTATAGCACTTGACAAAGCAACTGTCAAAGAGATGGTAGAGTCTATTGACGGTGTTCTTGATAAACTTTCACTGCGCCTTATAGACATGATAGAGAGTTCTGACAACTCAAATGCCGAAATACAAAAAATAAAACTTGAGCTGGAATCTTATACGGAAGAATCAACTGTAAATTTTGCACTTGCACATAAAAAACTTTTTACAATTGCCGTTGCCTTAGAAAAAAATACACATCTTTTAAGTAAAGATTTGCAGGGACACAGTGAGGAAGTCAAAGCTTTGAGCAAAAAAGTCCGTACACTTGAAAAAGAGCTTGAAGAGGCCAAACAGGAGTCAAAAGAGGATTTTTTAACGAAGCTGTATAACAAGCGCGCGCTTGATGAGTTTTTAACGATGAAAGAGGCAGAGTACAAACGGTATGGCCACAATTTTGTCATTGTTATGTTTGATATAGACTTTTTTAAAAAAGTAAATGATACCTACGGGCATGAAGCTGGAGATGCGGTTTTGGCGGCATTTGCCAAAATACTCAAAAAAGAGAGCAGAACAGTAGATATAGTCGGTCGTTTTGGAGGCGAAGAATTTTTGGCACTTTTAAGTGAGACAGATTTGGAAGGTGGTGTGGTTTTTGCCCAAAAGGTGAGACAACATGTCGAAAAGACTCGTTTTGTATATAAAGGCAAGCGTATTAAAGTGACTGTGAGTGCCGGTGTCGCGCAACGAAATGATCATATTTCACTTGACGCGACGATAAATTCTGCCGATGAGTATCTGTATAAAGCAAAAAAAGAGGGAAGAAACAGAGTGGAGTATAAAAAATAAACGTGTTACAGGAATTTCTTAACCACAAACCATTGTATTATGACACCATAGACTACACCCGTATGCCCAGAGTATATGCAAAAATCAAAGCTTCATTGAAAATTCCAAAAATTATTCATCTTGTGGGAACAAACGGAAAAGGGACAACAGGACGTTTTTTGGCGTCAGCTTTGTACTCTTTGGGGTTTTCTACGGGGCATTATACCTCTCCTCATATACTGACTTTCAATGAACGCATTTGGTTCAACGGAGAAAATGTCAGTGATACACGCTTAAATGAAGCACATCAAAAGCTTTTGTCATTGTTGGACCACCAGGATGCAGATTCATTAAGTTACTTTGAATATACAACACTTTTGGCAGTTTTTTTGTATCAGGAGTGTGATTATATTGTTCTTGAGGCAGGGCTTGGCGGAGAGCATGATGCTACAGCGGTATTTGAAAATATTTTAACACTTGTGACACCGGTTGGTTTTGATCATGAAGCTTTTTTGGGGTCGGATATTTTGTCTATAGCAACGACAAAACTCAATGCCATGCAGAAAAAAGTCATTTTGTCCAAACAGCCACATAAAGAAGTGATGCAGATTGCCAAAAAAATCGCACAGGAAAAAAATATCCGTGTTGCAGATTACAGTGAACTTTTAGAGGCACAGGACAAAGAAAAGATTGAAAAAATTGCCAGGTATCATAAGTTGGCATACTATTTAAAAGAAAATTTAATGCTGAGTGTCGCGGCATTAAAGAGTCTGGGTATTTCGTATGAAGCAGAAGATTTTAAGCATGCAAAATTATTTGGCAGACTTTCTCAATTAGAGACAAACATACTGATAGATGTAGGGCACAACACACTGGCGGCTCGCTCAATTTATGAAAGTTTAAAAGAGAATAAATATATATTGGTTTATAATAGTTTTAAAGATAAAAACTACAGTGAAATACTTACTGTTTTACAGCCGATAATTGAACATGTGGAAATTATAGCAGTAGAAGACGAAAGAATAGAAGAGTCGACGAAACTCAAAAAGGCTATAGAGGATTTACAGATTAAACACACAAGCTTTCAAGGGATAGATGCAGATAAAAATTATCTTGTTTTTGGCTCCTTCAGTGTTGTGGAAACATTTTTGAAGGTGCATGGTGGATAATCATTTTACAGTCACTATTCACGATGACAACGGTGTCAAGCAGTTTAATGTTCACAAGTTTATAAAAAAAGCTTTTTTGTATGCCGGACTTTTTTTACTGAGTATTGTACTGATTGCCTCAGGAACTATTTTGTATTTAAATGCCAGTGTGGATAAACTGCAGAGTAAAAAAAATGAAGTGGCACAGGCATATAAAGAGATGTTGCGTCAAAATCAAGCCTTGCAAAAAGAGATGAAGCGTACAACACATTCACTTTTGGCAAAAGAAAAAGAGCTTGATGAACTTTCAGATTCTTTGTCTCAGATTGAAACGCTCATAGGGCTCAAACCTCTTGCGGATGAATCTTTGGCCGAAAGAGTAAATATGACAATGCTCAGTTCATCGCACAGAGCAACACTGCTGGAACTCATCCCAAGCGGATCTCCTGTAAAGTACCATGGAATTACAAGCAAATTCGGCTACAGAATACACCCGACACTGCATAAAAAGGAGTTTCATCGTGGTTCTGACATGAAAGCGAAATTCAATACTCCTGTATATGCAACGGCTGACGGTATTGTTGAATGGGCAGGGTTGCACAGGCGCAGCGGTTTTGGAAAACTTGTCATACTCGAACATGTGTATGGTTTCAAATCGTATTTTGGACATTTAAACAAAATTGTGGTAAAGTCAGGACAATTTGTAAAAAAAGGTGATTTAATTGCCTATACGGGCAATTCTGGACTCAGTAACGGACCGCATTTACATTATGAAATACGCTTTATTCATCGAGCATTAAATCCGTATTATTTTATAAAATGGACACAGCAAAATTATGATGAAATTTTTAAAAAGGAGAAAAAGGTACCATGGCAATCTTTAATAATGGCAACCTCACGGATAAAAGTGATAAAACAGATGCAAACACAGCAATTGTCACAGCCGGAGCTAAAATCAAAGGCGAAATAGAACTTACATGTAATCTTTACATAGATGGAGAGTTGGAGGGGTTTATAAAGTCTTCCAAAGAGGTGAATGTCGGTAAAAACGGACATGTAAAAGGCGATATCACAACAAAGCGTCTCGTGGTTCAAGGCCTGGTTGAGGGGAGTATACATGCAGACCGTGTTGAGATAAAAGCGGCCGGACATGTAAATGGTGAAATCACCTCGCTTGAACTTGTCATAGAAGCCAAAGGTATTTTTCAGGGAAACTCGATAGTAAAAGAAACAGGAAAATAATGTCACAGGCAGTTTTATTTAATCATTTTAAAAACAATGCACAAAAAGATGCACTTGAAGTTTTGGTATGCGAAGATGCAAAAGAAGCATATGAGCTTGAAAATGTAGCAAAATTTTTTGGACGTGATGTTGTTGTTTTTCCCGATTTCAGACCAGCTTACGGGGATGATTTGCGTTCGTACAAAGAAGAGTTGCACGAACTCAGCTTTGCCTTAAGAAAATACTATTTTTGCAGAAAAAAACCACTTGTAATATCTCCTTTAAAAACACTTCTTTTTCACTTGCCAAAAAAAGAGCTGCTCGGTGAGATGAGGCTTGAGTTTGGCTCAGAGATTAATCTCAAAGAGTTTAAAGAGCAGATGCTTTACTGGGGATACACTTTTGTTGACATGGTACAGGTTGCAGGTGAAATTTCCCATCGTGGAGATATTATAGATATTTTTGTACCTTCTTCCGAAAATCCGATAAGAATTTCTCTCTTTGACAATGAAATAGAACAGATAAAATCCTTTGCGCTTGAAACACAAAGAACTCTCGGCGATGATTTGGAAAGTGTAGAAATTCGAAGTGCTTTTTATGCGCTGGATGAAGCATCCTACAATGAATTGCATCAAAAAATACAAAAGAGTGAATTTGATGCACTCAACAAAGATGTAGCCTCTTTGGGATTTTGGCATCTTGATGAACTGGCAGAGAATTTTTTGGCAGGCAAAAATGTCAAGCTTGTCAGAAATCTGGACAATATACTCAAAGATGCCTACGGTATAAACAATCCGCAGCTTCCAAGGGATGCTTTTGATTTGGAACTACTCGAAGAAAACGATGCCGTCAAAGAGCTGGTTGTTGTCAATGCTGCGCAGCTTTTAAAAGTACATCCAAACAAAAAAGTAACGCTCATTGCTGCAAATAATGCAACAATAAAACAGACGGGCATTTATGATACAGCAGGGTTGACCATTGTAGAGGCTCCTTATATATTAAATATTATTACACCTGATGAGCTGGTTATATCACTGAACAAAGCCGATAAAAAACGCCGTAGAAGAAAAACTTCTATTCTTTTGGATGATTTAAAAGCAGGTGATTATGTTGTTCATGAAGATTATGGTGTGGGTATCTTTGAAAAAATTGAAAAAACCGAAATACTCGGCGGAGTCAAAGACTTTATCGTCATCAAATATGTCGGTGATGATAAAATACTGCTGCCTGTAGAAAATCTCGACTATATTGACCGCTATATTGCCGGAGGCGGTGCGACACCTGTGCTGGACAGGCTGGGAAAAGGAAGCTTTGGCAAACTCAAAGCAAAGGTAAAAAAAAGACTGCTTGAGATTGCAGGACAGATTGTTAACACGGCAGCAGCAAGAGCACTCATTAAGGCACCTAAAATTTCTTTGGACAAAAAAGAGTTAGAGCAGTTTCAGGCACTTTCAGGTTTTGAGTATACAGATGATCAGACTCAGGCTGTTGAGGAGATACTCGGACAGATGAGTTCAGGGCATATAATGGACAGGCTTTTAAGTGGAGATGTCGGTTTTGGCAAAACAGAAATTGCACTCAACACTATTTATGCAGCCTACAAGTCAGGCTATCAGTCGGCATTTATCGTGCCGACTACACTGCTTTCAGCGCAGCACTGGCGCTCTTTGGATGCGCGGTTTAAAGATTTGGGTATCCGTTATGCTAAACTTGACCGATTTGTCACCACAAAAGAGAAAAATGCAGTTATTAAAGGGCTGGCAAGCGGTGAAATAGACTGTGTTGTTGGGACACATACGCTTTTTGGACTGGAATTTAAAAAGCTTGGCGTGGTGATTATAGATGAAGAACACAAGTTTGGTGTGAAACAAAAAGAGAAAATCAAAGAGCTCTATCATAATGTGCATCTGCTCTCTATGAGTGCAACGCCTATTCCGCGTTCACTGAATCAGGCACTCAGCTCCATAAAAACAATGAGCCAGCTTTTAACAGCGCCGAGTGAGCGCCAAGGGGTCAGAACTTTTGTCAAAGAGTATGATGAAAAGCTGATAAAAGAGGTTATTTTGAGAGAACTTCGCCGTGGCGGTCAGGTCTTTTATGTGCACAATTCAATTGATCATATGCCGATAAAAATGGGGGAACTGCAGGCACTCTTGCCTGACTTGAGAATGCTTATGCTGCATTCTAAAATATCAGCGGTTGAAACAGAAAAAGAGCTGCTGAAATTTGAAGCAGGCGAATATGATGTCATGATAGCTACTTCCATTATTGAGAGTGGTATCCATATGCCTCGTGTCAACACCATCATTGTGGACGGTGCAGACAGATTTGGTATAGCAGATTTACATCAGCTTCGCGGACGTGTAGGCCGTGGCCACAATGAGGGTTTTGCCTATTTTATTGTACAAAACAAAGAAAATTTGACAGATGAAGCCAAAAAACGTCTTTTGGCATTGGAATCAAACTCCTTTTTAGGTTCGGGTTCTGTGCTGGCACATCATGATTTGGAAATTCGCGGCGGCGGAAATCTTGTAGGGGATGCACAAAGCGGACATATTAAAAATATCGGCTACTCTTTGTATCTTCGAATGCTTGAAGATGCCATAAAAGAGTTGAGCAATACAGCCGAGGGAGAGCGGGCAAAGGTAGATGTGAAACTGAGCATATCCGCTTTTATCAGTGATGAAATTGTGCAAGAAGACAGATTGCGTTTGGATATCTACAGAAGACTTTCACAGTGTGAAAATGCTGTGGAGATTTACGAGATAGAAGAAGAGGTAATTGACCGTTTTGGTGAGTTGGATATTCCTACAAAACAGTTTTTTGAACTGATGGTTATTAAACTTTTGTCCCTGGAGAAAAAAATCAAAACGATTTCAAACTATGGACAAAATATCACATTTACCTATTTAAATGAGTCTAAGGAGACAATAAAATCAGATTCGAAAGATGATGATGACATTATCAAAGCAACACTGTACTATTTAAGAAACAGCAAACCAAAAGTGCTCTAATTGGTCTATATTACTCTTTTTTTAAGCGCTTTTGGCGCTGCAACTCTATTGCCGATTGTAAGTGAAGCTGTATTGGTTTATGATATTGCAGCCGGTTACAATATTTATGCTCTGCTGGGTGTTGCTACACTCGGCAATACCCTTGGTTCCTGTTTGAACTACTTTTTGGGTAAAAAAGGGGTTGAGTATCTGGCACAGAAAAAATATGTAAAAATGAAAGTATATAAAAAAGCCGAATCAATGTTTGAGTGTTACGGTGCCATCGTGCTGCTGCTCTCCTGGGCTCCGATTATCGGCGATCCTATTACTTTTGTAGCCGGTGCCCTGCATTATAATTTTAAAAAATTTTTTGTGCTTGTTTTGTTTGCAAAAGGTATTCGTTATATTCTATTGGCACTTTTTTTTATCTGATTTTATCTCTTTGGAAAAAGCTTCAAAAATGCGGTAAGTACTCCAGTGATAGGGCATAAACTCAGGATGCCACTGCAGACCTAAAATGAAGTTTTTATTGTCTGTTTCAATGGCCTGTATGAGGCCGTTTGTATCTTTTGCTGCAACTTTCAGCCCTTTTCCGAGTCTTCTCACTGTTTGATGATGCAGGGCATTGACTTTTAATTTTTCGGCTTTGAGAATTTTATGCAGCTGGCTTTTTGGTTCTATTTTGATGGTATTTTGCGGCAGCAGGGAATGCGGATGTCTAAATTCCAAATCCATTTCCTGTATATGCGGATGAAGTGATCCGCCCATAAAGAGGTTGATAAACTGCATGCCTCTGCATATTCCCATAACAGGAATGTTTTGTGTGAGCGCGCGCTCAAGTAAAAAGAGTTCCATCGCATCACGCAGCGGTTCGGTTTTTTTTACACTGGGATGTTTGTATGTATGAAAAGTATGCGGATCAATATCCACACCTCCTGTCAGTAAAAGCCCATCCATTTGGATGCTTTTATCCCAATTACCAGGATGTAAAAACCTTGCATTCACACCAAAAAGTGTGAGCAAGGCACGACTTGTCATCCAGGCACTGCGACTTCCTTTACTTGAGCCTGTTATGATTATATTTGTTTTTTCAGCCATACATTGACCTTCTGCAACCATTTCTCTTTTTTCAAAAACGAAAAAGGGTCAGTGAGGTATTTGCTGTATTCACCGGCAAGTTGTGCAAGTGTCTCTTTGTCTTGAGCGAGTTTTTCAATGATGACCCAGCTGTTCCAGGCATCATATGTATGCCACTCCTTTTTGTCAACCTTGGAGTTTGGAAGACGATAATGATAGGCAGGACGCGGTGAAATTTTTTCCTCGGGCAGCGTCTTGAAAACCTGATTGGAATCTATCCAGGCAAGGAGAGGCAAGAGGTCCAGCGCGCGATTGCGGGTAGGGTTGTATTGCAGATAGTCGCAGATAAACCGGTTTATATCGGGTTGGTAAGAGGCTTTGAGTACTTTTTGTATATACTCCTCTTCAAAAGGTTTGATATAGGGGCTGATTCTGCGTACAATATCCGGTTGCAGCCATAGCACAAGTGTCTCATAAAGAATGAAAAATGCCCTGAGTGTATCAATAATTTCTGTTACCTCAAAAGAGAAGGCCTGGGGATTGATATGAAAGCCAAAGGCATAAAGAGGGTTGGCATCAGTTCCAAGTGCTCCGTTGGTCCGGAAAGTCTCTTTTATCTCTTCTACAATTTCAATTTTATCCAAAGGAAGCGGCGGTGTTGTAATTTCATAAGGCACTATGGTTTGTGAAAGGGTGGCTATGAACTCTTCCAATGCCAGTGCGATTTCTGCTTCGATAAACTGGTCAAGTCCTATGTTCTGCAGCCATTTCTGCAATCCCTGAGAAATAAGAAACTGAAAATCAAGCACAAGATTAAAGTCACCATAATGTGTGTCTCTGATTTTGTAATGATAAGGATTTATTTTTTCCATACTGCCGGATTTTAGAGTTTCAATAAGTAATTCTGCACTTTTTTGTAATTCTATGGCACTGTATTCAAGTTCAAAGCCGACTTTTCGAAGTTCATGTGAAGAAGCAAGAAGCACAGGTGGTTGAACAAAAAGATTCATACTGTAATTAAGTACCTATCCAAAGATAAAACCAATTAACAGCGATAAGTAAAAGGTACAGATGCAAGGCAGATTTTTGCAGCACTAGCCGTAGTTAATGCAAAAAAATCTAACGAAGACAGATGTGCCTTTTACTTATCGCCCAAGGGGAATTTTAAAATGATACCTATTAGTGCGTTAAAAACTCTTGAAGCTACTGGTAGCTTCTGCGAATTTTTGCCTTCTACTGGGCATCATTTTAAAGTTCTGTTAATTGGTTTTATTTTTGGATAGGTACTTATACTCTATATTTAGATATAATTTCGAAAATTTAACAAAAGAATTATACATTGAAAATAGCATTTATAGGCGATATACTAGGGCAACCCGGGCGTGTCATGTTGCGTGATTATCTGAAGAAAATAAAAGAAGAACACAAAATTGATTTTGTCATTGCAAATTATGAAAATGCTTCTCATGGTTTTGGATTGACACTCAAAAATGCAAATGAACTCTTCTCATACGGCATTGATGTTATGAGCGGAGGCAATCATACCTGGGATAAAAAAGAGATTATTCCTCTTTTAGATACGCATGAACTGCTGCGACCCCATAATTATCCGGATGAAGTACCGGGAACCGGTCTGCGTATTTATGATATCAAGGGTGAAAAACTTGCTGTCTTGAATCTAATGGGGCATTATGCAATGCCCTATACTGACAATGCTTTTCGCTGTGCAAAAAATACGGTTGAGGCACTGCACACGCAGGAGATAAAAAATATTTTTGTTGATTTTCATGCTGAGGCTACAAGTGAAAAACGTGCTATGATGATGATGCTTCAGGGAAAAGTAAGCGGAATTATCGGGACACATACCCATGTAGGCACTGATGATTTTCAAATTGTAAACGGTACGGCATATATGAGTGATATAGGGCTTACAGGGTGCCGTGACAATATAATTGGCATGGACAAAGATGTTCCTATAAAACAGTTTTTGACAGGGCTAAAAGGGCATTTTGATATTCCCAAAAAGTGTAAAAAAATTCTGCAGATGGCTGTTATGCAAATCAACGACGGCAAATGCAGTGAGGCATACAAACTGAAAATTTTTGATGACAGCAGAGTGATTAAAACCGAGGCATGGCTGGATTAGGCGGCAGTCACTCTGTAGTAGTTGTCATTTGCAATATAGGTATTGATAAATTTTTGTTTTAAAAGAGTGTTCTGTTGTATGTTTTCAGGCTGTTTAACTTCTTGTGTTAATGCTGTTTTCGGTTTTTGCAAAAGAGAAAAATAGTGAGAATTTTCACTGTAGGCATTCTGGGCACTGCTGATTTTGTTTATTTTTTCAAATTTGGTTTTGGCATACTCTTTTTTGAATGCATTTTGCTGTTGCAGTAACTGTTGGTTGTGTAATGACTTATAGTTTGAGATGTAATTGAGTGGTATTTTTACAGAAGAAGCAACAACTTTTTCAAGGTTTTTTGAGAATAATTTCTCTTGCTCTTGAGAGAAAGTGTCTCTTGCATTTTGCGTATGTTTATCTATTTGTGATGTGTGTTTGTTGGGTATATATGTATTGTATGATGAAACAAACATCTTTTTTCCCTCTTCCAAATTTCCGCAATTGATTTATTATACCATAGAATCTTTGATATAATTATAAAAAATATTAAGGCATGTTTATGAGTGCAAATATAGTAATAGTTGAAGATGAGGAAGATTTACTCGAACTGTTGGAATACACCCTGGAAAAAGAGGGGTTTGAGACAATAGGCTTTTTAAATACAAAAACAGTTGTGCAGATTTTAGATGAAGAAGATATAGATTTACTGATAATGGACAGGAACCTTCCCGGTGTTGAGGGAAGTGAGTTTGTTGCCCAACTGCGTGATGAGGGGCTTGATATACCCGTTATATTTTTAAGTGCAAAAGACAGAGATGAAGATATTGAGAGTGGCTTTTTAAGAGGCGGAGATGATTACATCACAAAACCGTTTAATATGAAAGAGTTGGTCCTTCGCATCCGGTCTGTCTTAAAAAGAACTTCAAAAAAATACAATAATTCAAAATTGCTTTTTAGAGATTTACTGCTTGACAAAGGCAGCAGAACATTACATGTAGACGGAAGACCTGTTGATGTGACAAAGCTTGAATTTGATCTTTTAAGTGAATTTATTTTAAATAAAAACAGTGTACTTGACAGGGATTATCTGCTTGAAAATGTTTGGGGTGACAGTGAAAACCACCAGTACAAGACTGTCAATGTTGCCATCAACAGGCTCAAAGAGAAGATAGACCCGGACAAGTCAAAAGACTATATACAAACAGTTCGCGGAGTAGGGTATAAAATATGTTAACAAATTGACATATTTTTAGCTTTCTTGATTTTTCTTGGTTATATTGTTGCTCTTAGGAGTAAGAATGAGAGATTTTCGAACGATTATAGAAGTTTTAAAAGAGCATATTGCAAATGGTTCAAAGGCTAAAGTCTATGACAAAGATGTGGCAAATCTACTAAATATTTCCCAATCAAAATTTGCAACAATCAAAAAAAGAAACTCTACCCCTTTTGTTGAGATACTGGAATACTGTCATCAAAAAGGTTTGTGTTGCAATGAAATTTTTTTTGACTAGATTTTTGACTGTACGGTTACCTTTTTTGCCTCAAACATCTCTATGGCTTTTTGTATCATCGGCTCTTTTGTTATATCGGTGCCGTTTGTTTCATCTTGTATGGAAGGCTCGTCGCAGTTTGTTACACAGCTTGCAGCGCCGCCTGCTTCAATGTCCTCGATGGTAGAACCGCTTTGCATTTCGGGCTGTGGTGCCTGCTTGGATAGTGTTTCTTCTTTTTGCGGCGCTTCTTTTTTTTCCTGTGTGCAGGCAACTCCCTTTATTTTTGTTTCAAAACTAAAGGTTTCACGTACGAGCTGTTTGATGACTGAGTAGCCGTGTTTAAGAACTTTTTTACACTCTTCGTCTGCACAGCTTTCCCAGGTCAGTGTGTTGTCTTTGTACGAGACAAAGTGAATGTTTTTTGTAAAACACTCACCAAGTTCATAGTTTCTGTCTGTGATTTTTTCTATGAGCGTTTGAAAAGTGAGAAGGTGCTCATTTGGCGGTATTTCCTGGGCATCTTCTAAAGAGGTTTCTTTTGCGACCTTGCCGTTCATCTCAGGTGTAGTTTCCTGCATTTTTATTTTTACAGGCGAGGAGGTTTGCACTTCCTTTTTCTCTTCCTTTGATACAATAATTTCAGGACGTTTCACATCTTTTTCAAAAGATTCTATCATCTGATCAATTTCTCGTATTTTAAGGGCTTCTATCATTTTGAAAAATATCAGAGAAAGAACAAAAGAACCATCGGCATTAATGCTGAAAAGATATTTTGATTCACTCAGTATTCTGAAAAACCTGTCAAGTACCAGTGTAGAAAAAAGAGCATCCTGATTATACATTTTATCTTTGAGATAAGCGATGAGTTCGTCTACAACCATTTCACTTTCATAATCTTCAAGTTCTTTTGTATACTCTACCAGCCGTGCATAGTCTTTTGCAAAAACAGTATCAAAAAGTTTACTGATAAACTTGGGATCAACCAGCCCGAGCATATCTGTAACGGTACGAACATCAACATGGTTTTTTGAGTAGATGATTGCCTGATCGAGCAATGTCAGTGTATCACGAAGACTTCCGCTCCCGCTTCTTGCGAGAATTTCAAGCGCATCTGTTTCATACTCTATTCCCTCAAGTTGCAAAATATGGGCAAGATGATCGACGACCTTGTTTGTGGCGATACTTTTAAATCGAAAGTGCTGTGTTCGGCTTAGAATTGTTGCAGGAAGTTTGAGCGGGTCAGTGGTTGCAAGAACAAACTTGACATATTGGGGCGGTTCTTCAAGTGTTTTAAGCAGGGCGTTAAAAGCCTCTTTTGTGAGCATATGCACTTCATCAATAATGAAGATTTTATACCTGGCAACGGCCGGTTTGTATTTTGTCTGCTCGATAAGGTCACGAATATCATCAATTTTACGGCTGCTTGCCCCGTCCATCTCTATGATGTCCATGTGACGGTTCTCTTTTGCCATCACACAGTTGGAACATTTGTCACAAGGTTTATGGCTCATTCCTTCTTCACAAATAAGTGCTTTGGCAAAGATACGCGCAGTTGAAGTTTTTCCGCTCCCGCGCAGTCCTGAAAAGAGATAGGCATGCGAGAGTCTGTTTGAATCAAGTGCAAGCGAGAGAGTCTGTGCTATCGTCTCTTGACCGATAAGTTCATCAAAGTTTGACGGACGATATTTTCTGGCTAAAACTTCATGCGCTTCTTTCAAATTCATACTCCAAAGTTAGGTAAACAGATTTTAGCAGAGAGTGGATTAAAAGATGATTTAATGAAACTGTTTTTTCATTGTCTGAAATTTATCTATAATAAAGTATTCTTTCCATATCATAATGTAAAGCATCTTGTGTTTTGATGATGTTTTTAAATTTTTTTACAAGGATGAATTATGAAATTGGACAATACAGTTATAATCGTGGCAGACTTAGGGGAATTAAAAGCATATAAAACAGTAAAACATGAAGATATTTACAACAATGAATTGAAAATCAACTACTCTTTGGAATTGGTAAATGCTGAGGATTTTATAGAGGGCAGAAAAAAACTCCATGAACTCAAAAGTGATGCCAATGGCAGAAAAGGGCACGCGACAATTGAAGAACACAGTGTTGAAGAGACGATTGCAAAAAGAACACTTACCGAGGTGGCAGAAGATATAGATATGATTGTACAGCAGACACAACCGAAATCTCTGTTTTTAGCGTTTCCACAGGAGAACAATGCCGAACTGCTTGATAAACTCAGCCAGGAAACAAAAGCTGTTTTGAAAAAGAATGTGGCGCTTGATTTGGTCAAAGTCGATAAAAACAAACTGTTTGAGTATTTTAATTAATGCGAACTTTTAGTTGATATAGAGTTAAAAGATTATATAATCTTTTAAAAATATCAAAATGGTTCTCATGAAAAAATTTAAAGAGTTGCGCAAAAAAGCAAATAAATTTATATACAAAAGCTATGAAATTCAAGAAGATGAAGATCAAATAGCTCTGCACTTTCACTATCAACTTGATGAAGAAGGGAAAATCACTGACTTTCTTCATCGTCTCAGTATTAAAAAGAATGAAAAAATCTCTACAGATTTTTCTATGCAAAACATTGTTTTTCATATTGGTATGGCAGAAGCCATCAGTTACTATAAAATCGCTCTGCCACAGGATTTTGTTATAGAGTGTGGCAGTTTAAATGAAGCGCAGAAAAAATGGTTTGCAAAGCTTTATTTTAATGGACTTGGGGAGTATATTTATCTCAATGCCATTGAGGTAAAGCAAGAAGATCTTGTTCACTTTACATGTAAAGGCAAAGCTTACGACAAAACAGCTTTGCCCACACAGGAAAATATCATCATACCGATTGGCGGAGGAAAAGATTCTCTTGTAAGTTATGAACTTTTAAAAGAGGAGTTTCCTGATGCGTTGATGTTTTCTATGAACCCGATAGTTGCTTCACAAGAGATATTGAAGCAGCACCCAACACATGCGATAGAGTTAAAAAGAGAACTTGACCTGGAAAAGATTTTGGATTTTAATGCGCGTGGCTACTTAAACGGGCATATCCCTTTTTCTTCCATTGTCGGGTTTATCTCCATCTGGCTTGGTCTGCTGTATAAAACAAAGTATATCGTCCTTTCAAACGAATCGAGTGCCAATGAAGAAAACATCATTTATAACGGACAGAAAATCAACCATCAGTACTCAAAATCCATAGAGTTTGAAAATGATTTTCGGGAGTATGTTTTTAGTTTTATAACGGAGGATGTAGAGTATTTCAGTTTTTTACGCCCTTTGGATGAGATACACATCGCGCAGCTTTTTGCCACATTTGCAAAAGAGCACTTTTTTACATTTCGCAGCTGCAATGTCGGGAGTAAACGCAATGAATGGTGTGGCAAATGTCCAAAATGCCTCTTTACCTACATAATGCTGTGCAATTACATAGATGATATTACGCTGCAAAAGATATTTGGCAAAGATATGCTTGATGATGAGGAACTTCAAGAACTTTTTGACGGACTCTCTCAAAGCGATGCCGTCAAACCTTTTGAGTGCGTAGGGACTTATGATGAGGTCAATTATGCTCTGAGTAAAAAATACCATTCATATTCTCAGCAGGAACTGCCTTCTCTTTTAAAAAATTACAAACCAAAAGAGAGGGCATATCCTTTACATGTAAACTATGACGGGCAAAACAATCTGCCGCAAAAATTTAAAAAGAACCTGAAAAGCCATGTTGAAAAACTTAGTTTCTGATTTAAAACAGTATAAAAGTATTGGTATTTTCGGTTTTGGCGTAGAGGGTAAATCTTTTTATAATTTTGCACAAAAATATTTGCCGGGTACTGAGCTTGTAATCATAGATAAAAATCATCCTTCTTGTGATGAAAATTACCTAAAAAAGCTTGATGCAGTCGAACTTGTTATCAAGTCACCGGGTATTTCGCTCTATAATCTTGGGATTGAACATACATCTTACAACTTTTCCTCAACAACAGAACTGTTGCTCAAGCATTTTAAACATCAGATTATCGGAGTAACGGGAACAAAAGGCAAAAGTACCCTTGTGACACTTATAGACAGTTTGTTGAAAAATGCAGGAAAAAAGAGTATTTTATGTGGCAATATCGGTATACCCGCTTTTGATATGCTCGAAGAGATCAGCGCAGAGACAAACATAGTGATGGAACTCTCCTCTCATCAGCTCTTACATGCTACGCACTCTCCTCATATCGCGATTTTGACCAATCTGTTTGAAGAACATTTGGATTATTACAAAGATGTGCATGAGTATTATGAAGCCAAGTTCAATATATACAGGTATCAAAGCAAGAAAGATATTTTTATATACAATTTGGGGCAGAAGTTGGAGCGGGGATATAATGTATTTGACAATGAACTTAAATTTAGTGTGGATTTCAGTCTGCAAAACGGTTTCATTCATAAATCTACTTTGCAGATACTAGAAAAACTCAAAGAAATTTTGGCACTCGGTGATGAGGCATACATGCAAGCACTTAACACCTTTCAAACGCTTCCTCACAGGATGGAATTTGTCAAAGAAATCCAGGGTGTCTCTTATATAAATGACTCCATAGCAACAATTCCTCAGGCCACCATAGAAGCTGTAAAAATTTTAAAAAATGTTGATACGCTTATAATCGGAGGGAATGACAGAGGTGTGCATTATGAAGTGCTGATAGATTTTTTACTTACAAGTGATGTTGCAAATATCATTCTTTTTTCAGATACTGGGAAGAAAATTTATGATGCTTTACATGTAAAAGAGAAACAAAAAAATCTGTTTTTGCAAAAAAACTTGCAAGAGAGTGTAAAAAAAGCCTATAATATAGCAAGAAAAATCGTGTTGTTCTCTCCTGCTGCTTCAAGTTTTAACGAATATAAAAACTTTGCAGAGCGTGGGGATGAGTTTAAAAGAGTAGTAAATCAATTAAAAGGATAGACTATGCCGTTTATAGATGTGGATGAAGATAATTTCGATGCTGTTATGGCAAGAGAGTTTGAAAAAGAAAAATTTGTTATTTTAAAGTTTGGTTCTTACTACTGTGATGCATGCCAGATTATGGATATGGAGCTTGAAGAGTTATGTGACAGGCTTGCGAATGTTTCTGTTTTGAGCATTGACAGCGGAAAGTCGGAGTATCTGACACAGCGCTATTTTGTTGAAGAGGTACCGACTACTTTGATATTTAAAGAGGCAGAGAAACAGCTTTTTTACAGAACGGGGATTACTCTTGCCGATGATATGATAGATCTGATTTTGAAAGAGTGTTAAGGTTTTAATTTCAATGTCATTTCTTAGAACCTGGGTTTTAACCTAAACCTTAGTTTTTAAAGACACAAAGCCCGCTGCCATTAAGTTAAGCATTTTTTTTGGAACGCGGACTTTAGTCCGGGCTGAGAGTGGCAAGATTATTGCAACAGCCGGCACTGAAGTACCGGTTCCGAGAAATGACATTGAGACTGAACTTCAGATGCTAAAAACATTGCAAAAACATGAACACTAGCTGTTTGTGTTCATACTTTCAAGAAACTCTTCGTTTGTAGATTTTTTGCCCATAGTGTTGTAGATAAACTTGAGTGCTTCGACTTCGTTATCCTGTTTATGCAGCATCTGGCGAAGAATAAATACCTTCTGTAATACTTCTGGACCGATGAGCAGTTCATCTTTACGCGTTCCTGATTTGAGAATGTCAATAGCCGGGTAGATACGTCTGTCTGCAATTTTTCTGTCAAGTACCACTTCCATATTTCCGGTTCCTTTGAACTCTTCAAAGATAACTTCATCCATACGGCTTCCTGTGTCAACAAGTGCTGTAGCAATAATAGTTAGACTGCCGCCGTTTTCAATATTTCTCGCCGCTCCAAAGAAACGTTTTGGCTTATGCAGGGCATTTGCATCCACACCACCTGAGAGGACTTTTCCGCTTGAAGGGGTAACTGTGTTGTAGGCACGTGCAAGACGAGTGATAGAATCAAGTAAAATAACGACATCACGACCAAGTTCTACTCTACGTTTTGCTTTTTCTATGACCATCTCGGCAACTTTTACATGGTTTTTTGAGGGCATATCAAAGGTAGAACTGTAGACTTCACCTTTGACACTTCTTTCCATGTCTGTTACCTCTTCAGGGCGCTCATCCACAAGAAGCACCATCAGATCCACTTCCGGATGGTTGGTTGTGATTCCGTGAGCGATCTCTTTTAAAAGTTCTGTTTTACCACTTCTAGGAGGAGCAACAATCAAACCGCGCTGTCCTTTTCCGATAGGACAAAACAGATCCATCATACGCCCTGTCAAGCCTTTTTCACGATATTCGAGTTTGAGCTGTTCTGTCGGATAAAGCGGTGTGAGGTTTTCAAATAGCGGTCTTTTTTTACTCTCTTCAGGCGGAAGGGAGTTGACTGCTTCTATCTTTATAAGAGCGTAGTATCTTTCTTGATCTTTGGGAGGACGAACCTGACCCGTTACAACATCTCCGTTTCGCAGAGCAAAGCGTTTGATTTGTGTGTTTGATACATAGGCATCATTGATACTTTCATTAAAACTCTGATCGATTGAACGGATAAAACCGTAACCGTCTTGCATGATTTCCAAAATACCGCTGAAAAGAATATATCCGCCCTGTGCAGTTTGGGCTTTGAGTATTTCAAATATAACATCCTGGCGTTTGAGTTCATTTGGTTGTTCAACACCAAGTTGTGTAGCTATATCAACAAGTTCTTGAATACTTTTGGTACGAAGTTCCTCGACACTGGAACCTTTTACCGGGGTATGTGTTCTAGACTTTGAATTATTTCTATTGTTATTATTGTTTTTTGTATTTTTACGCGATTGTGTAGAAGATTCGTTTTCACTCATATGGTTGACTGCCTTAGTTGATTAGGATTGAAATTGTAGGATAGATTTAAAGATACCTTGCGTATCTGTCTTGTTAATGGAATTTTACACTAACTCTTGAGCTATTGTCAAGTTTTTGTATTTTTATGCGTAAAGTTCTTTATTAAAGGCATCAAACTCTTTGAGTGTTTTTTCCAGAAGCTTCTGTGTTTCCTTGAAAATGTTGAGAGGTTCCTGCACTTTTTGCAGTGACCTGTCAAACATTTCTACAATGTTTGTTTTTATAGTATTGTTGCGTGCCTCACTGTTGTTTTCATTGGGTTGGAACAGTGCGGCTATCTTTTTGGCAAGTTTTGTGACAGGTGATTTTGGAGCATCTTCACTTAGCTCCTGTATAAATTTATCTATATAAGGCTGTGCTGTTTTCATAAAAGCTGCTATCTCTTTTTTGTCCTGTGCATCAATTCCGTTTGTGTTGATAGAAAACTGAAAAGAGGCCATTGAAGAGAAACTCATGGATGTCCTGCTTGACTGAGCGTCTTTTTCATAGTTTAAATCTGCGGATTTTTCATTTGCAAAATCCATTGTTATGACGTCTCCGCTTGATGTTTTCATTGTAATGTTCAAATCATGGCGATAATAACTGTTTGCTGCATAGGATGTATTCATTTTTCTTTTCTTCTTTTTTTTACTTTTAATCTATATCGGTAATAATGAAAAATTATCAAATGTAAATGATGTTTTCTATACAATTACACTATGAAGAACAAGTATAAAATTTTAGTAACAAATGATGACGGATATGAGGCGAAAGGACTGTTGTGTCTGGTGGAAGCTTTGCGCGAGCTCCCGGATGTGGAAGTAACCGTTGTGGCTCCGGCAAATGAAAAATCTGCCTGCGGACACTCTTTGACACTGACAAGACCTTTGCGTTTTGTGGGAATTGAAGAGAATTTCTTTAAACTTGAAGACGGAACACCCACTGACTGTGTGTATCTCTCTTTAAATGCAATTTTTCAAGGGAATAAACCCGACTTGGTTGTAAGTGGAATCAATAGAGGTTCCAATATGGGTGAAGACATTACCTACAGTGGAACTGCAGCAGGTGCTATGGAGGGTGTTTTACATGGTATACCTTCTGTCGCAATTTCCCAGGTGATGGATTTTACCAATCCAAAGGGAGATTTTACATTGGCGCAAAAAACAATCAAAAAGATAGTGACAAAAATACGAAATGACAAATTTCCTCTGCCTGAGAGAGAATTTTTAAATATCAACATTCCTCCGGCAGTTGAAGAGGCCGAGATAAAGACAACCTATGCAGGGTACAGAGTCTATTCGAATGAAGCCGATGTGCACAGTAATCCACGGGGCGAGAAACACTACTGGCTTGGACTGCACCCTCTGAATTTTCGAGCAAGAGCAGGTGTCAATGGTGTGAGCGATTATGAAGCGATACGTGACGGATTTATATCTGTGACGCCGATTATGCTTGATCTGAGTGCGTACAAAAGTATGAAAAGAGTACAGGAGTGGTTGGATTAATGCAAAAATATGACCGCATAAAACTTGTGTTAAAGGATGATTTTTCTAAACTCGAAGATGCCAAAATATTACTGCTTGGTGTTGGCGGCGTAGGGAGCTTCTGTCTGGACTGTTTATACAGAAGCGGTGTGAAAGATATCACGATTGTAGATTTTGACACCTATGACAAATCAAACCAAAACCGTCAAATGTGGTCGGAGCTGCATGAAGGTGAGACAAAGGTAGAAGCCTTAAAAGAGCATTATCCGGAGTTACATGTAATCAACAGACGCATAGACGAAGCATGGGTGCAGGAGTTTGATTTTGAACCATACGACTTGGTACTTGATGCGATAGATGACAGAAATGCAAAACTCGCAATCGCGCAAAAATGCCATAAAAAACTCATCTCCTCTTTTGGAAGTGCCAAAAGACTTGACCCGACAAAGGTTCAGGTGGGTGATATCTGGAAAAGTTACGGCGATAAATTCGGTGCAAAAATTCGGTATGAATTGAAAAAACGCGGTTTTAACAAAAAATACAAAGTGATTTTTTCAAGCGAAGAAGCAGTCATAAAAGAAAAAGGCAGTTTTATGGGTGTTACGGCAACTTTCGGTCTGACCATGTGTGCCGAGGCAATTAAAAAGATAAGAGAGGAAAAATAGAATTTGTTTGATTTTTTAGAGAGTGACTGGTTTAACATAGGGCTTGAGATTTTTTTTGTGATTTTAATCTCTTATGATATGAAAAAGTATTTTGAAACAAAAAAGAGAGAATATATCATCAATATTGTTCTGACAATAGCTTTTGCAATATGGGCACTTTATCCGTACTATAACTCCTATATCGGTTGGGAAGACGAACAGAAAAAAGAGATGCTTTCACACTGCAAGGGGGATGAAAATTCCACGAAGCTTTGCAGATGCCTGGATGATGCCACTTTTAAAGAGTATACCTATGATGAGTATAAGAAACTTGATAAAAACGGTTCCGATTATAAAGAGTTTGTAAAAGATGCAAAAGAGGAGTGTCTGGATGATTCATGGTTTTGATTTGAGTTCTCCTCTTGTGTGTGAGGGAATAGTCGGTGACGGCTGTGGGGGTGGACGCATTTTTTATGTTCAAGATGAAAAACTGCAAACCTTTGACCCTGTGACAAAAAAGTCTATGATACTCCTGGAAAATGTGAAAAATGCCCAAAAAATCAGTAAATCTGCCTGTATTATTACAATAGAGTGTTCAGACCAAATTATAAAATTTGATCTTTCATTACTGTAGTTTTCTGACACATACCAGTTTGTTTGTATGACATTTATCCGTTGATGAGACGAAACCGTTTCCTGTATAAACAGTATAAGCATTAAATCCGTCACTGCTTTTGTCTATATCTTTACTCCAGTACAGCGCAGTATCAAGGTGCCTGAATTTTGTTTTGAGTTTTTTTGACTCTCCCAAGTGTTGCAGTTCCTTTTTTGTCGGCAGTCGCCAGTCATCTTTTTGCTCTACATGTAATGCTTCACAGTAACTGTTTGCCAGTTTCCATATACCGTTAAACTCCTGCATATCCTTTGTATCGAGCCATTGTAACTTTTGCTCTGTATCTGTAACGATCTCTTGTGCCTCTGTACAGGAGAACAAAACAAAAAGCAGCATAAAAATTTTTTGCATTGCCAAACCTTCTTATTTGAAACTCATAAGTGCATACCCGTCATTTTGGTATCTGATAGTATCGATAAAACTGTTTTTTGAGATTTTCACAAAAGGCATAACATCTGTTTTTTCAATGGCATTATGTGCCAGAGACATAGCACAGGCAGTGATGGTGACATTTTTTCTTTTTGCAAGTTTTTTGAGGTATTGCTGGGATTGTTTTATATCTTGAACATCTTCATCCGGTACTATCATGTCATAGTCATTTGCCACCATTGCAACACAGGAACCGTGCAGTGTCAGTGCTACTTTTGCAGTATCTCCCTGTTCCTCTATCATATCTATGGTTTTTCCGACAAGCCACATACGACTTTTTATATAAGAGGCATTGCCCGAACTGCAGTCAAAGACAACTTTATATTCTTTGGCATTGGCAAGCAGATTAAAAAGGGTAAGAATTAAAAAAATATTTTTCATATGCTTACTCTAAGCCAAAAACATTTGACAGTGTGTTAATGTAATTAAAATAACCGGTAATAGCAACCGCTTCGACTATTTGAACATCACTCCAGCCGAGCTTTTTTAAGTTGTCTATCTCTTCTTTTGTCACTTTGTAGTTGTCTTTTTTGGATGCGCGTATACAGAAGTTCAAAAGTGCTTTTTCTGCTTCATTTGAGTCCATTGAATCAACGCCTTTGAGTACTTCTTCGATTCTTTCTTCACTCATCCCTAACATTTTGGCGATACTTTTATGGACATCTACACACATTTTGCAGCCATTTTCCAAAGATATAAGCAGGGCAATAGACTCTTTTATATCGTATGAGAGTGTTGTTTCATCCAAAAGGTATTTTTGTATCATTGTATCTGTCGCAAAGTAGACTTTTTCATCAAGTGCCAAGAGTTTGAATATCTCTCCGAGTTTTCCGGTTTTTTCTAAAATAGGTCTTGCTTTGTCCTGAATTGCAGGACTCATTTCTTCAAATTCCGGTAGTTGTATATATGCCATATTTTTTCCTTTGTATCTAATTTTTGTTGAAATCTGCAGGGTCTTTGTATTCTATTGTCGGCAGCAGATATGCAGTGATAAGTAAAATAGTACTAAAAATCAGTACAACAAGTAAAGCGTGATATTCAAAATAATGAAATATCTGCACTTTTCCCAAATCCGGGCCCATGAGGTTTTTTATCTGAGGGTAAAAAAGCGTAAAAACCGCTCCTCCGACCATTCCTCCCAAAACACCGACAAGAGCATCTATGCGGCCCTCAGATACAGAAACAAAAAAAGCAGAGGGACATTTTCCTAAAATAACCAAGCCGATACCAAAAAGTATTGCCCCTGTGATAAGTCCTGCAAGCAAAACAGGTTTTACCGAATAAGAAGCATACCCGGTCTGTACCAAAATATAAAATCCCAGGCTTGAAAGTGCAACGGTTGTCATCGCCATACGAGGAACAAGGGTGTCTTCAAAAATCATAAAACCAGCCATTTTTTCAAATTTATCCAGTCTTGAGTATAAAATAACGGCACCAAAAACAAAGCCTATGAACAGCACCGTCCAAACAGAACCATGCCCTTGCTTTGCTACTGTATCAAACATATGTACAATTCTATCTGTCATTTTTGCAAACCTTTTTTTTGTAAAAAAATCTTCCTGTTATCACACCTGTTCCCAGTGCAAAAACGGCAAAGATTATACCACTGAGTGCCAATTGACTGCCACCGGACAAAATATGCCCGGCATTACATCCGCCTGCAAGTCTGGCACCAAATACAAGCAGAAATCCGGCAATAAAACTCCAAATCATACGGGATTTGACTGATCTGTTTTTTCTCTCTTTCCAGAGAGTGGGGATAAGACTCAAATGAAAAGACTTTGTTACAAAAATTGACATAAAAAGTCCGCCAAAGAACAAACCGATCAGCATGACACCTTCCCATGCTCCGGATTGTTCTATCTCTGCTGTATAAGCATAACTGTTTGCATCAAGTCCAAACAAAACAGTTGCAAGGTACGCCATTCCGGTTGAAGCACCGATAGGACGATTTGCTCCAAAAGTTGAAAAGCTAAAATAAAAAAGTAAACTCATTGCAATTCCGCCAACCCACCAAGGTATCTGTCTAGGCATGTAAACTCCATTTAAAGTAAATAGTGTAAAGCTACACTTTACAATTTGAATTATATGATATAATTCTTAATCAGTTATTAATTAGGATGAAAAATGGATTATAAAATGTCTGAACTTGTGGCAAAAACAGGTGTTCCAAAATCAACTATACTTTACTATATAAAAGAGGGACTCTTGCCAAATCCTGTAAAAGTAAAGGCAAATGTTCATAAATACAGTGAGGAACATATAGAGCTCATCAAATATATCAAGTATATGAAAGAGGAGATGGGCAGCAGTAACGAACAGGTGAAACTGGTTTTAGAGAAAAAAAACAACTCATTTTCAAGCTCTTACACAATGCTGGCACCGCTTATGAATACTTTAAGCGGTATTGAGATTCACAGCGAGCACTATAGCAAAAAAGAGTTTACAGAGCATTTTGATATTGATGAGGATCTCCTGGAAAGGTTGCTTGCTGATGGTGTTTTGATGCCAATAGGGGAGAATGATTATACTCAAAAAGAGGCCTGTATAGTGAATCTGATAGAGAACTGCAGGGAAGTCGGGATTGACTATGCGCTGATAAAAGAGTATGTAAAACATGCCCGGGAACTGGCAAAACTGGAACTTAAAATGCAGGAAAAACTATGTGCGCTGCGAGATGATAAAAATTTTTCTACTTTGTGGAAAATAGTATTTGATACACTTTTTAAAACCAAAGAGTATATTTTTCATCGTGCCACCTACAAAGAATTTTACAGAGCAATCAAACAGGAACTGATTGGAACATAGATTTTTTAAAGGTGTAGGTAAACAGACTTCCTTTTCCCGGTTCAGATTGTATATCAAGATCAATACCTGCTTCATCTATGATTGATTTGACTATGCTCATACCGATGCCAAAACCGTTTTTATACTCATTTTCCCTGTAATAGCGTTCAAGAATTCTTTGCGGGTTCTGGATGCCTTTCCCATAATCTTGGATACTCAGACATATATTTTGTTCTTTGTCATGAAAAAGCTTTATCTCTATTTTGCTCTTTGCAAATGAAAACTTTATGGCATTGGAAAGCGTATTGTCAACGATTCGCTGCAGTTTTGTTGTACTGAAAAAAAGTATGGGCTTTTTTTCTACATTACATGTAAAGAGAAGTTCTATCTCTTTTAACTGGCAGATAAGTTCAAAATAAGAGACACGCTCCTGTAAAAAGTCATAAAGGTTAATGGGCTCATTTTTGTATGCAACTCTGTTTTGTTTTATGAGATAATCCATGTCATTGTAAATGGTAGCAAGAGAGCGTGTTGCTGATTTTATGCGGTTGAAGTATTTGTTTTTGCCGTAAAGCGCATCAAAAAGGTCAACATTGACATTGATGATGCTCAAAGGGGTATTGATTTCATGCATGGATTCTTTGATAAAATCATCGAGCTTTTCATTGACTCTTCTAAAAGGTTTTGAAAAGCTTTTTAAAAAATAAAAAGAGAGCAGCAAGATGAGCGTAATAATTCCAAAGGCAATGAGGCTGGCTTCAAAAAAAACAGGAGCGAAAGAGATTTCTGTTTTTGTGACCAAATAGTTTGCAAAAAAGTATTTTTTATCCGGGAGTTGTGTGATGAGGTATCTGTTAGAACCTTTGGAATGGTATCCAGGCATATAGGAGGGGAGGGGTTCGTGTATTTGCGTATATACCGGCGTAAAATCTTTTTTGTACAGACCTGAGGCAAAAGAGGCAAACCTGGGAAATTCAAAGATCTCCTGAGGGTGGTTTCCAAAGTTGTCCATAGCTTTTATGATGTGGGCCTGAATGGATTTGAGTTCCACTTCTGTTTGTACTTCCTGCAGGTTTATTTTATGATTGATATACAAAGACAAAGGGGTTAAGAGTATAAAAGAGACAATCAGTGTGTAAATAAGACTGTACTTTTTGACAAATTTTTCTTCATTGACAATCAAGTCGGTATCCTATGCCGTAAATATTCTCAATGACATCCTTTGGCAGCTTTCTTCTCAGATTGTTGATCTGTACTCTTGCATTGGCAGCCTCAACATTGTTTTCCCAAATCTCTTCATACAGCATTTCAAAAGTGACAATCTGGTTTCTGTGTTTGATAAACAGAGTAAGAATGTCATTTTCTGTTTTGCTCAGCTGTATCTCTCCCGATATACCGATAAGTTTCCGGTTGTTAACATCATACTGGTAGTCACAGGGAAGCTGGAGCATATCACTGTCGGTTTTAAAACAGTTTGATTTTAGGGCATGCTGTACCCGCAACTGTAACTCGATTAGATCAAAAGGCTTCTTAATGTAGTCGCAGCAACCGTTTGCATATCCCTGCAGCATTGCATCGGCACTTGACATAGAAGTGACAAAAATCGTAGGAATGTTCTTTCCCTCATCTGCGAGTTCTTTTCTTAAAGAAAACCCGTCAAATTCTCCGGGGACATTGACATCCAGAAGCAGTAAGTCATACTCTTTGCTGAAAATGGCATCAAAAGCATCACTGCTGTTTTCAAAACTGTCTACTGTATAGTTTTTTGAGCTGAGAAATTCTTCAATACTCTCTTTTAAAATGGTCTCATCTTCGAGCAAAAGTATTTTCATTTTATCTTTCCTCTTGAAATTTTTTGAGAGTTGGCATCCAGCAACAGGGATATTAACTCTTCTTTTGTGTATCTGTTAAGTTTGTTACGTAAATTTTTCTCCAAACAGGCTCTGTCTTTTTGTGTTGTGCATTTTTTTAATGAAACAAGTTCTTTTGCTGTTAAGTCGGTATAAGGGTCAAAGGCTTTTTCTTTGTTGACAATAGTAGAATAAAGATCTTTTCTTGAGTAGCTGAAAAAGCTTTCAAGTTCATTCTCAAAACTGCTGAAAAGTTTGAGTTTCTCTTGTGAAAGTATAAGTATAAAGTAGCCTATACGCTCTGCTTTGGAGTTGAGAATGACTTTTGATATGTAGAGATACTCTTCGGTCTGCACAGAACCCAAATTTTCAAGTTTATTCAAATCCAGTCTGCGGAGATTTTGAATGTGATTGATGTTTGCTCCGTTGTTTGCCACTATCGTATTTTTAATACGCGGATTGTTTTTTAGCAGTACGGACTGGTTTTGGTATTTGTCATCAAGAAGTGCAATCATATCTATGTCGTACTGGGCAAAATATTTTTCAAGGGAATCAAAGCGTTGAATAACCTCAACAAACCCGAGACACTTTTTGTTCTCTACTATAGGAATGGAAGCGATAAGTACAAGTCGTCTTGCCGCTTCATAGGAGAGGTGCGGACTGAGTGTCTTTTTCATCTCAACTAAATCAGGACGGTAGGCCCTGACATTGACACCCGCATCACTGTTGTCCCAGCTGCGTGCAAATATAGTGATATCATTTGAGAGAATCTGAATACGGATTTTTGAACCGCTGAATGTTTCAAGTGCCTTCATATGTGTCTGGAGAATCTCATAGGCTTTTTTGGCATCATTGTTTTTGAGCGCTTTTTGGAGTGTTTCATTTTGAGAAAGGGCAAAGGCAAAATTAAAAGCCCGTGCCTTTTCATTTTCTATCTGTTTGTTTAAAATATTGAGTAAAACAGTATGCACTCTGTCAGTAAACTCCTGCTTGTTTTGTGTATAGAAGTAGCCTATAAAGATTACCAGCATTAACAATACTACAGCGAGATACTTCTGATAGAGTTTCATTTTTTTTACTTTTTATATAAAGAATATGTATTATTTTTTATAATAATACATAAATCTTTGCTTGAAATTACTTAATTTTGACGTAAGCGCATCCCTGTCTTTGCAAATTGACTATTTTGATGATGCCCGCAGGTGTTTTTTTGACATAATCCTGCAGCTGTTCATCTTTAACATGCTTTTTCTTCATTGTGTTGCCGCAGGCAAAAAAGTTGATGTTGTCACCGCCAAGCTGTTTTAAAGATTTAAAACGTGAAACAGTCCCGGCACCTGTCGGACCTCCGTGCTCGCAGTAAGGCATCTTCACAAATCCTGTTCCTTTGAAGTCTTTCATCATGTACTGCAGACATGGACCTAGCGCAACTACATTTATCTCATAAGGGATGAGATGTTTGTCAAAATAGCTTGCTGCGTTATTGATCGTGTTGAGCATAAGATGAATACGTTGAATATCAGGAAAATCACACTGATAGACTATCTTTACCACATCATTATCTTCTTCTGCATCACTGTTTTGCGCATATAGACCTGTTGTGAGCAACATAAGTAATGCCACTGTTGAGAGTTTTTTGAATAATTTCATTGTCAATCCTTTAAAAAGCTGCTGTTATTTGAATAGCAATACGGTTGCCCATATTGTCTAAAACTTTTTGTGCATTTGTATTACCCGGCGCTTTTGCATCCCGTATCATGTAGTTCAGATCGACTCTTGTTGCGCCTTTGAATCTGTATGAGGCACCAAGAGTTAGTGTTTTAAAGTTACGTTCGCCTTTGGTGTCATTTGTCAGACGGTTTAAGTAGTCATATCTACCAAATACTTCGAATTTTCTCTTTACAATTTCATACTGAAGGTTTACATATCCACCGTCTGCTTTGTTTTCACTGCCTGCAGCGAATTGAAACTGCCAGTTTTCAGTCTGTGGATCAGGGTCTGTGTCTTTTGCACCGGTATAAATCATCCCTGAGGCTCTCATATATTCCCCTTCTACTCTTATGCCGTCTTTATGATAGGTAAAGCCTAAACCATATCGTTTGCGATCTGCATCAATTTGGGTAGTTGTTGTTCCGTTGTTGGAAAGAAGTTTTCTTTTTCCGCTTTGTCCCCAGACAAACATTTTGAGTGAATTGGTATAGTACCCTTTGCCCGGGTTTGCAAAAATTTTCTCAAATGCAAAGTAGCCGTAGTGGGTTGCCTGATCATTGGAACTGCTCATACTGACACCGTTTCCGTTTCCGTACATGTAAGCATAAGAGATGTTCCATGAGCCGATAAGTGGCAAGGTGTCAAAAATCTGCACACCTGTATCTCTAAAAGCACCGATTGGTCTGTTGATTTCTGTACTTGTATAGTGTACTGTCTGTGCGCCGCCTGCTGCTGCACCTGTTTGCGCTGCTCCTACTTTTGTTACCTGTCTTTCCAAAAGCTGTTGGAATGTCATAGAAGTAAACTCGATGTAAGGAGAAACAAAAACAGCCTGCAAGCCCTCTTCACTTCCCGGATATTTGAACATACCGGCTCTGACTTTTGCCCCTTTGATATGTTTGAGTGTTACAGAAGCGTCTGTAAAATAAGTACCGACATTTCTGTGCCCGGCAAGATTATTGATACCGTTGTTCCCAAACTCTGTCATAAAAAAGTAGTTGACAAGGTTGTCATTGTCAGCCATCCCTCTCATCGCCAAACGTGCCCGAAAAAGACTCATACCGGATTGTGACTCCAAGTCGGGATTTAAAAGAGAAAAAGGTGTTTTATTCTTACCGTCAGTGGCAATAAAAACTTTTCCCTCGTCTTTTTTATAATTTGCCTGAATAAATCCCCAGACTTTTGGTTTGTGACTGCGATAAGGCACTATGACACCTTTTGGTGCAAAAAACTCCGGTTGATACCCCTGTAGTTTGAGCCAGTCAGCAGCCTCAATCTGTGAAGTACAGACAAGGGCTGCCAAGCCAAGAAACTTTATTTTTAAAGTTGTTTTCATATTTTCCTCCTATGAAAGATTTTGGTAGTGTAAAACAAGAGTGAAAAGAAAGTGTAAAAAAGAGGATTTCTAGAACCTTTAACTAAAAGCAAAGCTTTCTAAAAGTACTATATACAACTTTTAAAATATAGTTAAGGATTGTGAATGGCTGAAATATATTTGGATACCAAAGCTTTTTTGGTTTCAGAGACAGATACGAAAGGGATTATCCGTTTTGCCAATGATGAGTTTTGTCATTATGCCGGATACAGTGTTGACGAACTTGTAGGAAAACCGCACAATATTGTCCGGCATCCCGATATGCCGCGTGCCGCTTTTAAAGATTTGTGGGATACGATAAAAAACGGGAAGCGATGGCGGGGCTTTGTAAAAAACAAGGCAAAAAACGGTGACTACTACTGGGTTTTTGCCACGGTCTACCCGTTTACCTCCTGTGATGGACAACCGGGCTATATCTCCTGCAGAAGAACAGTTTCAGAAATGGAAAAAGAGAAATATGAAAAAGTTTATAAAGAGATGAGAGCAAAGGAGCGCCATAATGGTTAATTTTTTAACAAAGATTTCAGTAAGAAACAAGATGCTGCTTAATGTTGCCGTGCCTCTTGCGGTCATTATCATCATAGCCATAAGTGCAATTTACACCCATTTGCAAAACAGTCAAAAGTATGAAACATACAGCATCATCGTTGATCTGGATCAAAAAATTTCCAAAGTTGTGCATGAGACACAAAAAGAGCGGGGTGCAACTGCCGGGTTTTTAGGCTCAAAAGGGAAAAAGTTTGCACAAAAACTCTCTTCGCAAAAAGAAGAGACGGACAAAAAAATTCAAGAACTGCAAAGCTATCTGCAAGACGGAAATGTCATCAGTCTGTTGGACAAAGATGTCAAAGCATACCTTGAAAAAGCACTGCAGGATCTCTCACGGATAGACAACATTCGTTCTCAGGTGACGGCACAGAGTATAGGAGCAAAGGAAGCGATTGCCTACTACACACAAATGAATGCTAAATTTTTAAATTTTATAGCAAAAGCTTCTTTGCAGGCAGCAGATGCACAGCTCAGTGCCGAGACATTGGCGTATTATGATTTTTTACAGTCCAAAGAGAGAGCCGGCATAGAGCGTGCAGTCGGAAGTGCCACTTTTGCAAATGACAAATTTATCAAAGGGGCAAAAACAAAACTTGCAGGACTGATCTCTGAACAAGAGGCATTTATGAGCAGCTTTGAGACCCTTGCCTCAAAAAAAGATATCGCATATAAGAGAGAGATTCTGCAGGGGAAGGTGATTGAGGAAGTCAAACGGATGGAAACCATTTTACTGACAGCCAAAGAGATTGGCGGGTTTGGTGTGGATGCCACCTACTGGTTTGATACGATTACAAAAAAAATAAACAGACTCAAAAAAGTGCAGGAGAAGATAGAAACAGGATTGACAGCCAGTGATAAAAGAAGCGAAGAACTCTTTAAACTTGCCATAGATATCGCAAACTTTGTACATGAAACACAAAAAGAGAGAGGTGCTACAGCAGGGTATATAGGTTCAAATGCCAAAAAATTCGTTACAAGACTTCCGGCACAGAGAGTTGCAAGTGATAAAAAACTGGTAAGACTCAAAGAGGACATCAGAAGTTTTCATTTTCAAAACTATCCACATGAATTACGAAAATGGGTCAATCAGTTTGTGCAAAAGATTCAAAAGTTACAGAGTGTAAGAAAACGGGTGACATCACTGGATATGGATGCTAAAACCGCTATTGGCTATTATACTGCTACAAATGCTTCCATGCTTGATACGATTGCCTACATGACACATTTGGCAAGAGATATAAAAAGCGGAAGAAAGCTTATTGCCTATTACAGTTTTTTGATGGCAAAAGAGAGAGCGGGCATAGAGCGGGCAGTACTTTCAAATGCCTTTGCCAGAAATAAATTTCTGCCTGGTATGAAAGACAAATTTGTAAAACTTATAACAGAACAAAAAAGCTTTTTACGAGTATTTCACTCTGTAGCTCCTTCCTATCTGGTGGCATATTATACAAAGCAGATGGCTATACCGGCAGTGCAGGAGGTTGAAAAGATGCGAAAAATTGCGCTTGAGGCCAATACCATAGGCGGATTTGGTGTGGATGCTTCTTACTGGTTTGATACTATCACGCAAAAAATCAATCTTTTGAAGAAAGTAGATGACCACCTGAGCCAGAATCTTACCCGCTTGGCACATGAAAAATATGAGAATGAAAAAAATGCGCTCTATCTGTATCTTTTTGTCATGCTCTTTATTATTTTGTTTACGGCAGTGCTTTCGTGGCTTATCAGCAAAAATATCACACACTCCGTTGCCAAAATAAGTAAAGGGATGGAACAGTTTCTGGAGTTTTTAAACAGAAAACACAATGTAATCGAGAAGATTGACCTGCATGGCAGTGATGAACTTGCCCGTGTTGCAAAAATGGTCAACGAACAGACAGATACGATTAATGAGGGAATTGAAAATGATATGCTGTGTGTCGGAGAGTCAATTCTTACACTTAACAAAGTACAGCAGGGCTCTTTTAAGTGCAGAGTCAATTCCGAGGCAACTAACTCGCAAATCCAGACTTTGGCAAATACAATCAATAAAATGCTTGATACCCAGGAAAAAGTGATGGACAACATACTCGAAGGTCTTGAGAAGTATGCAAACTATAACTACCTGGATAAGATTGTTCTTGATAAAAAAATTACAGGAGAGACAAAAGCGGTTGTAGAGAGAGTCAATGACCTGGGCGATGCCATCACAAAACTTTTGAACGATTCCTACAACAATGCCAATGCACTGCTTGAGCGGGCGGATATGCTTGAGTCAAAAATGCAAGAGTTAAACAAATCGACAGCCTCACAGGCAAAAGAGTTGAGTGGGACGACACAGGCGGTCAATACTATAGCCCAGACCATAGAAGAGACCTCGCAAAAAGCAAATGAAGTGGTCAGTCAGTCACAGGATATTAAAAATGTTATGCAGGTTATCAGTGACATTGCAGATCAGACAAATCTTCTGGCACTCAATGCTGCGATTGAAGCGGCACGTGCGGGTGAGCACGGACGCGGATTTGCCGTTGTTGCCGATGAGGTCAGAAAGCTTGCAGAAGGAACACAAAAATCACTGGCTGAAATCAATACAACAGTGAGTATTCTCACACAGTCCATTACTGATGTTGAAGCCAATATTTCTGAACAGAGCGAGAGTGCAAATTCTATCAACAAAGCCGTTGATGAGGTAAATGCCATGACAGAGCTCAATGCACAGACTGCGGCTGAAGTCAATAAAGTGGCAGGAGATGTAAAAGAGATGTCTCTCAGAGCCTTGAGTGAAATAGAAAAAAATAAATTTAACAAAGTGTAAAGTTTTGATATAATCATACAACTAAAAAAATTTAATAAAGAGAATAGATTATGCAAAACAACATAGAACCGATGACACTTTTTGGCTACGAGAAGTTACAGGCCGAAGTAAAAGATTTAAAAGAGGTAAAACGCCCGGGTGTTGTCAAAGCGATTGAAGAAGCGCTTGAACACGGAGATTTAAAAGAAAATGCGGAATACCATGCGGCAAAAGAGCAGCAAAAAAGTATAGACAACCGCCTTGCAGAACTGCAGGAGATTTTGGGAAATGCCCAGATTGTTGATCCCAAAGAGCTGCAGCACACCAAGGTAAGCTTTGGCTCAACGGTTGTTATGACAAATATGGATACAGACGAAGAGGTAACCTACACGATAGTAGGCGGGTGTGAGAGCAATCCTGACATCGGGCTCATCTCTTTTAACTCTCCTCTGGCAAAACAGCTTCTTGGCAAAGAAGAGGGTGATGAGGTCAAAGTCCGTCTTCCCGGGGGTGAAAAAGAGTTTGAGATAGACGAGGTGAAATACCAGGATATTGTTTTTGAGTGTAAAGAGTAATGCAAAACAAGAGTAAAATAAATGTAGGCGTAGTCGGTGCAACAGGCTACACAGGTCTTGAACTTGTAAAAATGCTCATAAAGCATCCTTTTTTTCATTTGACATATATTGCAAATTCTGAAGGAGGCACGACGATAAACAAACTGCATCCTTCTTTGAACGGTGTGTGTGAAGATGTTGTGCAAAAAGCAGATATTGATACAATGGCGCTTACATGTAAGCTTGTCTTTTTGGCACTGCCGCATAAAACAGCAATGGCTTATGTCAAGCCGTTGTTGGAAAAAGGCGTCAAGGTTGTTGACCTCTCGGCTGATTACAGATTGCCGCAGGATATTTACGAGGCATTTTACTGTCCGCACACAGATGCAAAAAACCTGGAGCATGTTGTCTACGGACTCCCTGAACTCAACCGTGAAGCGATAAAGTCTGCAAAACTGGTTGCAAATCCGGGATGTTTTCCGACATCTGCCATTTTGGGGCTTCTCCCTTTTATGGACAAACGCATAGAAAATACGCCGATTATTATAGATGCAAAAACAGGGGTGAGCGGAGCAGGCAAAAAACTCAGTGAAGTGACGCATTTTGTCAATGTCAATGACAATCTTTTTGCCTACAACCCTCTGCTCCACCGTCATGCTCCCGAAATTGCAGACAAACTGAATGTCTCTTTTGACGAAGTCAGTTTTGTGCCGCATCTGGTCCCTGTGAACCGGGGTATGATAAGTTCGATTTACATACAGGTCAGCGGTGATTTTGATGCCTTGGACGTTGTAAAGGAATTTTATAAAAATGATGTACATGTAAGGGTGAGTGCTTCTCCGGTTGACATGAAGAATGTTGCCGGAACAAATTTCTGTGACATCTATGCCCAGAGAAAAGGCAAGATGCTTTTTATATCTTCAAGCATAGACAACCTGATGAGAGGGGCATCTTCTCAGGCCGTTGTCAACGCCAATCTGATGATGGGATTTGATGAAACAACGGCGATCCCAGATATAGCCTATGTCCCCTAAACCGGTTATTATCCAAGAGGGTGCGTTCATTGTTTCTGATGCGCACTATTCACACCTGCGTCCGGAACTTTTATACTTTTTGCGAGAAATTCACAGTAAAAATATGGCAGTACCCCAGCTTATCCTGATGGGAGATATCTTTGACGCACTGTTTGGGTCTATAGACTTTACATGTAAGCAGAACAAAGAGGTCATAGCGCTTATCAATGATATTTCCAAAGATACGGAAGTTGTCTATTTGGAGGGAAACCATGATTTTAATATAAAAAATGTTTTTCCAAAGGCAAAGGTTTTTTCGATTAAAAACCAGCCGGTAGAAGCGTTGTATCAAAAGAAAAAAGTCTATCTGGCACATGGAGACTTTGATGGAGACAGACTTTACAAACTCTACACATCTTTGATACGAAGCCCTTTTGTCCTTTTTGTTTTAAAGTATATAGATATATTTTCCAAACATGCGATTTTGAAAAATCTTGACAGCTATCTGAGCAAAAAAAATGACTGTAAAAAATTTACGGGTTTTAGAGAGTTTGTACAAAAGCGTTTGGCAGAAAAATATACCTGCGACTACTTTATAGAGGGACATTATCATCAAAACACTTCTTTTGGCACAGACGGCTTTTACTATATAAATCTGGGTGCTTTTGCTTGCAATCAAAGATACTTTATTGTAAAATCAGCTCAAGACATAGAGTTGTTGGAAGAAAAAAAATACTCTAGGGAGATATAAAAGATGGATGAAAAGTCTTTAAAAGTTGGTTCCAATGAGATGGAACTTGTTGATTTTCGCATATTTAAACAGGAAAAAGACAAGGTTTATGAAGGTATTTACGGTATCAATGTCTCTAAGGTCAGAGAAATTATACGTTTGCCAAAACTGACAGAGCTGCCAAGTACACCGGAATTTATAGAGGGAATATTTGATTTGCGTGAAGTGGTCATTCCTGTTGTCAACCTGGCAAAATGGATGGGTGTTACTGAACCGGAAGATGCAAAGAAAAATGCCCGCGTCATTATTACAGAGTTTAACAATGTACTGATAGGGTTTATAGTCCATGAAGCAAAACGCATCAGAAGAATCAGCTGGAGTGATATAGAACCGGCAAGTTTTATGAGCAGTTCCTCAGGACTTGAGAGCAATAAGATCACAGGGGTAACCAAGATAGAAGGTGATAATGTCCTTTTGATCCTCGACCTTGAGAGTGTAGTACAGGATTTGGGACTGTATGAACCTGAAACAGATTCTGCACCTGAAAAAATAGAAAAATTTTCAGGTTTGGCAATGGTGCTTGATGACAGTGCAACAGCTCGAAAAATTGTTAAAGAAGCACTTATTAAAATGGGCTTTCATGTTGTAGAAGCGATGGATGGAGAAGAGGGGCTTAATAAGCTGAACGATTTATATGAAACATATAAAGGTAATTTGGCAGATAATTTAAAAATTATTATTTCAGATGTTGAAATGCCAAGAATGGACGGTTTCCATTTTGCGGCAAAAGTCAAAGAAGATGAAAGGTTCAGCGATATTCCTATAGTCTTTAACTCCTCAATCAGTGATCATTTTAGTGAAGCACGAGGGGAAGAAGCCGGTGGAGAAGCTTATTTGGTTAAGTTTCAGGCAAGTTCATTTTTTGATGAAGTATCACGTATAGTACGTGCACATATGAAGAAATAGGGAGTGTAAATATGGATGAATTTCAAGAGATACTGCAAGATTTTTTAGTTGAATCGTTTGAACTTGTTGAAAAGCTTGACGAAGATTTGGTCGAATTAGAATCTCGTCCCGATGATTTAGAACTGTTAAACGGAATATTTCGTGTTGCACACACTGTTAAAGGGGCTTCATCATTTTTAAATTTTGATACATTGACACATTTAACGCATCATATGGAAGATGTCCTCAATAAAGCCCGTCACGGAGAGTTGAGTATAACACCGGATGTTATGGATGTTATTTTAGAATCAATTGACCTCATGAAAGCATTGTTGGAAAAAATTCGTGATACAAGCAGTGATGACGGCATAGATGTAGCCGCCTGTGTCGCAAGACTTGACAAAATAAGCAACGGTGATCTTTCAGGGCTTGCTGATGCCACAGCAGCACAAGCAGAAGAAGATAAAAAAGCAGAAGAGGAAGAGGCAAAAGTCGAAGAAGCTACTGGAACTGAAGAAGAGACTGTAGAAGAAGAAATTGATTATGATAACATGGACCCTGACGAGATAGAGGCTGAAATAGAAAGACTTTTGGCGCAACGCCAGGCCGAAGACAAAGCCAAAAGAGAAGCAAAAATAGCTGCGGGTGAAGAAGTGCCTGTGATGCCACCGGAACCGAGTGAAGAAGAGCCGAAAAAAGAAGAAAAACAAGAAAAAAAAGAAAAAAAAGAAGAAGCTCCAAAGGCACCGACTCCGGCGCCTGTTTCACAAAATAAAAAAGCATCGCAAAATGCTTCTGCTGAGGATCCAAAGGCGGCAGCACCGGCAAAACGTGCACCTGCCACAGTTGAGCAGACGATTCGTGTTGATGTAAAAAGACTTGACCATCTTATGAATCTAATCGGTGAACTTGTTTTGGCAAAAAACAGACTGATTAAAATCAATGATGATGTTGAAGAGCGTTATGAGGGAGAAGAGTTCTTAGAAGAGCTCAATCAGGTTGTTTCCATTGTTTCTCTTGTAACGACTGATTTGCAAATTGCGGTTATGAAAACCCGTATGTTGCCAATCGGAAAGGTTTTTAACAAATTCCCTAGAATGATTCGAGATCTTTCCCGCGAACTTAACAAAAAGATTGAACTTGTTATTTCAGGGGAAGATACAGAGCTTGACAAATCAATTGTGGAAGAGATTGGGGATCCGCTTGTGCATATTATCCGTAACTCCTGTGATCACGGCATAGAAACCCCGGAAGAGCGTCTTGCAAAAGGAAAACCGGAAGAGGGTACGATTACACTCAAAGCCTATAATGAGGGTAACCAGATTGTTATTCAGATAGATGATGACGGAAAAGGGCTTGATCCGGAGATGCTCAAACAAAAGTCTCTTGAAAAAGGCATCATCACTGAAAAAGAAGCTCAGCAGATGAGTGACAAAGAAGCTTACACGCTCATCTTTAAACCGGGTTTTTCAACAGCTGCGGCTGTGACAAGTGTATCCGGACGTGGTGTCGGGATGGATGTTGTCAAAACGAACATCGAAAAACTCAACGGTATCATAGATATTGACAGTGAAATAGACAAAGGTACTTCTATAAAACTGAAAATTCCATTGACTCTGGCGATCATCCAGGCACTTCTTGTGGGTGTTCAAGAAGAGCATTATGCCATTCCTTTAGCCTCTGTGCTTGAAACGGTCAGAATTTCAAAAGATGAAATATACACAGTAGAGGGACGTTCTGTCATGCGATTGCGTGATGATGTTCTTTCTTTGGTGCATATAGGGGATATTTTTGAAGTTGAGCGTATTTTGGATGCAAGTGAACATGCCTATGTCGTTGTTTTGGGACTCGGAACAAGCAAACTGGGCCTTATTGTAGATATTTTGGTAGGACAGGAAGAGATTGTTATCAAATCTCTCGGTGAATATCTCAAAGGCATTGAAGGGATTGCGGGAGCTACCATCCGTGGAGACGGAGGTGTGACACTTATCGTTGATGTCGTGGCACTTATGGATATGGCCAAAGAGACAAAATCAACACAAATAACAGCAAGTGCCGAATCTGTTGTGACAGAAAAAACAAAGGCGAGTGACTATACTATCATGATCGTTGATGATTCAAAAACAGACAGAACCATTATGCGAAAAGCACTTGAACCTATGGGGGTTACCATTGTTGAAGCAAGCGACGGACAAGAGGCCCTCAATCTTTTAAAATCAGGCGATCACAATATTGATGCAATGCTCATTGATATTGAAATGCCAAGAATGGACGGATATACACTTGCCTCAGAGATCAAAAAATACAACAGATATAAAAACCTGCCGCTTATAGCCGTCACATCAAGAACAAGTAAATCTGACCGTATGCGCGGGGTTGAGTCCGGTATGGTTGAGTATATCACAAAACCTTATTCTTCCGACTATTTGGCAAGTGTTGTACAGAGAAATGTTAACTTTAAACCGGAGTTTTTATAATGAGTGATAAATTAAAAGAGATTATTAACAAACAGGCTGAACAAAGTGACAGTGTTGTTGACCAGCTCGATGATGTGGTACAGCTTGTCGGATTTGTCATAGGGGATGAAGAGTATGCGGTGCCTATTCTTTCCATTCAGGAGATTATTAAACCTTTTCCATGGACAAGAGTTCCTCAGGTTCCAAAATATGTTTTGGGTGTGTTTAATCTTCGCGGTTCTGTTATTCCGCTTATAGATCTGCGTACAAAATTTGGACTGCCTCCTAAAAAACAGAGCGAAGATACACGCTTTATTGTGATGCGTAACGGTTCTGATGTGGCAGGATTTGTGATAGACAGACTTACAATGGCAATCCGTATTAAAAAAGAAAATGTGGGACCGCCGCCTGATACTGTCAACGGTGATGATACTATTATAGACGGTGTGGGAAAGCAGGCAGATAAAATCATTACTATTTTAAAAGTAAACAAACTTTTAGAAAGAGATTTTTAGCACTTTTATCTCATGCCTGAAAACCTACTGTGCACTACCATTGACAAAGAGAGTATTTCCCTTGAGTTTTCGGGGGAATTGACACTCTACAATCTTCATCAAGCCCAAGAATCTATTGCAAAAATCGGGCTCTCAAATTTTAAAAAAATTACTGTTGATTTAAGAGATGCCTCTTATCTTGATACCGCTTTTGCTCTTTTTTTGGCTGACCTGCAAGAAGAGTACCATGCATACATAGAGTCTGCAAATACAAACTTTTTGCATACACTTGCATTGACCAGAGAACATAAAAAAAATCTCGATAAAAAATACAAACCTCCAAAAGAGAATATATTGGAGCATATGGGAAAAACCTTTTATCGATCCTACCTTTCATTTATCTCTTTTATGGAGTTTGTCGGGAAGGTCTTCATCTCTTTTTTACTCTATTTTAAAAGTGTCAAAAATATTCGTTTTAAAGAGATTGCATTTGAAATCAATGAAAGTGCACTGCGTGCTCTTGGCATTGTAGCATTGACAAGCTTTCTGATTGGTTTGGTGACAGCCTATCAGGCAGCTTACCAGCTGCAGCGATACGGCGGCAATATTTTTATAGTGGATATGATGGGCATTTCTATATTCAGAGAACTTGCTCCCTTGATTACGGCAATAGTCATCGCAGGCAGAAGCGGTTCAGCTTATACGGCACAGATAGGGGCGATGAAAATCACACAGGAAATTGATGCTATGCGGACTATGGGCTTTGACCCCTATGCATTTTTGGTCTTGCCAAGAATTGTAGCGCTTGTTGTCATGCTGCCGATACTCATTTTTGTAGCAGATATTATGGCTATGCTCGGAGGTATTATCGTTGCTGATTTGAGTCTGGATCTGCCACCGGCACTTTTCATCGACAGGCTGCAAGAGGTAGTGGCGATGAAACATTTTTATGTGGGACTGATCAAAGGACCGTTTTTTGCATTTTTGATTGCTTCTATCGGTATCTACAGAGGCTTAATCGTCAAAGATGATACACAAAGCATAGGATACAATACTACAAAAAGTGTTGTCGAGTCACTCTTTGCCGTCATTGTATGTGATGCGGTTTTTTCTATAGCCTTTACAAATCTGGGGATATGATGGAACTGATTAAAGTAAGCGGTGTCAAAACAGTTTTTGGTGACAAAGTAGTGCATGATGGGCTCAATTTACATGTAAACGAAGGTGAAATTTACGGGCTTTTGGGACCAAGCGGCTGCGGAAAAACAACACTGCTGCGTGAAATGGTGATGCTGCAGGAGTTTCAGGGTGGAAGTATTGAAATTTTGGGACAAAAAATTGAGCGTATCAGTGAAAGCCAGGCACAGGAACTCAGGCGAAAATGGGGTGTGCTGTTTCAGTTTGGTGCGCTTTTTTCTTCTTTGACCTTGGCGGAAAATATTGCGTTGCCTTTGCAGGAATATGCAACACTTTCTGAAAAAATGATAGAAGATATAGTAGCATTTAAACTTGATTTGGTAGGATTGAAACCAAGTGATGCTTTTTTGTATCCTTCGCAGATAAGCGGAGGTATGCGAAAAAAAGCAGGGATTGCCAGAGCCTTGGCGATGGATCCCAAACTGCTTTTTTTGGATGAGCCTACAAGCGGGCTTGATCCGATTTCTGCCAGAGAGTTCGATGAACTTATTCTGCAGTTGCGCTCCATGCTCGGACTTACTATGGTAATTGTCACACATGATTTACATTCTATATATAATACTTTGGATAGAATGGCTATAATTGATAATAAAAAAATTGCCTATGAGGGCAGTTTAAAAGAGGTTACTTCTGTAAAGAATGATTTTATACAAACTTTTTTTAGAGATGGAATATAATATGAATAATAAAGTAAATTATACATTGGTAGGGTTTGTCGTTTTGTTGGGAATGCTCAGCATACTCGGCTTTGTTTACTGGATGCTCAAACCTCAAAAAGCAGAGGCGACGCAGAACTACATTATATATTTTAATGAATCGGTGTTGGGACTCAATCTTGATGCACCTGTGAAATACAAGGGTATAAAAGTAGGTAAAGTAATACGCTTGCGTATAAATCCGAAAAACACCGAACAGGTGGAAGTGACAGTCAGTATGCTAAAAACGACACCCGTAAAAGAAGATACGGTGGCGAAGCTTACCGCACAGGGCATTACCGGACTGAGTTATATAAATCTGACAGAGGGAAGCAATAATGCACCGCCGCTTAAAGCAAAAAAAGGAGAAATCTATCCTGTAATCAAGTCAGCTCCTTCTTTTTTCGCAAATGTGGAACAGTCACTGGATTCGGTCTCTGAACTGTTGCTTATGACGCTCGACAGAACCAATGAGCTGCTGAGTGAAAAAAACCAGGAACAGTTTTCTAGATTTTTGCATGAAAGTGCTATGGTTATGACAAAAATTGATACAATACTTGATGAAAAAACCATTGCACACCTGCAATCGAGTGCGAAAAATATGGAACATATCACAGCCCAGATTGATAAAAGTATTCCCAATATGAATAAATTAGTCGCACACAGCATTGCATGGGAAAAGAAAATCAATGACTCTTTTTCTAGTATCAAACAAACATATCTGGAAATGGGACAGATTATGCATGATATGGCAAAATCTTTTTCTGATGTACAGAATAATGTTGAAGATATCACAGTGCAGTCAGTACCGTTGATTAACAGCACAATGACACAAATGCAACAGACATTGATAAATTTAGATGAACTGTTGGAACATTATGACCGCAGTCCGAGTGATATTTTGTATAAAAAAGAAACAGAGAAAAGGGGACCTGGTGAAAAATAGACTATTAATTATATGGCTTACATGTATCGCGGTAATAACAATTACCGGATGTACATCGCCGACACCGGCGCAGAATCAGTACAGACTCAACCTACAGACAAAAGCAGTAAAAGCAGAGACAGGCAAATGTCGACAAAAAACACTCAAAGTAGAGCGCTCTTTTGGTGACAAACTCTATATGTCCTTGAAAATGTACTATGTAGAGGGAAAATATGCACAATACTCTTATGCTCAATCAAGATGGGCACAGACGCCAAATGATGCTCTAACATATGCTGTTACAGAGTATTTGCGAGCTATGAATCTTTTTAAGAGTGTGCAAAGTGCAGATTCAAAAACAAAAAATGACTACAGACTGGAAATAAATATAGAAGATTTTATGCAGTATTTTGATGAAAACGAAAAGAATTCTTTTGTCAATGTCGTCATTACATGTAATCTGGTTGATGAAGCAAGTCATAAAACAGTAGCGACAAAAACTTTTCATTTCAAACAAAAAACTTTGTCAGATGATGCAAAAGGCGGGGTTATTGCACTCAGCAATGCCCTAGATGAAATTTTAAAAGAGTGCGGCTTATGGCTGCAGGGAGTATGTCTTGATAAGTGAAAAAGAGTATAAACAAAGAAGAGTACGCCTGGGACGTCAACTGAAACCTTTTAGTGTGGCTGTCTTGTTTAGTGCAGAGCCAAAAACGCGTTCCAATGACACACAATATCCATACCGACAAAACAGTAATTTTTACTATATGAGCGGTTTTACAGAAGATAATTCTGCTTTGGTTATTGTCAAAGGTGCAAAAAAATTTCACACTTTTTTGTTTGTTGCCAAAAAAGACAAAACGCAGGAACTCTGGCATGGAAAAAGGCTGGGAAAAGAGAAAGCCAAAGAGCTTTTCATGGTGGATGATGTTTTTGAAATTGATGAGTTTGAAGTAAAACTCAAAGAGTATGTACAAAACAAGGCACATATTTATCATGATTTTAAGCTTGAATATGCAAAAGTCAAAGTTTTAAAACGACACGCTAAAAGCATACAAAGTTATGAAAATCTGGCGACATATATTGAAAAAATGCGTCTCATAAAGTCAAAATCTGAGATTAAGCTCATCAAAAAAGCTATAAATATTACAAAAAAAGCACACCATAAAGCGATGAAATTGAGTGCGAAACTGCATTATGAGTATGAACTGCAGGCAAATTTAGAGTATATTTTCAAAAAAAATGGTGCCTACAGTGATGCTTATACATCTATTGTAGCCTGTGGAAACTCTGCCAATACGCTGCATTATGTAAACAATGATAAAAAACTGATGCAAGGGGATCTGATACTTATAGATGCCGGATGTGAATACCGGTATTATGCAAGTGATATAACGCGAACAATCCCAGTGAGTGGAAGTTATACAAAAGCACAAAGAGAACTCTATGACATGGTTTTACATGTACAAAAAGAGATTATAAAGATGATTTCTCCGGGCGTGTTTAAAAGTGCACTGCAGAAAAAATCAGAAGAGTTGCTGTGTCAGGGAATGATAGATTTGGGAATATTGCATGGAGAACTCAAAACACTGCTAAAAGAAAAAGCACACAAAAAATACTATCCGCACGGTATCGGACACTGGATGGGACTTGATGTGCATGATGAATGTCCCTATAAAAAACCAAACGGCAAAGAGATTCCTTTGCAACCTGGTATGGTTATGACCATAGAACCCGGCATTTACCTTGATGCAGCGGATGTAACTATTCCTAAAAAATACAGAGGTACAGGCATAAGAATCGAAGACAATATTTTAGTTACAAAAAAGGGCTGTGAAAATCTCTCTTCACATATAGCAAAAGAGATAAATGAAATTACTCGTAAGAGTAACTCCAGCCGGTAAGATTCTCTTTTTTGGCTTCATCAAAGGCATCTGAATCTGCCAAGAAATCCATGACATGCATGACTGTATAGGGAATACTTTTTTGATCTTCCGGCTTTACCAGTAACATAGGCATAGGAGTATCTTGAGCCTTGCTGAGTGCAAAACCCACAGGCATAAGCTGACTCATAAGTTCTGCAGGTTTGCCTATTTTATGTTCCTGTAAAAACTTTTTTAGTACGGCATCCTGAATATCTTTTGGCAGTGATTCTTCTGTATTTAAAAAGATTGTAAAGTGTATGGGTGTCTGTTTGAAATGATCCGGTGCCGGTGCCGCCATAATGATGTACTCTACATTTTTCAAATGTTCTTTTATCTGTTGTTGGTTGAGATATTTGTCTGTTTTGATTGCCTGGGCTTTCATATTGCTCTTTTTTTATGACAAAATGTCAGTTTTTTAAATTTGTTTAGAATTTTAACATAAAAAAGTTTGAAGATGGTACAAAATATGCTTAATTATTTGTATCAAAGAAGGACATTTATGCAGTTTATCGAAGCACTTAAACTTAGAAGCAAGCTTTTTTTTCTTTTTCTTTTGATTACTGTCGGGCTGTTTGCTCTTGGATTCATAGGAACAAACTACGTTAATGCAATGAAAAAAAATATGGATTCTTTGTACTTTGGTTCTTTGATACCTGTAACAGAATTAAACGAGATAGTCAAAACATACAGTTATGACCTGGCGGCTACCGTTTACAAGGTGCGAAGAGGTGAAATCAGCCCCAGTGAGGCAGCTTTTAAAATAGAAACATCTCTGGAATATATCAATAAAAAATGGCAAAGTTATAAGTCTCATTTTAAGACAGAGGAGGAATTGTATTATCTGGAATATGCTGATTTGGAGATTAATCGTGCCAATAATTATTTTTCCAAAGTGCTAAAAGCCGTGAAAGCTTCCAAAAATTTAGCGCATATATCAATTACAACACTTGAAAAAAAAGTTGAGACAATTCATAATGTTTTAGAAAAGCTGATCAATTATGAAGTAAATATGGCAAATTATGAGAGAAAGAAGTTTTTATATACCTATGATTCAATTTTACTGAAAATCGGTACTTCACTCGGACTTATTATTGTAGGGCTACTGATCATTCTTGTTTATGTGTTTGAGAGTATCCAAAAAGATCAGACAAGACTTGAAATAGCAGCGAAGAAACTCAAACTTGTCAATAAAAAGCTTGAAAATGCCTCTTATACAGATTCTTTGACAAATCTTCATAACAGAAGATATTTTAATTTCATCTATGAGAGAGAAGTCAAACGCGCAAAACGAAACAAAGCCTATATTACATTTATGATGCTCGATATTGACTATTTTAAACAATATAATGATACATATGGACATCTAGCAGGAGATGAAGCGCTTAAGAGCGTAGCAAAGGTTTTTAAAGAGAGACTTAAGCGTCCTGGAGATTATGTCTTTAGACTCGGTGGTGAAGAGTTTGGTGTCCTTTTAAGTGATACAAGTGAGACAAACAGTGCAAATATCGCTCGTGAAATCTGCACTGCTGTAAAAGGGCTTGAAATAAAACATGAAGCTTCAAAAGTGAGTCATCTACTTACTATATCTATTGGTGTAGTTTGCTGTATAGCAGATGATGCACTCGATGAAGATGCATTGATTTTCAGAGCAGATGAGATGTTGTATGAAGCAAAAGAGTCGGGAAGAGATAGATATGCTATAACATCAAATGCCTCAAAGACAAAAATTGCCTAGAATTTCGAAAAAGTTTTCCATCTTCATTTTTTTTTTCATTAAACTATAGTACTCTTTTGTAAACTAAAATTTTGTGAGGGGGTTTGTTATGAAATATGAGACACAAAAGAGTCTACTGTTCTCAAAAGAGTCGCAGTTAAATACAAATAAGGGAGAGGTTTTTTATAAAAATCTTTATCGTCATTGTGAAGATCGTCTTATAAAACTAAGAAAAAAAGTCTCTTTTTCAGATGAAGATGTTACAACTGTCTTAGCTGAAGAGGGGTATGAGCGTCGAGATTTTATGAAGTGGGTGAGTGCAACAACAGCCGCACTTATGCTTCCTGCTTTTTTCGAACCTTTAGTTGCTCAAACTATAGAAGTGCTTAATAGAGTACCGGTTATTTGGGTAAATCTGCAAGACTGTGCAGGAAACTCTGAAGCACTACTTCGTGCAGATGGTCCTACTGTTGACGAACTAATTCTCGACATAATTTCATTAGAATTTCATGAACTCTTAATGGCACCATCAGGCGAAGCTGCAGAGATTCAGCTTGAGGATGCTATGACTACTTTTAAAGGGGAGTACCTCCTCTTTGTCGAGGGGTCCATTCCTACTGCAGACGGAGGTATCTATGGTACTATTGGTACAAGTGGAGAAAAATATGTTGATCATATAAAGCGTGTGGCTGTAGATGCTGCGGGGATAGTTGCAGTAGGTACATGTGCTACTTATGGCGGTGTTTCAGCTGCCTATCCAAATCCTACAGGGGCATGTGGTGTTATGGATATTATAAAAGATAAGCCGATAGTAAATATTCCTGCATGTCCTGCAAATCCTGCAAATATGCTTGGTGTTATCCTTATGTATGCTATGACAGGGGAGCTTCCTGAACTTGATACACTGTTGAGACCAAAATTTGCTTTTGGAACGCGTATTCATGATACTTGTGAGCGTCGTGTTCATTTTGATGCGGGTGAATATGTTGAAGAGTGGGGTGATGCTGCAGCACAGGCGGGACATTGTCTTTATAAAATGGGCTGTAAAGGGCCTATGACTTTTAATAACTGCCCAACTGTAAAATTTAATCGAGGTGAGAGTTGGCCGGTAGCTGCAGGACATGGCTGTATAGGGTGTTCTGAACCTGGCTTTTTTGATAAGTTTAACCACTTTGAAGCACCGACACCATACGATAAAACATATAATCCTGCTGCGGATTTGACGACAATTACAGAAGGTGTTGTTGTCTTAACAGCCTTTAGTCAATTTTTAAACAAAGAGGAGTACAACAATGGCAACTAAACATATTGTAATTGATCCAATTACCCGTATTGAAGGACACATGCGTATAGAAGTTGTTGTAGATGAAACAACGAATGAAGTTGTAGATGCTTTTTGCTCATCAAATATGTTTCGAGGAATTGAGACAATTTTAAAAGATAGAGACCCTAGAGATTGTGGACTTATGGCGATGCGAATTTGTGGTGTCTGTACGGTTACACATTATCAAAGAAGTATTGAAGCAGTCGAGAATGCTTTTAATGTGCAGGTTCCAAAGAATGCTCGTTTGATGAGAAATATCATTCAAGGTTCTCTTTTTATGCATGACCACCTTGTGCATTATTATCATTTGCATTCGCTTGATTGGGTAGATGTTCTCTCTGCTCTTGAAGCTGATCCTGCAGATGCTGTTGTAGAAGCACAAAAGTGGGCAGATGTTGCCGGTGAGGTGCCATGGAATAATGATGTTGCTACTTATACAGATATAAAAGATAAGTTGACAAAATTTGTTGCAAGAAGAAGATTAGGGATTTTTGGTAATGGATACTGGGGGAATAGAAGTTATAAACTTACTCCAGCACAAAATCTTCTTGCAATGACACACTATTTTCAAGCACTTGAAATTCAAAGAGATTTAGGGCAGATGATGGCTGTTTTTGGTGGAAAAGATCCGCACCCTCAAAGTTTTGTAGTAGGGGGCGTTACTTCTATTGTAAACATGAAAGACCCAGCTAAGATAGAGCTTTTTCGTACACTTGCACTGAGAGTACGACAGTTCTTAAAAGGTGCTTACATGCTTGACATGTATATGCTTGCTGATGCATATAAAGATGAGATGCTTGCTGGTGTAGGAGGAGGGTTAAAAAGCTTCTTGGTATATGGTGGATTTCCTTTAGAAGATGTGCCGATAGAGAGTGCAAGAAAACTTTTTCCAGGTGGTGTCGTTTATAACGGAGATTTAAATAATGTTATTGATTTTGATTCTACTTTAGTGACAGAAGACGCAACACATGCTTGGTATGCCGCAACAACACCAGAACACCCATATGAAGGTACAACGACACCAGAATATACAGATTTTAAATTGATTGAAAATGGTGTTGCTTATCTTGATACTGATGGAAAATATTCATGGATTAAGTCACCACTTTATGATGATAAAAGAGTAGAAGTTGGACCTTTGGCTCGAATGGTTGTTGGCTATGCAAGAGGAGATACTCTTATAAAACAATATGTAGATAATTTTCTTTCACGCGCGAATATGTCACTTGAAAACTTATATTCATCAACAGGGCGAACTATAGCACGAGCGATTGAGTCTGAGCTTATAGCTGATGTTATTACAGATTGGCTTGATGAACTAGATACGAATATTCAAGGTGGTGATACAACAAGCTGGACGAAGTTTGATTTTGCAAATGTGAGTGCAAATGCACAAGGACGGGGGCTTGAAGAGGCACCAAGAGGGGCACTTGGACACTGGGTGAAGATAGCTAATGGAAAAGTCTTAAATTATCAGGCTGTGGTACCATCTACATGGAATGCAGGACCAAGAGATCACTTGGGCAGACTTGGTGCATATGAAGAGAGTATAAAAGGTTTAGTTTTAAGCAATATTGATGAACCTTTGGAAATTTTAAGAACAGTGCATAGTTTTGATCCTTGTATTGCTTGTGCGGTACATGTAATCAATACACAAGGTAAAGAGCTTAGCTCTTTTAAAGTCAGTGCAACATGTACGGCATAACAGAGGAGTAAAAAATGTATCGTATAACAAAATATATATTTTTAAGTTTTTTAGTAATATTTTTATCTGCTTGTGGTACTACGGAAGATGACACACAATCTGTTACAGTATCTTCTGAATCCAGTTCTAGCAGTGATGACAATTATGATTATTATACACCAACACAACCTCCAGTAGTATCACCACCTTTGATGCAACCTGCAAGTGTTACAACTGGGCTGAATGATTGGAGAAAACCAAGAGTTTACGCAAAAACAAAAATACTAGATTCATGTAACGGCGAGAGCGTCTTCTCATTGCGTCCACATAAAAATACATTAGAAGCGATATTTGTTGATTATACTATGCCAACAATTTATCCAGATGGATATAGCCTTATAGCTGTACAGACAAGAGACACAACATTTTCTATTCCATTACAGTACAATAGTGCAACACATAAGTGGAGTAAAGAGTGTGCTACTGTAAAATATGTAGATAAAAATGACATCTATCCGACATATTTAATACGAGCAGTTAATGATGCAAACGGGAGCATTGTTACTGAGGAGAAGGTGGTGATGTTTGATGGTGGAACAGAAAATTGTAAGGCGTGTCATGCATCTAATTCTGCTTATCCTTTGGCATATCCAAGTTCTGGAGCAGTAAATCTTGCTGATGCTGAAGCAGATTATAAAACAAATATTTTAGCATTGCATGATCAAAAACATCCAAATGCAGTATCTGGTTTACTGAGTTTATTAGAAGCAAAAGGCAAAATGTATGATACTGCTGGGCTTGTAGCAACATCACAAAGTACGCGAGTTACTTGTACAGATTGTCATGGAATTAATGCTGTACAAGCGAGTGGCTTTAAAAATGTACCAGCTTTGACAAATGCTATTCATGATGTGCATGCAAACCTAAGTGAGCCAAACATTACAGGACCAAATAACTGTTTAACTTGTCACCCAGGAGAGACAATTACAAAAACATTTAACGGAAAGATAGTTCACCCGTTTACTGATGCATGGAAGGATGAAGATGGGCATGGTGAATGGAGTGAAAATAATGGTGTTTCTAGTTGTACTTTATGTCACGGTATGGATTTAAGAGGCACAAAAATATCTAACAATGTGAGTTGTTACAAATGTCATGGTAAAGAGTGGTAGTAAAGTAAAAAAAGAGGGCTTAATGCCCTTGTTTAAAGCGAAACCCCTCTTTTTTTAGAAGTGGACGAAGTCTCTCTTTGACTTCTCCTTGAAATTCCATCTGAGTGTTTTTGATGGCTCCTCCACATCCGAGCTGTTTTTTAAACTGCTTGAGGAGTTTTTCAACTTCCTCTTTTGGTCTATAAAATTCTCCAACAAGTGTGACACTCTTTCCTCTGCGTTTCTCTTTTTTAAATACCAAAAAATGTTTGTCAGGCTCTTGTATTTCATGTACATTTTTTTGTTCTGATCGATTTTCTACTTCTGCCCACTCATCAGTAATATTTGCACCAATGAAAAGATCTAGTTTCTTTCCTCTGCTCATTTATTCTACTCTTTGTGCTAAAATACTCATCTGCTCTTTTGTGTAATTATTGTCATGAATTGTATCCATAATATTTTGCAAAGAGTATCTTTTATGATTATAAAGGACAACAAATATTTCATCCCCTTTTTGTAAAAAAGTTTTTTCACCATAAGAGGTATAGCGTGTCGCTCCTATGCTGATGATAGCATTGGTCGGATTGTTACATCTATTAATATAGGCTTTTATATTTTCTAATGGTCCAAAATCCTCTTGTGTGTTTAGTTGATTTTGAATCCATTTGGTCAGTTTGTCGTAAAAGTAGCTGTATCCATTGAGTTCTACATTTTCACCGTAAGTGTGTAGTTTATTTTCTCGACGAAGAAAACTACAAATGCTGAAATTATCCATAATGCCACCCTCACAAAAGCTGTCTATTTTTAGTAGTGTTGGGGCAATACCTTTGGAGTTTGCTCCCCAGTTTTTTTTATCACTAATTTTTTTAGCACCACTGATTCGAATTGAACAGTCGTTATATGCAGCGAAATATTTTGGAGTAACAGCAGTGATTTGTCCATTAGTATAGCTAAGCTCACATAGCAGTCCCACTTCAGGTTCTATCTGTACACGAAGATTTTTTGCAGGAAGTGTTATTTTTTGAGATGAAAGAGGATAGGTAAAGAGTACTTCATGCGGGCGGGAACTCTTACTCTCTTTTTTACAAGGTAAATAGAAAGGAAAAATCCCTTTAGGTGCTGCTTCATCTTGTGTAATGATATTTTTAAAATCCTCAAGCTCTCCTGCCTGTGCAAGGTGCAGGGCAAAATTGCCGGCAATTCCAATGCCCAAATACTCTTCGTATTTTTTCATTTTCAGAGTGTTCCGGCTTCTTTGGCAGCAGCAAACTCTTCATAGCTTCCTTGAAAGTCTGTATAGGTATGATCATCATGCAATTCTATGATGCGTGTGGCAAAAGCGTCAAGGAGTTCACGGTCATGCGAGACACAGATAACATTGCCCTTAAACTCATGCAGTGCTTCACCAAGGGCAACAATCGCTTCAAGGTCAAGGTGATTGGTCGGCTCATCAAGTACTAGGAAGTTTCCACCCTCAAGCATCATTTTACTGAGCATCATTCGGTGTTTTTCTCCTCCTGAAATCGCTTCGACATTTTTCTCCTGCTGTTCTCCATTAAAAAGCATTCTTCCAAGGCAGTTTCTTATCTCTGATATTTCACGCTTTGGATCAAATGCACGCAACCAGTCATAGAGTGTACCATCACCTTTGATAATGTCCGCTGTATCTTGTGGAAAATAAGAAGACTCAATTGTTGCTCCCCATGTTACACTGCCACCACAGCTTGGTTTGAGCTCTTCCATAATGATTTTGATCAGTGTAGTCTTTCCTACACCGTTTCCACCGATAATGGCGATTTTTTCACCAGGGTTTACTTTAAAAGTGACATCTTTTAAGACTTCATTGTCTCCGTATGCATGGCAGATATGCTCAACATTTAAGGCTTCATCTCCCATGACTCTTTTTGGTTTGAAAACGATAGACGGGTCACGGCGGGATGATGGCTTAATCTCTTCTATATTTAATTTTTCAAGTTGTTTTTGTCTTGATGTTGCCTGTTTTGCTTTTGATGCATTCGCGCTAAAACGACGAACAAAGGCTTCGAGTTGCTCTTTTTCTTTGAGTTTTTTTGCATTGTCGAGTTCCATCTGTTTTGCCATGACATTGGCCGCAATATACCAGTCATCATAGGTACCGGTAAATTCACGGATTTTTTGATAATCTACATCAAGAATATTTGTGACTACTGCATTGAGAAAGTGTCTGTCATGTGAGATGACAACCATTGTACCTTCATGTCTTTTGAGTTCATTTTCGAGCCAGCTGATTGTTTCAATATCGAGATTATTGGTAGGTTCATCTAAAAATAAGACATCAGGTTTTGGGTATAAAACCTGTGCTAAAAGTACTTTGAATTTGTCTGCAGAATCAAGTGTACTCATAAGTTCATTGTGCTTCTCAGCAGGAATGCCTACATTTTCTAGGATTTTTGCAATGTTTACATCGTACTCATAGGTCGGATCCTCTTCCACACAGATAGTTTCAAGTTCAGCAAGACGGTTATTAACAGCATCGTCTTCAAAATCACCAGACATGTATATCTCTTCTTTCTCTTTGATAGCATCATACAAGCGTCTGTTTCCGTACAAAACAGCATCCATAATTGTAAAGTCTTCATAAGCATATTGATTTTGTCCTAAAACGCCGACTTTGTTTTGTTTTGGGATGATGACTTCACCCTCATACTCATTGATTTGACCTGAAAGAATTTTTAAAAATGTTGTTTTTCCGGCACCGTTTGCACCGATAAGACCATATCTTTTATGACGGTCAAGTTTTAAGTTTATATCTTGAAAAAGCACTCTGTTTCCAAAGCGCATCGTTAAATTTTGTACTGTTACCATATTGTTTAGCCTATATAATATTTTTCGCGATTATATCTAAAATATGGTTAAAAACAGACTACTTGATTTCGTCCATTTGCTTTTGCCTCGTATAAAGCCTGATCAACGCGTTTTAAGAGTGATGTCTCCTTTTCTGTGTTTATGTACTCTGTAACGCCAATACTTACTGTAATTTTTTCTACATGTTCAAAAGAATGTTCTTCTACCCTTTTACGTATTTTTTGGGCAAGTTCCATGGCCTGCTCAGCATTTGTATGGGGAGCCAGCAGCATAAACTCTTCACCGCCCCATCGTCCGAAACTGTCCGTTTTTCTTATGGTTTGCAAAACAATACGACTCAACTCCTGCAAAACATAATCGCCTACATCATGTCCATAGGTGTCATTGACATGCTTAAATTTGTCTATGTCAAGCATAAGCAGGCTGAAAACTTCACCGTATCGTTTTGTTCTTTTTATTTCATCTTCTATAAGCGTTGACATTTTATAACGATTATACAAGCCTGTAAGCGCATCTTTGGTTGCAAGTTTTTGAAGTTCTTTTTCCAGGGCAACCCTTTGTGTTATATCACGGCTTGTAGAGACAAAGTAGCGCACTTTTCCGTTTTTATCTTTTATGGGAGAGATGATTTTTTCATCATAGTACAGACTTCCGTCTTTTCTTTTGTTGATTAAAGTATTTTGGTAGGTTTTCCCGTCCAGGACAGTTTTCCATAAATTGTCATAAAATTTTTTTGAATGTTCTCCTGATTTGAGTATACGGTTGCTTTTTCCTATAAGCTCACTCTCTTCATATTGTGTATTCTCGGTTGCAGCAGGATTTACATAAATGATTTTTCCGTCAACATCTGTAATTTGTACCATTTCATGCATCTGTTCTACAGCCTGCGAAAGAAGTTTCAGCTTCTCTTCGCTCTTTTTGAGCTGCTGTGCTGCTCTTTCATTTTGTATGCGTTGTATAAGGGTTTCTAATTTTTCATTAACAGCATCCAAATCTACCGGTTTGAGAATGTAGCCGTCTATTCCAAGGTTAATGGCTTTGTGTAAAAATTCACTGTCATTGTGAGCGGTTATAAGCATAATAAGTTGGGAAGGATTGATTTTTTTGATGGCTTCAACCATCTCAAGCCCACTCATTTTTGGCATACGGATATCTGAAATAACAATATCAGGATGGTGTTTTTTGTACAAAGAGAGACCCTCTTCTCCATCTTTTGCAATATAAATCTTCGTGCAAAAACGCTGTAAAAAGCGTGAGAGCATCTCTCTTACATGTACTTCATCTTCCACATACAGTATAGTAATATCATTCTTACTCATCAAAGTCTATCCTAAATTCTGCACCTTCGTTGGTGTTTTTTACGCTCAGTTTTGCGTTCATATTTTCTTCAATCATCATTTTAGACATATAAAGACCCATTCCTGTTCCTTTGCCCTGTTCTTTTGTCGTAAAGTAGGGCTCAAAAACCCTGTCTATAACCTCTGGAGTGATTCCACCACCATTATCACGTACTATTACTGTATGATTCTTTAAAACAATTGTAATTTTAGCGTCACTGATATTTCTTTCAAGCAAAACATCTTTTGCATTGTTGATAAGATTTAAAATAACCTGCTGCAGTTCATTTTTGTATCCGACTACTTCAAAATCTTCACCAAGCAGCGTAACTTTTATATTGTTGTTTTGCAATTGGGCCTTTTGAATAGAGAGCACTCTTTGTATCGCCTCTTTTACACTGAATCGTTCCTGTGTTTTGTCAACCCGGTAAAAATTTCTAAAATCATCAATAGTATCGGACATAAACTGAATCACTTTTTTTGTTGATTTTATAAAGTCATCAAGATACTCTTTTGTAATTAATCCGTCTTCATAGTCATATTTGAGATTTTGAACGGCTATGCTTATCTCATTAAGCGGTTGTCTCCACTGATGGGCAATGGCGCCTATCATCTCTCCCATGGATGCAAGTTTACTCTGCTGTTGGAGTGTTTCAAGCTGTCTGATATTTTCATTTGTTTTTTCTTTTACGAGTTCTTCGAGTGTTTCATTGAGTTTGTTAAGCTCTTCTGTGCGCTCTTTGACTTTTTTCTCGACATCTTTTTTTGACTCCTCTAACTTTTGAAGCATAATCTGCAGAGAGTCTGCCAACTCTTCTATTTCATCATGTGTATGAATAGTATTGAAGTCAATGTTGTTTTTTGAAGTATCATTGGCAATGGCTTTTGCGGCCTGGGTGATTTTACTCAGCGGTGTAATAAGTCGACGGACAAGTATAAGAGATACCAAAGCAATAAGCAGGGAGACCAACAAACTGTAAAGAGCAAGTGAGCGAATAAAATTTTCATAGTCTTTTTGTAAAAAACTGCTTGTAGATGTAAGTGCAATGTATATAAATTTATCTTTTGTATAGTGAAGTGTTGTATAGGTAAACAATATATCATCTTTATAGTAACTCTGTTTACTCAGATCAAAATCATAATCAAGTCTGTACTCTTTGTGTCCAAACACATATCCGAATGTTTTGCTTTGGTCCTTATTGTAAATATAGTATTTGTTTTTGTCCGCAAGATAGATATTTTTAGGGCTGTTTTTGTCATCATATTGTTTAATCACCCGAAAAAGTTTATTGATATTTGCATTAATGATGAGCATACCAAAGAGTTTTTTATCAATATATATTGGTAAAGAGATGCGAATAGTCGGCGTAAGCGGATAGGAAAGCTGTCCATACTCTTTATTGAGTGTTATATCTGAGACAGAAACCTCTTTTGGGTAGAGTTTTATTGTTTCTTGAAAGTATTTTTTTGCTGCTTTATCCTGTAAGAGACTCTTCTTTTGAATATGTACTCCCTGTTTGTCTTTATAGGTGACAAGGAGTTCCCAACCAGTTTTATATAAAAGACGGATATTGAAATAGGCATCGTTATGTGATAAAAGAGCGATAAAGTTTTTTTCAAGAGAAGACTGTATCCCTTCCAAGGTTCTGTTTGTTTTTTTATCATAATTGTAAGGATTGTAAAATGCCCGTGTATATGCTATAACATCTTCATTTTTTGAGAGAACTTTTGCATCATATATAACCTGTTTGATGTCATTGTAAATACTTTCTTTGTTTTGTTTGAGTTCAAAGTTGAGATGTTCAAGGGAGTTCTCTTTTGAATACTGCATCATAAGAGAAAAAGATAAAAAGACAATCACAAGTATTCCGACAGTGGCAATGATAAAAATGCTGATGGCAACCTTTGTTGAGAGACTAATGCGCATAGGTACTGTCTCTGAGAATTTGTTGTGCAAGTTTATTTGTTGCCTCTAAGACACTGAAAACATCTGAGGGTGTTTTGTTCTTTGGTGTTTTTTGTGAAAGCGCAGTTGTATGCTCTTGTATATTATAGTAAACGCGCAGTTCTGAAACAGTTCCGCTGATGAGGCGTAAGGCATTATATACAGAGTTCGGTGTGATGATTTTGTCACGCGGAATAGTCAGTGTTGCCGAGTTGAGATTGCCTCTTTTTTTGATTTTTGTAAGTGTCTGCATCAGTTGTAAACTTTGCATAAAGACATCAGCGGGAGCTTTTGATTCATACTTCAGTAAAGGAATAAGCATCTGTTTTTGCGTCAAATGATAAGTGACAATCTGGATGTTTTTATAGAGTTTGACAGCAAGAATATAGGTCTCATTCGGAGTATACTCCTGATTTAAAATTGTGTCAAGTTCATACGATATTTTCCATAAGAGATTATAAACATCAGAAGGTGTTTTGTCCTGGTAGATTTTTTTCTCGAGGTAATTTCTGTAGGAGATAAAATTATAATTATATTTTTTTGTATTGTAAACAAGGTTGATTTCATCATCAAGTCGTAAAATGAGTTCATATACCTCACTTGGTGTTATTTTTGTATTTGGTGCATCAGGGATTTGTGAAGGATAAAATCCTTCGAGTGATTTTAGTTTTGCTGTTTTTTCCAAATCTTCAAGACCCTTTACATAGACATAAATAGGCTCAAGTCCATATACATACGGTACTTTTTTTGCTTTGAGCTGGATGCCTCTTCTCTCTTTGATTCGCATAATTTTATGCAAAATATATTCGCTGAGTGCATACACTTCATTCGGTGTTTTGATAAGTGATTTTTGTGGATATTGATTGAGCGGATGAGAAAAATCAAAAGTAGGCAGCAGGGCTTTTGCATATTCAAGATTTTGGACGACATCCGAAGGTGTCTTTTTTGTTTGGAGTTTTTTTGGTGGAAAACTTCTTTCTATTCCCAAACGGCGAGAGAGTCTGTTAAGCTCTGCTTTGACGGTTTGGAGCGAATCATACACTTCTGTGGGAGAGATGACTTTGTGCTTGGCTTTTGGGACAGGTACGGGTGTCATCCAGAGTTTTTTTTCAACTTCACTTATCTTTTTTATCAAATCTATTGAGGCATAAAGTGCATGATTTGGATGAAGGTTTGGTCGTTTTGGCGGCATTTTTACATCACTGTACTCTCTTTGTGAAGAGCGTAAAAACTCAATACGCTCAAGAATCTGCTGTGATTGGATATAAACATCACTCGGGGTAAATCCCTGTCCCAGCAACTCATCGAAACCAAGAGAAACTGTCCAGAGTACTTGGTAAACATCACTCGGTGTTTTGTCTTTGTACTGTTTGTAAGCAAAGTACTTTTTTTGGTTTTTGAGCAGGTAGTGAATCTCTTCTTTGAGTCGTATGACATTGTTGTATACATCCTGCGGGGTAATTTTTCTTGGAGGAACAGGCGGAATGGCAATAGGACCAAAGTTATGTATTTCTCTGTATTTGTTTACTTTTGTCAATACCTCAAGTGTTTTTTGAATAACATGCCGCGGCAGTTTGTTATGTTGCTGTTCAACCTCTTTGAGCGGTTTTGTGATGCCGTTTTCTTTGCGCAGTTCTTCAACCATCTGTTTGAGTACAATAGACTGCGAATAGACATCAGAAGGTGTCTTTACCGAAGCATATAAAAATATCCCAAAGAGTAAAAAAAGCTGTATAAATTTCATATTCTTCCCGTTTTCTTTTCATTATAAAACAAAAAACTTTTGTATCTTCTTAAACCCAAGCTTCTAAGTTTATGTGCTACAATAACATTATGCAAATAAGAGAAATGACACTCAAAGAACTTTACCCCGTGTATGACCTGGTAAAACAGCTTTACACAGAGCTGAGCTACGATGAATTTGAAGACCTTGTCTACGATATGCGACACATGGAATATAAGATGTTCGGTATCCTTGAACGCGGTGAACTGGTATGCTACGGAGGTGCAGCGGTGCAGACAAGCCTCTGCCATAAAAGACATCTTTATGTTTTTGATTTGGTCACGGATGAAAAACATCGTGAAAAAGGCTATGCCAAAATGATGCTGGAGTATCTGCAGGATTATGCCAAAACTGCCGCCTGCGAAAAACTTGTACTCTCCTTCAAATGGCAAGGAAAAAATGTTATCCAAGTGTAAAAATTGAGTTTTTCACAAGTCATGCTGTAGTATAGGAAAGTACGGGTTCCTTTACACTCCGGAATCGGTACTTCAGTGCCGACTGTTTGTTGCGTTCCTGCCACTCTCAGCCCACCCTAAAGGATGGGTTCCTTTTGTGTTTCGGAATCGGTACTTCAGTGCCGACTTTGTGTCTTAACTGTGTAAAACCTGCATAACAAACAAATATTCAGCCACAGCACTTTTTGTATTTTTTGCCACTTCCGCAGGGACAGCTGATATTTCGCTCTATTTTGGAGTTGTAAAGCGTTCCGTCTTTATATTTCCATTGGCCGTCTTCCTGCACAAAAAAACTTTTTTCATGCAGTACATGTAAGGTGTCGTTTTCTTTGTAATAGGCTTTAAACTCGACCGTGTCTGCTGTTACATGTAACACATCCAGTCTCAGCCATTCCAATTCAGGCGTTTGCTGTAACTCTTCAACTGTTTGTGAAACAGAAGTCTGCGCCAAATATTCCCAGTCTTTTTTTACAAATGCCTCGTATCTGCTTATCATTAACTCTTTTGGTGTCATAAAAGTTCCGTTTTTTAGATAGAATTATACTGTATATCCAACTGTTTTTTAGATTCAGGCTTTTGCAGCCTAAAGGTCGGCACTACAGAAAAAAATTTAGTTTTTCTCTCAAGTCATGCTTTAGCATAGAAAGTACCGATTCCGAAATACAGAGGAACCCGTACTTCAGTGCGGGCAAGCGTGGCAGGAACGCAACAACAGTCGGCACTAAAGTACCGATTCCGAAGTATGGAGGAACCCATCCTTCAGGGTGGGCTGGTATGGCTTCAAAGCCGAGATGGCAAGGTTACAAAAAAAGGTAGAAAATGAAGATAAAATCACTCTATATCGCCGCACAGGAAAAAAATGCCGGGACACTCTTTGTTTCCATGGGGATGATGGAAATACTCAAGCGTAAACTGCATCGTGTCGCTTTTTTTCGCCCGATAATCTTTGATAAAAACATACGTGACGGCGATATAGACTTTATTTTACAGCGTTATAGTCTCGATATAGACTATGCAGCGTGTTACGGTTTTGACATTAAAGAGGTCGAAGAGATGATCTCCAAAAAAGAGGATAATCTGCTGATTACGCAACTCTTGGATAAGTTTAAAAAGCTTGAACGTGAGTATGATTTTGTACTGTGTGAAGGGATTCGGCGCTCTTTTTTAACCTCGACCATCAGTTATGATTTAAATGTCAAAATCGCCCAAAATTTTGCCGCACCCGTGATAACCGTCATCAAAGCCGACAGTGCCACAACAAAAGAGATATATGAAAATGTTTTGATTGAAAATGAGTATCTGACTTCTGAGGGATGTACCCATTTCGCCACATTTGTCAACAGAGTCCATGAAGAACAGTATCAAGAGTTGCAAAAAATGTTTGAAAAAGTGCCTTATACTGTTTACTTCTTAAAAGAGGTGAGGGAGCTGAATCTGCCTACGATAGAGGATGTGATGGAAACACTTGGTGCAAAAAAGATCCTGCTTGGGAGCTATGATCATACCAGAGTGATCAAAAATGTCAAAGTTGCAGCGCTGACACTCGATAATTTTTTAGAACATATCGAAGAAGAAGATCTCGTCATTGTCCCGGCTGACAGATCTGACATTATTTTAGGGCTGTTTGGCGCCTTGCACTCTTCAAGTTATCCGAATATTGCTGCGATTATTTTTCCTTTTAGCATGAAGCTCAATAAAAATATTCAAAAGCTCATAGAAGGGCTCAACAGCTTCAAAGTGCCGATACTCTGCGTGGATACTGATACTTTTGAAACAGCAAGAGATGTCATGAAAGTGCACTCAAGACTGCGTGCTCATTCTGAGCGAAAAATTGCACTTGCTTTGGGACTTTTTAACAGCAGTGTGGATATAAAAAGTATAGAAGCAAAGATAGCAACAACCTACAGTGATATTATGACGCCGCAGATGTTTGAATACAAACTTTTTTACATGGCGTCGCAAAACAAAAAAAGAATTGTGTTGCCCGAATCAAGTGATGAACGCATTTTAAGAGCAGCGGAAATAATTTTAAGAAGAGGGGTTGCGGAGATTATTTTTATAGGTGATGAAGTAGAACTCAAAGGGCGTTATCTGCGTTTGGGTCTTGATTTGTCCTTGGCAACTATAGTCAATCATCTCTCATCCCCGTTGATAGAAAAGTTTACGGATGTTTTTTATGAGCTGAGAAAGCACAAAGGTCTGACAAAAGAGGCAGCCAAAGATGCAATGTTACATGTAAACTACTTTGCCACAATGATGGTACAACTCGGCTATGCCGACGGTATGGTAAGCGGTGCCATTCATGCAACGGCAGACACCATTCGTCCCGCTTTGCAGATTATAAAAACAAAACCGGAGTTTTCTGTTGTTTCAAGTGTCTTTTTTATGTGTCTCAAAACAAAAGTGCTTGTCTACGGGGATTGTGCCATTAATCAAGATCCCGATGCACAGACACTGGCCGAAATTGCCATTGCGTCGGCGCAAAGTGCTAAAATGTTCGGTATTGAACCAAAAATTGCCATGCTTTCATACTCGACGGGAGAGAGCGGGCATGGCTTAGATGTTGACAAAGTAAGAACTGCCACACAAATTGTACGCCAAAAACGACCGGATTTACTTGTCGAAGGGCCTATTCAGTATGATGCAGCCATAGACAAAGCAGTCGCAAAAATCAAACTGCCACATTCAAAAGTGGCAGGGGAAGCGACGGTATTTATCTTTCCGGATTTAAACACAGGCAACAATACCTATAAAGCCGTGCAACGCTCAAGCGGAGCCATCGCCATCGGCCCTGTGTTGCAGGGTTTAAACAAGCCTGTCAATGATTTAAGTCGAGGCTGTCTGGTAGAAGACATTGTCAATACCGTAGCCATTACAGCCATTCAGGCGGGAGAAAACGAATGAAAATAGCCGTCATAAACTGTGGAAGTTCTTCACTGAAATTTAAACTTTTTGAGATGCCGGGTGCCAAGGTGTTACGCAGTGAACTTGTCGAGCATATCGGTGAGCCAAATTCATCTGTTGCCAACCATTTTGAGGCGATAGAGTCTTTACATGTAAACTTTAGTGAGATTGATGCGGTAGGACACAGAGTCGTACACGGCGGTGAAAAGTTCAGAGGTTCTGTTTTGATAGATGATGCAGTGGTACAAACAATCAGAAAACTGATTCCTTTGGCACCTTTGCATAATCCGGCGAATCTCGAAGGCATAGAAGTTGTTCGTCAAAAAGCATCGAATATCCCTCAAATAGCTGTTTTTGACACGGCATTTCACACAACACTCAAAAAAGAGGCCTTTGTGTATGCCCTGTCGTATGCTTTATATGAAAAACATGACATCCGCCGTTACGGTTTTCACGGCACTTCGCATGCCTGTTTACTGCATAAAGCAGCAGCACTGCTTGGAAAAAAAGTACAAGAGACAAACATTATTACCCTGCATCTTGGCAACGGGGCAAGTGCCTGTGCGATAAAAAAGGGAAAAAGTTGTGATACTTCCATGGGATTTACCCCGCTTGAAGGGCTTGTAATGGGCTCGCGTTGCGGTGACATCGACCCGGCTATAGTTTTGTATCTGCAAAAGTCTTTACATGTAAACGCAGAGGAAATAGATGAAATGCTAAACAAAAAGTCCGGACTGCTCGGGCTGTGTGGTGAAAATGATGTACGAAACATTGAAAAACGCACAGATGAGGCGGCAAAAATGGCAATGGATATAATGGTGCGACGGATTCAAAAGTATATAGGTGCGTATATGGTCCTGCTTGAGGATGTTGATGCCATAGTATTTAGCGGCGGTATAGGAGAAAATTCTTCTTATGTACGAGAAAGGGTTATGAATAATAAAATACTTAAAAATATAAAATCGTTAGTGATAAAAACAGATGAAGAGTTGCAAATAGTAAATGAGTGTTTGGAAGTTTTAAAAAAATAGAAAGTTTATACAGGCATAAAAGCCTGCATAAGATGTGTGAAGTTAACTACTAAAGAGGAGTTACGTTCTCAGCCTGTGGGCCTTTTTGACCTTCACCAACTTCGAAAGTTACTCTTTGACCTTCTTCAAGTGAAACACGTCCACCACCATTGTTGTTCACTTGACGGAAATGTACGAATACATCTTTTCCACCATTGTCTTGTTCTATGAAACCATAACCTTTTTCGTCGTTAAACCATTTAACTTTACCGTCTTGTAATTCTGCCATTGTCTAGCCTTGTATATTTATTTTGTCAAAAAATTGGGAGAGTCTTTAGGAGGTTTTAACACATAGATCAAAAAACACACTAAAGATGAATTCACGCCTCATCTTTCACTTGGCAACAGTATATCAGCTTTTTTTTAAATAACCAAGAAAATTTGTAGATTTCAATAAATTCTTTTTATATTTAAGGTTTTTTTATCAAAAACCGATATTACAAATGTAGAAAAAAATTATTGAGAGGGCAATATTTATGGAGATATCTTCAAGCAGTGCAATTCAAAATCTATACACAAAAAAACTCTCTGCTGATGATGTCAAAGCGATTAAAAAAGAGATAGCGCAAAATATGAAAGAGATAGCCTTACATGTAAACGAAAAGCCAAACAGCGTAGATGAGACAATCAATAAAATAGTTTCCAATTTCCAGGATTTTCAAAGTTTTTTAGAGAGTGTAGGCTATGACGGTAAAAAATCCGTAGCCGATTTGTCAAAGGAAGAGGGCGAACGTATGCTTCAAAAGATGTTTGAAAAGGCAGATTTTCAAAAGCTTGACATAAAAGTATAAACGAAAAAAGTAATATTTAATGAATATTTATGTAAAATCTCTGTAATAATTTTACAAGGCTGAACAATTGAGCATCTACAGAGAATACGACATACGCGGAATATACGAAAAAGAGTTAAACGAAGAGAGTGTGACAAAAATAGGCTATGCGCTTGCATCTAAAATCAACGGTGAATATGTGGCGGTGGGGTATGATGCCAGAAGTCACTCGCCGATTCTTTTTGAGTATCTGGTGGCAGGGCTCAATGCAGGCGGGAAAAAAGTCCTTGACATGGGGCTTGTGCCGACACCGGTAAACTACTTTACAAATTATCAGGAGTGGGATGGCATCGTGCCTGCGGCTTCTGTGATGATAACAGGCTCTCATAATCCGAGTGAATACAACGGTTTTAAGATTACGGTAGACAAAGCGCCGTTTTTTGGGGAAGATATTTATGCACTTGGGCGTGAGTGCGAGACGATGCAAATGCCGCCAAAAGTCCAAAGAGATGTTAAAAAAATAGAGGCGAAAGAGCGTTATATTGACTTCATGGTCAATGAATTTCAACACCTTAAAGGTATGCAAACAAAGATAGTCTATGATTGCGGTAACGGTGTGGCAGGTGTCGTGCTGCCTGAAATCTTTGAAAAACTGGGCTTACATGTAAAGGGTATATATGTAGAGCCTGACGGAACTTTTCCAAATCATCATCCGGATCCTTCGGTAGAAGAAAATCTCAAAGATGTCAAAGCTCTGCTTGAAAAAGAAGGGGATATTGCTTTTGCGTATGACGGAGATGCAGACCGTATAGCGGTGCTTACACACAAAAACAATATCAAAGGCGATATGATGGCACTTTTATATGCCATGAAGATGGATAAGCCGACAGTTGTGGGTGAAGTGAAATGCTCACAGGTAATGTATGATGAGTTGGAGCGCCGCGGGGCAAAGGCGGTGATGTATAAAACAGGGCATTCCAACCTCAAAGTAAAAATGAAAGAGATCAATGCGGATCTGGCATGTGAAGTGAGCGGACATGTCTTTTTTAAAAATCGTTATTTCGGCTATGATGATGCGATTTATGCAACACTCAGAATGTTGGAACTCATCAATGACGGTATAGATTTAGATGCAGAACTTGCAAAACTGCCTAAAGTGTATTCTACTGAGGAGATTAAAGTAGAGACGACAGAAGCCCAAAAATTTAAAATCATAGAGAAAGTAAAAGAACTGCTGCAAAATCCGCCTGCCGATTTTCCTCGTATCAAAGATATGATAGATGTGGACGGCGTACGCATAAACTTTGAAAAAGGCTGGGGTTTGGTCCGTGCAAGTAACACAACACCGGTTTTGGTAACACGTTTTGAATCCACAGACAAAGAAGAAGCAAAACGTTATGAAACTGCCATCAATGATTTGATAAGCAAAGCAAAAGAAAGTTTATAATTTATAAATATAATAAAGATTAGTTAAACTTAATTAGGTAGAATTCCTGTAAAAATACGGAGTTTTGCCAATGCTTTACTATACAATGCTTTTTCTTGCCTTTTTCTACTTTAAAATCGCCCGCGTTTACAAAAAAGAGGAAAAAGCCAATCTCAATATGAATATTCAAAACACGCTTGTTTTTATTGCAATCGTGGCTTTGCTTGTGTATGGTTTTACCCATAAAACATGGTATACAGTTTTACTTGTTTCTTGGCTTTTTCTTATTCTCGCTTCACTTATGGTCTCTGCTGTGCAGGTCGGTGTTTTTATAGAAGGAAAACCTTTTGTAAAGCTCAGTCATTTATATAAGTTTTTGGCACCTGTAGGCATGCTTCTTTGGTAGGTAAATCCCACGAAAAATAAAATAAATCTTAATCAATAGATTCAAAAGAACTGGAAGAAATATTGCTTAGACTCCTAAAACAAGGAGTTTACCATCAAATTAACACGCACAAAAGCCTTACTTGAATCGCTAAAAAGTATCCCAGACTATAGAGTAGATACAGGGAAGATAGAATATCCATTGCACGAAGTTCTTTTCATGACACTTTTTGCACTTATCAAAGGAAATACAACTTTTAAGGATATATTTTCATGGATGATATATAACAAAGACAATGCAATACTCAAAGAGATTTTTGATAAAGAAGAGATAACGATTCCTTCCAAATCAACATATCATCGTTTATTGATAAACACAGATAATAATGCTTTGGAAAAAGTATTTAGAGAGTTCTTTTTTCCATTCATTGCACAAGAAAATATTGCTATTGACGGGAAGTGGCTGAGAGGTAGCGACGTGAATGGTCAATACACACAGGAAAGACATAAAGCAATACTAAATATCTTGGATAAAGATATAAAAATAGTGTTTGCTCACAAGTTTTTAGATAAAAATAAGAGTAGCGAAATTACTGCACTCAAAGAGGTTTTAAACGATAATATTTTTAGCAATGAAGGACAGATATTTTCCTTTGATGCACTGCTTACTCAATCAGAGATTCTCAACACTATTGATGAGCAAGGTAACAGATATATAGCAAAACTCAAAGATAACCAGAAACACCTCAAAGAGAAAGCTATAAAGACCATAGAAGAGTTTAATCAGCCTACAGATAGAGTTGATGATGAAGATAGCTATTTAACTGAAAACAACAAAAGAGTCTCTCGAAAAGTAGAAGTTTTTCAAAATAAAAGTGCTGATTTAGTTATGTATCATGAGAACTTTCAAAATATTCAATCACTCATTAAAGTGACGAAAACATTAACAAATGCACAGACTGGTGAAGTTACAATTTCAACTCAATATTTAATGGCTAACTTTAAAACAACTGCAAAAGAGTTTCTTCAAAAGATACTGCAACATTGGAGAGTGGAAACATATCACTATCACTTAGATATGCTTACTGAAGAAGATGACCATATAGCATATAAAGAGCCTTTCTCTATAGCTATTCTTAGAAGTTTTACTGTTAATCTTTATCAGTTGTTTTTAAATGAGAACAAAGATAAAAAGGTACTCCTAACCGGTAAAACTACAATGGCAGATATTAAAAGAAATGCTCTTTATCGTGATGATTTTAGTGTTCAATTGATTGAATCAAACTATATTGATTAAGATTTGTTTTATTTTTCGTGGGATTTACCTACTTCTTTGGTTTAGCGATGTATATTTATGGGGCATTTAACCGCGAATTTGTTATAATATTTGTATTGATAAATTTAAGGAAATTTTTATGAAAACCCATACACTTTTAATGCCTCTGGATATGCACCTGCACCTTCGTGACGGCGTTATGCTTGAAAATGTAGCGCCCTTGAGTGCATACAGTTACAGCGGGGCTATAATAATGCCCAATCTTGTGCCTCCTGTTGCAACAAGAGAAGATCTTTTAGCATACAGAGAACGGATTATGGCAGCGGTTCCAAATGATTATTTTGAACCCTATATGACACTGTTTTATAAAAACTATGATAAAGCTTTTTTAGAAAGCATAGTGGATGAAATAACAGCGATTAAACTCTATCCTGCAGGAATTACTACAAATTCAGAGGGTGGTGTCAGCTCTTTTGATATTGAAGAGATGCGTACTACTTTGGAGACTATGAGCAGCTTGGGTATTCCTTTGTGCGTGCACGGCGAGACGGATGGCTTTGTAATGGACAGAGAAGCGGAATTTATGAGTATTTATGAGCTTTTGGCACAGAATTTTCCTGATTTGAAAATTATAATGGAACATATTACAACCAAAGAAGCGGTTGCCATGTTGGACAAATATCCGAATTTGTATGCGACGATTACCGTGCATCACTTGCTCTTAACACTGGATGATGTCATCGGCGGATTGATGCGGCCGCACCTTTTTTGCAAACCGATTGCCAAAAGACCCGAAGATTTGGATGCACTCCTAAGTGTAGCGCTTGAAGCACATCCAAAAGTAATGTTCGGATCAGATTCTGCGCCGCATCCTCAGCATAAAAAAGAGTCCTGTGGCTGTGCGGCGGGCATTTTTACCGCGCCTATCTCACTACAGCTTTTAACAGAAATATTTGACCAGTTTGACAAACTTGACAATTTGCAGGCATTTGTAAGTGATAATGCACAAAATATTTATGGAATTTGCCCTGAATTCAAAGAAGTGATTTTGGAAAAACGACCGTTTTTGGTACCTGAAAATTATTCGGGTGTTGTACCAATGTTTGCCGGTGAAAAAATCGGATGGGCTATAGAGAGTGTCGATTAAAATACTGCTGCTTGAAGATGACCTTCTTTTTGGAGAGACCCTTGTGGACTTACTCGAGGAAGAGGGGTATGAAGTGCTTCATTATCCAAACGGGCAGGATGCTCTTGATGCCACCTATGATACAAAGTTTGATATTTATCTTTTAGATATCAATGTGCCTCTTATAGACGGCATTTCACTGCTTGGTGATTTACGCTCTGCCCAGGATGAAACACCTGCCATTTTTCTCACTTCGCATAAAGAGAAAGAGATGCTTCATCGTGGTTTTGTAAGCGGTTGTGATGACTTTTTGACAAAACCTTTTGATAATGCGGAACTTTTATTTCGTATACAGGCACTTATGAAAAGAACCAAGACCAAAGAAGCGGAATGTATCGGGGAACTGTGTCATGACAAGCTGCATAAATGTATCTATTATAATAAAACGGCTTTGGAACTTTCAAAAAAAGAGTATGAACTTTTAGTGTTGCTGATGAATCATGTCAACTCTCCTGTACCAAAAGAGCTGATATATGAAGAATTATGGACAACGGCTGACGGAGGAGGAAGTGATGGAGCTATACGCGTTTATATAAACAGGCTCAAGCAATTACTGCCTACTATGTGCATAGAAAATATTCGCGGCATCGGATACAAACTTGTTTCGTAATCTTCGAATCATTATCTTTGTTTATTACTTTTTTACTGTAGCAGGTTTTTTACTGCTTGGATATTATTTTATCAACGTGTTACATGTAGAGAATCTTTATATGTTTGCTTTTATTGTTCTTTGTATTGTTATACTCTCAGGCGTATTTATATCCAAACTTGCAGTTGATCCTTTGGCTGAGTATGTTCAAGAGTTGCAAAACCTTTCAAAAGAGACCCTCCATGAGCTTAATCTGCCTATCAGCACCATTACCACAACGACACAGCTTTTAGGCAAAAACTGCCATGATGAGAAAATACTCAAGCGCATCGGACGTATAAATACAGCCTGTATGATGCTTAAAGAGCGTTATAATGAGTTGGATTATCTGATTAAGATGCAGACAAATCAAAAGATAAAAGAGATGTTTTTTGCTGATGCGTTAGTCAAACAGAGAGTTGACTTTGTAAAAAAAATATATCCTCAAATGAAATTTAATCTTGTGCTGGAAAAAATGCCTGTATTGAGCGATCAAAAAGGTTTGGGCAAAGTAATTGACAATATTATTGATAATGGGGTAAAATACTCAGGCACTTCAAGAAATATAGATATTGAGGTAAAAAACAACAGTATAAAAATAAAAGATTACGGAATAGGGATGGATGAGGTTGAACTTGTTCGTATCTTTGACAACTATTACCAGTCAAACAAAAATATGCAGGGTTTTGGCATAGGATTAAATCTTGTCAAAAGATTTTGTGAAAGAAACAATATAGAACTGCTGTTGCAGTCATCAAAAAATATTGGAACAACAGTAGAATTAAAATTTAAACAGGAATATGAATGCAAATAACAAATGATATAATGACATATGCAGAACAGGCCCTTGATTATGGTGTTATGGGGACTTTGATACTTATGAGTATTGTCACTTTGTGGCTTTTTATTGAAAGAATGATGTTTTACAAGAGTGTACGCATAGAAGATTATAAACACAGAGACAATTTGGAACTTGACTTAACGGACAATATCAATGTCATAAGTGCAATAGGAACAAATGCACCCTATGTCGGTCTGCTGGGAACGGTCATCGGCATCATGATCACTTTTTATACTTTGGGTGATTTGGGTGCTGTGGATGCCAAAAAAATCATGATAGGACTTGCCCTTGCACTTAAAGCTACGGCGATGGGACTTGTTGTGGCAATGCCGGCTATTGTCGCCTATACCATTCTTCTTCGTAAAGTTGAAAGAATTTTAACAAAGTTTGATGTGGCCCATGAAGTGTAAAAAACAGTTTAAAAAGTTTGACCAGATCAATGTCATTCCTTTTATAGATATTATGCTTGTTCTGCTTGTCATGGTACTGACAACAGCTACTTTTATAAAGCAGGGCGTTATTCCCGTGAATTTGCCAGAAGCAAAAGCGACAGAAAAAGAAGATACAAAAAAAGAGGTCACAGTCTATGTGAATGCAAAAAGTGAGATATTTTTTGACAAAGAGAAAGTAAACCTCAAAGAGTTACAGCAAAAACTTTCTGCTGTTTCCAAAGACCAGACGGTAGTGCTTCGAAGTGACAAAGAGTCCAAGTTTCAGGACTTTGTAAATGTGATGGATATTTTAAAGAAACTCGGACATGAACAGTTGTATATAGTTACGAAAGAGTAGTTTTACAGTTAGAGGTGCCCTTTAGTAATTTGTCTGCAGCAGTTTAAACTTTTTTTCTTTTATAGATGTTTTTTTGTTTGCAGCCTGTGGCTTTTTTAATTCAGGTGCTTTTGTATTGAAACTCTTTTTTTCTATTTTTTTTGTATCTTCTTGAAAGAGTGTTGAAGCAAAGAAAAATAAAATCATTATTATGACAACACTGGCATAAAGTAAAATATAGTTTTTTATATGCCCTGACTCAAACGGGTTTTCAATCTTCATCTAAACAAAAACCTTCATTGATTTTAATTTTTCATTTTCAATGCTTGTCTGTTCTATCTGTGAGATTAATTCTTTATCCATGAAAGCGGCTGTGTGCTTTTGCACCAAAGAAACCAGTGTGGCATAGGAGCTCAAATCGACTGTTCTTTTTCGTAAGGCAGAGTGTGTGACAAAGTTTAATATATCTTCATCTTTGAGCAAAGGGATGTTTTTGAGAATGTTTTTTGTCATCAACTCATTAAGAGCGTCATCATGAAGAAGTGCATTGTCAACGTTTGTTTTTGCGATTTTTTTGTCAAGACCATGTTCAAAAAGTTTTTTGCTGACTTTTGCTCTAAAACTGTGTGTGCTTTTTGTGTGAATGGTTCCCTGCAGATCTGTTTTTGGTAGAACACCACCAAATGCAATATTTCCTATAAAGACTGTTATTATAAAAATTTTATTACTCATCTGTTTTCCTTGTATGTTATGTATTGCCATCCCATAGCAAACTTAAGTATAGTCATTATAAGACAATAAATTATAAATCAGTTCTTTTTTTGCATAAATTATAACCATATGCTATCAATTCTTCCGCTTTGTCAAAGTCAAAAGTGTTGCATAAGTTTCTGGGTATATCTATTTCTATATCAGAAGGGTACGCTGCAAGTTTCATACGGGCGAGTGCTCCCTGGAGTGTTTCAAAAGATTTGTTTGCAATGCCGTACATATTGTCTTCTTTGATAAATGTATCGGGTAATGAGAGAGTCTTGAGATAGTGTTGCAGTTTTTGCCGTATTGGAGTGTCACTCTTTTTACGCTTTTTTATTGGCATATCAGGAGCAGCTTCAGCACCCAGATTTACCGAAATAGTGAGGTCTGTGTCATCATGAAATGTCGGAGCAATCGGAACAGGATTGAGTACCCCACCATCAACAAGTTTTTTTCCTGATGGTGTGATAAAAGGAGTGAAAAAAAGAGGTAGAGAGATGGATGCTCTAATGGCACTCAGCAAAGAACCACTGTTAATCCATACTTCTTTTTCAGCTTCTATATCTGTACAGACAGCTGTAAATTTTATATCTAAAGATTCGATGAGGTGGTCACCCAGAAGGTCTTGAAGTTTTTGCATCAATTTGTTGCCTGAAACAATGCCACCGGAACCTTTAAAGTCAAGTAGTTTTAGCATTTCAAGGGTGTCTATCTGTTTGAGCCACTCTTCGTAGGTATGTAACACTCCGGCTGCATGAAACCCACCGACAAGCGCACCGATAGAACATCCTGAAATAGATTTTATTTCGTAATCGTTTTCTTCGAGGTATCTGATGATGCCAATGTGGGCTAGACCACGGGCACCACCACTTCCAAGAACCAAGGAGACAGTTTTTTTACTCACTGCTTCTTACATCATTCCCGGCATTCCCATTTGTGGAGGCATTCCTCCGCCCATATCTGCTGCAGGAGCTTCTTCTTTTGGAATTTCAAAAATCGCTGCTTCTGTAGTAAGGAGCAGGCTTGAAACGGAAGTCGCATTAGTAAGTGCAACACGCTCAACTTTAAACGGATCGATAATACCCGCTTCAAACATATCTACATATTCACCTGTTGCCGCATTGAAACCAATATTTTCATTCTCTGCATTTTGAATTGCATTGACAACAACACCGGTGTCAAATCCTGCATTTTGCGCGATCTGTTTTATAGGAGCTTTGACCGCACGTAATATAATCTCAGCACCGATTTTTTGATCACCTTCAAGGTCATCAATATTTACTTTTGCAGCAGCATGAACAAGTGCTGCTCCACCACCGATGACTATACCTTCTTCAACAGCTGCTTTTGTAGCCGAAAGCGCATCATCAACGCGGTCTTTTTTCTCTTTCATTTCAGTCTCAGTTGCAGCACCGACTTTTATAACTGCTACTCCGCCGCTGAGTTTTGCAAGACGTTCTTGCAGTTTTTCTTTGTCATATTCACTCGACGTTGCTTCAATTTGTGTTTTTATTTCAGAAATACGAGCTTTGACAGCTTCTTCACTTCCTGCTCCGTCAACGATGACAGTATTGTCTTTGTCTATGACAACACGAGATGCCTGACCAAGCATAGAAATTTCTGCACCTTCAAGCGTATAACCTGTCTCTTCAGAAATAACGGTACCGCCTGTCAATGTTGCAATATCTTGCAGCATTGCTTTTCTTCTGTCTCCAAAACCAGGTGCTTTTACAGCGGAAATGTTGAGTACACCACGAAGTTTGTTTACAACAAGAGTTGAAAGTGCTTCACCCTCTACATCCTCAGCAATGATAAGTAGCGGACGGCTTGTTTTTTGTACCTGCTCTAAAACAGGAAGCAGATCTTTAAGCGATGTGATTTTACTGTCAACCAGTAAGATATAAGGATTTTCGATTTCTGCTGTCATTTTTTCAGTATTTGTAATGAAATACGGGCTTAGATATCCACGGTCAAACTGCATACCCTCAACAACATCAAGCTCATCTACTATACCTTTTGCCTCTTCAACAGTAATTACACCGTCTTGACCGACTTTTTCCATCGCTTCGGCTATCATATTTCCGATTTTTGCATCTGAGTTTGCCGAAATAGTTGCTACCTGTGCAATTTCATTTTTGTCTTTGATAGATTTAGAAGCTGCTTTTAAGTGCTCTAAAATAGAATCACAGGCTTTGTCCATCCCGCGTTTGACTTCAACAGGGTTTGCACCTGCCGTGATGTTTCTAAGCCCTTCGCTAAAAATCGCATTTGCAAGCACTGTTGCTGTTGTTGTTCCGTCTCCGGCTTCATCCGCAGTATTTGAAGCAACTTCTTTGACTAGTTGTGCTCCCATGTTTTCCAGGTTGTCCTGTAACTCAATTTCACGGGCAACGGATACACCGTCTTTTGTGATACTAGGCGCACCATAGCTTTTTTGGATCAAAACATTACGACCGCGAGGCCCCATTGTCACTTTTACCGCATCTGTGAGTTTTTCAACTCCGCGTGCCAGTTTGTTTCTTGCGTTATCTGAAAATATTATCTCTTTTGCCATTTGTTAAACTCCTTATATTTTTTAAATTTTTTTTACTTAACCAATGATTCCGAAAATATCATCAACATCTATTACTATATATAAATCACCATCAAGTGTAACTTCATTTCCGGAGTATTTACCAAAAATAACTTCATCACCTTTTTTTAGCTCACTCACTTCTGAACTTACTGCTACTATTTCCCCTCGAGAAGGCTTCTCTTTTGCATTATCAGGGATAATAATACCTGAACTCGTAGTATTAGCCTCTTCAACACGTTTAACCAATACTCTTTTTCCTAAAGGTGTAAAATTCATTATATCTCCTTACAAATATGATTAATTTATGAGAAGAATATTACAAGAAAAAAGTAAAAATGTCAATACCTTTAGTCATATTGACTAAGCTTGTCTTATTTTTACATGTAAAGTTCTTTGACAGATTGCTGTATGTGTCCAAATTACTCAATTAAAAGCCTGTTTTAGTAAAAATAAAGTTTAATATATGTATAATTCCACCCTCTTAAACGATGTCAGGGTAGCTCAGCTGGTTAGAGCACTGGTCTCATAAGCCGGGGGTCGGGGGTTCAAGTCCCCCCTCTGACACCATTTTAAGACACTTCTTTATATTCCGGATTAGCTCAGCGGTAGAGTAGGTGACTGTTAATCACTTGGTCACTGGTTCGAATCCAGTATCCGGAGCCATTTCTTTTTAAACCCCTAAAATACGATATTTAAAGAGATTTTTCCTATCCACTGTACCCATATTGTGCCAAAGTGTAACTACCAAATATTTCCCGCCCATTCAATACCCAAGTGCGACAATTTCATTTCGATAATAGCTTCAAATGGTTTTAACGAAGCAGTAGTACTTTTGCTATAATGTTGAGATACATCAGGATTTTTAGAGATGCCTTTATATAAGAGGGAAGGAGGGTAGTGTTATTAAAATTCTATACATCATAAGACATGCCAAGTCCAGTTGGAAAGATTTGGATTTGGATGATTTTGACAGGCCTTTAAATAAACAAGGCAAAAGAGATGCTCCTGTTATGGGCGAGAGACTTGCAAAAAATCAAATCATACCTGATATTATTTTGTCCAGCCCTGCAAAAAGAGCGAAGATGACTGCAAAAATCATTGCAGACAAAGTTCATTACGATAAAAAAATTATTTTTTTACAGCAGATTTATGAAGCGGACAAGCAAAGCCTGCAAAAAATTGTCAATAATATTGATGACAGATTCAGTACGGCATTTCTTGTCGGACATAATCCGGGTTTGAATGAACTAGCTGAGCATTATGTTAATTATGAAGAGAATTTGCCTACATGTGGAATTATTGGCATTGTCTTTACATGTAACCACTGGAAAGAGAGTAATGCTGAGAATGCAAGGTTGCTGTTTGTTGATTATCCGAAAAAATAAAAAAACTTTTATAAACAACAATTACTTTTCGAAAAGTAAGCTTCTTTTGCATATAATCACTATACTTAGTTCATTGATAGTATAAAGGAAAGAGTTTATGTATACAGTACAAATGGAAAAAGAGTGTGAGTGTTTTAAAAAAAGTGAATACGAAAATAATGTTACATTTCAAACACAGCAAGAAGCATATAAATATGCAAATATAGTAGCTGAACTTATGAATGAAGAGTTCTGTGGGAAACACACTTTTGATGCACAGTTAGCCGAAGGTGATATGTTTGTAATAAGAGTGGCTTTGAATGCTACAGCGGTTTCTGGTTGCAGCACAGGTGTGAGTTGTGATGCTGGCTGTGAATCTACGGATGACTGGTCTCTTGAATCAACAGAGAAGTCCAATGGCGGCAGCTGTGGTAGTGGATGTGGTTGCGCTTAAGTAAAAAAAAAGAGAGATTATAATGAAAAAAGCATTTACATTACTTGAACTGGTATTTGTAATAGCCGTGATTGGGATACTGGCTGCCGTTATTCTCCCCAGAGTAAAAACAAACCCGGTTGCCGAAGCAGCTGTTTATTTACTTTCACAAATCAGATATACACAGCACTTGGCAATTATAGATGACAAGTTTACCCAAAATAACACTTGGTACAAAGACCGGTGGCAGATTGTTTTGAATGGAAACAGTTTTTCCATAGTGAGTGATAATAACACAAGATTTGCAAAAGATCCGCAAACTAACAGTAATATAAATAGTGTAGTTTTAAAAGGGGTAACTTCAGTTACAACTTCTGGCGGCTGTGCCAATCAGTCTATAATCAGTTTCGATCATTTAGGCAGACCTCTTGTCGGAAGTCTTGCCGCTACAACGGCTGCATACACTGCAGCAGGTAATAATGGTGCACTTTTAACAATTGACTGTAATCTTACACTTGCAAACGGCAGTGATGAAAATGTTACTATAACCATCAGACCGGAAACAGGATATGCAAGTATTGAACCGTGAAGCGTACTTACGCTCCACCGCCAATTTCGGCATGCAGGTCAAGATAATGTTTGTCATTCCGGGGCATGGTATCACTCATATCACGGGCTTCTTCAAGTGCTTTGATAACTTCATCGAGTTTTTCATAAGGCAAATGTACTTTCCAGTCATGGTCATCATCCCCTTCAAGTGAAATTCCTATACTTACGACGGGACTGCTGAAGTCACCATACGGTTGTTCAATATGAGCAACGCTTATCTCTCCATACCTTGAATTCGGCAACTGTATTGTAGCTATTGATAATGCTGATTTAGGCATCTCTTCTCCTTGATTATAAGAGCACATAATAATCATAAAAAGTTATTCTTTCTGATTCAAATGGCTTGTGTAAAATCTTATCAAATAAGACTGAAAATCTTTTCTTAAATAATATTTAATTATTTAAGTACAGTAAAATAAACCGGAGATTATAAATAATTATATATCAGATTTTATTATATTATAAGGATTTAAACAATTATGATAATCATTCATATAAAAAAGAAGATCTAAAGTCAGTCAGTATGCCTCTGCACGCAGTATATATAAAAAAAGAATCTATAAGCATGATTTTATTTGAAGAAACAAAATTAGATTGTTTTTTTAAATTTTAGAATTAGTTTAATTTCAGTATGTTGTACATAGACTTTGAAAAACTCTTTACTGAGTGCATGTCATTGATTGCCATAGTCGTCACATCAGATTTGATACTATGGTTTCTTGCAATATCTTTTATAATGAGGGTGCTTTTTCTGTAAGCATCCGCAATTCTTTTATAAATTTCATCCATCTCTTTAATGGAGTCTTCGTCTCCCTGGATAGCTTTGTTAAAAGCCTGAATATTTTTGAGTATTTGATAGCGTATGTTTTTATAAAACTGCTGTTCTTCCTTTGTATGTGCATTATAAAAATAATCCAAATCATACAGCATGTCTTTTATGACTTTAGCGGCAGTGGCAAGATAATTGACTTCTTTTATGAGTCTGTTTAGTTTATCATTGTACTCTTCATCATTATTGACAGCAGAAAGTTCAGAGGCATAACGGTATATTTCACCTTCTAAAAGACGTATCTTTTCATATACTTTTTCAAATTCTACATTAAAACTGTGGGTGTACTTATCTAAAATTTTATCTATCGCCATATGCTCGTCAAGCACTTTTGAGGGAGGCACATTGATGGCAAGCAGGGCAAACTCCTGAACTTTTTTCAAAAGATGTTCTATCTCTTTTTTGAGTGCTTCTATAGCGATTTGCGGAACTTCTGTAGATACATTACATATAAACTTTGTAACTTTGTCCTGTGCCTGGTGAAAGTATTTTTGTGTAAGAGTCGTCAAAAATGATATGAAGGGGTACCATAGAAGAACGCCTAAAATATTAAACAAGGTATGAAAAATTGCAATTTTAATGACACCGTCTGCATGCGGAAATGCAAAGTTTACCAAACTAATCAATTGATATAAAAAGAGTAAACTGATAACTCCGGTTGAGACATTGAAAAGCAAATGGGCCAGTGCCACTCTTTTTTTATCCGCAATACCACCAATACTGCCAAGTAAAGCTGTTACGGTTGTTCCTATATTTGTTCCAACAACAAAAGCAGCCGCAGCCTCAAAACCGATTACATGTGTATAAAGTGCACTTTGTGCAATGGCTATGGAAGCAGAACTCGATTGAATGAGGGCGGTTAAAGCGAGTCCTATTAAAGCATACCAGTAAGGTGTCGAAAACTGATATGCGGTCATATCAAAATTTTGGGCACTGTCACTAAAACTCTCTTTCATTCCCTCAAGCCCTAAAAATATAAGACCAAACCCAACCAAAACACCAAAATAGTTTTTCCATTTGGATGTGTCAGAACTTAAAACCTGTCCCATGCCTCCTATCCCTATAACAGCATAGGAAAGCAATTTTATATCCATGTTAAAGCCGATAACAGCAACAATCCATGCGGTGACAGTTGTCCCGATATTGCTGCCGAGTATAATGGCTATACTGCTTTGTAAACTCATAAGTTGTGCTCCGACAAGCGAAAGAGCCATAAGCGTCACTACGGAAGAGCTTTGAAATACAGCTGTAGAAAAGATTCCGGTAAGCAAGCTTTTAAAATGTGTTTTTGTCGCATTTTGCACAAGTGTTTTAAATGCTCGTCCTGCGGAAGATTTTATTTGTTCTTCAAGATAAAGCATTCCGAAAAGGAAAAGTCCCAAACCGGAAAAGGCTTCAATCCAAATCTTATAATGCTCCATCTAGTGTCCGTTGCTATGGTGACGCTTTCTTTTCAGATTGTCGGTTGGAACATAAAATTCTAAATTTCCGACCTTTTTAACCGTTACCGCATTACATGTAAGCAAATTGTTCAGATTCTCTCTGCTTTTTTCATCAAAAAGCAGAGCAATATCCTCCGGAGTCAAAGGACGCTTGTCCAAAGTGTTGAGCACCTCTTCTTTTGTATAACGGGAGTTGTTTGGCTCTGCATGGAGTCGCGAAGCTATGTGGATGGGCAAATCGGCATCGAACATAAGGGCTATGGTATGCAGTTCTTTGTAGCTTATTCCTGTCACAGGGTAGGCCGGAGGTCTGTCTATCGTGCCGATATCTACTCTCTGACATTTTATTTTATGCAAAACTTCATTTAGTTTTTGTATCTCCTCTTGTGTATCATTTATGCCATGTACAAAGAGAATCTCTATAAAAAGTTTTCCTCTGTATTTTTGAGAAAAATCTATGACTTTTTGGACAACATTTTCTATTTTGATGGAAGGATGGGGTCTGTCTATCTTTTTGAAAATGTCATGGCTTACAGCATCCAAAGAGAGTTTTACCTGATCAAGTTTTAAAAGAGAAGAAAAAACTTTTTCATTGACAAGCGTGGCACTGTTTGTCAGGATTAATGTCTGGGTATCTTTTTTGATTTTATTTATTGCATCAATCAGTCTGTCCAGATGAGGGTAGAGTGTAGGTTCACCGTTTGCAGTCAGTGTTATGACATCTATTTTATCATGAAGATGTTTACGCAGCTGGGTGATGATTTCATCGACTGAGACGACAAATGTCTGTTCTTTTACGGCCGCACTTGGAGCAAGTTCACAATAGAGACAGTCAAAATTACACTGCTTGGCTGAGGGTGAGAGGTCGATACCCAAACTCATACCGAAACGGCGTGAGTTGACAGGACCGAAAATAATATTATTTTTTGCTGACACGGTGGCACTCTTGTATGAAGTGCTTCGCATTTTCAACAGGCACATCCGGTAAAATTCCGTGACCCAGGTTGAATATATGACGTTTCCCCTGCATAATATTTTGAATATCTTCTACAGCCTGTGTCGTTGCCTCTTTTGAGTATAGACGACATGGCTCCATATTACCCTGAAGAACATATTTGCTGCCAAGTTTTTCTTTTGCCAACTCCATCGGCGTAGACCAGTCGACACCGAAAACATCAAAGTTTCCATATATTTTATCCAAAAATGCAGGAATACCTTTGGGAAACATAATGATGGGAATATGCGGATACTTTTCTTTGAGGTATTCGGCAATCTCAACCATATATTTCCAGGAAAATTCGTCATATTTGTTTGGCTCAATAGCTGCTGCCCAAGAGTCAAAAATCTGGACGACATCTATGCCTGCTTCTATCTGCTTTTGCATGTAAAGTTTAACAACTTCAGTCACTTTTGCCAGAATTTTATGCAGGAGTTCAGGGTTTGCATACATCATTTTTTTACATACATTGTATGTTTTTGTTCCCTGTCCTTCTATCATATAGGTTGCTAATGTCCAGGGAGAACCTGTAAAGCCTATGAGGGCTTTGTCCTCTGCCAGTTTTGTTTTGATGAGTTTAATTGTATCATATACATATGTCAGTTTATTGGCCGCTTCTTCACCGCCTGCGAGTCTGTCGATATCCTCTTCATTTTTAATCGGGTCAGAAAATTTCGGACCTTCTCCTTTGACAAAGGACAAATCCATACCCATTTCATCAGGAATTACAAGGATGTCGCTAAAGAGTATGGCCGCATCAACACCAACTATGTCTACAGGCTGCAGAGTGACTTCACAGGCCATTTCCGGATTGTGACAAAGATTTAAAAAATCTCCTGCTTTGGCACGCACTGCCATATACTCCGGCAGATAACGCCCTGCCTGTCTCATCATCCATACAGGAGTGTATGGTGTCTCTTTTCCAAAACATGCATCTACGAATATTTTATTTTTTATTCCCATTTTTTTTCCTTAGTGATTGTGTCCAACTTTACTTAAAAAATACAAACCGACAGCAACGGCAGTAATAGAAAGGGCTAAATAGAGTAATTCCAGCGGTGTCTGGTAGCTTGCCAGTCCCACTTTTTTAAAGAAGCCCACAACAAGAACCATGACAATTACTTTGGATATTTTGTCTTTAAGCTGGTCAAGTGAGTGAATAGATAAAATTTTGTTTTCTCTTGTAGCATCTTCTCTTGCCGCATCAATATCCGAGATAAACAATTCATACAATCCGAAAGAAAACAACAGCATAACAACGCCGATAAGATATAAATCCACGGCACCTATAATTCCACCGACAACCAGTTCATGAAAGTGTTCCGGGTGATGATGGTTGACATAGGTGTTTATTACAAGTTTAGCGGTATCATAGATGTCAAAACTGGCAACAATAAAAAGTGCGACAGCACCGATAAGACCGAAAATAACAGCCATTAAAACCATAAAGCGTGAACTCCAGAGCCCGCTTTCAAAGATTTTTTCAATCATTTATAAGCCTTCTTCCATTTCTATCCATTTTTGGGCAATTCTTACCGCATTTGTAGCAGCGCCTACTCTTAAATTGTCAGCAACAACAAACATATGGAGCATATTGTTTGAAAAGAGATCTTTTCGAATACGTCCGACAAATGTTTCATTTTTGTCTATACATGTAGCCGGCATAGGGTAGAGTGCTTCATCAGGATTGTCTAAAACCACTATGTTTGGTGCTTTACGAAGTATTTCTCTTGCCTCGTTTGCATTTATTTCCGAATCAAAAGTCATAGTTACCGCTTCTGCATGCCCTCTCAGTGTCGGAACGCGTACACATGTAGCACTGAGTGCAATCTCTTTATGCATGATTTTTGTTGTCTCGTTGACCATTTTCATCTCTTCTTTTGTATAGCCGTTGTCTGTGAAAACATCAATCTGCGGAATGACATTGAGGGCTATCTGCTGGTTAAATGCTTTATGCTCAGCTTCATCAAGTTTAAAGGCAAAAAATGCCTGCATTTGACTGACCAGCTCTTCCATAGCGGTTTTTCCTGCACCGCTGGTTGCCTGGTATGTATCAACATCCACACGAACCAGGTCATATGCTTCATCCAGTGGTTTGAGTGCCTGTACCATCTGTATGGTTGAACAGTTTGGGTTGGCTATGATGCCTGTTTCTTTCCATTGTGCAATATCATGGGGATTGACCTCAGGAACAACAAGAGGGACATTCGGATCCATTCTGAAGTGAGAGGTGTTGTCAATGACAACGGCACCTGCTGCAACTGCGGAAGGGGCAAATTCTGCGCTGACACTGCCTCCCGCACTAAAAAGGGCAATATCTACCTCTTCTTTTTCAAAGACATCATGTGTCAGTTCTATAATATCAAAGCTTTCATTGTTAAACTCTACCTGTTTGCCGACACTTCTTGCACTTGCAAGCGGTACCAGTTTCTTAAGAGGAAAATCAATCTCTTCCAATACTCTTAAAATCTCTTCACCGACAGCACCGTTTGCACCGACAACAGCTACGTTATATTTTTTCATTTAATTTTCTCCTGTTCTATTTTCTGTTATTTAAAAAAAGTTCGTCTTTTTGAATTTCATTGGTTTCACTGAGTATGACAGAACGTTCCACTACTGAAAGCAACTCTCGAATATTTCCGGGCCAGGCATATGATAAAAGTTCACTTTCTGCCTCGGCAGAGAGCCTTTTTGTATCAAAACCGTACTTTTGACAGTTGTGTGCAATCATCTTTTGTGCAATTTCCAATATTTCGTCTTTTCTTTCTCTCAAAGGTGGAATATGGAGAGGAATTGTATTGAGTCTGTAATACAGGTCCTCTCTGAATTCTCCTTTTTCTATCTTCTCGTTTAAATTTGCATTTGTTGCCGAAACGACGCGTATATCTATTTTAATGGCTTTTGCAGAGCCAAGTCTGCGCACCTCTTTTTCCTGCAGGGCCCGAAGCAGTTTTGCCTGAACACCATAGGGCATCTCTCCTATCTCATCCAAAAAGAGTGTCCCTCCGTTTGCCAGTTCAAACTGTCCCGCTTTAGCTTCGGTCGCATCGGTAAATGCCCCTTTTTCAAAGCCAAAAAGCTCACTTTCTATCAAGTTTTCAGGAATCGCCGCCATGTTGATAGCAACAAAGGGTTTTTTCGCTCTTGGAGAGTTTTTGTGTATATAAGAAGCAAAAACTTCTTTACCGACACCGCTTTCTCCCAAAAGTAAAATACTTGCATCTGTTTTGGAAGCCTTTTGGGCAATGCCTAAAACTTTTGTAAGTGCTTCAGACGAGCCTAAGAAATCATTCGTCGTTTTTTTGCTTTTTTGCACTGATTTTTTTACTTTTTGGACAACTGCCTCGCGTTTAATCGCATCGACAAGTGTGTCTATATCAAAAGGTTTGAGTAAAAAATCTTTGACACCCAGATGGATAGAGTCAATAGCCCGACCAAGCGTTGCATTCCCTGTCATGATAATAACTTCGTATCTGCCGCCCAGTGCTTTGACAAATTCTATGCCGTCCATACCGGGCATATTGATATCGGTAATGACCAGATCAAAACTGTCATCAAGAACTTTGAGTGCATCTTTGGCATTTTTAAATGTTTTTACTGTAAACTCTTTGTAATCGCCCATAGCAATTTCAAGAGATTTACGCATATTGATATCATCTTCGACTATGGCTATTTTCACAAAAAGTCCTGTTTTTATTCGGCTATTTTAAAGCTGATATTCTAACAAAATTATCATTAAAATCGACTTTGAAGCATGTTGTTTTTAGAGTAATAATCGTAGTTGAGGTGTTTTGAAAATTTATTGTGCTTGCGTAATGTTGTACATTCAGACCAATTTTTTGGATATAGTTGATGAATTTTTCATTATTGCGTGCAATGATTTTTTTTAAATCTTTACTGTTGTCTGATTCGAGAATGAGTGTATTTGAAGAAAATCCTTTGCACCTGTGCATTGAATGAGATATTTCGAGTTCCTGATTATAAAGTAAAGCATCTTTTACGACATATCTGTAGGAAATAAGATATTCACTTGCAGAGAGTGCAAGTGAATGAAAAAGTATTATTGCACAAATTGAGAGTGAGAAAGTGTGATTTCCATCTCTACTTCGCATAAACCCTCTTTGAATGTTGTTTCCACTATATTTGCATTTCTTACCATTGCATCTACGGATGTTCGTACACTGGAACGTTTGACCATCATGTTTTTAATCAAGTCTTTTCCGTCTACTCTGACACCCTTTACTTTTTCAGCTATAAGTCTGTATGCATCAGCAATGGCAGCACGTTTTGCCAAAGCATATGCTTGTGCGGGAGATGTTGTATTCATAGGTGCAACACCTTGCCCGACGACACTGATAAGAAGAGGTCTTTTCTCTGAAAGCACTTCGCTTTGCAAAGGTTGTTGCATCTTGTGAGCAGGGCAAGGTGCCACTACTGTTTTAGCAGTTTGGGTAGGAATAGCTGTTACTACAGTCTTAGCAGGTTGTGCTGCAAAAGATACAACACTAAGTAATGTTAGTAATACTAGAGAGTATTTCATAGAATATCCTTAAAGGAGGAGTCTGTATGACTCCAGGTTTTATATTTTAGTTATTAGCAATTACTATTCCAAGTCTAAAGAAGGAGATGTGTCTTCTTCTTCATCATCTTCGCTTTTTTCCTCTTTCGGACAGCGTGAAATACTGACAACTTCATCCCCTTTTACTATATAGACACCGGAAGTGTTTCTGCTTGATTTGGAGATTGTCTGCATATCAACACGTATCATTTTACCGGCTTTTGTGAGCGCCATCATATCCATGCCCTCATCTACCATGAGACAGCCGACAATATGCTTGCCTGTTTTTGCAGTCATCTTCATCGCAATAACACCTGAACCGCCACGGTTTGTGAGTCTGTATTCTCCGGCATCAGTACGTTTTCCTATTCCTTTTTCAGCGACAATCAGAATCTCCTGATCATCACTTGCTATAATGTTTGCATCAACGACCTCATCACCCTTATGTTTAAACTTAATTCCTCTTACTCCACGTGTACTTCGTCCCTGTTCACGGGTTTTTTCAATTTCAAATTTGATGCACTGTGCGAGTTTTGTTACTATAAAGAGGTATTTAATGCTTTTGTCCGCAATTTTTGCTGTAATGAGCGCATCATCTTCATCAAGAACAATGGCTCTGACGCCGTTGCTTCTGATGTTGCTGAATTCGCTTAAATTTGTTCGTTTGACAATGCCGTTTTTCGTAAAGAAAACCAAAGATTTCTCTTCGCTGAAATCAGTTGTCGGAATAATAGACTGAATCTGTTCATCCGCCATTAAATTAAGTAAATTGACAACAGCTTTTCCTTTGGCTGTACGACTTCCCTCAGGGATACGATAGACTTTTAACCAGTGGAGTTGTCCTCTGTCGGTCACAAAAAGGAGCGTATCGTGCGTATTACATGTAAAGAAGTTTTCTATAAAGTCATCTTCATAGGTTGTGACAGCAGTTTTTCCTTTGCCTCCGCGTTTTTGCTTTTCATAGCTTGCAAGCGGTACACGCTTGATGTATCCTCTGTGTGTGATTGTGACAACCATTGGTTCGTTGGGAATCAAGTCTTCTATGTCTATATCATCATAGTCATCTTCGATGTCAGTTCTTCGTTTTGTGGTATATGTTTGTAAAATTTCATCAAATTCATCACCTATTATACCGTGCAGCACTTTTTCACTTTGTAGAATTGACTCAAGAAACTCAATTTGTTTCATAAGTTCTGCCAATTCATTTTCAATTTTTTCAATTTCAAGTCCTGTAAGACGACCAAGACGCATTGCAACAATGCTTGCAGCCTGGATTTCTGAAAAATCAAATTCTGTTACCAGGTTTTCTTTCGCTTCTTCCTCATTTGTGGATGCACGGATAGTACGAATGACTTTATCAATAATATCTATCGCTTTTTTCAAACCTTCCAAAATATGTGCACGCGCTTTTGCTTTTTCCAAATCAAAAATTGTACGACGGATAATAATAGTTTTTCGGTGATTGATAAAATGTTTGAGTATGTCAATAAGACCAAAAATTCTTGGTTCCTGGTTTAAAATGGAGAGCATTATGATACCGAAGGTTGTCTGCATTGCAGTTTGTTTAAATAAATTATTTAAAACAATTTCACTGATTGTGTCACGCTTGAGCTCAATGACAACACGCATACCGTCCCGGTCGGACTCGTCTCTGATTTCGCTCACCCCGTCTATCATTTTGTCTTTAACCAAATTGGCAACGTTTTCAATAAGACGGGCTTTGTTTACCTGATAAGGAAGTTCATCAATGACAATGACGTCTTTGTTTCCTTTTTTCTCAATATGTGTTTTAGCACGTACTTTTATACGGCCACGCCCTGTTTCATAAGCATCCATAATCCCTTTTTTACCAAATATAATGCCGCCTGTCGGAAAATCAGGCGCTTTGATATGTTCCATGATTTCAGTAAGTGTGATATTGGGATTTTCCAGGAGTGCTTTGAGTCCGTTCATAATTTCAGTAGGGTTGTGGGGAGGAATGTTTGTTGCCATACCGACCGCAATCCCTGAAGAACCGTTTATCAAAAGGTTCGGTACACGTGTCGGCATTACATCCGGTTCTTTTGTTGTACCGTCATAGTTGTCTATCATATTGACAGTGTTTTTTTCCAAATCTTTTAAAAGTTCACCTGCATATTTTGTCATACGGGCTTCCGTGTAACGCATCGCAGCAGCCGAGTCACCGTCAACCGAACCAAAGTTTCCCTGTCCGTCTACAAGTTCCATTCGCATGGAAAAATCCTGCGCCATTCGCACGAGTGCATCATAAACGGCTGTATCTCCGTGAGGGTGGTATTGACCGATAACATCACCGACGATACGTGCTGATTTTTTATACTTTGCACCAAATGAGAGATTGAGTTTGTCCATTGCATAAAGAATTCTTCTATGTACAGGTTTAAGTCCGTCTCTTACATCAGGCAGAGCACGACCGACAATAACACTCATAGAGTAATCAAGATAGCTGTTTTGAAGAGTTTCTTCTATATTTATACTTTGTATATCACCATTGTTTAACAAGTTGCTCATTGAAACACCTAAAATTTAAATTTATATATATTAGCTAATTGTCGCTTAATAAAATGTTTAAAACTGATGAACTTTTGCGCAATTGCATAAAAAATGAAGGAATTGTAAAAGCTGCTTAAAAATTAATCAGTTTAAGCTGAAAAAAAAGATGTAATTATTCTATACTTTGCTTTGAAAATATTCAACAAAAGGATTCACATGAAGAAATGGTTATTAGCATTCTTATTTGCTTTACCAACATTCGTATTTGCGGAGGATACAGCAACACTCGATACAGGTGATACAGCATGGATGATGATGTCAACTGCATTGGTATTACTTATGACACCTGCAGGTCTTGCACTGTTTTATGCAGGTATGACAAGAAGTAAAAATGTACTCAATACATATGCAATGGTATTTGGAGCGTTTGTCGTTGCATTTGTTGTTTGGATTGCTGCCGGTTATTCGATAGCATTTGGTACGGCAGATTCTGCTGCTGTTCAAAATGTGATGGGTGGATTTTCAAATGTATTCCTAAATGGAATCAGCTGGCACGATTTAAGCGGAACATACCCTACTTATGTATTTGTGGCGTTTCAGGGTACATTTGCCGCTATTACCGTAGCTATTGCTGCAGGTTCGGTTATAGAGCGTATTAAATTCTCTACATGGCTGGTATTTGTGGCGCTTTGGGGACTTGTAGTGTACGCTCCTGTTGCTCATATGGTTTGGGGCGGAGACGGTGCCTATCTCTTTGATTTAGGTGCTTTAGACTTTGCCGGTGGTACAGTTGTACATATGAATGGTGGTCTGGCCGGTTTGGTTCTTGCTGTTCTTGTTGGCAAGCGTGTCGGATATCCTAAGTCTGCAATGAAACCTGCTACAGTGCTTTTGACAGCGCTTGGTGCGGCTCTTTTATGGTTTGGCTGGTACGGATTCAATGCAGGGTCTGCATTTGGAGCGAACGCCATTGCCGGTGTAGCACTCCTGACTACAACGATAGCAACTGCCGCAGCTGCTATTACATGGATGCTTGCTGAGTGGGTTATCTATAAAAAGCCTACATTACTGGGACTTGCTACAGGTGCTGTTTCCGGGCTTGTTGCTATTACGCCTGCTGCCGGATTTGTTGGTGTGGGTGGTGCTTTTATCGTTGGTATCGTCGGAACACTATTCGCTTTTTGGGGTGTGACTGTGCTTAAAAAGAAACTTGGTTATGATGACTCTTTGGATGCATTCGGTGTTCACTTTTTAGCTGGTTTGTTTGGTGCACTTGCAACCGGTCTTTTGGCTTTAAAAGACAATGACCTGTTATGGGACGGACCGCTGAAAGAATCAGGTGACAGAATGGGACAGTTTATTGTTCAAGTTGAATCTGTTGTGATCGTTGGACTGTTCACGCTTATCGGTACTGTTGTTGTTTACTATGTTGCTACTGCATTGACTGGTGGTTCACGAGTAAGTGAAGATGAAGAAACAATGGGGCTGGATGAATCTGTTCAAGGGGAAAGATACATGAATAACTAATCTCTTTTTGGGATTAGTGTATTGATTTTGTAATCAAAAATGGTTACAATTGATAAATAATAAAACTTTGGAGTAGTGATAATGAAAAAAGTAGAAGCGGTTATCAAACCATTTAAACTGGAAGATGTAAAAGATGCACTGGCAGAAATCGGTATTGACGGTATGACAGTAAGTGAAGTAAAAGGCTATGGCCGTCAAAAAGGACATAGTGAACTGTACCGTGGTGCTGAGTATGTGGTTGATTTTTTACCGAAAATAAAAATGGAAATGGTTGTTACAGCAGACATGGTAGAACAGGTTACAGCAACAATTGTTGAAGCAGCACGTACAGGTAAAATCGGAGACGGTAAGATTTTTGTAAGTGATATAGAAAAAATTATCAGAATTCGTACAGGTGAAACTGATGAGGAAGCTATCTAAACAATAATGCCAAAGGAACTTGCCCCTTTCTTTGGCTTCTCTAACCGTTATGGCACTTAAGCCAACTCCTTTACAAGGAGTAAAAAATCCACATATTGACTTCTTTGGCATTTAAAAATAATGATTTAATTTTTAAAATATAAATATTTTGCTACACTCAGCTTTTAAGTTCAATTTAAACCCGGATTATACAATAGAAAACAATAAGTAGGTTCTATGCTTGTGCCTTGGGTGCAATGATAAAGACTTTCTTGAGTTTTTTATTGTATAATCCGGGTTAAAGGTTTATAATGTCTGAAGCTGATTTCAAATACATACTGGATACTTTCTTTACACTTTTTTCTATGGTTTTGATTATTTTAATGGTCCCAGGTTTTGCTATGCTTGAAGCCGGACTTGTAAGAACAAAAAATGTCTCTTCTGTTTTAACGGTAAATACCATGATATATGCGGTAGCATCTATGGCATTTTTACTTGTCGGTTACTCTCTTGCGTTTGGCTCCTGGGAAAACTCTTCTATGAGTATATGGGCGGCATTTTTGTTTCAGATGGCATTTGTCGGTAAAACTATAAATATCATGAGTGGTGGAGTGAGTGAGCGTGTAAAAATTATACCGCTGATGATATTTACGGTTGTTATGGGTGCTGTTATCTATCCTTTGATTGTCAATGTAAGCTGGGGTGCTGATCTTCTTGCGGGAACAGTGTTGGATATTGACATGTATGATTTGGCAGGTTCAACTGTTATTCACTCCACCGGAGGCTGGGCATTGCTGGCTGCGATTTTGATTATGGGACCAAGAAAAGACAGATACAAAGACGGCAAAATAAAAGTGATACCTGCATCAAATGTACCGCTTGTAGTTCTTGGCGCACTTCTTCTATGGATAGGATGGTTCGGATTTAACGGTGGCAGTGTCGGTTCTATTTCGAGTGTCGAAAATGCTGATACGGTTGCAAAAACGATTATGAATACAAATACGGCAGGTTTGGCGGGTGCAATCATTGCAGCCGTTATCATGTATGCACGGTATAAGCTTTTAGATATTACAATGATATTAAACGGTGCATTGGGAGGGCTTGTCGCAATTACTGCAGGACCTGATTTGTATGACATGTATACACCAATCCTGATTGGTGCCATTGGCGGTGCGCTTGTTGTTTTTGCTGTACCGATGTTTGACAAATTAAAACTAGATGATCCTGTGGGTGCACTTTCTGTTCACCTTGTCAACGGTATTTGGGGCACACTCGCTGTGGGTGTTTTTGTTGATAAAGTGTCACTGGTTTCACAACTCAAAGGGATTGTAGTCATCGGAGCTTTTGCATTTGTAAGTTCCTATATTGTTATATACATTATCAACAAGATTGTTGCATTCAGAGCAGAGGATGATATTCAGGTAGAGGGGCTTGATGTTAATGAGGTTGGTGTTGAATCCTATCCTGAATTTAAACGCGCCATTTAAAATGATGTATGCTTAATCACTCAAAATCTCTTTTTCTCTCTTTGCTCGTTCATGCGCTTATTCTGCTGAGCCTGCTGGGCATTTATAAGTATGCAGTTTCACCTGCTGCATTTGTTGAAGAAGAAAAAAGAGTGTGTGTAAATTTGAGATGTGTAAAACAACAGACTGAAGAAACACATAAAAAGCAAAAAGAGAGAAAAAAAGTCATTTCTGAAAAAAAAGCAAAAAAAATCCCGCAACATAAAAAAGTTATTCCTCCAAAAAAACAAAAAACCCAAGAAAAACCCAAGAAAATAAAGAAAAAAATTCCTTTAAAAAAAGAGATTAAAAAGAAAAAAGAAACAATAAAAGAGACAAAGACTGAAGAAAAGACAAAACCGGAAAAAAGAATAGAAAAACCATCAGAAGAAAAACCGGCAGAAGAAAAACCAGAAAAAAAAGTAGAAGAAGTGGTGAAAAACATGCCTGTTGCAGAAGAAAATCTTCGCAGGGAAAAGAGTATAAAAAAAAGTGCTGAAAAAAAGGTGAGTGAGAAAGAAGCGTATTTGCAGGAAAATCTGGCACAGATTGCCCAATTGATAAAAGAAAACCTCTACTACCCGAGAATGGCACGTAAACGAGGCATACAGGGTTCTGTTACCGTTCGCTTTATGCTGCTGAAAGATGCTACTGTTGTACAAATCACAACAATATCTTCAAGCAGCGGTATCTTGACGCGTGCGGCGATTAAAACAATCGCTGAGCTTTCAGGAAAGTTTCCAAAGCCAAAAACAGACATGATGCTAAGTGTACCGATTCGATACTCTTTGCAATAGCAGAGTTTTACTCAACAGGCTTGAAATACTCTTTTTCGGCACCGCAACCCGGACATTTCCAATTGTCAGGAAGATCTTCAAAAGCTGTTCCTGGAGGAATACCACTTTTTCCATCACCGATTTGCGGGTCATAAATATGACCGCAAAATACACATTTGTATTTTTGTAATTTATCCATAACTGACTCCTTTATTCTTGTCAGGCACTTATTATATCTTATTTTCCTGCACTGAGCAGTGCCTGCTGAAGATGATATGCAATGCGTGTAATGTGTACTGATGAGCGTTGCAGCCACCGGACTGCTTCCAAGTGGTAGGTGCCCTCGTCTATGCTAACAGTCCCGTCGGCCATTAACAGTGTTATTTCTTCTCTCTTTTGTTCTGTTTTCTTCTCAATTTCATTGTTGTTTTGCTGCGTATAATTGGCCAGTTCCTGTAAAGATGTTTGTTCAAGGAGCTGCAGGCTTGTTTGAATAAGCTCAATAAATTGCTTTTTTTCTAATACCAACAAGGGTGATGACTGAAGAAACAGTGCTTTGTGCTCATCTTCACGACATCGGTCAAATAGCCGTTGCAGATGGTCAATAACATGAATGAGACTGATAAGCCGTTGCCAGTTTGCATCCTGTGTATTTTTTAAATGAATTTTGTCTAAGAAAGTCTGTGTTTCATCTAAGAGCTTGTCAAAAGCATGCAGATTGATTTTGTGTGCATTTTTTTTCGCCCCAAGCAAATAGAGCATATACCGCAATAATGTTTTGAATTCATTTTCAAGAGATTTTTGCACAACACTCAAAGCCAAAGGGATATTTTCAAGTAATGCAGGATCAAAATCCTGTATATACTTTTGTTTTGGTTCGGGTATGATTTTTTCCATAAGATGCGCAAAAGGTGTTGTAAAAGGTATAATTGCAATGACACCTAAAAAGTTGAAAAAAGTATGAAACAGTACTAAGACAATTTCAGCCTGTTGCATTAAAAAACCGGGCGCGAAAGATTCAAAGAACATAGTGTAGGGTGCGATTAAAAAAAGTGCGGCAATACCGGTAAATATATTGTATACAACATGTGAAAAGCCGGTCCTTTTTACTTCTGTAGAACCACCTATGGTTGCCAAAGCCGCTGTGACTGTTGTACCTACATCCATGCCGACTACTAAGGCTGCTCCCTGCTCAAAACTGATGGCACCTCCGTAAATCATTGTGAGTGTCGCGGCAACACCTGCGCTTGATGACTGTGTGATAATTGTAACAAGAATTCCAAGCAAGAAGAGCTCAAATCGGCCAATAAAAGAGTCTCCCTCAAAGTATTCAGGTGAAATGATGTCTTTATAGACAGACATGCCCTCTTGCATAAAACCGATACCGACAAAAATCAGACCGAATCCGGCAATGGCAAAACCGATATCCGCTGCTTTTCCTTTTGAAAAAAGTTTTAAACTTGATCCTACAAGTATAAAAGGCAAAACTATAGTGCCCAGCTTGAGTTTAAATCCGAGAAGGGCTACCATCCATCCTGTAATAGTGGTACCGATATTTGCACCAAAGATGATACCGAGTGCCTGGGGAAATGTTAATAATCCTGCGGATACAAACCCCACAGCGGCAACTGTTGTAGCACTTGATGACTGTAAAACAGCAGTACTGATGGCTCCTGTTATAACTCCGGTAGTGGGTGTTTTTGTAAAACGGATTAAAGCGTTTCTGATAGCATCTCCGGCAAGAGCATGTAACCCCTGAGTCATGATAATCATACCAAGTATAAAAATACCGATGCCCCCAACTGCCTGGGAAAGTGTAATCCATGAATGCATAACTATTCTATTCCCTCTTTATAGGATAATGTTATTATGACATAAATTTCTAATGATTGTTTGAAAGTGAGAAAAGTTGGTGACCCCGAGGAGAATCGAACTCCTGTAACATGGATGAAAACCATGGATCCTAACCGCTAGACGACGGGGCCACTTTTTGTAGTTGTTTTTTGATTAGTTGTGCTGAAGTTTCAAGTGAATCGTATATAAGATACGCAAGCTTTAAACTTTAGTGCAAATAACAAAAAAATGGTGTCCTGTGATGGATTCGAACCATCGGCCACATCATTAAAAGTGACGTGCTCTACCAGCTGAGCTAACAGGACTCTTGCCTCTTATTGTTAAGAGGTCGAAATTATAGACAAATACAATTGATATGTCAAGAAAAAAGAGTGAAAATTTATAAATTTTATAAGAAAGCATAGATTTATTTACAATTAAATGCTTTTTAACTACAATTGTTTCACAAAGAGGAGTTTTATGAAAAATATTATAAATGCATTAATGGCTTTTTTTATTGTTTTTGTGAGCGGATGTTCTCAAAAAGTTGTTATTCAGGCACTTGAACCTGCAGAGGTTGATAGAATGTCACAAACAAAAGTGATAGCTGTAACAGATTTCACACATGACAGAGTAGGGCTTTCAAGAAAAATAGAGGCAAAGCTTTCTAATTTTGAGATAAACAATAAAAAATATTTTACTGTTGTCAGCAGAAATGATATTAATAAAGTTATAGCAGAGCAAAAACTGCAAAACAGTGGCCTTGTCAATGATGAAAAGATTGTTCAGGTTGGAGAGCTGATAGGCGCGCAGGCTATAATTTCGGGAAATGTAAGCCCTGTTACCAAGGAAGACAGCTATTTTTATGAGCCTCGTGTCCGTTGTGCAAATAGAAAATGTACAGAACTCGAAACATACCGTGTGCGCTGTATGAAACGGCTCATAGGCCTTTCTGCAGAAGTGAGAATAGTGGATGTTGCCAAAGGCGATATCATTTATGCGGATACTTTAGGCAGAACAAGTTCATTTAAACACTGTGCTGATGATTCGCGGGCAATCCCGTCAAAAATGATGGTGGCACAAAAGCTTGCCGATGATATAGCAGATACATTTATTTATAAGCTTACTCCGCATTATAGAAAATTTCGTGTAAAACTACTTGAAGATCCTGATTTGGATTATACGGATGAACAGGAGAGACTGCTGAAAGTCTCTTTAAAATATATAGAGCAGGGGCGTTATGACAAAGCAGAACGCTTTTTAAAAGAGTTGATTGATGCGACAAATATGAAAAGCTATGTGGCATTTTATGATTTGGGTGTGATAAAAGAGGCACAGGGGAAATATGAAGAGGCAAAAGAGTATTATGAATATGCGGATAATTTGATGATAGAGCCGGTTGAGGAGATTAATGAGGCTGTGATTCGAATAAACTCTCTTATCTCCAAAAGAAAAAAAACACTTGAGCAGTTAAACAGATGAATAAATTAAGCATATTATTTCTTGTTACAGGGCTGCTTTTAGGCGGTTGTGTTGCAAAACAAAGAGTTGTTGTTGCAAAAAAAGAGCTTCCCTCGTGGTATCTGCAACCTCCACAGTCTAACAGTTCTACGCTTTATGCACTGGGAGAAGGTGAAAATCAGCAAGATGCCATTACGAATGCCTTGAGCTTTGCAGCCTCGACATTACATGTAACGGTTTCATCAAATTTTCGTGCAAAAACAGTTGTAAAAGAGGGAAGCCTTAACAGCTCCGAGGCAACATATATCAATGAAACACAAAGCAGTGTTGAAAAAATAAAAATAAGCGAATATGAAATACTTCATGTAAAAAAACTCGGCTTTAAAAGATATGCGGCGCTTATAAAGGTCGATAAACAAAAGTTATTTCAAGGTTTAAAAAATGAACTAGACCAAAAACTACAAATATACAGAAGTAAAGTCAAAAATTTACAAAAACGTGACGCACTCAAACGTCTGGTATATTATAAAAAGATGAAAAAATCATTTACATATATACAGAATGCTCTGATAGTGATGAAAGTACTGCATAAAGGCTTTGATGATACAAAATATATAACATGGATGAATAAAGTAAATGAAGAGTATGATTATCTTCAAAAACATATAAGTTTTTGGGTAAATTCCAATGTGAAAAGTCTGGCTGAACCACTCAGAAGTGCCCTGACTAAAAAAAAGTTTATCATAAAAAATGTGAAATCAACCATGCACTACACTGTTTTTATAAAAGCAAAAATTCAAAAAGCGACTGCCTACGGTTTTACGCTTGCCCGCAGTGAAATATCTTTTGTAACGAAAAACTATAAAGGAGAAGTGTTGGGGGAAAATGTCATACATGTAACCGGACAGTCCTCCCAGGGCTATGAAATAGCCAGGCAGAATCTTGTCAAAAAGCTTCATTCGCTCATACAAAAAGAGGGCATTTCAAAAGTGTTAAATATTGATATTTAGTAACCGTTTACTTCTTAGGAATATACTTACATTAATAATAAAAAGAAATATTAATATGAGGTATAAATTATGATTAATAAAATAGAAGAGGTAAAAAAAGAAGTCGCAAAAGTAGTCGTGGGACAAGAAAAAATGATAGATTCATTGCTCATCGCATTGCTGTGTGAAGGGCATATTCTTATAGAAGGTGTTCCGGGACTGGCAAAAACAACAACGGTCAATGCACTTTCAAAAGCTCTGGGGCTTGACTTTAAACGAGCACAGTTCACACCGGATTTACTCCCTTCGGATATTTTGGGGGCAGAAATATACGACCCGCAAAACAATCAGTTTAAAATCAAAAAAGGTCCGATATTCACCAACCTTTTACTTGCAGATGAGATTAACCGTGCTCCGGCAAAAGTGCAATCTGCTTTGCTTGAAGTGATGCAGGAGAAACAGGTGACAATCGGCGATACGACATTCAAACTTGATCTGCCATTTTTTGTCATGGCAACACAAAACCCTGTAGAACAAGAGGGTGTCTATCAGCTCCCTGAAGCACAGCTTGACAGATTTATACTCAAGCTTGTAGTTGGTTACAACACAAAAAAAGAAGAGCTTGAAATCGCAAGAAGAATCTCAAGCGGAAATTTTGAGACAATCAATCCGGTTTTAAATAAAAGCGAACTTGAAGAGCTGAAAAAAGTTGTACGCGATATACATGTAGATGAAGAAGTACAAGAGTATATGATAGAACTGGTCAATGCGACAAGATATCCTGAAGAGTATGGACTTGAAGATATTAAAGAGTACATTCAGTTTGGAGCTTCCCCTCGTGTGAGCATAGATATGTTTAAAGCGGTTAAAGCAATGGCATTTATGCGAGGTAAAGACTTTGTCACTCCCGTTGATGTTGCTTATGTCGTAAAAGAGTTGATGCGTCACCGTATTGTGCTTACTTATGAGGCGGAGGCAGAGGGTATTACGACAGATGAAATCATTCAAAAAGTGCTTGAAACCGTAGCGATACCATAAGGTCGCCACAATGAGCAAACTACAAAAAATACTTGTACGGGCACGCCGTCAGGTTTTTAGCGAGATGGTTGGAAACAACCCCTCCATTTTTCAAGGCGAGGGCTATGACTTTATAGAACTGCGTGAATATATGCCCGGTGACGACATTCGACATATTGACTGGAATATCACAGCAAAACTGCAAAAGCCTTATATTAAAATATTTCGAGAAGAGAGAGAATTAAATATTGTTATTGCTTCTATGCTCAACGGCAGTGTCTATTTCGGTTCCAAACGGTTTAAGCAGGATGTTATTGCCGAAGTAACGGCGATGCTGAGCTTTTCTGCTATTAAAAACGGCGATTTGCTGAGTTCATACATCTTCAGTGATAAGTTGGAGTCTTTTTTAAAACCGAGCAAAAAGCTGTTTCAGGTGCATAAAAGTACAGATGAAATTTTAAATTTTGATCCTTTGAATAAAAAAGCAGATTACAAAGTTTTGGCAGACACTTTGTTTAAAAGGCTTAAGCGAAAATCTCTGATTATTATTGTCGGTGATTTTTTTGAAATTCCTGATTTTAAAGTGTTGGCAAAAAAACATGAAGTAGTGGCTGTCATTGTGCGTGACAGGCTTGAAGAGAGACCGCCGGAGATGGGTTTTACCTCTTTGGTAGATCCTGAGAGCGGTGCTGTACTTGAAGGTGATTTTAATGCACAAACTCTCAAAGAGTATGCGAAAAAAGTTTTAGTGCATGACAGAAAACTCTATGCAACATTCACAAAACACCAGATTCGATTTACAAAGATCTATACAGACGGAAAAATCGGTGTTTCCTTACGACGATTATTTGAGGGCAGATAGATGCAAAATTTACAACAAAATGAAATTCCTTTGCATGATATTAAGCCGCTTATAGAGATACATGAGTACTCCTTGTATTATCTTATCGGAGTGAGCCTGTTAGTTGTTCTGATACTTTCGGGTTTTATATATTTGGCATATAAATGGATGCAAAACAGGAAAAGATACAACAAAAGAGCAGAGCATTACAAGAAGCTCTTTTCTCTAGATTGTTCAAATCCGAAAAAAGCGGCATATGATTTAACATTTTACGGAGCAACTTTTAAAGATGACAGTGAACGACATTTAAAAGCCTATGAAAATATGTTGGAAAAACTACAAAGATACAAATATAAAAAAAATGTAGAAGATTTTGATACAGATACTTTACATGTAATAGAGTTATACAAGGGAATGATAGATGTTTGATGGTATATATTTCGAATTTCCAAAACTACTGTTTATTATTTTCTTTTTTATAGCATGTGAGACACTTTGTAAAATGAAGCTATCTTCAATTTACTTTCCGCATGCTTCACAGTTTATGAAGAGTAATGTGTCTGCATCAAAACTGCTTTTCTTCTTAAAATGGCTCACAATTGTTATGATGATTTTGGCACTTATGTCGCCTGTAAAAGATGAACCGTATGAGTTGAAGCCAAAGCACGGGCATGAAATAGCACTGGTTTTGGATGCTTCTGGCTCTATGAAAGAGCGTGGGTTTGATCCGCTCAATCCTGCTGCTTCACGCTTTGATGTTGTGAAATCAATTGTACGGGATTTTATAAACAAAAGAGAAAATGACAATATGGGACTTGTTGTTTTTGGTTCCTACTCTTTTATTGCTTCACCATTGACCTATGATAAGCATATACTGTCGCGTATTGTTGCTCAGCTTGAAGTAGGTATGGCAGGAAAATATACAGCCCTATATGAAGCGTTGGCGCAGGGTGTGAACCTGTTGAAAATGAGCAAGGCAAAATCAAAAGTGGCTATTTTGCTCACAGACGGCTACTCCACTGCAGGAGTAGATAAAATTCCTCTGGATGTGGCACTTGATATTGCTAAAAAAGAGGGTGTAAAAGTCTATCCGATAGGAATAGGTGCTCCTGATGAGTACAACAGAGCCGTGCTTATGAAAATAGCAAAAGAGACAGGCGGTGTTGCCTTTGGTGCAGCAAATGCCTCACAGCTTAAAGAGGTCTATGAAAAAATTGATGAATTGGAAAAATCAGAGATAAAAAATGAAACATTTTCCTATAAAAACTACTACTATTTTTATCCGCTCTTTATAGCATTGTTGTCTCTGCTGCTTTATGTCTATTTACGAAATAAAAGAGGGAGTGTAATATGAGTTTTTTACATCCGGAATTTCTTTACTATATGTTACCGTTAATTGTTATACTCTTTGGGCTGTTGCTTACACAAAAAGAGTCGCATGCAACATTTTTTTCAAGTGAGGTGATGCAAAGACTCAGAGTCTCTTCAAACACCTTGACACTCAAAGCAAGAAATGCACTCTTTTTCCTGATTGCTGTTTTGATGACAATTGCTTTGGCCGGTCCTGTCATCAAAGACGGAAAGATTGAAGTGACGGCTAAGAGTGCTGACATTATGATAGCTTTGGATATATCAGATTCTATGTTAGCAGAAGATGTCTATCCGAACCGTTTGAAACTGGCAAAACAAAAGGCCTTGGAACTGTTGCGTCTGGCACCAAATGAGCGTATCGGTGTGATTGCCTTTGCAAAAAACTCTTATCTGGTTTCACCCTTGAGTTTTGATCATGAAGCAGTTGCTTTTTTACTGAAAAAACTGAATACAAACTCTATTACAGAGCAGGGCACAGATTTTATGTCGATGCTGCAGGTGGTTGATAAAAGTATAAAACAAGATGCAAAAAAATATTTGTTAATATTGAGTGACGGCGGAGACAAAAAAGATTTTTCTCAAGAGATTGCTTTTGCCAAAAAGCATGACATAGCTGTCTTTGTACTTGGTGTCGGCACACCGCAGGGAGCACCGATAAAGCTTGGAAATGGAGAGTTTATCAAACAAAACGGAAAAATTATTGTCTCAAAACTCAATGATAAAATTGCCGACCTGGCAACAAAAACAGGCGGTGTTTACATTGAAAGTGTCAATTCTGATGCCGATGTCAAAGCAATGCTTCAGGAGATTGAGCGTCACAGCAAGAAAAAAGAGCTGAAGTCTGAGCAGATAGAAAAGTATATACCATTGGTCTATTATCCTTTAGGATTGGCACTTCTCTTACTGCTTATCGCGACATCTTCTATGAGCAAACGGGTAAAAGTTGAGGTGCCTGGATTGTTTATTTTAGCTATTTTTCTCGGTAGTTCTGCTCCGTCATATGCGGGATTGCTGGATTTTATGCATCTTGATGAAGCAAAAAATGCCTACAAGCACAAGGAGTATGAAAAATCGGCAAAAATATATGACAGTTATGCAAAAAAGAGTAATCGAAGTGAGAGTTACTATAATGCAGCCAATGCCCTCTATAAGGCTAAAAAGTACAAAGAAGCGGTTCAGAATTATGAAAAAGCAACCTTTGATGACAAAGTTTCACGTGCGAAAAATTTTTCAAATATGGGTAATGCCTATGCAAAAATGGGTGATGAAGCAAGCTTGAAAAAGGCGATAGAGTCTTATGAAAAATCTTTGAAACTTCATGAAGACAAAGATACAAGAGAAAACCTTGAAGCCGTAAAAAAAGCATTAAAGAAAAAAGAGCAGAAGAAACAACAACAAAAGAAACAGCAACAGAAAAACAAAGATCAGAAAAAACAGCAGCAGAAGAATCAAAAAAACCAGCAGAACCAGCAGAACCAGAAAAGTCAAGATAACAAAAAGAACGAGAAAAAGCAGGATAATAAAGAGCAAAAGAACAAACAGCATCAAGACAATAAAAAAGACCAAAAGAGTGAGCAGAGAAAATCTCAAAAGCCGAGCGAAGATGAGAAAAAGCAGCAAAAAAAGAATGCTGAAAAAGAAAAGAATGTAAAGCAAAAAGAGAAGAAAGAAAAAGAACGCAAACAAAAATCCCAGCAAAAAAGTGCTGAGAAAAAACAGAAAAAAGACAAAAAGAAATCTGCCTCCGTATCGGCTGCACAGGCAGAAAAAATGAAAAACAGGATGAGTGATGCAGAAGAGGCAAAATGGCTTAAAAGTCTTAATAGTGAACAGAGTACATATCTATACAGATTGAACCAAAGTAACAAGAAGAAGGAAAACAGTAATGAAAAACCTTGGTAAAATAATAATAATTTTTAGTCTACTTACAACGGCAATATATGCGAAGGTTGTGGCAAGGGTATCTCCTAAGAGTGTTGTTAGCGGAGAAGTCGCAACCTATACCCTTACAATCACAGGGAGTGAAGTCAATAAACCACTTATCAGTACAATATGCGGTAGCAATGTTCTAGGGTCAAGTTCTCAAACAAGTATTGAGATGATAAACAATGACTATAGAAAAAGCTATGTGCTGAGTTACCAGTTTATGCCACAAAAAAGTTGTGTGATTTCACCGGTAAGTATTGAAATAGATGGAAAAACAGAGCAATCAAATAGTGTAAAAGTGACGGTAAAGCCGGCAGTACAGGATAAAAATGCCGATTTTGTACTGAATTTGATTCCCTCAAAAACAGAATTGTTTGTGGGGGAACCGTTTACACTTAACCTGGTGCTGAAACAGAAAAAAGATGCCGAAGCCGTTGACAGTAAATTTATAGCACCGGACTTTAAAGGCTTTTGGATTAAAGGCGAATCACAGGCAACAAGAACTGAAAAAGACGGATTTATCATCACAAAAGCAAGCTACAGACTGGCTCCGCAAAGAGAAGGAAACCTGACCATAAAACCGGCACAACTCAAAATTGCGACAAGAATCTCTTCACGGGATGTCTGGGGAGGGTTTATGCCTCAGATCAAATGGAAAAGCTATTTTTCAAATCCGGTGGAGTTACATGTAAAGCCTTTGCCTAATAATGCAAAAATAGTCGGAAACTTTACAATTGAAGCGACTGCCGACAAATTACAGATTAATCCCAATGAAGCAGTGAATGTCACTGTCAAAGTCAGAGGTGAAGGGAATTTAGAAGATATTAAGAGTTTTAAACCCTATATACCGGGTGTAAATGTTTTTGATGAGAAAATAAGTATCAAAGGCAATACTCTGACACAAAAGTTAGCCTTTGTTTCAGATAAAGATTTTACCATTCCGCCTTTTTCACTGGCATTTTACAATTTGAAAACAAAACGGGTAGAAAAAATCTCTACACAACCGATTCCTATCAAAGTAAACGGTGCGGTGAAAAAAACAGCATTGAAAATACAAAGAGAAGCATCTGCACAAACCACTGAACAGCCTTTACATGTAAAGAAGAGAGCAAAAGTCTATGACAAACTTTCCATTGGTATAGCTTTTGTTGCAGGAGTCATCATAGGAATATTGATTATGATGTTTGCAAAACCGGTAAAATTTTTGAAAAAAGAGAGAGTATTGAATCTCAATGATGAGAGGCTGTTGCTTATAAAACTGCTGCCGTACAAAGACAAAGATGAGGAAGTAAGAAAAGTTGTAGATATGTTGGAAGCTAATCTTTACTCTTCAAAAAAAGAGAAGATAGATAAAAAGCTTGTCAAAGAGCTGCTGAAAAAATATGATATATCCTAGTCCAGGATATCATGCAGTTTGTTGGCATTGGCCATCTCCTGATGGACTTTGTCCCACTCTTCGTTTTGAATGTTTTGTTTGAGGTTTGTAAGCTCTGTTTCAAAGAGTTCTATGGCTTCAAGCAGATTCTCTTTGTTCTGTCTGAAAATATCTTCCCACATATAGGGAGAACTCTTTGCCAGACGACTCATGGAGCGAAATCCACCTGCAGCCAAGGCCAGAATGGTATGCTTGTTTTCCTGCTTTAACACAGTGTTGGCAATAGAATAGGAGATGGCATGGGGCATATGTGAAATGAAAGCGGCATGACGGTCATGCTCATGAGACTTCATAAAATGTTTTTTCATATGCAGCGATTTAAATATTTTTTTGGCAACCTTTGTCTGCAGTTCCCCACTCTCTTCAAGATCGCATAAAACAACAACCTTGTCGTAGTAAAGATTTTCAACTGCGGCATGCGGACCGAAGTTTTCTGTTCCGGTCATTGGATGTGCCGCAACAAAGTTTTTTCTTATCTGTGGCGGTACAGAGGCAACAATTTTTTCTTTCGTACTGCCTAAATCAATTATAGTTGTGTCCGGACCGACATCCGTCAGTTCTTTTAAGATTTTGATCACACCGTTGACAGGAATGGCAAGAAAAATAACATCACACTTTTTGACCTCTTCAAAAGAGACTATTTTATCTACGAGTCCAAGGCAAAGTGCGTCCTGTGTATGCTTTTGATTATGGTCATAACCTACAATAGAGTCAACATAATTTTGTTTTTTTAATGAAAGGGCAAGGGAACCTCCCATCAAACCTAATCCAATAATTGCTATATTCATGTTTATTCTTTCTGTTAATTTGTAAAATTATACTGAATTTACTTAATATTAACCACATAATGGGTAAAATCTTTACTAATTTTTTAAATGGAATATGAATGAAAATACTTTTGTCTTTTTTGCTGGTTGTGTTGACAACCAATATATATGCGCGTGTAGTGAAAACTATTGACTATAATGGATTAATCCACCTTTCCAAGCCGGTTGCCTTGAGAATTTTAGGATTTGGTGAAGGTGATGACATAGACAAAGAGATGGTTGACAAAGCGATTAAAAAATATTTTGACCAAGGCTATTTTAATGATATCTGGACAGAATTTGACGAGAAGGGAAAACTTACTTTTTATTTTAAAGAAAAAGCAATTATATCCAAGGTGGAACTCAAGGGCTGGAAAGAAGATGATGATGAGGTCAAAGAGTCTGTCATTCAAATCAAAAAAGGGTCGTTATATGATGAAAAGAAAATTGAAGCTGCCAAAAAAAGAATCATTGACGCTATTTCGCAAGAAGGCAAAATTGACAGTGTCGTAGAAGTTGAAACGACCTATTTGGAAAACGGAAGTGTAAAAGTTACTTTTGTTGTGAATGAAGGCGAAGAAATCATTATAAAAAAATTGCAATACAGTGGTGTTTACGGTTTGGATCCGGATGATTTTGATGATGTTATAGCCAACAAAGAGCAAGAATTTATGGGTTGGTTCTGGGGACAGAATGACGGTAAAATGAGTCTGAGAGATTTGGAATATGACAACCTGAGAATACGTGACTATTATATGCAGTACGGGTATCTGGATGCCAAAGTTGATGAACCTTTTGTCCGGGTTGATTTTGACAACTACAGCGCTGATATGAGTTATCTGATTTCAGAAGGCAAACCGTATAAAATAAGTAAAATTTCTGTCAATCAACTTGTCCATGTTGCAGATGATGCAAAATTGCGAGATGCCATCTCGCTGAAAAAAGATGAAACTTTCAATATCAAAACTTTTAGAGAAGATTCAAAGAAAATTAAAACACTTGTTGCAGATTTGGGCTACGCCTTTGTTCAGGTAGTGCCTGACTTGAAAAAAAATAAAGAAAACCATACAGTTGAAGTGGTGTTTAAAGTTCTGCCCGGTGAAAAAGTAAGAATCAGAAATGTTTTAATTTCAGGCAATAACAGAACACTTGACAGGGTGATTCGCCGAGAGTTGTATTTGGGTCCGAATGATATATATTCATTGACAGACCTGACCGATTCCCGTGCAGCACTTGGAAGGCTTGGGTTCTTTGATGGTAATACTATAGAAGAAAAAAGAATTGACAACAAGACTATGGATTTGATTGTTAAAGTGAAAGAAGCACCAACCGGAAATATTCAGCTGGGTGGAGGATATGGAAGTTATGGCGGAATTTTGCTCAGTATAGGCATTAATGACAGAAATGTTTGGGGTTCGGGAATTAATGTCGGAGTAAAGGCTGAAAAGTCTCAGACAACACAGAACTACTCTTTTAATATTTCGAATCCTCGTCTCAATGACAGTGATTTCAGTGGAAATTTTTCTATTTATCAGTCAGCTACTGATTACATAGACTATTCAGTTTTAAGTACCGGTTTAACGATGGGGATTGGACACCGTTTTACACGTTATATTAGCGGATATATTGGCTATGGCTACTCAAGTAACAGTTATACTTTTGGAGATGATTTTAATGCAAGTGCATATGATATAAATGCTTTTGAATCATATACAAAAAGTAGTGTAACAGTAAGTGTGAAATGGGATAATACTGATGATTTTTATTTACCTCGTAAAGGCTTTACACTCTCTCAGAGTATTGAGAAATCTGGATTAGGAGGTACAGCAAATTTTATAAAAGCAAGAACAAATTTTTCCAAGTATTATGGTTTGGAAGATATTTTGGGATTTGATGCTATTTTTAGATACAAAGCCAGATATTATGCAATTATAGACAACGGATACATTCCTCTTGCCGAAAAATTTTATATGGGCGGGATTGGAAGTGTGCGAGGGTACCAGGCATATACACTCTCTCCGACTGTAGCCGATGCTACTGCAGTGGACGGAATAAGAAGAGTGGGCGGAACACAAACTTTTTCAAATAATATAGAGTTGAGTATGCCTTTGATACCAAAGGCAAAAATGCGCATAGTGGCTTTTGCAGACTGGGGAATGATTTCGGATAATGTAACAGATAATTTACTAACCAACAATATTTCAAGAGCCGGATATGGACTTGGACTGGAGTGGTTTTCACCTGTCGGCCCGATTCAGCTAATGTTTGCCCGTCCGATAAACCCTCAGGATGGCGATCAGACTGCAACCTTTGAGTTTACAATGGGACAGAGATTTTAGAATAAGACTTTAAATTTTTGATGTTCGCATTCGAGTTTTGCCACTGCCTCTTTTGAAAGATAAAGCTTTTTGGAAGAGTTTACATGTAAAGTGTTTTTCTCAAACTGCAGTTCAAAATCCAGGTTTCTTGGCCTGTGGCTTAAGAGGGCTATGCTTAAAGAGAGCAAAAAACTGAGTGTTTTCGTAACTTGTTCTTTGGGAAGCAGTTTTTTGTAGAGTTGTAAATGGGTACTCGATGGCAGTTTGTTCTTGGCGTACTTGGTCAATGTGGCAATGAGCATGATATCGTGATGTCTGAAACCAAACTCCAGGGCACTTTTTATCAAATAATAGGTATGCTTGTTTTGGGAATAAAAATGGACACTGCTTCCTGCGGGGTATAATTTTGCGGCTAAGGCAAGATTGTATCTGTATTTGTAATCTATACCGAAATATTCATGGGTTAAATCAAAGAGTTTTTTAGCCAATAGGCTTAAATTATTTGAAAACTGCCTGTCTTTTATATGCGAGTCTATAATGTAGCGCACGGAGGTATTGTAATTGTGCGGAAATTTATGTTTGGAATTCCTTAGCAAATCACTCAGATACACACCCTCTCGTACACCTACACCGCTTGTAATCACTTTTGAGATATTTATCTTTTTGATAAGTCTTTGTAAAATAAGCGTACCGGGTTTAATGACATCAAATCTGTTGCTGTTGATAAAAAGGCTTTTGAGTTCTTTGTTGCTTTTTGCATTGAGCAGTTCTTCTATAAACTCCTGCAACACAGTGACCTTAAATTCATAAGCGTGAAGTTTATTCAGCGGATACGTTTCTCTCTTCATGATGGAGCTCGATATTGCCCGAAATGTTCCGCCGATTCCGATGAGCGTTTCAACTTTCATCGCAGGAAGCATTTGTAGTTGTTCGTCAATATACCTGATGGCACCTTCTATGTCATCAGCATCAAAATAAAGCTCTTTAAGGCGCACTGTTCCAAGTTTTAGAGACAGAGGATGTGAAACATTGTTTTTGTCTATATAGGCAAGCTCAGTAGAGCCTCCTCCTATATCTATGCTGAGTGCATTCTCCTGCATTGGCAAAAGATTGGCACAGGCAATGCCTCCGAAGTAGGCTTCTTTTTCACCACTGATAATTTTTATATTGAGTTTGAGTTCTTTTTTTACTTTTTGTAAAAAATCTTTTTTATTGGGGGCATCTCTGAGTGCCGAAGTCGCAACACAAAAGAGTTTGTTCGCTTTGAAAGAGTTACTGATCTGTATAAAGTCACTCAGTGCATCAAAGGCTCTTTGCATAGGAATCTCTTGCAGAGCTCCGCCATGTTTGTAGGCATCTTCAGAAATTCTGACTTTTGACTTCTCTTCATGAAGCAAATGAAAAGCAAAACGTGATACTTTCTCATATATTACCATTCTCACTGAATTGGAGCCTATATCTATGATCGTAACACGCTTTGCCAAAGAACTACTCTTCTATTTCTAAATTTTTATATTTAAACTGCAGTTCTGCCACAGTTTCAACATTGTCTTTATCCGGCACTATGCAGTCAACAGGACAAACAGATATACAGGCAGGTTCATCATATATGCCGACACACTCAGTACATCTGTCAGGGTCAATATAGTAAATCGGGTCACCTTCTTCTATTGCCAGTGTCGGACATTCTTCTCTACATGCATCACATGCTATACATTCATCATTTATTATTAAAGCCATATTCAAAAACCTTATATTTTATATTTATTTTTTAATCTGACGATTTATAGCAAATTAAAGCTTTATTATTTTTGAAAGATTACCTCTTCTTTGGAATTATACAGGATAATTTAGAATTGAGCTGCAAAGATGCAACTGTTCCGTCAATTCCGTCTTCTCTGTTTCTTATGCTTATTTTCGCACCTAAGGCATCTGCGGCGCTTTTTGCCAAGAAAAGACCAAGCCCGACGCCGGATTTGTTTCCCTGGCGCTTAAACGGTGCAAATAAATCTATGCTGTCATCAATTCCACATCCTTCATCTACAACTTCTATGAGTAATCCGACATCATCCTGTGAGCTTCTGAGAATGATAGATTTGTCCTTGGGAGTAAATTTAATGGCATTTTGCAAAAAGTTTTGCAGAATCTGGTTTAAAAGACTTATCTGCAGGGTTGCCATAAATCCGTCGGGTTTAAAATCCATATGCAGCTGTTTGCCCTCGTTTTCGGCAAGAAGTTTGAAGTCATTCGCTTTTTGTTTTAAAAATGCTATGACATCCACCTCTATAGGTCTGTCAAGCTGTGCACCTTCCTGACGGCCTATGTTGAGTATGTTTGTTATAATTATATTCATTTCGTCTACAGTTTTGTTTGTTGTTTTTATAGCTTCTATATACTCCTCGGGTGAGCGTTTTTTTATGAGAGTTACCTGGTTTTTTAGTTTTATAACCGCCAGGGGAGTTTTTAATTCATGTGCGGTTCCTATAAAAAGCTCTTTTTGATATTTGACAAAATTTTCAATTCTTAAAATCAGATGGTTGAGCGTTGCCCCCAAAGGTTCAAACTCTTTAGGAAGTTTGTTCATATCTATCTCTGTGATGAGATGTTCATTCATATTTGCCAGTTTGTTTGAAAATGTCTGAATAGGAGCAATAAGCATTTTGGACAAGGCAATAGCATAGATAATAACAAGCAGGATACTTGCTATATTGATAACAAAAATATATCTTTGAATTTTTTTCAGAAGATGCTTTGTCTGTGTGATATCTTTGGTGATTTTCAGATAGCTTTTATCATCAAGGTTAAACGGATAGATGAGCGTTAAAAAAGTATGATTGTTCTTGGAGGTTTCATAGATATCCATGCCGGTATGAGAATTTTTTAAATTAATGATGCCGACATTTAAAGAGAAAAAGCTTTCTCCCATTGATTCATCTGCCTGAAAAACTGATTTGTATGCAGAAATATTTTTGGCATATTGTACCAATTCCTCTTTTTTCTCATCATATATTGATTTTTCTATATAAAAATAGAGCAGAGATGAAAAGATAATAATCAGGGTCAGTGATGAAAATATCAGTTTGATTAAAAAGTTTGTCCGAATGCTTCGTGAAGAGAACATGATATAACCCCATAAATATTTTTATGAAATTATATCATTATTTAAAATTTTATTAGACTTCTTTTGGAAAGCAGAAGCGGTAGCCTCGACGACGTACAGTTTCTATAGTAGTGATTGATAATGGTTTGTCCATTTTTTGTCGAATCTGGTTGATTGCTACTTCAATGACATTTGGTGTAACGAGTTCAGGCTCTTCCCAGATAGCATCAAGAAGCTGTTCTTTGGAAACAATTTGATCACGATGACGTGCAAGGTGAGTCAGTACTTCAAAAGGTTTTCCTTTGAGTTCTATTTCAGTCTCTTTATAAGTGATTTTTTCTTCTTCAGGATTAATAGTCAAGTCTTCAATCTCTATAATATTGCTTCCGCCAAAACGTAAACGCGCTTCAATACGAGCGATCAATACATCAAAATCAAAAGGTTTTCTTATGTAGTCATCAGCACCGGCGCGCAGTGCTTCGATTTCACTTTCATTATCATCTCTGGCTGAAATAACAACAACAACTGTCTTAGGAGTTTTTGTTTTGATATCACCTATGATATCCACTGAATTTCCGTCGGGAAGCATCCAGTCCATCAGAACCAAATCATAGTTACGGATGTCTAAATAGTATTCACCATCTTTTAATGTCTCTACTACATCACTTTGGTAACCAAATTCTTTGAGTCCTTCTGCTAACATTTTGTTTAATGTTACTTCGTCTTCTATAATTAATATACGCATTAATTCTTTCCTGTGCTTAAATATTTGGTGGAATAATAGCATAAATTTAGGTTACTTTAAAGTTTTTTTCAATTTTTTTTAAAAAAAAATGAAGTTAGGATTAAGATTGGAAGTTTGTAATATTGCTTACACTGACCTTGCAGTCGGGTAAAATGGAGGGTTTTGTTATTTTCAGATAAAGAGTATTTATTTTCGAAAATTTATTTTTAAGCGCTCTGCTCAAATCCTGAAGCGCATCTTCAATAAGTAAATATTTTTTGTTTTGCATATCTGTTTTTATAAATTCTGCCACCTCCGCATAGTTTATAAAAACATTATCCTCAAAATCATACTCTATTGCAACATCAATAATGACTTTTTGCTCATTTTGTCTTTCATGTTCCAAAATACCGATGATACATGTAAAGTGTAACGCTTCTATATGAATTTTCAATTTATATGACTCTTTTTTCTTCGCCCTTGATGACACGAACGATATTAGGGATATGTTTGTAAAACAGGATAAATACAATAAATACAACCGGTGCATGCGGCATATTCGGATGTATGATAAAACTTGCAACAAGCAAAGAGAAAACACCCGTGAGGGAAGAGACAGAAGAGATACGGACTGTTTTAGCCATAACAAGCCACACAACAAGAGCAATGGTGGTCTCCAGCGGTAAAAGAAACATCATAACACCCATGCCTGTTGCAATACCTTTGCCTCCTTCAAATCCAAGATAGGGAGAAAAACAATGACCCAAAACTGCCAAAACAGCAATAGCCCATAAAACGGATTCGTCAAGCCCCATGAAGTAGGCAACAGCCAAAACGCTGACACCTTTGAGTGCATCCAATACAAGAGTTGCAATACCGAGTTTTTTTGCCAGATCCGGATTTTTTTCCTTGACAACGCGTAAAACATTTGTAGCACCGATACTGCCGCTTCCTGCTGACTTGACATCAACACCTGCAAATTTCTTTGCAAGCAAAAGACCAAAAGGAATACCTCCAATGAGATATGCAGCAATATAAAACTGTACATTGATATTAAATAAAAAATCCATAAATTACCTTAAATTATTTGAGTGACAGCATTCTACAGTTTTTATGCTAAATATATTTTGATATAATTGCATAATAATAAAATTGTAAGTGCCTGACCAGAATAAATGACATAATTTAATGAAGAGAGAAAATGCAAGATACAAGGCGAAAATCCGTAGGAGCTACTAGTAGCTTCAAGGATTTTCAACGAAGTTAGATTGTATTTTCTCTCTTCACCCGAAGGGCAACATACAAAGGACTCATTTCCTGCGTTGAACTTTCGTTAACGATACCAGTATCGCCAACAAAAGTTCGCCTTGAAACTAAACCCTTTGTGTGTTGTTAAATATGTCATTTATTCTGGTCAGGCACTTAGTAAACAGGATGATTTTTTGCAGTTAACAAATGATGAATTAAAAAAACGAATTTCCGAGCTCAAAGAAAAACTGAGTGTCACAGTTGTTGCACACTTTTATCAGCGTGATGAAGTGTTTGAACTTGCTGATATTACAGGCGATTCATTAGAATTGGCTATGAGAACAATGGCAGATGATGCAGAATTTGTACTCTTTTGCGGTGTCGGATTTATGGGGCAGAGCGTGAAAGTTCTTTCACCACACAAGCGTGTCGTTATGCCAAAAATTGCCTGCTGTGCAATGGCGCGCATGATTGACTCTCTTTATTATGATGATTCTGTGAAATTTTTAGAAGACAACGGCATTGCCAAAGAAAATATTTTGCCGATCACCTACATCAATTCAAATGCTGAGGTAAAAGCAAAAGTCGGAGAGATGGGCGGAATGGTCTGTACAAGTTCGAATGCCAAAAAAATCATTACAACAGCATTGGAGGAGGGAAAGAAAATTCTTTTTGTCCCTGATCGGTGTCTTGGACAAAATATTGCCAACCAGATGGGACTCAAATCTATGGTGATTGGGCAAGAGGGTGATCCAAAAGAGGCAGACATTATCTGTTATGACGGTTTTTGCTCGGTGCATCAGCTTTTTACACTCGATGATATAGCTTTTTACCGTAAAAAATTTCCGGGTATAAAAATTGCAACACATCCCGAATGTGACCCGGCTGTTTGTGATGCCAGTGATTTTGTAGGTTCAACCTCACAGCTTATCAAATATATAACAGAGCTCCCGGAGGATCAAAAAGTAGCTGTGGGAACAGAGTTTAATATGGTAAATCGACTGCGACCAAAAAATACCTATGTGTTAAGCTCCACAAAACCGGAATGTCCGACAATGAATGAAACAACCCTTGAAGATGTCTATCTGACACTCAAAGCGATAGATGAGGGCGAGCCGATAAACGAGATAGAAGTTGATCCAAAAACGCAAAAATGGGCAAAAATCGCATTAGAGCGAATGTTGGCATTATGATAGAAGAGTTTGTAAAAGAAGCCTTGGCTGAAGATGTGGGGCGTGGTGATTTATATGCACTCGTAGAGCCTGCGGTACCTGCAAGTGCTAAAATCATAGCAAAAAGTGATGGTGTTGTTGCGGGACAAAAATATATAGACGTTTTGGCAAAGCTTGAAAAGTTTTCTGTTCAATGGTTGAAATCTGACAAGCAGGCATTTCACAGTGGAGAAACGATTGCGGTTTTAGAAGCAGATTCGCATACACTGCTTCGCTGTGAAAGAACAGTTTTGGATATGCTTTTACACGCAAGTTCCATTGCTACACTGACAAGAAGATATGTCGCAATAATAGAGCCATACAGGGTAAAACTGTTGGACACAAGAAAAACAAGACCATTGTTACGAATATTTGAAAAGTATGCAACACGCTGTGGCGGTGCTGTAAATCACAGAATGGGACTTGATGACTCTCTGATGATAAAAGACACCCATCTCAAAACAATTCAAAACCTGCAAAGCTATATAGAAAATGCAAGAAAGGTTATTCCATTTACTGCAAAAATTGAAGTAGAGACCGATACACTTTTTATAGCACAAGAGGCCATGCAGGCGCAGGCAGATATCGTTATGTGTGATAATATGACACCGGCCCAGGTGGAAGAGGTTGTGGCTTTTAGAAATGAAAACTATCCGCATATCCTTTTAGAAGCGAGTGGAAACATCTCTTTGGAGACCATTGAATCTTATGCAAAAACAGGAGTAGATGCCATCAGCTCAGGTTCATTGGTGCATCAGGCCAACTGGATTGATTTGTCAATGAAAATGGATTAGAGGTCATAATTTATGGCTGATGATGCTGAAAAGACAGAAGAACCCACCCCCAAGAAAATAGAAGATGCCCGAAAAGAGGGGAATGTTCCAAAGTCCCAGGACACTTCGGGAGTTATAACACTTTTTGTTGCCATACTTGGTATTTTAATGCTTTTTCCTTATATGGCAACACATATGATTCGTCTTTTTCAATACTATTTTTCCCTTATAGGCATGCCTGTAGACAAATTGTTTGCAATAGATATTGCCATTGTTACTATAAGGGAGTTTTTGCTTATGGTCATTCCTCTGGCTGCTGCTGTGGCGATTGCCGGTGTAGTGGCTGCACTTGCACAGTTTGGATTTTTATTTACGACAAAGGCTATTATGCCGGACTTTAAAAAGATTGACCCCATTAAAGGAACAAAGAATCTTTTTTCCTTAAAAAAGCTTATTGAAGGTGTGAAAGTAACACTGAAATCTTTTACAACTCTTGGTGTCGGTTTTTTGTTTTTCTTCTATTTTATTGAAGAGTTGCCGACAGTTGCACTTTTTGGACTGCATGATCAGCTTGTCTGGCTCAAAGACAAAATGATAATTATTGCTTTTGTGATGCTCTTTATTATCTTTATTTTTGCAATTATAGATATAATTATTGTAAGAAAACAGTATTTTAACGGGTTGAAAATGTCAAAACAGGAGATTAAGGATGAAATGAAAAATATGGAGGGTGATCCACTCATAAAATCAAAAATCCGACAGATTCAGATGGAAGCTTCCCGAAAAAGGATGATGGCAGAAGTTCCAAATGCCGATGTGGTGATAACGAATCCTACGCATTATGCTGTTGCCATAAAATATGATGAGGCAAAGGCACGGGCTCCGATTGTCATTGCAAAAGGAATGGATCATATAGCACAGCAAATCAAGAAAATAGCCAGAGAGAATCATGTGCATATTGTACAAAACCCCTCTTTGGCCAGAAGTCTTTACAAAGAAGTTGATGTAGACAAGCCTATTCCCGAAGCATTGTTTCATGCTGTAGCCGAAGTTTTAGCCTATGTTTACAAGATGAATAAAAAATAGTATATAATTATATTTAAAAAAGTAGACATTTGAGAGCTTTTGATGATATAAAAAGTGCTAAACATATAGTAATTCAAACAGACAACATTTCATTTGCAAATGCAAATGCCCTGTATTCTTATGTATTGGCGCTGCATAAAAAAGTCTCCCTGGTAGCTATCGGACAAATTGATGAGAAGTTTTCTTTTTTACCGTGGTTTAGCCGCGTACGTGATACTGTACCAAAGCAGGCAGACTGTATAATAGAAGCAGAACCTGATGCAACAGAACTCTATTTTGCATTAAAACAAGAGGGTGTTTCTATCAATCAAAAAATGGCAACAGCACTGTTTGGGGCTCTTTTGGAATTTACACAGGGGTTTTCAAATGCAAAATGCACGGGTACGGCTTTTGTTGTGGCTGCTGAGCTTATAGAACTTAAAGCTGAGCACCTTACATGTAAAGAGTTTTTACAAAGAAGAGAGCCCCTGTCATTGTTTCGTTTGAAATCCATACTGTATAAAAAGATGTTGCAGAGTGACAATGCGCAGGTTATGAATATGTATGTTTCAGATGAAGATTTAAAATCGAGCGGTGCAAGGTTGAAAGATGCAGAAGAGATAATGAAAGAAGTGTTGAAAACGGTACATGTAAAAGAAGTCAGGCTTTATAAAAGTGACGAAAATAACAAAATATTAAAATCAATTAAGGAAATATAATTTGAGAAATAAAAAAAACAGATCTTCGGTTGGCGGATTTTTTATAACGGCCCTTCTTATAGGGGCAGGAGCATATGTCTATTTTTCTGCAATGTTTGAAAGAAATGCCCCTGTAATCACACTGCAGACAAATGGTTACTGGAATCTCAAGAAACCATTGCCGTTAAAGATAGAAGATGAGAGCGGTATCAAATCATATAAAGTGATTTTGCGAACCAAAAATGGTGAGAGTGAGTTGTTATACAATCAACTGCTGTATCCCGAAAAAGCAGTGAGTCTGAAATTAGAACCGCCAAGAGGTGCTTCAGCAATCAAAGACAAAAATATTGAAATTGTTGTACAGGCACAGGATGCGAGTAAATGGAATTTTTTAAATGGCAATACGGCGGTAAAATCTTTTAAACTGAGAATTGACAAAAAAAGACCGCAGGTAAACATTGTGAACAATTCCTATAAAATATCCCGAGGAGGTGCGGCCCTTGTAATTTTTAAAGCGGAAGATGAAAACTTAAAAGAGTTGTACATAAAATCAAATCACAATAAACATTTTAAGGTAGAACCTTTTTATAAAGAGGGATACTATATAGCTTTGCTTGCCTGGCCCGTACAGGATGAAGGTTTTAAAGCAACAGTTGTAGCAAAAGACTCGGCGGGAAATGTAAGAAAAACCTATGTTCCGCTTTATTTGAAAAACAAAACATACAGGCTTTCAAAAATTACAATTTCGGATAAATTTTTAAACGGAAAAATTGCCGAACTGGCTGAAGAGTTTGATGAGACTCAGGGAGTAGAAGATCCCCTGGAAAGATTTAAAATCATTAATGAAAATATACGAGAAAAAAACGAGGCGTTGATACATAAACTTACGTCAGACGTTCCTCAGGAAATGATCAGTGATTTTAAAATTAAAAAAATGTATCCTTTGAAAAACGGAAAGGTTGTGGCATACTTTGGAGATCATAGAAAATACTACTACAAAGGTCAGTTTATCAGTGAAGCATACCATTTGGGTTTAGACATGGCCAGTCATGCAATGGCACCTATACGCACACAAAACGGCGGGAATGTAGTCTTTGCAGATTATAACGGACTGTATGGGAATTCACCTATTATTGCACACGGACTGGGGCTTTATACTCTCTACGGACACTGCTCAAGTCTTGAAGTTTCCGCAGGTGATGAGGTGGCACCAAACAGTGTTATCGCAAAAACAGGAAAAACCGGTTATGCGATGGGAGATCATCTGCATTTTGGTGTATTGGTGCAAGGGATTGAAGTCCGACCTCAAGAGTGGATGGACAAAAAGTGGATAAAACTTAATATTAATGATATTATTAAGAGTGCTAAAAAAATCATTGATGGCAAATAAAGGATAACAGATGTATCAGACAACAATCAAAAAAAGTGTGGAGCTTGTCGGGATAGGCTTGCACAAAGGTTCTCCTGTGCGCTTAAGATTAGAACCTTTGGAGTCAAACAGCGGTATTGTGTTCTATAGAAGTGATGTGGATGTGTCTATTCCCTTGGTTCCTGAGAATGTTGTTGATACGAAAATGGCGACAGTTATAGGTAAAGACAATTATGTGATTTCTACCATAGAACATCTTTTGTCTGCGGTGTATGCATACGGCATTGATAATCTTCGTGTTGTTGTTGATGCAGATGAAGTGCCCGTGATGGACGGCAGCAGTGCAAGTTTTTGTATGCTTTTGGATGAAGCGGGCATACAAGAGCTTGATATTCCAAAAAAGGTTATGATGATTAAAAAAGAGGTAGAGATTAAAGAAGGGGAAAAATATGTAAAACTCTCTCCTTCGCCTGATTTAAACTATGACTTTACCATTAAATTTCCTCATCCTGTGATTCAGACACAAGCGTATGTATTGAAATTTACCAAAGAAAGTTATAAAAATGAGATTGCTCGTGCTAGAACATTTGGATTTTTACATGAAGTACAATACTTGCGTTCAAAAGGACTTGCTCTGGGAGGTTCTTTGGAAAATGCAGTGGTTTTGGATGATAAAAAGATACTCAACCCCGAAGGATTACGATTTAGTGATGAGTTTGTACGGCATAAAATTTTAGATGCTATTGGAGATATGAGTCTAATTGGAATGAATTTCATAGGAAACTACGAAGCATTGGCAGGAAGTCATGATCTTAATCATAAGTTGACACTGGCTCTTCTTAAAGATGCTGATAATTATGAAGTGGTAGAACTTGTCGGTGAAAAAACAAAAGAGTTAGAAAAAGCATATGCATAAAGTAGATGTACTATGTATAGCATTGGGTTCACCGATTCTTATTGGCATATACGCAGAGAATAAGCTTGTAGAAACGATACAGAGCCATGAAAAAAGTTCTGATATTCTTCCGTTAATTTATCAAGAAATATTTGAAAAATATGAGGTGAAAAAACTTTTGTATGCCAATGGACCGGGAAGTTTTATGTCTATTAAAGTAGCCTATATATTTTTGAAATCACTGAGTATATTAAAAAAAATACCGCTTTTTGCAACAGATGCTTTTTATTTTAATAAAAATCAGCCTATCAAAGCGATTGGAAAGCTATATTTTGTTAAAATAGACCAAGAGATAAAAACTCAAAAAATAGAAACAGCACCACAAGCAGATTTTATATTGCCGGATGTGTTGGATTATAAAGAGTTTAGCACAAATACAACGCCCCTTTATATGATAGGTGCAGTTGGATAGGATAATCAGTGACAATAAGTGTACCGGCAACATCTGCAAACCTCGGACCAGGTTTTGATACTCTGGGTTTGGCAGTAGATTTGAGAAACAGAGTTGAGTTTCATCCCTCGAAATTTTTTAGTGTAAGCATAAAAGGTGAGGGTGAAAACAACCCGAGACTCAAAGGAAACAATCTTTTTATCAGCATATTTAATGATCATTATTCAAGATTGATAAAAAACAAACAAAATTTCAAATTTACATTTTATAATCAAATTCCAATGTCCCGCGGACTTGGAAGTTCTTCTGCTGTTATAGTATCAGCGATTGCTTCAGCGCATGAAGCGGCTGGTATAAGGGTTTCAAAGCGCCGTATATTAAATCACGCACTTGTGTATGAATCACACCCTGACAATATTACACCTGCTGTGATGGGTGGATTTAATGTTGCAACAGTTGAAAAAAACAAGGTTTTTTCTCAAAAAAAACATCTGCCGGATTATCTCAAAGCTGTAGTCGTCATTCCGAACAAGCAGATGAATACTTCAAAATCCAGGACCGTACTTCCTAAATCCTATTCGAAAGAGAATGCGGTTTACAACCTTTCTCATGCAGCCTTGACTGTAGCTGCATTTTTTAATGAAGACTGGGAAATGTTGAAACTTGCGGCACAGGACAGATTTCATCAAAAAGCAAGAATGAAAACACTGCCGGAACTTTTTTCGGTACAAAAGGTAGCCTATGAAAGCGGAGCATTGATGAGTACTCTTTCAGGGAGCGGTTCTACATTTTTTTCACTTGTTTATGATGAAGATTCTGCGATGATTGCCAACAGAATGAAGCAGAAATTTCCTGACTTTAATGTAAAAGTTTTGAATTTTGATAATGATGGACTTATAATAGAGCGATAACTCTATTAAATAAAGTAAGATTTAGATATAATGGCAAAAAAATTTCATCAACCAACGAGAATGTGCGTTTCTTGCAGAATAAGAGAACCGCAATGTAATCTATTGAGACTGCAATGTTTTAATGGTGAATTGACAGCATTTGACGGGACGAAAAGAAGTTTTTATTTATGTCAAAGTTGTCTAAAAGAAGAGAAAAAACTTCTTCGAGCTTTAATGCGTCAATGCAAAAGCCCAGATAAAGATAAACTTATGAATAAATTAAAGGAGATCATCACTGATGATAGAAAAAGTTAGAGTACACGAAATTGCAAAAGAGCTAGGAATAGCTTCTAAAGATGTTTTAGAAAAAGCAAAAAAAATGGGTCTTGAAGTAAAATCTGCACAAAGTGTAGTAACAATGGAACAAGCAGAAAGTTTGGCAAACTACATAATGAATGGTGATGATACTGCTGAAGCGCAAAAACCAAAAGTTGTAAAAAAGACATCTAAAAAAGTTAATGATGATACTCCTGAAGAAACAAAAAAAGATGAACAAGAGTCACCTGCAGTACAAGAAGAAGCTGCAACTGAACAAAAGAGTGCAACTGAAACCCCAACCGAAGTCAAAAAAGAAGCTGAAGTCCAAAAAGAAGCTGAAACTGAAAAAGAGCCAAAAGTTGAAAGTGTAGCCGAAAAAGAGAAAAGTGTTGAAGAAAAAACACTCAAGAAAGAAGAAGCGCCGAAAAAAGAGGTGAAGAAAACGACATTAAGAGTTGTATCTCCATCACTCAGACCTGCTATTAAAAAATCAGGTTTAAAGATTGTTAAAAAGAAAAAACCAAAAGTTGAAGAAACATACAGTATGCCACAAAAACAGGCATCAGTATCTTCTTATGGAAAAATGAGTGCTGAAGCACTTGCAGAATTACAAAGAAAGAAAAAGTCAACAACAAAACAGGCGCCAACGAGTAAAAAAGATCAAGGGAAAAAACTTGATATTTTTGGCGGTTCTTTGGCTGAAGTATCCATGGATATGGATGATCAGGTTACATTGTTGGATTTAAATGCAACAGAACGTGCTCCAATAGCTCCGGAAGAACCTAGAAAACCAAGAGCGCCAAAGCCAGCCGGTAGAAATGCAAACAAAAAACAGGCACCGCGTGGAAGAAAAGTTTCTCGTGACAAAAGAAAAAAATATGCAAAAGCATCTCACGAAGAGGAAATTGTCACACATGTGGAAATTCCTGAAGATATTCGCGTCTATGAGTTTGCCGAAAAACTGAAACGTCCGATGTCAGACATCATAAAAGTTCTTTTTGATCTTGGCATGATGATGACGAAAAATGACTTTTTAGGCGCAGATGAGATTGAAATTCTTTCTGAAGAGTTTGGTGTTGAAGTGACTATTGTCGATCCAAAAGACGAATTTAACTATGTTCAGGAAACAGACGAAGAGGATCCTAATGCTGTTGAAAGACCGCCTATTATAACAATCATGGGACATGTTGATCATGGCAAAACTTCATTGCTTGACTCTATACGAAAAGCAAAAGTAACAGAAGGTGAAGCCGGTGGAATTACACAGCATATCGGTGCCTACACGATTGAGCAAAAAGGCAAGGCAATTACTTTCATAGATACACCGGGACACGCTGCTTTTAGTTCTATGCGTCAACGCGGTACAGATATTACAGATATTGTTATTATTGTTGTTGCTGCTGATGACGGTGTGAAACCACAAACACTTGAAGTCATAAAAATTGCCAAAGATTCAGGTGTACCGATTATTGTGGCACTGAACAAGATGGATAAAGAGACGGCAAACCCTGATCTTGTCAAAGGGCAAATGGCAGAGCACGGTATTTCTCCTGTTGACTGGGGCGGGGATGTGGAATTTGTGCCTGTCTCTGCAAAAACAGGTATGGGTATTGATGATTTACTGGAAAACATTCTTTTGACTGCAGAGGTTTTAGAACTCAAAGCCAACCCTGATGCTCCTGCAAAAGCGGCAGTTGTTGAATCATCTTTGGAAAAAGGACGTGGTCCAGTTGCAACTGTAATTGTGCAAAACGGAACTTTAAAAGTCGGTAACAATGTAGTCTGTGGCAGTTCGTACGGTCGCGTGAAAGCTCTTGTTAATGAAAACGGCAAACAAATTAAAGAAGTCGGACCATCGCATACAGCAGTTGTTGTAGGTCTAAATGAAGTCCCTGCAGCCGGTGAAATTATGATGGCGATGAACAGCGATAAAGAAGCCAAAGAGTATGCACACAAACGTTATGAATATGAGAGAAACAAAGAGCTTTCAAAATCAACGAAATCTACATTGGAAGATATGACTTCTATGATTGCAGAAGGCAAACTCAAATCTCTTAAAGTGGTTCTTAAAACGGATGTTCACGGTTCACTTGAAGCGATTAGAAGTTCATTGACAGAACTTAGAAATGACGAAGTGAAAATTGATGTTATTTCAAGCGGTGTCGGCGGTATTACAGAGAGTGATGTCGAACTGGTAAGCAACTCTGAAAACTGTGTATTACTCGGTTTTAATGTTCGTCCGACAGGTTCGGTAAAAGCACTTGCAAAACAGAGAAATGTAGATATCAGAACCTATTCTATTATTTATCAGCTTCTTGATGATATGACAGGTATGTTAACAGGTATGATGGCTCCGAAATTTACGGAAGAAAATACAGGTCAGGCGGAAGTTAAAGATGTCTTTAAATCTCCAAAAGGCATGGTTGCAGGATGTCTTGTTGTTGATGGCAAACTTATCCGTGGCGGACTTGTGCGTGTTATTCGTGAAGGTGTTGTTGCCTATGAGGGTGAACTTGTATCACTGAAACGCTTTAAAGATGATGTGGAAGAAATCGGAAACGGTTATGAATGTGGTGTGATAATCTCCAACTATGATGATGTGAAAGTCGGTGATGTGATTGAAACATTCAAAAAAGTCGAACAAAAAGTATCTCTGTAAAGAAGACAAATGAATGAAGCACAAATAAAGCTGAAAAGAACGGAAGCTCTTTTAGCCGAACTTATTCCCGAAGCACTCAGCCAGCTCAATGACAACCGTTTACATGAACTCAGTGTCATTGAGGTAAAATGTTCTCGTGGAAGAAGCGACGCCAAGGTCTATATTGACCCAGCTAATTTCAGCGAAGAAGAAAAAAGAATCTACCTGAAGCAGTTGAGAAAAGCTCGTCCTTTGGTAGAGGATTTTTGTTTGAAAGACCAAGGGTGGTACAGATGTCCAAAACTGACATTTGAGTTTGACGAACAGTTGAAAAAATCCCAAAATATTGAAGATTTGTTTAAAAAAATAGCCAAAGAGCATAAAGGAGAAGCATCATGAGTTTGCAAGGTGATATAGCATCTGTAGTCAAATCCGTTGATTTGGAACTTTATGACACGGTTGTTGTCAATGAAAATGATGAAACAATTTTTCGCATAAGTGTCATTTCTCCCGAAATAGAAAACGGCAAACGCAAAGGGGTCAGCCTGGATGCGTGTGTTGAGTTAACACATCTCATTTCTCCCTTACTGGATGTTACTCCTCCAGTTTCCGGCGAATACAGACTGGAAGTCGGCAGTCCCGGCATCGAGAGAAAGCTGACAACGTTAGAACATTTCAAGAAATCTCTTGGTGAAAATGTCTCCCTGCTTTTAGATGAAAAAGTAAAAATAAAAGGCAGACTCAGCAAAGTTGAGGGAAACAGACTTTTTGTAGAAAAAGAGGGGCAAACAGAAGAGATTGACTTTAATGCAGTAAAAAAAGCAAAAACCTATTTTGAATGGTAACAGATCACAGCTTTTATATGAACCTGGCCGTTGAAGAGGCTTGGAAATATCAAGGATTGACCTACCCAAACCCTGCAGTAGGCTGTACACTCAGAGGTGAACATGGTGAAATTTTAGCTGTTGAAGCACATCACAAAGCCGGAGAGCCGCATGCTGAAGTGAATGCTTTGAAGTCTGCATACTACAAACTGACACAAAACAAAGAAATACTGCAGCTTTTTACCTCCGAACAAATCCATACTTTTTTACTGAAAAACCATAACAATATTTTTAAAAACTGTTCTTTGTATTCTACTCTCGAACCCTGTTCCCATGTAGGCAAAACCCCCTCATGTGCTAATCTGATTGCACAACTTGGCATAAAAAATCTTTATATCGGTGTAGAAGATTCAAATGAAACTGCGGCAAACGGCAATGCACTTTTAGTGCAGAGCGGCTTACATGTACGCTTACATGTAAGCAAAGAAAAATGTGAAGATCTGCTCTTTCCGTTTCAAAAATTTCTCAAAGAGAGATTTGTTTTTTTTAAATGGGCACAACGACTGAACGGCACAACGGATGGAGGCATTATCAGTTCTGAGGCTTCAAGAAAAAATGTCCATGCTATGCGTAATGTATGCGATCTGCTTGTTATCGGCGGCAATACGGTCCGCTGTGACAGACCGACACTTGATGCACGCTTGGTCAACGGAAAAGCTCCCGATATTTTAATCCTTTCCCGTCAAAAAGAGTTTGACAGAAGCATTCCTCTGTTTCAGGTGCCAAATCGAAAAGTAATTATAGAGAGTGATTTTTCTTTACTGAAAAATTATAAAAATATTATGATTGAAGGCAGTGCAAAAATGTATGAGTTAAGTCGTGATATTGTTGATTATTATCTGTGTTATCTTGCTCCTGCGTTTGGCGGAGAGGAGGGATTTAAAAATATTGAGGATAAATTTGAGATTTTAAATGCAGGCAAAGAAGCAGAAGATATAATACTGTGGATGAAAAGAAGGATATGAATTTATGAGTATTTTAGACCAAAAAGATGATGTAAAACAAGAAAAAATCGTCTCTATGTTTGATGATATTGCATCAACGTATGATACTGCAAACCGCGTGATGAGTATGGGTGTGGATATTTCATGGCGAAAAAAAGCCTGTGATTTGGCTTTTGAGTATTATGGTAAAAAAAATATTGATAAAATTGTAGATGTTGCCTGCGGTACCGGAGACATGATGGGGTACTGGAAGAAACAGTCGCAAAAAGCAGATGTGCAAATCGCTGAATTTGTGGGTGTTGACCCATCTAACGGCATGGTCGATGTTGCCCGCAAGAAATTTCCCGATTTTTCATATTATATCGCAAAAGCAACCCAGATACCGCTTGAAGATGCCAGTGCAGATATTTTAAGCATCACTTATGGTATTCGTAATGTTGTTGAGCGACAAGAAGCATTTTATGAATTTAACAGAATGCTTAAAAAAGAGGGACTTGTTGTCATTTTGGAATTCATGAAAGATGAAAACAAAAATATCCTTAAAAAAATCCGTGATATTTATATGCATAAAATTCTCCCTTATGTCGGTGCCGCCATCTCCAAAAATTTAGAAGCATACACTTACCTGCCAGATTCTATAGAAAATTTTGTAACCATCCAGGGCATGCAAAAAGAGCTGGAAAATGCAGGCTTTGAAATGCTCCACACACAAAGTTTTTCAATGGATATTTCAACACTTATAATCGCCCGTAAAAAGTAGAAAAAAGCATGCACACACTTTCAGTCTCCGCTTTGAATGAGCAGATTAAAACTGTTTTAGAGAGTTCATTTGAAAGAGTATATGTCGAGGGAGAGCTCTCCCGTATCACTTTTCACAACTCCGGACATATATATTTTACCCTTAAAGACAAAGATTCGGCAGTCAGTTGTGTGATGTTTCGTGGGAATGCTTCAAGGTTGAAATTTCGTCTTGAAGAGGGGATGAAAGTTGTCATAGACGGTGCCGTTACGCTCTATAAACCCCGTGGTAGTTACCAAATAAACTGTTTTTCTGTTGAACCTGCCGGGCAGGGTGCTTTGGCTTTAGCGTATGAGCAGCTCAAACAAAAACTCTCTGCGCAAGGCTATTTCGCTCACGAGAGAAAAAAAGAACTGCCAAAATTTCCCTCCCGTATTGCACTGATTACCTCAGGCACCGGTGCGGCACTGCAAGATATACTGCGCGTTGCCAATTCGCGTTACAGACTTATAGAAATAGATGTGTATGATGTACTCGTGCAAGGTGAAGGGGCAGCGTTTAGTATAGCAAATGCTCTCAAATCTGCCGATACAAAAGGGTATGATATTATAGTCATAGGTCGTGGTGGCGGAAGTATTGAAGATTTGTGGGCATTTAATGAAGAGATTGTTGCCGATGCTCTTTTTCATGCAAAAACACCGATAGTCTCAGCTGTAGGGCATGAAATTGACTGGGTAATCAGTGATTTTGTGGCAGACTTGCGGGCACCGACACCCAGTGCTGCCATGGAGATGATACTGCCTGACACCAATGAACTCTATCAGTATTTAGATTCCTTATCGACACAGTTAACCCAAAGAATAACCCATAAAGTATATAATTTACAGCAAGAACTGTTACATGTAAAGAACTCCTATCTGCAACATTCAGTGGAGAAAAAATTACAATATCGCGTTGATGAAATTAAAAAACTGCAAGAAGATTTTGCCCAGGCAATCACTTTTCGTCTGCAAAATTATAAAAAAGAAGTGGATTCATTACAGCAACGATTTCCGCAAACAATTCAGAGCGTGTTAAATATTGCGCAAAATCAACTTTTAAACCTGCAAAAAATGCTAGAATCCAATAATCCAAAATACAAAAACAAAAAAGGCTTTGCACAGATTGTAAAAGATTCACAGGTAGTGGATTTGTCTTCACTCAAGGTAGATGATGTATTTGAAGCCCAGAGCGATACATACATAGTTAGTGCAAAGGTCTTGAAAAAGGAAAAAATCCGATGAATTATCCACAATTTTTTGATGCCGTACAAAGCATACCACTCAAAGACCCTTTGGCGCAGGTTTTAGGCGCTTTTGAAAACGGAGAATATGAAATAACATACTTAGAAGTTGTTAAAGCCGCAGGGCACTCTTGCCCGACGGTTGCCGGTGCCTATATAATGGCAAGCGAAGCACTGAAAGTTTTATATCCAACTCAGCGGGCAGTCCGTGGCAATATAAAAGTAGAATTTAAAGAGTCGTTAGAAGATGGCGTTGCCGGTGTTGTCGGTAATGTTATTGCACATATTACCGGGGCGACAGACAAAAGCGGATTTAAAGGCTTAAATGGACAGTTTGCACGCCACTCTCTTATGTTTTTTAATGCAAATATAGATTCATCCGCAAGATTTACGAGAGTAAATACAGGAAAAAGTGTAGATGTAAATTATAATCCTTCGACGGTACCTGCCTCACCGGAGATGATGCCGTTGATGCAAAAACTGACTAGCGGAGCAGCCACTCCTGAAGAAGTCAAACATTTTGGTGAATTATGGCAGGAGAGGGTACAAAGAATTTTTGAAAATTTAGAAGAAGTTGTCAAAGTTACGGAGTTGTAAACTCTGTAACTTATTTTAAAATCAAATCAGGGAAGTAGGTATTTAAAATCACAGCTGTTGAAGCGGACAGTTTTTTGAGCAGTTTGTCAAACTTGTCTTCTTTGTTCCATACGGGATGTAAAACACCGCTTAACTTTGCCAAGGCGTTTTTTGCATCATATTCGACACCAATACTGTCAATGAGACCGACTTTTTTCGCCTGTGCTGCCGTAAATATATGGGCATTTGCATAGGTGTCTCTTTTGTTCAAATCCAAATGTCTTGCATCGGCAACATCCTTCGTAAACATATCATATGTTCCTTGAATAACCTTGTTCAACTCAGCGACTTCGTACTTTTTCCACGGTCTGTCCGGTGTGCCTATCTGTTTATAGAGACCGGCTTTTACCACTTGAGATTTTATACCGATTTTGTTCATCAGACCGCTTAAGTCGGCCCCCTGCATAATAACTCCGATACTGCCTATCATGCTGCCCGGATTTGCTATGATTTTATCAGCCCAGATGCTTGCATAATAGCTTCCGCTTGCCATAGTGCCTTTGGCATAGGCTATGACAGGCTTTTGCTCTTTTAGTCTTTTGATGGCATACGCGATTTCGACAGAAGGCGAAACGGCACCGCCGGGAGAATTGACAATGAGCAAGACACCTTTTACAGCACTGTTGTGTGCAGCTTTATTTATTTTTTGTACAACATCTGCGGCATCCATAATCGGACCGCTGAGATTGATTTTTTCCAAATTATAGCTTGTAAACTCTTTTTCACTTGCCGGAGCAAAGAGTAAAATCAAAATCAGCACAAAGAGCATGGCCTTGAAATGGTTTTGGATATAGTTCATAATTGCTGCTATGGGAGAAAATATTCTTTTTAATAATTCCATTTAATCATCTCCTTTTACAAATTTTCCGTTAATGAAAATTTTTGAGATATTATAGCGATGCAGTATTAAATGAACAGCTAACTCTTCATTTGGTTCGGTATCGAGATCAAGAACTATCATATCTGCATTTTTCCCTTCTTTTATTTCTCCCGTATTGAGTCCCAGTGCTTGGGCAGCATGGAGCGTGACTCCTTGTATGAGTTGTTTTGCTAATTCTAATAAAGGAGCATTACTGTGCATAAAAAGGGAGATTTTCATCTCTTCAAACAAATCAAGTTGATAGTTTGAGCTTAAACCATCAGTCGCAACAATCCAGCGAATCTTTTTTTCATTCAGTTTTTTGATATTGAGTGTAGGATTGCCAAGAAGTCTGTTGGAAATGGGACAGTGAATGACAGTATGGTTTTGTTTAGCTATTTTTTCTAACTCTTCTTCGTTTGTTTTGACTGCATGTGTAAGGAGTGCTTCAAAACCGTCAAAATAGTTCAAAAACTCTTTGGCATCACTGATGCTTCTGTCTTGCTTGAGCAGTGTTTTGAAAAATTCCTTAAAATCACCGCTGCTTGAATCAAGCCAGTTGCGTTCGGCTTCACTTTCCATAAAATGTGCTGTAAGTTTTAGGTTTTCATTTTTAACAATCTCCAAAGCTTTTTGTATAAGAATCGGATGTACAGAGTAGGGAGAGTGGATGGCAACTGCAGGATAAAATCCTTCTCTTTTAACAGCTTTTGAGGCATCAAGCCGTGCTAAAAAGTCATTAAAAAGAGCATCCGCCATTCCTGCTTGTGAACCGATAAGTTCATTAAAAAATACAACATTCTGTTTTGCATTAATACAGGCTTCAAGATCCATGGCATGGGAGCTTATGGCACCAAAGGTTGTGATACCGCTTGCAAGCATAGCATCTATCGCTTTAGTCATACATGCAAGGTCACAGCCTGCGATAAGGTCTTCACGATTTTCTATGACACTGTAGAGCCAGTTCAAAAAATCACCGTAACTGAGCTGATTTTTGTTGGCAGAAAATTCTACATGTACGTGTGCATTGATAAGACCGGGCATAAGCAGCGAATTTTTTTGCAGCTGTATGGTTTTGGCTTCTGGAAATTTCTGCTCCAGTTCTTCTAAACTGCCTATGTCTCGGATGGTTTTGTCAAATGCAATTGCCTTGTCTGCAAGGAGAATATCAGGTGTTAAAATATAATTGGGAACGAGTATTGTCATCTTTTTTTCTTTTTTTCGAATTATACACTTTTTTTAATATTAGTTTGGATAAAATAGTCCTTCAGAAGATAAATCATCATAATAAGGGTATAAATGAAAATAGTGGTTATTCAAGGTCCAAATTTAAATATGCTAGGAATTCGTGAACAAAATATTTACGGTCCGATGAAATTAGAACAGATTCATGCACAGATGAAAGATGTAGCAACTCAAAACGGTGTGGAAATAGAATTTTTTCAAAGTAATCTTGAGGGTGAAATTGTAGATAAAATTCAGGAGTGCTACGGTGAAGCACAGGGATTGATTATCAATGCTGCTGCCTATACGCACACTTCTATCGCTATCCGCGATGCCATTTCTGCTGTTAGCTTGCCTACCATAGAAGTGCATATCAGCAATATTCACAGACGTGAAGAGTTTAGACAAAAAAATATGATTGCACCTGTCTGCACATCATCTGTTGTCGGTTTCGGACCTTTTGGCTACCATTTGGCTATGATGGGTATGCTTCAGATTATGAACGAAATCAAAGCGGCCCAAGAAGCGCAGGCGCAAGCACAGAAACAGGTTTAAGTCTTTACATGTACAGGAAACGCAAGATAAACAAAAGATTGACCTCTTTTTACAGCTTGCATTTCCCTTATACTGCCCATGCCAAAAGTCGGCATAGATATGAAACTGTTGTAGGTGTCGGTGGAAATGTCGGAGATGTACGTCGAAGATTTGAGCATCTTCTTGTGGTATTGCAAAAAGATAAAAGAGTATCAATAGTAAAAACATCATTGATTTTAAAAAATCCTCCTTTTGGCTATACAGACCAGGATGATTTTTTCAACTCAATACTTGTTTTAAAAACTTCAATGCAGCCAAGAGTTTTTTTACGCTTTTTACTGAGACTGGAAAAAAAATTTGGCAGAAAAAGAACTTTTGAAAATGCACCAAGGACGCTAGATTTGGATATTATATTTTTTGATAACCGTACAATACATACACAAGATTTAATTGTGCCGCATCCTTTTTATGCACAAAGAGAAAGTGTAATGATACCTTTGTCAGGTGTTGGTAGATGAAAATATTGACTTTTACCGGGCGCAGTCCCTCAGAGGCATTGAAAAAAGCAAAAATGGAAATTGGTGATGAGGGTATGCTCATTGAAACCAAAGAGATTCAAAAAAAAGCTTTAGGCAGAGAAGCACTCTATGAGATAGTAATCGGCATAGATGAAGAGATGATTCCGTCTACCTATAAAAAAGCAAAAAAACCACTTTCCAAACAGCAACCGCTCAAAGAAGAGAGTCGGGAAATACTTTTTGATATTTCCAATGCGGCACAACAAATTTCTAAAATTTCAAATGTGACCGATCCTTTGGAGAACTTATATCAGCCTTCATCACAACAAACGGCTACTGCTGTTGAACCAAAAGAGCTAAAAGAGATAAAATCTGAAATCAATAAACTGACAGATAAGGTAAAAATTATTCAAAATATGTTTTGGGATGAAAAATCACCAAATCTTTCAAGTCAAATTCCGCCGGAATTTTCTGAAATTTATCGTCTTGCCTCACAAAGCGGAATGAACAGGGAACATTTGGATACTCTTATGCAGGTTACTTTGGAACATATGCCGTTGAAAATGCGAGAAAACTCTTCCACTGTAAAAAGGTATTTTCAAACAATACTTCGAAAAATGGTTCCTATCCGAAGAGAAACACTGCCTAATATAGGTGCGAAAAAAGTTATTATGCTTGTCGGACCAACAGGTGTGGGAAAGACAACTTCTATTGCCAAACTTGCTGCCAGATACTCTTTTTTAATGGAAAAAAAGTACAAAGTCGGACTGGTTGTACTTGACACCTATCGCATAGGTGCCGTCGAGCAGTTGATGCAGTATGCACGAATGATGAAACTTGGAATTGAAACAGTTGTTGATCCTCCGGAGTTTTCAAGTGCTCTGGAGTCTCTCAAATATTGTGACTATATATTGATTGATACAATGGGATCGAGTCCTTATGACAGAGTAAAAATTGAAAAAATATATGAGTGTCTCAACGCAAATAACACGCAATACAATGTGGATGTAGTACTGGTAATGCCAAGTTCAATTAAATATGAAGACCTAAAGGTGACCTATGACAGCTTTTCAACACTGGGTGTAGATACACTGATGTTTACAAAACTGGATGAGACGATGGGTTTTGGAAATATTTTTTCACTGGCTTATGAAACAAAAAAACCGATAAGTTACTTTTCTGTAGGTCAGGAAGTACCGGAAGATTTAGTATGTGCGAGCAGTGATTTTTTAATTGAGTGTCTTTTGAACGGATTTAACAGGAGTAAGGTATGATTGGGAATCAGGCACAAAAGCTTGAAGAACTGGTTGCTTCAAATTCCCAAAAGAAAAAATCAAAAAAAACACGTTTTATCGCAATTACAAGTGGTAAAGGCGGAGTGGGCAAAAGTACTATAAGTTCAAACCTTGCCTACGCGTTGTCTCAGCAGGGTTTGAATGTGGGAATATTTGATGCAGATATAGGACTGGCCAATCTGGATGTTATGTTTAATGTAAAAATCAAAAAAAACATTTTACATGTACTCAAAGGTGAGGCGACGGTTAGCGATATTTTAATTCCTATTACCCGTAATCTTATTCTTATTCCTGGTGAGAGCGGTGATGAAATATTAAAATATTCCGATATGGCACTGTTTGACAGGTTTATGCAGGAGGCACAGGTTTTAAACAAACTTGATGTTATGATTATAGATACGGGAGCCGGGATTGGAGAGCATATTCAAATGTTTTTAAATGCGGCAGATGATGTAATTGTTGTAACAGTTCCCGATCCTGCAGCAATTACCGACGCCTATGCAACGATTAAAACAATTGCGACACTCAGAAATGATGTATTTATGATAATGAATCAGGTGAAAAATGAAAAAGAGGCTTTTGGTGTTTTTGAAAAAATTAAAAAAGTTGCCAAGGCAAATATAGGTGAAAAACTGGACCTGCAGTTGATTGGGAAAATGAATGCTGATGCGAAAGTGTCAACATCCGTAAAACAGCGCGCACTTTTTAGAAGGCTTTATCCTGCATCACAGCCGAGCAGAGACATAGATGCAATTGTGCGTAAAATTATACAAAAGCTGGAACGAAATGTGCTGGTTACATCCAATGAAAGTGGATTGTCAGGTCTGTTTAAAAGATTAATGGACCATTTTTAAGTCTTATTTGGGGTAGTTATGTTTGGTGAAAATTTTGTTTATTTTTTTACTGTTCAAGGGTTTTTTGTAGGAATAATCTTTGGGTTGTTAAAATCTTTTGATGCTGAGGGATTATTACTTTATACATTTTTTATTACCATCTTTTTTTATCTTTTTTCACATGTAATCGTTGCACTTTATTACAAAACAATCACGGTTAAAGCCTATAATTTCCCAAAAGAAACCCATGAAACAGAATTAGATATTTTTGTAAAAGAGATAAACAAAAGAGAAAAACTGATAGACTCAGCGTGCAAAATTACAGATATTGCTATCAAAATGAACTCTGAAGATGTAGCCGGACAAAAATTATGATAAACAATGCCTACCTTCAAGATCTCAAACACAAAGAAGATGAACTGGCATTGCAATATCTTCCTGCCGTAAAAGCAATGGCTTTTCGGCTCAAAGAGCGGCTTCCAAGCTCGGTGGACTTTAGTGATCTTTCAGCAATCGGTACAGAAGAACTGATAAAACTGGCTAGACGATATGATGAAAAGCTCAATAATTCTTTTTGGGGCTATGCAAAAAAAAGAGTTTATGGTGCAATGCTTGACTATTTGAGAAGTCTGGATATTTTAAGCCGTGCGAGCCGTAAACTTGTAAAAGCTATAGATTATGCAGTTCAGGAATATATGCTGACACATGATGAAGAACCGAGTGATGAAGAACTGGCAGATATACTGGATGAAAGTATTGAAAAAGTTCATGAAGCACGCATCGCATCAAACATTTATACAGTCATGCCTCTGCATGATCAATTGCAGGTTGGTGATGAAGGTGCAGCCCTTGTTCAAATTGAAAAAGAAGAGTTGATTGGCGTAATAAAAAAAGTTCTTTCCTCTTATAAAGAGAGAGAACAGATGATAATTCAGCTATACTACTTTGAAGAGCTGACTTTAAAAGAAATTAGTGATATTTTAGATATAACCGAGTCCCGTATTTCACAAATTCACAAGTCTGTAATCCAAAAAATTAAAGAGAGTATAGGAGCATAACATGGCAGATATACTATCACAGGAAGAAATCGATGCGCTTTTGGATGTTGTTGAAGATGAAGGTGAAAATGTCTTAGAGAGTGATGAAGATGCTCTTTTGCCTCAACGGCAGGTAACTCTCTATGATTTTAAACGTCCAAACAGGGTTTCAAAGGAACAACTTCGTGCATTTCGCGGTGTTCATGACAAAATGGCCAGAAGTCTGGCTTCTCAGATATCTTCAATTATGCGTTCTATTGTTGAAATACAGCTGCATTCTGTTGATCAAATGACCTATGGTGAATTTTTGATGAGTTTGCCAAATCCTACAAGTTTTAATGTGTTTTCGGTAAAACCCCTTGAGGGAAGCGGCATTATAGAAATCAATCCCTCCATTGCTTTTCCTATGCTTGACAGATTGCTTGGAGGAAAAGGAGAACCTTTTGATGCAAGTCGGGAATTTTCGGATATAGAACTCAGCCTGTTTGAAACAATACTTCGTGTTATGATGAGCACATTAAAAGAGGCATGGGCCCCTGTTATGGAAATTTATCCGACAATAGAATCCAAAGAATCTTCTCCGAATGTCGTTCAAATTGTTGCACAAAACGAAATTGTTGTTATGGTGGTGATGGAAATTATCATAGGCCACAGTTCCGGTATGATGAATATATGCTATCCTGTTATCTCATTGGAACCTGTTTTGCCAAAACTTGCCAGTCGTGATTTAATGTTAAACGAAACAAGTTCTAAAAAAAGTAGAAATATGGAACTGAAGGTTCTTCTCGGTGGGGCAAAAGTAAATGTAGAGGCAAATTTGGGTGATGCAGATTTAACTATGCATGATATACTTGAACTGAAAATCGGTGATGTAATCAGGCTCTCAAGTGCTGCAGATGACATTGTGACTGTTGCAGTAGACGGAAAAGAGAGATTTCGCGGTGAAATAGGACTGCGTAGGTTCAGAAAATCAATCAGTATTACAGAGATTATTGAAACAGAAAAAGATACTGTCAAGCGCGCACTTGAGAATTTAGAAAAACAAAGACACGAAAAAATTTCCGGGGTTAAAGATATAATTCATGAAGGTGAAATGGAATTTGAAAACAAATATGAGGAGTAAAAAATGAGTGACTTTATAAAACTATTTGAAGATGAAACAGTTGGTACTATTGAAGCACTTATTGGAACTGCTCCAACTTTAGAGTTAAAAGAAAAACAGGAATTAAGTATCATTTCCAACATTGTTCCGCCTATTGTTTTGGTGAAAATCAAGGTAAGCGGAGATGTGGATGCAGAGGCAATGGTAGCATTACCACCAAATTTGGCAGCATCACTTTCAGACATGATGATGGGTGAAGAAGCCAGTGAGAGAGAAGATGTAAGCGAAGATGATATGGATGCTACAAAAGAGATAGTATCAAATATTTTTGGTGCTATTGCAAATACGCTTTCTGCTCAAAAAGAGTTACCTGTTTTGTCTTTCAGTATTGAAAATATAGAGTTGGTCGGCGATAATGATGAAGTCAGCCTAGAATCTTTCAGCAGAATGTATATATATAAGTTTAACCTGGAATCTGTGCATTCATTGTTGATGTTTATTATAGATGAAAAATTAAAAAATTTGCTGTTTCCATCAGAATCTTCAGAAGAAACAGTCGATGCACATGAGCATACGAGCAGTACTGGTACTTCGGAACATGTCACATCAAACTGTGAAGAAGATATTACCTTGAGCAGTGAAGAGATGAAAAACATTGCACTGATTATGGATGTAAAACTTCCTGTAAAGGTAAGAATCGGAAAAAAAAGAATGTTGTTAAAAGATGTACTGAATATGGATATCGGTTCGGTTATTGAATTAAACCAATTGGCAAATGATCCGTTGGATATTTTGGTGGATAATCATGTTATAGCACAAGGTGAAGTAGTTATTGTAGATGGTAACTTTGGAATACAGGTAACAACGATAGGCACAAAGAAAGAAAGATTAACACAGCTTAAGGGTTAACAAGAAAGTTTGAGGACATAATGAAAGAAAAAGTTTTAGTAGGAATGAGCGGAGGGGTTGATTCAACAATTACTTCTTTATTGTTAAAAGAGCAGGGGTATGAAGTGGAAGGATTATACATGAAACTTCATTCAAAACCCGGGTATCATGAAATTCACCAAGTACGTGCACAAAAAGCTGCTGACTTTGTTGGTATTAAGTTGCATGTACTGGATTTGCAAGAAACTTTTAATAAAAAAGTATTTCAACCATTTATAGATACATACGCTGAAGGAAAAACTCCAAATCCGTGTGCTCTGTGCAACAGAAACCTCAAATTTGGTGAAATGATAAAATTTGCTGATGAAATCGGTGCAGAGTATTTGGCAACCGGACATTATATTAAAACAGACGGAAAGTATTTATACTCTGCAGATGATGATACAAAAGATCAAAGTTATTTTCTTTTTTATATTAACAGAGAAATTCTACCAAGATTAAAATTTCCATTAGGTGAAAGACATAAAAAAGATATAAAAGCATTAGCTGCATCCATAAAAGGATTGGAATCATTTTCATCGCAGGCGGAATCAAGTGAAATCTGTTTTGTAGAAACAACATATACTGATCTGTTAAAAGACTATGTAGAAGTTGATCAACCGGGAGAGGTTCTTGATCAAGAGGGCAATGTTATCGGTGAACATAAGGGGTATATGCATTATACAATCGGAAAACGTAAAGGCTTTACAGTACATGGCGCACATGAGCCTCATTTTGTACTGAGTATCAATCCGAAAAAAAATCAAATAGTTGTCGGGAAAAAAGAAGATCTGGCATGTTATGATGTGAAACTCAATAATCTAAATATGTTTGATGACAGAAAAGAGTTTGACACAACAGTAAAACTCCGTTATAGAACAAAAGCAGTCAAGTGCCATGTAAAAATAGAAGAAGATGTGGCCTATTTGAAACTTGAAGAGAGTGTATTTGGTATTGCAGTCGGACAGGCCGCTGTATTTTATGATGATGACAAACTTATAGGTGGCGGCTGGATTATAGAATCCTAGTTGCCAGTAAACCTCTAAAAAAAGTAACAAATAAAAAACTTCAAAAACTTTTTCAAAAACCCACCAAACATTAAGCGCTTTCTAAGCAAGACTCTCCTATAATTCCCATCCACAAACAGAGAGACCTTATTTAAAAGGCCTAAAGAGACTTCGAGTTGAAGCCGCTGAATATGTTTGAGATCATTGAAAACTAAGCAAGTAAGAGACTTTTTAACTTTAGAGTTAAAGAGATAAATTACTTAGAAATAACTAATAAACAACAACCGTCTATTCTATTTTGAAATCCATACAGGTTTACCTGAATGGTTCCCTTAATAGTAATAGATAACTATACAGTCTAGTAATAAGACCTTAAGCAGTTTTATTAAGACTTAAAATAACAAAGCCAATGATTTAATAATCTTGGGCAAAAGATCAGTAATAAGTTTACTTATCTTTCTATAATAACAATTATGGAGAGTTTGATCCTGGCTCAGAATGAACGCTGGCGGCGTGCTTAACACATGCAAGTCGAACGGTAACAGATAGTAGCTTGCTACTATGCTGACGAGTGGCGCACGGGTGAGTAATATATAGATAATGTGCCCCTTGGACCGGGATAGCCATTGGAAACGATGATTAATACCGGATACTCCTTCTGCTCATAAGAGTAGTCGGGAAATGGATTCCGCCAAGGGATCGGTCTATATCCCATCAGTTAGTTGGTAGTGTAAGAGACTACCAAGACGATGACGGGTAGCGGGTTTGAGAGGATGATCCGCCACACTGGTACTGAGACACGGACCAGACTCCTACGGGAGGCAGCAGTGAGGAATATTGCACAATGGGGGAAACCCTGATGCAGCAACGCCGCGTGGAGGATGACGCATTTCGGTGTGTAAACTCCTTTTATATGTCAAGAAAATGACGGTAGCATATGAATAAGCACCGGCTAACTCCGTGCCAGCAGCCGCGGTAATACGGAGGGTGCAAGCGTTATTCGGAATCACTGGGCGTAAAGGACGCGTAGGCGGGTTGGCAAGTCAGATGTGAAATCCTACAGCTTAACTGTAGAACTGCATTTGAAACTGCCGACCTAGAGTATGGGAGGGGGAGATGGAATTAGTGGTGTAGGGGTAAAATCCGTAGATATCACTAGGAATACCGAAAGCGAAGGCGATCTCCTGGAACATAACTGACGCTAAGGCGTGAAAGCGTGGGGAGCAAACAGGATTAGATACCCTGGTAGTCCACGCCCTAAACGATGTTCACTAGTCGTCGCTCTGCTAGTCAGGGCGGTGATGCACTTAACAGATTAAGTGAACCGCCTGGGGAGTACGGTCGCAAGATTAAAACTCAAAGGAATAGACGGGGACCCGCACAAGTGGTGGAGCATGTGGTTTAATTCGAAGATACGCGAAGAACCTTACCTAGCCTTGACATTGAGAGAACCTGCCAGAGATGGCGGGGTGCCCTTCGGGGAGCTCGAAAACAGGTGCTGCACGGCTGTCGTCAGCTCGTGTCGTGAGATGTTGGGTTAAGTCCCGCAACGAGCGCAACCCTCGTCCTTAGTTGCTAGCAGGTTAAGCTGAGCACTCTAAGGAGACTGCCTTCGTAAGGAGGAGGAAGGTGAGGACGACGTCAAGTCATCATGGCCCTTATGGCTAGGGCTACACACGTGCTACAATGGGGCGTACAGAGTGTTGCGATACCGCGAGGTGGAGCTAATCACTTAAAGCGTCTCTCAGTTCGGATTGGAGTCTGCAACTCGACTCCATGAAGCTGGAATCACTAGTAATCGTAGATCAGCAATGCTACGGTGAATACGTTCCCGGGTCTTGTACTCACCGCCCGTCACACCATGGGAGTTGATTTCACCCGAAATCGGGAAGCCAACCTTCGGGGGGCTACCGCTTACGGTGGAATTAGCGACTGGGGTGAAGTCGTAACAAGGTAACCGTAGGAGAACCTGCGGTTGGATCACCTCCTTTCTAGAGTAAAGAGCAATCATTCGTTTGATTGGCTCAACACAAGAAAATCTCACAAGAGAAATAGTTTATTGGTCATCTTCTAAGTCTTACTTGCTTAGTTTTCAGTGATCTGTGTTCATTTGAATTACGATTATAAATGGGGAATTAGCTCAGCTGGGAGAGCGCCTGCCTTGCACGCAGGAGGTCAGCGGTTCGATCCCGCTATTCTCCACCATTTTTGAGAATTTGCACTGAAAAAGCTTACTCACGTACGAAAGTACGCTACGCAATCTTTTTCAGCACAACTTCTTCAAAAATCAAACAAGTTTCTAAATTAAATATAAGTTCTTAAACACATAAGAATTTATATTTGGTTTAAAAACCAAACGATCATTAAATTACAATTGTTAAAGTCAACAACTATAATAAAGAGATTTATTATAAACTAAATAACTACAATAACAGATCATTCATCTTATTTAGTGTGATGATAATTCTAAAAGGAACTTGTTTCTTAATGGGACTATCAATAGTACATTAAATAAGGTAGTGAACGCAACATAGAATAAAAAGATATTAAGGGCCATAGGTGGATGCCTTGGCTAGTAGAGGCGATGAAAGACGTACTAGGCTGCGAAAAGTCTCGGGGAGCTGCCAAGAAGCTTTGATCCGGGAATTTCTGAATGGGGCGACCCAACGTGGTGCGAATCACGTTACCACCTTCGGGTGGGGCGAACCTAGGGAAGTGAAACATCTCAGTACCTAGAGGAAGAGAAATCAAACGAGATTCCGAGAGTAGCGGCGAGCGAAATTGGAATAGGGCGCATACATTTAGCACATTTGTTAGCAGAACATTCTGGAAAGGATGAGCATAGAGGGTGATACTCCCGTAAGCGAAAACATATGTGTGGAACTAAGGTATGGAACGAGTAGGTCGGGACACGTGTTATCTTGACTGAATATGGGGGGACCACCCTCCAACCCTAAATACTACTACTAGACCGATAGCGAACAAGTACCGTGAGGGAAAGGTGAAAAGGACCGCGGTGAGCGGAGTGAAATAGAACCTGAAACCTATGGCTTACAATCATTCGGAGCACTATTAAATAAGTGTGACGGACTGCCTTTTGCATAATGAGCCTGCGAGTTGTGGTATCTGGCAAGGTTAATCGAACGAGAAGCCGTAGCGAAAGCGAGTCTTAATAGGGCGACATAGTCAGATGCTGCAGACCCGAAACTGAGTGATCTATCCATGAGCAGGTTGAAGCTGGTGTAAGAGCCAGTGGAGGACCGAACCCGTAGAAGTTGAAAATTCTTGGGATGACTTGTGGATAGGGGTGAAAGGCCAATCAAACTCAGTGATAGCTGGTTCTCTCCGAAATATATTTAGGTATAGCCTCGAGCATTAGCGTATAGGGGTAGAGCACTGACAGGGCTAGGGCTGCTTACCGCGGTACCAAACCCTATCAAACTCCGAATACTATACGTGTAACCTCGGGAGTCAGGCGTAGGGTGATAAAATCCTATGTCGAGAGGGGAACAACCCAGACTAACAGCTAAGGTCCCAAAGTTTTATCTAAGTGGAAAAGGATGTGGAGTTGCTGTGACAACCAGGAGGTTGGCTTAGAAGCAGCCATCCTTTAAAGAAAGCGTAACAGCTCACTGGTCTAGCGATTCTGCGCCGAAAATATAACGGGGCTAAGATAAACACCGAAGCTTTAGATTTACAGTTTACTGTAAGTGGTAGGAGAGCGTTCCATTCAGCGCTGAAGGTATACCGGTAAGGAGTACTGGAGCGGATGGAAGTGAGCATGCAGGCATGAGTAGCGAGAAAAGAAGTGAGAATCTTCTTCGCCGTAAACCCAAGGTTTCCTACGCGATGCTCGTCATCGTAGGGTTAGTCGGGACCTAAGTCGAGTCCGAAAGGGGTAGACGATGGCAAATCGGTTAATATTCCGATACCGACATTACATCGTTTGAGTGATGGGGGGACGCATAGAGTTAAAGGGGGTCACTGATGGAAATTGTGGCTCGAAGGACGTAGGTCGACACATAGGCAAATCCGTGTGTCAAGCGACCGAGATCTGACAGGCTGGTCAATCTTTCGGAGAGCGACCAGAACCCTTGATACTGTCGTGCCGAGAAAAGCCTCTAAACGAGATGTAATGTTGCCCGTACCGTAAACCGACACAGGTGGGTGAGATGAGTATTCTAAGGCGCGTGGATGAACCCTTGTTAAGGAACTCTGCAAACTAGCACCGTATCTTCGGTATAAGGTGTGCCTGTAGTGTTAGAGAACTTGCTTCTCAAAGCACTTATAGGTCGCAGCAAAGAGTCCCTCCCGACTGTTTACCAAAAACACAGCACTCTGCTAACACGTAAGTGGATGTATAGGGTGTGACGCCTGCCCGGTGCTCGAAGGTTAAAAGGATTGCTTAGCATTAGCGAAGGCATGAATTGAAGCCCGAGTAAACGGCGGCCGTAACTATAACGGTCCTAAGGTAGCGAAATTCCTTGTCGGTTAAATACCGACCTGCATGAATGGCGTAACGAGATGGGAGCTGTCTCAACAAGGGATCCAGTGAAATTGTAGTGGAGGTGAAAATTCCTCCTACCCGCGGAAAGACGGAAAGACCCCGTGCACCTTTACTATAGCTTGACACTGCTATTGGGATATTCATGTGCAGGATAGGTGGGAGCCGTTGAACCTGGGACGCCAGTTCCAGGGGAGGCATCCTTGAGATACCACCCTTGAATATTCTGATAGCTAACTCCGTACGGTTATCCCGTGCGAGGACAATGTCTGGTGGGTAGTTTGACTGGGGCGGTCGCCTCCTAAAAAGTAACGGAGGCTTACAAAGTTCGGCTCAGAAGGGTTGGAAATCCTTCGTAGAGTATAATGGCATAAGCCGGACTGACTGTGAGACATACAAGTCGAGCAGAGTCGAAAGACGGTCATAGTGATCCGGTGGTTCTGTGTGGAAGGGCCATCGCTCAAAGGATAAAAGGTACGCCGGGGATAACAGGCTGATCTCCCCCAAGAGCTCACATCGACGGGGAGGTTTGGCACCTCGATGTCGGCTCATCGCATCCTGGGGCTGGAGCAGGTCCCAAGGGTATGGCTGTTCGCCATTTAAAGCGGTACGCGAGCTGGGTTCAGAACGTCGTGAGACAGTTCGGTCCCTATCTTCCGTGGGCGTAGGAACGTTGAGGAGAGCTGACCCTAGTACGAGAGGACCGGGTTGGACGTGCCACTGGTGCACCAGTTGTCCTGCCAAGGGCATAGCTGGGTAGCTACGCACGGATGAGATAACCGCTGAAAGCATCTAAGCGGGAAGCCAACTCCAAGATGAACGTTCCCTGAAGTACGCTTGAAGACTACAAGCTTGATAGGCTGGATGTGTACGCACAGCAATGTGTTTAGCTGACCAGTACTAATAGTACGTTTGTCTTTTTACCAAGTTCTTAAGTGAACACAATTGCTTCACTACCTTATTTAGTGTATATATTTGTTAGTCCGTAAAAGGAACTTGTTCCTTTTACTCGCTTGCGCCGCTGAGGCGACTAAAGCTAGCTTCTTACGAAGCAGATTAATAAACACATTAAATAAGAGAAAGATTTGTCAGGTTATTTAGTTTAACTGTTGTTGATTTTACCAATTCTAACTTAATGAGCAATCATTAAACTCACTCAACTGATCCTTATGAGATTAGATATAAACACATCTGGCACTTAGATGTCTTTATATCTGATCTTGTCTAGGTGGCTATAGAGAGAGGGAAACGCCTGGTCCCCATTCCGAACCCAGAAGCTAAGCCTCTCATCGCTGATAATACTGCAGGTTTCACTTGTGGGAATGTAGGTCGCTGCCTAGTTGATCAGATTTACTTTCTAAACTTTCAATCATTTTAATTAAACGGTTCAATTTTCTATAAAATCTACCTTTTACTAAGTAATTCTATGATATTATTTTATATATAATTTTAGGATGATATATGAAAAAATATATAAAAGATCAAATTAGAAAATCATATGAAACAAAACAGGCTATTTATGAGAATGAAGATTTATTAAATAAAATAGAAGAAGTAGCACAAAAATGTGTTGAGCTATACCGCAATACAGATAAAAAAACAATTCTTGCAGGAAACGGAGGCAGTGCTGCTGATGCGCAACATATTGCTGCAGAGCTTGTGGGTAGGTATGGTTTTGACAGACCTTCTATTCCTTCATTGGCACTTACTACGGATACATCAAATCTTACTGCCATAGGCAATGATTATGGATATGATCAGGTCTTTTCCCGTCAACTTGAAGGAATGGGACAGGAGGGAGATATCTTTATCGGTATTTCAACCTCGGGAAATTCAGCCAATATTATTAAGGCATTTGAATCTGCAAAGAAGAAAAAGATTATGACAGTCGCTCTGACTGGTCGTGATGGTGGAAAAATGGCTGAAATGGCTGATATTGCACTTATTGTTCCTTCGGATGCAACACCTAGAATTCAGGAATCTCATATATTGATAGGGCATATTCTCTGTGACATCATTGAGAAAGAGATATTTGGTGAGGGTGTTGGCAGATAAGGAATGAAAAAAGCACTTTTTTTAGATAGAGACGGTGTTATCAATGTTGAAAAAGAGTATCTCTATAAGAGAGAGGATTTTGAATTTATTGATGGTATATTTGATTTGTGCAAATATTATCAGAATTTAGGATATCTGATTATTATTGTAACAAACCAGTCTGGTATAGCGAGAGGATATTATACAGAAGAAGATTTTCAAGTGCTTACAGACTGGATGATACAAGAGTTTAAAAAGAGAAATATTAATATTGCAAAAGTCTATCATTGTCCGCATCATCCGGAAATTAATATAGAATGCAGTTGCAGAAAACCTGAACCGGGAATGATTTTGGAAGCACAAAAAAAATTTAATTTGGATTTAACACATTCTTTAATGATTGGCGATAAAGAGCGGGATATTGAAGCCGCTGTAAATGCCGGTATTTCTGAAACATATTTATTTGATGAAATGAATCAGATTAGAAGTTCTAAAGCAACAAAAACAGTCACTAAACTTGATGAAATATGGAAATAAAATGCTGATACTTAACAGTGGTGGTACATTTAACAAACGATATAATGAAATAAGCGGAGAACTTGAGGTTCCTTATGACAATGCAGCTATTGAAAGAATTTTATTCAGTGCTCAGGAAATGTATAGTCTTGCAGGGGTTGTTTACAAAGACAGTCTGGAGATGGACAGTAATGACAGACGTATGCTTGCTGATATTATAAGGGAATCAACAGAAGATACTTTTGTGATAGTGCATGGCACCGACACTATGGAACTCAGTGCCGAGTTTTTGGATGAAGTATTTGATGATAGAAAAATTATTATTACGGGCGCTATGAAACCGTTTGAAATTGATAATATAGAAGCATCATTGAATCTTGGTATGGCTATCGGATATGCCAAAGCGGTAGAAAAAAATGGTGTTTATATATGCATGAACGGGTTAGTCGAACCTTGGAAAAATATTCAAAAAAATAGAAATATAGGGAAGTTTGAAGTTGTCAGATAAAATAGCCTGTGATCACTGTCATTTAGAATTTTCAAAAGATGTTATGATACAAGAGGATGAACATTATTTTTGCTGTAACGGCTGTCAGGGTGTATTTCATTTACTTTCAGATGAAGGATTGGACAGTTTTTATGATAAGCTGGGCAACAATAAACTTGCACCGCCTTCACAGCAGTACGAAGACTCTTTAAATTTTGATTCGCCGGCATTTTATGAACGCTTTGTTACGCTCAATAAAGATGGATTCTGTGAAGTTTCTCTGGTTATAGAGGGTATTCACTGTGCTGCATGTGTTTGGCTGAATGAAAAAGCTTTGACAAATATGCAAGGTGTTATTGCTACGAACATCAATTATACAAACAACAAAGCAAAGATTGTCTGGGATGATGATACGGTCAAACTTTCAAAAATTATAGATATGATTCGTGCCATCGGATATAATGCATACCCTTATGATGCTTCACTGCAGGAACAAAAAGCCGATAAGGAGCGAAAAGAATATTACACACGGATGGCCGTTGCTGTTTTTGCAACGATGAATATGATGACGATTATGGTTGCGCAGTATGCCGGCTATTTTAGTGGTATATCCGAAAATATCAAACATATACTCAATATCGGAGAGTGGGTTTTAGCGACTCCGGTACTTTTTTACAGTGGATGGCCTTTCATTCGCGGAATGTATTACGGGATGAAGACGAAAACCGTAAATATGGACACACTTGTTGCTACGGGGGCAATACTAACCTATATATATTCTATTTATATTACTCTTACGCGCAGTGGTGAAGCCTATTTTGATTCGGTGACGATGATTATTACTTTTGTACTGGTTGGAAAATTTTTAGAGGTTTTAAGCAAAAAAAGTATTGCTGACACTTTGGATATTATGAATCATCATCTGCCAAATGATGTCAAAGTTGTTGTGGATAAAAAGATTATTACGAAAAATGTCAATGATGTTACTGCAGGCGAAATTGTTTTGGTAAATTCAGGAGAACGTGTTGCTCTTGATGGTGAGATACAAGAAGGAAGCGGAAATTTTGATGAATCAAGCCTGACCGGTGAGAGCGAGCCTGTTTTTAAAACTGCAGGAGAAAATATCATCAGTGGAACGGTAAGTATTGATGCCGATGTAAAATATAAAGTAAGCAAAGATTTTGCACACTCCACAATGAGTAGTATTGTAGCCTTGCTGGAAAATGCGATGAACAACAAGCCAAAAATCCAGCAGTTGGCAAACAGGTTGAGTGAATATTTTTCCGAAGTGATACTGGCACTTTCTTTTATGACTTTTATCGGTTGGTATCTTTATTCATCGAATTTCGAGCAGTCCTTTATGATTAGTATAGCGGTTATTGTGATAGCCTGTCCCTGTGCCCTTGCTTTGGCAACACCTGTTGCAACACTGGTTGGCCTTTCTATCGCTTCAAAAAGAGGTATACTCTTTAAAGAAGCTGCTCAGCTTGAGACAATGGCAAAGGCAGATGTATTACTGCTTGATAAAACAGGAACGATTACAAAAGGTCGACCGGAGGTTGTCAAAGAGGAAATATTTCTGCCGTTTCATAAATCTATGCTTTATTCGTTATTGCTCAATTCAAAACACCCTGTTGCCAAAGGTGTAGAAAAATATATTTTCGATGAGGATTTGGATCCCTTGGAACTGGAAAGCTTTCAAAATATACCTTCTCAGGGTTTGAGTGCGATGTATGACGGTAAAATGCTTGCAGGTGGGAACGCCAAACTCATGCAAACCATAGGCATTGACGTCTGCAGTTCAAGCCAAAACAGTGAATTTTATTTTGCGTACGGCGGAGAACTTCTGGCTAAATATGAACTTTTTGATATACCGCGTGAGGATGCAAAAGAGGCCATAGCCAAAATTAAAAAAATGGGTATAGAGATAATTATGCTCACAGGAGATCATGAAGAGAGTGCCAGAAAAGTAGCACAACTCGTTGGAATTGAACAGTACAAATATGAACTGACACCTCAGGACAAAGCCGTATTTATAGAAAAGCTGCATGAAGATGGCAAGGTAACTGTTATGGCAGGGGACGGGGTGAATGATATTTTGGCATTGGCAGGTTCAGATATTGCAATAGCAATGGGCAATGGGAGTGATATTGCCATAGAGGTGAGTGATGTAGTGCTTTTAAATGATACATTCAGTTCACTTTATGACAGTTTTAAAACTTCTAAAAAAACATTTACAATGATAAAAGAGAATCTTGCACTTTCATTTATTTATAATGCTATTACAATTCCGTTGGCAATGGCAGGATATATTATTCCTCTTATTGCCGCAATTTCTATGAGTATCAGTTCGTTGATTGTTGTAGGAAATTCTATGCGAATCAAATTTGGATATAAGGATTAGAGTATGAGCAGTTGGGTAATCGGTATGATGCTTGGAGTGTCTATTTTTTTAGGAAGTATAGCTGTTGTGGCTTTGATATGGGCGATAAAGAAAGGGCAGTTTGATGATTCGGAGCATTTTTTAAATGCGGTAAAGTTTGACTCAACTGATGATTTAAATGATGCTTATAAAAAAGAGCAAAGAGTAAAAGAGTTAAAAGACAAAAAGAAAGAGAGTCTTAGAAAGAAAGATTACAGACCCGAATGAGTTACCTGAATAAGGTAACTCAAAAAATACTATTTACCGATAGTTTGAGCAAAAGCCTCTAAATCAGCATCAGAATAACGAGCAACCTGCCCCTTCATAATACCTTTCATTGGTCCACCGAAAGTTCCAGCTTTATACCCTTTAAGAGCCTCCGCGATTTCAGCATGAGTCATATCTTTAACAATTTTAGATTTCCCCATAGCTTTTTTCTCCCAGTTAGCACCATGACATGCAGCACAAGCTTTCCCGTTTACTGCAGCAGATGCAGCTGTAACTAATGCTAATGTAGCGATTGAAGCAATTACGATTTTTTTCATTTTTTTTCCTTAATTTCGAATTCAGTTAATATTATAATAGGTATAGTCTTAAATACTTGTTAATGAATTAAAAGGTATCATTTTATTAAAATTTATTGATTACGGATGGGAAGATGCGATACACAGAAGATGACTTAAAAGACAAAACAATACTTATTACAGGCGGTGCGGGATTTATCGGTTCAAATTTAGCATTTTATTTTCAAGAAAACCATCCGGATGCCAAAGTTGTGGTGCTTGACAGCTTTCGAAGCGGAGAAACACTCAGTAACGGGAATTTAAAAAGTTTTGGGCATTTTAAAAATCTCATAGGCTTTAGTGGTGAAATTATCAGTGGTGATATTAATGATAAAGATTTATTGCTTGATTTGGAAGTAAATTATGATTTTGATTACATCTTCCATGAAGCGGCCATCTCTGATACAACGGCACAGGAACAGGATTTGATGATAAAAACAAATGTCAATGCCTATAAAGATTTGCTTGACCTGGCTGTGGCGCATAATGCAAATATGATATATGCCTCTTCTGCGGCAACATACGGAAATGCAGAGTCTCCGCAGCGTGTTGGAAGAGAAGCACCCAACAATGTGTATGGTTTTTCAAAACTTTCTATGGATCATTTAAGCCGTGAATATATGAAAGAGTGCGACATTAATATAGTAGGGCTTCGTTATTTTAATGTCTACGGTGCACGTGAGTATTTTAAAAATACGACAGCTTCGATGGTTTTACAGTTTGGACATCAGATACTTGCAGGAAAAAATCCTCGGCTTTTTGAAGGGAGTGATAAGATTCTTCGTGATTTTATCTATATAGAAGACATTATACAGGCAAATATTAAAGCAATGGCACCAAATACAAGTGGGATATACAATGTCGGAACGGGCAAGGCGAGAAGTTTTCAGGATATTGTGGATATTTTGCAAAAAGAGTTGGGTACCTCTTTGGAATGCGAATATATTCCAAACCCGTTTATCGGTTCGTATCAGTTTCATACAGAAGCCGATATAGCAACAACAAAAGAGGCTTTGGGTTATGCGCCGGCTTATGAGATGGAAGAGGGTATAAAAGCGTATGTTCCAGAAATCAAGCGTATCTATGAGACAGAAGTAAAATAGATGCAGGTATTTAAAGAGGCAAAACCAAACATTTTGGTTGTGGGTGATTTGATGATTGATCACTACCTTTGGGGGAGTTGTGAGCGGATTTCTCCTGAGGCTCCTGTGCAGGTTGTGGATATCAATAAAGAAACGACAGTTTTAGGCGGTGCCGGCAATGTGGTCAACAACCTAAAAGCTTTGGGTGCGAATGTCAGTGTCAGCAGTGTGATGGGTGATGATGACAATGGCAAAGAACTTGTCAAAATGTTGCATGCTATTGATGTCAATACACAAAATCTCATTATTGAGGAAAAAAGAAAAACATCAAAAAAGAGTCGTGTGATTGCTGTTTCCCAACAGATTTTACGATATGACAAAGAGAGTAAAAACAATATTTCCAATGAGAGTGTACAAAAGATTTTAGAATCCCTTGCTAATACAATTGCTATGTATGATACTGTTATTTTGTCAGATTATGGCAAGGGTGTTTTAACACAGGAACTTTCACAGGGTATTATTGCGTTGGCAAAAAAACATAATGTAAAAGTACTGGTAGACCCAAAAGGAAAAGATTTTTCAAAGTATCGTGGAGCGTATCTGCTTACCCCAAACAAAAAAGAGGCGGTATTGGCAACAGGCATTGATATAAAGGATGAAACCTCTTTAAAAAAAGCACTCTTGAAACTGAAAAATGAGTGTGATTTGGATGTCTCTTTGATAACACTTTCAGAAGAGGGAATAGCAACATATGAAGAGGAAGTAAAAATCTTTCCTACCGTTGCCAAAGAAGTATTTGATGTAACAGGTGCGGGTGATACGGTGATAGCTTCTATCGCGTTTGCTCTGAGTGTCGGCAAAAGTCTTGAAGAGACAGCGGCATTTGCAAACTTGGCGGCAGGTGTCGTGGTTGGTAAAATAGGCTCGGCTACAGTAACCATTGATGAGATAGAAGATTATGAGGCTTCTTTGCATAAAAGCACCTCAGATGCTCATATAAAAAGTTTTGAAGAGATTGCAAAAATTGTGCAAAGATATAAGAAAAACGGTAAAAAAATAGTCTTTACAAACGGCTGTTTTGATATCTTACATGTAGGGCATGTAAAGTATTTGCAAATTGCCAAAAGCTTCGGAGATGTGCTGATAGTTGGCCTGAATTCTGATGCTTCCGTTTCTCGTCTCAAAGGTCCGAGCCGTCCTGTAAATCCGGCAGAGGACAGAGCCTATTTGCTGGCTGCACTTGAAGCGGTCGATTTTGTCGTGCCTTTTGAAGCAGATACACCTTATGAACTGATAAAAATGATAGAGCCGGATGTGCTTGTAAAAGGCGGAGATTATGCGGGAAAAGAGGTTATAGGTACGGAATTTGCTGGCGAGTTACGATTGGTTGATTTTGTCGATGGCAAAAGTACAACAAAAACCATAGAAAAAATACAAGGAAAAACATGTTAAAAAAAATCACTTTAATGGCAGCTTCGGCTGTGGCTGCATTTGCAATGAACAGTGCCAGTATCAATATAAACAATGAAGATTTAGAGTTAAATGCAAATCTGGATGTTGGACAGTTTAATGAGAATGTTGAACCGGAAACGATGTTTGTGGGCGTTCGATTTTTAGATGCCGATAATGCAAATCGTATAAACAATGAAGCACTGTATGAAGTTAGTTTTTTAATGAAAAAAGCAGTGGGCGAGAGCGATTTGTCTGTTGGTTTGGGTGTTAAAGCAAACTATACAAAGGATTATAGAACTCTACCTTTGGGAATTGCACTTGAGTATGCTTTACCTTCGGTAACAGTCGTCCCTATGGCCTTACATGCAGATGTTTATTATGCACCAAAAGTTTTAAGCTTTGACAAAGCAAATAAATATTTTGAATACAGAGTGGAATGTGATGCCGAGGTTATTGATCACGGTCATGTTGTGCTTGGATACCGACACATCAGAACTGATTACGATGATTTCAGAGGAAATTTCACATACAATGCATCAGGATATATTGGCTTTAAATTTGAATTTTAAATTTCTAACTTTTTTACAGCCTCTATCACTTCAGAGGCTGTAATCCCTTTCATACAGTCGTGATGCTTGAGCGGGCATTCCCGCTTCATACAAGGGCTGCATTCAAGTTCATGCCTTACTATTATACTTTTTTCATTTTTCCATTGTGAGGTCTCTTTGTACTTTGTGGGTCCGAATATAGCAACAGTCGGTACTTTATAAGCAGCAGCTACATGCATTGGTCCACTATCATTGGTTATAAAAAGAGAACAACCGCCGATATTGGCACACAACTCCTCTATATTTGTTTTTCCTGCTAAATTTGTATAGTTGTTTACATGTAATGCTTTGAGATTATCTTCTATCTCCTGTGCCATTTCGATCTCATTTGGTCCGCCGAATATTATAATGTCGTACTGTTTGCTAAAATAAGCCGCAACTTCTCCAAAGCGTTCAGGGTACCATCTTTTTGCACTGCCATAGGTTGCACCGGCATTGATGCCAAGTGTCGGTTTTTCAAAACTTTTTGCCTTTATGTAAAGCTTGAGAGGTGGAATTTCTTGAGTAAAATTATCTACATTCGCCATGGCAATTTGTGTGTACTGCTCTACTAAATGTTGGTTTGTTCTAATCTTTGGCGTATGTGAAAGGAGTAGTCTTGAGTGCCATGAAGCCCTTGCACAGCAGATGACAGTATTTGTAAAACGCAGTAGCAGGGTAGAGTAAATTTGATTCCGAAAGCTGACTGCCAGATGAAAAGTTCCCAACTCTTTCGCCAGTCTGTAGGTTGCCATAAAACGTGAAGGGGCTTTTTTTGTCTCATCAACAATGGCACGTTCACATAAAGGGTGGTGTTTGAGCGCTTCTATGCTGACATAACTGCCGACAAAGGTAAACTGCGCATTGGGATATTTCAAAGCCAGAAGTTCTATGGCCGGAGTTGCCATAATGGCATCCCCCAGCCAGTTTGGCAAAATGATTAAAATTTTCATATTAGATACGCTCGCTTGCATTGACCTGCTTTCCTACCTCTTTTGTAATGAAAATATACAAAGGGGAGGAGCCGACAGTCAAGGTTTCGTCTTTAATTTTTTCACCGGTTTTGGAGTAAACATCAAAGAAGTCTTGATTTTGGAGGGTTGTTTCTTTGAGTGACCAGTGAATTTGAAGTATCTTGTCATTGACAAGCACCTGCATTGTGTAGTAGCCTCTTTTAATATCCATGCGTAAAAACTGGGCATTTTTAAGTGTTTGAACCATATACAGATAAGTATAAAAAGCTTCTCTTTTTTTGATTCCTTCTCTGTTGTCAACCAGACCGTAGCCCGGAGCGATGAGCTGATGCCAGGAAACAGAATCGACCTGCTGGGAAGCAAAAGCCAAAAGATAGTAGCGCAGCATATAATCCCCATAGAGTGCTTCACTGACACATTCATACTCACTTGTTGGTGCATACGGTGCCGTATTTGAGAGAGGCCAGTTCACTTCGGTTACATGTAACTCCTGTTTTGTTTTTAAAGAGAGCCATACCAGAGTGCTTAGCAGGGCAATCTTATCGCTGAGGGTAAATCCGAGCTGTGTATTTTCAGGAGCACCACGCCTGTCAACATATAAAAGTGCAGCAATGCCGTCATACCTGCATTTACAAAAGTTAAAAAGAGTATGTACGGTAAAGTGAAATTCAAAATCTATAACACCGCTGCCTAGGAGTTTGATATCGGGAAATTCGTTTTTTTTCAAATCATAGGCAACTTTATAAAAAGCAAGGTATTCGCGTACTGAAAAAAATCCCCATTTTGCACGGTTAATTGTTGAACCGATTTCATAGCGTGTTACGGAGGTGCCCAATTTTGTAAAGATTACATGTAAGTCATTTTTAAGGAGTTGTAAATCTTCTATATGTTCACGGTCCTGCAGGATTTTAAGTATAATTTGCTTGTCGTTGTTTTGCTTTATAAATGTCGCAAGCGCATCAAGTTGGTCCATCTCCCAGAGTTTAAAACGGACAAGGATGCTTTTTACTTCCAACTCTGCAAGTATTGTTTGTGTCTCTTGGGTATTTCTTTGCCAGTCAACACCTAAAGAGAAAAATTTTTTAGTCTCTATTTTTTTTCTCTTAACAAAGGGCATCAATAAAATACTCAAGGGAAGAATAAACAAAGAAGAGACAAGTGTGAAAAGCAAGGAAAACTTCTCTTTTTTACGCATAGATTTTTTGTATCTCTTGTCTTGCAGCAGTGCCGGTTGGTCGGAATAGTTATCCCAGATAAAAGGTTTTTTCATAAGTAGCATTATATCTATTTTAAGATAAAATACTTAAAAATTATGAAGTTTTGGAATCAGGACTTGCTGTAATCTCGGATGAGAGTAAAAAAATGCAATAGCCGGCACTAAAGTACCGGTTCCTGGAAATATTTCACAACCTGCACTTTAGCCTCAATATCATTACGTTAAGAGGCTTTTTCGGAACCCGTACTTCAGTGCGGGCTTCTAGTTTTGAATTTTCTAATTGGGATAATATGCAATGCGAATATTGGTAGTAAGAACAGACAAGCTAGGCGATTTTATAACGGCATTGCCGGCTATGTACGCTCTCAAACAGCATAATCCCAAAAATAAAATCATAGCACTTGTCGCTCCAATGAACAAAGATTTGGCATTTACATGTAATTTTATTGATGAGGTTATTGTAGATGATGGGGAAAGCTCTGTTTTTTCGCTTGCTAAAAAGTTAAAAAAAGCAAATATTGATGTTTCAATCACACTTTTTTCAAATACAAGGGTGGCATTTGCACAATTTTTAGCAGGAATACAGACTAGAATAGCCCCTGCAACAAAAATAGCACAGATTTTTTATAATAAGCGAATTAAACAGAGACGCTCTGAAGTGAAAATGGCTGAGTTTGAATACAATCTTGCACTGACTCAAACCCTTTTTCCTGACATTCAACGGCAGTATCCAAAACCACTGCTTCAATTTGATGATGCCAAAAAGGAGTATAAAAAGTTTTGTGACGAGTATAAGATAACAAAAGATGTTATAGCTTTTCATGTCGGTTTTGGCGGTTCTTCAGATGCCAACTGGAATTTGGATGAGTATGAGATACTAATTCGTGAAGCCTTACATGTAAACAAGTACAGCGTAGTATTAACTTTTGGTCCAGATGAAAAAAACTTGAAAGAAGAGATGCAAAAGCGTTTGCAAGATACTGGTGCTATTTTTTATCTCTCAAATGAAGGCATCGTAAATTTTGCAAAACTTATCAGCAGTTTTAAACTTTTTGTCTCTACTTCTACAGGTACCTATCATTTAGCCTCTTTGGTTGGAACACCGACAATGACTTTTTTCGGTGATTCAAAGTTTGCAAGTGCCTCGCGATGGAAAAGTATTGGGGATGAAAAACTGCAAAAACATTATATGCTGCCGAGTGATAAAGCAAAGCGTGTAGAGATGTTTGAAGCAGTGAAACAGGATTTGTTAAATGTGTAAAAATATGCAGGCATGCACCAGCCGGCACTTTAGTGTTGACCGGGTTTTTTGTCTTTTAGTTCTTTGTTGAGTTCATAGAGTTTGATATATTTATAAAAATTTGTCACCATATGCGAATAGGCGATGACAAGTCCCACATAGCCGTCGCGAAACCCCTGTTTGAAAAAATAGGTTTTTATGAAAGAATAGGCTCCGTTAAAAAAGGCTTTTGCCGGAGAGGAACTTTTTTTGCCTGCATTGTTTTTTGCAAAAAGAGTGGAATATGTGTTGGCTTTATTGATAAACTGTTCTAGCGTGCTGTAAGGGTAGTGTTTCACTTGACCTTTTATCAGTTTTTTATGCAACTCTTTTGTTACAATATGCTCATGAACATGCTCGTTTGTAAAAGAAGTTATTGACCGATTGTATATTCGAATAATTTCATCATCAGCCCAGCAGTATTTAATTTGATTATTCTTGTAAAAGTTTGTTCTTCTAATGGAATAAACACTATTTTTTTGAAGTTTAGTTTTTTCGATATTTGTAATAAGTTCCATTGAAGGTATTTCATCTGCATCGAGTGAAAGTATCCAATCATTTTTTGCATATGTTGCCGCATGATTTTTAGTTGGACCAAACCCAATAAAATTTCCTTGGATTAAATGTACATTTTGAAATTTTTTTGCAATGTTAATAGTTTCATCTTGTGAGCCGTTATCATAAACTACAACATCGTTAAAAGAGTTGAGAGCACTCAAAACATCTTGTATAGTCTCCTCAGCATTTTTTACAATAATAACACAAGAGATATGAGCAATTTTAGTCATTAACAGGTTTTCCTTTGAGCCTCTTTTTGAAGTTCTTTATTTTTTTATTTTTATCTGAATGGTAAATCACTTGTTGCGTGAAGCTTTCGCTTACTTTATGATACTTGGCATACTCATCTGCTATGATTGTTAAAATTTTATTATTTGCCCAAAGTTTTGCAAAATTTTTGGCTCTGTCATTCTCGTTTAAGTTAAAAAATTTCATACGATTAATGTCTACTATTTTAAAAGTATATTGTTCGTTCTCTTTTTTAATCAATATATTTCCGGGCGAATAGTCATCATGAAAGATATTGTTGTCATGTAGTTTTAGAGTGAAACGAGCAAAAGCACGAAAAATCTTCTCTCTATCGGGAAAGTTTATATCTAAGAGCGGTTCTCGAATTGTGAAATTATAGTTAAATTTCTCACTTACAAAATAGCTTTCATTTAAAAGGCCAAATTTATAAAATTCAATATATCCAATTGCCATAGGAGTAAAATCTTGAAGTTTATGAGAATATTTATATGATTTTTTTGCTTTAGAATCACGAAAAAAAGAGTAAGCAATTTTGTTAATAATATTGGGCACTTTAAATGCTTTAACAACAGTCTCTGTCTTATTATAAGAGATGATTTTTAACTCATTTCTTGCTTTGTGGATAGTGTTATTATTTTGTTTAAAATATTGTTGAATGTTGAGTAGAAATTTTTTTAAACTCTTTTCGTATAATGGATTTATTTCATATTTCATATATTTCTCATAAATAATTTTGTATAATAAAATCAATTATACAAAAAAAGGGATTATGTTGAAGTTAAATTTTAGAAGAGGCAGTGCCTATGCTTCAAAATATGCGAGAGAATATTTAAAAGATAAAAAACCAAAAGATATAAAAAGTATAACCGTCATCCGACATGCGGCAATCGGTGATTTTATGAATATACGCCCTTTTCTGATTGAACTTCGCAAATTTTTTCCTAATGCCAAAATAACTTTAAGTGTTATAAAGCATTACATGTACGGAATTCCTGAAGATTTAATAGATGAGTTACATGTAATGAGCAGATATAAAGAAGATGGCTCTAAGACAGGAATATTGAGAAGAATCAAAGAAGCAAAAAAGCTTCCTCCCCAAGATATTATATTTGATTTGACTGATAGCACAATCACTCTTTTGCTTGTGTTTTTGTCTCAGGCAAAATTAAAAATAGGCTACCCGTATAGAACTGTTAGAAGAATGTTTTTTGATATAGCAACACTTAGAAGTGATTTTGTTGTGGAGGCTGTTTCTGTAGAACACATGCTCAATATTTTAGGAGCAAAAACAGAGTTTCCGCTTCATTATGGATTGGAAAAAATATATCCAAAAACAGAGGATCTTAAACAAATTGTTTATTTTGCTGGTGCTTCAACAAAAAGCAAGTGTTGGGAAGAAGATAAGTTTCGGGAGTTAATTGAAAAGATGTCTCAAAACTATCAGGATTATGATCATGTTATTCTTCAGGGTATCGGCAAAGATGAAAAATTTTATGAAATTTATGAACCGCTTAAAGAGAGAAAAAACATAAAACTTCAAGAAGTTATGCCTATAGAAGAAGTAATGCAGTTCTTGGCAAACAGCCGATGCCTTGTTTCTAATGACACAGGTGTGCGAAATATGGGCATTGCATTGGAAATTCCGACAATAGGCATCTTTTTTCATATACCGCCGTTTCGGTATTGGCCACGCGAAGAAAAACACGACTGTGTTTTTAATATTGAATATACCTCACCGAAAGTTGCGGATGTGTACGCTGCTACAAAACAACTCATAGACAAACTGTATGAAAAATAACAATATTTTAGAGTTGTGTCTGGCACATGGACTGGGTGGGCTTGAGATGTTTGTGGCGAGTTGTTATGAAGAATTTTCTAAAAAGGGTAGATGTAAAGTGGTTGTAGCACCACAAAGCAAACTGGATAACTATCTTGAAATAAATGATAAATTTAGTCTCAAAAGAAATAAGTTTTTTCCATTTATACCGGCTTTGCAACTGGCAAAATATATAGATGAAAATGAGATTGATATAGTACATTTTCACTGGAGCAAAGATATCGTAACAGCTGTTTTGGCAAAAATATTGAGTAGGAAAAAACCAAGATTAGTGCAGAGTCGACATATGGGGATGACCCGATTTAAAGATGATTTTTACCATAAATGGCTTTATAAAAATATTGATATGATACATGCTGTAACCCAGCAGGTACAAAAGCAGCTTGAAAAGTTCATTCCTGCAGAAGTGAGACCAGAGATTGCGATGGTACATCTTGGTGTAAAAGCTCCAAAGATAGATACCAATAAAGTGGCTGAATTGCGACAAAAGTATCAACTTCAAGATACTTTTGTTGTAGGAATTGTCGGGAGGATAGAAAAAGGCAAAGGGCAGTATAAGGTTTTAGAAGCTGTTGCTGATTTACAAGAGGAAAATATAAAAGCAGTCATTGTGGGAGCTTTTATGGATGATAAATATGCACAGGAGTTGCAGACGTATGTAAAAAAATTGGGTATAGAACAACAAGTGATATTTACCGGTTTTACAAAAGATGTAGATGTACATATGCAACTTTTTGATGTAAATGTGCTTGCTACAGAAAACGAAACATTTGGTCTTGTAGTGATTGAAGCGATGGCAAATAAAATTCCGGTTATAGCTACATGTAAAGGGGGACCGTTGGAAATTATAGATGATGGTGTGGATGGGCTGTTGTTTGATGGGAGTGTAGATGATTTGGGAGAGAAAATCCGACTTTTACATAATGATTTACATGTAAAAGAACGAATTGCTCAAGCAGCTTTAAAAAAAGTGAAAGAGAAGTTTGATTTTACTGCACAGCTTGACAAACTCTACAGAGTAATGAAATGAAAAAATTCACACTCCTTCAAAAGCTTCGCAATAAAATAAGAATCAAAGGCAGCGTTACTTTGTCGCTTGCTAAAAATGTAAAAATTACAAACTCCGATATTTCTATAAAAGGAAAGAATAATAGCCTGACTATTGAAGATGGTGTGACGATACGATACACACAAATAGAACTTTTAGGGGATAATTGCTCTTTATATATAGGCAAAAATACTATTGTAGGTCACGGTTGTTATCTCTCAGCAAAAGAGGGCAAAAAATTAGTTATTGAAGATGAGTGTATGTTGTCTAGAAATGTAAAAATTATGACTTCGGACGGGCATTTTATTTATATCGATACTACTGTTATTAATGAAGGAAAAGACATTGCAATAGGCAAACACGTCTGGCTTGCTGATAACGTTACTGTTTTAAAAGGAGTAGATATAGGGGAGGGGAGTGTGATAGGCATCAATGCTACTGTGACAAAAAATATTCCTGCTTTTTCTATCGCTGTCGGCAATCCGGCTGTTGTTGTGAAAAAAGGTATTACGAACTGGAGGCATTAATGATTCCAACTTATATTTTCCTTTAAAATTTTAGCAGGATTGCCGGCAATAATACTTTTTTTTGTACTGAAAGGTTTAGTAATTGTTGTATTTGCACCGACAATACAGCCATCCGGAATTACAGACCCCTTGAGTATCAAACTTCTTGCCCCTATCCAGACATTATTGCCTATAGTGATTTTTTTATCTTGATTGATAACAGTATGCTGCGCATTGTAAATAGCATGTTGGTCAGTATCCATAAGGATGCTTTGCCACGCTATCATAGTATTGTTTCCGATTTCAATCTCTTTAGCACAGATTATCATGGCGTCACCGGTGATATCAAATCTGTTTCCTAAAGTAAGGTTTCCGCTGACCATTATTTTTGCACCTACGCCAATTTTTGTTTTGCCCTGAAAATGAATCTTTCCTGTAATTTTTAAAATAGTTCGTTCATAGGAATAATCCATCATATCTGACCCACCAAAACCTATACGAACAATGCCAGTTTTTACTGTGGAGAGTTGCACTTTTCCAGATAAAGAACGCAGTTTTGTTTTACGGGAAACTATTATAGGCAGAAAAACTGCCTGTGAAAGTGGCAGAAGTCTCAGATTGACATAAATACTTTTTGGAAGTCCTGCAGTATATCGTATGAGTTTTACTATTTTGTCAATGTTCATATTGTGTCTCTAATCTTTGAATTGTATTAAAAAGTCCTGCAAAAAGAGCAAAAAAGATCATAGGATTCATGGTATGGAAAGTGTTATGTGTAAATGAAAATATTATAAATGACAGCCCGAATAAAAAGCTCATTAGTTTGTATTCTATATTTTTAATTTTAAAGGTCAGTAAAACATAAATAATTAGTAAAGAAATAAGTAGACCGACAATACCAAGCTGGGTAGATAATGTAAGAAAAGTGCTATGATAGTCAGCAAATCTTGACATTTGTTGAACATTGAAATTATGTGCTTTTGCGTAGAGTGTTATATTGTGCATGTTATAAGCGAGCCCTGTGCCAAGTAATGGATGGTTAAGAAAGGTATCAACTCCTATAATAGTCAAGGCTACTCTTGAGCCTCCACTTCCTGTATAATTGTTATACGCAACTACATTGTTGAAATCAGTATAAAGTTGATGTGTTCTATTGCCAAAATTTTTACTAAAACTATAAGCTAAACTAAAAGTAATCAGGAGTATTATGAAAGAACTTATAAAGGCTTTTATTTTGTTTTTCATGGAACTAAAAATTGTGAAAAATATCAAACTTATAAATATAATTTGTCCTGTCCGACCTCCATTTATAAAAAGGTTAGTTGTTGCCGTAAGAAAAAAGAGAATATAAAAAGATTTGTACTTTAAATTTTTTTCATAAAAGAGTTTGATTAATAAAATACTTATTGTAAAAGCTAAAATCGTACTGTATGTCATATGACTCATAAAAGGGGAAGGGTCTGTAGGTGAAATGTTTTTATAGTGAATCACCTCAAAAAAGATAGCATAAGACATAATCTCACTGATAAACATAGATAAAAGAAATGCTGATAGTATATGTGAAGTATATTTTTTATCAAATGAAGAATAAAATACAAATATAATAAGTAAATGTCGATATTTTGCTACATATTTTAGGGTAATTTCTGCATTTCCATGCCAAAGAATGGAGAGAAGGCTAAATCCTATTAAAAGTGCTATTGCAATACTAAGAAGATTATGTTTGTAAAGTTCAAATTTTTCTTTCCAGTTTCCCTCTATTATCCATAAAAGAATAGCTAGCATTTCAAAAAGATTTGTAGCGGCTTTTGATATTGGAAAACTAAAGGCATAAGCGATTAAAATAAGGCTTATGTATTTTTTAAAATCAATTCTTGTGTCAATAGTTGCTGTCAATATTGATCCATATTTTTAATTTTTTTGTAAGTGTACACAAATAAAATTAAAAAAGGTATAATTCGTGTATGAAAAATAGTAATCCTTTTTTATCCATAGTTGTTCCCTGTTACAATGAAGAAGATGTTATAGATATATTTCTGAACAAAATTTTCTCTGTTTTAGCATATATTGATGAAGATTTTGAAATCGTTTTTGTCAATGACGGGAGTCGTGACAGTACTTTGTCTGTGCTTAAAGAAAAATCCAAAGAGTATGGCAATGTCCGTGTTATCAACCTCTCAAGAAACTTTGGCAAAGAGGCAGCGCTTACGGCAGGGCTTGATGCATCCAAAGGGGAAGTTGTCGTTCCTATAGATGTTGATTTGCAAGATCCGCCTGAACTGATACTTGATTTTATCAAAAAATACAAAGAAGGCTATGACGTAGTCGTCGGTAAGCGTGTCGATCGTACAACCGACAGTACTGCCAAACGTATCAGTGCCGAGTTTTTTTATAAAATCCATAATAAAATTTCAGATATTGAGATTCCGCATAATGTCGGTGATTACAGGTTAATGTCGCGACGTGTTGTCAATGAGCTGAAAAAACTGCCTGAGAGTCAGCGTTTTATGAAAGGGCTTTTTGCCTGGCTCGGTTTTAAAACAGCGGTGGTTGAGTACAAAAGAGACGCGCGTATCGCCGGAGACAGCAGTTTTAACGGTTGGAAGCTTTGGAACTTTGCGCTTGACGGTATCACAAGTTTTTCAACGGCACCGCTTCGTGTGTGGCTCTACATCGGTTTGGGTCTTGCTTTTATCTCTTTTGTCTATGGTTCATGGATTATCTTAAAAACGCTTTTGTTTGGCGCAGACACTCCAGGGTATGCTTCTATGATCACTGTAGTACTCTTTTTAGGAGGTATTCAGTTGATGGGCATAGGCATACTCGGCGAGTATATCGGCAGAATATATGTAGAGTCAAAAAACAGACCGATTTATATAGTAGAAGATGAATATTAAAAGTCATATGCTTCAGCTGGCAAAATACGGTTTTTTTGGAGTGCTCGCAACACTTGTGCATCTTCTGAGTGCATGGGCGATTATTTATTTTTTTTCGGCTTCAGTATTTGTTGCCAATACTTTTGCGTTTTTTACAGCCTTCGTTTTTTCTTATGTTTTTCAGACCTTATATGTCTTTCACAGCACTTTTCATTTTAAAAAATTTATGAAATTTTTTTTGGTGCAGTATGGAACTTTTTTAGCTTCGTATTTTCTTTCCGATGCTTTTCCTGTGCAAAACAGCTATTTGCACACACTCCTGATAGTTGCTATAATGCCGTTTATAACATTCGTTATTCATAAGTTTTGGACATTTAAATAATTTTTTTGTCAATGCCATTTCTCAGTCGGCACTAAAGTACCGATTCCGATTAAATGGCTTTGTGCTTTTCAAGTTTAGAGCTTAGATTCCAAGTATTTAAAAAAGGAAGTTGATTTGTTTTTAGAACAAAGATTTAAAATTATTCAGATAAGTTTGCTTATTTTGGGCTTGTTTTTAGCGTGGTTTTACGCACAGCATCAAATCCTCACCGGTGATCAGACACAAATGCTTTATAAAGGGTATATGGGCGCATATAAGCATGTCTGGATAAATTACGGTAATGCAGCAAGTGCGGTCGGAAATGTCCCCGGAAGTATGATTTCATATGTGGTGGCTCTGCCTGTAATGCTCTATGATTCGCCGATGTCACCGATGTTTTTTTTGATATTTTTGCATCTTGCTTCCTATTTTCTCTTAGACAGTGTTTTAAAAGATATTTACAAAACAGATGTTCGTCTGATTTTTTTGGTACTTTACTGGCTCAATCCATGGTTTTTGTTTGAAAACATTTTATACAATCCTTCTTATCTTTTTTTCTTTTCTGCCCTGCATATTTGGACTGCCTACAAACAGCGTGAAAAAAGTTCTTTTGTTTATTCTCTTTTACATGTAACAGCCATAGGATTGGCTTTGCAGTTTCATTATTCGTGGATTATACTTGCGCTTATTTCGCTCTATCTGCTTTACAAAAACATGGTAAAGGTAAATTGGTACGGGGTGTTTTTTGGAACGCTTGTCATTGGTATCTCTTTAGTCCCATATTTGCAAACTGTGATGCAAAACAATGCAATAATCCATCATGCTGATGACACAGGACGGTATATAGGGTGGGGCGGAGTACATGTCTATCCGGTCCTGAAATCATTTCTTTACTGGCTGCGCTACGGCTCTTTTTTCTTTCCAAACAAGCTCATTGCCAGTGCACATTTTGACTGGCTGGGGGCTTCGAATTTTGTGCAGATGATTTTTGTGTACGGGTATAAAGCACTTGTTTTTTCAGTGGGTGCTTTTACAATTTACATATCCTACAAAGCAAACAGATATTTTTACACACTTGTCAAAGGAAAATTATTTACAAGGCACCAGCCTATAGAAACAAAACAGGAATGGCTGCTTTTGTATGTGTTTGGCGCACTTGTCGGGGTATTTGTCAGTTCTGTTTTATCGCCGATAATTTTTAGCTACTGGCATCTTATCATCGTTTTTCCCTTTGCTATTCTTCCTGTTGTGATTTATCTTAAAGAGTATGGGCAAAAGTATATGCCAAAATTATTGATTTTTATTGTGTTGTATTTTACTTTTATCAATATAATGGGTGCGTTAGACAGTCGAAAATACTCTATCAATACAGATTATGTGCAAGATACTAAAGCGTATATCAAAAAGAGTGTCACGCAATAGGTGTTGGCTTTAAATATAAAATGAAAATTAGATTTCATTCGAAACTCATATGCTTTTATGAGTTCTTCAACACTTTTTGGAGATAATCCAATGAATTATTGACAGAGGGAAGCAACAGATGGAATTAGACTTCGCAAAATTTACAAAATACTCCAAGCCGGGACCAAGATATACCTCCTACCCTACAGCGTTGGAATTTAATGATGCCTTTGGTTATGACGAATATATAAAAAAACTGCAAACACAGGACCCTTCTCGTCCTTTGAGCCTTTATTTTCATTTACCGTTTTGTAAAAATGCCTGTTATTTTTGTGGATGTAATGTTGTTTTTACCTCAAAAGAAGATAAAATGATTCGGTATATGGAGTATCTCAAGCGTGAACTGAAAATTCTCTCAGAGCATTTGGACTGTAAACGAGATGTGATTCAAATGCATTTTGGTGGAGGCACGCCTACTTTTTTTTCTGCCGCACAGCTAGATGAAATCATAAGTGAAATCAAGTCCTATTTCCCGAATTTTGTCGCAGATGCAGAGATTTCCTGTGAAATAGACCCGCGCCATATCAATGAAGAGCAAATGCGTGTGATGAGTGAACACGGATTTAACCGTGTAAGTTTTGGTATTCAGGACTTCAATGAAAAAGTGCAAGTTGCTGTGCATCGTGTCCAGCCCTACAATATTACAAAAGATGCAATGGATTTGGCACGCAAATACAATATGCACTCAGTTAATGTTGACTTGATTTACGGGCTGCCTTTTCAAACGCTCGAGACTTTTAAAGAGACGCTTTCCTTGGCACTGACTTTAAATCCTGACAGATTTGCGGTATTTAACTATGCGCATGTGCCATGGCTGAAAAAAACAATGCGAAAAATTGATGAAACGACTTTGCCGCGTCCTGAAGAAAAACTGCAGATTATGCAGTACACGATTGATTTTTTAACAAACAACGGCTATAAAATGATAGGTATGGATCATTTTGCAAAACCTGAAGATGAACTTTTTAAAGCCATAGACAAGGGTGAGTTGCATAGAAATTTTCAAGGCTATACCACCAAAGGCGGAGCAGATTTGATTGGAGTAGGGCTGACTTCCATCGGCGAAGGGGTTGATTACTATGCTCAGAATTTTAAAGATATGCCTTCGTATGAAGCAGCAATTGATGCGGGCAAACTGCCGTTTGAACGGGGGGTGGCATTGAGTGAAGATGATATGATTCGCCAGCATGTCATTATGGAACTCATGAGTAATTTCAAGCTTGATATTAAAAGATTTGAAGCACTGTTTGGGTTGGAATTTAAAAAGTATTTTGAAGATGCACTTTTGGATTTAAAACCTTTTATGGAAGAAGAATTAATAACAATGAATAATGAGTATATAGAATGTTCCCCAACAGGTACCCTGCTTATTCGAAATATTGCCATGCCTTTTGATGCCTATATGAAGCGTCATGCGGGCAGTGATAAAACATTTTCAAAAACGGTGTAAATATGAGTAAAAAACCAGAAGAAATTTTTAATTTTACAGAGATTGCTGATGATTGTGTCAAATGCGGGAAGTGTATTCCTGTGTGCACCATTCATAATGTCAATGCGGATGAGGTAACTTCTCCGCGTGGGTTTATAGACCTTTTAGGCGCATACAAACGAGGCAATCTGGAGCTTGACAAGACGGCAAAAGATATTTTTGAGAGCTGTTTTTTATGTACGGCCTGTGTTGAAGTGTGTCCAAAATCACTGCCGACAGATATGATAATAGAACAGGTGCGCAGTGACATCGCCCAGAAATTTGGTATAGCCTGGTACAAAAAAGCCTTCTTCTTGCTTTTGCGTCACAGATGGCTTAATGACATTGCCTTTAAGCTTGGGTATACCTTTCAAACCTGCGGATTTAAAATCAAAGATGATATTAACTCTATGACATCACGTTTCAATCTGCCGATTATAAAATCTGACAGATTGATGCCGAGTTTGACAAAAACATCTTTTTTAAATGCTCATCCTGAAAATATAAACAACGGCGGAAAGCGAAAAGTAGCTGTTTTTATAGGCTGTCTGGCAAATTACAATTACAAAAACATAGGGGACTCTCTTTTAGAAATTTTAGAAGTGCTTGAAATTGATGCATTTTTGGCAAAAAGTCAAAAATGCTGTTCTGCACCTGCCTATTTTACAGGTGATTTTGATACAGTTGATGCAAATGCGAAGTTTAACATAGAATACTTTGAGAGTTTTGCCAAAGATGTTGAGGCTATTATCGTTCCCGAGGCTACATGTAGTGCAATGCTCAAGATAGACTATGAACACTACTTTCATGACCAACCGGAATGGAAAGCCCGTGCAAAAGCTGTAATGAGTAAGGTTTTTATGGCGACGGAGTGGCTGCAACACCATACCCATTTGGAACACCTTTTGGCATCCAAGAAAAAAGCAAGTCCGATTGTAACCTACCATGACCCCTGTCATGCGAAAAAGATGCAGGGGATTCACGAAGAACCGAGAAATCTGATTCGCCAAAACTATACAATAGTGGAGATGAGTGATCCGAATCTATGCTGTGGATTTGGCGGTGTGACCATGCAGACAGAAAAGTATCATTTTGCAAAAGCGGCAGGTGTGCCAAAAGCAGCCATGATTCGAGAAACAAAAGCAGAGATTGTCAGTGCAGAATGCAGTGCCTGTCGTATGCAGATAAACAACTCTATGCACAATGCAGGGGTTGAGACGGTCTTTAAAAATCCTATTGAACTTATAGCCGAGGCATTGAAAAACTAAGATGGAGCATTTTGTCTGGAACGCTGACCCGATATTATTTTCATTCGGTCCTTTGCAGGTACACTGGTACGGACTTTTGTTTGCTGCCGCGATACTTTCGGGTTTGGAGTTTATGAAATGGGTCTATCGTTTGGAAAACAAAGATGAAAACACGATTGAACCGCTTTTTTTGTATGCGGTTGTCGGAATAGTTATAGGAGCAAGACTCGGTCATGTTCTGTTTTATGATCCGGGCTATTATTTTGCACATCCGATGAAGATTTTTGCGGTATGGGAAGGCGGACTGGCTTCTCACGGTGGAGGTCTTGGTGTTTTGATGGCTCTGTATTACGGATGTAAAAAGTATAAAACAGACTTTTTATGGCTGATTGACCGGCTTGTGATTCCAACGGCGCTTTTTGGTTTTTTTGTCCGTATGGGCAATTTTATGAATTCTGAAATCCTCGGAAAACCGAGTGAGCTGCCTTGGGCGATAGTATTTCAAAGAGTCGATATGATTCCAAGACATCCTGTGCAACTTTATGAGGCCTTTTCGTATCTTTTTATCTTTTTTGTGTTGGTGTTTATCTATAAAAGAAACTACAAGAAACTGCAAAAGGGCTTTTTGTTTGGACTTTTTCTTGTTTTGGTTTTCAGTGCAAGATTTTTGATAGAGTTTGTCAAAGTTCGACAGGCTGACTATTCTTTAGGCATTGATTTGACAACCGGGCAGCTGCTCAGCATTCCTTTTTTCATTGCAGGATTAGGTTTTATAGTGTGGAGTTATAAAAAGAGTCAAAAGGTTTAAGCCTTGCAAAAGCAAAGCAGTTTACCTGTCTGAATAATGTTTCTTTTTGTCTCTTTCAACAGATTGTTTCCAAAGAAAGTTTACTAAAAAATATCCTGCAAGTGAACCAAAAACAGAATATATTGCAGTGCCAAAATAAAGAGGTATAAAAATATTGTCCAAATTGTTTGAAAACCACTCCAGTGTCATTTGTACAGGTTCCGGTTGTATGCCGAGCAAAAAAGAACCGGTCAGGTATTCCATATAGTACATTGGGGGCATTGTCAAAGGATTGCTCAGCCAGCACATTGCAAGGGCTACAGGCACGTTGAATCTTACAAAGGGAACAAAAAGCAAAACAGCCGCCATCTGCATGGGCATAGGGATAAATGCTATAAAGAGACCTATAAGTACACCGCGTGAAATCATTTTACGGTTTGTTGCAAGATACTCTGGGGGTATTTTATATTTTTTTATCAGATCTTTGAGTTTTTTATGTTTGGAGGTTTTTTTTAAAGTTTTTCTTATCATCTCTGTACTTGTTTTCGATAAATTTGTTCCGGATTATAGCAGGAGAGAACTTATAAACAGCAGTGAAAAATGTTTTAGTGCAGGTCTGCACTCGGTTTGTCTATATAATAACCCTGCGATTTGTTTACACCCATTTCTATGAGTTTTTCATGTATCTCTTTTGTTTCAACATATTCTGCTATTGTTTTTATATTCATCTCTTTGGCAAAGGAAATGATGACGGAGGTCAAAACTTCCGAACTTTTGTTGTTCAGAATAGACTTGATAATGCTGCCGTCTATTTTGATAAAATCTGCCTGCAGTTTCATCAGGTATTCAAAGTTTGAGTACCCTGTGCCAAAATCATCTATGGCAATACGGCATCCGTAGGATTTCACTTTCTTGATAAAGCGTTCAACGGTGTCAAAGTTTTTTATACTTTCACTCTCGACAATTTCAAAAATAACTCTCTCTCCTATGCCATAGTTTTGCAGCATTTGAAAAATATATTCATTCATATTGTGATCCAGAATGTCTTCGATGGTTAAATTAATGGAAAAATCATAGGTATTGTCTTTAAACGCTTCAAAACTCTTTCTGATGACAATTTTTGTCAGTTTTTTATAAAGTTTGGCTTTTTTTGCAATTTCCAGAAAGTGCCATGGTGTTACAATGTTTCCTTTCTTGTCTACAAGCCGTATCAGTGATTCGTATTTGGTGACTGTACGCGTTTTGTTGTCCATAATAGGTTGAAAAAACATAATGATTCTGTTCTCCAAAATGGCATCTTTTATCTCCTGAATCCATTTTAGATTATTTTCATATTCTTCGTTGAGTGAGGCTTCATCATTGTAAAAAACGATGTTTTTTGACTCTTTTTTTGCAAGTTTGAGTGCCATATTTGCTGTAGGCAGGAGAAGTTCTGTCTCTTCAAAAGAGATACCGACTGTTATGTTTAAATAGATGTCATGGTCTTCAATGGTAAGAGGATGTTTGTGTATTTCGTCTATAAGTTTTGTGAGATTGTTTTTGAGAGTGTCGCGGTTTTTCTCTTTGGAGAGTAAAACAAACTCGTCACCACTGAGTCTGAAGAGTTTACATTCCGGATTTTTTTTAAGATTTTCCTGCAAAAATTCAGAAAATTTTATAAGAACCTTGTCTCCGAATTTTTCACCATAAAGATCATTTATCTGACTGAAAGTATCTATATTTATCAAAAGAAGCGAGAAATTGTTTATCTCCTTTTTTGCTTCTATCAATGCCCTTCTGTTTGGCAAACCTGTCAGAGAATCTGTGTAAAACATTTTGGTTAACTCATCCTGGGTATATTCCATGAGTTCATTGTGTTTTTCTTTGAGTTTTTCTTTTGTGTTGATATCTGTTTTACGAATAAAATATTTGAGTAAAAGATATATACCGCACAAAGCGGCAGTAACATTCAAAAAGAAAAAAACTTCCTGTGCAAGGGGTGGTATGGTGTGATTGTAATGTGTGATAAGAATAGGGTCTATGACGACTGACAACACAACCAGAGCTACAAATGAGTAGAGCCAGTACTGAGACTTTTGCTCCTTTTCATGAATAAGCGAGGCTATAGGGGCAAAAAATGCCCAAATCATGACATAGCTTCCCTGCGCGAAGCCTCCTAGGGTCCACATGAGCAGAAACGGTAAAATAAGAACCAGTAACATTTGGACTCTCTGAACGATTAACAAATTTTTATTTCGCTTGTAACACCAAAGGTTTACAAATGAGACACAAGAGTAAAAAAGAGGAATAAGTGCCGGAATATACTGTTCAAAAGCGATATAAATAAGAGCCCAGACAAGACTTACGGGCCCTATAATCATCGGCACTATAATAATAGACGCTTCTTTGAGTTCATCTTCACTGACCTGTTCAGTGTTAAGTAGTATATGTAAATAATGTTTATAGGCTTGAATCATTCGTTAACTTTTAATTTTTCAGTAATTATATCACAAATTTATCACAAGTATTGCTGAAACAGCTATTAAATTTTATTATCTGATTTATAAACAAAATGTGATAGAAAGGGGAGAAAATATGGTAAAATTAGATATATTAATTGAGGGAAGAAAATGTCATTTGAAAAGCTGGGAGTTTTTAAGCCGTTACTGGATGCTATAAAGGATTTGGGCTATACAGAGCCTACTCTGGTGCAAACAAGGGCTATCCCCTTGGTACTGGCAAAAAAAGATGTTTTTGCCACAGCACAGACAGGAACAGGCAAGACAGCTGCTTTTGTTTTGCCGATACTGCAAAAACTGAGAAAACCTGTGCAGGGCAAAGGAGTCCGTGCTGTTATACTTTCTCCTACACGAGAGTTGAGTATACAGATACATGATGATATTTCGGATTTATCAAAATATATGGAGATTCGGACAACAATTCTGGTTGGCGGCAAAGATTTGCAAAAGCAGCGTGAAGCCTTGAAAAAGGGAACGGAGATTGTTATTGCAACACCCGGACGCTTGCTTGAACATATAGAAAACGGTTTGAGTCTCAAAGATGTGGAGATTTTTGTGCTTGATGAAGCAGACAGAATGTTGGATATGGGTTTTACCAAAGATATCCGAAAAATTCATCCGCTTATGCCAAAGAGACACCAGACACTTCTTTTTTCGGCAACATTCAGTGACAAGGTACGCAGGCTCTCCAAACTTATTTTGACCAAACCGGCGTTTATCGAAACGGCGAAAAAGAACACAACCGTAGATACAATCAATCAGGTGGCTTATCTTGTGGATACTGAGAGAAAAGCTGAACTGTTGGCGTATTTGATAGGGTCTAGAAACTTTCCTCAGGTTTTGGTTTTTACAAGAACAAAAGCAAGTGCCGACAGACTTTTTGAAGAACTGCAAAAAGACGGACTAAAATGCGGGATTCTTCACGGAGACAGAACAAAAGCAAACCGCTTAAAAACACTCAAACAGTTTAAAGAGGGCAAAACAAGAGTATTGGTGGCAACCGATATTGCTTCACGCGGTTTGGACATAGAAGAGTTGCCCTATGTCATTAACTACGAATTGCCTTCAATCCCGGAGGATTATGTTCATAGAGTAGGGCGTACAGGGCGTGCCGGACGCGAAGGTGAGGCAATCTCTCTCATTGATATTTATGAAAAATATGACATAAAAGACATCGAAAAGCTCATAGGACAAAAAATTCCCCAGGAAGTGGTCGAGGGTTTTGAACCGGATCCTACGATACGAAGAAAAGATGTGGACGAAGTCAAACTCAAGGCGGAACATAAAAAACCTGAAAGTAAACGAGTTCGTCACTACAGTAAAAATACCACAGGCATACAGACGAAACGAAATCCAAAAAAGCGTAAGACAACCAAGAGGGACTAGTCTAGAATATTTGGCAGAGGCTTTCCTATATGATAGCCCTGGAGCATATCAATCCCAAGTTCTATAGCCTTGTTTTGTATTGTCTCGTCTTCTATATACTCGGCAATGGTTATAAGGTCAAGCTCTTTTGCCAAATTGATAATATTTTTAAAGAGTTTTTCATAATGTATGTCTGATGCAATATATTTGACTATGGAACCGTCAATTTTAAGATAATTGAGATTCAGTTTGATAACATTTGAAAGATTGGAATATCCGCTTCCAAAATCATCCATGGCAATTGTGATTCGGGCATCTTTTGCTTTTTGTATAAATTCACAGAGTGCATCAAAATTGTCAAACTCCTCACTTTCTAAAATCTCCAAGGTTAACTGTCCGGCAATATCTTCTTGGACTGCCTGTGTGAAAATGGCTTCGCAGAATTCTGAATTTTGAATATCCAAAGCGGAAATATTAAAAGAAAAGCTTAAAGAAGGGTTCTTTTTGGCTATTTGAATAACCTGTGTAAACATTTGCAGAGAGAGTTTATGATAAAGAGGTGTCTTTTTGGCTACATCCAGAAAATACCAGGGCGCAACAATCTCTCCGTTTTGCCTCTCGATACGCATAAGTGTTTCATATTTGATGATTTTGTGCTGCTTGACATCATATATGGGTTGCAGGTAGCTGTAGACTTTGTTATATTGCAGGGCATAATCTATATCATCCAAAATACGTTTGTTTTTTTTGTTGTGATTCATATTTTCATGATACAGGGCTAAGAGCATATTGTGCTGTTTTGCAAATTTCAAGGCTATTTCGGCATGAATAAACGGATTGGAACTCTCTACAACTTCTCCTATACCGGCTTTCATGCTGAGTGTAGTTTTGTATCCCTCACAGGTAAATTTTTGTTGATGCAGAGCAGAGAGTATATCTTCTGTTTTTTGCATAAATGTTTTTACCGCCATTGTCTGTGTGTTGACTATGCAAAACAAGTCTGCATGGAGTTTATACAGTTTCAGGTCTACAGGGATGTTTTTTTGCAGCAGTTTTGCAACATATCTCAGATATTCATTTCCGTAGGCATAACCGTAAATATCATTCAGCATACCAAAATGTTCAATATCCAAAATGGCAATAAAAAAGGGAGTGCCATTGTGGTTTTTAGTTAAGTCATAAACAAGTTTTTTGGCATTTTCAAGCTGGGTAAGTGCATCAACATTGTAAGCCTTTTTAATTTCGTCTGTTTTTTGTTTCACAATACTGTTTAAGCGTTTGACAACGATGAAGTTGAAAAACATATAAAACAGAATGATAAAAAATACAGGGACAATCAGATACAGAATTTTACTTAAAAGTATATGTTTGAGTGTGATGATGTCTTGAATATTGTAATCGGCACCGACAACATATTTTTTACCGTTTTTTGTCTGTTTAAGTATGTAGACACTGTAAAAGTCTCCCCACTTGTCTTTTGAATGATTAAAAAGAGGTTGGTTGAAGTTTGTCGTGTTAAAAAGCTCTTGCAGTTGCGGGTCTGTATATGTATCAAAAGAGTAGATGTCACTGCTGTTTTGTTCCAAATCTTTTTCTTTGGCACTTGAACTTGAAAATCTGATGATATTGTTTTTATCCCGGATGAAGGAGTATACATAGGCAAGACGGGTATTGCGGATAAACTGAGTAAGATTTTTAATATTTTCAAAATCTTGTGCATACGTAGGCTTGTTTGCAAGCAAATTATCATCATGATAGGTACTTTTCAGAATCAAAGGGACACTGTTTGCACCATGGAGCAGCTCTTGTCTAATATTTGCATGCAAGGCTTTTTCAGCCGTACTGTAAGAGTATAACCTGTAAAGAAAGAAAAAGAGTGTATATATGAGGATAAAAATAAGTAAGTTTTTGAAATTTATTAATTTTGAATTGAACATGTGGAATTATATTGTATAAAACTTTCTTATACTTTAAAATTAATGAATTTTCATGGAAAATTTAAGTAAAATATCAGTATTAAAAATAAAAGAGTAATAATGAATACAGAAGTAAAAGCAAAATATTTAAAAGATTATAAAAAGCCCGCCTATGCAATTGAGAGTGTTGATTTGCTGTTTGAATTATTTGAAGAAGAGACATTTGTTACAAACACTATGCAGATAAAAAAAACAGATGCAAGTGTGAATGATTTAACACTTGATGCTGTGAATCTGGAACTTTTAGAGCTTTCTTTAAATGATTTAAAGTTGCAGGAGAGCCGCTATATTATCGAAGAGGAAAAACTCACTGTTCTCAATGTTCCTGATGCGTTTGAGATAAAAATAAAAAACAAAATATATCCGCAAGACAATACAGAACTTGAAGGGCTGTATAAATCAGGCGATATTTTTTGTACCCAAAATGAGCCTGAGGGGTTTAGAAGTATTACACCTTTCCTTGACCGTCCTGATATTATGAGTCTGTTTACAACGACGATTCTTGCAGACAAAAAGAAGTATCCTGTTTTACTCAGTAACGGCAATAAAATTAAATGTCATGAAGATTTCAAAGAACGCCATGGGGTAACCTGGCATGACCCGCATCCAAAACCTTCGTATCTTTTTGCGCTTGTGGCAGGGAATCTTGGCAGTATAAGTGATGAATTTACAACAATACAAGGCAATAAAGTCGCGTTAAATATTTACTGTGATTTGGGAAACGAGCAGAAGTGTCATCATGCCATGCACTCGCTTAAAGCCTCTATGAAATGGGATGAAGAGAAATACGGGCGTGCCTATGATTTGGATATTTACAATATTGTAGCAGTTGACAGTTTTAACATGGGTGCAATGGAAAACAAGGGACTCAACATTTTTAACTCCGCCTATGTACTGGCAGATACCGATACAGCCACTGATGCCAATTTTATGGGAATAGAGAGTGTGATAGCGCATGAGTATTTCCACAACTGGACAGGCAACCGCATTACATGTAGAGACTGGTTTCAACTCACACTTAAAGAGGGACTGACAGTTTTTCGCGACCAGTGCTTTTCGGCAGATATGAATTCAGCACAGGTACAACGCATTGAAGATGTAAAAGCACTCAGAGAAAGACAGTTTGTCGAAGATGCTTCACCGACACGCCATCCTATTCAGCCGGAGTCTTATATATCTATGAACAATTTTTACACGGCTACGGTCTATGAAAAGGGTGCAGAAGTGATACGCATGGTTTATACACTTTTGGGTGAGAAAAACTACAGACAGGCGATGGATTTGTATTTTGAAACCTTTGACGGACAGGCGGTTACAACTGATGACTTTTTATGGGCGATGCATGAATGCGGTGATTTTGACTTGGAACTTTTTAAAAGATGGTACAAACAAAGCGGTACACCGCGTTTACATGTAAAGGAGTCTTTTGAAAATGGGACATATAGCATATTATTAACACAAAAAATTCCGGATGATGTTGACGGAAAAAAACAAAAGCCCTGTTATTACCCTTTAAAGATGGGGCTTTTAGATAGAGATGGCAGTGAGATTTTGGCAAAAACTTTGATAATATCGAAAGAAAGTGAAACTTTTGTATTTGAGAATTTAAAAGAAAAACCTGTACTTTCCATAAATCGGGATTTTTCCGTACCAATAATTGTTGAGTATGGTGAGGCTCAATTTGCTTTTTTAATGAAGTATGACACAAACAGTTTTACGCAGTATGAGGCAACACAGAATTTTGCACTCCGGACAATCAGTGAAATTATAGAGTCCAGTGCCATCAATGATGATTTTGTAGATGCATATGGACATTTGCTTGATTTGGATGTTGATTTGTCTTACAAAGCACTGCTTTTGGAACTGCCGTCTGTTTCAGCAGTTATGCAACTACAAAAAGAGATAGATTTTGACGCGATATATGATGCACAGGATAAACTGTTGTTGCATATAGCACAAAAATACAAAGAGAAGTTGTTAGATATTTATAAGCAAAATCATCTGCCTGCATCAGCAAGCTTAGAGGCAAAATATATTGCAAAACGAGCCATAAAAAACAGAGCATTGAAAATTCTTTCCATACTGAAAAATGATGAGGTCGCAGAGTTGGCACAAAAACAGTATGAAGAATCACTCACTATGACTGACCGTATTGTTGCTTTGGATGTTTTGGAAAACTTACATGTATCGTATGCTGAAGTTGCACTGCAGGATTTTTATAACAGATATAAAGATGAAACACTCGTCATGAACAAATATTTTGCAATTTTGGCATCTTCGAGCCGTTATGATGTGCTTGAACGTGTTGAGAAACTTCAAAGAGACAAAGTGTATGATGAAAAAGTACCTAATCTTGTCCGCTCTTTAGTCGGTTCTTTCGCGCGAAACCATAAACATTTTCATGCTAAAGACGGAAGTGGGTATAAATTTCTGGCTGACAAAATCATAGAAATAGATAAAATCAATCCGCAAATAGCTTCAGGGCTCTGCGGTGCTTTTAAAGTCTGTGATAAAATGAACAAACATAATCAAGATTTGATAAAAAAAGAACTCTCGCGTGTAATTTCTACACAGGGGCTTTCAAAAAACAGTTTTGAAATTATTGACAAAATATTAAAATAAACTTAATTTACAGAGTTACTGTTTTTACAAATGCCCTGTTTTAGGCATTTGCAGGCTGTTGTCTCTTTTGCTTTTAAAATTTATGCAAAAAAGAAAGAAAATCATGTGATAACATTGTGATATTATTTTGATAAAGTTACCAAGAACTTAAATTATAGAGGAAAATTATATGGCAAGATTAGTTGTATTAGGTGGTGGTGTTGCTGGGCATACAACAGCTACATTCGCTGCAAAATGGTTAGGCTCAGATCATGAAGTTGTTGTTGTCACTCCAAATGCCAAGTGGAACTGGATTCCGTCAAACATCTGGGTGGGTGTCGGCCAAATGAAAAAAGAGGATGTGACATTTGATTTAGCACCTGTTTACGCAAAAGCGGGTATTGATTATCGTCAGGCAAAAGCAGTCTCTTTAAACCCGGAAGGTTCGCAGTCAAGTGATAAACCTTTTGTTACTATTGAGTATACAAGTGCGGATAAAGCAGGACAGACTGAAAATATAGAGTATGATTATATTGTCAATGCGACAGGACCAAAGCTGAATTTCGGAGCTACTCCAGGTTTAGGCGAAGGCAGTCAACTGGGCGAGCATACTGTTTCTGTCTGTACGGCTGACCATGCGGTACATGCTGCAGAAAAATTAAATGAAGCCATTGAAAAAATGAAAGGCGGAACCCGTCAAAAATTCCTGATAGGAACTGGACACGGCATGTGTACATGTCAGGGGGCTGCATTTGAGTATATTTTCAATATTGAGCATGAACTTAGAAAAGCCGGTGTTCGTGACATGGCCGATATGAAATGGATCTCTAACGAATCTTTTCTTGGTGACTTCGGGATGGGCGGACTGCATATGAAAGTTGGGGGATATGTTGTTTCTTCCAAACTGTTTGCAGAATCTCTTTTTGCCGAAAGAGATGTTGACTGGCTCATCGGTGCGCATACAAGCAAAGTAGAAGCAGGAAAAGTTGAGTATGAACTGCTTGACGGTTCAACCGGTGAAGAAGAGTTTGATTTTGCAATGCTTATTCCTCCTTTTGCGGGTGTTGGTTTAAAAGCCTATAACAAAGCCGGTGAAGATATTACTGATACGGTATTTGCTCCAAACGGTTTCATGAAAGTGGATGCGGACTATACGCCAAAACCATACGAAGAGTGGAAAGCAAGTGACTGGCCAAGAACATACCAAAATCCTACATATAAAAATATGTTTGCTGCAGGTATTGCTTTTGCTCCGCCGCATATTATTTCTAAACCGATGAAATCTCCAAACGGAACACCGATTAATCCTACACCGCCTAGAACTGGTATGCCTTCTGGTATCATCGGTAAAGCGGTTGCACATTCAGTTTGTGATTTGATGACAAAAGGTGAAAATGCTCATTTACATGAAGCTTCTATGGCTGAAATGGGTGCTGCCTGTGTTGCAAGTGCCGGTAAAGGTGTCTTTGACGGTACTGCTGCTGCGATGACAGTTTACCCTGTTGTTCCTGACTTTGAAAAATATCCGGGAACAGGGCGTGATACAGATTATACATTTGGTGAAATAGGGCTTGCGGGACACTGGATAAAACATATATTGCACTATCTGTTTATCTATAAAGCAAAACTAAATCCAGGTTGGACATTAATTCCAGAATAAAAAAAGAGGAGAGATTATGAGTGAAATAAAACAAGTTGAAGAGGAAGTAAATTTTCAAAAAAATGATAAGTTTACTTTAACAATGATACCGGGAGCATTTGCTAGAAAAATGCGTACTTGTGTAATCTGGCAGTTTATCAGATTTATAATAATCAATATAAAAATGATTATAGTTGTAGGTAAGAGTCACTAACAAGAAGAGTCTTGAAATTTTATTCAAGACTCTTTCTAGTATAAGGTACAAAAAACAATGGTAAGAGAGATTATAAAACATCCAACACCTCTTAGTGTAGAGTATGCCGTTGATGTAAGAAAATTTGATGATGAATTGTTTGCCTTGATAGAAGATCTCAAAGATACTATCAATGAAAATAATTTGGATGCTTTGAGTGCTTATCAAATCGGGAGTTACTATAACCTGATTATTGTAAAAGATGATGAAGGAAAGCTGATAGAGATGATAAACCCCCGGTTGATAAACCATAGGGGGAGTGTTACTACTACAGAATCAACACTGTATTATCCTGGAAAAACAGCACAGATACAACGCTTTGAAACTATCAGTGTTGTCTATCAAGACAGAAACGGAAATGATAAGTCACTGCAGGCAAGCGGAGATTTTTCTGTAAGAATTCAGCGAAAAATAGACTATACTTTTGGCGCTACTTTTGTGCAAAAAATGTCCAAAGAAGAAAAAGAGAAGTTTGAAAAAAGTTTAGAAAACGGTATAAATACTACAAATGCCGATTACTGTCCTACGGTCTTTTTCAGAGACAAAATTTTGAAACTGATAAATATTGTTATGTTCTTTATGCTTCTTCCGCTTGTAGCATCTTTTTTTATTGAGAAGGAGCAGACGTTACAGACTTTATGGACATATCAAATGTATACGATATACGGAGTCCTTGGTTTAAATATAGTTTACTTTTTTTATGCCCAGTATGAAGGAAAACTTTATGTCGCATGCAGTAGCTGCCAGTTAGGCAATATTGTCGGAACAACTGCAATATCTTTGGTAAAACTGTCTGTTATTACAGTTGCGTCATACTTTTTGTTACATGTAAGATAATGGTATAACAATGAAAGAAGGCAGCATCCATTTAAGAGCAGTAAAAGGGGTATTTGTATCTTCAAAGTCAGATATACTGCAGCAATGGATATCGTATGCTTCTGTAAAAGAGATACTTCATTTACATAAGATAGATGAAAAAGAATTTGTAGAAAAATATGCCAGCGGTGTATTTGACTACTTTATGGGCGTAATCGCGGGTGAGAGAGATATCGGTGACTGTCCTGTTATGCAGGAGTTTTTGGCCTATTTGAAACATCGTGAAATCAGTGCAGACGAGTTGTTTGAGATATGCAGCAATTTTCGCCGTTCTATGGTAGAGTTCACTTATGATGCGAAGATAAATTCAAAAGAGATCTTTGAAGAAATTTCTTATATTTTTGATAAAAATTTTAAAGGTATTTTAAAATATTATACAGACAGTATTTTTCAAAAGCTTATTGACGCAAGACAGGAAGCGCTGCGTGCTTCTCAGGCAAAAGAGTACTTTCTTTCCAATATGTCTCATGAAATTCGCACGCCTTTAAATGCTATTTTAGGGTTTGTAAATCTTTTGATGGATGAAGATATTAGCAATAAACATAGAAATTATTTGGATATTATATTAAGCAGCGGCGAAAACTTACTGAGTATTATCAATGATATTTTGGATTTTTCAAAACTGAGAAGCGGTGAGTTTACGATTGAACCAAAGATTTTTTCTCTGCATGAAGAGCTAAGCCATACGATGGAGCTTTTTGTAGCCAGTGCAAATTCAAAAAATATCACCATTACTTCTTTTATAGATCCTCGTATTCCAAAAGAGTTGTTTGGGGATGTCCTTCGAATTCAACAGATAGTCTCAAATTTTTTAAGTAATGCCATAAAATTTACACCTGAAGGTGGTGTGATAAAGGTTGAAGCAAGCTGTCATAACAATCAACTCAAAATCAGTGTGACAGACAACGGAGTCGGCATAAACGAAAAAGATATGGAAAGTATATTTGTTGCATTTACACAGGCACAGTTTAGCCAAAACAACAACAAAGAGGGAACGGGTCTAGGCCTGTGTATATCACACCAGCTTGCAGAGTTGATGAATGGAAGTGTTCATGTAGAATCACAAGTGAGAGAGGGCAGTACCTTTTGGCTCGATATCCCTGTTGCAGTGCAAAATAATGAGTGTCAGGCATTTAAAGATATCAGCGATTTTCAGAAACTAAAAATGGTACTGTATGTAAAAGACAAAGTTTTAGATTTTCGACATGAATCTTTTTTGAAGTATGCTGAAATTTTTGCGATGAACATCAGTGTTGTAGAGACACTTGAGTGCGAATTTGACATATGTATATTTGTACATGAAACATGCGATATAAACATACAAAAAGAGATTATATACTCTTCAAAAAAATATATAGCACTTATGAGCAAAGAGTATGATACTTATGAACACTATGCGCATATCAAAGCGATGAGTTTTCCTCTGTATTGTTCAAAAATTCATAAACATTTCAATGAGTTGCTCAATCCTGAATTGTCATTAATCCATAATAAAAAAATATCCAACAGATTTAAGGGACATATTTTGGTTGCTGAGGACAATGAGGCAAACCAGGAGTTAATGAAGATTGTTCTCAACAGATATGGCTTGACATTTGATTTGGCTCACAATGGAAAAGAAGCGGTTGCACTGTATCAAAAAAACAAATATGATTTGATTCTTATGGATGAACAGATGCCTGTTATGAACGGAACCGATGCTGTCATTAAAATTATCGAATATGAGGAAAAAAACGGTTTAAGTCATACGCCAATCTCTGCCCTGACAGCTAATGTGTTAAAGGGGAGGAGTAAAGAGAGAGATTTACTGAACGGATTTGACACATTTTTAGGGAAGCCTCTGGTTTTAAAAGAGTTGGAACGTGTTTTTATGGCATATCTGAAACTGGATTCCTACAGTGTTATACAGGAGGATAAAACAGATATATCTTCCACAGACAACCAAAAGATTACAGGGTTGGATGCCAAGAAACTGATGAAAGAGTTGATGTTGAATGAAGATGAACTTATTATGCTTTTGACACTTTTTATCAAAAAAAATGAAAACGACTCTGAGTGACTTGGCAAAGGCGGTTGCTGCAAGAGATTATAAAAAAACAGCACTTCTGGCCCACAGTATTAAAGGGTCAAGCGGAAATTTCAGAATTGAAATTTTACAAAAAAATGCAACTGAAATGGAAAGAATGGCAAAACTTGAAAATGCAGACTATAATTATGAACAAACCCTGAAAGAAATAAAAGAAAAGATTGCATCCATTAAAATAAACTAATCTTCTATATAATAGCCAATTCCTGAGGCATTTTTTATAATGTCTGTTTCAAGTTTGTTTCGCAGTCTCCACACCAGTGTTCTTACACTGTTTTCTGTAGCACCGTGCTCATCCCAGACATAGTTCATTGCCTGCTCAAACGACACAACTAAACCAAGTTGGGCAACAAGAAGGCGCAAAAAAGCATTTTCTTTTTTGGTAAGCTTGATCTTTTTCCCTTTGTAAAAGGTTTCGCATATACTGATGTCAAGATGGTAATCACCACCACCGAACGGAACAATTGGCTTGTCTTGTGAACGCTTGGAATAGAGTAGTTTTTCCAGGTTCAGTTTATCTACTTTGAGTGAATTGATATTCTCTTTTCTTTCATTTTCCTGTTGGTATTTGAACAAAGCCATTTGAATAGTTGCATGCAAAGACCCGGGGTCAAAAGGTTTTACAATATATCCGTAGGGTTCAGTAAGTTTTGCCTGGGCAATAATGTCATCATCACTGTATGAAGTGAGATAAATAAAAGGAATATCATATTTTTCTTTTATAGTTTTTGCAAGTTCGATTCCGTCATTGCTTTCTTGTAAAGAGATATCAATAATGATGACATCCGGATTGTGTGTAGCTATTTTACTTTTTGCCATAGGAGCGTTATCACACATCGCCACTACACTGTATCCGTGCTTTTGTAAAGACATATTTAAGTTAAGTGATGTGATTTCATCATCTTCGACTATTATTACTTTTTGTTTTTCCATGTTCTTTTCCTGTATTAAAAAAAAGTGACCAATTTGTGATAAATTAAGTCTTTATTATATTATAACTTTTTGTTATTTACAACTAAATTCATATATTTTTAAGAAATTGTTACAAAATGATACTGTAGTTATGATATAGTTTGATGAAAGGATGTATAAATGGTATATTATGTATATATTTTACAATGTAGTGATAATAGCCTCTATACAGGAATAACAACAGATTTAAAACGACGAATTTCTGAACATAACCATTCAGAAAAAGGTGCAAAATATACTAAAATCAGAAGACCGGTAAGATTGGTATATAATGAAGAACATACAGACAGAAGCAGTGCTTCAAAGCGTGAATATGAAATAAAAAAATTGTCACGGTCAGAAAAACTGAAAATTATAAAGAGGAGAGTAGATGAAATTTGAGTTAAAAGATGAGTATATAGAGCTGTATAAATTATTAAAAGTGTTAGACCTTGTAGACAGCGGCGCACAGGCAAAAATGATTGTTGCAGATGGATATGTAGTGCGTAACGGTGAAGTTGAGCTGCGCAAACGTGCCAAAATAAGAGCAGGCGATGTGTTGAGTGTAGGCGATGATGTAGCTATAGAAGTTGTTGCAACTTCTATAGTATAAAAGAACTTAGTAGTCCAATAAATCCTCCAAATACACCACCCCAGACAACCAGCCAGTCAAGGTGTTCGTGTATCATTTTTTGTACGATATCTTTAACCATTTGAGGTGTCAGTTCACTCAGTCTTGCATCAACAACCCGTTCGATTGATTGTATCATATCGTCATTTAAGGATGAATGGCTAAGGTGGTGCTGCAGGGTGTCATTAAATGCTTTAGATGTGACTATTTTTACGACTGCTGATTTGAGTTTGTTTGTAAAGGGTTCTTTTAAAGTGCTCAAGGCATTTTCTCCGCCGAACATTCCTAACATGCCACCAAAAGAGGACTCCATTACTGTTTTGCTTAAAGCATCAAAAGCGGGTGTAAAATCTGTCTCTTCTATGATAGGTACAAGGTTTATCTTTTTTTCTTCATTGGCAAAAAACTTTTCCAGCTGTTCTTTTGTGAAAAATTCATTCATGATAAGATTTTTTATAGCACTTTTAAATGCTTCAAATCTCTCAACGATAACACCGGAACCATACAAAAAAGGCACTTTTTCAAAGAGCATATGAATTGCCAACTGATTTGTCAAGGCACCGGAGAGTGCAAACAGACCCGCATATAATAAAGCTTCTTTGTATAAAGGCACTATAAAAGATATTCCAACAAGAGAGAGTGCAGTGAGGTTTGTGATAAGACTTTTATGTAATTTCATACTATTGCTCCTTTTTAAATGTGAAATTATATACTAAAAGTGTATGATTATAAAAAATATTACATGGATGAGGGTATGAAACAAAAAACATATGAACTTTTTAAAAATGAAAGTGTAGATACGATAGTAAATGAAATCGAAAAAGAGCTCAAAACAAGAAATGAGTCACCGTTTTGGACTGATAAAGTAGCTCCTTTTTCCCGTGCGATTTTATCGGTACTGGTTCCTTTGCGGGACAAGGATCTGTTGTTTACACCGGAGGGGGAGTATATAGAGACGCTGACTCCCGAGATTTTCCTTCGATGGAGCGATTTTTTGAGTTTGAAAACACTGGCTTTTACCCTTGCACACTCTAATGAGGCAAATAAATTAGTACGGACAAAACTTGAGGAAGAGAAATGTGAGCAGTACACACCGATAGACTTGAGTGAGTTAGGGACATATTTAAGCAGGTATACGGTGAATTTGGAAAATGAAAGTCTGGACTTTCCAATAGCCAATTATAATCTGCATCAGGGGGTCAGTAATGTTATAAAATCATTACTCTGATTCGGATTTAGTAAAAAATAAGATAAAGAACACCCCACAGAAGAAAAATCAGCAATCCAAGCACTCCGAATGTTATCACAATTCGGAGTGTCAGAAAAAGAAGAAATTTTAAAACTGTCTTTAATCGGCTCATTGCCTGTAGGGTACTGTTTTAATATGCAACCCTTTGGTTGCATACTCCATTCCACCCTTGAGATTGATTACTTTGTACCCAAACTCTTTTGCAAGCCACGGCGCAACTATGGAAGTTCTGCTACCTGTATGGCAGATAAGGGCAAAAGGTTTTGTCGTATCAACTTTTTTATGTAATTCATTTAAAAATTTTCTTGCATCATAGTTTCCTCCTGCATCCCAAAACATGATAGGAATTGCACCTTTTAAAAGACCTGTCTCTTTCCACTCTCCCGGTGTTCTGATATCTACGATAGGAATATTTTGCTTGAGCAGTTCTTGTGAAATATATTCATTTTTTACCTCTGCCATTAAGGACAGTGTAAAGAGCATCAGCAGTAAAATTGTTTTTTTCATGGTATTTTCTCCAAATATTGTTCGAGTTCTTAGAAATCTCTTGTATAATTATACTCATAAATAAATAATAGGCTTACAATGGCAGCATCTAAAAAAGCAATCGAGAATGCAAACAGGCTTCGGTATATCCGAGCACTGGAAAGATTTAAAAAAAGTATTTTGTCCTACTTGCTAAACAGTGATGCCCTGGACAATGAAAAGTACAATAAAAAGATTGACAATGCACTGAAACTGCTCAATCGGGTAGAAGAGGTGCAACTGTATAAGGGAGAACTGCAGGATCTGCAACAGCTTGTAAAAAAAATGATAGGCTATAAAGATTCTGATGAAGATATTGACAATATTAAAGAAGAACTGCTTTACAGTATAAACCAGTTGGAGAAAAGCAAGAATGCCAAACGGTATAAAAAAGACAAGCACTCTCACTCCAAATATGAGGAGTGGGAGTAAACAAAGAGCTTATTCTTCTTTTTGTGTTTGACTCAGCATTGTGTCAAGAAGTCTAAAGAGTTCTTCTGATGCTTTTTCCATCTCTTCGAAGTTGTGTAAAATATCCTGAGCATGTTCCAATACTTCTTCTTGCGCGTTTGGTTTATCAAGGAATGCAAGGTTTTTGTTTGCATTTGTATGGACAATATTATGCGGTTGTGCTATTTGCGGATAAGCCGGAGTATTGCTGAATCGTTCTTTTCCTTCATGGTCGTACCATTTTCCAAGATTACATTCATGAGAAGAGACTGCTTTGAGTACTTTTTTCAAAGATATCAAGGAGTTATATGCTCTTGATTTATATAAAATGTGGTCTATTTTTGCCAGTACAATAAATATACTGTTCTCCATATAGTATGACTGGTCTACAATTTTTGTTGAAGAATCACTCAGTTCAATGAGCGTCGTTTCAAACTCTTCTATTTTAGCAGTAGAGGCATCTACTGTCTCTTTCATCAGTTCGGAACTTGTCTGAATTTCACTCATTCCCTGCTGCAGTGATTTTATGGATATCGAAATTTCACTTGTCGCTTTATGTGTGCGTTCTGCCAGTTTTCTGACTTCATCTGCTACAACTGCGAATCCTCTGCCATGTTCACCCGCACGGGCTGCTTCTATGGCAGCATTAAGCGCTAAAAGATTTGTCTGATCTGCGATATCAGTAATAAGTTCGATGACTGATGTGATATTGTTTGTTTGTGAAGCCAGTTCATCTATGTTTGCATGGTTTGTGCCTACCTGTTCATTGAGTTCATGCAGTCCACTGACAACAGTGTTAATATTTGACCGAGAGTCATTTGCAAGTTTTGCAGCAGAATCTGTAGCATGTGTCACTTCTTTGATTTTTTCTATATTTGTTTTTAAATCAGCTTGAATAACGGTAAGAGATTCGGACACATTGACGCTTTTGACACTCAGTTTTGAGTTAAAAGAGTCTCTTTGTGCTTTTTGATACTGTTCACGCATAAAATCTATACTTTTACTGACATTTCTGATAGCAACCAGGAACTCTCCGTGCATTCCTTCAGTAGAGATAGGTTTGGAAAAGTCACCCTGGGAGGCATTTGTTATAGCAGTATTTACTTCATGAATCATATTTTCAGTGTGCTCTATAAGAATTTTAAGAGCTTTGCCCATCGCATCAAGTTCGGTGTCTCCCTGTGTTCTGATTTCATTCTTTTTGCTGAAATCACCATTGGAAGCAGTCTCTATCAGGCATTTGAATCTATTAATACCTGAAACTATGGAGGTTCTGATTTTTGTAGTGAGTAAAAATAAGATAACGATAATAAGGAGACTAGAGCCAAGTACAAACAGTTTGTAAAATGTTATAGCACTTTTCATGGCTTTCATGTCTCTATTAAACTGTTCTTTTTTATTTTTTACAAATGTTTTAAAATATTTTCGTGACTCTACAGCCAAAGGTGAGAGCTTCTGATGATATACGTGGTAAATGTCTTCTTTGTTGTTTTTAATATCATGGGTGCTTAAAGAGTCTATATATTTGTATGCTTCATTGATAAATTTCAGCGTTGAATATTTTGCTTTTTTCAGAAGTGCTTCGTTGGAACCGTTTTTGGAAACTTTTTCAAGTTTTTTGAAGTTTTCTGCAATTGCACTGATATTTTCTCTGAGTTCTCTTTTGTCTTTTTCAATATCACCGCCAAGCATGACATCTCTGTCATTTCTGCTGATGTAGTTCATTCTTTTTTCTATATCATAGATAGTCAGAGATGTATCAATGGAACTCTCTTTGATTTCATTGAACTCTTTTTCTATGCTGTTGAGCGCATAATATGTAAATCCGGCCGCACCGACGAGAGATATTACAATTACTATTGTTAAGAACCACATGAGCTCTTTTATACTTTTGTTTCTAAACATGAATATGTTCCTTATAAGTAAATCACAAGATTTTCACATAATAATATGTTATATATTATGACTGACTTAAAGCAGGGGCTTTTATGATAAATTTGTGACTTTTTTCAATAGTTTTTACTTTTTTTCCTGCTTGTGCTACAATTCCTTCACAATAGTAGTTTATAAAGGATTCTTTTTGTCAATAGCAGAGAAGGAAATTAAAAAATTTGAGCATGGTAACTGTGCTGAAAACAATGTGTTTTACCAGGCGATGGAAGAGGTAATTTACTCGATTGCCCCGTTGCTCGAGTCTGACGAGAGATACAGCAGATTTGGAATTTTAGACAGGTTGGTCGTTCCTGACAGAATTATAAAGTTTAAAGTGACCTGGCTGGATGACAATAATCAAATACAGGTCAATACAGGATACAGAGTACAGTTTAACAACGCACTCGGACCCTATAAAGGAGGACTTCGTTTTCATCCGAGTGTAAATGAAGGGATTTTGAAGTTTTTGGGTTTTGAACAGATTTTAAAAAACTCACTGACGGGTTTACCTATAGGTGGTGCCAAAGGCGGCAGTGATTTTGATCCAAAAGGAAAAAGTGACTTTGAAGTTATGAAGTTTTGTACAGCTTTTATGACAGAGTTGCATAAATATATCGGACCGCGCATAGATGTTCCTGCCGGTGACATCGGAGTCGGTGCACGAGAAATCGGCTATCTCTTTGGAGAGTATAAAAAGATTACATCTTCATACGAAGGTGCTTTGACGGGAAAACCCTATTTTTTAGGAGGCTCTTTAATGCGCCCCGAAGCAACAGGCTACGGGGTGGTCTATTTTACACAGAGTATGCTTGAAATTGAAAACAAAGAGCCGCTTGAGGGTAAAATATGTACAGTCAGCGGTGCGGGAAATGTTGCTTTACATGTAATCGAAAAGCTGCAGGAAATCGGTGCTGTTGTAGTGACATGTTCGGATTCTCACGGGACAGTGTATGATCCAAGAGGGATTGATCTGGCTCTGGTAAAAGAGTTAAAACTGAATCGAAGCAATTCTTTGGAAATGTATGTACAGACACATACAGAAGCAAAGTATACGCCTGTATCAGAGTACCCTGAAGGAGAGCATGCTGTTTGGAATATTCCATGTTATGCGGCATTTCCGTGCGCTACACAAAACGAACTCTTTGAAGCGGATGCGCGGAATCTTATAGAAAACGGCTGTGTGAGTGTTTCTGAGGGTGCGAATATGCCATCGACTCCAAATGCTATTGCCTTGCTGCAATCGCATAAAGTATGTTTTGCACCAGCTAAAGCTGCCAATGCAGGCGGTGTGGCTGTGAGTGAATTTGAGATGAGCCAAAATGCTTCTATGAGTAAATGGAGTTATGAAAAGGTGAACTACAAACTTGAGGAGACGATGCAGATGATCTGTAAACGGGTGGCACTTACGGCAAAAGACTATGGAGTAGAGGGGAATTATGTTGACGGTGCAAATATTGCAGGGTTTAAAAAAGTAGCTGATGCTATGATAGCGGAAGGTATATAAAGGATGTCCCATTAAAAAAGTTCAAATAATTTTACTGGCTTTTGTTTTTATATTTGCCGGCACATTAAGTGCAAAGGTAAAATATTCAGAGTTTATAGATGCACAGTTACAGCTGGTGTATCAAATGAATGATGCAAATCTCTCTCAGGAGCAGATAGAAAATTTACTGCAAAAACAGGAATACATGTATGATCAGGAACTCAATACTATCATCTCAAACAAACAGCAGTATATTGAGAATGTGCAGGATTTCAACAAGGAAATATTTTCACTGAAAAAAATCATCGCGATTAACAAACGGCTTGGCAACGGATATGCTGTTATCAGAGATGAGGCACAGCTGAAGTCGTATGAAATTGTAAAAAATCAGAACATATTGATTAAAAACGTACTTTTGTCGTTGGATGTGCCGAGTATTGGGGATTTTGAAGAAAAATTAAATATTTATACGGCACAAAATCAAGAAGCCCTGAGTAAAATTACAGCAAAAGACTATAAACATATTTTGGCACTCAAAGATCCTTCTCCCATCTTAAAAGCGGCAAAAAAAAATATAGAGGAATACTATGCGCTGCAGGAGATAAACAGTGATTTTATAGCCTTTTTATACAAAGCGGAGAATAAACTCTACCGACTGAACAAGTATGTCAAATACCATATAATCAAGCCTGTTGTTTTTATAAATTCTTTTACTCCGGTGAAAGCTGTCGATGGCTTTTTAGAGTCGTACGGACTGAGTGTTGTGAAGCTTATTATTATCTTTTTGCTGATTTTGGTGATTTACGTTTTAAGAAAAGTTTTTTATATTGCATTGCAAAAACTGTTTCTTCAAATAGACTTTTTAAGCAGATATTCTGAACAGATTCTTGAAAAACTGCGTAAAAGCATAGAGGTCCTCATCTTGATCATTAATGTAAACATGGTCATATATGTTTACAATAATTTCAGCTCCATAGAAGAAGTGAGCCGTATATTTAACATGATATACGGCTTTTATTTTACATATATTATCTATATTATTGTCAATACGGCAGCTGTTATCAAGCTCAATACTTTTGAGAAAGAAAAATCAAATATAAAAAGTGAACTGATAAATGTCGGATTGAAAATCATCAATTTCTTTATTGTTATTGTCGGTTTGCTGATTGTTCTGTATTTTGCCGGTGTTGACTTGACCGCTGTACTTTCTGGTCTTGGAATTGGTGGTTTTGCGGTTGCTTTTGCAGCAAAAGATACAATTTCAAACTTTTTTGGAACACTCTCTGTCCTTTTCAGCGATGTATTTTCACAAGGCGACTGGATAGAAGTTGACGGCAAAGAGGGTGTGGTTGTAGAAATCGGTCTGCGTGTGACAACACTGAGAACCTTTGACAATGCGCTCATTGCCATTCCAAACGGTACTTTTGCATCCAAAGATATAAAAAACTGGAATAAAAGAAAACTTGGACGCAGAATAAAGATGAAACTGGGTGTAAAATATGACTCCAAACAAGAAGATATTAAAAATGCCATCAAAGAAATTAGAGAGATGCTGCAAAATCATCCGCAAATTGCAACAAAAAATACAAAATATGAGCATAAAATAGAGTATGGGCATATGGCAAAACTTGTTTCAAAAGATGACCTTGAAGGTGTCAAAAAGACACTGCTTGTATATCTTGATGAATTTGGAGATTCTAGTATTAATATTCTTGTTTATTGTTTTTCAAAATCAGTGCAATGGGAAGAGTGGCTGAAGACGAAGCAGGATGTTATGGAAAAAATAATGATAATTTTTGAGAGAAACTCTTTAGAGTTTGCCTTTCCGTCTCTCTCAATTTATAATGAAACAAAGGATGAACATGAATAAGGGTACAAAAAGAGCAGATATCAAACAGGGCGCTTCTGTCGCAATAGTTTTGAAACAGGACCAGGCAAGCGGCTGTTTAACAGACGGGATTGTCAGAGACATTCTTACAAAGTCTCCAACCCATCCTCATGGTATCAAAGTCCGGCTGATGAGTGGTGAAGTAGGACGGGTAAAAGAGATATATTAGTTAATGGCATGGGGGCTTTTTATATCATTTTACTGATAGAGAGCCATCCCTGCCAGAGCGCAGCTGAGGAGATTCCGGCTGCAAAACCTGCAATAATATCATCTCCCATCACGCCGACTCCACCTTTTGCTTCACGGTCTATTCTCCCTATAATGGAGGGTTTTGTTATATCAAAATATCGAAAAAGAACAAAAGAGAGAAGTGACTGCACCAAAAATCCGTTTTGAAGATCCATTATCTCAGTGCTGGCAACACCGACAGCCGGTGCAACGCTGAGTGCAAACCACATCCCGGCAAGTTCATCTATCACTATTCTTTGGTCGTCATGGTTTCCTGATTCTTCTTCATATCTGTTTATAACCTTAATGGCAATAATAGAAATGAGCAGTGCAGCCAAAAAAAGTGTGGTTGCATCAAAGTAGACAAGTATTGCCATACCAAGCGGCAGTGAAACCAGTGTTCCCATAGTTCCTGGAGCTTTGGGAGAGAGTCCGCTGTAGCCTAAAGTGAGAAAAAACCAGTTCATTGTTTTCCTTATGTCAGTGATGTTGTTTGGTAGAGTTTCATCAGTTCAAGATAAAAATCTTTTTCTGTATGTTCTTCAAGTAAACCTTTTACCGGGAAAGTGTCATAATAGAGTTTTTCAAGATTTTTAAACCTGTTTGGAAAGAGCTTGGAAAGCAAAAATGATGAAATTTCTTTCCGTATAAGAACAGCAGGGGGTAAAAGTCCTGCCTCCAAAAGTGCCAAAATAGAGTCTGCATGGTAAGAGATCTGATGATGCTGTCCGTGAGGACAGGTGTTTTTGCTCACAAGCGTTTTACACTCATCACAGTATACATACTCACTTGCAACGGTAATCTCGATATCTATGCCTGTAACTTTGTCTATAATTGATTTGTTTGAATTACAATCATAAAACATGCCCAGACCGGCATGATTACGGCCAATAGTCAGTCTGTCACAGCCATAGTTTTTTGCGACAATTGCATCAACAATAATTTCATTGTACCCTGCAAAGATATAGCTGTTTTCAAGAGGAATAATGATTACTCGGTTTTTAGGAAGAAAATTATTTATAAAATACTCCAATGCCTCTTTTCGTATTTCATATTTTAAGTTTGCATTGTCATAAGGTTTGAGTAAAAATATAACAAGCAGATCGGTATTTTCGAGTGTTTGACGAATCAGTCTTTCATGGGCACGGTGAAGCGGATTTACTCCCATCATCAAAGAAGAGGTGTGTTTTGCTCCTATGAGTTCTTTTGCTTTTTGAATTTTTATTTTGTTCTTGTGTTTTGTTTTGTTGATAATGGTATAGTTACCACTAAGCGCCCAGGTGCCTATTCTTTTGATGGTGGCCATGACACCCGGGTGGGTGAGGTCATCAGTGCCGTAGATATGCTTCACCCGTTCTTTGGGATCAATTTGAAAAGTTTCTTCGACACGGAGCACAGCAAACTCTTTACCGTTGCAGATAATAGTGACTTCCTCGTCCGGCTCTAAGGTAGGAATGATTTTTTCATTCTTTTTGCCCGAAGGAGCCAATATAAAAGGAAAGGGGAAAGACTGTCCGTTCACAAGACCGGTTTGTAGGACTTCCTTGGATTCCTGTTCATTCATAAGTTTTGTTACAGGGGACAAAAGCCCTTCTGACACGAGCTCAAGGACAGAGGCAGCCTCTTTGTCTATATAAATTGTTTTATTTTTTCTTGATGATGTCATATTTCTTTCTTTTTTCCCATAAACTCTTGCGGCTTATTCCAAGTTTTTTTGAGAGTTCTGTATCCGGATATTTGTCTTGATAGTTTAAAACAATGAATTTGACATAATCTTCTATAGGTAGGATTTCTCCTTTGTCAAAAACATTGCTTTCGCTTTTTATCTCTATAACAGGGTAGGCGACTTCCTCAATTTTATCACTGCTGGCAATAATGGCTTTTTTCCCTTGTATAAGGTCACAAAAGCGTTTTTTATCACTTTTTTTGAGTGCCTGATAATCAATGATATATATAATGGAATTTTGCGGCAGGGAAGCTATCTCATTTAATGCTTTTGAATCACTTAATGATAAAAAATGTATGGGAAGATTTTTCTTTTGGGCATATTCAAAGGCGAATGCATCTGCATATTTCTGAAAATTGGATGATACAAAAAGCGGCAACTCGATTTCATCCAAATTTTGTTCATGTTTTGTATTGGAAAATGTATGTGCAAGATATTTTTCATAGGCTTCATTGCGTTTTTTAAGTTTTTCATAATCCTGATAATGGTCGATTTTTCGTACCAGTTCTTCAATCATAAAAGGTTTGAGGATATAGTCCTTTGCCCCGGCACTCAGTGGTTTTGAAACCGTGTCATTACTGATGTAGGAAACCATTAAAATGACGATAGAATTCTTAAATGTTTCTATAAGCGGATTAAAATCCTGTCCGTTAATGTTTGTTGAGAGTAAAACAACATCATAGTTGTTACTTCCGATAGCATCTCTTGTTGATGTACACATTTCACAGGTATGGCCAAGTTCGCCTAGTTTTGTTGCAATACTCTGGGCTAAATACACTTCATTTTCTATAATTAATATCTTCATGTTATCCTATTATCTTCCAGTTAAAATATTTTAAATTTGCATTGGCAATGACTCCAACACCTTCACTTCTGCCAATAAAACCAAGTTTTTCTGTGGTTGTTGCTTTGACATTGACTCTTGCTTTGTCGATTTTGAGTATCTTTGCAATAGTTTTTCTCATTGCATCTTTATAGTTTGCAATTCTTGGTTTTTGCGCGGCTATTGTAATGTCTGCATTGACAATTTCAAAACCGTAGCTATAGATTTTTGTCACGACTGTTTGTAACAGTTCTTTTGAATCTATACCTTTGTAGGTACTGTCGTTGTCCGGAAACAGCATGCCTATATCACCCATACCGGCAGCCCCTAAAAGGGCGTCTATAAGTGCGTGCAGGGCAACGTCTCCGTCACTGTGGGCTTTAAATCCGTAATCAGCGTCAATCTCTACACCGCCAAGAAACATTTTTCTTTTTTCGTCAAAAGCATGGACATCAAAACCGTTGCCGCTTAAAATGTCACTTGAGGGTGCTTCGAGGCATGGAAGCCTGTTTAAATCATGGGTAAAAGTGATTTTACAGGCATCTTCATCTCCCGCAACAAAGGTACGGGTGCCTCCGTAGGCAACAATGGCACTGCTCTCATCTGTAAATTCCGTGGATGTCTGCAGGGCTTTTTGCAGTATTTTAGTGCGGGAGAGTTGGGGTGTTTGGATTTTTTTGACTTTGTCTCTGTCTATTGTCGTATTTTCATATACTATGGTGTCTGTTACCGGTAAAAAAGGAACGATACAGTCAGCTTCTTCTTTTTGTGCAAGTATTCTTTGAAGCAAATCTTCGCTGATACAGGCTCTTGCTATATCACTGACTAGAACATATTCACTCTTTACATGTAGTAAGGCATTTTGCAAAGAGTCTTGCCTGGAACTGCCCCCTTTTACAAAAGAGTAATCGGCATAATTTTGCATAAAGGCAATATCTTCTTCGGATGAGACAACAATAATTTCTGAAAAAAGTCCGCTGTGAGCAAACCTGTCTGCTACAAACTGCCATAAAGGTTTGTGCTGTATGCGTAACCACTGTTTTTTTACAGAGGTGTCAAAGCGACTAGAACTACCGGCTGACAATAGTACAAGCGTTAAATCAGACAAATAGTCTCCTACATATATAAAAGTGTTACGAAATTATACACATAGAAAGCTTTTTTTTATCTTGAATGTGTAAATTTGTCATTTTTATGTTCACATTTTTTGACTAAGCACTTACATAAATAATCTCATCAATTCATTCACTTTATGTTAGATTAACTTTATTTGATTATATTTCCATCATATATAAAGAATGAAAATATAATATTGAGGAGTAGCTTATGAGATCTTCATGGGTAAAAGAGCGAGAGGGTGATTCTGTAAGAACACAGATGCACTACGCAAAGAAAGGCATCATCACACAAGAAATGGAGTATGTTGCAAAAATAGAAGATTTGTCTCCTGAACTGGTTCGTAGCGAGATAGCACGCGGCAGACTGATTATACCGGCAAATATTAACCACACATCATTGGAGCCAATGGCTATCGGAATTGCGAGTAGATGTAAAATCAATGCAAATATCGGTTCTTCTGCAATTGCCTCTGATGTACAGGGTGAAGTAGAAAAGATGGAGGTCTCTCAACACTATAAGGCAGATACAGCAATGGATCTCTCAACCGGCGGTGATCTGGATGAAATCAGAAAAGCTGTAATCGCTTCTTCAAAGATTCCTATCGGAACAGTGCCTATTTATCAGATTTTACATGATGTCGGTAACAAAATTGAGGATTTGACAATAGATGTTATGCTTGAAGTTTTGGAACGTCAGGCTAAACAAGGGGTCTCTTACTTTACAATTCATGCGGGTTTCCTGCTTGAGACTATGCCTAAAGTTGCAAAACGCAAAATGGGTATTGTTTCCCGCGGCGGTTCTTTAATGGCTGCCTGGATGATGCACTATCACAGAGAAAACCCTTTTTATACTGCATTTGATGATATTTTGGATATTTGTGCAAAGTATGATGTTTCTTTGTCTCTTGGAGATTCTCTTCGTCCCGGTTGTCTGGCAGATGCCTCTGATGAAGCGCAGCTTGGTGAACTTAAAGTGCTTGGAGATTTAACGCTTCGTGCCTGGGAAAAAGATGTGCAGGTTATGATTGAAGGTCCCGGGCATGTCCCAATCAATCAGATTGAGCGCAACATGAAGATACAGAGAGAACTTTGTCATGAAGCGCCTTTTTATATTCTAGGGCCGTTAGTTACTGATATTGCGGCAGGATATGATCATATCTCTTCTGCAATCGGTGCCGCTGTCGGTGGATGGCACGGAGCGAGTATGCTTTGTTATGTGACACCAAAAGAGCATCTTGGTCTTCCAAATGCAGATGATGTCCGTGAAGGAATTATCGCGTATAAAATTGCGGCACATGCTGCGGATATTGCCAGAGGTCGTAAAGGTGCGCGTGATATTGATGATGCTATGAGTGATGCACGCTACACATTTGACTGGGAAAAACAGTTTGAACTGGCACTTGACAGCGAAAGAGCACGGGAATACCATGATGAGACACTGCCTCAAGATGTATTTAAAGAAGCAGAATTCTGTTCTATGTGTGGGCCTAAATTTTGTTCATACAAAATTACACAGGAAATTATGGACAACCCTGAGGGAATAGAAAGAATTATTCAGGACAATAAAGATAAAGAAGCGGCAGAAGAAGCTGCGGCACTTGTTTAAAATAAAGCTAAAAAGTTATTGATTTAAAACAAGACAATATTTATCTTATTTAGATATAGTACACTTTACAAAATAAAAATTGTTCACTGTTTAAACAGCCGAAGTGTTTCGGAACCTGTCCTGATGGATGGACTGAAAACAGTATAAAAATTAAATAAATTAAAGGAAAACGAATGACTGAAGAAATTGTAAAATCGGCACTCTCAAAAGTTATGTATCCAGGATTTACCAAAGATATCGTAACATTTGGTTTTGTAAAAGATATAGCAATCAACGGAAATGATGTAAGTTTCACTGTTGAAATTACATCATCAGCACCGGAAGTGGCTGCACAGATAGTTGACGAAGCAGAAAAAGAGTTGAAAAATGCAGGTGCAGGTAAAGTTACTGTAAATATTAAAGCACCGCAAATGCCAAAAGAGAGTTCGTCTCAAGGTAAAAATATCGCACCGCAAATTAAAAACTTTTTGATGGTGAGTTCAGGTAAAGGTGGTGTTGGAAAATCAACTACTGCTGTAAATATTGCAATTGCACTTGCGCAACAAGGCAAAAAAGTAGGTCTTTTGGATGCTGACATTTATGGTCCGAATATTCCTCGTATGTTAGGTATTTCTGATCAAAAACCGGAAGTAACAGGAAACAAAGTGCTTCCGATGAAAGCATACGGCATAGAAGTTATGTCTATGGGCTCACTCATGGAAGAAGGGCAGTCGTTAATCTGGCGTGGTGCTATGATTATGAAAGCGATAGAGCAATTCTTGCGTGATATTTTATGGTCAGAATTGGATGTTTTGGTAATCGATATGCCACCAGGAACAGGTGATGCGCAGCTTTCACTTGCACAGTCTGTTCCTGTAACTGCAGGTCTGACCGTAACAACACCACAGTCTGTTTCTCTTGATGATTCGCGCCGTTCACTCGACATGTTTAAAAAATTAAATATTCCTATTGCTGGAATTGTTGAAAATATGAGCGGATTTATTGCACCTGACACCGGTGTTGAGTATGATATTTTTGGAAAGGGAACATCTCAGCCAATGGCGGATGAATTTGATACGAAAATAATCGCCGAAATTCCAATTGAACCGGCTATCCGTACCGGTGGAGACGAAGGAAAACCAATTATTTTTGCAGACCCGTCATCAGAAACAGCAAAACGTTATATGAAAGCTGCCGAGTCTATCTGGAGTACAATTGAAGAGATCAATGCAAACGGCGGAGTGGACAACCAGTCTGTTCAGCCGACAACACCACCAGGTGTAAGTGCATGTTCAACAGGTTCTTCATCATCACAACAGCAACAAAGCAGTGGCGGCGGATGCGGCTGTAGTTAAAAAGTTATAAATAAGCAGCGCTTTTGCGTTGCTTAGTCTCTTTCTAACCTTTTCTATCGTAAATTTTCATCCTCTGACATCTCCGGTTTATACTCAACAATTTTATTTCTTCCTGTCGTTTTTGCCACATACAAAGCAGTATCTGCATATTTAATACATTTCCAAATCGTATCCCCGTCTTTAGGAAACTTGGATATACCTATACTCATGGTTTTTTGTATGGTTTTTCCGTTGCCGACATCAAAAATAAGTTTTGAAAATTCAGAGTGAATTTTTGAAGCAATCATTTTTGTTCCTTCATCTGTGGCATTGTGCAGCAGGACAACAAACTCTTCTCCGCCGTATCGAATAGCCAGGTCTGATTCTCTGATACTGCTGCGAAGTACTTCTCCTATTTTGGCAATGACTATGTCTCCTACATCATGCCCGTAGGTGTCATTGACTTTTTTAAAGAAATCAACATCAAGCATTAAAACACTGTATGTTGTATTGTCCCGTTTTGCCTGATTTGCAAAAGTGTCTATAAACTCTTCGAGAAATCTTCTGTTATAAAGTCCTGTCATTGCGTCTCTGAGAGAGGTGTCACGGAGTTTTGACATTAAAATTTTACTCTCTATAACCGGTTTAGCCGCTTCAAGATAGTTTTCAATACTTTTAATAAAACTATTGACTCTGTTTAATTCATTTTTCTCTTTGGTTGTAATGGAAATGACAAGAGAGTTTTCATCATTAATTGTAAAAGGAATACATATATACTCCAATCCTTCACAACTGCATTCTCGGCATAAATTGACAAATTCACTTGAGATTACTGCTGTATTTGTTCTGTGTGCTCTGCATAATGACGCTTCTTCGTCCACTTTGTCATTACAGACACTTTTGCCGTTGGAGATATAAATAAGCTTTCTTGTGGCCTTGAGTGTATCTATTTCATAAAATGCAAAATGGGAAAGCTTATATTTATTACTCAGTACATCTATAATTCTTTGATAGACTATCTCTTTAGTAAGATCATGTTCTATCGTCTTTTTGAATTTATATATATCTGAGAGTTCCCCGATGATTGTTTTTGCTTCATGAAGAGGGTCACTTGAAGAGACACATCCCTGGGGAATAAATGTTGCAAGGTTGTATTTTATATCGCCAAAGGTCTCCTGCATCTTTCGAAAGAGCGTATTGAGCTGGTCGACAATATTTTTTGCATCACCTTTGACTTTTGTGGTAAATTCATAGGAAAAGTCTCCCTTATAAGCTTTTCTTATTCCTTTTTGCATATTGGAGAAAAGCTCCATATAGGGTGTCACATAATGGTTGATCAGCAGTAATACAATGACAATGAAAAGAAGATTTATCCCAAGTATTTTTAAAATAGTGAACATCCCTGCATTGCGCATATCGGTAATATCAAATTCCATACTGATGGCTCCGAGTGTATCTCCGCGCTGAACATTATGACAGGAGAGGCAGTTTGGACCGTTTGCAACTGTGGCTTTATACGGGATTGTAATTCTAAGCATGGAGTTTTCAGTCGATTCTGAAATTTTCTGAACCGTTTCCCCTGTTTTTAAAACTTCTTCATCAATCGCATCTCTTACTGTTTCACTGTTAAAGCCTTTTCCGTATTGTTTGATGACTTTGTCAGAACGGACAATCCACAAGTTTTTGATTTTATCATTGTTGGAGCTGATCTGGTTGAGAAAATAACTTCTTTTGTCCATAATACCGTTGACCATATGTGCTGTCAACCCATCTTTGACGATGGCTGCCGCCATTGTGGCTCTTTGTGTGGCATCTTTTATGCTGTATTCCCTAAAATTTAAAGAGACATTTACGATAGTGGCCAAACCAAGACCCAAAAGCATTAAAGCGACAAAGAGTAGGAGTTTTGATTTTGTTTGCATAGTATTCACTTATAATAGGATTGTTTTTATTATATTAGCCAGAAACAAATTAATTTAAAGTGAAAAATGTTATTTTTCTTTGAAGTAGCACCACAATCCTCTAAAAACTAAATTTTAATATTTGAGCGATAGAGTCATCCAAATCCCATCTATTGTTGATGAGTTGTTCTTGTATAGATTTTGCACCATTAAGGTGTAAAATATTCAAAATCATACTTCTAAGAATAGTCATTAAAAATGGATTTAAATGACAATTATGAGCATCTTCTAAAAGTGAATTATCTTTGTATTGATGCATGGTTTCCACTTTCCAATGGTGTAAAATTTTATTGTGAAAGAATTCTGCACTTTCATGAAAATTTGCAATACAGAATTGAATTCTAGTGCTATTAGTAATCTCGCCAGTTTTATGATTTGTTGACTCTACTTTTTTTATAACTTTTATTATTAAGCGAATATGAGTTATGCCATTGATGAAAAAGTAGTTGGTTGATATACAAACACCTTCCTATTAATCCATTCATTAGATTGTTGGACAGGTTTAGCCTTGTAAATATTTGTCGGTTTTATATCTCTTGAAATTTCATCTATTTTATCAAGTAAGGTTTTTTGATTATCTTTTACCTTGGCAATATATTTTGAACCACTATTTTCGATAGCATCAAGAGTTTTTTTGGGTATTCATTGCATCAAAAGTAAAGATAAATTCATCTCCCAATTCCCCTATCATAGCCTGAAGGGCAGGTATTTCATTCGACTTCTCTGCTATTTGTTGATGAGCAATTATTACCCCTATCTCAGATAAAACAGCACCAACTACTTCTATTGATCTCTTATCTTTGTATTTGCTGCCATTCATAACCTTGCCATCTACGCTCAGGTGCTTTCCTCTTGTATCGACATAGGTTCTTATCCATTTCCTAAAAACAACTTCAACTTCTTGGCTATCAACTTTCGCTAACACATCAGAAACCAAACTTTTCTTTGGTGTTAATATAAACTCTACACCTAATAATCTTTTAACTTGTTCTTTTTGAATATGCTTCTCTATCCAAATAGATATTTGCTTATAGTCAGTTGCTCCCATCAATCCAGCCAATACTGAAAGATATAAAATATGTTCTAGTCGGTGTCTTTTACCTTGAGGTTTCCGATAGTCTGTCACCTCTGAAAACAATTTTAAAAGTTGATTTGATTGGGCTTGATCTGCATACCCTCTTATAGAACGCTTTTTCGCTAATTTTTCTCTTGTTTTTGTTGCCATATGTAATCACTTTAGTTTTTTAGAGTTTAAGCAATTATTGTTCTTCTTTTAAATTCCTGTTTTTTTAGGATTGGGGTGTTGAAGTACGGCTGAAAGTGGTAAAAAAGCTAAAAACAGTCGGCACTAAAGTACCGATTCCAAGGAGTCACTACATTTTGGAACCCTTTCTTTAGGGTCAATACCATGTAAGTTACGCAGTTTTTTCGGAACCCATCCTTTAGGGTGGGCGTTGCAGGCATAGAAAATACAGCTTTCAGGAAATACCTATTCTACCGTAACACTTTTTGCAAGGTTTCTTGGCATGTCTACATCATTTCCGAGACGAATCGAAATTTCTAAGGATAAGAGTTGTAAAACAACCATCATTTCAAAAAACTCCAGCATATAGTGTTCATGTTTTTTTGTCTGGATGAAATCATCCGCCTTGTCAAATTCCAAAGGACTGATGGCACAGATAGTAGAATCTCTCGCACTCAGCTCCTCAACATTGCTTTTTGATTTTTCATAAAGCATGTGCTGCGGAAGCAGGGCAATGGTAAAAAGTTCCGGATCGGCCAAGGCGATAGGTCCGTGTTTCATCTCTCCGCTGGGATAGCCTTCGGCATGGAGATAAGAGATCTCTTTGAGTTTCAAGGCACCCTCAAGAGCCAACGGAAAGAAAACATCCCTGCCGATAAAGAAAAAACCGTGTCCGTGCAGATAGCGTTTGGACAATCTTTTAATACGCTCATGCATTGCATCCTCTATATGTACGCTTGTCGGAATTGCGCGCAGATAGTGTATATGTTGTGTGAGTTCATCTTTGGTGAGTGTTTTTTTGCTTTGTGCTACATGTAAAGCAAGCATCCAGAAAACCGTGACCTGCGTTGCAAAGGCTTTTGTCGAAGCCACCCCTTTTTCAATACCTGCCCGCGTGAGTATCGTTTTGTCGGCAATGCGGACCATGGAAGAGTTGTCAACATTACAGATAACAAGCGTTTTTAAGCCTGCTTTTTTGGCCATTTTGAGTGTCTCAAGTGTATCTGCAGTCTCACCGCTTTGGGAGATGACAACAAAAAGTGTCTCTTTACTCATGATGGGTGAACGGTAGCGAAACTCTGAAGCAACTTCAACAGAAGTTTTTATTTTTGCATAGCGTTCAAACAGGTAAGAGGCTGTCAGGGCGGAGTGATAGGAAGTACCGCAGGCACATAGTTTTATCTCGTTGATAGCTTCAAAAAAATCCTTTCCCAGTTCATCAAAAATGACTGCATCATCACTTAAACGCCCTAAAAGTGTATCGGTAATGACAGAGCTCTGTTCATATATCTCTTTTTCCATAAAAAAACGGTACCCCTCTTTTTGTGCGGAGAGTTTGTTGTTTGTAAGCTGTATAAAGTGAGGCTCTTTTTTTTCATGGGTTTTGTCATAAATAACAAGTTCAGCAGGTGTGGCATAGCCGTAATCACCGTCTTCAAAATAATTGACTTCATTACACTGTCCGATAAGCGGTGTGTCTGAGGATGCAAAATATTTTTCATTTTCTTCGTTGATGCCTACAAGCATGGGAGAGCCATTTTTTGCAAAAAATATTTTATTTTTTTCCTCTTTTGTGACTAAAAGAATTGCATAGGCCCCTTTGAGCTCAGAAATTGTTTGCTCAAAAGCTTCAAAAGCATTTTTGGTGTTTTTCAGGTTTCTTTCAAATTGATGGACAATCACTTCGGTATCTGTCTGGCTTAAAAAAATGCTGCCTTCTTTAATGAGTTCTTTTTTTAACTCTGCATAGTTTTCTATAATGCCGTTATGCACGACATAGGAGTGTACTCCGGTATGGGGGTGAGCATTGAGCTCTGTCGGCTTGCCGTGTGTTGCCCATCTGGTATGACCGATACCGACAGCAAAGCCTCTTGTTTCAAAATTTTTTGTTTTTTCTTCAAGATTGACAAGTTTGCCTACTGCTTTGAAACTAAAAAAGTCATCATTGTTAAGAAGAGCAATCCCAGCAGAGTCATAGCCTCTGTATTCAAGCTCTTTCAGACCGTTTAGTAAAATTTCTTTTGTATTTTTGTTTCCTATATATCCGACAATTCCGCACATGCAGTACCTTTATTTTGTATTTTTAGAGGTGCCCTTCACTGCCATTAAGTTAAGCATTTATTTGGAACCGGTACTTTAGTGCCGGCTGAGAGTGGCAAGACTATTGCAACAGCCGGCACTAAAGTACCGGTTCCGAGAAAGCATTAATTTTCTTAACTTAATGGCATTGAAGGTACCCTTATGATAATAAATCATAAATTTTTTCAACATTATTACATATATTGTTTTGTTTTTCCATTAAAAAACTGTCTCGGACCTTGTATTTGCTTGAGTGGATTTTTGCTGTGATAATATTGATATGCAGCTCCTCAAATTTGTGCATGACATAGGCCAAAAGCCCTATCTGGTTTGCCGTATGAATTGTCAGTTCGGCATGCGTCATTGAGTGTTCACAGTCAATTGCAATCTCTTCTCTTTTGATGTGAATTTTTTTGAGTTTGACCTCTTTGTCCATATCAAAAGCATTGTCAATGGTGTCCTGAATTTCAACGAGTACATTAGAGTCTACATTCTGTATAAACTCGATTTTAAAATATTTAATGCCGTCAAAGAGGGTGAATATCTCCATCGAAGCGACATTGAGATGTGCCAGGGTAGCGAGAAGATAACCGATATTTAAAGGAATACGCCGATAAATTTCTATACTCAAAGAGTTGATGTTTTTGACTCGGAAACTGTACTCTTTTGTCTCTTTTGCGATTTTTGCAATATTGATAATATCAACAGGCGAGTGTTTAAAGAAAAAGAGATTTGATTCTATTGTTAAAACTTTTTTCTGCAACAGACTCGGGAGTTCTTTAAACTCGTCAAGATTTCTGACTCTAGCTTCTATAAGCAGTCTTTTTTTTGCATCGGTAATTCTTCCTGTGTTCTGGGCAACCTCAAGAGCGCTTAAATACAAATCATACAAAAGTTTTGCATTAAAAGCATTGTAGATATCTCCGCCTACACCGCTGATATCGGCATAGGTGAGAATGTAAAGCAGTTGAAGGTTTTTGGCATCACCCACTTTTGACATAAATTTATAGAGTGTTTTTTCATTGTGTATGTTTTCTTTGAAGGCTACACTGCTCATAAGAATATGGTGCCGAACAAGAGTGACCGCTCTTTTTGTCTGCTCTTCATTTAAATGGATATGTTTTGCAAACTGGACAACAAGCTTTGCGCCGACTTCACTGTGGTCCTGTCTTCTTCCTTTACCGCTGTCATGAAAAAATACGACAATTTTGAGAATCAGTTTTTCTTCTTCGCTCAGTGTATCAAAAAGGTTTTGCAAAAAAGGCTCTGTAATGTTTTCCAGGGCCTGAACACATTTGATGGAATGAATATCAACAGGATAGTGATGGTAGCCGTCAAACTGTGGCAGATGCATAACTTTTCGAAAATTCGGAAAAATTTTGGGGAGGATTCCCGCATCATAAAAAAGTTTTAAAAAGGAAGCTATATGGGCTTTTTTAAAGAGTTCTTTTATGAGAAAATAGGTTTTTTCTGCCAGTGGATGGGAAACTTTTGCAACACTAAACTGATGTAAAAAGCCGGCATCAAAACGATAGTCTTTGTCTTCCAGGTCAAGCAGGAGTTGCAGTAAATCGGAAATTTTTTGCTGAGGCAGTTTAAAAGAAGCATAGAGTCTTGCATTGTACTGATAAAAACCTTTTTTGAGCCTGTTTCGCTTGAAAGCTGCTATATGTTTGGCATCATAGATATACGGACGTACCATTTTTTTTACAAAAATCTGTGTGAAGTTATTGATACGCCATCCGGCTTCCAAAACTTTACCGGCAAGTTTTCTCTGTTCTTTAAACCCTAAAAGTTTACTGACTTGGGGAATATATTCCAAAAGCAGTCTGTCTTCTTGTTTGTTTGCTATGAGGTGCAGGGCGCTTCTGACTCTGTAGAGGAGTTCAAGGGCTATACGGAATTCTTTGTACTCTTCATCGCCAAAAACAGTGCCACTGAGTTCTTTGATACTGTTGATGCCATAAATTGTTTTTGCTACCCAGTAGATGAGATGGGCATCCCGTAAGCCTCCAACACTTTCTTTTATGTTTGGTTGCATAGAGGTCGGGTATTTTTTTCTTCTTTTTTGTGCCTCTTCTATTTTGGCAAGGAGAAACTCTTTTTGTTCATGCAGACGAATTCTGCCAAGTTCTCTTTGTGTTGCATGCCAGGTAAAGGGAGAGCCTGTGATAAACCTGGATTCCATTAAAGAGGTTTTTATGGTAACATCTTCTGTACTTGCTTTAAAAAGATCATCAACCTCGTGGACTCTGTGCCCGAGCTTCATTCCTGCATCAAGGGCAAGATAAAACAGTTTTTCTATAATAAGTTCACAGTTATACCCCTCGACATCCTGGTAAACGATGAGCAGGTCAATATCACTGTGCACGCAAAGCTGTTCCCGACCGTAACTGCCAAGGGCTATAATGGCTATGGGAATGGAACTGCGCATAGGCAGATAGTTGCCAAAGGCACGGCGCAAAACGGTTTTGTACATTAACTCTATAATAGAATCAAGTTTTTTTGTATGGCGGACCAAAAAATCTTTTCCCTGATTTTTTGTAAAGAGTTCCGGCAGTGATTCTTTATACTCTTTTATATACTGTTTAAAAAGTTTTGAAAGCTCAAAATCAGAGCCTTTTTTTTCTAATACATTTTCTATTTCTAAAAGTAAATTCATAATTGATTATATTGAATTTTTGCTATAATTTGTCTTTAAAATTTAAAAAAGCCAAACAGTGCACAAAGAGTCGGCACTAAAGTACCGATTCCAAGGAGCCAGTATATTTCGGAACCCGTACTTCAGTGCGGGCTGAACACGGCAGAAAAGCCAAACCGTCTATACCCGGAACCCGTACTTTCTATGCTAAAGCATGACTTGTGAGAAAAACTAAATTTTTTTCTGTAGTGCGGGCTGAAAGTGGCAAAAAAGTTAAAAAAAGGGAAAACAAAAATGACAATTACAAAAAGCGTAACATTCATAGCAAAAGAGGGCTGTGAAGAAAAAATGAAAGAACTACTGTCTGCAATGGTAGCACCGAGCAAGGCAGAAAAAGGCTGTATTTTCTATGAAATATTTCAATATAAAAACGATAAAAAAAGATTTATGGCAGTAGAAACCTGGGAAAATGAGGCTGCACTGGACGGGCATAAAGCTTCCGCACATTATAAAGTATATAAATCTTCATACGAGCCATACTGTGAAGATAAATATACAGATGAATTAGAAGTGCTGGGGTAAAGCATGGACAATTTATGGAATGAAAAAAAAGCGGCTACATGTAAAAGTGATTTGGATTTGCGAGTCTACAGTTCGAATCTCTTAGGGCAAAATGATGAACTTGTGCTTCACGGAGGCGGTAATACCTCACTAAAAAGTAAGATAAACGGCGAAGATATATTACATGTAAAGGGCAGCGGCTGGGACTTGGCTAGCATAGAGGCAGAAGGTTTTGCCCCTGTGAAGCTGGATGCACTTTTGGAAATGGCAAAACGCGAGCATTTGAGTGACAGTGAAATGGTACGTCTGCAACGTGAAGCTATGACAGACGAATCGGCACCGAATCCTTCTGTCGAGGCGATTTTGCATGCGCTGATTCCCTACAAATTTGTAGACCATACGCATGCGGATGCCATTGTAACAATTTCAAACTCCGTAAATGGTGACGAGCATATCGTCAGTCTTTTTCCAAACTTTTTAATCGTTGATTATGTTATGCCGGGCTTTGAACTGGCACATACAATTTATAAAATGACAAAAGATTTGGACTGGGAGAGTATTGACGGCATTATTTTACATCATCACGGAATTTTTACTTTTGATAATGATGCCAAAAAGTCGTATGACAAAATGATAGAAGCTGTCACAAAAGCAGAGAAATTTTTGGATGAACAGGCCGTTGTGCATATTGAGCATAATTACGTGCACAGTGACTGCGACATTGGTAAAATTACAAAGGTACTTTCTGCGGCAAAAGGGTATGAAGTCTCTATCAATATCAACCAGTCACCATTAGCCGCATTTTATGCCTCACAGCCGAATTTAAAAGAATTTGCATCCCGCGGTGTTTTGACTCCCGAGCATATCATACGCACAAAAAGAGTACCGCTTGTGATGGAAGATACCAATTTAGAAGCAGCAGTAGAACAATACATGCAAGAGTATAAAGCATATTTTGAAAAATATGCCACTGATGAGGTGATGCTCAATCCTGCACCAAATTATATGATTATTAAAAATCTCGCAGTCATCTCTTTTGGTAAAGACAGAAAAGAGGCGGCCATTATCAATGACATTGTCAACCATACCATGCTGGCAGTCTTACGTGCAGATAAACTCGGCGGCTATCAAAGCATCAGTGAAAAAGAGAGCTTCGCCATGGAATACTGGGAACTGGAACAGGCGAAACTGAAAAAGTAATCTAGTTTTTTATATCTCGGAACCCATCCTTTAGGGTGGGCGAGAGTGGCCAAGAAAGTAACAACAGTCGGCACTGCAGAAAAAAATTTAGTTTTTTTCTAAGTCATGCTTTAGCATAGAAAGTACCGATTCCGGGGTGTCACTTCATTTTGCAACTGAGAAAAAATTTCAAAAAGGCATAAATATAGAATGAACCACACAAAACTGCATCATATCAGCCTTCAAGAGCATTACCAGTTTGTTACCTTTCGTACAGAGGAGAGTGTTGATGCCTATGTACGAAAACTTCTGGAAAATGATGAAAAAGAGTCTGTCAAGCAGTTTCAGATAGACAATTATTTAGACAGTTCAAAAAACGGTGCCTGTTTGTTTGATGAAGCGATTGATGTTTTTATGGATGTTATTTTGGAAGAAGATGAAAAACTTTATGATGTGGAAATTATGGCAATTATGCCAAATCATATTCATTTATTATTCAAGCAAAATGATGATTTAGGTAAAATTATGCAATACATCAAAGGTAAAAGTGCAGTTGAACTCAATAAATTTTTGCAAAAATCAGGAAAATTTTGGGCAGATGGGTATTATGACAAACTCATAAGAGATGAAGAACACTATATAAAAGTTTACAATTACATAAAAAACAACCCTCTCAAAGCCGGACTGAAGGATGAAAGAGTTTTTAGCAAATATGAGTAACAACAGTCGGCACTAAAGTACCGATTCCGGGGAATTGATACATTTTGGAACCCGTACTTCAGTGCGGGCTGAGAGTGGCAGAAAAGTAACAACAGTCGGCACTAAAGTACCGATGCCGGGGAGTCTCTATATTTCGGAACCCATCCTTTAGGGTGGGCGAGAGTGGATTGCAAACTAAAATAAAAGGAAAAACATGGCATATCTTTTAGCAATAGATGCAGGTACTGGGAGCATTCGTGCTGTACTTTTTGATACACAGGGGAAGCAAATTGCCGCAGAACAAAAAGAGTGGACACATTTAGAAGAAGAGGGTGTGGCTGATTCCATGGCTTTTGACTTTGAAAAGAACTGGCTGCTTACATGTAACTGTATTAAAAATGTCATACAAAAAACAAACATTGATGCTGCAGATATTTTGGCACTCAGTGCTACGAGTATGCGTGAGGGAATTGTCCTGTACGACAAAAATGGCAAGGAACTCTGGGGCGTTGCCAATGTCGATGCCCGTGCCTCAAAAGAAGTAAAATATTTAAAAGAAAGATTTCCGGAAATTGAAGAAGAGTTTTACCAAAAAAGCGGACAAACCTTTGCACTTGGCGCCTTGCCTCGTTTGTTGTGGCTTAAAAACAACAGACCAGAACTTTATGAAAAAGTGGTAAATATTTCTATGATAGGCGACTGGATTTTGGCACGATTGAGCGGAGTGATAGCCGTTGATCCGAGTAATGGCGGAACTACAGGGATTTTTTCGCTTGCTTCGCGTACTTGGGAAAAAGAGATGGCACAAAAAGTCGGCATAAAAGAGGAAATATTTCCTCCTGTGTTGGAAACGGGAACGATTCTTGGCAATGTAAGCGAAAAAGTTACAGATGAGACAGGACTGAGCCCCTTGACGAAAGTTGTTATGGGCGGAGGTGATGTACAGCTTGGCTCTGCCGGACTCGGGGTTGTCAAGGAGGGTGATGTGGCAGTTCTTGGCGGAAGTTTTTGGCAACAGGTGGTCAATATTTCAAGCAGCATACAGCCTCCAAAAGATATGAGTATACGCGTAAATCCGCATGTCATAGAGGGGCTTTCTCAGGCGGAGGGCATAACATTTTTCTCAGGGCTGGTGATGCGCTGGTTTCGTGACGCTTTTTGTCAGATGGAAAAAGAAGAAGCCGCTTTGGTGAACAAAGATGTATATGAGATTTTGGAAGAAAAAGCACAGAAAGTTCCCGCAGGCTCTTATAATATTTTACCGATATTTTCCGATGTAATGAAATACGGCAAGTGGTACCATGCCTCACCGAGTTTTTTAAATCTCGGACTTGATGCTGAGAAATACAATCATATTTCGATGTTTCGAAGTTTGGAGGAAAATGCTGCTATTGTTTCAAGCATAAATTTGGAAAAAATAGCCGCATTTGGCGGGGTAAATATAGAAGAGATTGTCTTTGCAGGCGGGGCAAGCAAAGGAAAATTATGGGCGCAGATTCTAGCGGATGTAACAGGCTGTGTGGTAAAAATTCCTAAGGTAACAGAAGCCACGGCACTTGGCGCGGCAATGGCTGCCGGTGTCGGCGTGGGAGTGTATAAAAACCTGCAAGAAGCGGCAAACAGCTTGGTAGTCTGGGATAAAAAATACTTGCCAAATGAGAAGAATAAAGAAGTTTATGACAACTTAAAAAGAAAGTGGCAAAAAGCGTATGAAGTGCAATTAAAGCTAGTTGATGATAATATCACGACTTCAATGTGGAAAGCCCCCGGACTCTGAAAAAGTAAAGTCGGCACTACAGAAAAAAATTTAGTTTTTTTCTAAGTTATGCTTTAACATAGAAAGTACCGATTCCGAGGGATGTCACTGCATTTCGGAACCCGTACTTTAGTGCGGGCTGAGAGTGGTAGGAGAGTAGCAACAGTCGGCACTGCAGAAAAAAATTTAGTTTTTTTCTAAGTCATGCTTTAGCATAGAAAGTACCGATTCCGTGGAGTTTTACTATTTGGAACCCATCCTTTAGGGTGGGCTGAGAGCGCTAAAAAAACAGGTAAAAGAATGAATAACAGAATAAATTTTAAAGATGCAGTAAAACTTTATGAAAGAGACCTTTTTGAACTCGGTGAACTTGCCGATGAAAAGCGTCAGGAGTTACACGGGAAAAAGACATATTTTAATATTAATCGGCATATAAACCCTACAAATGTCTGTGCAGATGTTTGTAAATTTTGTGCCTATTCGGCAACACGTAAAAATCCCAACCAGTACACAATGAGCCATGAAGAGATTATGAAAATTGTTGACAATATAGTGGCACATGACGCAAAAGAGGTACATATAGTTTCTGCCCACAATCCTAATGTGACGCTCGATTGGTATTTGGGTGTTTTTAAAAAAATAAAAGAGAAGTATCCAGCCTTACATGTAAAGGCATTGACTGCTGCAGAAGTGGACTTTTTGTCGCGTCATCATGGGCTTACATATGATGAAGTGCTTGACTTGATGATAGAAAACGGGGTAGATTCTATGCCCGGTGGCGGAGCGGAGATCTTTGATGAAAAGGTTAGAGATTACATCTGTAAAGGGAAAGTGACATCAGACCAGTGGTTTAAAATTCACAGAAAATGGCACGAACGCGGGAAAAAATCAAATGTCACAATGCTCTTTGGGCATGTAGAATCTCGTGAAAATCGCATAGACCATATGATGCGTATACGTGAACTGCAGGATATAACAGGCGGATTTAATGCATTTATACCGCTTGTCTATCAGACCCAAAACAATTACCTTAATATCGACAAACCGATTACGGCAAATGAAATACTTAAAACCTATGCTGTCGCAAGGCTGGTTCTTGACAATGTGCCGAATTTAAAAGCCTACTGGGTGACATCAACAGTCAATTTGGCACTTGTCGCGCAGGAATTCGGGGCAAATGATTTGGACGGTACGATAGAAAAAGAGTCCATCAACTCTGCAGCAGGAGCTGCGAGTGCCAACGGGGTGGATGTGAAAGAGTTTACAGGTTTGATAAAAAACAGTGGCTTTACACCTGTTGAGCGTGACAGTGTTTATAATGAGATCAAGGTCTGGTAGTTGGTGTTTTTGGAACCCATCCTTTAGGGTGGGCTGAGCGTGGAAGGGAAGTTAAACATGAACATATCAGTAATTATTCCAACATACAACCGATACAAACTTTTAAAAAGAGCCATACAATCAATACTTCTGCAAACTTATCTGCCAAAAGAAATTATAGTAATAGATGACGGTTCTACTGATGCTACATGTAACATACAAAAAGATTTCCCAAACATTATTTATCTGTATCAAAAAAACAGGGGTGTTTCTGCTGCTCGTAACCGAGGTATAGAAATTGCACAAAGTGACTGGATAGCTTTTTTAGACTCAGATGATGAATTTTACCCCCAAAAACTACAAAAACAGGTAGATTTTCATAAAGAAAATCCGGATATTTTGATGAGTTATACGCAGGAGCAATGGGTAAGGAACGGTGTTGTGGTAAAAATACCTAAAAAATACAGAAAAATAGGAAAAGATGCTTTTATCGAAAATCTGTCATATTGCAATATTGCTCCATCCTCTGTCATGCTTCATAAAAGTTTGCTTGAAACAGTAGGACTTTTTGATGAGCATTTGGAAGTCTGTGAAGATTATGACCTGTGGCTTCGCATTACATGTAAGCATAAAATAGGGCTTATCAATGAAAAACTCATTAGAAAATATGCAGGGCATGATGCTCAACTCGGGTTTCGAAAAAATATGGATGTATACAGAATAAAAGCGCTTAAAAAACTGCTGCTTACATGTAAGAGTGAAGAAAAAAGGCTTTTAATTCAAAATGAGTTGGCTGGGAAAATTGTAGAGCAACAAAAAAAAGGGATGAAAACATGAAATTTTTACTATTGCTATTACCATTGTTGCTTTTTGGAGCAAAGCCAAAGCTGTTACTCTTGCAAACCTATAAAGACCAAAATATCAGTGGTTGGCTTGTGAGTGAAAAGCTTGATGGCATACGGGCTTACTGGGATGGGAAGCATCTCATCAGTCGTGGTGGTAAAATAATTCATGCACCGAAATGGTTTTTGCAAGAGTATCCGCCGTTTGCCATTGATGGCGAGTTATGGACGAAAAGGGGTGAGTTTGAAAATATTTCGAGTATTGTGCGAGACAGAGTACCGAGTGCGCAATGGAAGAGAATAAAACACTGTATTTTTGAAGTGCCAAATACCAAAGGTGGGTTGTTGCAGCGACTGGAGAAGGTGAAACCCTATGAGGGAAAATATATCAGTATCATTCCTCAGCATACCGTAAAAAACAAAGCAGATTTGATAAAGTTTTTAAAAACAGTAGAAGCAAAAGGCGGAGAAGGTGTGGTTGTTCGTGACCCGCTTGCCCCATATATCAACAAAAGAACAGGCAAAGCATTAAAGGTAAAAACTTTTCATGACAGCGAATGTGAGGTAGTCGCCATCATAAAGGGCAAAGGAAAATACAGCACTGTTTTGGGTGCTTTGCAATGCAGGTTGCCAAACGGCACACTTTTTAAAATCGGTTCTGGATTTAGTGATAAAGAGAGAAGAAACCCGCCAAAAACAGGGGATATTGTCACTTTCAAATATAAAGAGTTTACAAAATACGGTAAACCGAGATTTCCTGTTTTTATGCGGGTACGGTATGAAAAAAAGCTATCTGCGAAAAAGTAAAAATTTGCTATAATGAACAATAAATTTTAAAAGGATGCATTATGGGCGCTTTACATGTAGAGGAAATACCACGCTATACTTATGAAGATTATAAATTATGGGATGGAAAGTGGGAGCTTATTGACGGGTATCCTTACGCTATGTCTCCCGCTCCTATGATAAAACATCAAAAAATTAGTAATAATATCGGATGGGAGTTGAAAAGTATTTTTCAAGATTGCAAAAAATGTCAGGTTTTACTCCCTGTGGACTGGAAAATAGCAGAAGATACTATTGTGCAACCGGATAACAGTGTAATATGCCATGAACCAAAAAATGAAGCCTACATAACACAGGCTCCAAAAATTATTTTTGAAGTGTTGTCCAAAGCAACCGCCAAAAAAGACAGAGGCATAAAATATGATTTGTATGAAAAAGAGGGTGTAAACTACTACATCATAGTTGACCCGCAAGAAGAAAATGCGAAAGTGTATCAGCTTCAAAACGGCGTATATGTAAAAATGTGTGACGTCAGTGACGGCGTTGTTGTGTTTAAAATAGACGAATGCAACAAAGAGTTACCGTTTGATTTTAGCAAGATTTGGAAATAGTCGGCACTGAAGTACCGATTCCGGATGTACAGTTTTTGGAACCCATCCTTTAGGGTGGGCGAGAGTGGCGATAAAGTTTGTAATAAACGGCGAATATGTAGGACATAATACCCAGTTTGGATTTACAAAAGATCTTGATAATTACAAAAATATTGTTTTAAAAAAACTGCACCCCAATCCTAAAAAAACAGGAATTTAAAAGAAGAACAATAATTGCTTGAACTCTAAAAAACTAAAGTGATTACATATGGCAACAAAAACAAGAGAAAAATTAGCGAAAAAGCGTTCTATAAGAGGGTATGCAGATCAAGCCCAATCAAATCAACTTTTAAAATTGTTTTCAGAGGTGACAGACTATCGGAAACCTCAAGGTAAAAGACACCGACTAGAACATATTTTATATCTTTCAGTATTGGCTGGATTGATGGGAGCAACTGACTATAAGCAAATATCTATTTGGATAGAGAAGCATATTCAAAAAGAACAAGTTAAAAGATTATTAGGTGTAGAGTTTATATTAACACCAAAGAAAAGTTTGGTTTCTGATGTGTTAGCGAAAGTTGATAGCCAAGAAGTTGAAGTTGTTTTTAGGAAATGGATAAGAACCTATGTCGATACAAGAGGAAAGCACCTGAGCGTAGATGGCAAGGTTATGAATGGCAGCAAATACAAAGATAAGAGATCAATAGAAGTAGTTGGTGCTGTTTTATCTGAGATAGGGGTAATAATTGCTCATCAACAAATAGCAGAGAAGTCGAATGAAATACCTGCCCTTCAGGCTATGATAGGGGAATTGGGAGATGAATTTATCTTTACTTTTGATGCAATGAATACCCAAAAAAACTCTTGATGCTATCGAAAATAGTGGTTCAAAATATATTGCCAAGGTAAAAGATAATCAAAAAACCTTACTTGATAAAATAGATGAAATTTCAAGAGATATAAAACCGACAAATATTTACAAGGCTAAACCTGTCCAACAATCTAATGAATGGATTAATAGGAAGGTGTTTGTATATCAACCAACTACTTTTTATCATAATGGCATAACTCATATTCGCTCAATAATAAAAGTTATAAAAAAAGTAGAGTCAACAAATCATAAAACTGGCGAGATTACTAATAGCACTAGAATTCAATTCTGTATTGCAAATTTTCATGAAAGTGCAGAATTCTTTCACAATAAAATTTTACACCATTGGAAAGTGGAAACCATGCATCAATACAAAGATAATTCACTTTTAGAAGATGCTCATAATTGTCATTTAAATCCATTTTTAATGACTATTCTTAGAAGTATGATTTTGAATATTTTACACCTTAATGGTGCAAAATCTATACAAGAACAACTCATCAACAATAGATGGGATTTGGATGACTCTATCGCTCAAATATTAAAATTTAGTTTTTAGAGGATTGTGGTGAAAAAACTGCCGAAGAGCTTCACACTAAGCAACTATTCAGTTAAGTATGACTATAATTCCAACTCTTTCATAAAGGCCTGTTAGCTCAGTCGGTAGAGCAAGTGACTGAAAATCACTGTGTCCTTGGTTCGATTCCGAGACAGGCCACCACCTTTAAGCTGCAATCAAAAAATCAATAATAAAACATAAGAGAACTGCCATTTACTTTTAGTAAGATTTGGAAAGAGTCGGCACTGCAGAAAAAAATTTAGTTTTTTTCTAAGTCATGCTTTAGCATAGAAAGTACCGATTCTGGATGGGTTTAAAAAAAACTCTGACCTTAGTATGAAAAACAACTTACTTTTTACACTTTCCTACCATTAGCTTGGCTCTGTTTTTTTCTACGGTTTTTGTACTTATGCCTTTGACTGCTGTTAAATCATCTACATTTTTAAAACAGTGCTTTGCTCTATAGGCTAAAACTGCTTCAGCTTTTTTCGCACCGATGCCGCTGAGTGTTGTCAACTCTGATTTGCTTGCATTGTTTATGTCTACTGCACTCAAGAGCAGTGTAGTACTTATGGCTAATATAGCTAAAAATTTCATGGGAATCCTTTTTTTAATTTGGAACAGTATATATAAAAAAATATTATTTATCAAATTTTATTACTAATTGTCAAAATATTGTATGGCGTTTTGACAATAATGGGTATTTCTGGAACATTGAATTGTTAGTCGGCACTGAAGTACAGATTCCGGGGAGATTGATAGGTAAATCCCACGAAAAATAAAATAAATCTTAATCATTAGACTCAAAAGAACTGGAAGAAATATTGCTTAGACTCCTAAAACAAGGAGTTTACCATCAAATTAACACGCACAAAAGCCTTACTTGAATCGCTAAAAAGTATCCCAGACTATAGAGTAGATACAGGGAAGATAGAATATCCATTGCACGAAGTTCTTTTCATGACACTTTTTGCACTTATCAAAGGAAATACAACTTTTAAGGATATATTTTCATGGATGATATATAACAAAGACAATGCAATACTCAAAGAGATTTTTGATAAAGAAGAGATAACGATTCCTTCCAAATCAACATATCATCGTTTATTGATAAACACAGATAATAATGCTTTGGAAAAAGTATTTAGAGAGTTCTTTTTTCCATTCATTGCACAAGAAAATATTGCTATTGACGGGAAGTGGCTGAGAGGTAGCGACGTGAATGGTCAATACACACAGGAAAGACATAAAGCAATACTAAATATCTTGGATAAAGATATAAAAATAGTGTTTGCTCACAAGTTTTTAGATAAAAATAAGAGTAGCGAAATTACTGCACTCAAAGAGGTTTTAAACGATAATATTTTTAGTAATGAAGGACAGATATTTTCTTTTGATGCACTCCTTACTCAATCAGAGATTCTCAACACTATTGATGAGCAAGGTAACAGATATATAGCAAAACTCAAAGATAACCAAAAACACCTCAAAGAGAAGGCTATAAAGACCATAGAAGAGTTTAATCAGCCTACAGATAGAGTTGATGATGAAGATAGCTATTTAACTGAAAACAACAAAAGAGTCTCTCGAAAAGTAGAAGTTTTTCAAAATAAAAGTGCTGATTTAGTTATGTATCATGAGAACTTTCAAAATATTCGAGAGCGTAAAAAATTCTGTGTCAGCTACCATTTGTAACACCTAACTACAACTCTAAATACTCATCCAGCCTCCCCTCGAAAAAGATAGCTAATTGATGTGGCTACACTTATTCATACTCAGAACATTTAGCGATTCTGAGATAAAATATCAGTATGAGTAAGGATAAAAAGAAGATGAAAAACAGTAAATACACAAGAGAATTTCGAGATTCAAGCGTACAGTTGGTCATGAATTCAAACGAATCAACAGCAAAGATTGCAAAAGATTTAGATGTCAATGAAAAGACGCTTTATAATTGGGTACGAGAGTATAAAAAAGCTAATAATATTCCCATAGCAGCACGAGGTGGCTTTGCAAATAGCAGTACTGTTAAAGAAACCGCCGAAGAAGAGAATAAACGCCTGCGTGCAGAGAACAAACTTCTTAAGCAAGAGCGCGATATATTAAAAAAGGCAACAGCGTATTTCGCCAAAGGAACTCTGTGAAATACGCATGGATACAAGAACACTCAAACGAGTTTCAAATAACAATTATGTGCAAAGTGCTAAAGGTTGATAAGGCAAGTTATTACCACTGGATAAAACAAGGTTGCCAACTTCAACAAGTAGATGAAAAACTTAATGAACTTATTGAGATTATCTTCATACAGGGTAGAGAAAATTACGGCACAAGGCGCATCAAGGATAAGTTAGTACAAAGATATGGCTTTATCGTTTCTCGTCGCCGTATAGGGCGTATAATGCGTGAGTTGGGACTTGTTGCAAAGACGAAAAAAAGACACAGAATTAATACAACAAACTCAAATCACAACTTGCCTGTTGCACCAAATCTCTTAAACAGAGATTTCTATGCTTCGTATCCAGATGAGAAATATGTTGGAGAGGTCCTGCCCTTTGGGTATATAACCTATATTCCAACAAATGAAGGATGGTTGTATTTAGCAACTGTCATAGATTTATACTCCCGTCGTATCGTTGGCTGGTCGATGGATGACAGTATGAAAGTATCACTTGTGAATGATGCCCTTAATATGGCATTAATAAATCGAAACCCTTCAAAGGGTTTAATCTGGCATACCGACAGAGGAAGCCAGTATGCTTCATATGCTCATAGGGATTTATTGCAGCAACACGGCATCGTTCAGAGTATGTCACGCAAGGGAAACTGTTGGGATAACGCGGTAGCTGACTAGGTACCCCTTGAGGGTAAAGCTTTTTTCATACCCTAAAAACTGAACTCATTTATCATGAGACTTTTGAGACAAAAGCACAAGCTAATCAGGCTATATTTGAGTATATTGAGGTTTATTATAACCGACAAAGAATGCACTCTGCAAATGGTAATTTATCACCTGTGGAGTTTGAAGAAAAAATGATGTTACAACTTGAAACAGCAGCTTAGAATCTTTATGGATAAGTATGAAATAGGGTTGACACATCACTTCTACCAGTTGTTTTACTAATGGAGCAAGTACTCCATCTTTACCGCTTATATTTTTACCGTTCATTATATCAGCAACTGCATCGTTAAAATCAAAATCTGTCTCTATTATTTTACTCATCTTTATCAACCTTTTATATTCTTATTATATCAGGCTTGTATATTTCACAACATTTTGAACACTCCCGTTTTATATCTCTTGAAATTTCATCTATTTTATCAAGTAAGGTTTTTTGATTATCTTTTACCTTGGCAATATATTTTGAACCACTATTTTCAATAGCATCAAGAGTTTTTTTGGGTATTCATTGCATCAAAAGTAAAGATAAATTCATCTCCCAATTCCCCTATCATAGCCTGAAGGGCAGGTATTTCATTCGACTTCTCTGCTATTTGTTGATGAGCAATTATTACCCCTATCTCAGATAAAACAGCACCAACTACTTCTATTGATCTCTTATCTTTGTATTTGCTGCCATTCATAACCTTGCCATCTACGCTCAGGTGCTTTCCTCTTGTATCGACATAGGTTCTTATCCATTTCCTAAAAACAACTTCAACTTCTTGGCTATCAACTTTCGCTAACACATCAGAAACCAAACTTTTCTTTGGTGTTAATATAAACTCTACACCTAATAATCTTTTAACTTGTTCTTTTTGAATATGCTTCTCTATCCAAATAGATATTTGCTTATAGTCAGTTGCTCCCATCAATCCAGCCAATACTGAAAGATATAAAATATGTTCTAGTCGGTGTCTTTTACCTTGAGGTTTCCGATAGTCTGTCACCTCTGAAAACAATTTTAAAAGTTGATTTGATTGGGCTTGATCTGCATACCCTCTTATAGAACGCTTTTTCGCTAATTTTTCTCTTGTTTTTGTTGCCATATGTAATCACTTTAGTTTTTTAGAGTTTAAGCAATTATTGTTCTTCTTTTAAATTCCTGTTTTTTTAGGATTGGGGTGGGAGATTGAAATGAAAGTCAACATTTTATAACTCTATAAGTAATAAAAGATTATAATTCAAAAAATGAATTTTAGGAACACCGTATTGCAAAATGATGAACTGATACTGAATGTACTTAGAAAAATAGAGAACTCAAAAAGTCAAAAAAGTTTGGCACATGAACTGAGTCTCAGTGTCGGAAAAGTAAACTATGTCCTCAAAGCCCTCATAGAAAAAGGCTTGGTAAAAGCCGAAAACTTTTTCGCAAACAAACATAAAAACCAGTACAAATACCTCCTGACAGAAGAAGGCATAAAAGCCAAAATAGACCTCACAAAAAAATTCATCGCAAGAAAAAAATCGGAATATGAAGAGTTGCAAAGAGAGTTGGAAAATGAGTTGTAAATGAGATTATCAATTTTTGAAATACGATCAATTTTAAATACATTTCATGAAGTTTTTGGTAGCGGGAAAGTTTATCTTTTCGGTAGTCGTGTAGATGACACCAAAAAAGGTGGTGATATAGATTTGTATTTTGAAGTAGAAAACCAAGAGAATCTTTTTGATAAAAAAATTGATTTTCTTGTAAAGCTGCAAAGTAAAATTGGTGAACAAAAAATTGATATAGTGTTTGCTAAAGATAGATTGAGAAGTATTGAAAAAGAGATAGCAGGAAATAAAATGGAACTTAGCATAGAAAAAATAAGATTAGAAAAATATTTTCATGAATGTGACAAACATATTCAACGCTTAGAAGAGGCTTATGCAGATATAGCAAATAAAATACCTTTGACAGCTAAGGATTATATAGAGCTAGATAAAGCTAGTGTTCAGGCACTCGATCAATACATCTTTAGATTTTCAAAACTTCAAGATACAATGGGAGATAAAATATTTAGACTTATTTTTTCACTTTATAACGAAACAAATGAAGCCATCCCTTTTAGGGATTTGTTAAATAAACTAGAAAAACTAGGTTTTTTGTATAGTGCAAAAGAGTGGATAAATTTACGCAATATTCGAAATGAGATAGCACATCAGTATGATGACGAACTAGAAGAATCAAGTCGTGCAATCAACAATATAGTGATGCAAAAAGCCATCATCATAAAAATATATCAAAATATCGTAGATAAATATCATTACAGGACCGGTACTTCAGTGCCGGCTGATGAAGCAAATGAAAGGGATAGAAAAACAATGAAAATAGCAATAGCAGGTACAGGGTATGTTGGCTTGTCAAATGGTTTACTTTTAGCACAAAATAACGAAGTCGTAGCACTGGACATCATTCCCGAAAAAGTTGCAATGCTACAGAAGAAAATAAGCCCCATAGAAGATAAAGAGATAGAAGAGTACTTAAAAAAAGATGACATAAACTTTAAAGCTACTTTAGATAAAAAAGAGGCATATACGGCTGCAAACTTTATCATCATAGCCACACCAACTGACTATGACCCAGATACCAACTATTTTAATACTAAAACTATAGAATATGTTGTAAAAGATGTACTGGAAATAAACCCAGATGCAACGATGGTCATAAAATCTACTGTACCGGTTGGCTACACAAAAAGTTTAAGAGAAAAATTTAAGACTGACAACATCATCTTTTCTCCAGAATTTCTGAGAGAGGGAAAAGCACTGCATGATAACTTATACCCAAGTAGAATAATAGTAGGAGAAAAAAGTAAACGCGCAGAGACTTTTGCAAATTTACTAGCCGAGGGTGCTATAAAAGAAAATATTGACATCTTGTTTACTGACTCTACCGAGGCAGAGGCTATAAAACTCTTTGCAAATACTTACCTGGCTATGAGAGTGGCATACTTCAATGAACTGGACTCTTATGCACAAACGCACAATCTGGATGCAAGACAGATCATAGAGGGTGTAGGGCTAGACCCTCGCATAGGAATGCATTACAATAACCCAAGTTTTGGATATGGCGGATACTGTTTACCAAAAGATACCAAACAACTCAGAGCAAACTACGAAAATGTTCCATGTAACTTAATAAGTGCCATAGTAGAAGCAAATAGTACTAGAAAAGATTTTATAGCACAAAGCATAATTGACAGGCTCAGAACCGGTACTTCAGTGCCGGCAAATAAAATAGTAGGCATCTACAGACTTACTATGAAAAGCGGAAGCGATAACTTTAGAAGCTCAGCCATTCAAGGCATCATGAAACGTATAAAAGCAAAAGGTGTTGAAGTAGTTATATATGAGCCTGTAATGCAAGAAGAGACTTTTTTTAACTCTAAAGTTATTAAAGATTTAGACGAGTTTAAACGAGTGAGTGATGTCAAAGAGAAAGTGTATACTCGTGATATTTTTCAAAGTGACAGCTAAAGATGGATAACAATATTGTATCACTTATAAAGCAAGGTGAAAGTCAAACTGTTGAGTTTAAAACTTCATTTGGCAAAGAGGTTGTCGTTTCTGTGGTGGCTTTTGCTAATGCTCAAGGTGGTAAAATTTTTATAGGTGTTAATGACAATGGCAGTATAATTGGCATAGACATACATAATGAAACGCTTAAAGATTGGATAAACCAAATAAAAGTAAATACCCAACCTCAAATATTGGTCGATATTTATAAAATTGAGATAAATGCAAAGAGTATAGCAGTTGTAGATATAAAAGAATACCCTCTAAAACCTATAGCGTATAAAAATCGATACTACAAAAGAGTCCAAAACTCAAATCATCTTATGAGCCTTGATGAGATAGCAAATATGCATCTGCAAACTATTAACTCCAGTTGGGATTATTATATAGACGAAAGACATGATTTTGATGATATATCACAAGAAAATATAGAGTATTTTATAGAAAAAGTAGAACAAAATCTTGGGAAAACATTTAGTGATGACCCGATGACTATCCTCAAAAAGTATGAGCTTATAAAAGAAGGTAAACTTACTTGGGGAGCATACCTGCTTTTTACCTCTAACAACTCAGCCATAACAGCTTTTCAAATAGGAAGATTTAAAGACCCTATAACTATCATAGACAACATAGATATAAATACAAACCTTTTTAAGCAGATTGATACTGCCATAGAGTTCATAAAAAAACATCTTATGACAGAGTTTATTATTACAGGAGAGCCTCAAAGGACGGTAAAGTATGATTATCCACTTGAAGCCATCAGAGAGATAGTGATAAATATGGTAGTACATAGAGACTACAGAGATAGTGGCAACTCTATCATAAAAATATTTGATGATAAAATAGAGTTTTTTAACCCTGGTAAACTCTATGGTAACTTAACAGTAGAAGAACTTTTAAGTGGTAACTACTCATCACAAACTAGAAATAGAGCAGTAGCTAGAGCCTTTAAAGAAGCAGGTATCATAGAGAGATACGGTTCAGGTATCGCTAGAATACAAGATGAATGTAAAAAGCATGGCAAAGTTGAAGTAAAGTTTGAAGAGTTTCAGCATGGTTTTAAGATAATACTTGCAAAAATAGAAAAAAAATCTAATGTCGGAGTAAATGTCGGAGTAAATGTCGGAGTAAATGTCGGAGTAAATGATATCTATGAATTCATAGCTAAAAATCAACCTATCAAAGCAAATGTAATATCTTCAAACTTTCCAAAAGTTACACAAAGAACTATAGAGAGATACATAAAACAACTCAAAGACGAGGATAAAATAGAGTTTATAGGTGCACCAAAAACCGGAGGGTATATAGTAAAATGATAGATAGTTCAACATTAGTAAAATCTAAAAAGATTTTGGTGACAGGAACAGCCGGCTTTACAGGCTTTCACTTAGCTAAAAAACTACTCGAGCGTGGTGATGAAGTAGTGGGAATTGACAATATAAATGACTACTACGATGTAAATCTTAAACATGCAAGACTAAAAGAACTTGGCATGGAAGGAACCGATGCTCTGTCTTCGGCTGACAACGCAGAAGCAGGTAATGTAGAAGAAAAACTATGTATGATTGACATAGAAAATATAATGGAGCTACTCAATGAATGAACTCATAATAGATAATCAAACCATACAAAATAAAATCTATACGATTAGAGATACTCAGGTGATGGTAGATAGTAATTTGGCAGAACTGTATGGGGTTCAAACAAAAAGAATTAATGAAGCTGTTAAAAATAATCTTGATAAATTTCAGGAGGATTTCTTTTTTCAACTAAATGATGAAGAGTTTAGTATTTTGCGGTCGAAAGTTTCGACCACAAAATTTGCTAAAACAAGAATAAATCCTAAAGTTTTTACAGAGCAAGGTGTTTATATGCTAGCAACTATACTAAAAAGTAAAACTGCTTCACAAACAACTGTCTTTATTATCAGAACATTTGCGAATATGCGAAAGTTTTTACTATCAAACGCCAGTATATTTCAAAGACTAGATACACTAGAAACTAAGCAGATACAAACTAAGCTAGAATCAGATGAAAAGTTCAAAAAACTATTTGACGCCATAGAAGAAAAAGGAACACCTCAAAAACAGTATATCTTCTATGATGGTCAGATATTTGATGCCTATCTTTTCGTAAGCGATATTATAAAAAGTGCCAAAACTTCTATAAAACTGATAGATAACTTTATAGATGAGAGTACATTAGTATTGTTTACTAAAAGTGATGCAAATATAAAGACAACTATTTACACTAAAACCATCTCTAAACAGTTACAATTGGACTTAAAGAGGTATAATTCTCAATACCAACCTATAGAGATAAAAAAATTTGACTTATCACTTTGGGGCTAGTTTAAAAGACTTAGGCAAAAAATGGTTTGCAGTTTCTAAGATGGATATAAACTCATTTGAAATGATGGAGAGGTTAAAATAATATGATAAGATCTAAAGCTCAATGCAGGGAGGCACTAAATGCCGAGTCGTAAAATACTAGTAACAGGAACAGCAGGATTTATAGGCTACCACTTAGCAAAAAAATTACTTGAGCGTGGTGATGAGGTAGTAGGACTTGATAATATCAATGACTACTATGATGCAAATCTTAAACATGTACGATTAAGTGAATTAGGCATAAACGGAACCGATGCTTTAGCTTCGGCCAACAACGCAGAAGCAAATATAAAAGAGAAATCAATATATTCAACAAAATACAAAAATCATAAATACGTAAAACTTTTTGAATTAGAAAAGTTTAATGTTGTGATGTATAAAAATTCGTATGGAGAGAATAAGTGAGTATATTAAATTTAATAGGTAGAAAAAAAGAACTCTTCAAAGATGATATAAAAAAATATAATCATGAATTGAAAAATATTATTTCTACATCAACTTTTCTAGTTATTGGCGGAGCTGGTTCTATCGGTCAAGCAGTTACCAAAGAGATATTTAAAAGAAATCCTAGAAAACTTCATGTGGTTGATATATCTGAAAACAATATGGTGGAATTGGTGCGAGATATTCGTAGCTCTTTTGGATATATTGATGGAGAGTTTGCTACTTTTGCATTAGATATTGGCTCTTTGGAGTATGATGCTTTTATAAAAGCCGATGGAGAATATGATTATGTGCTTAATCTCTCAGCACTAAAACATGTTCGTAGCGAAAAAGATCCTTTTACACTTATGCGTATGATAGAGACCAATATTTTCAATACTGATAAAACCATTAAACAAGCTATTGAAAATGGGACTAAAAAATATTTTTGTGTCTCTACAGACAAGGCAGCAAATCCTGTGAATATGATGGGGGCAAGTAAGCGGATTATGGAGATGTTTGTGCATCGAAATTCGCTTGATATTAATGTCTCCATGGCTCGTTTTGCCAATGTTGCTTTTAGTGATGGCTCACTGCTTCATGGGTTTAATCAGCGTTTGGAAAAACAACAACCAATAGTAGCACCAAATGATATTAAACGCTATTTTGTAACGCCACAAGAGAGTGGTGAGCTGTGTCTTATGTCTTGTATATTTGGTGAAAATCGTGATATATTTTTTCCAAAGTTGAGTGAAGAGTTGCACCTTATCTCGTTTGCAGATATTGCAGTGAAATACTTAAAAGAGAAAGGGTATGAACCTTACTTATGTAAAGATGAAGATGAAGCAAGAGAGTTGGCTAAAACATTGCCACAAGAGGGAAAATACCCATGCCTATTTACTGCTAGTGACACCACGGGAGAGAAAGATTTTGAAGAGTTTTTTACCGATAAAGAGCTTCTTGATATGGATCGTTTTCAAAGCCTTGGAGTCATTAAAAATGAAGTTAATTTTAATGAAGAACTTTTAAATGCTTTTGAAGATACAATAGACGCAATGAAAAAAAATCTCTCTTGGAATAAAGAGGAGATAGTCAAAGAGTTTTTCAAACTTATACCTGGCTTCGGTCACAAAGAGACAGGTAAATACTTAGATGGGAAGATGTAGAGATGTATCAAAATGTAGTTGATTTCATACAGGAACTCTACCAGACAAAAGAGTTCTTGCCACTCCATGAGCCACAATTTTTTGGAAATGAGAAAAAATATGTCAACGATACTATCGATAGCACCTTTGTATCAAGTGTCGGTAAATATGTGGATCAGTTCGAGCAGATGTTGGCTGAGTTTGCTGGTACCAAATATGCAGTCGCAACATCAAATGGAACATCTGCTTTACATGTGGGGTTAAGACTGGTAGGAGTGGATGAAAATAGTGAGGTGCTAACTCAGCCACTTACATTTATAGCAACTTGCAATGCTATTAGTTACTGCAATGCAAAACCTATTTTTATAGATGTAGATAAAGATACATTGGGACTATCACCATCTAAATTGGAAGCTTTTTTGCAAGAAAATAGTTTCATAAATGATAATGGCGAGTGTGTCAATAAAATGACAAATAAAATCATAAAAGCCTGTGTTCCTATGCATACTTTTGGGCATCCTTGCAAGATAGACGAAATTGTGGATATATGTGATCGTCATAACATTTGTGTCGTTGAAGATGCAGCAGAGTCTTTAGGTAGTTATTATAAAGGTAAACATACAGGCTCGTTTGGCAAAGTGGGAGTGTTTAGTTTCAATGGTAACAAAATCATCACAACTGGTGGTGGTGGAATGATAGTGACTGATAATGAAGCATTGGCAAAAAGAGCGAAGCACATCACAACTACCGCAAAAGTTCCTCACCCTTATGAATATATCCATGATGAGATAGGATACAATTATAGACTTACCAATTTAAATGCAGCACTTGGTGTTGCACAGATGGAAAATATAGATATATTCATACAAAAACAAAGAGAGTTGGCACAAAAATACAAAACTTTTTTTGAAAAAACAGATATACAGTTTATCACAGAACCAAAATATGCCAAATCAAATTATTGGCTCAATGCAGTTTTATTAAAAAACAGAAAAGAGAGAGATAGATTTTTAAAATATACAAATGATAGTGGTATCATGACCAGAAGTATTTGGAGGCTTATGAATAAGCTTGAAATGTTTAAAGATGCACAAAGTGGAGACCTTTCAAATGCTGAGTGGTTGGAAGATAGAGTTGTGAATATCTCTAGTTCGGTGGTTTTATAATGAAAGAGATTCTTCTTATCGGTGGTGGTGGACACTGCAAATCGGTGATAGATGTGATTGAGCAGGAGAAAAAATATAAAATTGCAGGTATTATAGATAATGAGAAGCAGGTTGGAGATAAAATCCTTGGATACCCTGTCATAGGTTGCGATGATGATTTAGAAGAGTTATATAAAGCCTATAAAATTGCTTTTATTACTGTAGGGCAAATCAAATCACCGAATATCAGAATAAGACTTTTCAAAATATTAAAAGAGATAGGCTATACACTGCCTACTATTATTTCACCATTATCTTATGTTTCAAGATATGCATCAGTAGGCGAAGGAACAATCATAATGCACCATGCTCTGATAAATGCAAGTGTTAAAATAGGACAAAATTGTATTATAAACACCAAAGCCTTGGTCGAACACGATGCAGTGATAGAAAACAACTGTCATATAAGCACAGGTGCCGTCGTCAATGGTGGAACTATCGTAAAAGAAAATAGCTTCTATGGAAGCAATGCCACTTCTAAAGAGTATATCGAAGTTAGTGGCTTTATAAAAGCAGGGAGTATTGTAAAATGAGTGTTTTTATTATCGCAGAAGCAGGAGTGAATCATAATGGCTCATTAGAACTTGCCAAAAAGTTAATAGATGTAGCTAGTGAAGCTGGAGCTGATGCTGTAAAGTTTCAGACATTTAAAGCAGAGACTTTAGTCTCTAAAAATGCACAAAAAGCCGACTATCAAAAAGAGAATCTAAATGATGGAAATGATAGCCAGTTTGATATGCTCAAAAAGCTTGAACTCGATGTTGAAACACATAATATTCTTATAGAGTATTGCAATAGTAAGAATATTATGTTTCTATCAACCCCTTTTGATTTGGATAGTATTGACTTATTAGATGATTTAAAATTGCCTATTTTTAAGATACCTAGTGGTGAGATAACAAATTTACCATATTTGCGAAAAATAGGGGCTTTAAAAAAGAGAGTAATCCTATCAACAGGTATGGCAGACATAGGAGAGATAGAAGATGCTTTGGATGTTTTAACACAAGCAGGTACACCCAAAAAGAACATTACAGTATTACATGCAAATACAATGTACCCCACACCTATGGAAGATGTAAATTTAAGAGCTATGGTAACTATAGGTAAAGCTTTTGATGTGGCTTATGGATATAGTGACCACACTTTGGGGATAGAGGTGCCAATAGCAGCAGTAGCTATGGGAGCAACTGTCATAGAAAAGCATTTTACTTTAGACAAAACAATGGAAGGACCAGATCATAAAGCAAGTTTAGAACCACATGAGCTTAAAGCTATGGTTGAGGCTATAAGAAATATTGAGTTAGCATTAGGTAGTAGTATAAAAAAACCAAGTAAGAGTGAAAAACCAAATATGGAAGTAGCTAGAAAGTCCATCGTGGCATCAGAACCGATTAAAAAAGGTGAGGTTTTGACTGAAGATAAATTAGCCATAAAAAGACCAGGCAATGGAATCAGTCCTATGCGATGGGATGAAATAGTTGGTTCTATTGCACAAAAAGATTATGAAGTTGATGAGTTGATATGAATGAATTAACGATTGTAGATAATATAGATATTCAAGATAAAATATTTACTATTCGTGGTGTACAAGTTATACTTGATAGAGATTTAGCCGCTTTATATCAAGTAGAGACAAAAGTTTTTAATCAAGCCGTAAAAAGAAATATAGAAAGATTTCCTGAAAAATTTAGGTTTCAATTAACAAAAGAAGAATTACAAAACTTAAGGTCACAAAATGTGACCTTTAAAGAAAACTTAATTACTAAGTACCTACCTTATGCTTTTACTGAATTTGGTGTATCTATGCTGAGTGCTGTGCTAAAAAGTGATATTGCTATAGAGATAAGCATTAAAATAATTGAATCTTTTGTAAATATGAGAAAAGTTATGAGTTCAAATACTCTTATGTATCAAAGGCTTGAACGAATAGAAAATAGACTATCTGTTCATGATGAAAAGTTTGAGAAAATTTTTAAAGCTATAGAGGATAAATCCATAAAGCCAAAACAGGGTATATTTTATGATGGACAAATATTTGATGCATATTTGTTTGTGTCCGATTTGATTAAAAGTGCGAAGAAATCTATATTTTTAATTGATAATTACATAGATGCAACAATTTTAACACTATTTAGCAAAAATCAAAAAATAGAAATAAAAAAATTTGATCAATCACATGATAGATTTTTAATAATTGATGAAAAAGAAGTTTATCATATAGGAGCTAGTTTAAAAGATTTGGGTAAAAAATGGTTTGCCTTTTCGAAGATGGATATAAATTCTTTTGAAATTATAGGAAAGTTAAAATGAGCAAAAGAAAAATATGTGTAGCAACAGGAACTAAAGCTGAGTATTGTATTGGCTTAAATATATTTATTTTGTTGCACAAAAAGATTATGAAGCAGATGAGTTGATATGAAAAATAAAATAATAGTTCAAGATCAAGAAGTTTCTATAGTGCGAGATAATTATATATCACTTACAGATATTGCTAAAAGTAAAAACAAAGATGAGCCAAAAGATGTAGTAAAAAATTGGTTGAGAAATAAAAATACTATAGAATTTTTGGGACTTTGGGAGAGAATAAATAATAAAAATTTTAAAGGGGTCGAATTCGACTCCTTTAAAAATGAAGCAGGACTAAATAGTTTTACTCTTTCTCCGACGAAATGGGTAGATAAAACTGGTGCTATTGGTATATTTACAAAAACAGGCAGATACGGTGGCACTTATGCTCATAAAGATATTGCATTTGAATTTGCTAGTTGGATTAGTGCAGAGTTTAAACTATTTCTTATAAAGGAGTTTCAAAGACTTAAAGAAGAAGAGATAGAAAAACAAAAGTTAGGCTGGGATATCAAAAGAACTTTGGTAAAAATGAATTATCATATTCATACAGATGCTATAAAAAACAATCTCATCCCTCCAAATATTGCTAAAAATAAAATACCTTTTATCTATGCTACAGAAGCAGACCTTTTAAATGTGGCACTGTTTGGACTTACTGCAAAACAATGGAGTGAAGCAAATCCACGATTAGAAGGCAATATGAGAGATTATGCAACATCTGAACAGTTAGTAGTTTTGGCAAATCTTGAAAACTTAAATGCTCAGATGATAAAGCAAAATATCTCTTCTGAAGAAAGGCTTATAAAATTAAACGAAATAGCCATTGAACAACTACAACTACTTTTGAAATATACTGCTAAAACAGGAAAGCTAAAATGAGTAAAAGAAAAATTTGTGTAGTAACAGGAACCAGAGCAGAGTATGGGCTTTTGTATTGGCTTATGAAAGAGATAGAATCAGACAAAGATTTAGAACTGCAACTCATAGTGACAGGAATGCACTTAAGTCCAGAGTTTGGATTAACCTACAAGACAATAGAGAAAGAGTTTAAAATAGACAAAAAAATAGAGATGCTTTTATCTTCCGATACTGCTATTGGTATCTCCAAGTCTATGGGATTGGCTCAAATCTCTTTTGCTGAAGCTTATGAGGATTTGAGACCTGACATTTTAGTAGTTTTGGGTGATAGGTATGAGATATTTTCTGCTGTTAGTGCTGCTATGATAGCTCGTGTGCCTATGGCACATCTTCATGGTGGAGAGACAACAGAGGGTGCATTTGATGAATCGATACGACACAGTATAACAAAGATGAGCCATTTGCATTTTACAGCAACTGATAAATATCGAAACAGAGTCATTCAGCTTGGAGAACATCCTGATAGAGTCTTTAATGTTGGAGGATTAGGGATTGACAATATCAAAAGACTAAAGCTTTTAAGTAAAGAAGAGTTTGAAAAATCGATTGATTTTAAATTAAGTAAAAGAAATATTATTGTTACTTTTCATCCTGTTACACTTGAAAACTCTACTGCTAAAGAGCAGTTTCAAAATCTACTAGATGCGATTGATGAGCTAGAAGATACTCACATCATCTTTACAAAAGCAAATGCTGATACTGATGGTCGCATTATAAACAGTATGATAGATGAATATGTGGCTAAAAACACTCATAAAGCAGTGGGTTTTACTTCACTAGGGCAACTTCGATATTTAAGTGCTTTACAGTATGTAGATGCGATGGTTGGTAACAGTTCAAGTGGTTTGGCAGAAGCACCAAGTTTTAAAATAGGAACTATAAATATTGGAGATAGACAAAGAGGAAGAATAATGGCTGATAGTGTGATTAGTTGCAACTCTTCCAAAGAGTCTATTTTAGAAGCTTTTAACTCTCTTTACTCAAGTGAATTCCAAAAACTTTTAAAAGATAGTGTTAATCCTTATGGAGATGGTGGAGCGAGTCAAAAAATAAAAGAAGTCATAAAATCTATACCATTAGAAAATATGTTAAAAAAATCATTTTATGATTTAAAGGAAGAGTGTTTTGAATAAACTATCACATATAAAATTAACAACAAACTCCACCATAAAAGAAGCTCTAAAAATCATAGACACTGGAGCCATAAAGTTTGCCATTGTGGTTGATGGTCAAGATGTTTTATTGGGGACACTAAGTGATGGAGATATACGAAGAGCTATTTTGAATGGTAAAGGATTAGAAGATACTATAGAAGATGTGTATTTTAAAAATCCTACAGTGGTAAAAGTAGATAGCACAAAAGAGGAGATCATCAATCTATGCACTTCTAAAAAGATATACCAAATACCAGTGGTTGATGAAAGAGGTAGAGTGGTCTCTATTAAGATACTCGATGAATTATTGAAGCCAAAGAGCCACCCTAATAAGGTAGTATTGATGGTTGGTGGATTAGGAACTAGGCTTCGCCCCCTTACTGAAACTACACCTAAACCGATGTTGCCAGTTGGTGGTAAGCCCATACTTCAAACTATAGTAGAGAGATTTGCTAGTTATGGATTTGTGAATATTGTGATGTGTGTAGGGTATAAGTCTAGCATTATTCAAGACTATTTTGGTGATGGATCTAGGTTTGGTGTAAATATAGAGTATGTTTTAGAGAACAAAAGAATGGGAACAGCAGGAGCTTTAAGTCTGCTAAGTGATGCCCAAAAACCAAAAGAGCCGTTTTTTGTAATGAACGGAGATTTGCTGACAAATATGAACTTTGAGAATATGTTGGAGTTTCATATCTCGAACAATTCAAAAGCAACGATGGCTGTAAGAGAGTATGATTTTCAAGTGCCTTATGGGGTAGTTAATGTTGATAATGGAAAGATAATTAATATTGAAGAAAAACCTGTACATAAGTTTTTTGTAAGTGCAGGAATTTACATGTTAAATCCTGATGCGATAGAGCTAATTCCTCAGGATGAATTTTATGATATGCCAACACTGTTTGAAAAATATATAGAGTCAGGAGAAAATACAATCTCCTTTCCTTTGAGAGAGTATTGGCTTGATATTGGTCGCATAGAAGAGTATGAGAAGGCAAATAGTGAGTATGGAGAGGTGTTTTAGTGTATAAAGATAAAACTTTTCTAGCAATTATTCCAGCAAGAGGTGGAAGCAAGAGATTACCTCGTAAAAACATTTTGGACTTAAATGGTAAACCTTTAATTGCTTATACAATAGAGAGTGCATTAAAGTCAAAATACATTGATGATGTTGTGGTTTCAAGTGATGATGATGAGATCTTGACTATATCTAAAAAGTATGGAGCAGATACCATCAAAAGACCTGCTGAGCTTGCAACGGATACTGCTACAAGTTTTGATACTATAAAGCATACTATAGAACATGTAAAAAAATATGATTTTATTGTACTGCTGCAACCGACATCCCCACTTAGAAAGAGTCATCATGTTGATGAATCTATAGAATTACTCATGGATAAAAAAGCTGATGCAGTGGTAAGTGTATGCGAGATGGATCATAGTCCGCTTTGGAGTAACACTTTGCCAGAAGATGGAAGTATGAGTAGTTTTTTGAGAGATGAAGTAAAAAACAAAAGATCTCAAGATCTTGAAAAATATTATAGATTAAATGGAGCTGTTTATATATGTGATAGTGATAAACTTTTAGAAGAGGAGAGCTTTTTCTTAAAAGAAAACATATTTGCTTATGTGATGGATAGAGAGAGTTCTGTAGATATTGATGAAGAGATTGATTTTAAGATGGTAGAAATATTTGGTGTAAATAAACTATGAAAATAAAATTAAATGAATTATTTTCAAAAAGACTTATTGTATATTTGGCTTTTTCTCCGCCAGTGATATTTGTACTATATGATATAATTTTTTATTATATTCCAATTCATATAAATAACTACATAAATATAACAAGTGAAATATACTTTTTCATGATATTCTGTGATATATTTGCTATCGCCTCTTTTTTGCTTTTATTTTCATTTATAAAAAGAAATAAAAAAAGAACTATTGAATACTATTATGGTGGTACAAAAAGAAGCCTCAGTATATTTTATTATTATATTTTTTTTATAATTATTTTTTTTCTTATTCACTATCTTATTTTGCATGTATTTGAACGCATAGATTATGGTGAAATATTTATTAACTATGCTAAATTTTATGCTATGTCAAAAAGAGGAACAGCTTGGGTGTTTGGAATAATAAATATGCTTATATTTGTTATGATAATAGATATGTACTTTAGTGGATACAATAGACATAAGTTTTTCATGTTTATACTTTCATTAATTTTAGTAGCAATGACAGGGGGCAGAAGTCTACTTATTGTATTTTTGATGTTTTCAATGTTTATTTTTATTGTTATCCACAGAAAAAGAATAAGCTTTAAAACGATAATACTACTTATTTTGCTATCATCTATAATCTTTGTTGGCAATGCCATATTGAGGGCTACTGATTATGAAACATATGTAAACTCTAAAAGCTCAAGTTTGGATTTTGACAATGCATTTGTGCTTAATGATGTTTTGGAGTTTCAGCAAAATAGACCACACGATGGATACCTGATTTTTTTAGAAGATATATATTATATGTTTATTCCTAGGAAATTGATGCCTGATAAGCCAATGTCGACAGCAGAAACCAGATTAGTTTATCCTTCGATTGCATCATATGGCACAAATTACACTTTTGGTATGTATGCAAATTCTTTTTTAAATATAGGATATCTCTCGATAATTATAATACCTTTATTTATTCTTATGATAAATTTTATGTACATCAAGTATGTATATTTATCGAAAAATAAAAGTTTTAATCTTTTTGTTATAGCATTTTTTATTTTTTTCTATATACAGTTTGTTAGGGGAGGTATTTTTAACTATAGGCTTTTAATGATATATATTTCTCTCCTACTAGGATTCCTAGCATATAAGCTTCTGACATTAAAGTTAAGATTTAAACAATGAAAAAACAATTTCTATTATACTCAATCAGTACTGCAATCAACAAAGGGGCGGTTCTATTGTATTTTCCAATTCTAACCCAATTTTTAACCTTAGAAGAGTTTGGAAAGTGGAGTTTGGTTATAGTGGTTTCAAGTTTATTGATTCCAATACTATCACTTAATGGCTCAGCTGCTATCTTACGAGAGGGGAGTCAAGAAATTTCTTTAGGCTATAGTTTATTGAAAAAATATTTATTGATTTCTCTATTGGTAAGTGGCCTAATAATCTTGGCAGTATATTTTTATTTTAATACCAATTGGTTTTTTTACAGTTTAATCATAGCATTTTCTGAGGCATTGCTTTTGCTTGGGGTGACTATGTTGAGAGCTGAAGAGAAAGCATTTCCCTATTTTCTTATTTTCTTATTTAAAACTTTTTTCATTTTTCTGCTTATCATTTATGCAAAATTCCAAGGTATGCCACTCGAGCAGCTGCTTTTGTATCACTTTTTTATAGTAGGTTTTTTTGCATTTATGCTTACTATATATCTTTTGTCCAAAAAAGTATCCAAGCATCATTCTTATCTATTTGGGTCAATATTGCTGTTTGGAATTCTACTTATCCCACATGGTATATCACAATGGATTATGAGTAGTTCAGATCGCATAATCATTGAGTATATATTGGGTTCAAAAGAAGTGGGCATATATAGTCTTGCTTATAATCTTGGAATGGTGCTAATGTTAGTAAACAGTGGGATTGCATTGGCTATTCCACCGTACATGATAAAAAATATTCAAAATTGGAAAGAGAATCATTTTGATGTAAAAATATCTAATATTTATACATACTTTTCAATAGTTTTATTTGTAATAGTTCTTTTACTATATGTTCTGGATAAAAACTATACGCATATTTTAGGATACTATGGTCAAGAGATGATACCGTTAATTTTGATTATCTATTTATCTATCTATTTTTTGGGTATCTATTATCTTTTTGCAAATTATCTTTTTTATCATAAAAAAGCATATATTATAAGTCAAGTAACTCTTTATGCATCTATATTGAATATTGTATTGACTATAGTATTGACATATTTTTTAGGAGTTTTGGGTGCAGCTATAGCTACATTATTTGCGTATATTTATTACTTATATGCTATTCGTAAACAAACCTTATCTATTGAGCCTTTACTTCAGATTCCACTAATAAAAAATATAACACTAAATATTACTATATTGAGCATTATAGGATTAGGGTTTTACTATGTACAATAAAAAAGTTTTAAATGATTTTTTCCAAGCAATAGGAAATGAAATACAAATAGAAACAGATTTCTTAAAACGAACTAATGAAACAGATATAGATTTTATTCCTTTAAGGGCTATAAAAACTGTTAATTTAATAAAAAAATATCGTATCAATAAATATTTGTATGCTGTTATTTGTTTATTTTTCATCATTTTAAGTCCTCTTTATTTTATGTTAAAGTTGATTAAAAACTTACAATTAAAAAATAAAAATCATTTTATCGTAGGAAAAAATATTATACTTGTTTCAAATGGAAGAGCAGAGTATCTTTATTCAAAGTTAGAAATCAACGAAACTATACAATGCATAAATATAAATCAACCTATGAAAGAGGGCCATCTTTTTATTCACTCTTTAGGTACAATTTATGATTATATTAAAGCCTATTTTTATGCACTATGGTGTGTCCCTTTTGTTTTTTTCAAATTAGAGAAAAAAATGAATATACTTCAAGTATATGTGGCATATGAATGGTTTTTAGTATATTTCTTATTGAAAAAACATTGCGATAAAATAGAAAAAATCTATTTTGCAAATCACTATGATAGGTGGGCTAGTATGTTTGATATGTTGTTTGAAAAAAAGGAACTCATAATGATGCAGCATGGTATATTGCCAGAGGAACTAAGCCTCTCATATAAGTTAAAAAATATTAATATAATATATACTCTTAGTGAGAGAAGTATCATGATTTTTAAAAAAATATTTGATTGTAAAAGTACTATCTTCTATGTAATAAATCCATCCCTTCGCTTAACTGAAGTGGAAGACTCAAGCAATAGTATTCTTCTTATAGGGCAACCTCAAAGTATAGATCTTGAAATAAAACTTTTAAAATATCTTAAAAATAAGATAAAGTATAATATTTATATTAAGCCACACCCTTTATTTGATGATAGTAAATATCATACAATTAAAGGTGTAGTAGTTATAAAAGATAGAGACTTTTTTCCGAATGTAGGGGTTGCATTGTCATATGAATCAACTCTGGGTTTGGAGTATGAGGCTAGTGGTATTTATACAATTTGGTGGAAGGATATGGAATTTGATTCCATATATAATAAAATATACAATAAGGAGAAAAATAAATGTTTAAAAACAAAACCCTACTAATAACAGGTGGAACAGGTTCATTTGGAAATGCTGTTCTAAGAAGGTTTTTGCAGACTGATGTAAAAGAGATAAGAATCTTCTCTCGTGATGAAAAGAAACAAGATGATATGAGAAAAAAGTATAACAATGATAAACTTAAATTTTATCTAGGTGATGTTCGTGATGTGAACTCTGTAAATGATGCTGTTCGTGGGGTTGATTTTATATTTCACGCGGCAGCTTTAAAACAAGTGCCATCTTGTGAGTTTTACCCAATGCAAGCGGTGCAGACAAATGTTATAGGGACTGAAAATGTGCTAAATGCTGCCATAGATGCAAAAGTAAAAAAGGTAATAGTGCTAAGTACAGACAAAGCAGTTTACCCCATAAATGCTATGGGTGTAAGTAAAGCGATGATGGAGAGAGTAGCAGTAGCCAAGAGTCGCAACTTAGATGATAACGATACCATGATAGCTGTTACAAGATACGGCAATGTTATGGCAAGTCGTGGCTCGGTTATACCACTTTTTATAGACCAAATCCGTAACAATAAAATCATTACTATTACAGACCCTGCTATGACACGCTTTATGATGAGTTTGGATCAGGCTGTAGAGTTGGTACTGTTTGCATTTAGAAATGGAAAAAATGGCGATGTCTTTGTGCAAAAAGCCCCTGCTTCTACTGTGGAACTTTTGGCAAATACTTTGAAAAATATGTTAGGCAAACCAGAGCATAAAATAAAAATCATAGGAACACGACACGGTGAAAAGCTCTATGAAACACTTTTAACTAAAGAAGAGATGGTAAAAGCCATAGATATGGGAGAGTATTACCGTATACCAGCGGACAACAGAGATCTAAACTATACAAAGTTTTTTGAAGATGGAGAGGAAGTTGTAACACAAGCAGGAGAGTATCACTCGCATAATACACATAGACTGAGTGAAGAAGAGTTACGAGAGATGCTTTTAGGACTTCATGAGATTCAAGATGATTTAAAAGAGTTTGGTGTTATTTAGATGAAAGTTTTAGTAACTGGAAGCAATGGTTTTATAGCAAAAAACTTGATAGAGCATCTTAAAAGAGATGACAACATCATGCTTTATTGTTATAGCAAAAAAGATTCTATGGATATTTTAGAGGCTTATGCAAAAGAGGCTGATTTTATCTTTCATCTAGCGGGAGTAAATAGACCAGAGAATATAAGTGAATTTTATGAAGGCAATAGCAACTTAACAAAAAAAATAGTTGATGTTTTACTAAAGAGTGGGAAGAGTACACCTATTTTGTTTTCATCATCTACACAAGCTACTTTAGATAATGACTATGGAAAGAGTAAGTTAGAAGCCGAAGAATTGCTTTTGGATTATAGTAAAAAGAGTGGTGCGAATGTTTACATCTATAGGCTTCCAAATATTTTTGGAAAATGGGCAAGACCAAATTACAACTCTGTTGTTGCTACTTGGTGTTACAATATCACACATGATTTACCATTACATGTAAACAACCCGAGTACTCAATTAAGCTTGGTGTATGTAGATGATGTTGTGCAATCTTTTTTAAATACTCTTCATAATGGCAATAAAAAACAATATATCGAGATAGATACTCTTTATGTGAAATCATTAGGTGAGATAGAAGAGTTATTGTGCCAATTTAAAAAGAGTAGAGAAGATTTGACTATTCCTCATGTTGGAGTTGGGTTTGAAAGGGCTTTGTATGCTACATATCTTAGCTATTTACCACTTGAGAAGTTTTCTTATACATTAAAAGGTCATCAAGATAAGAGGGGTGCTTTTTATGAGATACTCAAAACACTCGACAGTGGGCAGTTCTCACTCTCTACCACAGCCCCAGGAGTTACAAGAGGTAATCACTATCATCACACAAAAAATGAAAAATTTTTAGTAGTTCGTGGTGAAGCACTCATAGAGTTTAGGCACATTGTGACAAATGAGATTGTGAGCTATCAGGTGAGTGATAAAAAAATGGAAATAGTAGAGATGATACCAGGATATACACACAACATAACAAATACTGGTGATGAGGAGATGGTGCTTTTACTATGGGCAAATGAAGCATTTGACCAAGATAATCCAGATACATATTTTTTAGAGGTATAAAATGCAAAAACTAAAAGTAATGACAGTAGTAGGAACAAGACCAGAGATAATACGGCTTGCGTGTGTCTTGCAAAAACTTGAGAGTTCGGAAGCCATTGAGCATATCATAGTACACACTGGGCAAAATTATGACTATGAGCTTAATGAAGTCTTTTTTAAAGATTTTGGTTTGCGAAAGCCAGATTATTTTTTAAATGCGGCTTTAGGAAGTGCTGCTGAGACCATAGGCAATATTCTCATAAAAATAGACCCTATTTTGGAAGAAGTGAAGCCTGATGCCTTTTTGGTGCTTGGTGATACTAACTCTTGTTTGTGTGCTATTCCAGCTAAGAAGCGACAGATTCCTATTTTTCACATGGAAGCAGGGAACCGCTGCTTTGATCAAAGAGTGCCTGAAGAGACAAATAGAAAGATAGTCGATCATATAGCAGATATAAATATGACATACAGTGATATAGCAAGAGAATATCTTTTGCGTGAAGGCTTGCCAGCAGATAGGATAATAAAGACCGGAAGCCCTATCTATGAAGTTGTGCATTCAAAACTTAATGATATAAAAAAGTCCAATATTTTAAATACACTCAATCTTGAAAAAGAGCGCTACTTTGTAGTATCAGCGCATAGAGAAGAAAATATAGGAAGTGATAAAAACTTTTTTGATTTGGTTGATACTTTAAATGAGATAGCATCCGTTTATAATATGCCGGTAATTGTCTCAACCCATCCTCGCACAAGAAAAAAAATAGAAGCCAATGAGGTAGAATTTCATCCTTTAGTGCAACTTATGAAGCCAATGGGGTACAATGATTACAATAAATTGCAACTTGATGCTTTTGTAGTTCTTAGTGACAGTGGGACTATAAGTGAGGAGTCATCTATCATGAAATTTCGTGCTTTAAACATTCGTCAAGCCCACGAGAGACCAGAAGCTATGGAAGAGGCAAGTGTTATGATGGTCGGACTTGACAAAACAAGAGTAATGCAAGGGCTCAAAATACTTGAGTCGCAAAAAAAAGAGACTCTTAGAGAAGTAGCTGATTATAGTATGCCAAATGTTTCTGAAAAAGTATTGCGGATAATTTTAAGCTATACTGATTATATTAATAGAGTTGTGTGGAAAAAGTATTGAAAAAAATACTCATAGTGACAGAGTGTTTTTACCCTGAAGAGTTCAAAATAAACGAAGTGGCTCTTGCTTGGAAAGAGAAGGGGTATGAAGTTGACATCCTCACGCAAAACCCTACTTATCCTGTAGGAAAAGTTTTTGATGGGTATCAAAACAGATGGTTTTACAAAGATGAGTATGAGGGAATGACTGTTTATAGGGTGAAGGCAGTAACTGGTTACAAAGAGAGCCTTTTTAAAAAACTGTTAAAATATTTTACTTTTATGATTCTTGGCAGTTGCGTGAGTTTGAAGATTGGGAAGAGATATGATTATGTTTTTGGGTTTGACATTGGTCCACTTACAGGTATGGTTCCGGCCATTTTACTTCAAAAATTTTATAAAAAACCTGTAACTTTATGGATTCAAGATGTATGGCCAGATACTGTTTATGCGTATGGATTTAAAAAGTCAAAAGTTTTGGAATTTTTGCTTGATGGCTTTGTGAAATTTGTTTATAAAAATAGTTCTAACTTTGCAGTCTCTGGAGAGGGTTTTGTAAAAAGAGTGAAGCCATATGTGAAAGATGAGAAACAAATAGTTTATTTACCAAACTGGGCAGATGAATTAGACACAGATTTAGAGGCTTTTACATTTAGTGATGATGAAAAAGTTCATTTTACTTTTGCAGGCAACATCGGAAAAGTACAAAATCTTGATAATGTCATCAAAGCATTTGGAAGTTTAGAAGAGACCTTTTTGCAAAGAGCGCAGTTAAATATCATTGGCGATGGTTCGCATCTGGAAAATTTAAAAGAGTTAGTAAAAGAAAACGATTTTCAAAATATTGTCTTTTGGGGGAGAAAGCCTAGAGGTGAGATGTATAAATATTTCAAAGCAAGTGATTTTTTGATAGTCTCTTTGATAGACAAGCCTATATTTTCTCTAACTGTTCCTGCAAAAGTACAGACATACATTGCAGCAAATAAGCCAGTACTTGGAATTATTAATGGTGATGCCGCAGATATCATAGACAAGAATAAACTAGGATACTGCGCACACCCAAATAACATTACAGAGATAGCAGAAATCTTTAAAACAGCTATACAAACAGATAAAGAACAAATAGAAGAATTTACAAAAAATTGTCAGGTTTTAACAGATACAGTTTTTAATAAAAATAAAATTATTGATTCTTTGTTGAAATTGTTAACCGGAGAAAAGAAATGAAACTTTTACTAACAGGGTCAAGTGGATTTGTAGGTAGTTATTTTATAGATAATTATGCAAAAAAATATGATATTCAGACATTTTCCTTTTTAAATGATGACTTTGACTCTCTGCATGTAGAGGACATTGATGTCGTGGTGTATCTCTCAGCTCTTGTGCATCAGATGGACGGTGCTGCTAAAGAAGAGTACGAAAGAGTAAATGTCACGCAAACTTTAGAACTGGCAAAAAAAGTAAAAGCATCTTGTGTGAAGCAGTTTGTCTTTATGAGTAGTGTGAAAGTGTATGGAGAAGAGAGTGAACTCTGCTATACAGAACACACTACATGTAAGCCTCAAGATGAATACGGTAAGAGTAAATTAAAAGCAGAACAAGAACTTCAAAAACTCGAAGATGATGATTTTGTAGTAAGTATCATAAGAACTCCTATAGTTTATGGGTATGGCGTAAAAGCAAATATAAGAAATCTTATAAATTTAGTAAATAAAATATCTGTATTACCTTTTGGCGGGATTAATAATAGACGAAGTATGATTTATGTTGGTAATTTATGCTTTTTTTTAGATGCCATCATAGAGCGACAAAAAGGCGGTATATTTTTAGTAAGTGATGATGAATCGCTTAGTACTACTAGACTTATAGAGCTTATCGCTGATAATTTAGGAAAAAAAGTTTATCTTGTGCGAGTACCGTTTTTTGAGAGTTTGTTGAGGGTGGTTAAGCCATCTTTTCATAAGCGGCTTTATGGGAGTTTAGAGGTTGATAATAAAGATACCATGAGAAGAGTTTTTGGCGAAGGCAAACCATCGCTTCCGTATTCTGTAGAAGAGGGAATTGGACTCATGGTAAAATAGAAAAACAGGGTAATAATTTTACTTTTTAAGAAATGTTGAAAAGCTAAACCAAAATTGTGTAGCAAAAATAGCTCGAGAGAGTTTATGAAAGATTCAAAAAATGATATAATCATTTATAAGCAAGGAGTTATTATGGGAGCATTAAAACTAGAAGATATAAACTATACATATGATGATTATAAGATTTGGAAGGGTGATTGGGAACTCATAGGTGGTGTGCCATTTGCAATGAGTCCTGCACCTACAAAAACTCATCAGGCTATTGCTAGTGAAATCATCTATCATATACGAAATCAATTGGAAGATTGCAAGATGTGTGAAGTACTTGGTGAAGTTGATTATAAAGTGAGTGAAGATACAGTGCTTAGACCAGATGTGGTGCTTACATGTAATGAACCAAATGAAGCATACCTAACCAAAGCTCCTGAGATTATAGTAGAAATCATCAGTAAATCTAGTGCAAAAAGAGATGAAGTTTATAAGTTTGATATATATGAAGCTGAAAAAGTCAAATACTATGTCATCATCTACCCAGATGATTTAAGAGCCAAAGTTTATAAACTTGATAGTAAAAAGTACGATAAGCAGGGTGATTTCTCTTTTGAGACTTATGACTTTAAAGATACTACATGTAACATCAAAATAGATTTTGCACAGGTATTTAAGAGATTTCGAAGATAAGGTGTTATGCAAGATAGTAACAAATTTTAGTAGAGTTTTATAAAAAAACATGTACAATCATAACAATAAACATAAAAGGATGAAAAATGAAAATTTTAGCACTATTGGCGCTTAGCGTTGCTTTGCTCTTTGGGGCAGTGGATATTAACCATGCAAGCAAGAGTGAGTTGATGAGCCTTAAGGGTATTGGGGCAAAAAAGGCAGAAGCTATTATGAAGTATAGAAAAACGCACTGCTTTAAAAAGATAGAAGATATTACTATGGTAAAAGGGATTGGTAGTAAGTTTATAGAGAATAATAAAGCAAATCTTACAGTTACGAAGTGCAAAAAGTAAAGTGAGGTTTTTTATAATGTTTTTTAAAAGAGTTGAGGTGCTATGTTTTATGTAGTTTTATTTTTTCTTTCATTTGCACTTACCTATTTCATAAAAAATTATGCGACTAAAAAATCATTGGTTGCTGAGGTAAACGAACGGAGTTCTCACAGCACGCCTATACCTCATGGTGGGGGAATTGCTATAGCTGTTACTTGGTTTGTTGGGTTGAGCTATCTTTTTTTGAGAGGGGAGATTGTTTCCTCTTTGTATTATGCTTTGATGGTGGGGGTTATACTTGCTGTTGTGAGTTATTTGGATGATTTGTATGAACTCTCTCCAAAAGTAAGACTTGTCACACAAAGTGGTGTTGCTATTGGTGGGTTAGTGGCTCTTGGTGGGCTGAACAGTTTAGACTTTGGACTCTTTAGCATTGAAAATCAGCTCATAGCAAACATAATTGCCTTTGTGGCTGTACTCTGGTTTATAAATCTTTATAATTTTTTAGACGGAATTGACGGCTATGCAGGCAGTGAAGCCATTTTTCTCGGAGTTGCCGGTTTTTTACTTTTTGGTGGTGAGCATTTTTTAGTTTTAATTGTTTCGGTTTTGGGTTTTTTGATATGGAACTGGCATAAAGCAAAGATATTTATGGGGGATGTCGGGAGTACTTTGCTTGGGTATACGGTGGCAATTTTTACCATATATTATGCAAATGAAGATCCTGTAAATCTATGGATTTGGATTATTCTTTTTGGAGTTTTTTGGTTTGATGCGACCTATACTTTAGCCAAACGCTACTTCAATGGGGAAAAGCTCTCTGTAGCACATAAAAAGCATATATATCAAAGGCTGACGCAGGCTGGATTTTCCCATGACAGAGTTGTATCTATGGCTATGGGCATGAATGTGATTTTATTTGTCTTAGTGTATGCTGTCAGTCGGTATTGAAATACAGATTTTTTATTGCACATATTGTGAAAAATTATAAGTTTAAAATATGTTATAATTATGTGTACAATAGGAGAGGGAAGTATGTATAGTATGAGTGTGTTAAAACTTAAAGAACTAAAGAACAATAAACAGTGCAAATAGACAAAAAGATCCTCAATTTTTTAGTAATTATATTACTCTCTTTCATTACATTTTGGTGGACATTTTTTATCTATCATATGCCGTTTGAAATTGAGATTGTGGCAAGTGTTATCGTTATTCGTATGCTTGCATCCCGCTTTATACTGCGAGATTACTCGCTTTCGTGGTCAAAAGCTTCGCAAAAAACCTTCCTTATAAAAAGTGTTGTCTATATTACTGCTTTTTTTGTCTATTTGCCTGTATTTTATGGAAAAGTACGTTTTTCTTTTTTGGTATCAGAACTTTTTTTATATCTTTTTAGCATTAACTTCTTAATGTATGCGTATTATTATTTTACCAACAAATCAAAAATAAAGAAGACAAAATCAGTGGTAATTTATGGTGCTGGGAAGGCTGGAATAAAACTGGCATCCGAGCTTCATGATTCTAAGTACAAAATTGAATATTTTGTAGATGATGACAAGACTTTACACAACCGTTCTGTAGACTCTGTTAATATACTTTCTGAACAACAGTTGAAGAGAGTGATGAAAGATAAAAAGTATGATCTGCTTGTTATTGCCATGCCATCTGTCCCAAAAGAGCGTATTAAAACGATATATGATAGTCTTTCAAACTATTTTGAGATTATTCAGGTTTTACCTTCTCTTGATGAAATTTTAACAGGAAAAAATCTTGCAATACAGCTAAGAGATCTCTCTGTAGAAGATTTACTTGCACGCCATCCAAAAGATTTGGATAAAGAAAAGATAAAAGTATTTATAAAAGACAAAACTGTTTTGGTCACAGGTGCCGGTGGGAGCATCGGCAGTGAAATATGTCGTCAGTGTGAAAAATACGGAGCAAAAAAACTGATACTTTTAGACCACAGCGAATACAATTTGTATGCTATTTTGGAAGAGATACAGAATGTGGATGCTGTAGCAGTGATGCAAAGTGTTGTAAACAGAGATCTTTTGGAAGAGATATTTCAAAAGCATAAACCTCAAGTAGTTATTCACGCTGCGGCTTATAAACATGTACCGCTTGTAGAATCAAATATTTATGAAGGCATTGTTAATAATGTTATGGGCACTAAAAATGTCATAGATACATCCATAAAGTACGGTGTAGAAAAATTTGTAATGATATCTACAGACAAGGCAGTACGTCCTACAAATGTTATGGGAACAACCAAGCGTATTTGTGAACTGTATGCACAAAATTCTAATGGACAGGGAACAGACATTGTAGCTGTACGATTTGGAAATGTGCTGGGCTCAAGTGGAAGTGTGATACCGAAGTTTAAAAAGCAGATAGAAAACGGCGGACCTGTAACGGTGACACATCCTGATATTACACGCTATTTTATGCTAATACCAGAAGCATGTGAATTGGTTTTACAAGCAGGTGCTATAGGAAGTGGAGGAGAAATTTTCATACTTGATATGGGTGAACCGATTAAAATAGTTGATTTGGCAAAAAAAATGATTGATCTGAGCGGAAGAGAAAATATTGACATTGTTTATACAGGTTTACGACCGGGTGAAAAACTTTATGAAGAACTTTTAATAGATGAGAGTGATACAAAAACAGAATACGAGTCTATAACCGTGGCAAAGCCAACACCATATAATTTGAAAAAATTAAATGAAGACATAGAAGTATTGCTTACATGTAATGACAGGCTAGGAAAACTCAAAGAGATAGTACCGGAGTTTAATCATCAAAAAAACAATTAAATATTTTTAGGCACTGACTAATTAGAACAGAAATTGCTTAAAAAGATAAAATTCATAAAGAAGGATTTTATCATGGCAGTAAAAGAGAGTGAAAGAAAATACAGACCATATAAACGATTAACACAAGAGCAGATAGAACTTATATATAAACTCTTTGAAGAGAAGATGGAACAAAGGAAGATAGCAAGAGCACTAGGAGTGCACTTACGTACAGTACAATACCATTTAAAAAAAACTCAACGAATATAAAGATCTTTATATCGACTTTGCGAACAGAATCAAATCGGCACCTGTAGTCTTTACATACATGATAATGGATGAACTGTATACATTCATAGGTAAAAAGGCAAAAAGATACTATTTATGGGCATCTATAGCTGTTACACAACATGGAAAATATTTCTATTTTTATCATCTCTCAAGATATAAAAATGCAGGAGCACTTTTTGAGTTTAATCAACAACTCCCGTCTACAGATAAAATATACTGTGACGGTTGTTTCTCCTATGATAAGATTTATGGATCTAAAGCAAGTATGGAGAAATCCAAAATAACCAATGTGATTGAAAACCTTAATTCTCAGATAAGAGATAAAATCTCTTATCTTGTTAGAAGAACAAAAGCCCATGCCAGAAGTTATGAGTGGCTTGATAATAGACTTGCCTGGTTCTTTGTTAATAAAAATATTGGTAAATAAGGTTATTTAGTCAGTAGGTAAATCCCACGAAAAATAAAATAAATCTTAATCAATAGATTCAAAAGAACTGGAAGAAATATTGCTTAGACTCCTAAAACAAGGAGTTTACCATCAAATTAACACGCACAAAAGCCTTACTTGAATCGCTAAAAAGTATCCCAGACTATAGAGTAGATACAGGGAAGATAGAATATCCATTGCACGAAGTTCTTTTCATGACACTTTTTGCACTTATCAAAGGAAATACAACTTTTAAGGATATATTTTCATGGATGATATATAACAAAGACAATGCAATACTCAAAGAGATTTTTGATAAAGAAGAGATAACGATTCCTTCCAAATCAACATATCATCGTTTATTGATAAACACAGATAATAATGCTTTGGAAAAAGTATTTAGAGAGTTCTTTTTTCCATTCATTGCACAAGAAAATATTGCTATTGACGGGAAGTGGCTGAGAGGTAGCGACGTGAATGGTCAATACACACAGGAAAGACATAAAGCAATACTAAATATCTTGGATAAAGATATAAAAATAGTGTTTGCTCACAAGTTTTTAGATAAAAATAAGAGTAGCGAAATTACTGCACTCAAAGAGGTTTTAAACGATAATATTTTTAGCAATGAAGGACAGATATTTTCCTTTGATGCACTGCTTACTCAATCAGAGATTCTCAACACTATTGATGAGCAAGGTAACAGATATATAGCAAAACTCAAAGATAACCAGAAACACCTCAAAGAGAAAGCTATAAAGACCATAGAAGAGTTTAATCAGCCTACAGATAGAGTTGATGATGAAGATAGCTATTTAACTGAAAACAACAAAAGAGTCTCTCGAAAAGTAGAAGTTTTTCAAAATAAAAGTGCTGATTTAGTTATGTATCATGAGAACTTTCAAAATATTCAATCACTCATTAAAGTGACGAAAACATTAACAAATGCACAGACTGGTGAAGTTACAATTTCAACTCAATATTTAATGGCTAACTTTAAAACAACTGCAAAAGAGTTTCTTCAAAAGATACTGCAACATTGGAGAGTGGAAACATATCACTATCACTTAGATATGCTTACTGAAGAAGATGACCATATAGCATATAAAGAGCCTTTCTCTATAGCTATTCTTAGAAGTTTTACTGTTAATCTTTATCAGTTGTTTTTAAATGAGAACAAAGATAAAAAGGTACTCCTAACCGGTAAAACTACAATGGCAGATATTAAAAGAAATGCTCTTTATCGTGATGATTTTAGTGTTCAATTGATTGAATCAAACTATATTGATTAAGATTTGTTTTATTTTTCGTGGGATTTACCTAATTTAGTCAGTAGGTAAATCCCACGAAAAATAAAATAAATCTTAATCAATAGATTCAAAAGAACTGGAAGAAATATTGCTTAGACTCCTAAAACAAGGAGTTTACCATCAAATTAACACGCACAAAAGCCTTACTTGAATCGCTAAAAAGTATCCCAGACTATAGAGTAGATACAGGGAAGATAGAATATCCATTGCACGAAGTTCTTTTCATGACACTTTTTGCACTTATCAAAGGAAATACAACTTTTAAGGATATATTTTCATGGATGATATATAACAAAGACAATGCAATACTCAAAGAGATTTTTGATAAAGAAGAGATAACGATTCCTTCCAAATCAACATATCATCGTTTATTGATAAACACAGATAATAATGCTTTGGAAAAAGTATTTAGAGAGTTCTTTTTTCCATTCATTGCACAAGAAAATATTGCTATTGACGGGAAGTGGCTGAGAGGTAGCGACGTGAATGGTCAATACACACAGGAAAGACATAAAGCAATACTAAATATCTTGGATAAAGATATAAAAATAGTGTTTGCTCACAAGTTTTTAGATAAAAATAAGAGTAGCGAAATTACTGCACTCAAAGAGGTTTTAAACGATAATTTTTTAGCAATGAAGGACAGATATTTTCCTTTGATGCACTGCTTACTCAATCAGAGATTCTCAACACTATTGATGAGCAAGGTAACAGATATATAGCAAAACTCAAAGATAACCAGAAACACCTCAAAGAGAAAGCTATAAAGACCATAGAAGAGTTTAATCAGCCTACAGATAGAGTTGATGATGAAGATAGCTATTTAACTGAAAACAACAAAAGAGTCTCTCGAAAAGTAGAAGTTTTTCAAAATAAAAGTGCTGATTTAGTTATGTATCATGAGAACTTTCAAAATATTCAATCACTCATTAAAGTGACGAAAACATTAACAAATGCACAGACTGGTGAAGTTACAATTTCAACTCAATATTTAATGGCTAACTTTAAAACAACTGCAAAAGAGTTTCTTCAAAAGATACTGCAACATTGGAGAGTGGAAACATATCACTATCACTTAGATATGCTTACTGAAGAAGATGACCATATAGCATATAAAGAGCCTTTCTCTATAGCTATTCTTAGAAGTTTTACTGTTAATCTTTATCAGTTGTTTTTAAATGAGAACAAAGATAAAAAGGTACTCCTAACCGGTAAAACTACAATGGCAGATATTAAAAGAAATGCTCTTTATCGTGATGATTTTAGTGTTCAATTGATTGAATCAAACTATATTGATTAAGATTTGTTTTATTTTTCGTGGGATTTACCTATTTAGTCAGTACCTATTTTTAGATTTTAGGTTACTTTAAAATTATTTAGATAGAATTCTGCCATACATTCCGGATTAGCTCAGCGGTAGAGTAGGTGACTGTTAATCACTTGGTCACTGGTTCGAATCCAGTATCCGGAGCCACTTTTTATGCTAGAATACCTCAAAAATTTTAGAGGAATAAACTTGACTAACACTTCACACGAAACAAAACGAACACTTCTTTATATTTTCATAGCTTTTGCTTTTTCTATTTTTATGCGTCTTATTTGGGTATATAATTTTAACGGCTATGCACCGTTTTATTTTAACGGTCAATTTATGATAAATACCAATGATGGCTATTTTTGGGCGGAAGGTGCGAGGGATCTGCTCTCGGGAACTCTGACGAATCCTGATGCAAAAGAGTACCTCGATAAATTTCATCAGTTACATGACTTGTCTCCTGTTTCTTCTGCTGCCTCGCAACTTACAGCATTTTTTGCAAAGATTCTGCCTTTTTCTTTTGAGAGTGTTATCTTTTATTTGCCGGTGTTTTTGAGTTCACTTGTTGTCGTTCCAATTATCTTGATAGCCAAAGCACTCAAAAATTTAGAAATGGGATTAATTGCCGCACTTTTGGCATCAATTGCATGGAGTTACTATAACCGCACCATGGCAGGGTATTATGATACTGATATGCTCAATATTGTACTGCCAATGTTTTTGCTTTGGTCTATTATTTGGGCGATTAAGACAAATAAAGATATATATTTACTTTTTACTGCTTTGGATATTTTAGTTTATAGATGGTGGTACCCACAATCTTACTCTTTAGAATTTGCATTTTTTGGATTAATCCTTTTTTATACGCTAGTGTTTGATCGAAAAAATGTATTTAATTACAAACTACTGGCGATGATGATGTTTGCCATGATGAACACAGATGGACTTACTCGTCTTGGTGCTATTTTTACTCTATTCTACATTTTTAAACAAGAAAAATTTGATAAGTATATTTATTATATTTTAGGTCTATCAATCTTTGCTTTTTTTGTAACAGGTGGATTTTCTCCAATTTGGTCTCAGTTAAAAGGTTATGTTTTTAGAGAGAGTGTTAGTACGGGGGCTAAAGGACTGGGGCTTCACTTTTTCACGGTAATGCAAACGGTGCGAGAAGCAGGGCATATTCCATTTGAAACCTTTGCCAATCGAATCAGCGGAAATACTGTTACCTTTGTGATTGCCTTGTTTGGTTACATGTATCTGCTCTATAAACACCGAATTATGCTCTTTTCGCTGCCTCTTGTCGGGCTTGGATTTTTAGCCTATGTCGGCGGACTTCGTTTTACTATTTATGCCGTACCGATTTTGGCTTTTGGCATTGCCTTTTTAATTACGCAAATTGCTTTAAAAATGCCTACGCAGAAGTTGAAAGTTTTAAGTATGATTGCTTTGACTTTACTGATACTCTATCCAAATTATAAACATATAGAAGCGTATAAAGTACCTACTGTTTTTAATGCGGATGAAGTGAAAGTTTTAACTGCTTTGGGAAAAAAAGCTAATCGTGAAGATTATGTTGTCTCATGGTGGGATTATGGGTATCCGATTCGTTATTATGCTGATGTTAAAACATTGGCTGATGGCGGAAAACATAGTGGAAGTGTAAATTTTCCTATAAGTTTTATGTTAACTCATACACAAGAAGAGGCTGCACAGATGGCGCGTCTTGATGTGGAGTATACTGAAAAAACATACGACTATATAGCAAAAAACAAAAAACAGATAGAAGATAAAAATCTCACAGTTTTTTCAAATATTGAACAGATGACAAAAGATTACGGGTACAAAGATACAAACAAATTTTTAAAGAGCTTGCAGTCTGATATTAAACTGCCGCAAAAAACGAGAGACATCTATTTTTATCTTCCTTTTAGAATGATAAACATTTATCCGACTGTCACACTTTTCTCAAATTTGAATTTAATGAACGGAGCCAAAAGAAAACAGCCGTTCTTTTTCATATCCCGAAACTTTAAAGATACCGGAGCAAAAATCCAGTTGGCTCAAAATATTTTTTTAGACAAAAGAACTTCGATGCTTACCATAGGAAAGCAGACATTGCCTATCAGAAGATTTGTAGTGACAAAATATGATAAAAACATGCACCTGCATAAAGATGTGAAATTAATTAACCTTTCATCAAATATCAGTGTTATATATATGGCGGACTACAGAACCTTTTTAATTGTTGATGAAAAAACGTATAATTCACTTTATATACAACTGATGGTACTGGAGAATTACAATAAAAAACTCTTTGAACCTGTGATACTAACACCACAGGCTAAAGTGTATAAGTTGAAAATATAAGAATGAAAGAACAGGCGGCACTGTGCAGTTTTTCGGAACCTATCCTTTAGGGTGGGCTGTATTTAAGTAAACATAATTAATGCTTTTTCGGAACCCGTACTTCAGTGCGGGCTGAGAGTGGCAGTAAAATAACAACAGTCGGCACTAAAGTACCGATTCCGAGGAATGTGTAGTTTTTTCGGAACTCATCCTTCAGAGTGGGCTGTATTTAAGTAAATATAACCAAATTTTCACTATAATAATCTTACTAAAAACAAAGGATTTTCTTGCAAACAACAATCAGAAAATGTCTTTTTCCGGCAGCAGGCTACGGAACAAGATTTTTACCGGCTACAAAAGCGATACCAAAGGAGATGCTCCCTGTTCTTACAAAACCACTACTCCAGTATGGGGTAGAAGAGGCTATAGAAGCAGGGCTGACTACTATGGCAATAGTTACTGGGCGTGGGAAGCGTGCAATTGAAGATCATTTTGATGTTTCTTATGAACTTGAGCATCAAATTAAAGGGACCGCAAAAGAGAGTTATTTACAAGAGATAAGAAATGTAATAACGACTTGCACTTTTTCCTATACACGACAAGTTGAGATGAAAGGGCTTGGGCATGCTATTTTGACCGGTGAGACACTTATAGGAAAAGAGCCTTTTGCTGTTATACTTGCAGATGATTTGTGTGACAATGAGGGTGCGGGTGTTTTAGCACAGATGGTAAAACTTTATGAAAAATATAAGTGTTCTATCGTTGCTGTTGAAGAAGTGCCTTATGAAGATACCAATAAATATGGTGTTGTGGCTATAGAAGAGCAGCCCGCACTAAAGTACGGGTTCCAAGAAAACGAATTGAGTGAAGATGAGTCGGGTGAAAAGGAGTTAAATGAGAGACGGAGCCCAGACTTTAGTCTGGGCGATAACGCTTTTAAAATTATAGATATGGTAGAAAAACCAGAACCAAAAGATGCCCCTTCAAACTTAGCCATCATAGGTAGATACATTCTGACTCCGGACATATTTAATATTTTACGTACAACAAAACCGGGCAAAGGCGGAGAGATCCAAATCACAGATGCTTTGCTGCAACAGGCAAAACAGGGCAGAGTGATTGCTTATAAATTTCAGGGAAAACGCTTTGACTGTGGAAGTGTTGATGGTTTTGTTGCAGCTACAAATTATTTTTACAATAAGAGCCGTTCATGAACTATAGTCATAATTTTAATCCGACTATCTCAGATGAAGATATTTTTGATGAAATTGTAAAAGAGAAGAGTTCTATTGGCTATTATACACTGCCACTTCAAGATGCATCTGCTTATAAAGAGTATGCCAAAACAGTGAGACAAACCAACATAGTCGTTATCGGTATCGGCGGCAGTACCCTTGGCACCTACGCTATTTATAAATTTTTAAAACATTCAAAAGATCTGAGAAAAAAACTTTTTTTTCTTGAAACTACAGACCCTATTGATATAAAGTCTAAGATTGAAAATATTGATTTGGAAGATACACTTTTTATAGTGATTTCAAAATCCGGGACAACTTTGGAAACAATAGCCTTGTTTAAGTATATAAACTCTTTGGTTACATGTAATAAAGAAAATACCGTGATTGTCAGTGAGAACGATTCCAAATTGAGTGATTATGCCCGTATGCACAGTATGAAAATTTTTGAGATTCCGAAAAATGTCGGAGGACGCTTTTCTGTGTTTTGTGCAGTGGGTTTGCTTCCTTTGGCAATAGTGGGGATAGATATAGATGCACTGTTAGGCGGTGCAAAAAAAGTACATGACGAGTTTTTTTATGTAGATGCCCAACAGCCCGCACTAAAGTACGGGTTCCAGAGTATTTCTGAAACCGCTACTTCAGTTCCTCTGTACAATGATGAAATTGACAATATTTCTGAAACTGCTACTTCAGTTCCTCTGCACAATAATGACAAAGCTAATATCTCCGGAACCGGTACTTCAGTGCCGGCTGACAATGGCATAAATACTAAACAACGCCTCTTAAAAAAAGCCCGGTTTTTAGTCGAATACAAATACAACTTTAACATAAATGTAGTCTTTTCCTACTCCTCACGCCTTGAGGGTTTCAACAAGTGGTATATTCAGCTTTGGGGAGAAAGTCTTGGGAAAATTGATATAAACAATACACGTCAGGGATTGACACCTATCGGTATTATCGGTCCGATTGATCAGCACTCGTTTTTACAGCTTATCATCGAAGGCAGGCGAGATAAAACGGTCACTGTCATCAAGGTGGAAAATTTTGACAATGATCTGAAAATTCCGGATGTAAAACTAGAAGGGCTTGAAGAGTTACAATACCTCAATAATATACCTTTTTCCGCATTGATAAACAAACAGGCGGATGCAACGATAGAATCAATAAACAACCAAAAAGACATCCCGTGTGATGTGATAACAATAGACGGTGTTTGTGAAAGTGCCATTGCCGCTTTAATGTATGAATATGAACTGTTGACTTCCCTGTGTGCAAAATTGATGTATATTGATGCCTACAATCAACCCGGTGTTGAAAACGGCAAAATTATTTTGAAAAAGAAATTGAAACAAGACAGAAATGATGACAGCTTTTATATGCTACAATCAGGAAAAAATATTTGAGTAGGATATATGCAAAAAACGATAAAACTTTTACAAAAAAATGATGAACTCACAATAATAGATACTGAACTCGATATATATCTTGAAATTCCGCATCTGGCATATGCCGAAGTAAAAAAAGAAGAGGGTGGCAAAGCACTGCTTTTTACCAAGGTTGTTGATAAAAAAAACGGTAAAAAATTTGAAGAACCGGTCATGATGAATCTTTTTGGATCTTATAGGCGTTGTGAACTGCTCTTTGGACGAACAATTGAGTCTGTGGCAGATGAAATTACAAAACTGCTGCATATGAAACCGCCCGTAGGCTTCAAAGAGAAAATTTCTATGGCAAGTGAACTTTTTTCACTCAAAAATATTTTTCCAAAACGTCTCAAAGGCGAGGGAGAATGCCAGCAGATAAAATATTTAAAAGATGAAATAGATTTATATAAATTACCGGTCCTGACAACCTGGGAACAAGACGGCGGACCTTTTATTACAATGGGGCAGGTCTATACACAAAGTCTTGACGGCGAAATGGTAAACCTTGGGATGTACAGGTTACAGGTATATGATAAAAATCATTTGGGCATGCACTGGCAGATACATAAGGATTCTTCACACTTTTTTGATCAGTATCAAAAAGCCGGAAAAAAAATGCCTGTAAGTATAGCTGTTGGAGGGGATCCTCTGTATACCTGGTGCGCAACGGCACCGCTTCCTTATGGCGTGAATGAGCTTTTGATGTATGGACTGATTACTAAAAAGCCTGCACAGCTTGTAAAATCTTTGACAACACCTTTGTATATTCCAAAAGATGTGGATTATGTAATAGAGGGCTGGGTTGATCCTGATAATTTGAAAATTGAAGGTCCGTTTGGTGACCATACGGGATACTACACTTTGGAAGAGCCCTATCCTGTGATGGAAGTTTCAGCGATAACGATGAAGCAAAAAAGAACTTTTCTAGCTACCGTTGTCGGAAAACCACCGCTTGAAGACAAATATATGGGCTGGGTAACAGGAAAAATTTTCTTTCCTTTGCTCAAAACAACTGCTCCTGATTTGCTGGATTATCATATGCCTGAAAATGCAGGTTTTCACAACCTGATACTTGCAAAAATGCAGCCACTTTACAAAGGACATGCAAAACAGTTTATGCACGCTTTTTGGGGTGCCGGACAGATGAGCTTTGTAAAACATGCCATTTTTGTTGATGAAAAAGCACCAAAACTGGAGAATTATGAAGCTTTTGCCACATATGTTCTGAATCGTTTTACTCCTAAATCTATGTTTATTACAGAAGGTATCCTGGATGCGCTTGATCACTCATCTCCCGAGACTCTGGTGGGCGGAAAGCTTGGCATAGATGCTACAGGCGCAAACAGTGTTGAAGCTCCTCAGCTTTTGGGAGATGCAGAACTTCTCAGCAGAGTAAAAGAGCTCATTCCCGATGTTGTAGATTTGCATCAGTTTATGCAACGCACAAACAATCCTGTTACGGTCATCAGTGTGGAGAAAAAAAGAAATGTCAAAGAGTATTTCGATGATTTGCTGGTACTGAGTACACATGTAAGAGTGGTTGTATTCGTTGATGCTGAAAAAAATGACATACGGAACTCTTATATGCTGATTTGGCGTGTCACGAACAATATGGATGCACTGCGTGATGTATATACATCAGGACTCATGGTAGGTATTGACGGTACAAATAAAAATTCGTTGGATAATTTTACAAGAGAATGGCCTGATGATGTCGAGTGTACACAGAGTGTTGTTGCAAAGTTAAAAGAAAAAGGAGTCTGGAGTCTGGACGAAAAACTCTCCGGTAAGTTTCAATTATAGAATTTTTTGTGCTTTTTGTGATAAATTTTATCACTGTAAGGAATATATAATAATTTCTAATGTAATATCAATGAAAGATATTTCACTTCAGGAAAAATATATGAAAAAAATTTTATTAATTGCACTTTCTTTGGCTTTTTTTACGCTTTCTTCGTCAAATGCTGCTATTTATAAAGGGCAACGTATTTTTATAAAAAAATGTTTAAAATGTCATGACTCCGGACAGAATTTTATTGCAAAATATAAAATGAAAAAATGGAAGAAGCTTATGCGAAAGAAAGGCAAAGCTTTGGCAGAAATCCACCTGAAAAGTGAAAAAGCCAAAAAATCATGGAAATATTTTAAGAGTAAAAAATATGCCAGAAAATCAAAACATCTCAAACAGTTTTTAGTGGAATATGCCAAAGACAGCGGGAATGTCCCTGCCTGTAACTAGAGGTGCCCTAAATAAAATGAAGCAGAATCGCTTCATTTTGTTTTTCTCTTTGTAAAACTCTTCTTTTTAGATAAAATAGCAAACTTTTTAATATCATTTATGAAACAAACGAAGGAAAAACTATGGAAAAAATGTGGTCAGGCCGTTTTTCGGCATCTGCTTCAAATCTTTTAGATCAATTTAATGCATCAATTATGTATGACAGAAAGTTATACCGTGAAGATATAGAGGGCTCACTGGCACATGCCCGGATGCTTGAAAAACAGGGTATATTAACGCAAGATGAGCTGAAACAGATTCAAGACGGTTTGGCTCAGGTGAAAAAAGAGATTGAGTCAGGTGAATTTGAATGGAACATTTCTGATGAAGATTTGCATATGGGCATAGAAAAACGCCTGACGCAAATTATAGGAGATACGGGGAAGAAACTGCATACGGCAAGAAGCAGGAATGATCAGGTTGCAGTTGACTTTCGTCGCTATGTTCTGCGAAAAAATTTGGAAATTGCAAAACTTGTGAAACTTTTAATGAAAGAGATTATTGGTGTTGCGCAAAAACATACAGAGACACTTTTACCCGGTATGACACATTTACAACATGCGCAGCCTATTAATTTTGCTTTTCATCTAGGCGCATACCTTGCCATGTTTCAACGCGATATTGAGCGGTTTGAAAGTTCGTATGAGCGAAACAATGTGTCACCGCTTGGATGTGCCGCTCTTGCAGGGACACCGCATAATATTGACAGACAATACAGCGCAGAGCTTTTGGGTTTTGAACGTGTAAGTGTCAACTGTCTCGATACCGTGAGTGACAGAGATTTTGCTCTTGAAATTCTTTTTAATATATCGACGATGATGATGCATATTTCCCGCTTGAGCGAAGAGTTGGTGCTTTGGTCTTCTTATGAGTTCGGGTTTATAGAACTGAGTGATGAGTATTCCACAGGAAGCTCAATAATGCCGCAAAAGAAAAACCCGGATGTTCCAGAACTGCTCCGTGGAAAAACAGGGCGTGTTTACGGTGCGCTGGTCGGACTTCTGACTGTTATGAAAGGTCTGCCACTTGCCTATAACAAAGACACACAAGAAGACAAAGAGGGTGTTTTTGATGCAGTCGAGACAGCAGAAATCTCCTTGGAAATTTTAAAAGAGGCGATAAAAACTATGCAGGTGAAACCGCAAAACATGCATTCTGCCTGTAAGGTCGGGCATCTTTCGGCAACGGATTTAGCTGACTATTTGGTTGAAAAGTGTAATATTCCGTTTCGTGAAGCCCACTTTATTACAGGAAAAGCAGTGGCAAAAAGTGAAGAACTTGGTATTGATTTGAGTGAAATTGAATTAAAATATTTGCAGGAAATTGATGAAAGAATTTCTGAAGATGTTCTTGATTTCCTTGTACTGGAAAATTCTATGAATGCCAGAAAATCCCAAGGCGGTACGGCAACGCAAAGAACACAGGAACAACTGGACTATTTTAAAAAATATTTAGAGGAGCAATAAAAAATGAAAGTAAGCGTATCACACAAAGAAGGAATGAAATTTGAGGCAAAAACCGAGAAAAGCAGTTTTATTATAGACTGTCCGGTAATTTCACCTGTTGAGTATTTTTTAGCAGGTATCATTACATGTAGTGCAACTGACTTGATATTGATTCCGAAAAATCAGGGAAAAACAGTGACTGACTTGATAGTAGACGGTGATGTTGTTCGTGCGGAGGATCATCCTCGTAAATTTGTAAAATTGCATTTGACCTACAGTTTTAACTCAGACGCAGATGACGTAACAGCTGCAAGATGGGTAATGGCTTCGGTTGAGACATACTGTTCTACGATTAATACCATTAGAGATACTACAGAAATTTCTTATTCTATAACGCATAACGGGAAACTTATTCGTGAAAATGAAAAAATGATTAGTGGTGGCGGAGCGAAAATAGATATGGGCGAAATCGAGTCTTGCCCAAGCTAGAGAGACTCTCTAGCTATAAAAAATCTTTTGGATCTGCATCACTGAAATGGCCCCATTTGAGTTTTGCCCCACCTAGAATATGAAAATGCAAATGTTTGACTTCCTGTCCGCCGTTATCGCCTACATTTGTAATGACTCTGTATCCTGAGGTCTCAATTTTAACCTCTTTGACAATTTCCTGAATAAACTCTGTCATCTTTGCCATAGTCTCACCTGTTACTTCGTTAAAGCTGTCTACATGTAACTTTGGTATTGCTAAAATATGCACAGGCGCTTTAGGATTGATGTCATGAAAAGCTAAAAAATTTTCATTCTCCAAAACAATATTTGCGGGTATTTCTTTATTGACGATTTTACAAAACAGACACATAATTCTTTCCTTAATTTTTGAATATTGTAGCATATAAAGATTCAAATGAAGCTATTTATAACAAATTTTTCAGTATAATCACTACAAAATTAAATAACTACGGAGACTCTATTGAAAGAGTGGTATGATAAAATAAAAGAAGCACCAAGTGTAGAAGCTTTAGAAGAGATTCGCATTGCTGTCTTTGGAAAAAAAGGCATTTTAGCTGCTGAATTTGCTAAAATGAAAGATGCTCCCAATGAGCAAAAGTCTCAAATCGCAAAAGATTTAAATAAGCACAAAAGTGCATTGATGAACGAATTTACTGCAAAAAAAATTGCCTTGCAGACGCAAGAGTTGCAACGTGCTATGAAAGAAGAGGCCATAGATGTGTCAATGTTTAGTGCAAAATCTTCTGCCGGTGCACTTCATCCTGTGATGGAAACAATGGACAGAATTGTAGAATATTTTTCATGTATGAATTTTGCCGTAAAAACAGGACAGATTGTTGAAGATGATTTTCACAACTTTGAAGCACTCAACCTTCCAAAATACCATCCGGCACGAGATATGCAGGACACATTTTATTTTAAAGACGAAATGCTTTTACGCACGCATACTTCGCCTGTACAAATCAGAACAATGCTGGAGTCAAAACCGCCTATTCGTATGATAGCACCGGGTGCGGTTTTTCGCCGTGATTATGACTTGACGCATACACCGATGTTCCATCAGGTTGAGGGATTGCTTGTTGATGAAGAGGGAAAAGTCTCTTTTGCCAATTTAAAGTTCATTTTGGAAGATTTTTTAAAGTATATGTTTGGTGATGTGAAGGTTCGTTTCCGTCCTTCGTTTTTTCCTTTTACGGAACCTTCTGCGGAAGTAGATATCTCCTGTGTATTTTGTCAGGGTGAAGGCTGCCGTGTCTGCTCTCATACGGGATGGCTTGAAGTGCTCGGCTGCGGTATTGTGGATGAAAATGTATTTGAAGCGGTCAATTACAAAAATGTCAGCGGATATGCTTTTGGTTTGGGAGTAGAGCGTTTTGCAATGCTGATTCATCACATAGGTGACCTTCGCTCACTTTTTGAGGGAGATATTAAGTTACTGGAGCAGTTTCAATGATAGTTACGAAGAGTTGGTTAAACGAATGGATTGATCTGGAAGGAATTTCGACAAAGGAACTCGCCGATACTTTTAACGCTATCGGTCTCGAGGTTGACAGAATTCACGAATATCGTGTGCCTGCAAAAATAGTTTTTGGAAAAGTTTTAGAGTGTGAAAAACATCCCGACGCAGACAAACTCAATATTTGCCAGGTAGATATTGGTTCATGTGTACGTCAAATTGTATGCGGTGCTTCAAATGTAAGAGCAGGGTTACATGTAGTCGTAGCAACGATCGGGGCGGTAATGCCCTCTGGACTTGCAATAAAACCTGTCAAACTGCGAGGAGTAGATTCCGAGGGAATGATATGTTCGGCATCAGAAATCGGTTTGCCTGATTTGGGCAAAGGCATTATGGAATTAGATGAAAGTATAGGAAGCTTTTTGCTTGGACAGGAAGTCAACGAAAACCCTCTTTTCAATGATGATTTGATTGAAATAGAATTGACGGCAAACCGTGGAGACTGTTTAAGTATTCGTGGCGTTGCGAGAGACTTGAGCGCTGCCTTTGACAGACCCGTGAAAGAGTACGAACAAACTGACAATGATGAAAAAAGAGGAATAGGACGTATTCTCTCTTTGACACATGAAAAAGATTTGGATGTAAATTTACGCTACAAAGCCATAGATTTAAAAGCATTGGTTCTGCCTTTTGTTGTCAAACTCCGTCTTGGACAGATAGAAGAGTCCCGAAAGTCTGATATTGAAGCAATGACACTTTACGTGACGCATGCTACAGGTGTGATTTTGAGAGCCTACAGACATGACTTTTTTACAAAAGATGATGAACCGATGGCAAAGATTGTTCTTGGCGAAGATGAAAACGGATATGCCTGTATCAAAACACAGGAGGGGCAAATTGCCTCCATAGTCGGTATTATTCAAAAAGATGAATCCAAAGTGACAAAAAACGAGGGAATTGTTCTTTTGGAAGCCAGTTATATCCCGCCGGATATTATTTCTAAAAAAATGGCCGAGAAAAAAATCGAATCAGGTCCAATGTTTTACAAAACATCACGGGGCAGTGAGCCAGAGTTGAATGGCGGACTTTCATACTGTATTGACCTGATAGAATCAAACTCTGTTTCATCAACATTCAGCGGCAGTATAGAGTTGTCTACGTCGTTCAGAGAAAAGAATGTGATTGTCACAAAGCAGGAAATTGATGAAATAATTGGCGCAAATATTGACAAAATCGTTATTACAAAGATTTTGAAAAATTTAGGTTTTGATGTTTCCAAGTCATCAGTTGACAAGTTTGTGATCTCCATACCGCAGTTTCGTCACGATATTACAAACAAGCAGGATATTGTAGAAGAAATTGTACGGATGGTCGGGATTGACAACATTCCTTCCAAGCCCTTTCTTCTAAAAGAAGAAAACAGACTTGAAGACAACTATTTTGAATACAAAAAGCGTTCTGTTTTCAGACACAGATGTGCCCAGAGCGGATTTTTTGAATCTGTTCATTTTGTTTTTGATGAGAAAAAGATTTTAGAGTCCTATGGATTTGAAACAACAAAAAAAGAGCTCGAACTTTTAAACCCGATTGTGCAGACTTTAGACACGCTGCGTCCGACACTTTTAACAGGTCTGCTCAAAGCAGCATCCTCAAATATCAAAAACGGTTATGCTTCTGTCAGGCTCTTTGAAATAGGTTCTGTTTTTACACCGACAAGGGAAGAGTCCTACAAAATGTCATTTGTTTTCAGTGGGGATAAAGAGAATGAAAATCTTGCCAACAGCGGTAAGCCTGAAAAAGTCGATTTTGCCTTTTTTGTACAGAAAATAGCGGATGTAGTTGGCGATATAGAGTTGCGTGAGTACAGGACAAAACATACTCTCTCACATACCTATCAGTCAGCAGAGGTTTTGTTGAACAATACAGTGATCGGAGAACTTTTCAGAGTGCATCCGGAAGTTGAAAATGCCTATGACCTGTATAGAACCTATATGTGTGAACTTGATTTGCATAAAATTCCTTACGCACTTAAAACCGCACAGCAGAGATCAAAATATCAGGCCTCTTTTAGAGATTTGAGCATCATCATGCCAAAAGATATGAGTTATGAGAGAGTCAAAGATGTTATTCATACACATGCACGCAAAGAAGTTGTGCGCTTTTATCCTGTGGACAAATACAGTGATGAATCATTGGGTGACAATATCAGCCTTTCGCTGCGCTTTGTACTGCAGTCTGATGAAAAGACTTTGGAAGAAGAAGATATCACAGCGGCAATGGACTCTATCCTTGATGCATTAAACAAGAAACTTGGAATCGGTCTGCGATGAGTAGGGTAGTTGTTTCTCCTGCTGAGTCTTTTTCTCTGAATATTTCAGAAATTGCTCCGGACAAGTCCATTTCACACCGAAGTGTTATGTTTGCAATGCTAAGCAAAGGTGTCAGTGAGATAGAAAATTTTTTACGGGCCGAAGATACGATGAACTCTTTGAAAATTGTAAAAAATCTTGGTGCAAATGTCGAAGATGACGGAAAAATCATTAAAATATCCTCAAACGGCATACAGGAGCCGTTTGAAATACTTGACTGCGGTAATTCCGGAACAGGTATGCGCCTTTTTTGCGGACTGTTGAGTTCTGCAAACGGGCATTTTGTTCTCACGGGAGACAAATATCTTCGCCGCCGCCCTATGAAACGTGTTACGGAGCCGTTGATGAGCATCGGTGCAAAACTTGACGGCAGAAGAAACGGGGATTTGGCACCGCTCTCAATTCGCGGTGCTTCTTTGAAAGCTTTTGAATATGAGAGTAAAATTGCCTCAGCGCAGGTAAAAAGTGCAATGATTCTGGCAGCACTGCGTGCAGACGGTGTGTGCACCTATACAGAACCTGAACTTTCACGCGATCATACAGAACGAATGCTCAAAGGTATGGGTGCAGATATCAAAGTAGATGGCTTGACAACGACTGTTACGCCGTTAAAAGAACTGCTTGAACCTTTAAAAATCCGAGTTCCTGCTGATCCTTCTTCTGCTTTTTTCTTTGCCGTTGCAGCTGCGATTGTTCCCGGTTCTGAGGTAACTCTTGAATGTGTTACACTAAATCCTACAAGAATAGAGGCTTTTAAGGCATTAGAACGTATGGGAGCGGATATCTCTTACGAATTAACTGATGACAGGTATGAACCTGTTGGAAATATACATGTAAAGTATGCGCCTTTGCAAGGAATCGTCATTGAGGAGAATATCTCATGGTTGATTGATGAACTGCCGGCACTCTCCATAGCTATGGCAACTGCCGAGGGTGAGAGTATAGTCAAAAATGCCAAAGAGTTGCGGGTAAAAGAGTCTGACAGAATTTCTACGGTTGTTGAAGGTCTGAGAGCCTGCGGTATCGAAGTAGATGAGTATGAAGACGGGTACAGAATCACTGGCGGAGCGTTGAAAAAAGCCGAGGTTGAGAGTGACGGAGACCACAGGATTGCTATGAGTTTTATTATTGCAGGATTGAAATGCGGGATGAAAGTGAGTGATTTGGAGTGTATAAACACCTCTTTTCCTAACTTTTTTGAACTTTTAAGCAAAATAAGTAAAGCGGAGTTTACAGAATGAAGATAGAGCTTGCAGAAAACTACGGTTTTTGTTTCGGTGTGAAGCGGGCGATTAAAATTGCAGAAGAAAATACAAATGCAGCAACCTATGGGCCGTTGATTCACAACTCTAAAGAGATAGCAAGACTGGACAAAGATTTTAAAGTAGGTCTTGTTGAAGATTTTCAAACATTCAAGCCGGGAGATAAAGCAATCGTTCGGACACACGGTATAGTCAAAGATGAACTTGCACAGCTCAAAGAAAATGGTATTGAAGTGGTGGATGCTACCTGTCCGTTTGTGACAAAGCCCCAGGAGATAGCACAGGAGATGAGTGAAAAAGGGTATGATGTTGTCATTTTCGGAGACGAATCACATCCTGAAATAAAAGGGGTAAAGTCATACGCAACACACGGTGCAACGGTTGTTACAAGCGTAGAAGAGTTGCATGATCTGAAGTTTCATGAACGCATAGCACTGATTGCCCAGACAACAAGAAAAGTCGAAGACTATATGGAGATTGCGAATTATCTGATTCCCCGCCACAAAGAGGTACGTATTTTTAACACGATATGCAATGCAACATTTGAAAATCAGGAAGCTGTGAGAAAACTCTCCAAAAAAGCAGATGTCATGATAATCATCGGCGGAAAAAACTCATCAAACACCAAACAGCTTTTCAATATATCTTATGAAAACTGTCCAAACAGTTATCATATTGAAGATGAAAACGAACTAGAGAGCGAATGGTTTCTAAATAAAAAACATTGTGGTGTTACTGCAGGTGCCTCCACTCCGGACTGGATTATACAAAATGTTATCAATTCGATTGAAAAAAGTATAAATTAATCATAACTTTGTTATAATCACGACAATTTTTATGTAACAGAGGATAGGCAATGGCGTTCGATAACGAATCATTTGAAGAAGAAGAAAATTTTGCAGAGATGTTCGCAGAAAGCGAAAAAAAGCAAGAAACAAGTCGCATCGTAGAAGGTGAAGTAGTAGAGATACAGGCTGATGAGAACAGAGCATTAGTAAGTGTAGGTGATAAACTTGAGGGTATATTAAGCCTTGATGAAATCCGTGATGAAAACGGTGAGTTGAAGTTTAATACCGGTGATAAAATTAAAGTTATGCAAATGGGATACTACAATGAGCGTCCCAAAATATCATACAAAAAAGTTTTAGAGCAGGAAAAAACTATAGAGTTTATTGATGCACACAAAGAGGATTTTGAAGACCTGGTTGTTGAAGGTATCATTACAAAGAAAAATCGTGGCGGATATGTTGTTGAAGCTGATGCAGTTTCATTTTTTATGCCGCGTTCTTTGGCAGCATTCAAAGAGACCGACGATGTTGTAGGGCGTAAAATCAAAGCACAGGTTGTGAAAATTGATCCGGCTGAAAATTCGATTATTCTTTCACGTCGTAAACTTTTCAATGAAGAGCGTAAAAAGAAAAAAGAAATCATTGATCAGCTTATGGCTGAAGATGTCATTGTTGAAGGGACTATCAAAAAAATTACCAGTTACGGTATGTTTGTAGATGTCGGCGGTGTTGACGGTTTGGTACACTACAATGAAATCTCTTATAAAGGTCCGGTAAATCCGTCAAAACTTTATAAAGAGGGTGATGTTGTAACTGTTAAGGCAATCTCTTATGACAAAGACAAGCGTCATCTTTCTTTATCTATCAAAGCTGTTCAGCCTGACCCTTGGGCAGAAGTTGAAAGTGAACTGGATGAGGGTGATACAATTACAGTTACCGTTTCAAATATTGAAGCATACGGTGTTTTTGTTGACCTTGGAAATGACATAGAAGGTTTCTTGCATATTTCAGAAATCACATGGAATAAAAATGTAAAAAATCCAAATGATTACCTGGAAGTTGGACAGGAAATCGATGTTGAAGTAATAGAAATCAATTCTAAAACACACAAACTTCGTGTTTCATTAAAAAGATTGTTACCAAAACCATTTGATGAATTTGTTAAAAAATACCATGAAGGAGATGTCGTTACAGGTACGGTTACATCTTTGACTGATTTTGGTGCATTTGTCCGTATAGACGGTGTTGAAGGTCTTTTACATAATCAGGATATTTCATGGGACAAAAATACAAAAGCAAAAGATGTTTTGAAATCCGGTGAAGAAGTAGAAGTGAAAATTGCCAAAATCAACAAAGAAGATCAGAAAATATCTTTAAACCGTAAAACACTTTTAGAATCGCCTATAGATAAATTTGCAACAACACACAAAGTGAATTCTGTAGTCAAAGGGACTATCCGTGACATTAAAGATTTCGGTGTATTCGTTTCTCTTGAAGACGGAGTTGATGCACTGATTCGTGATGAAGATTTAGCTCCACTGGTAAAAGAAGAGTTGGAACCGGGTCAGGAGATAGAAGCTGCAATTGCAAACATTGATACCCGTCGTGACCGTATCCGTTTATCTGTTAAAAAATTGGATTATATCAAAAATCAGGCAATGCTTGAAGAGATTAATGATACAGAATCACACTCTCTCGGTGACTTGATAAAAGATAAATTTAAATAAGCTCAAGCTTTTTAATGCAAAAGATAATTAAATGGTTTGCCCCGCTTTTAGCATTGGGGGTAGCCGTGTTTATTGTCTTTTTTTTAGTATCTATAAACTCACAGGATGAAGTTATAGATACGCAGCCTCTGGTTTTAAAAAATGAAACTGTTTTTAAAAAACCGGAAAAACTATGGCTGAATCATTTTTCAAAATCTGAGAGGCTTGGTTATTTTTATCCTGTGAATGAAGTGTACATTACACTTGATCTGAATGAAAAAATAACTAAAACTATTACCTATAAATTGTCAGCAAAACTTTTAGATCCCTATCAGCTTTTTTGTCTCAAAGAAGAGTTGAAAAGACATAAATTAAAGTATTTTTTAAAAAAAGATGCTAAAGGTATAGATTTACTTATTTATTCACAAAATGTAGATAAATTAAACAAATTGGTGAAAGTGCTAAAAAATTATAAAATCAAGGCCAGGATTGAGCCTTACAAAAAGGATTATTAAATGCAGAAATATACAGTAGTTGTGTGTGACCATATCCATGAAGCCGGCTTGAAAATGCTTCAAGAAGATGAAAATATCAACTTCATCATGGCAGCTGATGTGGATAAAAAAGAGCTTGTTGAAACAATTATTCCAAAAGCAGATGTGGCAATTACGAGAAGTTCAACAGATGTGGACGAATTTTTTATAGAGCATGCTGTCAATATGAAAGCCATTGTGCGTGCCGGTGTCGGTGTTGACAATGTTAACATTCCTGAGTGTTCAAAAAAAGGAATCATTGTAATGAATGTGCCTACTGCCAATACAATTGCCGCAGTAGAACTTACTATGACACACATGCTTTCATGTATGAGAATGTTTCCATATTCTCATGATCACTTGAAAAATCAAAGAGTCTGGAAACGTGAAAAGTGGTACGGATATGAACTTAAAGGCAAAAAACTCGGTATTATCGGTTTTGGAAATATAGGTTCCCGTGTTGCAAAACGCGCAAAGGCATTTGAGATGGATATCGTTGCCTATGATCCGTATATCGAGCCTTCTAAGGTAACTGATCTTGATATGACCTATACGAAAAATTTTGATGATATTTTGGCATGTGATGTTATCACGATACATACACCGAAAAACCAAGAGACGATTAATATTATCGACAAAGAAGAAATTGCAAAAATGAAAGACGGCGTTGTGCTTGTCAACTGTGCACGCGGCGGACTCTATAACGAAGATGCTTTGTATGATGGTTTGAAATCAGGGAAAATCCGTTTTGCCGGTATCGATGTGTTTGTAAAAGAGCCTGCAATTAACAATAAACTGCTTGATTTGGACAATATCGTCGTTTCTCCTCACTTGGGGGCAAACACGTATGAGTCTCAGTACAACATCGGAACGCAGGCGGCACAAAATGCAATCGCTGCGGCAAAAGGCATAGCCTATCCGAATGCGATGAATCTGCCGATAGATGAGAGCAAGATTCCTCCTTTTGTAAAGCCATTCTTGGAAATGGGACAAAAAATCGGTTTCCTGGAATCGCAGATCAATAAGTCTAAAATAATCTCTATAAAAGTAAAAGGGCAGGGAGAAATAGCAGACTATGTTGATTCTCTGGCGACTTTTGTGACGGTTGGGGCATTAAGCCACAGTTCTGAGACTATCAATTACGTGAATGCAGATTTTGTTGCCAAAGAAAAAGCCATTGAGGTTGAAGCTGTCAATTTGGGAGATTCAAAAGTTTATAAAAATCTGATTACAGTCAAGATAACAACAAATGAAGGAACAACATCAATTTCGGCTACAATTTTTGAAGACGGATTACAGCGTATTGTCGCAATAGACGGTTTTGACATTGAATTCCCGCTCAAAGGAGACATGGTTCTATTTAAAAACTCTGATGTTCCGGGTGTCATAGGCAGTGTAGGAACTATACTTGCAGACAACAATGTCAATATTTCAGATTTTTCATTGGCAAGAAACGAACAGTCAGAAGCGCTTGCTGTGATTTTGGTAGACAATGTGGTAAATGATACTACCTTGAGTCAATTAGCATCTCTTGATGCCTGCATAAGCGTAAACTACGCCCGTTTATAAAAAAACTCCTTCTCTTTTTACAAACCCTGGAACCCGTACTTCAGTGCGGGCGAGAGTGACAGGAACGTTTTAACAGTCGGCACTGAAGTACCGATTCCGAAGAATGTATGACTTTTTTGGAACCCATCCTTTAGTGCGGGCGAGAGTGGCCGGAACGTTTTAACAGTCGGCACTGCAGAAAAAAATTTAGTTTTTTTCTAAGTTATGCTTTAGTATAGAAAGTACCGATTCCGAGGAATGTGTGACTTTTTGGAACCCATCCTTTAGGGTGGGCTGAGATTGGCAGGAATGTCTTTACAGTTTCATAGTCTGTAAGTATTTACTGAAAGGTAGTTCCTCCGTCGATTACTATCGTCTGTCCCGTAAGCCAAGATGCTTCATCTGAACATAAAAATTTACATGCTCCTGTTAAATCTTCAGGCACACCCATGCGAGAAAGCGGTGAACGTCTGACAACTTCGGCTTTAACTTCTTCATAATTTGGAAATGCTTTCAGGGCATCAGTGTCAATCGGTCCGCCGCTTACTGCATTGACACGAATATTTTTCTCACCAAGTTCAGCAGCAGCATAGCGTACCATCGCTTCTACGGCGGCTTTGTTTGTGCCGTGTCCTGCATAGTTTGGTGTGTAGACAAGATTACCGGTAGAACTCATTGAAATGATACTGCCTCCGCCTGTTTTTTCCATTCTTTTGGCAGCTTCCTGGGCACCTACGACAAAGGCATCAACTGTTGCCGTATAGATATTGTTTAAACCTTTTGGTTTCAAGCGCATAAACGGTCCAAATCCACCCACAACGGCACGTCCAGAGATGATTGCATTGGATATGAAATAGTCAAGTCTGTCAAAATCTTCGTCAAACTCCTTGTAAACATCTTTGTAGGTATTTGGCTCCAAGATGTCAAGTTTGTAAGCACGGCATTTTACTCCGTGAGTTGCTTCAATATCGGCAATGATTTCATTTGCCGTATCGGCACTTGAAGCATAGGTAAAGGCAACATTACAGCCTTCTTTTGCAAAAGCATAGACGATTGCCTTGCCGATTCCGCGAGTTCCACCGCTTATAAAAAGAGTTTTATCTTTCATATTTTAGAGTCCTTTTATGTCGTAATTTTTCATTACTTCTTCTATTTTTTTCATATTTTCTTTACTTGGCGCCACAAGAGGCAGTCTGTATTCCAGTGTTTGAGTAAGTCCTGCGATATACATTGCGGCTTTGACGGGAATAGGGTTTGATTCACAAAACATTACCTTGTTCAAAGGGTAGAGTTTGTCATTGATTGCTTTTGCCCCCATAAAATCACCGCTGAGTGCTTTGTTGACAAGTTCTGATTTTAAATCAGGCATAAGGTTTGAGGTGACAGAAGTAATGCCTGCTCCGCCGTTTGCCAAAATAGGATAGTCAATGGCATCATCCCCTGAAAATACCTTCAGCTCCGGTCTGCGTGAAAGCAGTTCTACAGTACGCTCCAGGCTGCCTGTTGCTTCTTTGACTCCGTAAATATTTTTGACGTCATCAAAAAGTCTGATTGTTGTATCTGCAGAAATGTCCACACCTGTACGTCCGGGAACATTATAAAGCATAAACGGCAGTTCACTCACAGCCTCAGCTATGGCTTTGTAGTGCTGGTACAGACCTTCTTGCGAAGGCTTGTTGTAGTAAGGCGAAACAGAAAAGATGGCATCGACGCCACAGCTTTGCGCATGTTTTGCAATTTCTATCGCTTCATGTGTTGCATTGCTGCCTGCTCCTGCCAAAACTTTTGTCTGTGTGCCTTTACAGACTTCTACGGCAATTTCTATACAGCGTTTGTGTTCATCATGTGTCAGTGTGGCACTTTCGCCTGTTGTTCCGACAGGACATACTGCATTCATACCGTTGTTTATTTGGCGTTGTATTAACGCAGCATAGGTCTGTTCATCAAGTTTTCCGTTTTTAAACGGAGTTATCAGTGCGGTTGAAGAACCTGTTACTAAATTCATTCTAAATAGCCTTTAAAAATAATGGCTAATTATAGCTAAAAAGTATTAAATTTTTTCAGATTCGAAGTTTTTAATGTAGCGTTTTCTTTTGGCCTCTTTCATTTTTGAGTTGTCTGCGATGATAAACCCTTCGACCACACCATGCAGTCCTTCATTGACACTGAAATCGAAAAAACGGACGGCCCCCTCATCATACAGTTCTGCATACTGTTTAAACAGAGTCGGCACAGTCGTTCCCAGCTCTTTGAGATATTTTTTTAAAACGACAAATCCCTCTTTGTATGATCTGTATTTAAAGAGCATGTCAAACTCCTGTTTTTGCTCATAAGACATAAAGTAGGGTGTTTTTGCACTCATCATATCGGTATTGCAGGCAAAATGCAGAGAGTAAAAGTAGACAAGTGCCGCAACAGCCTGTTTGGGTGTGTCTGCATTAATAGTTACCGTTCCGTAGGTATAGATAATATGCGGATTTTTTGCCAGATAGGCACCGACACCCTGCCAAAGATTGTCAAGAGCCCGTGATCCCCAGTATTTGGGCTGAACAAAACTGCGGCCTAGTTCTACGGAGTTGTGACAGTAGTCTTGAAAATGTTCACTGAAATTACACAGATTATAGGTATACAGACCCTCCATACCACGGTTTTTGATGATTTGCGCGACTTCTCCTATGCGGTATGCGCCGACAATTTCGAGATCTTCTTCATCCCAGAGTATGAGATGTTTGTAGTAGTTGTCATACAAATCATTGTCTTTTGCACTGCCTGTGCCTCCGCCGATTGCACGAAAAGATATTTCTCGTACACGCCCGAGTTCCTGCATAAGAAAAGGGGCTTCGTCTGCCTGTGCCAGGATGATTTTTTTGCCATCAAGCGTATGTCCCAAAACTTCTGCTTTGTTGACTTCGGCACGCAGAAGCATCTTATTGTGTGCCGCTGTAATGGTAGTCTCTGTTTGCAATACACACTCTTTTTTTGTTCCCAGGGTATAAAGATGCCGGTAAAAAAGTTTGAGATATTCATCAATACTAATCTTTTCATCAGAAAAAGAACTCAAAGGAATGACTCTGCCTATGTTGAAGGCGAGCGGTTTTTTTTCTCCTGCTGTGACAAACTCATGCGGGAGCATTAAAAGACCGCTGAGCTTTTTAGGCAGCAGGAAAGATACAAAATAAAACAAAAGACTGTTGCGCCCTTCAATCCTGACAGGCAAAATCGGTGTTTTGTTCCTTTTTGCAATTTTTAAAAAGCTTGCTTTCCACGGGGTGTCTTTAATCCCTTTGAGCGAAAATCTGTTGACAATACCTGCCGGAAAGATAATGACGGCCTCTTCGTTGGACAAAGCTTCATTGATGGCTTTGATGCTTGTTTTTGTAATAGCTCCCGTGATGTTGTCTACGGGAATGATAATGTCACTTGCCTGTGTTACCCCCATAAGCATACCGTTTACCATCAGTCTTACTTTTTTGTTTTCTCGTACACTCGCGATGAGTTGCACCAGGGCAAAGGCATCGGAGGCACCGGTTATATGATTTGCGACAACCAGTACTCTGCCCGTTGAGGGAATATTTTTAAGTTCCTTTGGTTTGATGGTGTAGTCTATGTCCAACAGTTCAAGCATACTGTCGACGAACTCCAGTCCATGCAGATAATGGTTTTTTTCGTAAATTTCATTGTATTTTTCTTCATGGAATATTTTTTTGAGTCTTTTTATAAAAAAATTGTTGACAGGTGCGGGAAGGTATTTGAGTGCTTTTTTAAAATTTGTTTTGTAGGCTTTTTCTATATCCAACATATTATATTTTCTCCTTTTTTATGAGTATACTTTTTGTTTTACCGTCAATTTTTTTCAAAAGTGCCGGCAACAAGAGTAGATCTACCAGCAGGGCGATGAGCAAAGCAATGGCCGTAATGAGTCCGAAATTTGCATTGAGCATAAACTGAGAAAGACGGAAGACTATGAATGCACTGCTTAAAACGACAGTGGTCAGAACCATTGCCAGGCCTGCATACTGCATGACATAGGCAAGGGCATTTTCAAAATCAAAGCTTTTTTTTCTTGCTTCTTTGTATTTGACTAAAAAGTGAATGGTATCATCTATGGCAATGCCCAAAATGATGGCACCGGAGATGGCAACACCCAGGTCTATGTTAATACCCAGCCAGCCCATCACCCCTATAACCAAGACGATAGGCAGGATATTTGGAATCAAAAAAAGCGGAATCATTTTTATATTTTTAAAAATAAAAAACATAAGCAAAGAGGTGACGGCAATGGCAAGCAGTATGGATTGGATGAGCGTATCGGTAACATCTGCCTGCATATGTGCAAACATCTGGGTCTGTCCGTTGACCTGTGCCGAGTAGGGTGTTTTTTTCCACCACTGCTCAATCCATTCTATCATTTGCAAATCTTTTGAGGTGTCAACGACATTCATGGCAACAGTGAGTCTCAGCAGCCGTTCATTGACATCCATTTTGTCATTTATTTCCATACCCTGCGGCAGTGAAAGCGAATAGAGAAGAAGATACTGGGCGATAAGATTGCTGTTATCCGGTATGCTTTTGTCGGCATCCATCACTTCATTGAACTTTTTGACAACGTCGACAAGGGAGGAGGTATGTCTGGCATCTGGAAATTTTTCTTTGAGTGCCTGTGAGAATCTGTCAACTGTTTGCATAAATTTTGCATTTTTAATCCCGTCTGTGATTTTTGAATCTATGACAACTTCATAACTCATCGGACCGGTAAGATTTTTTTGGATCATGTTGACAGTTTGGCGAAAGGGAACATCTTCTCTGAAGTAGTGGACGGCATTTGAATCGACTTTAAGATTTGTCAGTCCCAAGGCGATGAAAAGAAAAAGCAGCAAGGTGCCTGTGATGATTTGATTGTCATATTTGATGATGAATTTTGCATACTTTTTGGCAAAACTGCCAAGGGTGTTTTGTGTCGTCGTCTTAGGTGTAACTCTGACTTTCATATTGATAATTGCCAGGGCTGCAGGCACAAAAAGTACAGTGATGACAAATGCCAGAACAGCAGCATTTGCCGTTGCGAGTCCTAAGGTTTTGATGGGAACAATGTCTGAAATACCCAAAGAGGCAAAACCCACAGCGGTTGTTATGGAGGTTAAAAAGGTAGGCAGAAGGTTTTTTTCCAAAGTATCGTGGATTGCCGCATAGTTGTCGAGTCCGGCTTTTCTTCCAAGCAGATAGATCCAAAAAAGATGCATCGCATCGGCAATACCGATGGCAATGATAAAAACGGGCATATTTGCCGTAAAGTTGTTGAGTTTGTAACCAAGGAGTGTTTGCAGTGAGAGAACAATTGTAAAAGTAAAAACAACAACGCCAACAGTCAACAGGACACCGGAAATTTTGCGAAATATAACCCATAAAAGCAGCATTGCTATAAGCAGTACAAGCGGTGTAAAGGTTTTGACATCATACTGACCGAGTGAGCTGAAAGTGGTGTTGACAACCGGCCCGCCTGCGAGATAAAATTTGTAACCGCTCTTTTTTTCCTCCTGAATATATCTGTTTATATCCTGCATAATATGTTTGGAAGCCCCAATGGTATTGCCGGCTTTTGGTGTCAGACGCCCGACTATCATAGTAGTTTTGGCATCTTTTGAAATAATGCGGTTGACTATCAAATCCTCGCCCGAAGCAATCTCTCTTTTCTTCTGCAAATCCTTTACATGTAAAGCGTCTATATCTTCTATGAAATCATCTATGAGAATGTCATCCTCATCCTGGGGATTCTTATGTATATATTGGTAATTTGTCAGAGAATCGACTCTGGCTATATATTTTGTCTGCCAGAGTTTTTGCGTCAGCCGTTCTATTACATGTAAGGCTTTCTTGTTAAAAATACCGTTTTCATCGCGAAAAACTATGATGATGGAATCATCATTGCCAAAAGTGTTTTTAAAAGCATCATACTGTTTGAGTGTCTGTGACTCTTTGCCAAACCAGATTCTGTAAGAGCCGTCAAACTGTGCATATTTAAGCTGATAGGCAAGTACAAGTGTCAAAAGGGGAATCAGTGTGACAATAAACCAGCGAAATTTGAGTATTAAATCGACAAATTTTTTCATTTTTTCTCTTTTAAAAGTAATAACCGAGTTTTAGACTGATGCGTTCATGGGCACCCATCAGTTTAAAAGCGGTGTTGTAGTTTTTTGACGGTGAAATATATCTATAGTCAAAATTCAGCTTGAAAGTATCCATAACACGGGTCTGATACTCCATATAGTAAACCTGTTCATTATAATCAAGGTCAAATATGCCACCACCGACGATACTTGCATCATTGCCTTGGTTGAGGCTGTAACGAAGGCCTAAAAAAAGGTCGTTTTGAAAGAGTTCAAACAGTGCAAGATCATCTTTTTTTCCGCTTTGCAGTGTAATATAACGGTAGTATTCCACAAGTAATCCCAGATCAGCCTCTTTGTAAACCTGTGAGATTGTATGTTCCGCACCAATCCCTAGATGTATATAATCAGAAACAAGTGTATCATCAAGAATGTCGGCAAAGGTGGCTTCGAGTTTGTAGAGGGTTGCCCCTATTACAAGGGTATCATAGGTCATAAATTTGTTGACCAAATAGGCATTTTCTTCTGTTGTAACAGTATTGTCAGGCTGGAGTGTTTGTATATAGTAGCGTTGGGAGTCATACCCGTTTTCAAAGATAAAAGCATAATCAAGTGCATATTCTGTGTCTGTGGTATCTGAATATTTCAGGTAAATACTCGGTCTGTATCTGCTTGCTTTTGTTTTGAGTTCTTCTTTATATACCAAAGGCAGTGTAACATTTGGCGCTACCTTGAGTGTAGCGGGAAAATAGTAATAGACATAAGGGTAGGCAGGCATTTTCCTGTTTTGCTCATACAGTTTTATAATGGCAGCAAACTCTCCACTCTCTGTATAATGCGTGTACGCGGCATTGATGACACCGAGTTTGTCTGTGTAAAAAGGGTCAGACCGCAGTTCGTCAGGGTTAAAAACATTGACAAGGTTGCGTACTTCAAGTGCACCCCAGAACAAAATGTTTTTTCCAATAAGTACAGAATCATTTTCAAAATCATAACTGCCGTAAAGCTCATCCAGGCGGATAAAACTTCTGTTGGTATGTTTTTCTGTGTTTAGCAAATCATAATAATCCTGTTGTACTCTGGCTTTTGCAAACCCTGTAAAGTTTTCTTTGATGTATTTTGCTTCAAAATTGGCTGATATCAGTGCATTTTGTTTCTCTTTGCCTGCAGGGGCTTTCATATAGGACTGCAGTGTCAGGTTGATATTGCCCTGATAGCTGATGTCATCGAAGAAACTTGCTGTTTCTTTTTGTGTTACTTCTTTGCTTACATGTAAAGGCTCGTGCAGCACTGGAATAACTTTGGGAATATTTTTCTTTTGCGGTTTTTTTGAAACTTTTTTAACTTTTTTAACTTTTTTAACTTTTTTAACTTTTTTAACTTTTTTAACTTTTTTTTGAAATCTGTATTTATATGTATTTACAATAATAGGCTTTGGATATTTTTTCGCTAATTTTTTGAGCGCTTTTCTTGCCTTATTGTACTTTTCATAGCAGCCGCAACGGATACTGTTTATGTTGCTGAAAGAGATAAGTCTGCATGATTTTGGGTAATTGTGTGCTGCAAAATCATAGGTCGAATTTTTTTTGAATTTAAAACTTGTCAGCTGTACGGAGTAACAGGTGTCATTTGATTTGGCACAGGAAATACTGATGCTTAAAAGCAGTATAAACAAAAACTTCATAATTACTTTTTGAGAACGCGTTTATGGAAGTTTCTCTCTTTGAGTCCGATTTTTATCTTTTCGTCTTCCCAGACTAAAATGGTCTTTTTGCCGTTTTGATGGTTTTTTACTCTCATCATTCCTACACGCCAGACACCTTTGATTTTTTTGTAGTCATCAAAATAGGCTGTTTTAAGCAGTTCATGCTTTCTGTCATAATAGTCCACTTTTTTTATCAAAAATGTCTTTGCATTCACCCAGGAGATCTGCTTTGTGTAGCCGGAGTTTTTACTCACAGGCACTCTTTTTCCGACATAATATTTTTTGCCGTTGAGTATTTCTTCTTTGGCTTGGCCTGTAAAAGTGTATTTTTTCGCACTGAAAGAGCTGAGATCCTCATAAGAGAATTCTGATCCCATAAAAGAGCCTGATTTGTTTTTTGAAGCGATTCTCTTCACACGTTTTAATGCCGGTAGATAGAGCCACTGGTCGTCATCTTTGTTGATATGCTCATAATTAAGAAACTTCGTTCCTTTGACATCGGCAGGGGAAAGAAAAGTCATCAGTGACTTGTTCCCGGATGCCTTTTCAAGAATGATCATTTTCATGTGCCGTTCACGTTTTTGATTGTTGGCATTGATAAGCGTCATTTTCATAGTAGAAGAAGAATCCTCAAAGCCGTTCATAACAGCTTCACATCTGTTGGCAACCTCTTGGTTGGAAATGGCAAAAAGGGCGGATGAAATAAGGAGAAAGAAGAGCATTTTTAACACGAATAAGAACCTTGCATAATATTATTTTTACTAATAGTAGCATAGAAACTTATTTTTTGTGATATTTTTTTGATAAAGTTACAAAAGAATTACTTTTATGTAACTTTATGTTATAAGTATTTGTTATTTCTTTAAAATAAGGGTGGTCGATTTGTCAAAATTAAAATACTTTTGGGCAACTTTTTGTACTTTCTTTGCTGTGACTTTATTGACCTCTTCTTCATAATGTAAAAGCGGTTCAATGTCTCCCCGTACAAGGTAGCTGCCAAAAAGATTGGCCACAGAGGTTGAACTCTCAAGTGAATAGATAAAATCTGATTTTGTGTTGATTTTGACTTTTTCAAGCTCCGCTTTGGTTACTTTTGTCTCTTTCATCAGATTTATCTGTTTGATAAGTTCTTCTTCTACCGTTTCGGCTTTGACACCCGGGTTACATGTAGCCATAAATATGAAAAGTCCCGGATCGGTGTTTTCCATGTTGTAGGCATACACAGAGTTGACAAGACGTTTTTTGTCTACCAACTCTTTGTAAAGCCGTGAGCTTTTTCCGGAGTAAAGAATCTCAGAAATTACGCTGAGTGTGACCTGGTCAGGATCTTTAAAATCAGGAATATGAAAGGTGATGGCCAGCATTTCAACTTCACTCTCTTTATGCACAATCACTCTTTTAGCCCCATCCTGTTCCGGTTCTACAAATTTTACTTTTGGAATTTTCCCGTGATTTTTTATCTTGCCAAAAGCAGCTTTTGCACTTTTAAAGACCTCTTTTGGCTCAACATCGCCTGTTACCATTAAAATGGCATTTTGCGGTTGGTAGTAGGTTTTGTGAAAATCCCGTATATCTTTAATCGTCCATGTTCTGATGTCATTCATAAACCCGATAGGTGTCCAGTGGTACGGGTGGTAGATGTAGGCATTGTTAAAGAGTCTGAAATAGAGATACCCCAAAGGATTGTTGTCTGTTCTCCAGCGGCGCTCTTCTGTAACAACATCACGCTCAGGCTGAAACTCATCATCTTTGAGGTTGAGATTTTGCATCAGTTCGGCATATAACTCTATAGATTTGTTTAAATTGTCTGTGCTTGATTTGATATAGTAGTGTGTATAGTCAAAGCTTGTAGAAGCATTATTCACCCCGCCGATACTTTTGACCTCTTTGTCAAACTCGCCGGCTTTGAGATTTTTGCTTGATTTGAAATTCATATGTTCGAGCATATGGGCTATGCCTGTTTTTCCCATGACTTCATTACGGCTGCCGACTTTGTAAAAAATATCTGTGCTGATGACATTTGAGTGGTTTTTTAAAGGGATGACCACAATCTGCAGTCCATTTTTAAGTGTTTTTGTTTCGTATTTTGGGAGTGATGTTGCCATAAGTGTTCCTAAGATTAGTATTATTGTTACAAATATTTTCATTATTTTCTGTCAGCTCCGACGGCTTGTGTGATGTTTTCATAGCCGTCTGCTTTGAGCAGTTGTATCAGTTCTTTGTTGATGTTCATGATCATATCGGGACCGTGAAAAATCAAGCCGCTTAAAATCTGCACCAAAGAGGCGCCTGCACGTATGCGTTTGTATGCTTCTTCTGCCGAGTCAATACCGCCGACGGAGATGAGCACTGTTTTGCCATACAACTCTTTTGCGATGGCGTCAAAGATTTTAAAACTTTTCTCTTTGAGTACGGCACCGCTGAGTCCGCCTATATTTTTTGGATGTTTTACTAGTGAGTAGTCTATCGTTGTATTGGTGGCTATGATACCGTCAGCTCCGGACTCTACTGCCATTTTTGTCAAACTGACCGCATCTTCTGTTTCCATATCCGGTGCGATTTTGAGCAGTATCGGCATCTTGGTCAGTTTTTTTGCCTGGGCAAAAAGGTTTGTAATGAAAGCTTCATTTTGCAAATCTCTCAGCCCGGGTGTATTTGGAGAAGAGATGTTTATGACAAAGTAATCACCCATTCCGTCAAAAGCCTTGATGAGATGGGTATAGTCATTTATCGCCTCTTTTTCAGGCGTCACTTTGTTTTTTCCTATGTTGATGCCTATAGGTGTCGTAAACGGAGTACGCTGTTTGAGCCGTTTGACAACTTTGTAAGCACCGTCATTGTTAAAGCCCATAGCATTTTGAATGCTTTGCTCCTGTATATGACGAAACATTCTTGGTTTCGGGTTGCCTGCCTGCGGCTTTGGCGTCACTGTACCGATTTCGGTAAAACCGAATCCCAAAATCTGCATACCGCGTATCATTGTTGCATTTTTGTCAAATCCTGCACCGAGACCTACAGGGTTGTAAAAAGTACGCCCGAAGATTTCCTGTCTGAGACTGGTGTCATTGACAAAGTGTGATTCCAAAAAAGGGTTAAAAGGAATTTGGCAGAGATTCGGCAGACGCAAAACACACTCTGCTATATGATGGGCGGTTTCGGGTTCAAATTTAAAAAGATAGGGTTTGAGAGATTCATAACTTAACATAACTGTCCACTTGTTTAAAATTGGATTATTATACACAATGTAAGCTAAATAACTCCTCAAACTCTTTTGGCGGTACCGGTTTGGAACACAAATACCCCTGATACTCTTTACAGTGAATCTCTTCTAAAAGTTTAAGCTGCTCTTTTGTCTCAACACCCTCTGCAACGACATTGAGATGCAGGTCATCGGCAATACCCACTATCATATTGATAAAAGTCAAATCATCTTTAGTATAAATATTGTCTATAAATGATTTGTCTATTTTGAGTGTGTCAAAAGGGATCTCTTTGAGATAGGACAAAGAGGAGTATCCTGTTCCAAAATCATCCAAAGAGAGAGAAATCCCCAGTTCTTTAATGCCTTTAATGACTTTTAAGCGTTCTTTGAAGTGTTTGATGAGGACAGATTCTGTCAGCTCAATGTCGAGTTTGTTTCTCTCTATGCTGTGTGTATAGTTTTTGATTTTTTGCAGAAGTTCGGGGTCCTGAAACTGTATCGCTGAGAGATTGATAGAGACTTTTATATCTTTCAGGGGAGTCTGTTCCCATTTTTTTATCTGTGAAACGGCTTCTTGCATAATCCATTCACCAAGAGGAATAATCATTTTGTTCTCTTCAGCAATACCGATGAACCTGTAAGGAGGAATAATTCCCTCAATCGGGTCTGTCAGCCTAATAAGCGCTTCGCATCCGACTATTTTTTTTGTTTTTATATCTACTTTTGGTTGGTAATAGAGTTTGAAACGGTTTTGCTTCAAAGCATCTTTTATCAGCTGCTGCATTGCAATTTTTTCCTGAACCGCCTTGTTGATGGCATTTGTAAAAAATTGGAAATTGTTTTTTCCGAGCTCTTTTGATTTGTAAGTACCTAATCAAAAATAAAACCAAAAAAAGAACAGAAATTGCTTATGCCTAAATATGAGACATAGTAGCTATATAAAATTAGACGAAAAAGAAGAGTTAGAGCTTTATAAATTCATAGAGGAATCCAATAAAGCCAGAGAGAAGAAAAGAGCGATGGGAGTACTTCTAAATTCACAAAAGATAAGTGTTTTAGAAATATCAAAAAAGTTGAGTTCATGTACGGATGCAGTTTATAATTGGTTAATTCGGTATAAGAGAGGAGGAGTAGCCAGCCTTAAGGATATACCACAACAAGGGCGACCGAAAATACTAAAAGTTGAAGATGAAGATAAGATAAAAGAAGTTTTTAAAAAATAAACTCAGTATAAGTGCTGCAATCACAAAATTGGGAAAAAAGATTACTAAGGTTTTTTCTAAATCAACGCTCAGAAGATACCTTAAAGAGATGGGGTTCAGCTATAAGCGATTACGATTTGTTCCTGCAAAGAAACCAGATAATACGCTTTATGAAGAGAAAAAGAGGCACTTGCAAAAGTATGATTTACTCGCACAACAAGGCAAAATCAATCATTATTACTTTGATGAAAGTGGTTTTTCTGTTAACTCAAATATCCCTTATTCCTGGTCACCTGTAAATGCAACAATGGTGATTAAATCTTTCCACGCAAAAAGGTTTAATGTTCTTGGTTTTATCTCCAAACAAGAAGATCTAAAAGCATACATCAAGGAGTCCTCTGTAACAAGTGATACTGTTATTGAAGTCTTTGATGACTTCTCTCTTCAACTTACGAAGCCTACTGTGGTAACATTGGATAATGCATCCTTTCACAAAAGTAAAAAATTCAGAGAGAATATCCCAAAATGGGCAAATAGAGGTCTTACTTTAATCTATCTACCTCCTTACTCTCCAGAACTCAATATTATTGAAATTCTTTGGAAATTTATCAAATATCACTGGATGGAAATGTCTGCTTATCAAAGCTATACTGCAATGAAAGAATATGTTGAGCGAATGCTTAATGAATATGGAGATAAGAGAGTCATAGATTTTACACTGTATGAGAAGAAATTTTACCCTTTGGTTATGGTTGATTAATTGGTTTTATTTTTGGATAGGTACTTACATTGCAATGTCTGCATTTTTTAGCAGTGTCTGGACGTCCCTGCCGTCTTTGGGATAGATGGCAATTCCCATACTGGCAGTAATCTGATACTCTTCATGCTCAATCTGAAAAGGTGTTGCAAGTGTTTCTTTGAGTCTTTGGGCAATTTCTATAATTGTATTTTCATTTGTAAAATCAGGCAGAATTACTACAAACTCATCGCCTCCCAGACGTGCGACAATATCATTTTCTCGGGTTGTTTTTAAAAGAACCTGTGCAATGTGCAAAAGAATTTTATCGCCAAAGGCATGCCCTTTTGAATCATTTATATTTTTAAAATTATCCAGGTCCAAAAATATAATGGCAAATTCACTTTTGTCTCTTTTGCTTTTTGCAATCAGCCAGTTGATTTTTTCTATAAGACTCAGCCTGTTATACAGACCGCTTAAAGGGTCTTTTGTCGACAAATTATAGAGTTCTTCCTGCTCCTGCTGCAGCCTTTTAAATGTCATATTGAGTGAGTAGCGGATACTCTCAATCTCTTTGACAAAAAAGTTTTTTGGAGGATTTCGACTGTAGTAGGCATACTGGCGCAGTTTCTCAAGAGGTGTGATGATGTAGATTTTTGACAATATCCATAAAAACAGTATAAAGACAAAAGTGCTGACAAGAAAGGCAACAAGGATTTTTCTTATCTGTTGTGCAATGAGTCCGTGCGTATAGGCTTCATCAATATATACATTTGCATAATAATATTTTGGCTGGAGTCCATGAAAAGTTTTAATGGAAAAAGAGTAGCACTCCTGTGTAAAAATATTTGTATTTATAATTTTGGAAATCGGGAGACACTTTTGTGCTGAGTGATTGTGATCTTCATATCTGATATTTGCATGGTAAATAATATTTTGGCTGTTATCAAGAATATGTATATCTTTGACAGTGGGATTAATGATAATAATATTGTCAATATGTGAGGCAATAAAGTTGATGTCTTTTTGTTTTAAATTTTTTTCCATAAAGTGCTTGAGATTTAACACATCGGTCTGTATGCTTGTCTGAAGCAGTTTGCTTATCGTCTCTTTGGAATTTTCAAAAAAACTGTAAAAAATATACCCTTCGAGTGCAAATGCAACAAATATAATCAAAAGGATAAAACTCTTTATGGAAATGGAGTTCATAAAATAATATCATCCTTTTTGTATCCATACTGTTGTATGTATTCCAAAAGCTCCTGTGAGGGCTTGTTTATCCATTTGATAAGACTCAGGGAGTGACGATACTCTTTATAGCTTACATGTGAAAAGTATTTGGAGATAATTTTATAGGATGCTTTTGGATTTGCTTCTATGGTTGTTATAGCTTTGTCTATCACTTTTTTAAGCTGTATAAGCCGCTGCTTTTCATTTTTGACAAGAGTATCTCTTGCACACAGTGCATCTATGACAATAATACTGTTAATATCTTTTGTGGAGGCAACCTCTCTGAAATTTTTGTTTTTCAAAGCAATCTCATAAGGGGTGTAGGTGGCAATGAGTATGGCTTTTTCAGGGTCATTTTTGACATCCTGGATTTGCCGCTGATCTTTGTTTATAAAGTTTATCTTCTCTTTACTGATGGCATTTTTTTTGAGAAAATCAAGTAAAATTTCCTGATTGATGGAATCAACTTCAAGATAGGCATCTATTCTTGTACTTTTTTTGAGTGCCTCAAGTGTTCTGTTTGACAAAATCATATCGCCGCCGTTTGAACGGTCTATCAAAATAACTGCTTTGATATCATGGGTGGTTTGTTTTAAAACATTAAATTCATGTTGTGTAGTCGTGACCATATCCGCCTTGCCGATGCTGTACAGATCAGCTGCTTCTGCAAGAGAGACACTGGTAACTATTTTTATGTTCAAGGGATCCAGTTTGCCTGTTTCATAGGCATAAAACAAAGGGGCATAGCCTATCCACTGATTTGTAGAGATGACAATCTGCTTTTGTGGTTTTGAAGAGCAGGCACTCAAAAGAAGCAGTAGTAGTATAAGCAGCGCTTTTGTCAAAATATCTCCAATATTTAATATTAACACATTATAACTTTTATTATTGAACATTTTAATCTCTTTGACCTTTGATTGTACTTAATTTTTTTGTTACTGAAGTCGTGTTAGAATAATAAAAAGTTCTTACGAGGAGTAGTTTATGAGTAAAGTTTTAGTCCCGTTGGCAAGCGGATTTGAAGAGATAGAAGCGGTGAGCATCATAGATGTTTTAAGACGTGCAGAGGTGGAAGTTCTGGTTGCATCTTTAAGTGATGAGATGCTTGTAAAAGGAGCGAACAATATCGTCATTCAAGCAGACTTACATGTAAAGGAGGTCAATGCCGATATGATTGATATGATTGTTCTGCCAGGTGGCTGGGACGGTACCTATGCTCTGGCTGATGATGAAAATGTACAGAGAATCCTGCGTGAAATGGATGCCAAAGGAAAAAATATCGGAGCTATCTGTGCAGCACCGTTTGCCCTGAACAAAGCGGGTGTGCTAAAAGAAAAATATACCTGTTACCCGTCTGTAGAAGAACAGATAAAAAAAGAGGGATATATGGGAGACAAAGCAATGGTCGTTGAAGATCAAAATGTAATGACCTCACGCGGACCGGGTACGGCGTTGTGCTTTGGTCTGAAAATCGTGAAAAAACTCAAAGGAGAAGAGTCTTACAACGCACTCAAAGCAGGGCTTTTGGCAACCTACTGCGAGTAGCCTCTCAAGCTGCCTGGTTTTTGGCAGCCTGAGTTTTTGCATGAATTTCTTCAAGTTCTTCGAGTCTTTCCATCTTTTTGTAGTGATGCAGGTTGAGGCTGACAAATTTATATGAGAGATAAATAATAACCGGCCAGCTGAGATACCAAATTGATTCTGCTAAATATTCCATAATTCCTCCTAGTAGTGATGCGGGTCAGATTTGACTTCATCTATTGTGATTTGTGATTTGTCCATTGAACGCCATACAAATATGATGTAAAGCAGGACAATAGGAACAAGGACAGAGACAATGCTCATCACTTCAAGTGTGTAGTGACTTCCCGAACTGTTTTGTATGGTGAGTGAGCTTTGTATATCTGCAAGTGACGGGTAAAAAACCGAATAATCCAGTCCCAAAATCAAAAACAATACAAGCACGGTAAGTATAACGCCCAATCCGCTGAACCAGATGGCTTTTTGTGCATTTTTTGTGACAGCTATAAATACTCCATAGAGCAAAGATAATACACCTGTGAGTAATAATCCGATTAAAAGCGGCATATCTATAAAACTGTGTAAAAACTTCATACTCTCAACACTGACAACAAAAGTGTTGGCATCATATCGTAAACCGTCCATAAACAAAATTGTAGCCAAAACATACAGAAAAAGAATCAAAAACATTCCAAAGTTTACAATGACAACTTTTTTTACTCTTGCTGTAACAGTTGGGACATCGACATTGTTTAAAAAATACAGTGCACCCTGAAATCGTGCAAGAAAAACAAGCATAAGTCCAAAGGCAATGTTAAAAGGGTTTAAAAGTGCTTCAAGCCCATAGCTTTGCATTGTCCAGTGTGAGAGGTTGTTTTCATTGACAATGAAATTACCGCCGCTAAAGAGTGTCGCCACTGCGACACCGATTAAAAATATTCCGAGAGAGCCATTAATATAAAGGAGTGTTTCATAAAAGCGTTCCCCGTAAAAATTATCTGGCTTTTTTCTGTATTCATACGCGACAGCCTGGATAATAAAACAAAAAAGTATACCCATCCAGACATAATAGGCTCCGCCGAAACTTACCGCGTAAAAAAGCGGCATTGCAGCAAAAAGGGCACCGCCGAACATGACAAGCATTGTAAAGGTAAGCTCCCATTTTCGACCGAGTGAGTTGACTAAAACATCTCTTTCATCTTCTGTTCTTGCCAGAGTATACAGCAGCGTCTGCCCGCCTTGCACAAAGGTCATAAAGACGAAAAGTGCTCCTAATAGACTGATTAAAAACCACCAGTATTGTTGTAAAGTGAATAAATCAAACATTTAATGTCCCTCCGGCCCGATTTTTATCTGTTTTAACATGATTTTTACTTCGGCTATTAAGAGCGCTGTAAAAAGCACCGCAAAGAGCCAAAAAGTAATCATAACGCTTGTTGAAGCAATATTGGAAGCTGCCATGCCTACAGGAAGCAAATCCTGAATAGCCCAGGGCTGACGACCCGCTTCGGCAACTATCCATCCGGCTTCCTGTGCGACATACCCCATCGGAATGGTTGCTACTGCAAGGTAGAGCAGCCATTTTTTGTTGTGCATTTCGTTGGTCATGGAATAATAAAGCGTCACCATAAAAAGAAGCAAAAACCATGTGCCAAGTCCTACCATTGTATGAAAACTGTAAAAGCTGAGTGCTACATCAGGCACGGCATCTTCAGGTTTGTTCAGGTAACCGTAGCCCATATAGGCCTGATTTGCTTCAAAAGTCTTGAGTGCTTTTTCAGCCTCAGCCTGATTGCCTTCTTTTTTGAACTTTTTATAGGCACCTAAAGCGGCTACGGCAATTTTTCCTTTTTGCATTTTTTCAGGGACGGACATAATGCCGTATTTTTCGCTTCCCTGCATCAGATTGTCTATACCCGGTACAAAAGCATTCAGGTCATGGTATCCCAGAAAAGAGAGCGCACCGGGAATTTCAAAACTGAAAAGAAAAGGGTTTAGATCATCACCTATCTCTTTTGCGGTATCAAGTACGCCAAAGGCGACAATTCCTGCACGTTTTTCACCGTCATACAAACCTTCCATAGCGGCAAGTTTCATAGGCTGATTCAGTGCTACCTGATGCGCTGATTCATCTCCTGTTGTTAAGAGAAACAAAGAAGTTATGAGCCCAAAACTTGAAGCCACGATAATACTGCGTCGTGCAAACTGTGTATCTCTTTTTTTAAGCAGATACCAGGCGCTGATTCCTATAACAAAGAGTGAGGCAAGGACATAACCGCTGCTTATGGTATGTAGAAACTTGCTGACCGCATTCGGGTTGAAAAAGACTTCCCAAAAGTTCAGCATTTCATTTCTTGCTGTATCGGGATTGAATTTCATGCCCACAGGATGCTGCATCCAGCCGTTTGCAACTAAAATCCAAAGAGCCGAGAGGTTTGAACCGATGGCAACAAGCCATGTTGAGAGTAGGTGCATTCTTTTGCTGACCTTGTCCCAGCCAAAAAACATAACGGCAAAAAAGGTGGATTCCATAAAAAACGCCATCAGCCCTTCAATAGCAAGCGGTGCTCCAAAAATATCGCCGACAATCCAGGAGTAGTTTGACCAGTTGGTTCCAAACTCAAACTCCATAATGATTCCTGTTGCCAGTCCTATGGCAAAGTTAATGGCCAAGAGTCCCATCCAGTATTTTGTAGTTTGTTTCCATTTCTTATCACCGGTTTTGACATAGATTGTCTCCATAATGGCGATAATAAATGTCAAGCCCAGGGTAAGCGGTACAAAAAGCCAGTGATAGAGTGCAGTAAGAGCAAATTGCGCCCGTGACCAGTCAACAAGCACGTCAGTGTGTTCCATATTATTTTTCCTTTGTGAGTTGTTGTAAAATATATTGACTTCTTTGTGCATCAGTTTCGAAGTTTTCTTGCAATATATTTGGGAAGAACAGCCATTTGACAATGGCAAACATAACAAATAGTTTTACAGCTATGAGAATCCAAAGTGTTTTACCCACTCTCATATTTACAAAACCATCATAGTACAGGTAGAAAACGGATCGAAAAAAGTTTGTGATATGTGTTTTCATGGAAGAATATTATTCCAATCACTATTAACAATTAATAAATATATATTATTAATTTTATCAGCTTACATAATAATAAGTCATTTAGAGGAGTTTTTTAAATTCTTTCAGAGGCACAGGTTTGGATATCAGATAGCCTTGATAATAGTCACATCCGTTTTCCTCTATAAAGTGAGCGTGCTCGACTGTTTCCACCCCTTCGGCTATGACTGAAAAATCAAACTGTTTTGCAACATCAATAATAATTTTTACAAGCTTTTTGTCATTTTCATTCTCAAGCATATCCCGCACAAAACTTTGGTCTATTTTGAGATAATCAAACGGCAGATTTTTCAGATAGGAGAGCGAAGAGTAGCCTGTGCCAAAATCATCCATGGAAAATGCAAAGCCGTGTGCTTTGATATGCAACATTTTGTCTATTGTGTCATTTAGATTATTAAGCATGATAGATTCTGTAAGCTCAAGCTTTATAGAGTGCGGGTCAACATTGTATTTTTTTGCATTTGTAAGCAAAAGTTCTTCAAAATTATCTTGAGAAAATTGTTTCAAGCTGATATTTACAGCAATGTTTTCAAGCGTATCTTCGAGTTCTTTATACAGTGCAAAGGCGCTCTCTATCACCCAACTGCCTATGTTGATGATAAGGCTGGACTGTTCTGCATACTCTATAAAAGCATCTGGAAACAGAAGCCCTTTTGTCGGGTGATTCCATCGTATCAATGCTTCGGCAGAGACTATTTTATTTGTTTTGGTCTCTACAATAGGTTGCAGGTAGAGTTCAAACTGTTTTTCCTGTATGGCAATTTTGAGTTCATTGTGTAAAAGCAGTTGCTCCTGTATCTGTCTGCTCATGGTACTGTCATAAAAAGAGGTTTTGTTTTTTCCTCCTTTTTTTGATTCATACATGGCGATATCTGCATGTTTGAGTATGGTGGTAGTATCAAGTTCTTCGGGCGTGAGTATTTTTATGCCTATACTGAGTGATATATAGAGTGTTTCATTTCCTTTGTGTATCGGTTTTTTGAGGGTTGTATGAATTTTTTCCGATAAGTACAGAGCTGTTTCATGTATCTTTGCAAGATCTGCATCGGTTTGCGAAAGAAGAATGACAAACTCATCACCGCCCAATCTGGCAAAAATATCTTCTGCTCTGAGAACCTTTTTGGTTCTTTGTGCAAATATCTGCAATACAGAATCACCGACATCATGCCCGATAGAATCATTAATATTTTTAAAGTCATCCAGATCAATGAAAAGCAGGGCACCATACTCTTTTGAACGGTGCAGTTTTTTCATAAACTGCTCTAAATAGTTGCGAAAAGAGGCTCTGTTGGTTAAACCGGTCAGAGAATCATAAAAAGCCTGATACTCCAGTTTTTTTTGATTCTGTATCTCTGTTGTGATGTTTTCGAGCATACCCAGTCCGGCAATGATATTGCCTTGGGTATCGTACATGGGAATTGCATGAAGGCGTATCCATAAATCCAAATCAGTGAGTGTTGTATGGTAAGTGCCCTCATAGGCTGCCTTTTCATTTTTGAATACTTTTTGCAGGGGTTCTATGATAGACTTGTCTTTGAGTGTTTTCATGTCAAGGTTGAAAACTTTTTCCTGAGGAACCTGTATAATTTTTGTAAATGCTTTGTTAACCTGGGTCAGTACAAGGTCTTTGTTGTAGGTAAAAATACCGATAGGAAGTTCTTTGAAAATTGATTCAAAATTGTTTTTTGAAACTTCGAGTGCTTTTTTTGTCGCCAAAATTTTATATTTGCTTATTAATGTAGTGATAATGTTTTTATTATATTTTGCCGAAAAAAGCGAGAGCATAATCAAAAACAAAATGATAAGATAACTCAGTGCATTAAAAGCATTCGATTTATGTGTCAAAAGAGTGTAAATAAGTGGAAGCAGCAGGACAAACAGATAACTGATACTCAGTTTTTTAAAATAAGAGAGTGTAATGACAGCACCGGCTGAAGTTCCGGAAATAATGATAATAATAAATGTCTGATGCACATGGTCAGCAACTGTAAATAAAAACAAAAAACCTGCACTGGTGAACAGAGCCGAAAAAAGGGTGGAAAAACTAAAAATTGTTTGTGCTTTTTGAAGGCTTGTTTTATTATGCAAAAACTGTTTTACACAGTAGCTTCTGATGATGAGAACAGCATAAAGAGAGAGCAACCAAAAAGCAAGCGGAACTCTCAGTGCTGTCTCTTGCCAAAAAAGAGCGGCAACTACGGTAACTATGAAGAGCAATGAAAGAGAAGAGGCATAAGAGTCCAATGCCATCAGTCGCATCAGTTCATATTTGATTTGGTTCTCTTTTTTCATAATTGATTATACAGCAACTCTTGTAAAAACAAGATTTTTCAAACTTTTTTCTTCATCATTGCTTGCAAATTCAGGAAGGTTTTTGAGCCGTTTTTCAAATCTAAAACCCGGTGCGAATTTTTCTATCATATCTATAATAAAACTGCTTTGAAGTTCCGGAGAGTTCAGAGAGGCCAAAAGTATGCAGTTTTGGCTTGCAAGCTGAGGGAGTTTTTTGATGAGTTTTTCATAATCTTTTGTTGCCTCGAAACTGCCTCTTTGAAAGCTTGGCGGGTCGATGATAATCATATCGTAAGGACCTTTTCTTTTGAGTGAAGAGAATGATTTGAGTATGTTATATGAGAGAAAGCTCACACCTTTTGGGTCAAGATTGTTTAAAGCATGATTTGCCATGCCTGTTTTGAGGGCACTTTTGCTCATATCGACATTAACAACACTTTTGGCTCCGCCGAGCTTTGCCGCAACGCTAAAAGCACAGGTATAAGAAAAAAGGTTTAATATATGTTTGTCTTTGGCATTTTCTCTGACAAAGGCACGCCCGTTCTTCATATCGGGAAAATAACCGCTGTTTTTGTTGGAGAGGAGGTTGAGTTTGAGTTTCATACCGTTTTCTGTTACATGTAAATCCTGTGGGATTTCTCCTGTAATCACTTCACTCGGTGCATCTTTGAGGTATCGTCTTTGTACTACAAGTGTTGTGTATCGCGTGTTACATGTAAAGGCTTTGAGCATCTCCAAAAGTTCTGTTTCATTCTTTTTTTCAAAATATAAGGCAACACTTAAAACAGTGTCAATGGAGTCTACTGTAAGATACTTCCACTCCTCATAAAGTCCGCCACGACCGTGAAAAAGGCGTTTAAACTCTTCATTACATGTAAGTGCGTTTTTTTCAAGATGCTGTTGGAGTTCTGTAAGTGTCATTTATACTTTTTCCCAAAAAGTTCCCTGCGGGGTATCCATAAGATTGACACCAAGGCTGAGGATTTCATCCCGGATTTTGTCTGAGAGTGCGAAATTTTTTTCTTTTTTTGCGCTGTCTCTTTGTTCTATGAGGGTATTTATTTTCTCTTTTGTAGTCTCATCTATGCCAAACTGAAAATACTCAAAAGGATTTTGTATGCCAAACCCCAAAAGTTTTTCTATGTATGCCAGGTTTGCCAGAGTTTCACGCTTGAGGAGTTTGTGTTTGCCTGCAGTATCGAGTGTTTCGTTGGCTTTACTTATCATCTCATCTATGAGAGCGAGTGCCGTGGAGACATTCATATCATCATTGAGAGATTTTAAAAGCTCTTTTTTAAAGGGTGTTTCATCATTACATGCAGGCAAACCAAAAAGACGCTTTTTAAGTCTGTAGAGTTTGTCAAGGCGTTTTTTTGCACTCTCTAAATCCTGTGTGTTAAAGTTAAAATTACTTCGGTAATGCGTGCTTAAAAGATAGAACCGTAAAACCTCTCCGTCATACTCTTTGAGGGCATCTTTGAGAAAAAAGCTGTTGCCTAGTGATTTACTCATTTTTTCGCCATCAATGTTGACAAAACCGTTGTGCATCCAGTAGTTGGCAAGTTCGTGTTTTGTAGCACATCGTGTCTGTGCCGCTTCGTTTTCATGGTGGGGAAAAAGCAGGTCGGCTCCGCCTCCGTGGATATCTATGGCAAAAGGCGTATCTTTGTATGCCAGATGTTTTTCTATCATGGCAGAACACTCCAGATGCCAGCCGGGACGACCTGCACCAAAAGGAGAAGAAAAGGTAACACTGTTGTCTTTGACACTTTTCCACAGGGCAAAATCGGCATGATTTTTTTTGTAGCTTGAACTCGCGACTCGCTCCTGCTTGTCTTCTTCGTTTTGGCTGTGGTGTGAAAGTGTCAGATACTCACTGTCGCTCGCCGTATCAAAATAGACATCGCCATCAGGTGTAGTGTAGGCATGCCCTTTGTCTATGAGCTTTTGTATCAAATCAACCATCGCTTCAAGGTTTTGTGTTGCTTTTGGTTCCAGGGTCGGTCTTTTTACACCGAGTGCTTCCATCTCTTTGTGGTAGGCTTCGGTGTAAAAGTCTGTAATCTCCTGTATATCTTTTTTCTGCTCTATCGCTTTTTTGATGATTTTGTCATCTATATCGGTAATGTTGCGTGCATAGGTGACTTCATATCCGTTTGCTTCCAAAACACGCGTCAGCAAGTCAAACACAAGGGCTGATTTTGCATGTCCGAGGTGGGCATCATCATAAACAGTAGGACCACAGACATAAAGGGTGACTTTGCCCTCTTTAAGCGGAATGAATTTTCGTTTTGTTTTTTGTACAGAATCAAATATATGCACGGAGAACTTCCTTTAAATAGAATAGTAATGCGATAAGGACAACAGAACTTACAGCCAGATAGATGAGATTTTTTGAACGAAGTATAGCAAAAAAGTTTTTTATCCCAAACACTTTGAGGGTAAAAAAGAGACTGACATAGCCGCCGATGGTGCTTGCAAGTGCCAAACCTGCCACGCCAAAAGGACCGATAAAAGCCAGGGCAAAAGTAATGTAGACGACAAGAGAAATCGTCGCTATTTTTGCGGCTTTTGCCTGCATCTCTTTTGCATAGAGCCACAGAACAAAAAGTTTTTGTATGCCAAAAGGTAAAAGTCCGAGCATATACATCTGCAGTACGGTACTTGTGTTGGCGGTATCCTGGGTGTCAAAGGCACCTCGCTCAAACAAAAGCCAGATGATTTCATGCGAGAAAATAATGCCTCCGACAGTGCTGCATGTAAGCAAAAATGCCAAAAACCAAAAAGCTTTTTGCAGGTTTGCAAGCGCTTTTGCTTCATCATTGTTTTTTAGATAGCGTGCAATTCTTGGAAAAAGCGCAACAGATGTGGCAATGGCAAAAAGTGCCAGAGGCAGTTGAAAAACACGGTTGGCATAGTAAAGATAGGAGATGGAACCGGTGACCAAAAAAGAAGCTAAAAAAGTGTCCAAAAAAGCAGAAACCTGTGCGGTAGAGTTTCCCCAGACCGCCGGAAAGAAATTTGTGCGAAATTTTTTCGTATCCTCTTTGATATTTTTAGATTTAGCTCCAAAGTACTTTATACCGCCAAGAAGCAGTTTTGCCAGTCCGAGTTTATATATGGCCAGGAGATGGACGCCGAGCTGTAAAATTCCGCCAAGTACAACCCCGTAACTCAAATAGTAAACAATCTCACTCTGGCTTTTGTCATGTGAGAGGTACAAAGCGGCAATGAGTGAAAGATTGAGCAGGGCTGTTGCAAATGCCGAGGTTGCAAAATGGTGTTTGTACTGCAGCATAGCACTCAAAAATGTGACAAAAAATATAAGAGGCAGATACCAGAAGTTGATGGCAACATAGGGAGCGGCGATGGCAATGGTGTCGGCATCAAAACCTGTGGCAATCGCTTTTGTAAAAAGTTGGGGTATAAGATTGACAAGAAGAGTGAGTATAAGTATGACTGAAGAGAAAACAAGGAGTATATTGATGCTAAACAGAGCCTTGTGTCTGCTGCGTGTAAATGCAGGTATAAAAACCTGACTGAAAGCCCCCTCTGCAAAAATTCTGCGAAAAAGATTGGGGAGCTTAAAGGCGATGAAAAATATATCGCTGTATATGTTTGCACCAAGTGCGGATGCGGTTAAAAGGTCTCTGAAAAATCCCAATACACGGGAGGTGAGAATTCCAAAACTGTTGGTGAAAATTGCTTTAAACATGGGCTTCTTTGTCGATATAATATAAGTTTTACATAATTTTAACAAACCTTTGGTTAAAATCTTTCATAAAAAAAATTAAAAAAAGTATGGTAATTTCATTATGGCATTATTTGGTTCTGATAAAAAGACTAAAACAGTGAGAAAAGTTCGTCCGACTGTCGTACGAACGCAAAATGTTGCAAAAGAGATTTTTAACATTGCAAAATCATATGATATAAAACCGGAATTGCTGGATTTTAACATACTTGATATTCAGACCTATACGAGAATAAAAAAAGACAAAGAAGAGAGTGAATGGGAAGAAGTAACACCCGAAGCCCTGCGTGAACTCAACAATGAAGAGAGCTTTTTAAACCCTGATTTTCAGATTAAACAGACATATGAGGTGGAAATTTTTTCCAAAAGGCTGGATGAAGATGAACTGTGTAAAAATTTTAAAACAGCAGTTGGTGCCAATGCTACAAAATGCAAAGTATATTTGAGTATTGCAGCGGGATCAAGTGTTGATTATTTTCCGAGATTCGAAGACAGTTTTCTGGATCTTATCAATAAGAAAAAAATACGGGCAGGAATTCTTGTACATATTTTTGATGAGATGCTTCCTGATGTGGTTTCAAAAATTTCTGCACGGGTCAGAGTGGCGCAGCACCTGGAATTTTTGCAAAATGAAACACATTTAATAGCAGAAGGAATTGAGCCGACACCTACAACAAATGATGCTTTGATACTCTATTTTGAAAAAAATAAAGAGCTTGATGAAAACGAGAGAATTGATTATGCGTCAAGAGGGTTTATACAAAGTGTTAAAAAAGATGAACTGCTTATAGAATATATCAAACCAAAACCCGGAAAACCCGGGCGTAACTGTCGTGGTGAATATATAAAACCTGCTGAGCCTGTTGTCAAACATGAACCGACTTTTAAAGTTGACAGTACGATACGGGTCGTTGAAGATGCAAAATCAATAAAATATATTGCCAATGAAAATGGTTATATTGCTTTTGAAAATGATACTTATGTGATAAAAAATGAAGTTGATGTAGGAGAAGTCAGTTTCAAAACGACAGGATCTATCAAAAGCGGTGTGGACTCTGATGTAGAGATGTCTGTAAAAGAGACAGATGCCATCAAGGATGCTGTTGGAACAGGGATGACTGTTGAGGTAAGTAAAATAAAAATTGAAGGAAATGTCGGCTCCAATGCAAAAGTTATAGCAAAAGAGGCTACTGTAAACGGACAGACACATAAAACTGCTGTGATCAAAGCAGACAACTTGGAAATAAATGTTCATAAGGGGAAAGCCTATGGGAAAAATATCCGGGTTACGAGACTCGAACATGGTGAAATTGACGGTGAGCAGGTAAAGGTTGCGCAAGCTTTAGGTGGTATAATTCGAGGCCGGGAAATAGATATAGAAATTTGTACTTCTCATGTCAAAGCAATTGCAACAAAACGCATTGAAATTCAAAAACTTCAGGGCAGTGAAAACATTTTTACGATTGATCCTTTGTTGCAAAAAGAAGCCAAAGAAAGCCTGGACGAGAATCAGCAAAAAATAGAAAAACTGGAGCTGCAGCTCAAAGAGTTACGAGAAGAATTAAAAAAACAGATGCATTCGCTCAAAGAAGCAACACCTGCTTTTATAGAGATTAAAAAAAGACTTTTACATTACAAAAAAAACGGAGTGAAAATGCCTGCTTCTTTTGTAAAAAAATACAAACAGTTTCAGGTCATGCAGGAAAATGTAAAGAATTTAAAGAGCGAAGTTTCAATGGCACAGGATGCGTTAAACCTTTTAACGACAAAAACTTCCTCTTTTCAAGAAAATATTTTTGATGCAAGGGTTATAAACAGAGACAGGTGGATAGGGTATAATGAGATTAGATTTAAACTAGTCGATCCTCCTATGGAACTGGTTTATAAACCTATGGAAGGTTCTAGTGAACAGGTTTTTGGACTTGTTGAAGTGGATGAAGGCGAATATGCTATCCGCCCTATAAATGAAGAGGAAATAGAATAAATATGATAGTAGGTTTACACGGAAAAATTGAATATAAAGAACCGACATATCTACATGTAAATGTGCAGGGAATTGTCTATGAGGTTTTTATCTCTTTACACACATTTTCTGCTTTGCCAAAAGAAAATGTTTCTTTATTTGCAACACATATTATTCGCGAAGATGCACAGTTGCTTTTTGGGTTTATTGATATGGCAGAGAAAAAAATGTTTTCTCGTCTGATCAAAATCAACGGTGTCGGTCCTAAGGTTGCTATGGCAATCTGTTCTACCTATACACCTTCGCAGTTTGCTGCCATTATAAATAACAAAGATGTCAACGGTGTCAAAAAGGTACCTGGAATAGGGCCTAAAAGTGCCGGACGAATTTTAGTGGAACTCAACGGTTTTGATGCTGAAATACTCGGTGACAATGCAACACCACAGGCCTCACAGTCATTTAATGAAGCCAGTGAAGCACTCGAAGCTTTAGGGTTTAAAAAAGATAAAATATCAAAAGCATTGAGTGCATGTGAAGGAAATGATACTGCTTCACTTGTAAAAGAAGCGCTCAAACAACTCCAAACAATTTAAAGGAAAATTATATTGAAATTAACAATTTTATTTGGCGGTGCAAGTTTCGAGCATGAAATAAGCATTGTCAGCGCTATAACATTAAAAGAGAAATTAGCGGGTTTTGATTTGAAATTTGTATTTTGTGACAGTGATCATACTTTTTATCTCATAGAACCTGCAAAAATGAAAGCAGTCACTTTTTCAAAAGGTGCCTATAAAAAGATGCCTCTACTTACACTTGCACAGGGTTCTTTCGTACAAAAGAGCATGTTTTCAAAAATTCAACATAACAATATTGTGTTAAACCTAATTCACGGAGCAGATGGAGAAGATGGAACAATAGCCGCACTGTTTGATTTTTACTCTGTAAAATACATCGGTCCGCGTGTGGATGCCTGTATATTCTCTTATGATAAGCGTTATACGAAATATTTGTGTGAAGCCATAGGTGTAAAGTATGTTAAATATGAAATTATTCACAAAAATGAACATTGCAATATAACGATACCGTATCCTTTCATAGTTAAACCTGCTTCTCTTGGCAGTTCAATCGGTGTAAGTGTCGTCAAAGATGAAAGTGAACTTGATTATGCACTTGATGTTGCTTTTGAATTTGATGATACACTCATTGTAGAGCCGTTTTTGGAGGGTGTCAAAGAGTATAATCTGGCAGGATATTATGCAAACGGTACTATGCACTACTCCATTGTCGAAGAACCGAAAAAAGAAGAGTTTTTAGACTTTGAGAAAAAGTATATGGATTTTTCAAGAAGTGAGCAGGTGCTTCAGGCGGATGTCAGTGAAGAGTTGACACTGCGTTTAAAAACAAATTTTGAGAAAGTTTATCAAGGTTTGTTTGAGGGTGCTTTGATACGCTGTGACTTTTTTGTTTTCAATAATGAGGTACTGCTTAATGAGATCAATCCTATACCGGGTTCTATGGCAAATTATCTTTTTGAAGATTTTACAGCTTCTCTTGAAGAGTTAGCCTCCTCTTTACCCCATTCAAAGCGTCCAAAAGTGACTTATGATTATATTCACTCTATCTCTCAGGCCAAAGGCAAATAGATGGCAGTGAAGTCAATACAGTATAATCAGCATACTTTTGACATCAGTTATGAAATAGTGAATCCTCATGCCAAGATAGACCTCATAGTTTTACATGGCTGGGGAAGTAATAAAAATCTGATGAAACAGACATTTTCTTCCTATATGGACACTTTTCGCCATATCTATATAGATTTGCCGGGTTTTGGCAACTCTACATGTAATGCTGTTTTGACAACTGCTGATGTGGCAAGAATTGTAGAACTGTTGATGATTCACATGAACGCTTCAAAAGATATTGTACTGGGGCACTCTTTTGGCGGAAAAGTTGCTTTGTTGCTGGAGCCCAAACTGCTTGTTTTGGTTGCAAGTGCCGGTATTTATATACCAAAGCCTTTCAAAGTACAGGCAAAAATAGCACTTTTTAAGACATTGAAAGTTCTTGGTTTGTCCAAATTCCGTTCGCTCTTTGTGGCAGAGGATGCCAAGCAACTCAGTGAATACATGTATCAGACTTTTAAAAATGTGGTCAATGAAGATTTTAGTGATGGATTCTCAAGATTTGAAGAAAAAGCACTTCTTTTTTGGGGTAAAGAGGACAGTGCCACACCACTTGATTCGGGAAGAAAAATCCAAGAGCTTATCAATGATTCTGCTTTGGAAGTATATAATGGCGATCATTATTTTTTTATGAAAAATGCAGAGGATATTTCCAGAAAAATTCAAACTGCATTTTTAGAAACAATGCAACACTGAAAGGGAGAATGCAATGCAAGAGTATGAAACACTGCTGGCCTTTGTCACCAATGTTCTTTTTGTCACACTTTTAGGCTGGTATCTTATTACAAACCTGCAGTGGTATGATTATAAAATTGAGAGGGTAATTTTCAAACATCACAAACCGCACTGGCATATTTTATATTTTATTATTCCTTTTATTGCCTATTACACAACAGGTAAATTTTTTATTATATTTTTTATATTTGCCTTTGTTCCGAGTATCATTATCTGGTATAAAAAGCTTGATAAAAAGCTGGTTTTGACTTGGCGTGTAAAAAGATTTTTGATTCTTCTGGTTTCTTTGACACTCTTTCAGGATGTTCTTTGCACACTCAAAGAGGGCTGTGCAACATACGGTGTTTTTATGCCTTTGGCGATTGCCTATATCGGCAGTTATATTATAGAAAAATTTCTTTTTAAAGTTTATATGAAAGAGGCAAAGAAAAAGCTGCAATCTATGAAAGATTTAGAGATTGTCTGTATTACCGGCAGTTACGGCAAAACAAGTATCAAAAACTTTACAGCCAAGATTCTCTCGCATAAATTTAAAGTCTATGCAACACCAAGAAGTGTCAACACTTTAGGCGGAATTGTTGCGGATATCAACAATAATCTTCCTGAAGATACACAGATATATGTATGTGAAGCAGGTGCAAGAGAGCGTGGAGACATTTATGCGATTACAACTTTTCTGGAACCACAGAGAGTTGTGGTTGGGCGTGTTGGTGAGGCACATATAGAGTATTTTAAATCTTTGAAAAATATTATCGCTACAAAACTCGAAATTATTAAATCACCAAGGTTGCAACAGGCGTTTATTCATACCTCTGTGACAGATGAACCGCATGAAATGGTAACTTTTTTCGGTGATGAGATAAAAAATGTACAGGCAACGCTTGAAGGGACTGATTTTGAACTTGAATTAGATGGCAGAACTTTACAACTGCATACAGATATTTTGGGTGCTTTTCAGACGATGAATATTGCCGTAGCGGTAAGAATAGCAAAAAGTTTTGGAATGAGTGATGAAGAGATAGTCGAAACTGTCAAAAACCTTGAACCGGTTGAGCATAGACTCCAACTCATAAAAGCCGGTGGAAAAATTATCCTCGATGACGGATATAACGGAAATATTGACGGTATGCTTGAGGGTATTCGTTTGTGCTCACTTCATGAGGGCAGAAAAGTAATGGTCACACCGGGACTTGTTGAGAGTACGGATGCGTTGAATCTGCAACTGATTGAAGCAATCAACAAAGTCTTTGACATTGTGATTGTCACAGGCGCTTTAAATGCAGATCTTTTTGACAGGCATTTACATGTAAAGAACAAAATAATACTCAAAGACAAAGCATCAATGGTAGACATTTTGGCAACTCAGACAAAATCAGGCGACATCATACTCTTTGCCAATGATGCTCCGAATTTTATATAGATTATGAAATATATTTCTTATCTGACTGCTGTTGTTTTGGCTTTACTGGTTGTTTTGGTTGTTTTTGATGCAACGGGACGTTACCTTTTTTCTCATGGTTCTACGGCACTGCAGGAGTTGGAATGGCACTTTTTTGATGTGGTGATTTTGCTCAGCATTGCCTTTACGCTGCGTCATAATGCCCATGTGCGCGTTGATATTTTTTATGAAAAATTTTCACCAAAAACGCAGGCCCTTATAAATATTATCTCCACACTTTTTTTTGTTCTGCCACTCTCTTTTTTAATAATATACATTAGCATAGATTTTGTAACAATGAGTTTTGAACAACTCGAAGCCTCTTCGGATCCGGGTGGGCTGAAATACCGATGGATCGTCAAAGCCTTAATGCCGCTTGCCTTCGTCTTTTTGGCATTGCAGGCATTCAAAGAACTTGTCAGTGACATTAAAAAATGGAAATCGCTATGATTGCACTTCTTATGTTTGGTGTGGCTCTTGCACTTTTGCTTTTAGGAATTCCTGTTGCCTTTGCATTTGGCGGTGTGGCAATGTTTTTTGCTTTTTTTATTCCTTCTTTGGGATTTGATGTTTTTAACATACTGCCTTTTAGAATTTACGGTATTATGAGCAACACAACACTGATGGCAGTGCCACTTTTTATTATGATGGGACTTATCTTGGAAAAATCAGGAATGGCGGAAAAACTGCTGCTTTCTATGAGCTCACTTTTTAAAAATATCCGTGGAGGTTTGGGTGTGAGCGTTGTGCTTGTGGGTGCCATTTTGGCGGCTTCTACTGGCATAGTTTCAGCTTCTGTTGTAATGATGAGTGTCATTGCTCTTCCTTTGATGCTTGGTGCGGGGTATAACAAAGGTCTTGCTTCTGGCACTATTGCTGCGAGTGGAACACTCGGACAGATTATACCGCCTTCGATTATTCTTATCGTTTTGGGTGATGTGATGAGTGTCAGTGTCGGTGATTTGTTCAAAGGTGCGGTTCTACCGGGACTGACACTTGTTTCGCTCTATGCAGCCTATATTCTCATTCGTGCTTTTATGAACAAAGAAGATGCCCCGGCACTGATAAGCGATGAAAAAACAACATTGATGGATGTTGTATCTGCCATTATCCCACCGCTTTTGTTGATGTTTGCCGTGCTTGGAAGTATATTTGCAGGTATCGCTTCTCCGACAGAATCAGCGGCTTTTGGCGTACTCGGAGGCGTCATTTTATCGGCATATAATAAAACACTTAAGTTTGCAATGATAAAATATGCGCTGTTTGAGACGATGAAGCTCAGCGGTATGATTTTTATGATTTTAATCGGTGCAACAACTTTTAGTCTTGTTTTTAACGAACTCGGCGGAACTGATTTGATTCTGGAGTTTTTTTCACAGGATATCGGTGATGTCTGGGTCTTTATAGCTGTGGCAATGCTGAGTATTTTTATACTCGGATTTTTTATAGATTTTATAGAAATAAGTTTCATCATTGTACCTATTTTGGTCCCTGTTATGGCTGCATTCGGTATAGACCCCATTTGGTTTGGCGTGTTGATAGCTATGAATCTGCAGGCATCCTTTTTGACGCCGCCCTTTGGACTTTCGCTTTTCTTTTTAAAAGGCGCCGCAGGCAACAGTGTGACAACGATGGACATCTACAAAGGAATTATCCCTTTTATCGCTTTGCAGTTGTTGGGACTGGGACTGGTTGTGGCTTTTCCTGATTTGGTTTTTGCATTTTTGTAATGCTGTCGCCATCAGTCGGCACTACAGAAAAAAATTTAGTTTTTCTCACAAGTCATGCTTTAGCATAGAAAGTACCGATTCCGGGTGAGTCTGTACGGTTTTTGGAACCCGTACTTCAGTGCGGGCTGAGAGTGGCAAGAAAGTAGCGATAGTCGGCACTGAAGTACCGATTCCGGATGAGTTTATAGTTTATAATTTTTAAAGGAGTCAACTATAAAGAAACCTAACTAAAAAAACATAAATTTTACGTTTCATTTAGAAACACCACAAACTAAATTTTCATCAAATTTAGTTTTATTCTTTAAAAGTACAAATATTGTTTTTAAAAGCTTATTGGCTACAGCTATTACAGCTTGTTTGAATTTTTTACCTTCACTGCGTTTTTTGTCGTAGTAGGCTTTAAATTTTTCACAGCTTCGTATAACACCTGTTGCCATTTGCCAAATAGTTCGACGAAGGTTGGCATTACCTCTTTTTGAGATTTTGCCTCTATAGTTGACTGAAGTACCACTCTGTCTCACAGATGGATCAATTCCAATAAAAGCACAAAGTTGCTTGACGGATTTGAACTTATCAACAGAGGATACTTCAACCATAAAGTTTTTAGAAGTTACTGTACCGATGCCCGGTATTGATTGTAATATTTCAATATCATCATTAATATCAGTATCTTCTAAAGAGTTTTGCAGCTCTTCATCAAGAAAAGATAGTTCGTCTTGAACAGTTATTAATCTTCTAATTTTAGAAGTTAAAACCTTTTCAAGATACTTATCAGATACAGCAATAGAGTTCTTGGCAAGAAATAATATCTCCCCAGCAGAGATTCTAACTTTATTGCCACTGGTACTATCGAGTAGTTTTTGAATTTTCTGTTTCTTCAAGTTCCTAATAGCCTTACGGCTAGGAGCTTGTAGAAGCAGATTTAAAATGCTTTTTGTAAATATGTTTGTGTTCTTTAACAATTCAGGAAATAATTGAGTCAAGTTAGCTTTTATTTCAGTCTTTAACCTTGCTACTTCTTTAGAGAGCGATTCTCGCTCTCTAATGAGTGGTCTGATGTTCTCAATAGCATCAGTCGTAGCAAGATGTAAAGATTGATACGATTTTAAACTAAACAGTGCAATAGAAGTTGCATCTTTTTTATCGTTTTTAGTCTTTCTCAAGGTAGTTGAACCAATAAAACTCTTTATGAGTATGGGATTTATCACTACACTTTTAAAACTATGTTCTAATAAAAAAGACAATAGGGGTAAATGATATATCCCTGTCGCTTCCATTGACACAAGAAGCTCTTCTTTGGAGTAGCTGGATAAGTGCTTTAACAAAGCATTAAATCCTTCTATATCCATTGAAAGCTTCTCTTGCAGTTTAACTTCACCACTGCTTTCAAGCAAAGTAATGTCAAAGCTGTCTTTACTTACATCTATTCCACAGAATTGTTGATACATCACAAACACCTTTACAAGTTATTTTACATGTGAACAGATAAGCAATCTTGCTTTTATCCTATCTCCATAATGACAGAGGCTCGAAGCCTAATCAACCTATTGGGATTACAAGCAAGTGATAGACTCCTTGGAGATTTAATAAAACTTCATTAAAAGTTCTATCATTGATCTAGAAAAAATGTGATCATCTTGCTTATCTCTTCACATGTAATTATATTAAATTTATTAGTAGGAGAAGCAATGCAAGATATTTTATATGCCCCCTGGCGGGATGAATATGTTACACAGGAGAAAATAAAAGGGTGTGTTTTTTGCCACATCAGTACACATCCGCAGGAGGATGCGTCTTTACATGTACTCTACAGAAATGAATACTGTTTTATGGTGATGAACAAATACCCCTATACTCCGGGGCATTTTATGATTATTCCCCATATGCATACGGACAGACTTGAAGAGCTGCCGAGTGAAGTTTGGCTGAACATGTCAAAACTCGCACAGCAGAGTGTCAAATTACTTAAAGAGGGATTGGGTGCCAACGGCGTGAATATCGGGATGAATTTGGGCAAAGCAGCGGGTGCCGGAATAGCCGAGCATATTCATATGCACCTTGTTCCAAGATGGGAGCGAGATACGAACTTTATCACTGCTGTTGCGCATACAAGAGTTTATTCGACAGATTTTGAAAAGATTTACAAGAAAATAAAAAGTTTCATTCCAAAGTATATAAACATTTAATAAATTTGATGTATACTAAAAGAAAAAGTAAGGATTGAAAATGTCAGATGCAGTTATACAGGAATTGGCAGAGAGAAAAGCCGAAATAGAAAAAGAGTTGGAATTACTGTTTAAAATGAATATAAAAATAACAGACTGGGATGTTCCCGAAGCGGATGATACAGAGGCGGCAGATATTATTTTAAATATTATGGAAAAAAAGATTCAACAGCTTAGAGAAGATGTAAAAGCAGGAAAATACGAAAACTATTAAAACAAGGAAAAAAGAAATGAGCGCACATAAACACAAAGAACATTTAGAAAAAATCAAAGATGCAGTTGTCAAAAGTGACAAGCTGGATGAGAGCCAGAAAAGTGACAGTGTCAAAAGAATCGAAGAGTGGATAGAAGAGGATAAGGCATTTGGAACACTCATGGAAGAGTTGTTGAATATCAGTGAATATTTTGAAGTTTTATTTGCAGAGTTAGGCTTGAGTAAATAATTTTTTATGACGCAGTTTTTAAGAATCATTGTCATAGCTGTATTGTTAATTACAGTTTTTTTAACAGGCAGCTATCTTTATGTGACCAATAAAGTAGAGACTTTGAAAAATGAAAAGTATTTTGAAGTCAGCAGAGATATGAAAAATAAACTGCAGAGTCTGATTAAAGAAAAATCGGAGGCGATTTTGCTGGTGACTTTGGCACTCTCAGCAAATCAAAATATAAAAGATGCGTTGAAACAGAAAAATCACAGCAGTCTTGAGATTGATAATTTAATTACAACTCTGCAGCGCTACTCCTCTTTAAAAAATATCTGGATACAGTTTATTTCGCCTGAGGGAAGAAGTATCTACAGAAGCTGGAGCGACAAAAGCGGTGATGAACTCTCTTTTGCGCGACAAGATGTCAAACAGCTTATCAATAACCCAAAAGTCATTTCTACCATCAGTACCGGAAAATTTGATATGACTTTTAAAGCAATGGTGCCAATCTATGAGAAAGGCAAGTTCATAGGGATAGTTGAAACCATCGCTAAATTCTACTCCATAAGTGAAAAAATGAAACGCAGTGGCAATGATCTGCTGATCGTTGTTGACAAGAGTTATAAAAAGCAGTTGAGTGAAGCCTACTCCAATACTTTTGTAGAAAATTATTATATAGTCAATCCCTTTAAAAGCGATAAACTGCTTGAAATAGTCAAAAGTTCGTCAATTACAAAATACCTTGATATTCCTGCCTATATAGTAGACAAAGAACATTCTCTGTTGATTACAACCTTGCGGTTGCCGGACTTAAATGCAAAACCCATGGGCTATTTTATCATTGCAAAAGATTTGAGACTGATTGATCTTTCAGACATACAACAGGCAAAAAACAGTATTTTGGAAGTAACACTGCTCATTTTTTTATTGATTATAGTCTTTTTATATTATGTTTACAATGTGAATTACAAACGCTTTATAGAAGAGCAAAATGAAATACTCGAACAGAGTGTAGAGGAAAAAACAAAAGAGCTGGAGTTGCAGTCAAACATTTTACGCTTTATTGCGCATCATGACCATTTGACACAACTGCCAAACAAAGTGTTACTTTTAGACAGGATCGAAGAGGCTATAAAACACTACAAATCAACCGGCGAACAGTTGAGTATATTTTTCTTAGACTTAGACAGCTTTAAAGATGTCAATGATACCTACGGGCACGAAGTAGGCGATGAATTGCTGTTGGAAATTACCAAAAGGTTACAAAAGTGTATAAAAAATGATGATACTTTGGCAAGACTTGGCGGAGATGAGTTTGCCATATTGCACAGAAATACAACTCATTTCAGTATGATAAATCTGATTGAATCTATCTTAATTCAGATGAAAAAACCGTTTAATATAAAAAATATAGAAATATATACTACATTCAGTATTGGTGTAGCCCTGTATCCTCAAGATGCCAAAAAAGCGAGCCAGCTTTTGCGGAATGCCGAAACTGCTATGTATAAAGCAAAAGACAGCGGTAAAAACACCTATCAGTTTTATGAGAAAAAAATGACAGAGATGGCACTGCAGAAAATTCAACTCGATGCAGATATACGCAAAGCCTTGAAAAACAGAGAGTTTGTAAGTTACTTTCAACCGAAAATAGATGCAAGAAACGGAAAGATTGTAGGATTAGAAGCATTGATTCGTTGGATACACCCGCAAAAAGGTTTGATTAACCCGAATGATTTTATCCCGTTTTGTGAAGAAACAGGTTTGATTCTCGAAATTGACAAATACATGTTGACGCACGCAATAAAACAGATACTCAAATGGCAGCAAAAGGGTCTTGAATTTGGAAAAGTTTCTGTAAATGTGTCTACGAAAAAGATAGAAAGCAGTAATTATATTGAGGAACTTTCTTATACTGTTGAGAGTTTGCAGTTTGATACAGCTCTTTTGGAACTTGAAATTCTTGAAGGTCAGATTATGAAAGATCCTCAAAAATCTATTGATATTTTAAATAAAATACAAAACTTGGGTATTTCCGTTTCTATAGATGATTTTGGCACAGGATATTCATCATTGTCCTATCTGAAAAAACTGCCGGTAAACAAAATCAAGATAGACCGTAGTTTTATTATAGATGTTCCAAAAAACAAAGATGATGTTGCAATTGTCAAAACAATTATATCTTTGGCAAAAAATTTAGGCTTGCAAATAATAGCAGAAGGTGTTGAGACAAAAGAACAACTCGACTTTTTAGTGCAAGAGGGATGTTATGATATTCAAGGGTATTATTTCTCCAAGCCGTTACCCGTAGATGAATGTGAAGCATTTATAATTTCTAAAAACAGAGGAGTATAGTATTAGTATGCAAATGATTGTAGACTCTTTGAGACACAAGGGTAAAATATTTAAAAAGATGCAGGAAATCTCTCCTAAAGAGTTGAGAATAAGAAACAGAATAAAAATTTACAAAGCAACTGATATTCGCGGATATTTTTGGGCAATTTTTGCTGTGAGTCAAAAGAGCAGAATATTGATGAAAGATGTGCATAAATTTGAAGAGATTTATGCAAAGCTGACACTCTACTGTGAACACAATTTTAAACACAAGATTTTGTTTATAGATGCACCCTTATGCTCAAAAGCCCAAAAAGCTTTTAAAGAAGCAGGATGGAAAATCCAATAATGCTTTTGTGTGATATAGGCAATACTTCCTATCATTTTTGTAATGAAAACAGAGAATACAAAGAGAGTGTAAAAAGTTTCGACCCCTCATCTGTCAAAGAAAAGGTATATTATATCTGTGTCAATAAAGCCTTACATGTAAAGCTACACTCTTTGTCAAACTGGATAGATTTATCTGAATATATTGATAAAAAAAAATATTATCAGACTATGGGAATAGACAGAATATTTGCAGTAGAAGCAATCAATGAGGGTGTTATTATTGATGCGGGGAGTGCTGTGACTGTTGATGTTGTTAAAAATAACGAGTTTGTGGGCGGTTTTATCTATCCTGGTATTCAGGCAATGCGAAAAACCTATGAGAATATTTCTCCTGCGCTGGCATATTCATTTAACTTTGAGTGTGACTTGGATATAATGCCAAAAAATTCACAAGATGCCATAAGTTACGGATATTTAAAAACACTCTACAGTGAAGTAATGTCCCATAATCTGCCGGTTATTTTGACAGGCGGCGATGCCTTGGAATTTAAAAAGATATTTAGAGATGCAAAAGTCGATGAAAAACTGATTTTCAACTCTATGAAAAAGATTATATTACAGAATGAGGATAGACTATGCTAACAGTTGCACTGCCAAAAGGTCGTATAGCCAAAGAAACTTTGGAAATTTTTGAAACTATTTTTGGTGACAGTTTTAAATTTGATGACAGAAAACTAATTCTAGAGACCCCGAAATTTCGTTTTTTACTTGTGCGAAATCAAGACGTGGCAACCTATGTGTACCATCAGGCAGCTGATATTGGGGTTGTCGGGCTTGATACACTGGAAGAGCAGGGGCTTGATGTTGTTCGTCTGCTTGATTTGCGTCGTGGCATCTGTAAAGTGGCGATAGGCATGAGAAAGGGTGAGAAGTTTGATTTGACAAAACCTGAGCTCAAAGTAGCTTCTAAAATGGTCAACATTACAAAGCGTTACTTTGAAGAGAGAGCTGTGAGTGTAGAAATCATAAAACTTTACGGTTCTATAGAACTTGCTCCGTTAATCGGTCTTGCCGATATGATAGTTGATATTGTTGAAACGGGAACGACTATGAAACAAAACGGTTTGGAAGTTGTGCAGGACATTATGACAAGTTCGACCTATCTCATTGCAAACAAGAACAGTTATATTGCCAAAAAAGATGAAGTTTTGGATATTTACGAAAAAATCAATGAAGTGATAAAAGCAGAAAATGACTAATCTTGATCTTTATGCCAAGGCAGAACATCTTTTAGGCATAGAAGAGGCTACAGAAGCACTCTATGATTTATACCGCTCGGAACTGGATGAATACAGTGTAAAAACACTGCTGGATGTCGGATGCGGTCGTGGCGGATTCATGCAGCGAATGAGTAGCGACGGTGTTACATGTAAAGGCATTGATTTGAGTGCCGTAATGGTTGCCGAGTGTAAAGAACAGGGATTTGACGCCGAGTGCATTGACATAAAAGAGGTTGATGGCAAATTTGATGCCATTGTGAGTATTTTTGATGTTTTGAATTTTATGGACAATGAGACTCTTCTTTCTTTTTTAGAATCGGTTGCGGACAAACTCAATGATGAGGGTGTGTTTATTGCTGATATCAATACGCTTTACGGTTTCAGGGATGTGGCAGAAGGGACGATGAGCAGTGAAAACGAGAAAGAGTTTTTAAGTGTCGATGCCATATTTCAAAACAATGAACTGCATACAAAATTCACACTTTTTGAAAAAAAGGAAGATGGAAGTTACGTAAAACACCAGGATACAATTGTGCAGTATTTTCACAAAATACAGACATTTCAAAAACTCTCAAAACTCAAACTTGTGGAAAAACAGACTTTTTCTCTTTATGATACAGAAGACAAAACACTGCTTATCTTTAAAAAAAGAACAGAGTAGTAAAGAATTGGAATTCGGACTTCTGTCCGGGCTGAGAAGGGAAAGGATGTAACAACAGTCGGCACTAAAGTACCGATTCCGGTATATTTCGCAATCCGGACTTCTGTCTCGATGCTTTAGGTTAGGAAAAAGTATACTGTTTTTCTGGAACCCATCCTTTAGTGTCACTTCCATTAAGTTAAGAAACTTTAATGCTTTTTCGGAACCGGTACTTCAGTGCCGGCCGGGAGTGGCATGACTATTACAACAGCCGGCACTGAAGTCCGGGTTCCAAATAAATGCTTAACTTAATGGCATTGATCCTTTAGGATGGGCTGAGAGTGAAAAATGCAAACTAGGTAGCAAAAGTTTCTCTGTCTGCATGTTATAATTACACTGTAAATAAAAAAATAAAAGGATTTACCCATGAGTAAACACAAAGCAAAAATAGAAAAAGTATTTGAGCATCCGCTTTCATCTAATATTGATTATAAAAAACTAATACATGCCCTAGAACATTATGGTGCAAAAACAGAGATGACAAAAAATCATCATGTAAAGATATTTTTAAATGACAAAGAGTATGTTATGCCTCTTCCTCATCAAGATACAAACATTTCAAAAGAGATAGTGGTAGAACTGCGTCATTTTTTAGAGAGTGTAGGGCTGACTCCAGAGAAACTGTAATCAGCAGAGGGGAGGGAAAAGAGTACTCTTACTCTTCCTCTTCTTTTGTGTTTTCTTCCTGTACAGGCTTCATAGCAGGGAACAGTAAAACATCTCTTATGCTGTGCTCATTTGTCAGCAACATTACAAGTCTGTCTATTCCTATACCTTGGCCCGCCGTCGGTGCCATTCCATAGCTGAGCGCTTCAACAAAATCACTGTCCATTTCATGGGCTTCATCATCTCCGCTCTCTTTTGCAGCCATCTGTCCCTCAAAACGTGCGAGTTGGTCTATTGGGTCATTTAACTCACTGAAGGCATTGGCAATTTCACGGCCTGCTATAAAGAGTTCAAATCTCTCTGTAATTTCAGGATGCGCATCACTTCTGCGGGCTAGCGGAGAAATTTCAACCGGATACTCTGTTATAAAAGTAGGGTCAATAAGTTTTTTCTCAACAAACTCGTCAAAAAGTTCGCCCTGAAGCTGTCCTAAATTCATTCCGGGTTTTACTGTAATACCTTTTTCATTAAGGTAAGCAATGATTTTTTCTTTGTCTTTTACAACATCGGCAGGAACGCCGCCAATCGTTGTTAAAGACTCTATAAGAGGAATCTCTTGAAAATTGTCAAAATTTATTTCTAAGTCACCATACGGAAGAAGTGTCGGCAAGTCTAAATGTTCAAAAAGGTACTGGAAGTACTCTTTTGTGATTTCGATTAAATCTTTGTATGTTTTGTATGCCCAGTAAAACTCTATAGAGGTAAATTCAGGGTTATGCGTTGCATCCATCCCCTCATTTCTAAAGTTACGGTTGATTTCAAAAACGGCTTCAAAACCGCCGACAATCAGTCTTTTAAGGTAAAGCTCCGGTGCAATTCTGAGGTATCTGTCAACACCGAGTGCATTATGATGTGTCACAAAAGGTTTGGCATTGGCCCCGCCGGCAATAGGGTGCATCATAGGTGTTTCAACTTCCAAAAAGCCTTTGTCCTCAAAGAAACGGCGTGTCAAAGAGATAACGCGGGAACGGATTTGAAAAGTTTTTCTTACTTCCGCATTCATAATCAGATCAAGATAGCGTTTTCTGTAACGAATCTCTTTGTCCGTAATACCGTGAAACTTTTCAGGAAGCGGTGAGATGGCTTTTGTCAGGAGTTTGAAACTGTCTACATGTAAAGAGAGTTCTCCCTGTCCTGTTACAAAAGGAAAACCGCCGACTTCAATGATGTCTCCGACTTCTATATTTTTTTTAAACATAGTGTTGTAAAAACCCTCAGGAAGATTGTCACGAGTGATGTAAACCTGTAACATACCGCTTTCGTCTTCAATCTTTACAAAACTCGCTTTTCCCATAATGCGAAGAAATTTTATTCGCCCGCTTACAATATAGTGACGCTTTTCGTCACGTTTGTTTTCCATCTCGGCTACATCAGAGTTGACATTCAAATATTTTTCGATAGTTGTATTTCTTTGTGAATCATTTGCATAAGGGTTGTACCCTGCATCTTTCAATGCATTTGCTTTTTCTATTCTTTGCTGTATGTATTTATTTTCAAAAATCAATAGTTTTCCTTCTTTCTTAGTTGTTTTCTTTTTCTTGACACTCTTTACAAATGCCATATATCTGCATAGAGTGGTCAGTCATTTTAAATCCGAGTTTTTTTGTGATTACATGTTGGCGTTTTTCTATCTCTTCATCTACAAATTCAGTGATTTTTCCACACTCTGTACAGATGAGATGGTCGTGATGTATTTTTACTCCAAGTTCGTATTTTTTTCCCTGTGCTCCAAATGAAAGTGAGGTGACAACATGGGAGTCTTCAAGAAGCGAAAGTGTTCTGTAAACAGTCGCTATACCTGTTTTTAGTTCCGGATATTTGGTTTGCAGGAGATGATGTAAATCTTCAGGAGTCAGGTGCTCATCCGAATTGTACAGAGTTTCCAGTATCACTTCACGCTGAATTGTAAATTTGAGATTATTTTTTTTTAACAATTTTTTGAAGTCATTCAGCAGTTCTTCATATTCCATGGTTTTATTGTTGAAGTTGGTAGTTACATGTATCATAATTATTTCTCTCTTATTTGATTTTTAATAGTGTCAATTTGCTGCAAGGCTGCTGCTGAAATGTTCTCTTCTACTTTTTGTTGCAGATCCGCACTGCCCTGTGAAATTGTTGTATTGATATCATTTGATATATCTGTAGGATCTATTTTCATAATATATTTTCCTGTTTCGACTAAAACAGGGAAGAGTACACTTGTTTTGAGTGTAGAATCAAGTGTCGTTCTGATTGCCTGGACATTATAAACCGCATAAGCAATAACTGCGGCAATAAGAAAAAACTTGCTTGAGCCTACGATAAATCCCAAAATTTTGTCTATCGGACCAAGACCGCTTAGAGAACTTAACTTTTTAAATGCAAATCCTATAAGAACCATGACCAGCCAAAAAAGTGCCAGTGTTGCCAGAAAACCTGTAAAACTTATAGCCGATTCGTTTGAAAATTTAAATATCGTATCACTCAGATACAGTCCGACATCATCACCAAATCTCGATGCTACAAATATACCGCCTATGATACCAATGAGTCCGAAAATTTCTTTAAAAAACCCGTTGAGTATTCCTTTTAAACCCAGGAGCAGAATGACAACTCCTACAATAATGTCAAAATAGTTAAATTCCATTTTTCACTTCCACATGCATTTGATTTTTTCCGTTTTGTTTGGATTTGTACAGTGCCTTGTCAGCTCTGTCTATAAGTGTTTCCGCTGTATCGCCGGGATAGTACATTGTCGCACCCAGGCTCATTGTTACTTTCAATGATTTTCCCTGATAAAAGAGTTGATTTGAACTGATAAGCGTTAAAATTCTTTTTGCGATTTTTTGGCAGGTTTTTGCATCTATTCTGTTGAGTATGATTAAGAACTCTTCGCCACCGTAACGAAAAACTTTATCGCCGTCACGCAATGTCTTTCTTAAGAGTCTGGCAACAAAAATCAGTATTTTATCACCTGCAACATGTCCGTATTTGTCATTGATATGTTTAAAATCATCTATATCCAGAAGAAGTATGTGCAGTTCATACTCCAGCTCTTTTTTTGCACAGAGTTTTTGAAGGTATGTGTCAAGTGCCCGTCTGTTGAATATTTTTGTCAAAGAATCCAGGTTTGAACTCTCTTCAAGTTTTTTTACCTGTGTACTTAACTCTGATATGACTTGATTTGCGCGTTGCACCTCTTTTTCCATGTGATTTTGAATCTCATCAAACTTTTCTTTTATTGAAGGCATATCTATGAGCTGATTTTTATAGCTGTGAATAGTCTCTCCATGAATTTGAGTCAGTTTGGCAAATTTGTTGTTTGTATGTTGATATGATGAAAGTGTTTTATTTGCAATTTCTTTATAAGTGTTGGTGAATGCCAGTTTTGCATGTTCTACTGAGTCTATATCTCCGTCATTTATATTTTGTATAGTCATCACAGCATCTTGCAAATAGGTGACAACCTGTTCTTTGTTAGGCTCCTGTTGTGTGTCAATATTTTCAAGCAGCTCATGATACATTTGAGTTACTAATGATTTCAAGTCACTTTTTGTCATAAATCTCCAAATAAAAATATTCACAATTATACTAATTTAAGCATAAAAAAAGCTTTTCTCATAGCAATTTTAGCTATTTTTTGATAAAATTCCAAAAACAATAATATATAAGGTCTGATAATGAGCACTTGGAGCCCGTCTAGCTGGAGAGAAAAACCGATATTACAACAACCGACATATCCTGATAAAGCAAAACTTGAAGCTGTTTTAAAAGAGTTGAAAAGCTACCCGCCGTTGGTATTTGCAGGAGAAGCACGTTCACTCAAAGAACAGTTGGCCAATGTGTCACAGGGCAAGGCTTTTTTACTGCAAGGTGGTGACTGTGCCGAGAGTTTCAGTGAATTCCATGCCGACAATATTCGCGATACTTTTAAAGCCCTGATGCAAATGGCGGTTGTCATGACCTATGCCGGAGGACTTCCTGTTGTAAAAGTAGGGCGTCTAGGCGGTCAGTTTGCAAAACCGCGTTCCTCGGATACGGAAACAAAAGGGGATATTACCCTTGATTCTTACCGTGGAGATATTATAAACGGTATAGACTTTGATGAAAAGTCCCGTACACCGGATCCTGAACGTATGATAAGAGCCTATAACCAGGCTACGGCTACACAAAACCTGCTCCGTGCTTTTGCATCAGGCGGATTGGCTGATTTGCATCAGGTAAGCAAATGGAACCTTGACTTTGCCCATAAAAGTGAAGTGGGTGAGAAGTACGAAGCATTGGCAGAAGATATAGAAAAATCATTAAAGTTTATGGAAGCCTGCGGTGTAACATCCAGAACATACAGAACATTGCGTGAAACAGACTTTTTTACTTCACATGAAGCACTGCTTTTACCGTATGAAGAGGCTTTTACAAGACAAGATTCTCTTACCGGTGACTGGTACAATACTGCAGCACACATGGTATGGATAGGGGATAGAACACGCCAGCTTGACGGTGCGCATGTTGAGTATATGAAAGGTATTAAAAACCCTATAGGTATTAAAGCAGGACCTACTATGGACCCGGATGATCTGGTACGGTTGGCTCAGGCGGTAAATCCTGAAAATGAAGCAGGGCGCTTAAATATTATCGTAAGAATGGGTGCAAACAAAGTCGGCGAGCATATGCCGGCATTGATTCGTGCTGTTGAGAGAGAGGGACTCAAAGTTGTCTGGTCATGTGATCCTATGCACGGAAATACCATCAAGTCATCAAACAACTATAAAACGCGTCCGGTTGATGCAATTTTGACAGAAATGAAACAGTTCTTTCAGGTGCATAAGGCTGAGGGTACATTTGCCGGCGGTGTTCACTTGGAAATGACAGGGAAAAATGTTACAGAGTGTATTGGTGGTTCATTTACTGTAACAGAAGAGGATTTAAGTTCTCGTTATCATACACATTGTGACCCGCGTTTAAATGCAGACCAGTCATTAGAGTTGGCATTTTTAATCGCTGATTCTTTACAGGATGCGAATAAATAAGGAGCTTTTTCTTAAGTCAAGAGAGTCGGCACTTAAAGTACCGATTCCGAGAGAATATGCAATTTTTTTGGAACCCGTACTTTTAACGCTAAAGCGTAACTTAGAAAAAAACTAAATTTTTTTCTGTAGTGCGGGCGAGAGTGGCAGGGAAGTTGAAACAGTCGGCACTAATCCTTTATGGGGTTTGTGTTTTTAAAAATTAAGGGCTGGCTTTTATCATACCTGAAAGATATTCTCTTTTTTTACAGGTATAAATTCTGCTCCGTAGCAGAGTCTTTGTTGCAAACCTCCACGCGCTGTCAAATCAACTACTACACCCAAATTTTTTGTTTCTATGCTCCTTGCTATCGTCTCATAAATTTCAAAAGCGATATCTTCGGCCGTAAATTTTTTGTCTCTGAGTGAGGTCAGGTATTTTTTAAAATCACGCAAATCAAATGTCTCACCGCTGCTGGTAAAGTTGATGTAAACACTGCCTCTGTAGGGCTGTCCGCTGTGTGCCAGAAACAGAAGTTCACGAGACATATATTGTATGTTTGTATTTTCTTTTACATGTAAAGGTGTTAATTGCATATTATCCTACTCTTTGCGGGTTGAGATTTCTGTTGAAAAACCTATGCTTTTCCAGCTCTTTGTATTTTGCTTCCCCTTTTGCATAACTGAAAGTCGGATGGATGCTGATGTTGCCTCTTGGATAAAAAAGACCAATGACTTCAAGATATTTTGGCTGCATGAGTGCAACTAAATCTTTGCCTATTTTGTTCACAACATCTTCATGAAACTCACCGCTGTTAATAAAGCTCAAAAGATAGAGTTTGAGTGATTTGCTCTCAACCATTTTCACCTCAGGAATATAGTTGATGATGAGCGTGCCAAAATCCGGCTGATTTGTTTTAGGACAAAGTGATGTGAATTCGTCTGCATTGAGTGTCACCCAGTAGTCCATCTCAGGATGGACATTCTCAAAGGTCTCAAGCAATTCAGGGGCATATTCATATCTGTACTCTGTATGTCCGGCTCCAAGCTGGGCTACTTCTTTTGCTCGTTTTGCTTTATACTCTTTTTCATCCATTGTTAATCTCTTCTTCTTTTTCCTGAATTGTTAAAAGCTCTTCAACTTTTTGCTCATACAATGCTTCCATATCTGCCAACTCTTTGGCAAGTTTGCTCAGACCTATCTCTTCATAACATTTCGGGTCTGAGAGGCAGTTGTTCTTTTCATCTATTTTAGCTTCAAGTTCTTCTATCTCGGCCGGGAGTTTTTCCAAAGCTATTTTTTCTTTAAAAGTAAGTTTGAGTGTTTTTGGTTTGGGCTTTACATGTAAAGGTGTTTTTTGCTCTTTGGTTGCTTCTTTTTCCATATCATGAAGTTCTTGCACCTCTTTTTCAAGTTCCAAATACTCAGAATACTGCTGATGCGACTCTTCTATGGTTTTGTCAGGTTTAAAAATAAAAAGCTTTTTTGCAATTTTATCGACAAAATATCTGTCATGCGAAACAATGATAACAGCCCCTGCAAAATTTGTCAACTGCTCTTCTAAAATATTAATGGTAGGAATATCCAGATCATTTGTCGGTTCATCCAAAATGAGGATGTCAACATCCTGTGTAAAGAGAAGGGCAAGGGCAACACGGTTTTTCTCGCCGCCACTGAGAACGCCTATCTTTTTGTCTAAAAATTCACGCGGAAAGAGAAAGTTTTTAAGGTAGCCGTATACATGTAAATCACTGCCGCGTACATTGACACGGTCCCCACCGTGGGGACAAAAAGTCTCTATAAGGTTTTTGTCGTCATCAAGCATCTCTCTGTGCTGGTCAAAATAGCCGACTTTGAATTCTCCGCGTTTTATCTTGCCGCTTGTCGGTTCTATGCGTCCAAGCAGCGCTTTTAGCAGTGTTGATTTTCCACTGCCGTTTGGGCCGACAATGGCGATGACATCTTTTTGCAGTATACGTGTTGTAAAACCGTGTAACAGCTCTTTGTCACCGAGTTTGAGCCCCAGATCTTTGACTTCAAAAAGCATTTTTTGTTTGTTGACGCTTTTGTCACGGTTAAAGTGTTTTGCCTCGCGTTGCAGTTCTACAGACATTTTTCTGATTTTGGCAGGATTTGTTTTTGCTTCTTCTCGCAGTTGCATCAAGCGCTCTTTGCGCCCTTCATTTCGTTTGAGCCTTGCACGCACTCCTCTTGCAAACCACTCATTTTCTCTTTTGAGTATGCCGAGCAGATTGTCATGCTGTTTTTGCAGGGTTCTGAGATATTCCTCTTTTTGTGTAAGGTAGTCATTATATCCGCCTTTGTACTCACGTAGGGCACAATCTTCTACTTCAACCGATTTGGTGGCAATTCTGTCTATGAAATAACGGTCATGGGAGATGAAAACAAGGGTAAATTTCTCTTTTAAAATCAACTCTTCAAGAAATTCGACCATATAAACATCCAGGTGGTTCGTCGGTTCATCAAGCAAAAGCACATCCGGTTTTTGCAGTAGCAGTGAAGCAAGTGCCACACGCCGCTGTTCGCCTCCGCTGAGGAGCATAACAGGCTTGTGTTCATAAGGTTTGAGCTGAAAATGCTGAATGATACGTTCTATCTTGTCATCCAGATTCCAGGCATTGTGGTGGTCAATGTAGCGTGAGAGTTTTTCATACTCTTCTAAGAGCAGTTTGTTTTCAAAATCTTCGCTTAAAAGCAGTGAGAGTTCATTGTATCGCTCTTTTGCGGCATTGAGCTCTTGAAGACCTGCTTCTACAGCTTGGCGGACACTGTGTCCTTCTTCAAATGCCGGACGCTGATCGAGCATTTTGATTTCCAAATCATTTTTGATGATACGGCGTCCGCCATCCGGGGAGAGTGTCCCGTTGAGTATTTTCATCAAAGTTGACTTGCCACTGCCGTTTTTTCCAATGATGACTATACGCTCGCCTGCATCCACATGAAAGTCAACCTCAGTGAGAATTTTTTGTGCCGAATAGTGTTTGCTGATTTTTTGTAGATCAATTAATGCCATAAGTAGTTTACTTTTTAAAGAGATAATAGCATTTTGGTCATTAATAAGGGCTTATTTATTTTAATAGATTATAATCGTGTATATAATAGGAGCAGAATCATGTTACAGGTAATAGCTGAAATAAGAAAAAACGAACATCAGTATATGGAAATGCTTAAAGAAGAAGGCAAGGAGTTTTTTTACAGAAAAGAGCGATATGGTACTGAGTTTTCCTTTATTGCTATATATTGTGAATGTAAAATTGCAATAGACTTTAACGAATTAAAAAAGAGATTAAGAAGTACTGACAAATTGATAACCCTCAATGATAAACTGCACTGTATCATTCTTGATTCTGTTGATGAAGAACATTATATTAAAGTGGCTGAAAACATAAACTACAATCTTTTACACTTAAATACGAACAATGATTATTACCTGGGTACGGTACATTCCAAAGAGTATGAGGTCAAAGAGTGTTCAAATATGATATATGAACTGTTCTGCAGATTGGAAGATGCTTTAGAGAATAATTTAAAAAATATTGTTGTATATCAAGACTTCGTTATTTAAATTATAATATTATATGAACTCATTTAAACCCGAATTATGCAATAGAAAACAATAAGTAGGTTCTATGCTTGTGCCCAAGGGATGTTTAGAAAATTGTTGTGCCAACCTTTTTGGTCGGTCAATAATTTTATGAATGTGTCTTGGGTGTAATGAAAGAGACTTTCTTAAGTTTTCTATTGCATAATCCGGGTTAAAGGATTTTATTTGGGTTTATTTATACATATTCATCTTATTGCTGCCATTGCCTGGATAGGCGGTTCTATCTTTATGTTTATTTTAGGTGTTACACTGCTTGATAAAGAAAAACAACAACAGGTTTACCCGGTAATAGGGCCTATTTTCGGTTATTTTGAATTGGTTTCCATTGTTATTTTACTGTTGACTGGTACTGTGATGATTGTTGATAATGGTTTGTATCATATGCTTTTGACGCATGATGACAATATTATCGTCCAGGAGTTACGCAAAAAACTCATAATTGTAGCTGTTATAATCGTGGCAACAATAGTTCATTTTTTCATTGCATTTCGTACAAACGGGAAAGAGCGAACGAAAATACAAAATATTTTGTCACGCGGAACTTCACTACTCATATTTTTTTTAAATCTGTTTGTTCTGCATTATGCAATTATGATTCGCGCGATGCTTTAAGGACATAACTTTTTTGCCGTAAACCATTTTGCTATCCCTTCATCATTATAGTGATATTCTCTTTGAGAGGGAGGGATGACACTGTTTCTCATTTTAGCTCTTACAATGCCAACAACTATAAAGGTAATCAACAAAGTAGCTCCTGCGATAAAATAATCATACATGTACCAGGCGATGAACGCAGCCAATACTGGAGTAAACTGTAAAAAATATTTCAGTAACAAAGCGATGATTTGACATTTTTTTGTCTCTAGAACAGGAGTAGGTTCTATTAAATCTATATAATCATTTTTCATACAGTTATTATAGCAAAATAAAAATAGTATAAACTTGAGTTAAATTGACTAAAGAATATTGATAAAACTTGCAACTATTAACTTTTTTTGGTAAAATACAGTCAAATTTTAAAAAAAGGATTACTATTATGGCTAAACATCAATTTCAAACAGAAGCAAATCAAATTTTACAACTTATGATTCATTCACTTTACTCCAACAAGGAGATTTTCCTTCGTGAACTTATTTCCAATGCATCCGATGCACTTGACAAACTCAATATGCTCGTTTTAACAAATGAAGCATACAAGGGTATAAAGTTTGATCCGAGAATAGATATAAAAAGAGACAAAGAGAAAAAACTTTTAACTATTGCTGATACCGGAATAGGTATGAATGAGGTAGATTTATTAAATAACCTCGGAACAATTGCAAAATCAGGAACAAAAGCATTTTTAGAAAACATGACAGGTGATCAAAAAGTAGATTCTCACTTAATCGGTCAGTTTGGTGTCGGTTTTTATGCTGCGTTCATGGTGGCTGATACAGTTGAAGTCATTTCAAAAAAAGCAGGAGAAGATCAGGCTTACAAATGGATGAGTACCGGAAATGGTGAATTTGAAGTAGAAGCAACAACAAAAGAGGGACACGGAACAGAAATTATTCTTCACTTAAAAGAGGGTGAAGAAGAGTTTTTGGAAGAGTATCGCATAGAGGCTATTGTCAAAAAATACTCTAACCATATTCCATTCCCTATTTTTATGGATAAAGAGAAGCATATTCCGGCTGTTACTGATGATGAGGGCAAAGAGACAGAGCCTGCACGCACTGAAATAGAAAATGTACAAATTAACTCTGCAAATGCACTCTGGACGATTTCTAAAAATGAATTAAAAGATGAAGATTATAAAGCTTTTTATGAAACACTTGCACATTCAAACGAAGAACCGCTAAAATGGATGCATCATAAAGCAGAGGGGGCTATAGAGTATACGACACTCTTCTACATCCCAAGCAAGGCACCGATGGATATTTACAGAGTTGATTATCAGCCTGGTATCAAACTCTATATTAACCGTGTCTTTATTACAGATGATGACAAAGAGCTGATGCCTACATACTTGCGTTTCTTACGCGGTGTGATTGATTCAAAAGATTTACCGTTAAATGTAAGTCGTGAAATTTTACAGTCAAATCCAGTGATGGCAAAAATCAAAAATGCTTCGGTGAAAAAAGTGCTTTCCGAGCTTGCAAAAATGATGAAAAAAGAGCCTGAAAAATATGACACATTCTATAAAGAGTTTGGAAATGTACTCAAAGAGGGACTCTATAATGACTTTGCAAATCGCGAAAAAATCTTAGAGTTGTTGAAATTTCACACACTCAACTCTGATGAAATGACAACTATAGAAGAGTTTGTGAAAAATGTCGACGAAGAGAAAAAAGAGATCTATTACCTTGCGAACAAAGGCTCTGTTGACATGCTCAAGCACTCTCCTGTGTTAGAGAAGTTTAAAGCACGCGGTATAGATGTATTGCTTCTCAATGAAGAGGTAGATACTATTATATTCCCGATGGTGACAGAATATAAAGAGTATAAACTTATTCCTGTATCAGATGCAAAATTTGAAGAGAGTGAAGAAGAGAAAAAGGCAAAAGAAGAACTTGAAAAAGAGTTTGAAGGCCTTGCAAAAGAGTTTAAAGAGACACTGGGTGAAGCTATAAAAGAAGTTGAAGTGACAACGGAGTTGACAGAATCTCCTGTTGCTCTGAAAATAGACAAAGAAGATCCTTCTTACATGATGGCACAGATGATGAAACAGATGGGTCAGGGCGGTGAAGTACCTGAGCCAGCACCAATTTTACAAATCAATCCTAAGCATGAACTGATTGCAAAATTAAAAGATTCTAGTGATCAGAATCTGATTGAAGATGCAGCGCATGTCTTGTTTGATCAGGCAAAACTCTTTGATGGCAGAGAACTTGATGATACTGCAGATTTTGCAATGAGACTCAACAGAATTATAGTAAAAGCATTATAACTTTTTTGGATGAGTGCAATCGTAGCACTCCTCCAAACTCTCCTCTTTTATTTTTCTTTTTTATCTGTTTCACACAAATTATATGATATCTTATGATTATGTTAAAAAAATTAAAATTCTTTTTAAAACCATCGGACAGACAATCTGTTGATCAGCTGCTGCATGAAGCCAAACGGGTATGCACTTTACTTGGAAGAGGTGTGTTGCGTGATCTGGAAATTGACGGTTACCGGTATGATATTTCGATTGCTGTACGCGAATTAGGATTAGACACAGAGCTGGTTTCCCAACTGGTTGATGATTATGTTGCTCAGGTCATTAAGGCAATTGTGCAGTTTGAGAGTTATTTGGCGGCACTTCAGGATTCACAGGACAATCATGACAATTTGGATTACACCCCATTGAGAGAATTGGCACATAAAAATCTCGGTGTTGCAAGAAATTTACGCATAAAAGATGCAGAAATACTTCTTTATGAGTTAATGAAAAAAGACAACCTGGACTATTTACTTGCCTGTTTGGAGGCTTTAAAGGTTTGTGCCATCAAACTGAGTCCAAAGTGTGCCTATGATACACTCAAGCTTATTGAAGTGAAAAGTACTTTATAAATAAACAGTTATCTGTTTTTTAAGGAATGAGAAATCTGTTCAAGTTTTCCTTTTGGTTTGATAGATATTTTTTCTTCTTTTTTGTGTATAGGAAGAGCAAAAGCCAAAAGTATAAATATAAATGAGAAAACAATTGCGCTTAAAGCAGTAAGGACAAGTTTAAGCTTAAAATCTTTCATACTGTTCCTTTAGGAGTTCTCTTTTTGCTCATTCGTCATATAAATCCAAAACTCTTTATGTGTATATCCTTTATTGAGAAAAAAGAGTTGTAAAATTGTTACTCTGTAAAGAGTAACAAGCATTTTTGCATAAGGAATAAAAAGACTTAAGCGTATGAGTAATGGCTGCTCTTTGTCACCTTTGGATTCTATCATCTCTTTCATGCCGATATTGTTACTTAAATATACTCCAAACATAATTGAAAATACAAAATTCAAGATAAGACCAAAAATTACATAGGCCATAAAGTTCTGCTCGTACATACCTGCTATCATCTGAAAAACATCCTAATATTTTATCTGTTAAAACATTTTAGCTAAAAATTATTAGTGTTTAGTTTAAGTGATGAAATTAAGTCACCAAAAAGTAACAATTGTGCAGTAATTTAAAAATAAAGTTTTTTCAACAACTTTATTTAAACATCTTTATACTATACTAAGCCCACAAATTATGAATAAAGGGTAATTTAATGGAAGCAAACCTCATTATGGAGGGAGTTAAATTTATGTTTTTAGGAATGGGAACCGTGTTCGTGTTTCTAATTATAATGATTCTTTCAGTCAATCTGATGTCATTGATAATACATAAATTTTTTCCTGAACCACAGGCAGCTGAAGAGACTGTTTCTGGGAATGCAACACAGCAACAACAAGACAAAAAAAAGATAATTGCAGCGATAACAGCTGCAATTGCACACCATAAACAAGGTTAAGGATTATAATGGCTAAGAAATTTATAGATGTAATGGATACAACTTTCAGGGATGGTTTCCAGTCAGTATTTGGTGGACGTGTATTGATGGAAGATTTTTTTCCGGCAGTAGAGGCCGCAAAAATGGCAGGTATTAACCACTTTGAATTTGGCGGGGGAGCAAGATTTCAATCATTATACTTTTATTTGAGAGAAGATGCATTTGAAATGATGGACAGGTTCCGTAAAATTGTAGGTCCGGATGCAAATCTGCAGACACTTGCTCGGGGAGTAAATACTGTAATGCTCGATACCGGTTCAAAAGAACTGATAGACCTGCATGCAAAAATGTTTAAAAAACACGGAACAACGACAATCCGTAACTTTGATGCACTGAATGATGTGGAAAACCTGAAGTATTCAGCGGAAAGAATCAAACATCACGGCTTGAAACATGAAGCGGTTGTAACTATGATGGACTTACCACCGGGGTGCCATGGTGCTCATAATGTTGAGTTTTATGAAAAAACACTTCGTGATATTTTGGACAGCGGTCTTCCGTTTGACAGTATCTGTTTTAAAGATGCAAGCGGGACATCAAATCCTCAAAAAGTTTTTGAGACTATTACGATGGCAAGAAAACTTTTAGGAGATGACACGCATATTCGCCTTCATACACATGAAACTGCCGGTGTTTCTGTAGCAGCATATATGGCTGCGCTTGAGGCTGGAATTGATGGTATAGATATGGCAGCAGCTCCTGTGAGTGGTGGAACATCTCAGCCTGATATTTTAACAATGTTGCATGCAACAAAAGGGATGAATTACGATCTTGGCGGACTTGAAATTGGTAAAATTCTTACTTATGAAAAAGAGTTACAGTCATGCCTTAGTGACTATTTTATGCCACCTGAAGCGACAATGGTTTCTCCTATTATTCCGTTTTCGCCAATGCCTGGCGGTGCTTTGACTGCAAACACTCAGATGATGCGTGATAACGGCATCATGGATAAATTTCCGGATGTAATTGCTGCAATGCAGGAAGTTGTAGAAAAAGGTGGTTATGGTACTTCTGTGACACCGGTTTCTCAGTTTTATTTCCAGCAGGCACTCAACAATGTAATGCAGGGGCCATGGAAAGCTATTGCTCCCGGTTATGGAAAAATGGTTTTAGGATACTTTGGAAAAACTCCGGTAGAACCAGATCCGGAAATTGTTAAAATTGCTTCAGAGCAGTTGAAACTTGAGCCGACAACAAAAAAAGCACTTGATTTGGCAGATGCAGATCCTGCAAAATCTTTAGAGAACTGGATTAACAGACTCAAAGAAGAAGGTATAGAAATAACAGAAGAAAATATTTTTATAGCAGCTGCATGTCAAGAGAAAGGAATCACTTTCCTTAAAGGTGAAGGTGAATTAAACGTTCGTAAAATATCAGAAATGAAAAAAGAAACAGAAAAAGATTGTGAAGGAAGTTCAATGGGTAGTGGAAATTATACAGTAGTAGTAGATGGTCAAAAGTTTAGTGTTCAGGTAGCAGAGGGTGATGCGGATATTCAGGTAACAGCAGTAAATGGTGAGAGTGCTGCTCCATCAACAACTACAGCAGCACCTACGGTGTCAGGGAATGATGTAGAAATTAAAGCACTTCTTCCAGGTAATGTTTGGAAAATTGTTGCAAATCCAGGTCAGAGTGTTAACGAAGGTGATGTAATCATGATTTTAGAATCTATGAAAATGGAAATAGATGTTGTAGCACCTCGTGGTGGTGTTATTAAGTCTATTAATGTAGCTACAAATGATAAAGTTGTAGAAGGTCAAGTCGTAGCAGTATTAGGATAAGCGAATGAAAAAAATTGTACTTAAGTTTTTAGCTCTTATAATGCTTTTTGCATTCTCAAATGCGATGGCATCGGAGCATGCAACAGTTGCTGAAGAAGCACGAACAACACATAAAGAAGAGAACTATCATCCAAAACCTATGAGTGAAATGATTGTTAATTTTCTAAAATCAACAGGAATTGTCGCTCTTGTAAGTCCAAGAGAGGATGAGATGAGTGCGACAGGACAAAAGATGAGTGATTTTCATAAAGGTCTTGGCCGTGTGATTATGATTCTTATCGTCTTTTTACTTTTTTATCTTGGAGTCGCAAAAGGGTTTGAACCATTGTTACTCTTACCAATTGCCTTTGGCGGATTATTGGCAAATATTCCTATTGCCGGTATTGCAGGAGAGCATGGTTTCCTTGGTGTAATTTACAATATGGGACTTTCAAATGAGCTTTTTCCTATTATCATCTTTATGGGTGTTGGGGCAATGACTGATTTTGGTCCACTGCTCTCGAACCCTAAAACTGCACTACTTGGTGGAGCAGCTCAGTTTGGTATTTTCGGGACGCTTGTTGGAGCAGTTGCTCTTGCACATTTTGGTTTTGTTGACTTTACTCTGCAGCAGGCTTCTGCAATTTCAATAATTGGTGGAGCAGATGGTCCGACTTCTATTTTTATTGCAACAAAACTTGCACCAGAACTTTTAGGGGCGATTGCGGTTGCTTCATATAGTTATATGGCTATGGTGCCAATTATTCAGCCTCCAATTATGAAGGCTTTGACAAATGAAAAAGAGAGAAAGATTAAAATGACAACATTGCGTCATGTTTCTCGCTTGGAAAAACTTGTATTTCCAATACTTGTTTTGATGCTGGCAATTTTAGTTCTACCAGAGTCTACGCCATTAATTGGTGCATTTATGTTTGGTAACTTCTTAAAAGAATCAGGTGTTGTAGAGCGTTTAAATGATACATTGCAAAATGCTCTTATCAACATTACAACGATTTTCTTAGGGCTTGGTGTTGGTTCAAAACTTGCAGCTGATCAATTTCTTGTACCTGAAACAATGTTTATTATGGTTTTAGGAATTGTTGCATTTTCTGTGGGTACTGCAGCAGGTGTATTAATGGCGAAATTTATGAATCTTTTCCCTGGAAACAAGATAAATCCTCTTATTGGTTCAGCGGGTGTTTCTGCTGTTCCTATGGCAGCGCGTGTATCAAATAAAGTCGGTATGGAATATGACCGCACTAATATGCTTCTAATGCATGCGATGGGTCCAAATGTGGCGGGAGTTATAGGTTCAGCTGTAGCAGCTGGTGTATTGATCTCTTTATTCCAATAATAATTAATCGGCACGAAATTCAAAGCACCCCATTTACGCTTTAGCGACAGGGATGTCGGCATTTAGTGCCAGAAGCGACGCAATTGCGTCGTTATCTCCTCATCGATGCAAATACTTCAAATTCCAATATTTTTTTCATAAAGAATTCATAGTTCAAATAATTATTTATTATTTATTAAATTTGAAAATTATGCTGTTACAACTTGAAACAACAGCTAAGAATATTTATGCATAAGCATGAAATAGGGTTGCTATATTCAATAATATTCGCATAATTGTATCGAACAATTATATTTTTGAATATTCACTATGTAGAATAAAAATATAATAAATTGTAACTAATTAAATCAGGCGAATAAGTGACAAATACAGAATTATTATCTATAACAAAAAAACTTACTGTTTTATATGCAGAAGATGACTTGGAGATGAGAAAAAGTACAACTGCTTTATTGAAAAATTTTTTCTCTCATATTTATACTGCATTTGACGGTAGAGAAGCCCTGGAAATATATAATAACAATCTTGCGAATATTGATCTTGTGATTACAGATATCTTGATGCCACACTTAAACGGCATAGAACTTACAAAAGAAATATTATCTATAAATAAAGAACAAAAATTTATAGTTATATCTGCTTATAATGAAACAAGCTATTTTATTGAACTAATTAATACCGGAGCTGTTATAGGGTTTTTGCAAAAACCTATTAAACGTCAAGAATTATTGAATATTTTAACGACTGCATCTCTCTTTTATAAAGAGGAATATGAAACTACTATCCCACTGAAAGATGGATTTTTATGGAATAAAGAGCTTAAGAGACTTTTTTTAGAAGGTAAAGAGATTCCATTGAGTGCCAATGAAACTAAACTTTTAGATCTGTTTTTAAGCTATCCTAACACTGTCTTTTCTGCTATTGATTTGCACATTTATCTTTTTGAAGACACTAAAGAGTTTTCGGAAGATTCTATAAAAAGCTTTATTAAACGTCTCAGAAAAAAGATCCCTTTATCCTCAATACAAACACACAAAGATTTAGGTTATTCTCTGAGTATCTAGTTTTTGACACCTTCTTGACACTTCTCAATAATATAATTTGTCTAATAAAATTTTTTATTAGGATATTTTATGGAAATTCAAATGAAGCAAGATGAACTCATTGTCTCAAAAACAGACACAAAAGGGCGAATTACCTATGGTAATTTCTATTTTATTTCAATATCTGGCTATTCAGAACAAGAGTTACTCAATGCTCCGCATAATATTTTGCGTCATCCCGATATGCCTCGTGTTATCTTTAAACTTTTGTGGGATCGCATTCAAGCCAAAAAGTATATCAATGCTTATGTAAAGAACCTTACAAAAAATGGAGACTATTATTGGGTTTTTGCAAATGTGACTGCATCTTTAGACGTGCATGGAAACATTATTGGCTACTATTCAGTTAGAAGAGCTCCATCAGTAAGAGGTATAAATATAATTGAAAAACTCTATAAAGAGTTGCGTCAAGCTGAAGCGAGTGGTGGAATAAGTGCTTCATTGAAAATATTGGAAAAACAATTACAACAAGAGGGGCAGAACTATGATGAATTTATTCTCAATCTTCAAAAATAAAAAAAGAAAAAGTGATGAAGCACTACTGGATCAGGTAAACAGTGTAATGGCAGACGCGGCAAACGGTAACCTTGAAAAAAGAGTTACCAATATTTCGCAAGATTCCAAATACTATAATATGGCATGGAATTATAATAATTTACTAGACCAGGTTGAAGCATTCATGCGTGACAGTGAAACTGCTATAAAGCTTGCAACCAATGGTGATAACAGTATCGTGATGTTTCAAGATGGATTTAAAGGTATATTTGCCCGTTCGGTTGAGCCGATAAATAAATCATTAGAGGGCATTAAGTCAGGAATACAGTTAAGAACACAGGGAAATCTTTCGAAAAAATTTAATGAAATCGGAGGCGGAAGTGTTGGCGGTGTTTTACAGGTTAAAAAAGATATAGAGTTTGGTAATGAGATATCCAAGACAATTTTACAAACATCAAAAGATACCAGCAAAGCATCACAGGATAGTATCCAATCGATAGAATCTGTTCAAAATAATTTTGAAAAACTTGATGAAAGCATAACTGAAACAGTGAAAGGGATTGATGCCCTCAATCAACAGTCATTAGAAATTTCTACCATTGTTGAATTGATTCAAGATATAGCAGAACAGACAAACCTGCTCGCACTCAATGCTGCGATAGAAGCTGCACGTGCCGGTGAACATGGTAGAGGTTTTGCCGTTGTTGCCGATGAAGTAAGAAAACTTGCAGAAAGAACACAAAAAGCTACGACAGAGATATCTATGACTATTTCAACTTTAAAACAGGAAACCAATGAAATATCAGAAGAATCTGAGACAATGTACGAATTGGCAAAAGAGTCTCAAAAATATCTGGAGAGTTTATATACGACACTGCAAAGTTTTAACAGATCTGCAAAAGAAACTGCCGATAATGCAAATCATATTAACAATATTTTTCTTATATCCGTTGCCAAAATTGATCATATTGTTTTTAAATCAAAAGCGTATTCGACACTTTTAAGTCAGAATATTTCGGAACCGTTAGCAGATCATCTTTCATGCCGTTTTGGAAAATGGTATCTTAATGACGGTAAAGAGCAGTTCGGCAAAACAAAAGTGTATAACAAACTTGATGCTCATCACAAAGTAGTCCATGACTCTGCCATAAAAAACATGAAGTTTGCCAAGAGTAAAACAGCACTTTTCCCAGAAAACACAGAAGAGATTATTAAAAATTTTACCGTTATGGAAAATGCAAGTAACGAGCTTTTTCATTTACTTGATTTAATGATAGAGGAGTAAAAGAGTGCCACTGCAGGAGTTGCAAAATTACGCAAAAGAACTTCACTTGCTTTTTGTCGAAGATGATGTAGATGCGCGAACAAGTACATCGGAAATGTTGAAAAATATTTTTACCCATATTACAGTTGTTACAAACGGACAGGAAGGGATAGAAAAATTTCAAAATGAAAAATTTCATATAATTATTACAGATATCAATATGCCTGTAATGAACGGTCTTGATATGATAGAAAAAATTCGCCAACAAGATATAAAAATCCCAATCTTCATATTATCTGCCTATAATGATGCAGAATATATTTTACGAGCGATTCAACTTGGGATAGACGGATTTATTATAAAACCGCTTATCTATCAACAGTTTCTTACAGTTTTAAAAAAAGCATTGGAAAAGATTCATCTAGAGACACTTGCTAAAAATTATCAAGAACAGCTTGAAATAGAAATTAAAAAACAAACGCAGGAGTTGAGGCATAAGTTATATTTTGATGATTTAACCGGTTTGTGCAACCGCTATGCTCTGTTTGAAGATTTAAAAAAAATTACTGTACCAATTCTTTTTATTATAGATATCAATGGATTTAAATCTATTAATGAAATTTATGGCGCAGAGACTGGTTCTTTTGTATTACAAGAGTTTGCACATTTTCTACAACACTTTACTGCAGCTGAAAATTATAAAACATATAGAATTTCGGCAGATGAATTTGTTGTTTTGGATGACTGTAAATATATTGATTTTGAAAAATATGAAATTTTTCTACAAGACTTCTTTAGAGAGTTTGCATCTTTTCGGGTTGTAACTGAGCAGGATATAATTTCGATAGAAGTTACTGTAGGGATGTCAACTTCACAATATAATTCGTACGAATATGCAACAATTGCATTGGAGTATGCTAAAAAACATAAAAAACAGTATATGATGTATTCCAATACTATTGATAACCGATCTGCAAAACAGGATATTCTTATCTGGAAAGATAAGATTAAAAATGCAATTGAGAATAATGATATTGTTACAGTTTACCAAGGTATCGTCAATCAGGAAGAAAAAGCAGTCAAGTATGAAGCTCTCATGCGACTTCGTGATGAAGATGGCACACTGATCTCTCCTTACTATTTTTTGGATATTGCAATAAAAACAGGACTCTACCCTCAACTCTCTTCGTATGTAATATTTACGAATCTGAAAAAGATAAAAGAGATACAAATACCTATTGGCATTAATTTTACAGTCAATGATATTAAAAACAAACTTTTTATTGATGAGATTGAGGATTATATTAAAAAGAATCCTGATGTCGGTTCGTTGGTGGTAATGGAGATTACTGAGAGTCAGAGTATGGAAAATTTTGATGATATAAGAATATTTATTGATCGTTTTAGGAAATATGGTGTAAAATTTGCCATTGATGACTTTGGTAGCGGATTCTCAAATTTTGAAAATATTTTAAATATAGCACCAGACTATATTAAAATAGATGGTTCACTTATAAAAGATATTGATAAAAATGAAAAATCTTTTATTCTGGTAGAAGCGATAGTGGAATTTTCTCATAAACTCAATATAAAAGTGATTGCTGAGTTTGTACATTCTAAAAAGATTTTTGAAATATTAAAATCTTTTCAAGTGGATGACTATCAAGGTTTTTATTTTTATGAACCAAATGAAAAAATAATTTAGGAGAAAAAATGGATAAAAAAATGGCACTAAGCAAGAAGCAAATCGGACTTGAAACTTCTATGGTTGCAAACAAATTAACAGATGAGTGTATTTATGTAAGCCTATTTGGACTGTTGGATTCAGCTCGTATAGAAGATGTCTCAAAAAAAATAACCAAAATCAGTGAATCAGACAAAATTGTCTGTGTTATATTGGATTTATACAATGTTGATGCAATTGATACAGCAGTTGCCGGATATATAAACAGGTTGGGAAATATACTTAAATTGATGGGTATTGAACCTATCATATGTGGCATTAAAGCAGAGTTGGCCGAGAAGATGGTAAAAACAGATATTCAGTTTAGCGGAATACAGATAATTAGAAATTTACAGGATGCACTGCTTGTGAGTTTTAAAGTTACAGGGTATAAACTTATAAAAACAGAAAAATAGTTGTATTATGTCACTTGTTTTCCATATTTTAGATGAGATTGAAGCATATCAATGTGCAAGACAAATAAACGAAATAGCGAAAGAGTTTGGTTTTTCTCAGTTTGATGCAGGTATGTTTTCAATTGCAGTTACAGAGATTGTTATTAATAGTATCCGCTATGCAAAGGATGTAAAAGTAAGTTGCAGATATACGCAAAACAACAAAGGACTGGAAGTTTATATTGAGGACAAAGGCAAAGGTATAAAAAACATTCAACACTCGTTACAAGACGGCAATTCTTCTACAAAAGACAGTCTGGGGTTTGGGCTTGGTGCTGCAAAAAGATCAGTTGATGAGTTTTTGATCGAAAAAAGTGATGCAAGCGGAACATCAATTGTTCTTAGAAAATATATTGATGAGCCTAGGTATGAATACTCTCCGATTTCTGTTAAAAAGGAAGCAAATCAGTTTAACAGTGATGCATATTTTATTAAACATTATGATGGTGATAAAAGCTTATTTGCTATTATTGACGGTAGTGGAGACGATCTGCCGGCATATAAAACCGTACAAAGTGTAAAAGGACTTCTGTTGGAAGAGTACAGGTTGCCCTTAGAAGACATTGTAAGGTATATTAATCCACCACAATCCTCTAAAAACTCAATTTTAATATTTGAGCGATAGAGTCATCCAAATCCCATCTATTGTTGATGAGTTGTTCTTGTATAGATTTTGCACCATTAAGGTGTAAAATATTCAAAATCATACTTCTAAGAATAGTCATTAAAAATGGATTTAAATGACAATTATGAGCATCTTCTAAAAGTGAATTATCTTTGTATTGATGCATGGTTTCCACTTTCCAATGGTGTAAAATTTTATTGTGAAAGAATTCTGCACTTTCATGAAAATTTGCAATACAGAATTGAATTCTAGTGCTATTAGTAATCTCGCCAGTTTTATGATTTGTTGACTCTACTTTTTTTATAACTTTTATTATTGAGCGAATATGAGTTATGCCATTATGATAAAAAGTAGTTGGTTGATATACAAACACCTTCCTATTAATCCATTCATTAGATTGTTGGACAGGTTTAGCCTTGTAAATATTTGTCGGTTTTATATCTCTTGAAATTTCATCTATTTTATCAAGTAAGGTTTTTTGATTATCTTTTACCTTGGCAATATATTTTGAACCACTATTTTCGATAGCATCAAGAGTTTTTTTGGGTATTCATTGCATCAAAAGTAAAGATAAATTCATCTCCCAATTCCCCTATCATAGCCTGAAGGGCAGGTATTTCATTCGACTTCTCTGCTATTTGTTGATGAGCAATTATTACCCCTATCTCAGATAAAACAGCACCAACTACTTCTATTGATCTCTTATCTTTGTATTTGCTGCCATTCATAACCTTGCCATCTACGCTCAGGTGCTTTCCTCTTGTATCGACATAGGTTCTTATCCATTTCCTAAAAACAACTTCAACTTCTTGGCTATCAACTTTCGCTAACACATCAGAAACCAAACTTTTCTTTGGTGTTAATATAAACTCTACACCTAATAATCTTTTAACTTGTTCTTTTTGAATATGCTTCTCTATCCAAATAGATATTTGCTTATAGTCAGTTGCTCCCATCAATCCAGCCAATACTGAAAGATATAAAATATGTTCTAGTCGGTGTCTTTTACCTTGAGGTTTCCGATAGTCTGTCACCTCTGAAAACAATTTTAAAAGTTGATTTGATTGGGCTTGATCTGCATACCCTCTTATAGAACGCTTTTTCGCTAATTTTTCTCTTGTTTTTGTTGCCATATGTAATCACTTTAGTTTTTTAGAGTTTAAGCAATTATTGTTCTTCTTTTAAATTCCTGTTTTTTTAGGATTGGGGTGATATTAATCTTATGCTTTCCAATAATGATGATTTTGAAGATATCACTCTTGTGCTGTTGCGTTTATTACCTGATAAACTCGAGTATATGATTTTGGGAAATGGTTTTATTGTCTCTTATCCTGAGATGAAGTTTCAAGCATATAGGCAAGCTTCCTGCCTGAAGTTGCCTGAAGATTTATCAGTACAACAAGAGCTGCTTCCTGAGCAGTTTTGTATTGTACTGGCAAGTGACGGTATTGAGTATAATGATTTTTTAAATAAAGAGGTTTTTAATTTATCAACTTTAGAGTTGGCAACAGATATTTTCAATAAATATAATGTCGATGATGCTTCAACCGTAATAGCTATAAAGAGGGAAAAGAGCGATGTCAGAAACTAAGCAGTCTCTTGCACTGCATCAATATTTAAGTGGCATAATAACAAATATACCCTACGGGATTCTTACTGTTTCTGAAAATTCAGAAATTAGCATGCTCAACAGTAATATATTAGAAATTTTGGAAATCAACGAAGAAAATTTACATGATTATATAGATAAAAATTACAAAAAACTTTTTTTTGAGGTTCCAAAAATTATTGATATCTATGTGGAGAAAATGATTCAGAAAAATCAACTAAGCGTTGACATAGAACAGTTTCCTTTTAAAAATAAAATTCTGAATATCAAAATGAGAGCGATGCTTGATGGGACGATTTTTATTATAGAAGATATTACGCAAAGGGTTCAGCAAGAAAAGAAACTCAGAGAGCTAAACAAAACACTGGAAGAGCGGATTCAACAAGAAGTAGTGAAAAACAGAAAACAGGATCAGCAACTCCAACAACAATCCCGTTTGGCACAAATGGGAGAGATGATCTCAATGATTGCACATCAGTGGAGACAGCCTCTTGGTGCCATTGCCAGTACATCTGTTAACTTATCTATGAAAATAGAGCTGGAATCTTATAATTTGAATAATTTACAAGAGCAAGAAGCGTGTCAAAATTATTTTTTACAACAGCTAAATGTTATTGAAAATCTTGTTCAAAATCTTACAAATACCATTGATGATTTCAGAAATTTTTATAAACCAAACAAACAGTCAATTTTATGCACTTTTGAAGAAGTTATTGATAAATCATTAAATATCATTTATGCATCCTTGAAAAATAATAATATTCAAGTGAATTTTAATTACATTCGCTTAGAAAAAATAAAAATGTATGACAGCGAAATTATGCAGGTTATTCTGAATATTTTAAAAAATGCACAGGATAATTTTCGGGAAAAAAATATTTCAAACCCTTGTATTGATATAACACTAAAGGATAAAATACTCTCAATCTGTGATAATGGAGGGGGAATTTCAGAAAATATCATACAAAATATCTTTGATCCTTATTTTTCTACTAAGAGTGAAAAAAATGGTACAGGACTTGGGCTCTATATGTCTAAAATAATTGTTGAAGAACATCATAACGGAAAACTTACTGTTAAAAACAGTGATGATGGGGTTTGTTTTACGCTAGATTTAAGAGAAAAGACTAACTGAATAACCTGCACTGTTTTTATGATTCCATTACTGAAACAATCAGCGGGATGACATTATGACTTTTTGTTTTATCTATAAAACCGCTTGCGCCTAAATCTTCTGCTTCTCTTTTGTTGTTGTCTCCTGTCATAGAACTGTTGACTATGATTGGAATATCTCTTGTCACAAGATTGGCTTTAAGGTTTTGAATAACAGTAAATCCGGACATTTCAGGCATTTCTATATCGGTAATAATTGCCGGTATCTCCTTCGCTGATTCACCGAGGGTTTTAATGTACTCAATCAGTTTTTTACCATTGTCAAAAAGTTTGATATTGATATTTGCTTTTTGAAAAAGCTGTATTAGGTGTCGCTGTGCGGTTTTTGAATCTTCTGCAATGAGGACTGTTCCGTATTTCAGTTTATCGGGAATGGTAATATCTTTTAAAAATTCTATATCTTTGTCTACATTAACAAGTGCCTGCGGCAAGACATCTGCAAGAAGTTTTTCATAGTCCAGGATAAGGCAGAGGCTTCCATCTTCAAGCCTGGTGTCATTCATAACAACCCCGTCTTCTTTGAGTCTGTAACTGTCCGGTGCGTGCATCTCATTCCAGTTTTTTTTGATTACTCTGTAGGCGGACATAATTCTCAGCCCAATAATAATACCGTTAAAGTCACAAATTAAAATTTTGGAATGAGAAATTTCATTTTCATTTAATGTCACATCCAGCCATGCAGGAAGATTTAAAATGGGTATTTGCATGTTTCGAAGAACGATTGTCCCCTCAAGCAAGGGATGTGCAGAGGGTATCTGTGTCAAAAAATGATTTTTAGATTCGACCACTTCTCGGGTTTTAAAAATATTGATAGCATAAAATGCTGAGTCCCTCTTTTCACTTACCCTAAAGACCAACAGTTGTAATTCATTGTTTTTTGCCAGATTTGTGGCAGCATCGACATTGTCTAATACAGACATATAATACCTTTAATTTTAAATAGGTATTAATAGTAGCGAAAATAAAATGAATTTGGCTTGAATATTAGTAATGAAATGTTAAAATGGCACTATAATATCACTCAGGAAAGAATTTTTGAAAATAATAGTAACATTTCTTTTTATCACGACCCTTTTGTTTTCCAACGTATACTATTCAAAAGTAGAACCTTATGAAATAAGGACAATCGCATCAAATGTCTCGGGCAAAGTGCTTTACACGGATGACAATATGATTGGGAAAAAACTCACATCAAAAGTTTTTATAAAAATTGATTCAGAACTTGATGAAGATGAATTAAAAGCTGTTGAAAAAAAGCTCTCTTATCAAAAAAATACCTTGCTTTTAAATGAAAAAATACTGCAAAATCTACAACAACTTGTAGAAAAAAAGCGAGAAAATTATCAAAAAATCAAGCATTTAAAGATAAAATCCCGTATAGAAAAAGACAAAGAGTTTTATGATCTGCTGAGCAGTGAAAATTCCTCTCTTGCAACACAAAAAGAGATAAACAGTCTAAAAACCACTATAGCTGATTTGGAGTTAAGACGAAAACAGCTTGTAAAAATTATAAAAGACAAAAACATCATTGCCAAAGGCTTTGTATTGTATGAAATCTCTGTCAAAGCGGGTCAAACGGTAGGAATCTCTACACCTTTGGCAAAAATTGCAGATACCTCTAAGGCTCTGTTGAGTGTTTATTTGGATAAAAATGATTTAAAAGGTGTGAAGAAAAAAGTGATATATATTAACGGAAAAGAGACACCGTATAAAGTCTCACGTGTTTCTTATATTGCAGATACAAAAAATATTTCAAAATACAAAGCGCAAATTATTATTGATGCGCAAAAAGTATTTTCCGGATTGGTAAAAATTGAAATCAAAGCGAGTAATAATGAAAAGTAGTCTTACGGCCTGTCCTCTTGACTGTTATGACGCCTGCGGTTTAGTGTATGATGAAAAAAAACTCAAACCTCTTAAAATCGGACATACAAACGGATTTTTATGTCCCCATCTCAACCATTATGACAAATTTGAAAGAATAGAAAAACCACGGTTTCAGGGAAAAGAAATTACGATGGAAGAAGCACTTTTGAAACTCAAAGAGTTGCTTGCAGTTGAGTTTAAAAGTGATGTCCTGCATTACAGAGGCAGCGGAAATTTTGCTTTGATGCAGGAAGTGACAGACCATTTTTTTGCGAATTTTGGGGCAACGCTTACGGATGGAAGCTTGTGTGACGGAGCGGGAGAAGCCGGAATTATAGAAGGCAGAGGCAGCAACAAAAATATGCCTTTGAGCGAAATTGAAAAATCAGATGTGATTATATTTTGGGGAAGAAATCCGCATACGACTTCTTCTCACATATTACCGCTTATAAAAGACAAAACCATTATAGTAATAGACCCTGTTAAAACCAAGATTGCCCAGATGGCCGATTTACATGTACAGATAAAACCGCATACAGATATATATCTGGCATTGCTTTTAGCACGGTTTGTATACATCAATGACAGTTTGAATGAAGCGTTTATTGAAAAATATGCAAGTGAATTTGAGGAGTATTACGAACTCACTCAGGGTGTACGCATTAAAGCAACACTTGAAGATATTGGTGTAACTTTGGGTGATATTGGCGATATTTTACACATGACTATAGACAAAAAGGTTGCTATTGTCTGCGGTGTCGGGATTCAAAAATACAGAGACGGGGCGGATGTGATGCGCAGTATTGATGCTTTTGCCGTCTCCCTTGGCTTTTTTGGAAAAGAGGGCTGCGGTGTGGCATATCTTGGAAATTCCAAAGAGGGAATGAGCTCTCCGTTTGAAACAAAAGCCAAGCGAGTCTCCAAGGTCAATACTGATTTTGATGCGTTTGAAACCGTATTTATCCAAGGTGCGAATCCTCTTGCACAGATGCCAGACAGTTTGAGAGTCAAAAATGCTTTGCAAAAAAAACAAAATATAGTTTATTTCGGTTTGTACGAGAATGAAACCAGTGCAATGGCAGACTTGGTGATTCCTGCAAAAACCTTCCTGGAAAAGAATGATATACGCACCTCCTATGCCCATAACGGACTGATGGTGATGCATAAGCAGATTGAGAGTACCATCGGTATCAGTGAGTATGATTTGGCAGCGTATCTGTGTCAGGCATTTGATATAGAACTTAAAGCAGAAGAAGAGTACCTGCAGTATTTTAAGAATTTTGGTGTGAAAAAAATAAACGGATGTTTTGAGGTTGAAAACAGAGAAGCAGTTCCGTATCAAAATGGCTTTGATACAGCTGACGGTGAATTTGTTTTTCTTGAAGAGTTTGAAACACAGCAGAGTGAGGCTGAGGATGAGTTTAATCTCATAACACCCAAGAGTTCCAGAAGTTTAAATTCTCAGTTTCACAGAGAAAAACATCTCTATATACATCCTTCTCATGGTTATAAAGACGGTGAGGAGATTGAGATAAGTTCACAGAACGGCAGTGTTGTTTTGGAAGTTAAAAATGACAACAGACTGCGTGAAGATACAGTGCTTATATACAGCGGCACACCGGGTGTTAACAATCTGACATCCTCAAAGCACTCTTATGAGGGTAAATGTGCTGTTTTTCAAGAAAATAAAGTTAAAATTGCTAAAAAATAAAGAGAGTAGACAAAATGAATATTAAAGAAATGGATAAAAAATATGTTTTACCGACATATGCACGGGCAGATATAGAGTTTGTAAAAGGAAAAAACGCTACTCTCTTTGACAGTGAGGGGAAAAAGTATATAGATTTTACTTCGGGTATCGGTGTTGTTTCAGTCGGTCATGCCAATGAAAGAGTGAGCAAAGCTTTGTGCGAACAGCTGGCAAGTGTGACACATACATCGAATCTTTACTATATAGCACCTCAGGCACAGGCCGCTCAAAAAGTTGTTGGGACAAGCGGGTATGATATGCAGTGCTTTTTTGCAAACAGTGGTGCAGAAGCAAATGAAGGGGCTATAAAAATTGCCAGAAAACACGGGGAGCGTGACGGAGAGATAAAAAGATATAAAATTATCACACTCAACCACTCTTTTCACGGACGAACCATTACAACAGTCAAGGCAACAGGACAGGAGGCGATGCATAACTATTTCGGACCTTTTCCGGACGGCTTTGTTTATGCAGACGGTATAGACGAAATAGAACCACTGTTGGACGACCATACGGCGGCTGTAATGATAGAACTGATTCAGGGTGAGGGCGGAGTAGAGCCGCAAGACAAAGAAAAAGTACAGGCACTGGCAAAGCTTTTAAAAGAGCGTGAAATTCCTTTGATTGTTGATGAAGTACAAACCGGTGCCTATAGAATCGGTGAATTTACGGCATCGCAGGCTTATGAAATCTCCCCTGAGATTATCACCCTGGCAAAAGGCATCGGCGGAGGTGTTCCTGTAGGAATAGTGATGACAACACTTAAAAATGTTCTCAGCGCAGGAGACCACGGATCGACATTTGGCGGGAACTATTTGAGCAGCCGTGCTGTATGTGAAGTGGTAGATATACTCAATGAAAAAAAACAAAGCGGTGATTTGGAAATAACCTCTTTGATGTTCAATCAGTCTTTGGAAAAATTTTACAATGCCAACAAAGATATTTTTACACAAAAAGTGGGGATTGGCATGATGTGCGGTTTGCGTGTCAAAGATGCAGATACACTGACAAATATTATAAACCTGGCAAAAGAAAATGGTGTCATCGTGCTTAAAGCAGGAAGAAACACATTAAGATTTTTACCACCGCTGACAATTACAAAAGAGGAAATTGATGAAGGCTTCAGTGCTCTTAACTCTGCTATGTCTCAGTTGTAGTTTTTCTCTTTTTGGAGCTGATGACAATGCTGATCTGGAGAAATTTATATCTTCTTACAAGCAGTTGCAGTTTCAGTATGATTATGAAAAAAATGAAGCGGAGAGTTCCAAACTGCGTGACTCATGGATAGTTCCTGTTCAGATCAATTACAGTTATTCCAAAAACAATGCTTTTGGTGTTGGGCAGTCAAACCAAAATGCCGCTATTCGCATAAATCAGCCAATTTTTCAAAGCGGAGGGATCTATTACGGCATAAAATTTGCCAGTGCGAGTAAATATTATACGAAATACTCTATTGATGTGGCAAAACGCAAAATGATTAAAGATACTATTGCTGTTTTGATGCAGATAAAACAGACAGAGTTCAAAGAGCAAAAGCAAAAACTACAAATTAAAAACAGTGAAATAAATTTGGAACAAAAAAAAGAGGAGTATTTCAGCGGACAGCTTGATTCAGGGTTTTTAGATGATGCTGTGATTCAAAAAAATACAGCCTTATCTGTTTTGTACGATATTCAGGCTGCAAAAGAAAAACTGGTGAGCTCCTTTCACGCTTTAAGTGATTTGGATTATACAAAAGTCGCTATTCCGAGATTGGAACTTTTACAACATGACGAGTTTTTACAACATAATATAGTGCTGCAAATGAATAAAGCCCAGACAGAGAAAAACAGATACAATAAAAATGTTACTCTTGCAAAGTATCTTCCTAAAGTAAATCTTACAGCAGGATACAACTGGAAGCTCACGACAAATCAGGCTTTTCAGGTAGGTTCGTCAATTGTCAGTAATTCAAATGAGTTAAATTATTATGATTATGGCATTGCCATTTCAATTCCACTTGATATTAATACATTCAGAGATATAGAATCTGCAAAAGTAGACTACTTAAAGGCAAAAATTGTGCTAAAAGACAAACAAAGAGAATTGAACTCTTTGTATGAACAGGTCATGCACAATATAGAAAACTATAATAAAAAGATAGCGTTGAGTAATGAAAATATCATATTATATACGAAGCTTTTGGAAGATACAAAAAAACTTTTTAAGGCTGGGTATAAGACAAAATATGATATGCAAAGACTTGCAAATTCTTTGCAGATACAAAATATAGATACAAAAATATATGAGCTGGACAAGCAGTTGGAACTTTTGAATCTGTATGAAATGTATATCAGCAATGAAAAATAAACGGGAAAAAGAATGAGTCAAAAATTTAGTGAATATATGGCAGAGTGGCTCTATGGTGAAAACGGCTATTATGCAACATATAAAAATATAGGCAAAGAGGGTGATTTTTATACGGCAGTCAGTACAAGCAAGTTTTTTGGCGGTACCATTGCCAAGCATATTATTGCGCTTATTGATGAAGGTTTTTTGCAAAAAGATGCAGTAATATGTGAAATAGGGGCGCATCACGGGTACTTTTTGGCAGATGTGTGTGAGTTTCTTTATACTCTGCGACCGGAACTTTTGTCAAGTTTTGAGTTTGTCATCATAGAACGCTTTGATGATTTGCAAAAACATCAAAGAGAATATTTTTCAGAGAGTTTTGGTGATGCTGTTGCGTTGACGCACTATAAATCATTAAGTGAGCTTACATGTAACAATGCCTTTTTTATAGCCAATGAAATATTTGACGCATTTCCCTGTGAACTTTATTTTAAAGGTAAAAGTGCGCAAGTTGAAAACCATGAAGTACTGTTTGATGTAAAAGATGAGTGGGTGGAACAAAAGGCAAAAAAATACCATAAAGACAGAGGCGAAATAGCACGAGGATATGAAGAATTTGCAAAAGAGATGGGTAAAAGTGCTGAAAAATTTGAGTTTATGAGTTTTGATTACGGTGAAATGCAAGCCCGTCCTGATTTTTCACTCAGAATTTATACAAAGCATGAAGTGCATCCGTTCTTCGAAGAGGGTTTAAACAGAGCAGAACTCTTTGCAAAAAGCGATATAACCTATGATGTCACCTTCTTACATGTAAAGGATGCCTATGAGGAAGCCGGTGTGGAGTTTGTGGAATTTAAAGCACAAATGGTCGCACTCGTTGATATGGGGATCTTAGAGCTTTTGGAAATGTTAAAAGAGCATGTTGACGAAAAAATATACAAACAGGAACTTGAAAAAGTAAAGATGCTCATCATGCCAAATTTTTTGGGTGAGCGTTTTAAAATGATACGTTTTAGAAAAGACTAAGCTAAAAGTCTTTTACCCGATGAAAACAGATAAAGTGTTGGAAGGTAAATAAGATTTAAAATTGTTCCCCATAGCAATCCAAATCCCATACTCACTGCCAAAGGTTGAAATACGGCAGTTTCAGCAGTTGCAAAAAACATGAGAGACGATAATCCGACAATAGTAGTCAGTGAAGTAATAATTATGGGTCGTAATCTGCGTGAAGCAAGTACAAATATTTCATTTTCTGATTTTGCTTTACGTATGGTATCCATCATAATTATACCATCATTCACAATGACTCCTGCAAGTCCGAGTGCTCCAATTAAAGAGGGAAGCGAAATATTAAGATGCATAAAAAAATGTCCAAGATAAACACCAAGCAGCGAAAATGGAATAACACTCATTATAATTAAGGTTTCTTTAAAAGAATTAAACAGATACAAAATTGCTATAAATATTAATATTATTGCTAGTAGAGATGCAAATATCATTTCTGTCTGCATCACTCTTTTTTGTTCTCTCTCACCTTTGAATTTGAGTTTTATTTTATATTTTTTTTGTATTTCTTGTAAAATTGGTGTTAATTGGTCAAGTGCTTCACTTGCAGTTACAACAGAAGCATCTACATTGGCAAAAATATAAAAAGTTGTTTCTCCATTCTCTTTTATCAGGCGTTCCAAAGAAGCAACTTTTGTAAAAGTACATATATCTTTCAGTAAGACAATACTCTTGTCTTTAAGTGGAATTTCTAAATTTTTAAAGTTTTGAAGGGTGTCTTCATAATTAACAGACTTGATTTTTATATCTAAAAGTTCATTACCGTCAAAGAGTGTACCAACTTTTTTACTGAGGTATAAATTTGAAACATACTCTCCAAGATATTTTTGTGTTATGCCAAGTTGTTTTCCATAGTTGTTTATGGCAAGTGTGATTTCATCTCTACCTAAATTTACATTGTCACCAAAATATTTGATGCCATTGATTTGACTAAAAGCATATTCTATTGCTTGTACTGCCTGTATTGCTCTTTTATGATTATGACTTATAACACCTATGCGAATATCTGCTTTTGTATGCCCCATACTTTTTTCAACAACGGCAAGGTCATAGAGTTTAAAATGCTCTTTATACTTTTTTTCTTTTAAAAATAAGCGCAGTTTTTTTGCTATATCTTTTGATGCATATTCACGAATTCGTCCTTTGGAATCATAATAAAAACTGAGATATGGGGTAATGTATTTTTCTACAAAATTTTGTTGTTTTGTTTTATAAAGTTCTAAAGAGACATATCCGACATAGGGATACATTTCGGCTACTCCTGTTGCAGTCCTTCTGTATCCGGCAGTTGAACTAATATCTTTGACAAAAAAAAGATTTTGTTTGTCAAGTATATCTTTTTCAATTGTTTGAACAATTTTCAATGAATCTTCGAGTGTTGTATTTGTATTTGCTTTAAATGTTATATTTATAGTTGCACTGTCAAAAGATTGAAAAAGTTGAAATCTTGAATGTTGTACAAAATATAATAGTAGCAGTGGTATAAAAATCATAAAAAGAGTTAAAAATGTTTTTTGGTACGCAAAAACAGTATGTAAAATTTTTTGATATATTTTTTGTGCTTTATGCCATGAAAGTGTTTTTGATTTTGTACCGAGTATATGAGAGGCGTGAATAGGTAAAAAGATGAAAGACTCAAGCAGTGATGCAATAACAAGTGCTGAAAAAGCAATAGGAATAAGTGCTACAATCTCTCCAAGTTTTCCACTCAACATAAGAAGCGGTATAAAAGAAAATATGGTTGTTACAGAAGCAATTGTAACAGGTTTTGCAACTTCTTTTGTTCCAAGAAGAGCCGCTTTTTTCGCTGAGTAGCCTTTTTCAATGTATTGCTGGATATTTTCGCTCACGACAATAGCATCATCAACTATAATGCCTATAGCAATCAAAACACCGACGAGTGAGTTTATGTTTATGCTGTAACCAGTGAGATAAAAATAGATAGTACCTATGATAAAAGATGTTGGAATTCCTAATGCTATAACCAGGGCAATACGGAAGTTAATAAGAACGCTGGTTAAAAGAGTAATTAATAAAATTCCCAGTAAAATATTCGATACAACAGTGTTAAGTCTGTCTTTTATAAGCACGGTTTTATCCATTTTAATGTTAAAAGCAACATCTTTGATGGTTTGTTTTGCTATGAAATTTTTAATCTCATTTGCAATACTGATAGCATCTCCTTTAGGGTTTTGTGATATGGCAAGCGTAATGGAGTTTTGTGCATTTACGCTTGCTAATGTAGAGGCATCTTCATATTTTTTAGTGACTTTTGCTATCTCTTTGAGTATAATTTGTTGATTGTCGATAGTAATAATTGTATTTTCTATGTTTGAAGAGAAATGTGGCAGGTTTTTTGTTGTAATAAAGAATTGTTCTTGTGCATTGCTTATTTTGCCCAAAGGATAGATGTAAGAGAGTTCAGAAAAAACTTTGACAATATTATCAAGGGAAAGTCCATAGGCATCGACTTTTTTCTCATCAATTAAAACTTCATAATAAAGCTTAGAGTTACCGAAAATGGTAACATCCGAAATATCTTTCATGGAAGTGATTTTTACTTTTATCTCCTTCGCCAATGTTTTTAGTTTTGCACGAGAAACCTTAGAAGATATTATAGAGAGGTGCATTATGCTTCTAGAGTGTGCAACACTGCGAATAGTGGGCGTAATCATATCGGCAGGAAGATTGACTCTGACGAGAGCTAAGGCATCTTGTGTACTGGCAATAACTTTTGTCTTATCTGCATTTTTTTCAAGTTCTAAGACAATGCTGAATTTTCCGGGAGAAACGATTGCATTGACATTTTGCACACCAATGATGTTTTTTACTTCGTTTTCTATTGGAATTACTACCATATTATTGAGTGTATCGACAGAAGTTCCGCTGTAACTTCCTCTAATAGCAATAGAATTTGGTTCGATAACAGGAGAAATTTCTTTTGGAATTTTTGAATAGGAGTAGATACCAAGAGCAAAGAGTAGAAAAAATAAAGTGTAGTTTATTTTATAGTTTTCTAAAAAAAATCTGAGTATCTTTTTAAACATAGTTATCCTGCATTTTTTATACGGTGGACCGGAACACTTTTGTGTTGTGCGTGCATACCATGAGAACTTTTAGCTCTTCCGTATGTATCTAGTATATAGGCTCTGTAAATATTAACCGATAAGAAAAAGATTATAAGAGAAGCAGCAAAGGGAAATGCCAATATTTTTTTAACTTTTGGAGCATTAATCAATTGTATTCTTTTATATAAAATTAGAAGTGCCCAAATTATAGCTATCCATTTTAATACTCCAAAAATCATGAGCCAACTTTCTCCATGTTTGGCAAGTGGTGTGATGTTTATAACACCAAAACCAAAGCCCAATGCAAATCCTTCTATTATTCTATCATATCCTCGCACAAAAAAAGTTTCCAGTGTATGTGCGAGAGAACCGAGAATAAAAAGGGGTGCATATGCGTATCCTAAGTTGTAAAACACTTTTTTGAAATCTTGTTTGAGGATGTTTGAAGCTATAAACATTCCTACAATTGCAGTTATAACTGTAAAAAGTAGTGCATATAAGAATGCAAAGAGTCCAACTAAATCTACTGTGCTTACATGTAAAAAAGAATTTACAAAGTGTGCTGTTTTGGTCCAGATCATATCATTGGCTGCATTACTTCTATTGATACCGTGATGAAAAGACATAGATATAGGAATAACTGCAAGTATAAGTATATAGGTCCAAATCTCTGCAGGTAAAACCTGAAATTTTTTAAAAAGGCTTTGAGAAGGTTTGACAATTTTAAAACTCACTGCTTCACAAGCCTCACTACACTCCATACAAAGTGTACAGTCTGTCATGGAATTACGCTTATCAAATGTAAATGGTTTTAAGTTTGATGGGCATGCCGTAACACATTCAAATGTTCTACATTCATTGCAGGCTGATTTGTATGTTCCTAGCCAGGTAAAAGAGAGTTTTGCATAGGCTCGCGTTAGTGTACCGATAGGACAGATGTATGTGCAGTAACTCATCTCTTTATAGACAAAATAGGTAATAATAGCGATAAATGTCATAATACTAAATATCAACGCTGTTGCAAAGGGTGTTTTATAAACTCCAGGAAACATATAGTAAATACCCCACCAACCGACAACTAGAAGCACAATACCTATATATCTGTTTTGCATCCACTGAGGCATTTTCTTTTGTAAACCGAATTTTGTTATGTATTTTCCTAAAAATCCATGTGGACATATACCACAAAAAACCCTTCCAAGAGTAGGCAGCGTAATGACCATAAAAAATGACCAGAAAATCCCCCAAAACAGCGCAGGAGTAAAACTGTTTTCTTTGCCGGTATGGACAAATCCAAAGTATATAGCATAGAAGAAAAGTGCTGTAACTATCACTCGCAGTAGCATTAAAAACTTTGAATTTTTAAATAAAAATCCAAAGATAGGCATCCCGAAAATATCATTTTTATCTCGTGTGATCTGTTTTAGCATTTTCTTTCCCTTGTTTAGTTTAAAATTTTGCAGATAATCCTGCTAAAAATGTTCTTCCTGGATTAACGGTTAGTCCCATATCTCTTACATCATACAAACCATCATCATTTCTGTCTCCAGTAACACGAGGCATCATATAATACTGTTCATCAAAAAGGTTTTCAATTTTTGCAAACATTTCTATAGGAAAATGAGATATTTTTGTATTGTATTTGAGACGTAAATTTACAACTGCATAACCATTGACTTTAATTTGATTCATTTCATCTGCATATTGTGAAGATCTGTAAGTTACATCTGCTGTAATGAGTAAAGGTTTTAGAACTCTATAATTTCCTTCAAGGTATACAGTATGCTTTGAAGTTCTTGGAATAGTATTTCCTGTAAGATTGTATACGCCTGCAACATAATCTCTATCTGTTATCTGATCACGCAAAATAAGGTTATACTCATCGTATCTTGTGTATTTTGAGTCTAAATAAGTATAGTTGAGAGTGAAATAAACCATTTGTTTTTTATCACTTAAGATGCTGAGTTCTACTCCTCGGTTACGCACATCAGCCATGTTATCATAAAAAACATCAACACCTCTTGTGGAAGCGTAGTTTCCACTGCTTCTTCCTATGACATCTTTTCTGTCGAGTTGGTACACTGATAAATTATAAGAGAACAGATTTGTTTTGAGTCTGTATCCTATTTCATAATTGTATGTTTTTTCAGTTTTTATATTTGTATTGTTTGTATATGTACCACTGTATGTTGAGGTAATAAGATCGCCTGCATACATTTGTGACAAGGTTGGAACTCTAAAGCCTGTTGAAGCATTGGCATAAAAAGAGGACTTTTTGTCTAATTTGTATGTTGCACCTGCTCTGTAGGAGATTTCATTAAAAGTAGTTTCTCGATTGTACGCAGTTAAATTGTTTGTATAGTCATAAGCAATATTGTCATATCTTACATTAAAAGTTGTAGTGAGTTTTTGTGTAAAAGCATATTTTAATTCTGCATAAACGGCGCTGATATTTTCTTTTGAAGTTGTATCGCTGGCAACTTCTCCGATTGGATGTAATACGCCAGCACGATCGGTAGAGTTTACTCTATATTTACTGTTTTTATCCTCTTTGTTACGAGCTATGTCAATTCCAAGCATAGTGGCTGCAAAAGTTCCATCAATTCGGTATTCGGATTTTACTCCTTTTTGGAGTGTATTTGCATAACTGTCATAAAGATGGTCATCTCTTAAGCCGTCACGATTAGAATCAAAGGCGGCACTTTGGTTGGTAGTTGTATCATCATATTGATAAACTTGAAGCATAAGATTTGAGCCATTATCAAAATCTTTGGAGTATGTAATGAAAAGTTTTGTTAAGTCAATATCATAATCCGTGGCATATCCAACTTCTCCATAACTTTTTTTGTTGACATCTGCATTATAAGTATATGTTTGTGTTGTTGGATCATATGTTGCATAGGTTATTGAACCTGTATCATTTTCATATCTTTTTGTCTTGTCAAAACCAAAAGTTACATCACTTGTATCATCAACATAATACTGAAATTTACCGTTAATTGACTTTGTCCAGTAATCAGAGTCTTGCCAGTATCCGTCACTCTTTTTGTAATTTGCCTGTAAATATGTAGCAAAATTTTCTGTTGCATAGTTATAAGAGGCTATATATTTTTGGTAACCATAGCTTCCTTGTTCTGTTGCTACAACCCCTTCATTTTTTCCTTTTGCTCTTTTAGTAGTAATGATAATTGCCCCCGCAAGTGCATCATTTCCATACAGATAAGAAGCTCCTCCTTTAATAACTTTAATAGATTCAATATTGTCCATATCAATATTGATGCTTCCTGCGCGCTCTTGAACAGGAACCCCATCTATAACTATGGCAACACCGGGCTTTTCACCCATGTACATCTCGGCACCGATACCTCTTATATGTATCTTGTTAGAATCATTTTCATTTTTTCGTACAGTAACACCTGGGATAGTATTTAAAACATCAGCAATATTTTGTGCATGAAATTCTTCGACTTCAGTTCCACTCATTGTATATGTGTTTGAAACTTCAGTAGTATTATCTTGATATTTGTCATCAATTGTGGAAGATTGTATTTCGATGGTATCCAGATTTATGCTTGCTGCAGATGCATTTATGGCAAGTGCACATATTAGGGAAATATAAACATCTCTTTTCATTTTCATCCTTTTTTTTCGTTAAAGGCATATAGTATAAAAAGAGTGTTACAAAAGTATTAAGTTTTAAATATTAAGCTTTAATTAAAGGGAACCTATCATCTTCATTAACTCTTCGGGTCTGTTGGAGTTTTTAATGGCATTTTCTTTTGAGATAATATTTTTTTGAAGCAGTTCTATGAGCTGTTGTGTCTGTGTTGTCATATGCGTCTCTTGCTGGTTTAACTGCATTTGAGAATAAATCTGGTGCACTTTGTCCTCTCGTATTTGATTTTGGATTGCCGGATTTGTAATAAGTATCTCTTGTGTGGCCACTTTACCGCCGCCTATTCTTGGAATAAGTGTCTGTGCAATAACCGCTACCAAAGAAGAGGAGAGTTGTGCCCGAATTTGGGCCTGTTCTTCCCCGTCAAATACATCAATGATACGGTTAATTGTTCCGGGAGCCGAGTTTGTGTGCAGGGTTCCAAAAACCAGGTGACCGGTTTCGGCTGCTGTAAGTGCTGCTCCGATGGTTTCAGCATCACGCATCTCCCCGATAAGGATGATATCAGGGTCTTGTCTTAGTGAATATTTGAGTGCTGTGGCAAATGATTCTGTACTGTTTCCAACATCGCGTTGGGAAAAAAGAGATTTGATGTTTTTATGAACGAATTCCACAGGGTCTTCAATGGTGATAATATGACGGCGTTCTGTCATATTTATCTCATGTAACATGGAAGCAAGTGTTGTTGATTTACCTGAACCTGTCGGACCGGTTACCAAAATAAGTCCTTTTTCTTTTTTTACCAGTTCTTTGAAAATAGGTGGATTTCCATATTCATCAAGTGTTGGAATGTCTATAGGAATCATACGAAATGCACAGGCAATTCCATGAATGGTTCTGTAAAAGTTTGCACGAAAACGACCAACATCTTTGAGTTCAAATGAGAAATCCAGTTCATTGCGCTCTTCAAAAACTTTCTTTTGTTTGTCTTCAATGAGAGAATAGGCCATCTCTTCAATATCATTGGCGGTAAGCACAGGAAGATTTAAAGCGCGTAACTCTTTGTCTATTCTGATTTGCGGTTCACTGCCCACAACAAGGTGTAAATCCGAAGATTTAAATGCCAAGACACTTTTTAACAGCTTTTTGATATCTAAGCGTTGCGTAGAACTCTCTGTTTTTGCTTCTTCATTCATAAAAAACTCCTTTGGTATTGTTCTTCATTGAAACCGACAAGAACATCATCGTTGTACTCTACGACAGGACGCTTAATCAGCAGGTTTTCTGTGCAGAGCCACTCTTGTTGCTGTTGCGCATCCAGGTTCAGTTCTTTGAGTTTGAGATTTCTGTATGTTGTACTTCTGGTATTAAAGAGGGGTTTGATGCCGACTTTTGATACCCAGTAGTCTATTTTCTCACATGGAAGTTTTTGTGTTTTAAAGTCAAAAAGCTCATATGCAAGATCATGCTTTTTAAAAAAAGAGAGTGCCTTTTTGACGCTGTCACAGTTCTTAATGCCATAAACTTTTATCATGGAACTACTCAATAATTTTAGGAACGATGAAAAAATCATCTGCACTTTTTGGAGCGTGCTTTAAAATTTCCTGGCTGATGGTAATATCACACTGGGGAATGTCTTCGCGTAAAGGTGTTGCTCTGTCATCCATAGCAAAAGTACTGTCCACTTCACTTGTATCCAACTCACTTAAATTCTCTACAAAACTTACTATTTCTGAGAGTTGCGATATAATTTCTTCACGTTTATCATCGCTTACATGTAAATAGGAAAGTTTTTCCAGTCGTGTTAATAGTGTGTCATCTACTTGCATTGTCTGTCCTGTATAATAGTTTATTTTGATTTTATCATATATTTGATAAAACTTTAACTTATTTATGGGTAATATTAGAAACTTTATAAAACAATCGAATAGATATAAGGAAGAATTTTTGAGTTTAAAAGAAAATATTGAAATGGTAAAAGAAGAGCTGACATCAGAAGAAAAGTTTTTTGAAAAAGCAGTGGTTACAGAGAAATTTATAAAAAAATATAAAAAGTTGATGATAGGTTCCGTTGTGGCAATTACACTGTTTGTAGCCGGTGACATTGCATACAATATCAGTAAACAGCATACACTTGAAGCGGCAAACCAGGCGCTTTTGACATTACAGAAGAATCCGAAAGATGAAGCGACACTGGCAACTTTGGCTTCATTGAGTCCAAACCTGCATGATCTTTGGGTCTATTCCCAGGCCGTTGTCAGCAAAAATATAAAAGAATTGGAAAAACTGCAAAATTCTCAGGCTTTACTGCTTGGTGATTTGTCAAGTTATGAAGTGGCACAAAATCTTCAGGATATCAATAAACTTGAAGAGTACGCTGAAAAACAAGATGCCATATACCAGGACTTGGCTCAGGTGCAACTTGCAATTTTACTGATGCATGACAAAAAGATAGAAGAGGCACATTCAAAACTCAGTATGATCAGTGTAAACTCTCCATTGGCACAGGTTTCTCGTGCTTTAATGCACTATGGAGTAAAATAGACTTTGAAAACATATATATTTTTAGCATCAATGATGCTTGTATTGCTGAGCGGATGTAGTACAAAAGAGGTCTTTACACCAAAAAAAGTTTCTTATGACTGGAAAAATCATGCCAAAATTGAAGATGAAATAGTTGATATTTCATCAAATATGGCACTTTTGGATAATGGAAAAGTTTTAGACAGAGACGGAAATATAAGCATACAAATTGACAAAGAACATCAAAGGGTACTCGGAGAAAGTGACGGTTGGGTTTTATCTGCCGCAATTGACGGAAACTTGACGCTTACATCAGAGCAATCAGCGAAAACGACAAAACATTTTGCCTTAAAAAGAACAATAGCAACCGCAGGTGTCAAAGATAATATTTTGGCAGTTTTATTTGCCAACAATGAAATAGCCTTATATGATATGCCTTCAAAAGAGCTCTTGTTTAAAGAGCAGGGCGGTAAAGCGATAGCAAATGATATTCGAATTGTTCAGCCATACTTTATGAATGATCTGGTGATCTTTTCAACATTGGACGGCAAAGTCATCATTGTGAATACAAAACTGAAAAAAAGACTCAGAACTGTCATAGTCTCGTCTGATGATTATTTTAACAATATTGTCTATTTCAGTATATTTGATGATAAAATTATTGCCGCAAGTGATTCCAAAATCTTGTCACTTTCGCAAAAAGAACTGCGTGCCAAATATGAATTACGAAATATCGTGCATGATGAAAAAGCTTTGTATATTACAACAAAACAGGGAGAAATACTCTCCTTGACACCCTCTTTGCAGCTTGAGTCTAAAATAAAGTTTCCTTTTGCGCACTTTTTGGGGATGATCAGTGATGGAGATAATTTATATGTTCTGGAAAAAGAGGGGTATATGATAGTGGTCAATAAAAAAACATTTGATTATACCATTCATGAAGTGGATTTGGATGACGGGCTTGTTTTTGTCGGTAAAAAAGCCTTCTTTGTAGATAATGAGAAAATCTCTATACAATAGATGTCAAACGAACTGGAAGCTTTTTTAGAGTATATTACTGTAACAAGGGCTTTGAGTAAAAAGAGTGTGGAGGCATACAAAAGTGACTTGTGTGCCATTGAAGAAAAACTCTCAAAACCGTTGATTTTTCTTGACACACAAAAACTTATGACGCTTTTGTCTTCGTATGAAAACAAACGCACACTCAACAGAAAACTCTCCTCCGTCAATGCTTTTTTTGAATTTTGCTACAGGCAGCAGTTCAGCAGTGAAAAAACAAAACTGAAATTTGCAAAAATTCCAAAACTTCTTCCGAAATTTTTATCTTATGAAGATATATTACACGGTCTGGACCTGATAGACAGAAGCAACTGGATAGGCTTGCGAGACTATGCCCTTATACTGTTTTTATATGCAAGCGGCACGCGTATCAGCGAATGTCTGGAACTGGAACTCGGCGATATAGAAGGCGGATGGTTACATGTAAGGCATGCAAAAGGAGAAAAAGAGCGAATTGTTCCTTTGGCAAAAGTTGCAAAAGGGGCAATAGATGCCTATCTGCTTACATGTAACATGCAAAAAGAGTATGTCTGGTGTAATTACCAGGGAGGAAAACTCAGTCGGATTTCCGCGTATAAAATAACACAAAAATACCTTGGAGTCTCCCCTCATGTACTGCGTCACTCTTATGCAACTTCACTGATTCGGGGCGGAGCCGATTTACGGGTAGTACAGGAACTTTTAGGACATGCTTCACTGCTGACAACACAAATATACACCCATATTCAAAAACAGGATTTAAAAGATACTGTAGAAGTATGTCATCCTATGGCAAAGGAGTCACTGTGAATACAACAAACAACAAAATATTTTCCTATGCTTTTTTGGATTCACTCTTCTTTACACAGAACAAATGGCATCAGCACGGTGTTTTGGTTCATACTCTGCGTGTGACATATTATGCGCTTAAAGCGGGAGATTTCAAGTTTTTTGCTGCAGCACTTTTGCATGATATCGGAAAGCCTTTTGTCGCTTATAAGAAAGATGCGGAAGATTATGAGTTTCATGAGTGGAGTTTTACGGACCATGAAGAGAAAAGTTATCAGATTATAAAAAACTGGCCTTTTATCAGCGAATACACGAAAAAAATTGTACGGTATCATTACCTTATCCGGGATATTAAAAAGTCAAAAAAAGAAGACCTCCCGAGATATGCCCAAAAAAAAGAAATCTGGGATGCTTTGGACGAGGATTTGCAAGAGGATTTACAAAGGTTTTTGCACTATGATGATCTGGGAAAAGGTAAAAAAAGAAGAGATTAATACAACTGTAACAATTTCGCTATATAATGTGCCATGTGAATAAAGAGTAATTCAATACGATCAGGTTAAGCAGTTTTTTGGAACCTAGGTTTTAACCTCGATGCCATTAAGTTAAGTATTTATTTGGAACCGGTACTTCAGTGCCGGCTGAGAGTGGCAAGACTATTGCAACAGCCGGCACTGCAGAAAAAAATTTAGTTTTTTTCTAAGTCATGCTTTAGCATAGAAAGTACCGGTTCCAAATAAATACTTAACTTAATGGCGGTGATGGGCTCTGAAAAAGCCGTTTAATTAGGCTGAAGAATATATTTCAAAAAAAGGTTAAAAAAATATGAAAAAATTTATGCCGATTCTTCTTATCGGAATTATTGTTATTGTTATTGTTACACTTTTTCTCTCTTTGGAAAAAACTCAGAAAATGGTTGTTATCAAAGAGGGAAATCTCAAGCAACTGCCTTTGAAAATGGAGTTGCACAAGTTTCAAGACAGTGACTGTGGTATGGTCATAGATGATTTGACATATGCCTCTCAGGTTGTCGCACCCGATGGGAAGACCTGGTTTTTTCATGATCATGGGGATTTTGTGCATTGGCTCAGTGACAAAAAGTTTAAAGATTCTGCTGTTATATGGGTAATGAGCAGAGATACGCACCGGTGGATAGACGGAAGAAAGGCCTACTATACATTAAATGAACTGACACCTATGGGGTATGGTTTTGGAGCTTATGAGCACAAAAAAGAGGGCATGGTCGATTTTGATACGATGCGTCTAAAAATGCTCCGGGGTGAAACAATGAAAGATCCAAAAATAAGAAAACAGCTACTGGGACAATAGTGTGGATACGGTAAATTTACTAACAATTGTCACTATTGCTTTTTTAGGCTCTTTTGGGCACTGTATCGGTATGTGCGGGGGTATCGTCCTTGCCTATTCAACGATTAAAATTGAACCTGCAAGCTCCAAGGTCTCCAAAACAGTTGCCCATTTGCTGTATAACTTTGGACGTGTACTGACTTATACAATTTTAGGAGCACTCTTTGGTGCAATCGGCGGGGTGGCAACGTTTAGCAATACTGCAAACGGTACACTGCTCATCATCGCAGGAACTGCCATGATTTTGGCAGGTTTGTCTTTAATGGGAAAAATAAAATTTTTGACAGTGATAGAACACTCCATCTCTTCATCAAGTTTTTACAAAAAATCTTTTCAAAAAATTTTGCATTCAAAATCAAACACAAGTTTTTTTATTTTGGGAATGCTCAACGGTCTGCTTCCATGCGGTTTTGTCTACTTTTTTGCCATCACGGCTGCAAGTACGGCAAGTCCGCTTTACGGCGCTTTGGTAATGTTTATCTTTGGTATTAGCACCATCCCTGCAATGTTTTCTTTAGGATTTTTATCTTCACTGGCATCTGCAACAAGTTTTAGAAATATGATGATGAGCCTCTCTTCTGTGGCTGTGATTTTATATGGAATATTTACGATTTACAATGGGTATGACTACTTGACAAATCCTCTCAGAACACTGTTGCAGTGTCATTAAGTAAAAATTTAATGTACTTGCGTTACTTACAAGAGTGGTGTTCCCTGTTCCTGATGCCATGAGAGAATGAATTGCCAAGCTTCTTCTGCATTGTCTGCAAATGTAATGATCTCTGTATCCTGCGGGGCAATGACACCCTCATCTTTTAAAAATTCAAAATCTATTGCTTTGTTCCAGTAGCTTTTGCCGACAAGGATCACAGGAATTGTCTGTGATTTTCTTGTTTGAATCAGTGTCAGTGTCTCAAACAGTTCATCAAAAGTTCCAAATCCGCCCGGATAAATCACCAAAGCTTTTGCACGGTTTAAAAAATGGAGTTTTCTGATGGCAAAATAGTGAAACAAAAAACATAAATCAGGGGTAATATATGGGTTGGGATACTGCTCATGCGGCAGTTTAATATTTAAACCTATACTTTTCGCTCCAACATCATAGGCCCCGCGATTGGCTGCTTCCATAATGCCGGGACCGCCTCCGGTCATTATAGTGACACGGCAGTCTTCAGCACTCTTTCCGCTTTTTCCTACAAGTTGACCGAATTTTCTGGCATCATCATAGTAAATACTTTTGCCAACCATCCGTTCTGCAACATATAGTTCATGTAAGAGGTCTCTGTTGTTGGGTTTTTTCTGCAGCATTTCTCCAATGGCCGAAAGCCGTTTCATTGCAGTCTCTTTCTCGACTATCCGTGCACTTCCAAAGACAACTATGGTATGTTCTATGCCGTGTTTTTTCATTTGAAGTTCCGGTTTGAGGTAATCAAGTTCGAGTCGGACACCTCTTGCCTCATAAGAGTTAATGAACTCTTTGTCTTCTTCCGCCATTGCATATGTCGGGCTTTTCATAATGGTTTTTATAAGCTCTAATGACTGCGGGTCTTCTTCTTGCAGTTTTGGATGTTCCCAGGGTAAAACAGTTTTATTTTTTTGCATTTACAATTCCTTAAAATATATGTTCAAAATAGAGTCCCCATACGATGGTAATAACACCTAAGAGAGAAATCCACAGTGCCGATTTATAGGTATTTTTTATTGTACCAAACCATAAAGCATAAATAGCTTTAAGCAGGTTGTTGCTTCCTGCGGCTATCATTATAGCGGCAGTTGTCTGGGTGTCCTCGATAGAGAACTTGCCTGTCAGTATAGAGAGAATAAAGGGATCAATATCGGTAAAACCGACTAAAAAAGAGAGTATTTCCAGTCCTGATGTTCCGTAATGCTTCGTCACAAAATGGGTAATGACAATCATGGCAACAAACAAAAAGGCAAACAAAAAAGCAGTTTTGAGTTCCAAAGGGTTGTGGTCGACAATTTCAACATTTTCCTGGGTTTTTTGTCCGCTTTTCAAATAAAACAGAGAAATCAGAAATCCTGTAAGTGCCAGGAGTATAAAAGGAAAAAGCAGACTTTTCCCAATCTCAATATTAAAAATCAAGGCAATGACAATGAGACGCAGATACATCACCGAGGTTGCTGAAATAATCGCTGCATCTATGACGGCATACCCTTGCAGCTGTTTTGCTTTTCTTGCCAGTACAACAGTTGTCGCAGTCGAAGAGTAAGAGCCGCCAAATATTCCTGTAAGGTAGTAGCCTTTGGAGGGGAAAAAATATTTTTGCAATATATAACCACCGTAACTGATGCCCGAAATCACCACAACAGCCAGCCAGATTTTAAAAGGAGAAAGAGGAATGTAGGGAATGATTTTTGTATCGGGAAGCAGAGGCAGGATGACGACAGAGAGGAGTATCATTTTACTTAATGTTTCAAATTCACTGATATTGATCTCTTGTGTAAACTTCTCAACTTCTTTGTTGACATTTAGAATAAAAACAATACTGACATACAGCAGGGCTGTCATCCACAATGCCTGTGTCTGAATAAGTGCGCCAAAAGAGTAGACTAAAAGCATGACAATATAGAGCAGGATACTGCGTTGGTTTTCTTGAAGATTTTTTTGATAGAGCAGGGCATACAAGAGTGTAATTGATAAAAACCCTCCCGCATACAGAATATGCAGACTCGAATCAACCGCAAATAAAACAAAGCCTAAAATTCCTACAAAACTGTAGGTGCGTACATCTCCAAAGAAAAGATTTTCTGTTTTGGAAGTGATATGCTGTTTTCTGTATGATTTGACTTCGAGTCCGACCAAAAAGCTAAAAACAGTGACAACCAGAAAATGTACCAAATCAATATTTAAACTCATTTATAAATCAATCCTTTTGTATAACAGCTCTCATCAAAAAGGCATACGACATTGTGATCAAAGCGTAAACACTCTTTGTTCTTGTCTTTATAATCAACCTGTGATAAAAAATGTTTGAGGGTATTGATTCGTGCTGCTTTTTTGTCATCACTGTGGACAACATACCAGGGGGCAAAGACAAAGGAGGTTTTGTTAAACATCTCATCGCGTGCATTTGAGTAGGCTTTCCAGTGTTTTTGTGCCTGTTCGTCAATCGGGCTGAGCTTCCACTGCTTGAGAGGGTCTTTTTTTCTCTCTTTGAGGCGTTTTTCCTGTTCTTCTTTTGAAATATCAAGATAATACTTGATAAAAATCATTTCGGCATTGACTAAGAGGTGCTCAAAATTACCTACCTCTTTCATAAAATTTTCATACTCCTTTTGTGTACAAAAATTCATGACTTTTTCCACGCCGGCTCTGTTGTACCAACTGCGGTTAAAAAAGACCATTTCTCCACCGATGGGGAGTTCCGGGACATATCTTTGAAAATACCATGATTTTTTATCAATATCGCTTGGTTTGCCAAGTGCAACCACTCTGGCATCACGAGGACTTAAATGCTCGGTAAAACGTTTTATCATACCATCTTTTCCTGCAGCGTCACGACCTTCAAAAATTATACATACTTTTAGGTTTTTTTTAATAACTTCTTTTTGAAATTTTACAAGTTCAACCTGAAGCCTGTAAAGTTCTTCATTATATTCTTTTTTTTTCATTACAGCGCCTCCTCTCCATAGCGTTTTTCATAATATCGAACAACTATGCGTTTGACCATATCATTAAACACAAACCATACACTTACATAGCCCCATAAAAAGAGGGCCCATTGCCAGTTGATTCTGGTCATGAGTCCAAAACTGTACAGACCTATGGCCGTGCCGATGAGTGCTGTCAAAAAAGATGCCAGGAAAAGCGGCCATGAGGGATAGGGCTTTTTAAAGAACCAGTCAGCTATACGGGTGTTAAAAATCGTATAATGCCCGGCGAGAATAAGCTTGACAAAGAAGAGTGTCTGGACAAATCCCAAAAATGATTTATCATCATGCATATCAATCCATGAGGGAACTTCGGGCAGGAACATTGCCGTATCGGGATGTGATTTCAAATAGACCATTGTGATATAAAAGATGGTAAAAGAGCTGAGCACTCCGGCAACTCCAAGCCAACTCGAGAGAATAAAGACGATTTTCATATCCCATCGTACCGGTTTTTCTTCCACTTTTGTGTTGTCATAAGCAATTGCCATAATGGGAATATCATTGAGCAGTGCCAAAAGAATAATCATAATCGCAGTAATTGGATAAAAATCAAACACCACAATAGCCAGTGTCATAAATGCCAAAATACGAATGGTTTCTGCTATACGGTAAACAACATAGCTTTTCATTCTCTCAAATACTATACGTGCCTGCTCAATCGCATCTACAATTACATGTAAACCCGGAGCCATAAGCACAATATCTGCTGCTGCCCGCGCGGCATCAGTCGCACCGCTTACCGCAATACCGCAGTCGGCTTTTTTAAGTGCAGGGGCATCATTGACACCGTCACCGGTCATACCGACAATATGGTCTGCTTTTTGAAGCTTGTCTACTATAAAGTATTTGTCTTCTGGAAAAACCTGTGCAAAACCGTCGGCATTTTCAATGATTTTGACAATTTCACTCTCATGCTGACGGACAGTTCCCTCAGGAAGCGGCTGTGCATCAAGCTCTTTTTGCACTTCTTCGACTATCTGGGCTACCTCTTTTTTGATTTCCTCTTTGTCCGCATCTTTTTGCAAAGTTTTCAATATTGAACGTACGATGATTTCTGAAAGATAGATGTACTCTTTTGTACTCTGTCCTTTGAGCTCTTTGATGTTTTCTATATCTTGTCCGATATTTAAAATACCGGCAATATATTTTGCAACAGCGATATTGTCGCCGGTAACCATTTTCACCGCCACACCTTTTGCATTTGCTTCGGCTATGGCTTCCTTGGAGTCCTCTCTCGGAGGATCAAAAAGCGGAATGAGTCCGGCAAAATGGTAGAGATCCTCTTCGCATTTTTTATAGGCCACACCAAGTGTTCGAAATCCTTTTTGTGCAAAATCATCTACCTTTTTGTAGGCTTCTTTTTTATCAAACTCTTTTTCATCACATAACTCTATAATAACCTGAGGAGCCCCTTTGGTATAAATGAATCCATCCTCAAAGACGCCTTCTGTTTTTTTATGTACCGGATCAAAAGGGATGAACTTTTTCATCTTTGATTTTTGAAGTTCTTTGCTGAGGTTATGCGCCTCAATATAGTCAAAAATCGGCTTTTCTATCGGGTCTTCATTCTCTTTTTTGCTGGCATATGCAGCATAAAGCAGCAGCTGCTCTTGAGTAAAGTCTCCGACAAGATACGGCTTGGCAAGACTCATAATGTTTTGCGTGAGCGTACCTGTTTTATCTGAACACAAAATGTCCATGCCGGCTGCTTCTTCAATGGCCGAGAGTTTGGTAACAATGGCCTCTTTGGTTGCCAGGACTCTGGCACCGAGTGCCATAGTCACTGTCAAAACTGCAGGCATTGCCACAGGAATCGCCGAAATGGTTAAAATAAGCGCAAATATCAGCAGGTCCAAAAGCGGTTCGCCTCTGGAGATTCCATGCCAGATGATAATCCCTATAAGGACAACGGTCACAGCAATGAGAAAATCTCCCACTTTGATAACCATTTTTTGGAAATGTCCCTGCTCCTCTTTTTCAGCCTTAGCGACAAGACCGACCGTTTTGCCAAAGTAGGTGTTAATTCCAGTAGCTGTTACACGTGCTGTCATTTCACCCTGTTTGATAATGGCATTGGCATAAAGATCATCCTCGGCCTGTTTGTTGACAGGCAGAGATTCTCCTGTCAGTGCAGACTGGTCAACCTGCAGAAACTCTCCTCCGCCCAGGAGTTTACAGTCTGCCGGAACAACATCTCCTATTTTTACTTTGATAATATCATCGGGTACAAGCTCTTTTGCATCAATACTCTGCCATCTTCCCTCACGCAAAACAAGTGCTTTTCTTGCCAGTTTTTTCTTTAAAACGGCAATGGCACTCAATGCTTTTGACTCTTGATAAAAATCAACAAAAGCATTGACAAGCAGCATAAACAAGATGACAGCAAAATCTTCCCACCTGCGTGCAATGGCAGAAAGAACAGCAGCCGTTTCAATCATCCACGGAATAGGTCCCCAAAATCGCCGTAAAAGTCGATGCAGCCAACTCTCTTCTTTTTCATTTAATTCATTGTAGCCGTATTTTTCCAGGCGTTTTTGTACTTCTTCTTGTGTCAATCCGCTTAAATTATCATCATATGTTTCCATTCCAAGAACCTTGTTGTATTCGCTCTAAAAACATTTTAGCACAATATGTTATAATAAAAGAAAAATAAAGGCTTATTTTATGAAGAGCTCAATAATTGAGAGTATAAAATCGCTTCCTCCTCTTTCAAAAACCATTATTGATATTAACCGGGTTTATGCGGATGAAGAGGCCGGTGTCGGTGACTTGGTCAAGGTTGTGGAACGTGATCCTATGATAGTTGCCAATTTACTTAAACATGCCAATTCTCCTTTGTATGGGTTTGGGAGAGAGATTAAAAGTGTTGCACAGGCTGTTTCACTTTTTGGTATGAGTATGACACGCTCTATTGCGCTTGGAAATTCTGTTCGTAAACTTTTAAATGTAGATATGCAACCTTACGGAGTAACAAGTGAAAAATTTGCAGAAATCTCCAGTATGCAGGCAACGCTTATGCGTAAATGGTATACAAAAATAGATAAACAAAAGGCTGATACATTGTATTTGGCTGCATTTTTGCAAGAAACCGGAAAAATTCTCATAGCAAGTGATGTAATCCAGGAAGATGAAGGTGTGAGTTTTCAATCAGAAGCAGAGCATTCAAACAATTTGGCAGAGCTGGAAAAAGCATATGTAGAAGTGACAAGTTCTCAGGTAACAGCAAAAATCTTTGAGCACTGGGGTTTTGAAAAAGAATTTGTGGAGATGATTCGTTATGCGGACAATCCTTTGAGTGCACCGGAAGAGGTACAGGAGTATGCTACTGCTTTGAATATAGTCAAGACTGTCATTCCTGTTAATAGTCCTTTGTCCGAGCAGGCAATGAATTTTGGACTCAAACGTGCCAAAGACAGCGGTTGCGATGCGAGCATACTGCAAGAGACAATCAATGATATGCTTGATGCTGCAGAGGTTTCTTCATGAGTAAAACAGTTACAGTTATAGACACATTCGGATTTTTCTTTCGGAGTTTTTACGCACTCCCTCAGCATTTACGCACAAAGGATGGTTTTCCGACCGGACTTTTGACAGGCTTTACAAACTTTATAGCAACCCTGCAAAAAGAACATGACAGTGATTATATAATTTTTGCCATAGATTTCAAAGGGGATACCTTTAGAAATGAAATAGATGTCAACTACAAAGCAAACCGCAGTGCTCCTCCGCCGGAACTGACACAGCAACTTCCTGTAGCCATAGAATGGATAAACAAGATGGGATACAAAACACTTGGCAAGAGTGGGTTTGAAGCAGATGATATTATTGCTACTCTCGTAAAGTGTGCAAAAGAAAAAGGGTATAAAGTACGTATAGTGTCTCATGACAAGGATTTGTGTCAACTGATAGATGATGACAATGTTGTTTTAGTTGATGCGATTAAAAGAAAGTATATTAATGAAAAAGACTGTTATGATAAATATGGCGTGACTCCAAAACAGTTTATAGACTATCAGTCCATCCTCGGAGATAGTGCAGATAATGTTCCGGGCGTTAAAGGTATAGGCAAAGTCGGTGCCGAAAAACTTCTCAAAGAGTATGGGTCACTTGACAATATTTATGCTCATATAGACGAAATCAAAGGAGCAACGCAAAAAAAACTGCTTGAGTCAAAAGAACAGGCGTATATGTCAAAAGAGCTTGTGACTCTGCATCCTGATGTTTTTGACTGTAAAGATTTTGATTTTGAAGAGTATAAAATGGATATTGAAAATCCATTTTTAAATATTTATGATGAACTTGTCAAATATGAACAAAATGCAATACTCAGAACATTACATGCAAAAAATATGGTAAGTCCTGAGCGTCAGGAGAGCGCAAAAAAACTTCAGCAATCGTGTGAAGAAAAAGCTTCAAAACTGGATTTTAAAGCAACTCTTTTAACAGATGAAAAAGAGCTCAATGCAGTGCTGGACAAACTTGATGCAGAGACACTCGTTGCTTTTGATACTGAGACAACAGGGCTTGACTATATAAAACACAAGCTTGTAGGTTTTAGTTTCTCTTTTAATGATGAAGAGGCCTATTATGTGCCTTTTGGGCATTTTTATTTGGGTGTTGCCGATCAGGTAAGCAAAGAGGTTGCAAAAAGTGCCATGCGTCGTATTTTTAACTCTCGTGTAGTCGGTCACAACATAAAATTTGATTTGCATTTTGTCACACGTTTTTTAGACGAAAAAGAGTTGCCTATATATTGTGACAGTATGATTTTGGCATGGCTGATTAATCCTGAATCGGCTTTAAGTCTTGACAAACTTTCTGACAAACTCTTAGGGCATGAAATGGTGCATTTTAAAGATACGGTAAAAAAAGGAGAAAATTTTTCTACCGTGGAACTTGATGATGCCTGTGTATATGCCGCAGAAGATGCTTTTATAACACGAAAACTCTATAAACTCTTTTTACAAAAACTGGAACTCCAGGATGCGACACACCTCATAGAAGAGGCAAAAAGAGTTGAAATTCCGTTTATTCATACGCTTTTGAAAATGGAAGAAGAGGGCATAGAAGTAGACACAGCCTTTTTGGAGAAGTTTTTGGTTGAGGTAAAAGAGACACTGGAACATCTGACAAAAAGTATTTATGAACTTGTGGGAAGTGAGTTTAACATTAATTCAACACAGCAGTTGGGAAAAATACTTTTTGAAAAACTCGAACTTCCTGTGGGAAAAAAGACAAAAACAGGCTACTCTACAGATGAAAAAGTGCTCAGTTCCTTAAAAGAGAAACATCCCGTCATTCCAAAACTACTGGAGTATCGTGAAGTACATAAACTCTACTCTACCTATATAGATCCGCTCTTAAAACTGGCAGATGAAGATGAACGCCATAGAATTCATACCTCTTTTGTGCAAACCGGAACGGCAACAGGAAGATTGAGCTCAAAGAATCCGAATCTTCAAAATATTCCGACAAGAACACCACTTGGTGCAAAAATCCGTAGAGCATTTGTAGCCGGTGAGGGTAAAAAACTTATAGGTATTGATTACTCACAGATGGAACTGCGCCTTTTGGCACACTTTTCACAGGATCCTGTTTTGGTGGATGCTTTTATGCATGACAAAGATATTCACTTACAGACTGCTGTAGTTTTGTTTGGCGAAGAAGAAGCACCGGCAAAAAGAAATATAGCCAAAACGGTAAATTTTGGACTGCTTTACGGAATGGGACAGAAAAAACTCTCAGATACTCTGGGCATTACAACCAAAGAGGCAAAAGCAATTATCGAGAAGTATTTTACATCTTTCCCAACGGTGAAAAATTATTTTCGCTCCATAGTAGAACTTTCAAAGCAGCAAGGATATGTAGAAACACTGCTCAAACGCAGACGCTATTTTGACTATGAAAATGCAACACCGATGTACAGAGCAGCCTATGAAAGAGAAGCGGTCAATACTGTTTTTCAGGGAAGTGTGAGTGATATTATAAAACTCAGTATGAATAAAATCCATACTGTTATTAATGAGGAAAAACTGCCGGCAAAAATGCTGTTACAAATCCACGATGAACTGATTTTTGAAGTCGATGAAAAAGTGGCTGATGAACTTGGTAATAGATTTAGAGATATTATGGATCATATTGTAGAGTTAAATATACCGTTAAAAGCAAGTTTGAATATTGGCGATAATTGGGGAGAATTAAAGTAATGCAGTTCAGATATATAGGAAAAACAGGTTTACGAGTAAGCCCGATATGTCTTGGAACTATGACCTTTGGAACGCAGACACCTGATGAAAAAGTAGCTTTTGAAATTATGGACAAAGCGTATGATGCGGGGGTGAATTTTTTTGATACGGCAGAGTTGTATCCTGTTCCTCCCTCTGCAAAACTAGCCGGTATAACGGAAGAAATAGTAGGACGATGGCTCAAAACAAAACCGCGTGAGAGCATTATACTTGCTACAAAGGTTGCAGGGGCTGCAAACGGTTGGTTTGTTCCGCCTGTTCGTCACGGACTGACAGCGATAGACAGTTTTCATATTGAGAGGGCGGTTGAGGGAAGTCTCAAACGTTTGGGTACTGACTATATAGATTTGTACCAGATGCACTGGCCGGATACCATAGTGCCGATTGAGGAGAGTCTTAAAGCTTTCGACAGGCTTGTGAAAAGCGGCAAGGTACGTTATATCGGAACGTCCAACGATACGGCATATGGTACTTCAAAAGCACTGATGACAAGCGAATTCAAAGGATATGCCCGATTTGAGTCTATTCAAAACAATTTTTCTCTTTTAAATCGAAGATTTTTGGATGAACTTGCTGTGCTTTGTGAAAAAGAACAGATTTCGCTTTTACCGTATTCACCACTTGCAGGCGGAGTCTTGAGCGGCAAATACAATCAGACAAATAATACAACAGGAAGATTTGCAACGTATGTACAGTCAAAAAATGCAAGACAAAGAGCCATGGCACAAAGATTTTTAAATGACAAGACGCTTGTCTCGACGCAAAAATATTTAAAAATAGCACATGATGCAGGGCTTGACCCGGTAACTATGGCGATTGCCTGGTCCAAACAGTTCTCTTTTGTCGCATCCACTATTATAGGTGCCACACAATCAGCACAACTTGATGCGAGTTTGGCGGCAATGGATTTAGAACTTTCACAGGAAGTGCTTGACGCCTGTGACAAAGTGCATCAGGAAATTTTATACCCTATGGGTTAGGTATGTATAGTTTTTATTTGTCTCTTGTAACTGAATAAATAAAGCTAAAAACTTCGGCAATTGCTTTGTACATTTGCGGTGGAACTTCTTTGTCCAATTCCACTTTAGACAAAAGTTCTACCAAGTCTTCATCTTTTTTAAGCGGTACACCGTTTTCTTTGGCGAGTTGGATGATTTTTTGTGCCGTTTTTCCTTCACCTTTGGCGCTGACCAGGGGGGCCTGGTTTTTTTCTTTGTCATATTTGAGTGCGACGGCTTTTGTTTTCATACTTTTACCTCAAAACCCATCTCCAAATCATCATTTACCTGCTTTTCATATTTGTTTTGCTCTGTCTGTGTAAAACGGATGTCTTTTGGCACTATATTTACATGTAATAGCTGTTTTTTGAGGCTTGGCATATTGTTTTGCAAAAGAGACTTGAGTGTTTCATTTTTAGTACTGATATTTATACTCAGTTGATTTTCTTCAAAAAGTGCCAATCGTAAGTCAAGTTCACCGTACTCTTTTAACTGGAGATGAATGTCGCAAAAAAATTTCTTGTTTTTTGCATTTTTAAGCGTTATATTGCCTTCTTCGAGTGCATCCCAGCGATAAGGAATGTAGAGTGATGCAGAATTTTGAAGGTGTGAGATGAGTTGGTTGTAGTCAATCTGAAGCAGGAGTTTGTCTATAGCTTTGAGAATTTCTTGTTTGTTTGGCTGTGCAGAATTACTGAGTTCTTCATGTACTTTGAGTAAAACTGCTTTAAGATCGGATGCAAAAACCTCTTTTGGGTTTGTTGCGTTTTTGATGTTTGCTTCTAAAAAAATACCGGAATTTTTGAGTTTTGTTTTGAGATCTTTTGGATGTATGTCTTGGATGTTTGTCAAAATTTTTTCAAGTGTTTTTTCCAAAGGCAGTGAGGTTTTGTTCTGTCTTAAGGTGTGTAGAAGCTCTTTGAGTGTTGCATTTGTATTTGTCAGATTTTTCAGTGTCGGATTGTTTTTCAACAAATCAAGCAAGAGTTGGTTTTGTTTGGTGTCTGCATGAAGAGACTGTTTAAGCAGGGCATCCAAAACAGAACCCAAATCTTTTGCTTTACTGAGTCTCTGCAACTCCTGTGGAGAAACACTTTTTAAAACCTCCGCCAAAGCTTTGTTGGTATTTGGCAGGATTACATGTAACTGCTTGGAAGAGGCATTGTTTAATTTTATCATAGCCTAAGTTTATCATACTTGAGTATAATACGCAAAAAAACAGAGAGAGAAAATGGATAAAAAAATAGAAGAAATTTTAAATATCTGGCATAAACATTTTGCAGACGAAGCAAACCAATACTCCGAATATGAACCCTCGGATATTGAATATTTTGTAGGCTGTATGCTCTATAATCATTTTGCATTTTCCAAAGCACATCACAACCTTAAAACTATGGATTTAAGTTATGATTTTTTGTCTGCCTGCGGGGATGAATATGAAGTGATACAAAAGATGATAGCCGACATAAAGTTTGAAGATGAAACAAAGGCTTTGGCATTTTTGCAAAATTATATACAAGAAGCAAAAGCAAAATATACAAAACCCGAGCTTTATCTGCTTGACAGACTTGACTATCATGTCAGTGCAATGGCAGAGCGTTATGCAAAAAATGTGGATGTGCAGAAAATAGATTTTCAAAATCCTTTGTTGAAAAAATAATGAAAAAGTATCTTATAACATCCACACCTTCGTATTTTCAACTCAGAAAACATAGGCCGGATTTTGCCCTGTACCGTGACAAAGAAAATAAAAATTATGCAACAGAAGCACAAAATTTTGTGCAAATGTGCAAACCCTTACACGAACTCAAGGTGTTTTTGCACCAAGAATATAACTTGGCTAAGGAATTGGGTGCAGATGGCGTGCATTTGACATCACAACAGTTTGATGACATTGAAAAAGCAAAAGAACTGGGACTTGAAGTCATCATCAGTACACATACGCATGATGAAGTACATGTAGCCGAGGCGATGGGAGCTGATTATGTGACGTATAGCCCTGTATTTTCGTCTCCGGGTAAAGGGGAACCCAAAGGTGTGCAGGATTTACAGAGTATAGCGGGGATGACAGATGTCAAAATTTTTGCCCTTGGCGGGATTGTCACGCAAGAGCAGATTGATGCGATAAGTGAAACAAATGTCTACGGCTTTGCTTCTATACGTTACTTTTTAGGCTGATTTAGGTAGATAATTTTTGCACTTACACTGATAAGGTGCTATAATCAGAAAATATAATTATTGGGAAGAGTATGGCAAGAGCAACAAAAGAAGAGCGTAAAAACGGAATAATTTCTGCGGCACTGGAACTTTTTTCTGAAAACGGATTTTATATTACAACCATTCCTGACATAGCGAAAAAAGTCGGTATGAGTGTCGGTAACTTTTACAACTATTTTAGTTCAAAAGATATTCTGGCAAAAGAACTCATTATGTATATATCAGAATATCTTGGGAAAAATATCCGTTGTATCAATGAGAGTGATATACGCACCCAGGAAAAAATTGAAAAAATTGTCTCCATGTATTTTGATACGGCCAAAGAGAGACCGGAGATGATAGAGTATTTTTTACGTGTCTACCTCTCAAATAGAGAAGTTTTTAAAGACGGATGCGAGGGAATGATATGTGTTTCTCCTTTTATTACGGAAATGATGATATTTTTTGAAAACGGTGTGGCTTCAGGTGAGCTGCATGATCAGGATTTCTTCTCAGCTTTTGGGCTTTTTATGGGCTATTTGGGTGGTATGGTATTTCTTTACGGTGAAAAAATTCTTCCTGAACCATTGGATGATTATAAACAGTCAATTTCTGAGAACATTTATAATGCACTCAAAACAAGAACATAAATTAAAAGTTTTTTGGCTGCAGGGCCTTACATGTAACGGGAATGCTCACTCTTTTTTAAATCTGGATTACCTAGGCGAACTGTTAGAAAAGATAGAGTTTTTACACCATCCTCTTTTACCTGCAAAATACGCTTTAAGTGAAATGGCGGAGTGTAAAACAGGCTGTGATGTTTTGATATTTGAAGGGGCATATGATCCGTCTTTAAAAAGGGCAGGTGTTTTTGTAGACAAAATACTTCGCCATTATGCAAAAAATGCCAAATACATTATAGCAGTCGGTACCTGTGCCAGTTTTGGCGGCATATTCAAGGCGACTTCTCCCCAGACAAATTCCGGTATACTTTTTAATGAAAACGATAAAAATGGTCCGCTGCAGGAATATAATGAAAAAATTATTAACTTATCCGGATGTCCGGTTCATCCGGAGTGGCTGGGTTTTACATTGAATATGATTATTGACAGACGCAAGATTGTTCTTGATGAAGAACACAGACCACAGGAACTTTACAGCTCCCTGGTGCATCACGGCTGCACACGAAACGAATATTTTGAATGGAAAGTGGATGTGAACCATTTTGGTCAAAAGGAAGGCTGCCTGTTTTACAAGCAGGGTTGTCGCGCACCGATGACACACGGATCATGCAATACAATTCTCTGGAATGGTGTAAATTCCAAAACAAGATCGGGAACACCCTGTTTTGGCTGTACAGAGAGTGACTTTCCAAGAACAAATTTTTTTGAGACAAAAACAAATATGTCCATACCGGCAGATGCTCCTGTCGGTGTACCAAAGAGAGCTTACCTGACTGTAACAGGTATTGCAAAAACATTCCATATAAAACGACTTGAGGAGCCTTTGATTGATTACAAAAACAATACTTGAGCAGATAGAGGGTGAAGCCTCACTCTATTTTGATATGAAAGACAATCTCGTCGATTTTGTAACCATAGCCTTTCCTCATTTCAGAGGTATGGAAAAGATGCTTGAAGGCAAAAATGCTATGGATGCTTTGGTGATTACTCCAAGAGTATGCGGTATTTGCGGACATTCTCATGTTTTGGCAAGTGTGAGAGCCATAGAAGATGCTTATAAAAACAGTGGCTTTACTGTAAATATAACACAAAAAGCATCAAAGGTACGAGAACTTACTCTTGTTTTGGAACTTATTCAAAACCATCTGAAATGGATTTATTTGGTGCTTGTCCCGCATCTCAAAGAACTTTGCGGATCAAAAGAACTGCTCAATACTCCTCTTAAAGGTGCCTATGGTGCTTCTTTGGCAACAAAAATTCTGGCAATTTTTGCCGGACAGTGGCCACACTCTTCTTATATGGTTCCCGGAGGGATTACAAGTGATTTTACCTACGTGGACCTTACAAAGGCAAAAAGTCATTTGCAAAAACTGACAGAGTATTTTGAAACAGAGACTTTAGGAGTGAGTGTTGAGGAGTTTTTATCTTTTGAATCATGTAAAGATTTTGCATCGCTTGAGAGTGATTTTGCAAAAATAGAGCATTTATTGATAGATTTGGGAATGCAGAAAAAAGGTCATGCCAAAGATGCTTTTTTAAGTCTGGGTACTCATGAGTTTTCCCATGCTGCAAAAGTAAAAGGGACAAAGCTTTTCAAGGTAGTTTCAAAATATATAGATACCCAAGATGCCTATGCGCCGGATGAGAAAAGTTACGCGAAAAATGCTCTTTATAAAAAGCAGTTTTATGAAACAGGTCCCCTTGCACGTTGCATGGCAAAAGAGTTCAAACTCATAAAAAATATGCACAGAAGATTTAAAGACAGTGCCTATACCCGTGTTATGGCGCGTATTTATGAAACTGCACACCTTCTTGCGTTTTGTAAAAAACTTTTAGATGAGATAGATATCAGTGAAGTATCCTGCATAGAGACTATTGCGCTTAAAAACATCTCAGGAATAGGAGAAGGGGTTGTGGAAGCACCCAGAGGGCCGTTAATTCACAGAGTGCAAATAAAAGAGGGTATTATAAAGTCTTACAAAATCATCACTCCGACACAGTACAATATAGCAAGCGGCACAAAAGAAAACCCTTCCCCCGCACAACAGGCAATGCTGCATTGCTCACAGGCAGATGCAAAATTTATATTTCGTACCTTTGATGTCTGTTCTGTGTGTACTACTCACTAGTTTAGTTCCAAAACAATATAGGAAAAAAACAAATTTAGTTTAATTTAAAAATTCTTATATTTGTTTAAGTTATTCTTTTGTAATATGTGAATGATTATTCATAAATAGAGAAGGAGTCAGCTATGGCGGATAGAATTGAAGGTGTAAAAAAACTCTTTACATCAAAAAGTGCACGCGTTGAGACAAATAAAGGGGATGCTTATTATGAAAAGCTGTTTGAAAAGTGTCAGGCCCGTATTGAAGAGTTAAAAACGCAACAACCGATAAATAACAGACTGGACATTACTGATGTTTTGGAGATGCAGGGAATCGAGAGAAGGGATTTTTTAAAGTGGGCAAGTGCAGTAACCGGTATGCTTATGCTTCCGGCTTCTTTTACTCCGCTTGTAGCTGACGCTGCGCTGCTTATGAACAGAGCGCCTGTTATCTGGCTGGAACTCTCAGACTGCGCAGGAAATTCAGAGGCACTACTACGTTCAGATGGACCACAAATTGATGAAATTGTACTTGATATTATCTCTTTGGAGTTTCACGAAACACTTCAGGCTGCTTCAGGACATCAGGCTGAAAAACAGCTTGAAGATGCGATGGAGACTTTTAAAGACAAATACCTTCTGTTTGTAGAGGGAGCGGTACCTCTTGGTATGAACGGACAGTTTGGAACTATAGGTGCAAGCGGTGAGACTATGCATGACCACCTGTTGCGTGTAGCAAAACATGCAGCTGCTGTTGTTGCAGTTGGAAGCTGTGCGACTTTTGGAGGAGTTCCTGCGGCTGCTCCAAATCCGACAGGTGCAGTTGGTGTGATGGATGTTATACAGGGCAAACCTCTTATCAATATTCCTGCCTGTCCTGCCAATCCTGCAAATATGGTAGGAGTTATTTTGCACTACATCTTAACCGGACAGGTTCCGGAACTGGATTCACTGCTTCGTCCGAAGTTTGCTTTTGGATATAGAATTCATGACAACTGTGAGCGTCGTGCACACTTTGATGCAGGTGAATATGTGGAAGAGTGGGGTGACGAGGGTGCAAAAAACAACTTTTGTCTCTATAAAGTCGGCTGTAAAGGTCCAATGACATTCAACAACTGTTCTATAGTAAGATATAACGAGGGTGTAAACTGGCCTGTTGGTGTAGGTCGTGGATGTATCGGTTGTTCAGAACCGGATTTCTGGGATAAATATGCATACGAGAGACCAATGGCAGATGCGAAAATAAAAGCACCTACCGGCGGTGTGGAAAAAACTGTTGATGAGTTTGGTTTGGGACTCTTGACCGCAGCGGGTATCGGTATAGGTATTCATGCAGTGGCCAGTGCAGTAGCAGGGAAGAAAGAAGATGGAGGAGAAGCATAATGGCAAAGAAACATATAGTAGTTGACCCTATAACAAGAATCGAGGGTCATTTAAGAATAGAGGCAATTATAGATGAGAACAATACAATTGTAGATGCGTATGCTTCCTCAACACTCTTTAGAGGGATTGAGACAATTTTAAAAGGGCGTGATCCACGCGATGCGGGATTGTTGGCCATGCGTATTTGTGGTGTTTGTACGGGAACGCATTATCAGAGAAGTATTGAAGCTGTAGAAGATGCTTTTGATATTACCATTCCTAAAAATGCGCGTTTGGTGCGTAACCTTATTCAAGGGGCGCTTTATATGCATGACCATTTGGTGCACTTTTACCACCTGCATGCACTTGATTTTGTGGATGTTGTTTCAGCACTCTCGGCAGATCCGAAAAAAGCGGCAAAAGAAGCAGAAAAATGGGCAGGTGTAGCAGGTACAGCACCTTTTATCGCTGGTGGGACATCCTTTAAAGAGATTCAAGATCGTGTTGCTAAATTTGTAAAGCAGGGTCGTCTTGGAATCTTTGGAAATGGTTACTGGGGTAATAAGCACTATAAGCTTACACCTGAACAAAATCTTATTGGTGTTGCACACTACTTAAAAGCTCTTGATATTCAAAGAGATATGGCAAAAATGCAGGCTATTTTTGGCGGGAAAAATCCGCATCCGCAGTCTATTGTTGTCGGTGGGGTGACCTGTGTGCAGGATATTCAAAACCCTGCAAGAATTGCTTTGTTTAAACAGCTTTTACAAGATACCACAAAGTTTGTCAAGCAGGCCTACCTTCCGGATGTTTATATGGCCGGAACAATGTATGCCGATGAGGCAACGGACTCAAAAGCGACATTTACTGAACTTATGCAGGGCAAAGGTGTCGGTGGAACCGGCGGAGGTCTGCTAAACTATATGACCTATGGGGATTTCAGACTTGATGATACCGGTTTTTACAAAGCAAAAACACTTTTTCCTAGTGGGATTGTCTATGGCGGCGATTTGTCAAAAGTTGAAGATGTTGATCCGCAAAAAATTGCAGAAGATGTCACACATTCATGGTATGCAGGTACAGGAAAACCCGAACATCCGTATGATGGTACAACCATTCCTGAATATACCGGACTTGATAAAAAAGAGGATGGCATAGCCTACCTTAAAACTAATGAAAAATACTCCTGGATCAAGTCACCGATTTACAATGATACCCGTGTTGAAGTCGGACCTTTGGCGCGTATGGTTGTCGGTGTTGCCAAAAAAGATGAGCGTATTACAAAATACGTAACAAACTTCCTCAAACGCGGTAATTTACCGACGGCGGTACTTTTCAGTACAGTCGGACGTACAGCCGCCCGTGCAATTGAGACTGAACTGATGGCTGATGTCATGGTTGAGTGGGTAGATGAGTTGGCTGCAAATGCAGCAAGCGGAGATTTGCGAACATGGACAGAATTTGATTTTGACAAGGTCAGTGTGAAGACAAAAGGGATGGGACTTGCCGAAGCACCTCGTGGAGCACTCGGTCACTGGGTAAGAGTAGAAAACGGAAAAATTTCCAATTATCAGGCAGTAGTGCCTTCAACATGGAATGCTGCACCACGAGATTACAAAGGCCGTTTGGGAGCATACGAAGCAGCACTTATCGGTACAAAAGTAGCAGACCCAGAGCAGCCTCTTGAAATTATTCGTACCATTCATAGTTTTGATCCTTGTATCGCGTGTGCAGTGCATGTTGTTGATACAAAGGGTAAGGAACTCGGTGTCTATAAAATAGATACCGGTTGCAGTATCTAAGGAGAACAATTATGAAACCTAAATACAAACAAGTCAAAAGGATGACGGCTTTTATGCGACTCAACCACTGGGTTGTCGCATTCAGCATGGTAGGTGCGGTGATAACCGGACTCTATATAGGGCATCCTTATTATCAGACACTGATTGCTGAACCTGCTGTTATGAAGTATGTGATGGCATGGAACCGATGGGTGCATTTTATGATTGCAATCATATTTGATGTCAGCAGTATTGTCATCGCGTATCTTTATTTCTTTTCAAGATTTGAAAAGCCATATAAAAAGATAATTCCGACGGCAGGAAACATCAAGGAATTTTTTGAGGTAATCATAAACCTTGTTATGTTGAACCGCCGTAAAAAGTTTGACTCTACCCATAGTGACAGTTTCAATACTGTTTTCTTTTTGCTGTTTCACTTAATGCTTGCATGGATGCTTTTGACCGGACTGCAACTCTATGTACACGGGCTTGAATCCGGGTTGAGTTCTATCGGATCATGGTGGCCCTGGATGTTGCATTTGGTGACAGACTGGACCCTGCCGGTTTCATCATGGATGATTGGTTCAACGGCAACGGGAACAAATATTATGGATGTGCGTATTGTGCATCATATGACTATGTGGTTTATCCTTTCCTGGGTGGCATTTCATATCTATTATCAGGTATGGCGTACCATATTTTGGAAAGAGGGAGACATCGGTATTGTTGTCAGCGGTACCAAATTTGTTAAAGAGAAAGAAGCATAGCGCTTCTTTCTGACACAGAAAAATCATTTAAAAGGCATTCAATGGCATTCATCTTGGAATTACACACAACATCTTCTCAAAACTATCTTTATAATACAATCGTATCTATTGTAAAAACTTATGATATTGTTGCAGACATATCGCAAAGAGAGGGAAAAATCATTTGTGCTTTTGCATCAGAACATGGAAATTTACAAGCGTGTCTTGATACAATTGCACAAAAACTGCCGGCTTCTATCTTCTTAAAATCTTCTAAAAGTTATAAAAATGAGGAAGAAGTCTCTTCAAGCATAGAATTAAAGAATGAATATCCTTTAAATTTAGGACTATGTCCCTCCTGTCAAAAAGAGATGTTTGATGTAAGTTCACGCAGGTATTACTACCCATTTACCTCATGTAGCTGTTGCGGGGGTAATTACAGTTTTCTAAATACCTATCCCTATGAGCGAAAAAACACTTCTATGAAATTTGTTGTTCCCTGTGAATCGTGTAAAGTAGAGATGCAAAGTGCCGGTTTTAGAGAATCACATCATATTAACAGCTGCCAGGAGTGTGGTGTACCGGTACGTCTTGTAAACAAATCGAGTGAACGCTATGCCAATGATGCAGGAAGTTTTCGTACGATGTTTGAGGTGGCGGCAAAAGCACTCAAAGATGAGAAAAAACTGCTTATAAAAACGACAATGGGGTACCGTCTTTTTTATACAACGGCCACAATGCACAATGATTCTATACTTATGATGATAAATGCGACAAAAATAACAGACCACCTCTCCTTGATTACAGAGGAGTTTAATGCTCTACTTGGTATTGAGCGGCCGCTCTTACATGTAACGCTTAAAAATGAAGCGCTTAAAGAAAAGCTTGGACGCAATACCGCCTATGTAAAGTATCCTGATGACGGGTTTTGTATTTTGCTGGGAGCGGAATTGCAAAAACTCGGAGTAGATTTCATTGCCTATGAAGATGCGGATGCTGCCTGTGAGGCTGATATACTAATGGATTATGATCTGGAAATAACACCGCAAAACGACATGCGAATTTTCTTAAATAAAGATGTTTCTTTTATTGCTCAGGGAGAGAGAGTCTCTTTTCCCTCACATAATTTGAAAAAACGAAATGTTTTGTCTATTGCTGACGAATATATCGGGTTTGCCAAAGAAGATCAGATGTTTTTTGAGAAGATGGAACATTTCGACTCTTTACATGTAGAGAGAGTAAATGTTATAGAGGGTACAGAAGAAGTGTATCATTCAAATCAGCATATTTTTATGCCTGAAGAGGCTTCCTTTATGTCTGTAATTGCAGAACACGAGGTTTTTGGACAAAAATGTGTCGGAGCCTATTTTGATGAAGAGCCTTCTTTTTTATATTATGACGGCAAAAATGTTCTTAGAGTTGTGCCTCCAAAAGCATTTGATGGTAAAAACATCATAGAAGATATAAAAAACCTCAGAGAAGGGTCTGACAGACTTGTCGTAAATTTAGAAAAAAACATGCCCCTTATTTATGAAAAACTGCTTCATTTGCAAGAAAAAAAAGATGTAAAGCTTTTTGAGGCAGTGGCAATTTTACTTGGCATTGAAGATGAATCGATGCGGGGCGTTGTCAATGAAGCGATGAAGTTTGTGGGAAAAGGTGGCATCCAAATTGATACGCATGTAAGTGATAACCGTTTTGACCATGCAGCTTTTCTCTCTAGTATCATCTCTTACCAGTTGGCTGATGTAAGTACCTCAATTCTTGCGTATTCGATTTTTGAGAGTTTTGGGGACTACTTTAATGATATTTTACAAGAACTCAAAGCCAAGACAAAAGCCAAACACATTATACTCTGTGGAACACACTTTTCAAACCAGTCACTCTTTTCAAGAATGCAAAGAAACCTGAAAATGTCTCCCCCTCTTATGAACAAGAATTATTCAATTGGCAAGGAGAATGCTGTTGTCGGCGGAGTCTATTTGTAGAAAAAAAATGAAAGTCAGCGGTGTCGTTCAAGGTGTCGGTTTTAGACCCTTTATCTATACCCTGGCGAAAAAATACAAGCTATCTGGGTTTGTATTCAATGACGGCAGTGGTGTAGTGATTGAAGTAGAGGGAGAGAATGAAAATATCATCAACTTTATACAAAATATAGAAACTTCCCCACCGCCACTTAGCAGGATTGATGCTTGTAGCAGTGAAGCTATAGAACTAAAATTTGATGATGAGTTTGTTATTGTTAACTCTCAATACAATACTCCCCTTACTATGCTGAGTCCTGATATTGCAATGTGTGATGAGTGTAAACGCGAAATGTTTGACTCAAAAAACCGCCGTTACATGTATCCGTTTATAAACTGTATCAACTGTGGACCGAGATATACGATTGTTGAGCATCTTCCTTATGATAGAAAAAACACATCAATGAAAAGCTTTGAAATGTGTGATGAATGTAGGAAAGAGTATGAAGATCCGACAAATCGGCGTTATCATGCCCAGCCAATTTCATGCTATGCATGTGGACCAAAGATAGAACTTGTCTCTTTGATGGATGAATGTAGCGCAAAAGATGCGGAGGCAATAGAAAAAATTTGTGATTGCATAAGAGAAGGAAAAACAGTTGCCGTAAAAGGCTTGGGTGGATTTCATCTTATATGTGATGCAACGAATGAAAAAGCTGTTATGTTGTTAAGAATTAACAAACACAGGCCAACTAAACCACTGGCTGTAATGTTTGAGACTATACAAGATATACAAAAGGTTTGTACTGTTTCAAAAAGAGAAAAAGAACTGCTTCTTTCAAAAGAGAGACCCATTGTTTTAGCAAAAAAGAAAAAGAATCAAAATCTTCTTTGTAAATATATTGCGCCAAATATCAATACAATAGGAGTTTTTCTACCTTATACTCCACTTCACGAGCTTATTTTAAAAAAGCTCAAAAGCCCCATTGTGGCTACGAGTGCAAATTTGAGTGATGAGCCGATTATCAAAGATCAAAGAGAGCTTTTTCAAAAGTTACCTCTTGTTGTAGGTGTTTCACTCAATCATAACCGAGATATAGTCAACGGATGCGATGACAGTGTGATGATGCATGTAGCAAATCAAAATATGACACTGCGTTTGGCTAGAGGCTTTGCTCCACTTAGTTTTACCACAAAGATAAAAAAGAGTAAAAATATTTTGGCCCTGGGTGCACAACAAAAAAGTACTGTTACTTTAGCGTTTAACGGAAATATAGTGATGTCACCATATATTGGAGATCTAAATACAGTTGATTCTATGGAGTATTTTGAAAGAACTATAGAGACTTTTCAAAGGTTTTATAATTTTAAAGCCGATGTAGTTGTATGTGACAAACATCCAAAGTATGAAACAACTAAATGGGCAAAAAAGTACATACAAAAAAATCCTCAATGTGAATTGATACAGGTACAACATCATTATGCTCATGCCCTCAGTACAATGGCAGAGTATAATCTTGATGAAGAGGTTTTGGCTTTTTGTTTTGATGGTACCGGTTATGGTGACGATGGAGTATTGTGGGGTGGTGAAGTGATTTTAGCGACAAACTACAACTACAGACGAGTATACCATTTAGAAGAGTTTTTATTGATAGGGGGTGAAAAAGCGATTAAAGAGCCTAGAAGAGTTGCTCTTTCGCTTTTGTTTGAGATTTTTTCTCTTGAAGAGATATACAGCATGCAAAATGACTTTGTTGCATCATTTGAAAAACAGGAGATACAAACACTCTATCTGATGCGAAAAAGAGCAATAAATTCTGTCAAAACCACTTCAGTAGGCAGGCTTTTTGATGCGCTCTATGCTTTGAGTGGTTTTTTAGAACCCTTACAATATGAAGGAGAGAGTGGTATGGTTTTGGAGAGTCTCTCCTGTGAATTTCAGACAAAAAAGAAGTATAAATTTGAGTTAAAAAATGACTATATCAGTTGTAAAAATCTTATAAAAAGTGTTTTAAATGAAGAAAAAAAAGAGCTTATCGCTGGAAAATTTATAAATGCCTTGGCAGACATAATATTACAGATTAGTTTACAGTTTCCAAACAAAAGAGTAGTCTTAAGCGGAGGTGTATTTCAAAATGCTGACTTGCTAAAGAGAGTTATTGCAATGTTTGAGAAAAACAGTATTGCATATACTATAGCATCAAAAGTACCGGTCAATGACAGTGGCATATCACTAGGACAGGCGTTTTACGCTCTCCATCAAAACAGTAGCAAGGATGATTATGAATAAAAAAATAGCACTTATCGGCAGTGGTAATGCCTTTTTCAAAGATGAAGGCATAGGACTTTATGCGGGGAAATTTTTAAAAGAAAACTTTGATTTTGAACCCGAAATTGAGATAGTAGACGGAGGTACATTGGGTTTTAAACTTATGCCTCTTTTACAGGAGTTTGATGAAGTTATTATAGTTAACACTGCATCTGATGATACAAAAAAAACGGGAGAGATCAGTGTAAAAACAACTGATGAGTTTTTAGACGGAGATCTTGTGAAAAAAACTGCCAATGAAGTTGAAATTGCTGAAATGCTGCAAATTTGCTCTATGAGTGAAAAAATGGCAGAGACAACGGTCATCAGCATCGTTCCGGAGGATATTATATCGGTAGAAGTGGCATTGAGCGAGGCTCTTGCGTCGCATTGGCAAAACTATATAAATGTTATTTTGCAGACCTTGAAAAATATGGGAATTATTGCCAAAGAAAAAGAAAAAAGATGCTCTTTAGAAAATATTTTGCATATATTTGCCAATCCGAGTATAGAATTTAATCGTGGTTTTTAACAGGAATATAAGATAGAATATATTAATATATGAATGTTCATTCATTTTTGAGATTTTGGATGCAACTACGACTTTTTCATGATAATGCAGATATGAGATATATCCACAACTCCTGTAATTCCTCAAAGTTCAAAGCAAATTACATCTGCATTATCGATTTAGTGGGTTTTTGAAATTTTCAATAATAGCTTCCAATGAGACAACTTGTTCATGTTTGCTTACTTGAATTCCCTCTTTTTGCAAGATAGTAATGACAGTATCAATATATGTAGCAAAAGTCTTCTGCATAGTCATACTTAACCCTATACATACATCAATTTTTTGTGGCACTATACCGATGATACTCGATTTAGGAATCTCTTTTCCCATAAGTTCTAAAATATCAAAACACTGCAATACACCTATTTCATGTGCTCCACCAGAATTTAGACCATATCCTGTAAGTTCATTTGACGGTATATGATAGATACTGCCGGGTTTGTCATCTATCTCAATGGCATCAAGAATGATGATATGTTTATACTCCATAAAAAGATTTAAGAGATTTATGCCTTCAATACCGCCATTGACAATATCTGTCTGCGGAGAAAATGTGTAGTTTTTTTCCAGGTATTGTGAAGCATAGACAGCTACACCATCATCAAATTCTAAAATGTTTCCTACGCTCAGTAGTGCTAATTGTTTCATGTCTGCTCTTTAAAATAGTTTTGTATGAGAAGTTTTAAAGCTTCTTCTTTTGAATAATTGAATTTAAACTCAAACTCTTTAAGGTAGTAGGCAAAATATTCGTTGGAAATCCCTTTGTATAAGGTAATATTTGCCTCAAAATACTCCCAGAATTTCACGATGGTATTGTAATATTTGGAGACTTTGATAATCCTGCTCTGACGCTTGAATTTGTTCAGCTCTTCTATATATACCTCTTCAATCTGATCTTGTAAAAACTGTGCTTTGTATTTGTGCAAAGAGGGCATTAAAATGGTGTAAATGTAGCCTTCATAATCAAAAGTCAAAAAATTATAGGCATCAAAAAGTGCATTTTTTTGGCTTTTTTTTGATTTTTCTATATAGAAATACTCATCATACTCAACGCTTTTTTCTCTGATTTTTTCATAATGTTCTTCTGAAACAGCGGCACATAACAGACGAAAATTATGATAATAGTTTTTTGTTGAAATGTAGGAAATATGGTAAAGTTTAGAGGCTTCAAGGGCACTGATATTGCGAATAAAACACTCCATCAAAAAGAGTATTTTATTGACTCTCGCACGAGAATATTTTTTCTTGCAAGAGGAACATTTTAGGTTGTTTGTTGCTGTTTTGTAAACATAGTGTTTGCAATACAAACATTCTTGCTGCCAGATCATATGTAAACCTCCTCCCCTTTAAAAATGTAAATGATAGTGAGAATGTGTAAAATCTTTTTTATGCCTGTGTTTGTGTTTGTGGATAAGATTTGCTTTTTGTAAAGTTTGTAAATCTTTAAAAAGTTTTTCAATATCTCCGTCATATACCATTGTATGTTTTTCATCAAGCACAATAGCTCTGTTGCTCACTTCATAGGCTATACTCAAATCATGTGTTGCGACTATGACTGTTGTCTCTATTTCAAGCATTAAGTCTACAAACCAGCCGGTAGTTCTTGGATCCATCGCAGCTGTAGGCTCATCCAAAAGCAAAATTTCCGGTTCATAAATTAAAATGGAAGCAAGAACAACTTTTTGTTTTTCACCACCGCTGAGTTCAAGCGGGTTTTTATCTAAAAGATGTGCAATGCCGAACTTTTCACTTATTGCCAGTACTTTTTTGTCAATGTTCTCTTCATCAAATTCACGCAAAGAAAAGGCTATTTCATCTTTTACGGTGGGATTGAAAATCATGCTTTCGGGATTTTGAAAAAGGATGCCTACTTTTTTTCGGAAGTTTTTGTCAATATTTTTTTTGCTAACCTTTTTTGTATGAAAAAGATACTCTCCTTTTTTTGGAAAATAGAGGGCGGCTAAAATTCTTAAAAGAGTTGATTTTCCGCTTCCATTACTGCCTAAAAGTACGACTTTTTCACCTTTGTTGATTGTGAGTGAAATGTCATGTAAGACTTTTTTTTCTTCATACGAAAACTCTATATTTTGCAGTGTTATCAAAAAAATCCCCTTGCCTTCATCGCTAATGTTCTCTCTTTTGAATCTTTTAATGCTTTAGAGAAGAAAAATTCAAAGACTCTGAGAATGAACTTTTTTTCTCTTGAGTGGAGTTTTTTTATGACTCTTGCTTTGTATGCAAGTGTAAAATCTTCATAGGTTTTTTTATAAGAGATGATTTGAGAGAGTGTAATCATCAGTAAAAAACTTAAATCTTTGGAAAAAGCAAAAAATTCCACCATATTAATTTTGTGAAAAAAATAAAATACAAAATATGTTATCGTAAAAACTTTAAGATTGATGTAAAAGATATAATGATAAGGGTCAATACCCTTGAGAGACGCAACAATAAAATACCCAAGAGAGACACTTAGATTAAAAAAGAGAAGCGACTTCACTGCTCTTTTAGTGATATAGAGTACTTGCTTATAAGAAAGAAGAAGTAAAACAGCTAAAAACAAAGCTGTAAAAACCATCTTTTTTAATGAAAGAATCAGTAAAAGAGAGGCAATAAAAAAGAGTCTATGCAGAACCATGATTATCCTGTTTTTTGGCTGTGATTTTTGTAAAAATATAAAAAATCCCATAGACCAGAACCAAACCGAGCAGGGCAGAGAGATAGTAACTGACTACTTCATTCATTCCGTTTATGGAGTAATCAGGTAGAGGTGAGGAGAGGGTATGTGCATTTTTAATCCCAGTTGGTATAAAACCCAGAATTTTTTCATAATAATCCTCTTCCCATTCTCCCCATGCCGGATTTTCACTCAAAAGCCCAAGAGGGACCGCTACAATTAAAAGAGACAAGAGAAGATAAAGTTTATTTTTCATAAGAGAGCTCCCTGTTTTTTCCTTTAAGATAGTTATAAATCAGTTGTGTAAATATTCCTTCAACCATTCCGAAAAAGAGCATATGAGAACCAACCAGTGCCACCATTGTTGTTTTTAAATCAAAAGGAAAGTAAAGCGGCTGTCCGTTATGTGTCCAAAACAATGGCTGTATGCCAAGGGCAACTGCCACAACAAAGGATGAACTGACAATACCCACCCAGCCTGCCAAAAATGGTGCAAATTTTTTGTTCTTAAATATCTTAAAAACAAAATAGGCACCAAATGAGCCTGTCAGTGCCATAGAAAGAGCATTGAGTGCATATGCTGAAATGCCTCCGTCGCCAAAGACTACAGCCTGTATAAGCAGTACCAAACTCACAGAAATGAAACCTACCCAGGGTCCAAATAGTATAGCAATAAGTGCAGCACCAACTGCATGCCCGCTGGTTCCTCCCGGAACAGGAATGTTAAACATCATAATAATAAAACTCATTGCGCTTAAAGCTCCTATAAGAGGAAGTGTTTCTTCATTCAGTTTTTCTTTGAGCTTTTTGAGTCCATAAATCCAAAGGGGCAGAGCAACAGCATAAGTCGCAATGACAGTTGTCGGAGATATATAGCCATCTGGTATGTGCATTATTTTTCCTCATAAAATATTATCTCTAATTGTATAGATTTTAAATGATTTGCAGATAAAAAAGAGGAGTTCTTATGTAGTTTTGGAACCAAAAATGAATATTTATTTAGAAATATCCCAAAACTATATAAGAAATAAGTAAATTTACCTTTTTTATACCGTTTTTATTGTTGGGTGCTGAATGGTTACTAAAAAATTTAATCTTTATCTCGTGACAAATAAGCATCTTTCACCTGTTAAAATTGAAGCAATCTGAAAGAGAAATTACCTTTAGAAAGTAAATTGTGTTTCTAAAAGTTTCATTTACTAAATAAATTATTACATCAGCAAAGTTAATTATAAATTTAAGAAATTTTAATGATATCATTCTAAATGAATATTCATTCGCCTATATAAAGACTAATTATCGGAGTGATATGACAAAGATATTAAATGAAACATGTATCAGAATGTATTGTGAATCTGAGGGAAGATGTCATGGTATTGTGTTTGTCTTTTTTGATGAAACTCAAAAAGAAAATATTTTGCACAATGTAAATCTACTCGCACATAGACATAGAGTACATCCTGATGTCACTGTAAGTGTCAGGGAAAAATACGGAGAGGTTTTTATTGATTTTTATGATGAATATCACCATGAAGATCAATATTTTTTTGAGGATTTAGTTTCGGTACTTGGTGCTAAATTATGTGATTGTGAGGACTTATAATGAGTAAAGAAGTTGTTCCTAAATTATTTAGAGTAAATACAGGAAGTTGTAATGGTTGTGATGTGGAGTTTGTTGCAACTGCGTTTGTAGATAAATTTGAGCTTGAGAGTTTAGGGGTTGAGCTTGTTGAGCATATAAATGAAGCAAATGTATTGGTTGTTACTGGACCATTAACTGCAAGAAGTGAACCATTTTTAAAGAAATATGTTGCTCAAATGAGAAAGCCATACGCTGTTGTTGGTATAGGTACTTGTTCTGTTACAAGTGGGATTTTTAGAGATTCTTATGCTATTGAAGGTCCTACAGATAAAATCGTAGATGTTGATATCAATGTTGCTGGATGTCCTCCTCGACCTGAATCTATCGCCGAAGGAGTTGCTAAAGGCATTAAGGTGCTTCAACAAAAGTTGAATGGGGAGGCTACTCCTAAAACACTCGATATGATATTTTCTGACTTTACAGCTCCAGCTTCATTTAGAGGTAAAATTGATTTAAATGAAGATATGTGTACTGCATGTAGAACTTGCGAAACTGTTTGTCCTTCAGGGGCTATTGAGATATCAGCTGTTGAGGGTGGATTTATTCATAAGGTTTGGCATAACTCATGTTGTTTTTGTGGAAATTGTGCTTACTTTTGTCCTACTGGTGCTATTTTTAATACAAATAGTTTTGACACTGCAAAAACACAAGATGAAAAATATAGTGAAGTAAATGTAGGGCATATAAATTATGAGACTTGTAGCTGCTGTGGTGAAAATTATATGCCACCATCGCGTGGATTACTAGGGAAAGCTTATGTTCATGATGATGTCAGCAAGTTGAATGATGCAATTTGTCCGGCGTGTAGAAAAGAAGCAAATTTTAAAAGGATGTATGGATGAATATAGAAGAGTTTAATAATGCAATAAAAAATAATATAGTGTCGCAGTATACATTGCATGATGATGTTGATAGTTATGGAAATCCTAACAGCTGGATTAAGTTGACAAACAAAAATGATATTGAAGCGATTGCAAAAAGTGTAAGTGCCTATAAAGGAAGATGTGTTGTTATGTCTGTTTATAGAAATGAAGATGGTTCTCATATGCTGATATATCATTTTGATATTGATGGGATGCTTATTAATGTTGAAGTCCCTCTTGCAAGTGATGATAAAAATTTCATATCTATTACACCAATTTTACCGAGTGCCAACTGGGCTGAGAGAGAAGCACGAGAGATGTATAATCTTGAACCTGTAGGTCATCCATGTAAAGATAGACTTTTTCTAGACCCTTCTATGCCAAAAGGAGAAATGGCTGAATATATTTCTCTCTCAAAAGCACAAGTGGGATTGAGCGACACAGATATATTATGGAATAAAGTAAATGAGGGGATTAAGTAATGAGTGAAAAGATAGCAATAGGTCCATTTAATCCAGAATTAGAAGAGTCTGTATATTTCAAACTAAAAGCAGATGAAAATAGAATAGTAACCGATGTTGAAATAATAAATGGTTTTATTCATAGAGGAATGGAAGGTCTTGTAACAAAGAAAAACTTTATGCAAAATCTTATTTTAACAGAGAGAGTCTGTTCTTTGTGTTCAAACAATCATCCATTTACATATGCTATGGCTGTGGAAAAAATTTCAGGCATTAAAATTCCTCTTCGTGCTGAAGCACTGCGAGTAGTTGCTGATGAAGTAAAAAGAGTTGCATCAGATATGTTTAACTTGGCAATGCTTACACATCTCGCACATACACATGACCTGATGAAAGAGACGATGAATATTCGCGAGCATATGCAAGATTTAAAAGAGGTTATTTGGGGTAACAGAATGGATATGAGTGTTAATATTCTCACTGGTACCAAATATGATCTTGACGAAGGAAAGATAGAGATAATTTTAGAGAAACTAAAAATTGTTGAATCACAAGTAAGAGCCCTGCAAGAGAAATATGAAAACTCTGAGGCATTTAAAGAGAAGACGATTGGTGTTGGTGTTTTACCAAAAGAGGACGCACTGAGTATAGGTGTAACAGGTCCGGTGGCAAGAGGAAGCGGGATAAATAATGATGTTAGAGTCATTGCTCCTTACTCTCTTTATGCAATACGCCCAGAGATTCGTCCAAATGTTACTCTTAGAACAGAGGGTGATGTGTATGCAAGAGCTATGGTTCGTTTTGGTGACATTTTAGAGGCTATTCGCATCATAAAAGATGTCGTTGCTGATTTACCTGAAGGTCCTACATACTTAGAAAAGAGACCGCATATTCCTGCTGGTGAAGCAGTTGTAAGAACGGAAGCTCCTCGTGGAGAACTTATATATTATCTTAAAACAGATGGTTCTCAAAAACCAGAGAGAATGCGATGGAAAGTACCAACTTTTACAAACTGGGAAGCCCTAAAAGTTATGATTTTAGGGGATAAGGTCGATAATGTAACGATGATTCTTAATAGTATTGATCCATGTATTTCATGTACAGAAAGATAGAGGGAAGTAGGTTATGAGAAATAATAGATTTATATATGCTGATCCAGATAAATGTATAGGGTGTATTAACTGTGAACTTGCTTGTAGTGCAAGTCATATGGATCTTGATATTGATACGGTTTATGCAATGGCAGCAAGGGGTGAGACAATCGCACCTTCAAGAAATAAAGTTTTAACTCTAAATGGAAAAACTGCACCGATGCAGTGTATGCAATGTCCTGATGCACCATGTCTTGAAGGGTGTCCTGTAGATATTATTAAATTTGAAGATGACTTTGTAAAGTATTACGAAAGTGACTGTATTGGGTGTCAAAGTTGTGATATGGTTTGTCCATATGGTGCTGTTGTTATGGCAGCAAATATAAAAAAAGATGCTCCTGTTAGTCAAATGGTTGCACTTACTTGTGATTTGTGTGGCGGAGAAAATGGTAAGCAGGCATGTGTAAATATCTGTCCTACAGATGCAATTGCTCTAATAGATTATGAAGAGTTTGCAGTTATACAGAATAGAAGATAAGCAAGTATGCACGAATACAGTATTGTTCAGTCAATGTTAGATCTTTGTGAGAAACATTCAAAAGGGCAAGAAGTTGCAAAAGTTGCTGTAAAGATAGGAAAGATGAGTGGAATAGAACCTCACTTTCTTAAAGAGAGCTTTGAAGTTTTCAAAGAGGGGACAGTTTGCCAGGATGCTACTATGGATATGCAGATTATCGAGATTACCATTGAGTGTCAAAAGTGTAAAAAGGTTGCAGTTGTAGATAGTTTTAATTTTTATTGTCCCTATTGTCAAGGGGGCGATACAAAAGTGCTTACTGGACAAGAGATGCATATTGATTATATAGAATTAAAGGAGGTGTGACCGATGGAAAGAAAAAAACAGTATTTGAAGATTAAAAAAGAGATACCAAAGAAAAGAGAAGCACAAGAGAGAAAGATGGATTTTCATCCAACATATCATCTGTTTTCTCATAAAGAGGCTGATGCACAGTCAGAGAGATGTATCAAGTGTCCAATTGACCTACTCAAAGATATGAGTGGAGAATTTAGTTTTTGTCGTACAGGTTGTCCGTTGGAAAATAAAATTCCTATTTGGATAGAAAAAGTAAAACAGAATGATATAAAAGGGGCATTTGAAGCAAGTAATGAAACTTCTCCTTTTCCTGAAATTCTTGGTATGGTGTGTCCTCATGATGTGTTGTGTCAGGGAGGTTGTACAATCTCTAAAACTGAATCAGGGAGTGTTACTATCGGTGCTATTGAAGTTTATCTGAATGAAGAGGCTTTTAAAATGGGACTGAAGCCTGATTATGGGACAAATGCAGTAAAATCTGGTAAAAAAGTAGCGATTATAGGAAGTGGACCTGCTGGGATGAGTTGTGCTACATTTTTGCTTCGTGGTGGCGTAAGTGTTGATATGTTTGAAAAATCAGACCGCCCAGGTGGACTCTTGACATATGGTATTCCAAATTTTAAAATTAAGAAAGATGTCATTTTAAGAAGATTTCGATGGATGCAAGAGGCAGGAATGAATCTGCATCTCAATACAGATATAGAGACACCAGAACAGATGAAGCAACTTATAGATGAGTATGATGCAATTTTTGTTGGTCTTGGAGCACCAAATAGTCGTGGTGCAAGAATGAAAAATGAAGATGCTCATGGTGTTTATCATGTTATGGATATTTTACGCCATGCACAAAAAATGGTTTTTGAAGACTTTTATGAAAATATTTTAAAAGACAAGCGTGTAGTTGTTATCGGTGGAGGTGACTCTGCTATGGATGCGGTGAGAACTTCAGTAAGAATGAAAGCAAAATCTGTGACATGTGCCTATAGACGAGATCAGGCAAATATGCCAGGGAGTGCAAAAGAGGTTATAAATGCACAAGAAGAGGGTGTAATATTTGAGTTTTATACGGCACCAAAAGAAGTTGTAGTAGATGAAGGTCGCCATGTAAAAGGGGTGATTTGTCAAAGAACAGCATTGGGCGAACCAGGTGAAGATGGAAGACGCCGTTTGGAAGTTGTAGAAGATAGTGACTTTGTTATTGATTGTGATGTTATTATATTGGCATTAGGTTTTGATAACTATGAATTTCCATGGTATGATGATGCAGAGATAAATACCGGAAAATGGGGTGATATTATTGTTGATGAAAATAAAAGAACCTCAAACAAAAGAATTTATGCAGGTGGAGATGCCGTTCGTGGCGCTGATTTAGCAGTTACTGCTGCTGCAGATGGACGAGAGGCAGCACTCTCTATATTAAGAGATTTTGGAATTTCACTATAGAAAGAGGTAGAGTTATGAAAAAGGTTTTAAAAAAAAATCAGATTATAATGTTTGCTTTAAAACTTTTTTCAAAAAAAGGTTTTTATAACACGAAAATATCTGATATTTCCAAAGATATAGGGATGAGTGTTGGTCATTTTTATAACTATTTTCCATCAAAGAAAAGTTTGGCAAAAGATTCTATCCGTTATGTTACATCACAACTTGCAGAAAATCTAAGAGAGATAAATGCTCAAGAGATTTCACAAAAAGAGAAAATCTATGCATTTGTGAAGGGATATTTTGCTTTTATATCGGAATATCCAGAGATGATAGAGTACTTTTTTCGTGTTTATTTATCCAACAGAGAACTCTTTTGTGATGAGGAAGATTGTGGATTTTCTTTAGCAAAAGAGTTCATAGATGAAATTGAGACACTTATAAATGTTGGTGTTGCAAAGGGTGAATTTAAAGAGAAAAATTTCTATGTAACTTTTGCTTTTATCACAGGAACGCTTGGTGCTATTACTTTTTTAAGCGGTGAAGATGTTTTAGAAAATGATTTAAGCATTTATATCGACGAGGTTTCAAACTCTATATATAATGCTTTAGTGTGTTAAAATTTTGGAAGATTTCTACCTATAAATCCAAAAAAGATATAAGAAACACTTTTTTTTATATCTTTTTTATCTACTATGTTATAATATATTCTACAATTGAATAAATATTCACTTAGAATTTATTATATAAGGAAGATAAATATGTGTGCAGATTGCGGATGTAGTATAACAGGAACAAATTTAGGAGATGGACACCATCATCATCATCATCATCACGAAAATGGGCACAGTCATGAACACCAAGCAGCTCATGAAACACTGCATCACAATCCACAGCTTAACGATGCAAAAACAATCAGTGTAATTACAAAAATTTTAGACAAAAATAATCATGAAGCAGCACATAACCGTGCTCATTTTGAAAAACATAATGTTTTAAGTATTAATCTTATGAGTTCTCCCGGAAGTGGAAAAACAACACTTTTAGAAAATATGGCAGAGATGGCTAAGTTTAAATTTGGTGTTGTTGAGGGAGATTTAGAGACGAGTCGTGATGCTGAAAGAATTAAGGCAAAAGGTATTCCTGCATACCAAATTCAAACGGGAAGTGCTTGTCATTTAGATGCTTTTATGGTGCATAAAGGTTTGCATGAAATGCCGCTTGAAGAGATTGATGTCTGTTTTATAGAGAATGTTGGAAATCTTGTCTGTCCAGCCTCTTATGATGTAGGTGCACATTTAAATATAGTTTTGGTTTCTATTCCTGAGGGGAGTGATAAAATAGAAAAATACCCAGTTATGTTTCGTCAGGCTGATTTAATTTTAATTACCAAAACAGATTTAATAGAATATTTTGATTATGATTTGGAACATGAAAAACAAGAAGCACGAAAAATTAAGCCAGGTGTAGATATTTTAGAAGTAAATATCAAAGATAAAGCTTCTATTCAAAGAGTTATTGATTGGATAGAATTCAAAAGAACAATGAGAGGCTAATATGTGTTTGTCAATTCCAAGTAAAGTTGTAAAAATAGATAAAGAGCGAAATGTTGCTGTAGTTGATACTATGGGTGTTACAAGAGAAGCAGGGCTTGATCTGATGCAAGAAGACGAGGTGAAAATAGGGGACTATGTTTTGTTGCATATAGGTTTTGTAATGAATAAAATAGATGAAGAGGATGCGTTAGAATCTTTAAAAGTATATAATGAAATTTTAGAAAAGCTTGATGAAGAAGAGAGGCGGCAACTGGTACAAGAGGATGATAACTGTCCAAATAGAGGTGCATAATGGCTGAGTTGCAATTAAAGGATTTGTATGATGGCTTTCGTAATCCTGAAGTGATTCAAGGTTTTGCAAAGCTTATCAATGAAGAAGCAAAAAAGCTTTCTCGTCCGATTAATATTATGGAAGTTTGTGGTGGACATACACACTCTATTATGAAGTTTGGACTGCCACAACTTCTACCGGAAAATATTAATTTTATTCATGGTCCTGGGTGTCCTGTATGTATTATGCCAAAAGAGAGAATTGATCATGCTTACATCTTAGCAGAGCTTGATGATACGATTTTGGTTACACTTGGGGATATGATAAAAGTACCGGGAAGTCATGGAAGTTTGCAAGATGCAAGAGCAAAAGGTGCGGATGTGCGTTTTGTTTACTCACCGCTTGATACACTCAAAATTGCTCAAGAAAATCCAGATAAAAAAGTCATCTTCTTTGCCATCGGCTTTGAAACTACAACACCTATGACAACTTCACTTATAGACATTGTTATAAAAAAAGAGATAAAAAACATTTTCTTTCATATCAATCATGTCACGGTTCCTGAGGTGATGGTCGAGCTTATAGACAGCAGAGATGAACATGTAGATAGTTACAACAATAGAATTGATGCCTTTTTGGGACCTTCACATGTAAGCGTTATAACGGGAAGTAAAATTTATGAAAAATTTCCAAAAGAGTATAATCGACCTGTGGTTGTTGCAGGGTTTGAACCTGTAGATATTATGGAAGCTATTTTAATGATACTGAGACAATTTAACGAAGGGCGATGTGAACTTGAAGTTGAGTACAAGCGTCTTGTATCGTATGATGGGAATACTATAGCACAGGCACTTATAGAAAAATATTTTGAAAAAGCTTCTTTGTTTAAATGGCGTGGACTTGGCAATGTACCTAAAAGCGGATATAAACTCAAAGAGGAGTTTGCTTTTTTGGATGCTGAACATATATATTCGGATATTTTACCAAAAGAGGAGATAGAAGACCATAAACTTTGTATCTGTGGTGATATATTGCGTGGTATGGCAAAACCAAATGAATGTACTATTTTTGGTACAGCCTGTAAACCGCAAACACCGCTTGGAAGTTGTATGGTTAGTAGTGAAGGTGCTTGTGCAGCATATTATAAATATGGAAATTTATTATGAATAAACAGATAACTCTGGCTATGGGCAATGGTGGTGAAGAAAATAACGAGCTAATCTCTAAAATTTTTTATAAAGCATTTAAAAATGAGATACTTGAAAAAAGTGAAGATGCCGCAGTAATACATGGTGGAGAACTCGCTTTTTCAACTGACAGTTTTACGGTAAGCCCTCTCTTCTTTGAAGGGGCAGATATAGGAAAGCTGGCTATATGCGGTACATGTAATGATCTTGCTATGATGGGTGCAAAGCCAAAATATCTTACATGTAGTGTGATCATAGAGGAGGGGTTTTCTACTCGTGAGCTTGAAAAAATTGTGCGTAGTATGAAAAAAGAGCTTGAAATTAACGGTGCTATTGTTGTAAGTGGTGATACAAAAGTTGTGCCTCGTGGAAGTGTGGATAAAATTTTTATCAATACAACAGGTATAGGAACTATTATAAAAAAAGGGATAAGTTCTAACAATATTTCAACAGATGATGTCATACTTGTTTCAAGAGATATAGGCAGACACGGAGCGACTATTTTTGCAGCAAGAGAGGGAATAGAACTCTCAAGTACATTAGAGAGTGATTGTGCATCACTGATAGAGCAAGTAGAGGCTCTACTTGAAGCAGATGTTTGTGTGACCGCAATGCGAGATGCAACACGGGGTGGTGTGAGTGCTGTACTTAATGAGTGGGCAAAACAGTCTGATATCTGTATAGAGGTAGAAGAAGAGAGTATTCCTGTCTCTCAAGAGGTGTATGGTATATGTGAGATGTTGGGCTTTGAAGCATTGAATCTTGCAAATGAAGGTACTTTCGTTTTGGCAGTAAAAAAAGAGGATGCACAAAAAGCACTTGAAATACTGCATAGTTTTGAAAACTCCAAAAATGCTGTGAAAATTGCCAATGTAAGTCAACAATATAAACAAAAAGTAATACTGCTCAGTTCATATGGAACGAAAAGATTTTTGGATGCACCTACAGGAGAACTGTTACCTCGTATTTGTTAAAAGTTGTAGAAGTCTATTTAAGCTACTTATGTAGCAAAAGAGTATAAAAAAAGAAGCTATAATAAATTTTAATTTTTATAAAGGGAAAATTATGTCTTTGATTATGTTGATAATAATGAATTTAGCGGTTATGGCTTCGCTTTATGTAGCTCTATTTATTTTGAGTAGTTTTTTTGGTATTTATATTGACCAACAGAGCATGAGTGGGCTTTTTATGATGGCCGCACTTTTTGGATTTGGAGGGAGTTTTATCTCTCTTTTTATGTCTAAATGGATGGCAATCCGTGGAATGGGGGTAGAGATAATCGAATACCCTAACAATGAGTTTGAAAGATGGTTAATGAGTACCATTGAGAAACTTTCTGATGAGGCGGGTATTGGTATGCCTGAAGTTGGTATATTTGATGCACCACCAAATGCGTTTGCAACAGGTTGGGATAAAAACAATTCTCTTGTTGCTGTAAGTACCGGACTTATTGAAAGTATGGATAGAAGTGAAATAGAGGGTGTTCTTGCACATGAAATAAGCCATGTGAAAAATGGTGATATGGTGACAATGACACTGATGCAAGGTGTTTTAAATACTTTTGTCATATTTATCTCTCGTTTACTTGCTTCTATGGTTGCACGAGACAGAAATGGCAATACAAATCATATGATGTATTTTATGATTAGTATGGCATTAGAGATGGTTTTTTCTCTCTTTGCAACAGCAATTTTGATGTGGTACTCAAGATATAGAGAGTACCGTGCAGACGAGGGAGCAGTTGATTTGAGTGGACCAGAGGGAATATACTATGCTCTTGCCAAATTGGGGCGTATTCCAAAAGAGGAGTTGGCACTCAATGATGATTACAGAGCATTTGGGATAGTTGGGTTTTTAGGAAGTTTTTTTGCCTCACACCCTCCTATAGAAGCACGGCTTGAGCATATACAAGAGTATAGTAGAAGTTAGCAGATGAACAGAAAAAAAAGAGTTGTTATTCTTGGTGGTGGTTACGGTGGTATTAAAACATTAGAAACTTTGGCGGACAATGAAAGTATTGAAGTGACGCTCATAGATAAAAACCGTTATCATTATCTTCAAACTGAAAGCTATAATCTTGTTGCATTAAAGAGTTCTTTGGATGATATTATCATCCCTTTGGACACTCTTGTCAAAGGAATAGATAAAAATTTTTGTTTTATCCAAGATGAAGTTGTCAAGGTAGATACCCATACGGTTACATGTAAAGAGGGGGAATATTTTTTTGACTACCTCATAATAGCAGTGGGGGTAAAGACACTACTTCCTTCTATCTTTAGAAATGAGCACCTTTTTGAAGTTAAAAATCTCTCCAATGCCTTACATTTGAAACACTCTTTTGAAGATACTATCGTAAAACATCTCAAAAAAGAGAAAACACACACAAATATAGTTGTTGTTGGTGGCGGTTCTAGCGGTGTTGAGATTGCTGCTGAGATGCAAAACTATCTTTTGAAATTAAATTTAGCACAGGAGATACAAATCTCCTTAATCGCAGATGCCTTTTTGGGTGAACTTGATGAAGACTCTAGAAAAAAAGCACTACAAACTTTGCAAAACAGTGGCATACGCATACTGCAAAAAATGGTACAAAAAGTTGAAGGAAATAATTTATATCTTGAGGATGAACTTATTGCATTTGATTTTGGGGTAGTAGCCATTGGGCTTGAAGCAAGTGAATTTATAAAAAACCTTGGCTTTGAAAAAGAGAAAAATTTTTTAAAAGTTGATGAGTATCTGCGAGTAGATGAGCATATATTTGCTATAGGGGATTGTGTATTTTTGAAAGATAAAAGAGGTGAAACACTACCACAAACTGCACAAACCGCAGAACAAAGTGGAGTTATTGCTGCAAAAAATATTCTTCGTACAATTCAACAAAAACCACTTATCAAAGCAAACATAAAAATCTACGGTCTTGCCATAGCCCTTGGAGGCAAGTTTGCCATCGCAACAGCATCATTTGTCAAAGTAGATGGAATACTTGGGTATTTGGGAAAAAAAGCGATAGAACAGTTTTACAAAATCCCGCTTAAGCTTAAGTCATAAAAAGTAGAGGATTTAATATGAGTGATATAGTAATTTATGAAGATGGAGCACTTGCACTTAATGCAACAGTTGAAAATGAGACTGTTTGGTTGCGACAAAATGAGATTGCAAAGCTTTTTAATAAAGATAGAACAGTTGTTACAAGACATATAAATAATATTTTAAAAGACAATGAGGTCGATGAAAAAAGCAATGTGCAAAAAATGCACATTGCAAATTCTGATAAGCCGGTAAAATTTTACAGTCTTGATATTATCTTGGCAGTTGGTTATAGGACAAATTCTTTTAAAGCTATTAAATTTCGCCAATGGGCTACAAAGGTTTTAAAAAGTTATCTTATAAAAGGTTATGCTCTAAATCAAAAAAAACTGCAGCAACAAAAATTGCAAGAGCTTAAAAATACTATAAATCTTATTAAACAGAGCATGAGTCAAAAAGAGTTATCGCCAAATGAAGCGAAAGGTTTTGTCGAGATTGTAAGCAATTATGCAAAAAGTTGGGCATTGCTACAAGGGTATGATGAGCAGAGCTTGCAAGAGGTGGCAGAGACAAAAGAGCAAAAGTTTATATTAGATTACGACGAAGCCAAAGAGGCGATAGCGGAGCTAAAAAGAGTTCTTGTAGCCAAAGGCGAAGCGACCAAGCTTTTCGGGCAGGAAAAGGCAGATGAACTCAAGGGTAACTTGCTCAATATCTATCAAAGCTTTGGCGGAGTGGAACTTCTACCATCAGTAGAGCAAAAAGCCGCAAATTTACTTTACTATATTATAAAAGGACATCCGTTTAACGATGGAAACAAACGAATAGGTGCGTATTTATTTGTGCTTTTTTTACACAAAAACGACATACTCTATAAAATAAACGGTGAACCAAAGATAAATGACAATGCTTTAGCTTCTTTAGCTTTGCTTGTAGCTACCTCTGCCCCTGAACAAAAAGATATTATTATTAAGTTGGTTATGAATATGTTGGTAGATAATGAGTAAAAGAGCTACGGGAATTTGGCAAAGGTCTGTTAAATGAAAATTACTCTTCTTGTCACTGCATTTAATTCCTTGACACAGGTGGCATATAGTTATTTTAAAGAGAAAAAGTATAATATTGATGTAGTGTTTGCCATCAATGAAAAACAGATGATAGACGAGGTTTTTGCTTTTAGCCCCGATTTTATTTTGTGTCCATTTTTAAAGAAGTTTGTACCAAAAGAGATTTATGAAAACATTGATACCTACATTGTTCATCCTGGTGTATTGGGTGACAGAGGGGCATATGCGATAGATAATGCCATCAGGCTTGACAAAAAAGAGTGGGGCGTTACTATTCTTAAAGCAAATGGTATGTTTGACAGTGGTGATGTTGTCATTACATGTAATTTTAGAATGCGGTCAGCGTATAAATCGAGTATATATAGAAATGAAGTAATAACAACTTTTTACAGTATGCTTGATGATTTTTTAAAAAATAGACAAAGCAAAAAGTTTATATTACAACCAGATTTACCAATGCACCAAACACTATCTCAAAAAGAGAGAGCGATTGACTGGCAAAAAGATACAACACAGGAGATTTTAAAAAAAATATATATGAGCGATTCTTATCCTGGAGTAAAAGATGAAATTTTAGGAGTAGAATGTTATTTGTATGGAGCATGGAGAGAGGAAAAACTAAGGGGTGAACCAAAAGAGATTCTTGCTAAACGAGACGGTGCTGTCTGTTTGGGAACTGTTGATGGAGCGATCTGGATTACCCATCTTAAAGAGCCAAATCGTTTTAAACTTCCTGCGACCTATGTTTTAAAAGAGCGATTGCAAGGGGTAAAAGAGCAAAGACTGCCTTTGATTTTTGATAAAAGTTATAAAACTTTTTATGAAATAAGCTGTGATATAAGAGAAGAAGTGGCATATTTGTATTTTAATTTTCACAACGGTGCTTTTAGCAGTGACAAGTGCATGAAGCTTAAATATGCCTTTGAGTATATTAAAGAGCAGGTAAAAATTGTTGTACTGATGGGTGGAGAAGATTTTTTTAGTAATGGCATTCATCTGAATATTTTAGAAGATAGTAAAAAAAATGGTGAAGATGGCTGGAGCAACATTAATGCTATGAATGATTTGGTAAAAAGTATTCTTTTTGCAGATGAAGTGATAACAGTTGCCTCTTTATCAAAAAATGCAGGAGCGGGTGGTGTATTTTTGGCACTTGCTTGTGATTATGTGGTAGCATGTAATGAAGTTGTATTAAATCCTCATTACAAAACTTTAGGGCTTAGTGGTAGTGAATATCATAGTTATCTATTACCAAAACGGACAGGAAAGCAGATGGCTGAGAAAATTTTAGAGGAGTGTTTGCCTATGAATGCGAGTCAAGCAAGAGAGATAGGTCTTGTGGATAAACTTTTTATGTTAGAGGGTTATGAACAATCTCTTAAAAATTTTTGTCTTGATTTGCTTTTTGATGAAGATGCTTATGAAGATTTTATATGGAAAAAAGGGGATTATTTGCAAGAAAATAAAATGATGATAGAGGGTTGTAGAAAAAAGGAGATAGAAATTATGTACCCAGAGTTTTGGGAAAAAGAGAGCGTATTTCATACTTTAAGATATGAATTTGTTTATAAAATATGTCCACAAGCGACACCGAAAAGATTAAAAGGAGTAGAGTGTGCATGAGTACAGTATTGTTCAGGCACTTTTAGATCAGATAGAAGATATAGCTGATAAAAATGATGCAAAAAAAGTTACAAAGATTATCGTAAAAATTGGTGTTATGAGTGGAATAGAAACACACCTGCTTGAGGTTGCTTTTAATACCTTTAAAGAAAAGACTATAGCTGATGGTGCGGAGTTTGTTATGAACATTCAGCCACTTACCATAGAGTGTGAGAAGTGCAAAAAAGTGAGTGAGTTGGAAAAAGTTCACTATTGTTGTCAAGAGTGTGGTTCAGTTGATGTACATGTAATAGATGGGGAAGAGATGTTTCTCATGAGTTTGGAAATGGAGTAGAGATGCAAGAGTATTGGGAAGCGTATATGAAGCCTATAGACGGGCATGCGGCAATGGTATCATTGAATGCAGGTATAGCAGACAGTGTACCTGATGAGGAATACATGTATGTGGGATTTGTCAAAGTAAAACTGAATAATCCAAAAGAGGATGGTTTGGTTTCAGAACAAGAGGGTGATGATGTCGGATTTATAGAAGACAGGCTGGAGATGGAGTCTTTGCGATATCGAAATGGAAAATATATAGGACGCATTATCACGCAGGGTGAAGTTAATTTTATCTATGCCTTGAAAATGGATTTTGAATGGCAAAATACTGTGCAGGATGCAATGAAACACTTTGGCGAGTATAGTTATGAGTTTGGCTCACGCATAGACAGCGAATGGGAGGTTTATCAAAAACTTCTCTTTCCGAATGTAAAAGAGTGGCAGATCATCACCAATCATCATGCCTGCGACAATCTTAAAGAACAAGGCGATGATCTTCATCAGACCAGGGCAATTGAGCATAAAAGCTACTTTACATGTAATGATGACAGAGAAGCATTTGCGCAAAAAATTCAGGAGATGGGTTTTAAAGAACAAAAAAGAAGTGAAGTCCCTTTTAGAGATGAAACAATGTACGGTATTTCTTTTTACAGAAAGGATAAGCCTTTTTATTATGACATAGATGCTTTGACTGTGGAACTTATAGATGTGAGTGAAGCTTATAATGGCAAATATGACGGTTGGGAGTGTGCTCTGGTAAAACCAATATGGCAGACTCAAAAAAAGTAATTTTTTATTTTAAAAGTTTGCCTGCAAGAAAGCCACTGGCAAATGACCATTGGAGGTTGTAGCCTCCGCAGGGTCCGTCAAGATTCATCACCTCTCCGCAAAAATACAAACCGTCTATAATTTTACTTTGCATTGTTTTTGGGTTGATTTCTTTGAGTGAAACACCGCCTCTTGTAATCATGGCCATTTTGAAGCCGTCATGTCCTGTAACGGTGAGGGGTGTCCATGCTAAGAGTGAAATAAGTCTGTCACGTTTTTTCCCTTCGAGTTTTTTGTATGGCATGTCTGGCTCTATTTCCGCTAATCGGCACAGTTCAAGGCTGAGTGCTTCTGGCAAAAGAATTTTGAGCAGTTGCAAGATGTTTGTCATCTTTTCTTTTGCACTCTCTTTTTTGAAATGCTCCCGTATCTGCTCCTCATTTTTTCCTTTTGTCAGATTCAACAGCAGAGGCACTTCGCCGTATTTTTTTAACAGAGGTGTCACTTCTCTGGCAAAGTCAAGCACAACCGGTCCGCGTATGCCGGAGTTTGTAAAAATCAAATCACCTTTTGCACGCAGTTTTTTATGTTTTTTCAAATTTACACGCAGTTCAACCTTTGCAATGGTGTCTGCACGGCAGTTTTTGACCCAGTTCTCTTTTGTTTTTAAGGGCATCATGGCAGGGGAGAGGTCGGTTACTTTATGACCGACTTCACTGGCAAGATTGTAGCCGTCACCCTCAGCACCAAGCACTGGGTAGCCAAGCCCACCGGTTGCGATGATGACATTGGGTGCATAAAAGATGTCTGTTTGTGTTTTAACCCCGTCTATGTGATTGCCGGTTGCCAAAAGCCTTGTGACTCTTTGGTTACATGTAACGCTGACGCCGAGTCTGAGCATCTCTTTTTGGAGTCCGGAAATGATAGTGGCAGAAGAGTGTGATGTGGGGAAAATTCTAAATCCGTCAGGGGCATGGGTTTGTACACCGATTTCATCCATAAAAGTCACAAGAGCTTTGTTGTCAAAAGCTTTGAGTGCATCTTGCATAAAACGTCCCTCTCTTCCGAAACGTGCCATGAAATCTTCATTTGAAAGGGTGTTTGTAAGATTGCATCTACCACCGCCTGTAGCTTTTAACTTAGAAGCTATTTTTGAGAGCTTTTCTAAAAGCAGGACTTTTTTGCCTTCTCTTGCGGCAACGATAGCAGCAATGATGCCGGCTGCACCGCTTCCGACAATGATAACATCGTATTTGTCTCTATTCATAGTGTAATTTTAGTATAATTGCATTAATGAAAACTTATTATGGTGATAGAGAAAAATGTTATAAGTGTTACAGACCCAAAAGTTCGTGCATGTGCGGGCATTTTGAGCATATCAATACGCAAACAAAATTTGTCATTTTGATGCATCCAAAAGAGTTTAAAAAGGTCAAAAACAATACGGGGCATTTTACCTATCAAAGCCTTACAAATTCCGAACTTTTTATCGGAATTGACTTTACATGTAACGCAAGAATTAATGAAATTATTGCCACACATGAGAGTTATATACTTTTTCCCTCAGAAGATGCTGTGAACCTGACATCAACAAATCCAAAAAAGAGTGAAAAACCTCTGGCAGTTTTTCTGATAGATTCGACCTGGAGCTGTACAAAAAAAATGTTCACACAAAGCAAAAATCTGCAAAAACTCAAACATATGAGCTTTACAACGGCAAAAACCTCACAGTATGAGATAAAAGTACAGCCGGAGGAAAATTATCTCTCTACGATAGAATCAACACTGGTGGTACTGGAGTTATTGGACAGATGGAAAATAGAGCAGATAAAGCAAGAACAGTTAGCCGGCTTTTTAAAACCGTTTCATGCCATGATAGCGTACCAAAAAGAGCTGATACAAAATCCACGCTCTCATGCGGTACGCTTTAAAAGAAGAGTAAATCAGGCTTGAGTTTTGAGTGCCTCTACCCATTCATAAACAACCTTTTGGAGTTGTTCATTTGGAACTTCTAAAAAACTGACCTCAAAACTCTCATCCAATTCACAAACACCTATACTTCTGGGACGCACTGCAAGCATTTTTGCATTTGGTAACTGTTTGCCAAAACAAAATACAATGTTTTTTGCATCTTTGATTTCAGGGGCAATAGTAGCGTCTTGCAATGAAGATGTGTGTTGATAGTGATCGAAAATCGCTATAAAAGTAGCTACAGGGTGTTCTTGTATGCGTTCTTGAAAATAGGCAATAATATCATCTGCATTTTTGAAACTTATTTCATTTTTCTTTACATGTAATGAAAAGACGGGATACTTGTCCATAAGATTTGTTTTTGTCATCAGCTAATCCTAATTATAATTTTGCCTAAAGTATATCTTATAATAATTATAATTAGATTAGATAATTAATTTACTTGTTAAACATAATGGAGCCAAGACGAACCATATTGGAACCACACTCAATTGCGAGTTCAAAATCTCCGCTCATCCCCATAGAACAGATGCTGGTATTTGGAAGTTGTGTGAATATTTCATGGGTTGTTTCAAAACTTTTTCTCACTACTGCTTTATCTTCACTGTGTGCGCCTATGCTCATAACACCTTTAAGGTTAATATTTGGACATTCATTGATGATTTGTGTATATATCGTCACTGCATCTTCGGGCATCACACCGTGTTTGCTCGTTTCTTTTGCCGAATTTATCTGCAGTAGACAATCGAGTGTCATCTCTTTTGCAAGCAGTCTTTTTTGCAGTTCATGGGCAAGTTCTAATGAATCCAGGGCTTGAAAAAGACTTGGATTAATGTCTAAAAGATTGTTGATTTTATTTTTTTGCAGATTGCCTATAAAATGCCACTCAATCGGTAAATCTTCAAGCTCTTTGGCTTTGGCTTTTAGGTCCTGCACCTTGTTCTCACCAAAAGCACGCTGACCGATGCGGTAAAGTCTTTGTATCTCATCAGCTGTTGAGTATTTACTCACAGCGACAATTTTAACAATATGGTGCTCACTTACTTTTAAGCGCGCCGTCTCAACCCGTCTGATAACATCATCTATATATAATTTGTACTCAATTTCGTTCATTTTAATCCTAGTTGCCTGTTTCTTTGTTAATATTATACTGTTTAGTAGTTTTAATGGTAATAAAAGATTAACAGATATTTTAAGAAATAATGAAAATTTCATAATCATATGCTAAAGTAAGAAATGTGATTATTTTCTTTGGAGATGTGAAACAATGTTTAGAAAAATGCAACTCAAAACCAGACTTTATATAACACTCGGCGGTTTAATAGTTCTGATATTTATCACTGGAGAATGGAGTTTATGGAAGTCTTCTCAAATTAATAAAAGAGTTGATAATATTTACACGCAAGAAGTTATTCCTTTGGAGAATATTTCTCATTTAAAAGGTGCTCTGTATAGAATAAGAGATAGAAGTTTAAGACTTATTGATACTAAAGATAAAAATATTATATCTAAGCATAAAAAAGTCATTCAAGAACAAGAAAAAAGAATTAAACAAGAACTTGAAATATATGATAATACAAGATTATCGAAAGAAGAAAAACTAGAACTGCAAAAATTCAAAACAAATTTTCAAAAGTATCTGACAATTATAAAAAAGCAAATATATCCAAAACTTATGCAATCAAATGAAAAAACATTGGAAAACATTTTATATAAAAAAGCAATTCTTGAATTTAGAAAAGCAAGAGAGGCACTCAATCGTCTCTCAGAATATCAAATAAGACGAGCAAAACTCCGTCATCAACATTCGCAGGAAATATACTATAAACAGATGATTACTATTCAAATAATATTATTAATTATTATAAGCTTCAGTATATATTTTGCAAAATCACTGATGGGTTCTATAGTAGAGCCAATTCGTCAAATTAACGATGTGTTAGCAAAAATTACTCATGAAGATTTTTCAAAAAGAATTAATATTTCATCTCATGATGAGTTAGGTAAAATGTCTGGAATGTTAAATAATAGTATTGCAACATTACAAAGAACTTTTCAAGAACTTTCTTTACTTGTAAATAATGATAGGATCACAAATTTACCAAATCGAAAAAGTTTTTATGAAGTAGTTGAAAAGTACTTAAGTTCAGAGAGAAACCATCATAGTCTATTTGCTGTAATGTTTATAGATGTAGACAATTTTAAAAATATTAATGATACCTATGGACATACAATAGGGGATAAACTTTTAGAAATTATTGCAAAGCGTATGAAATCCTGTATTAGAGAAAATGATATGCTAGCCCGTTTAGGAGGAGATGAATTTGCTATATTTTTACAAGATATTAAAAATAACATTATTGCTGGTAATATAGCAAATAAAATCATAGATATAATTCAAAAACCGATTTACATTAACCGACATACTATTTTTACATCTGTTTCTATTGGTATCTATGTGTCTGGACAACAAAATCTTTCACAAGAAAAAATTCTTTCATATGCAGATATAGCAATGTATGCAGCAAAAAATTCAGGAAAATCACAATATAGTTATTTTAATCAAGACATGTATAAGCAAGTTGAAAAAGAGGCATTGATTGAAATACAATTAAGAGATGCTATTAAAAACCAAGAGTTTTTGGTTTATTTTCAACCTATTGTTGAACCAAAAACAGAGGCTCTTTATGGTGTTGAATCTTTATTAAGATGGAAAAAAGAGGGTGAAATAATTTCTCCAATCTATTTTATAAAGCAACTCGAAAGTAACGGTATGATACTTGATATAACTTATATGCTGATAGAAAAAGTATTTGACATGATAGAACGTAACAAATTTTCTAGTATAGTCTCCATTAATCTTTCTATTTTACAGTTTTACGATGAAAATTTTATTCCTTTTCTTAAAAGACAATTAGAAAAATATAAAAATGTCAATCCTGATAATATATATTTTGAGATTACAGAGAGTATTTTTGCACAAAATAATGATTTGATTCTTAGCACTATGGAACTTGTTAAAAAACTAGGATTTAAGTTTTCTCTAGATGATTTTGGAACTGGGTACTCTTCTTTATCTTATATTAAAGATTATCCAATCAATACTTTAAAAATAGATAAAAAGTTTGTAGATAATCTTTTAGAAGATATAAAAGCTCAAGAATTACTAGAAGGTATTGTTCACTTGGCAAAAACACTTCATTTGACAATTATTATAGAGGGTGTTGAAGATGTTGCCACTTTAAAAATTGTTACAAATCACAGCAATGTTAAAATTCAAGGGTATTATTACTATAAACCAATGCCTCAAGAAGAGTTTGAAAGACTTCTTAGTTGAAAATGAAATATAATTCATTTTCAATTCATTTTAATTTCATGATATGAAGTTATAATACTTATTAAAAAAAGGTTTCATCATGTTAAAAAACATTACTATTAAACAGCAACTTCTCATTGTTCCAATTATTATATCTCTTGCTTTTATCTATCTGTATTATGCCATTGATTCTAATCTTGACAAACTAGAAGACAAGAGTCTGAAGGCTTCTGTTGCGAATAAGATTGTAAAAGAGATGTTAGAAGCCAGAATCAATGAAAAAAATTATATACGAAGACAAGATGCAAAGTATGCACAAGAGTTGAAAATGTTAGTACAGCAAAGTTTACAAAGAGCAAAAGAATTGAAAAATAGTTTTGAAGACCCTCAAAATAAAGAGCTTGTAAATAGTGTCATTGTAAATATTGAACAATACTTCAAGTTATTTGAAAAATTTCAACAGACAAGAGATGCTTTATTAAAAGAGCAGTCTGTTATGGTTAAAGAAGCACAAGATGTGGAAAATATAGCTTATAAAGTACAAAAAATTCAAAAAAAACAGCTTGAACAGGTTATTCAAAAATCAAAAAATATTACAATTATTGCTGATGAGATAGAAGAAGCATCACTTGCTGATAAGATAGTCAAAGAACTTTTACTCATGCGAATCGCTGAAAAAAATTATCTCCGTCGTAAAGATATTATGTATCAAGACCAAGTAGAAGAGTACATTAAAAAAATTACAAAACTTGCTTTACATGTAAAGCAAGTTTTAGATAGTCCAAAAAACAAACAAATGCTTGAAAATATTTTGCAAGCTTTAAAAGAGTATAAACAAGCATTTTATACTTTTAGTGAATTACGAGAAAAATCATTTAAAATAAATACACAAATGAAAAAAGAAGCAAGAGAGGCTCAAGAAGCTTTAGTTTCACTAAGAGAAGATCAAAAGAAAGAGAAAGAACAACTTGCTAATAACTTGCAGATACAGTTAATAACTCTTTTTGTTGCAATAGGTTTAGGTGTTATTATTTTTATGTTATTTATTTCAACAGTGATAAGTAAAAATCTTATGCAGATTGCAAACGCAGCGAAAAATCTTGCTTCAGGTGATGGAGACTTGACAAAACGCATACATATAGAAGGAAAAAATGAACTCTCCTTAGTTGCCAAATATATTAATGACTTTATTCAAAAAGTGCAAAATGCAATTAGTGAAGCAAAAAATGTGAGTACAGAAGCATCATCTATATCAAATGAACTTTCAGCTACTTCATTAGAAATAGGAAGAAGAGTAGAAGATGAAGCAAGTTTAGTTAAATCTATCAATAGTGATACTGAGCAGACAACACAAGAGGCAAGCTTTGTGGATAATACTGTTACAAGTATGTATGATATTTCTCAGCAGTCATTTGATGCATTACGTCAAACAACGCAAAAAATCAATGAACTTATAGCAACTGTTAAAGATTCTAGTGTAAAAGAAGAAGAACTTTCATTAAAAATGCAAGAACTAAAAGAGAGTACAAATGATGTAAAAAGCATACTTGAACTCATTGGAGATATTGCAGAACAGACAAATCTTCTCTCTTTAAATGCAGCGATAGAAGCAGCACGAGCAGGAGACCATGGTCGTGGTTTTGCCGTTGTGGCTGATGAAGTACGAAAACTTGCAGAAAGAACACAAAAAAGTTTAACAGAGATTAACGCTACTATCAATGTGGTGACACAAGCAGTTGATGAGGCCAGTGATGATATGCAAGAAAATGCCACAGAAATTGCAGAGGCTGCAAAACAGGCAAGTGATGTTGAAGAGAACATAGATAATGTAATGGATAGCATAGAAAAATCTAAAACAATGGCACAAGAGAGTTCAGAAGCAGTAGACAAACTAAAAAACAGAGTTATAGATATTTCTGAGAAAATGACAAAATTGAATGATGTTTCTATTACGAATGCAAGAAGTGTAGAAGAGATTGCAGCGGCTGCAGAACACCAAAATGATATCATAGAAAAACTCAATTCTCAGCTGAGTAGTTTTAAAAGTTAAGAGATGAGAAAACTAATACTTATAGGTGCATCAACCGGTGGTCCTGGGCATATTAAAAAAATTATTACTCAATTAAATAATATAACAACGGAATCATCGTTTATTATTGCACAGCATATGAATAAAGATATTTTAAAAAGCTTTGTTGACCAGCTTTCTACCTGCACAAAACTCCCCGTTTACCTTGTTCAAGATAAAAAAGTAATCGAACCTGCTTCTATTTATGTCTGTAATGAAAGTTTAAGATTTTCATCAATTCATCCACTTATATTAGAATCTATAGATGAAGAGACAATATACGTTCCTAGTATAGATACATTATTTCACTCAGCAACAAAATGCCTGCCTGATTATGGAATTATAGCCATAATATTAACAGGTATAGGGGATGATGGAATGTTGGGAATAGATACTCTTTATAAAAAAGGAGCTCTGTGTATAGCCGAAAGTCAAAGTAGTGCCAAGGTGTATGGAATGCCAAAAGCAGCCTCTGAACATAATCCAAACATTGAAGTCATGGATATAGAGGATATTGTGAAGTTTTTACATAATGTTTAATATTTTTTCAAATAAAGCAATACAAGATATAGAGCAATCTTCTGAGGTTTTTACTGTAGATACTCATGATTCAATGGAACTATATAGCTATATAGAAACAAAGTCTGGTATAGAGTTAGATATAAATAAACCAATTATAAAACAAAAAATAATTGACTATTGTAAAAAACATAATATAAAATCATTTGCAACATTATTGAATAAAATAAAGATAGACGAGTTTTTTTTTAAAAGGTTTGTAACACTTATAACTATTAATGAGACCTATTTTTTTCGTGAAGCAGAACAGATTAAAAATGCTCTTTATGTATATAAGAAGCAAAACAGTTCATGTCTTGATATACTGTGTTTACCATCTTCAACTGGAGAAGAGGTTTATAGTACTATTATTATCGCTCTTGAGATGCATTTGAATAACTTTCGAGTTGTAGGTGTTGATATAGATCAAGTGGTTATACAAAAGGCGAGAGAGGGTATATATAATGAACGATCTGTTCATAGAATAGAGGAAGATATTTTAGAAAAATATTTTACAATAAAAAATAATAATTACAATATTAAAGAGTCTATAAAAAAATATGCTATTTTTACACAATGTAATCTTTTTGAGGAGAGTTTATCAACTATAGGTAAGTTTGACATAATCTTTTCTAGAAATATGTTTATCTATTTTAATGATGCGAAAAAAATTTTAGCATATAAACAGTTAGAGAAACTAAAAAAGTATAATGATACAAAAATATATCTTGGACATGCAGATATTTCAAGCAGTTTAGATAATTACATACGGAGACAGAAATGAAAAAGCTTTCTTTAACAATGCTATTTATAGGTGTAGTGAATATAAACTTATATGCAGAAACACTAATTGCTGACAGACCAGGATTTAGCACAGGGACATATACTGTTGCACCAGGTATGTTTAATATTGAGATGGGGTATAATTATACTTTTGATACAGTTTCATCGAAAAATGACACACAAGATTTTCCTCTTTTTGAACTTCGTACCGGTATAACTGAAAATTTAGAGTTTGATTTTTTGCTAGATGGATGGAGTACCACAAAAGATTTTACAGAGCGTATAAGTTCTGATATAACTATAGCTGGAAAATATAGTTTTTTAGAAAATGAGATATATAATATTTCATTTATGACCCTCATTACATTTCCAACAGGTACTGAAAATGATTTTAAACCAAAAAATATTTCACCACTTTTTGGATTGTTATGGGATTATACAGTAGATGCAAGTGTGTCGCTTTTCGGAACATTTCAGGCAAGTACCTATAGAGATGAAAAACGTATTTATGATTTTCAACCGGCAGTTGGAGCAACATTTTCGCATACAGATAAATTTGCGAGCTATATTGAACTGTACTTTATAGTACCATCTTCCTCAAGTATCATTACAGAAGTAATTGATGGAGGTTTTACATATCTGCTTCGAGACAATATACAACTTGACATAAATGGAGGATTAGGGCTCAATAATGAGTCTAAAGATTTTTTAGGATTTGGTATAGCAATCGGATTCTAACTTGTATAAAATTTCACTGCTACAAAAGTACCTTTGCCTTTTTGACTTCGAATTTTTATGGAAGCGCTATGAAGTTCAAAAATCCAAGTTGCAAGGCTGAGCCCAAGACCATAGCCATCATTATTAGATAGAGTATTTTTACCTCTATAATATGGATGAAAAATTAATTTTAAATCTTTTTTGTCAATACCTATTCCATTATCTACAATTGTAAGGTTAATAAAGTTGTTTCTTTTTCTAAGAATAATTTTTATTTTTTGTTGCTCTAAAGAGTATTTAATAGCATTGTCTATTATATTTCCTATTGCATGTTCTAATAATTCTAAATGACCATGTATAGAGATTGCTTGATTTATTTCTGTGTCTATGTTTAATTTTTTATTTTTAATATTTTTTTCTTTTTCTTGAAGTATTTTATAAATAATATCATTGAGAAAAACTCTTTGCATGGAAGTATGCAGTTGTTTAATATTATTATTGGAAACATAAAGCATTTGAGAAATTATATTTTCAAGAGTATTAATTTTTTTTATAAAATTTTGTATTTCATAAGATATGTTTTTATCAAGAGACGTATAATATAAAAAATATTCTAAATTTGTTTTGAGTTGTGTCAAGGGGGTTTTTAGCTCGTGCGCTATGTTAGAATTAAAGGATTGTACTACTTTGTTTTTTTGTTTTAGATAAATGATAATTTTATTTATTTCTTGAATAAATTTTTGAATATCTTGTAAATTCTCAGGTTCTTTTAATGGATGTATATCATCTAACATAATATTGTTTTCAATCTCAATTATACTTATATTGATGTATTGCTTGAGATTCAAAAGTTTAAGCTTGATGAAAAGAAAATATACAACAGTAACAATATTAAAGATAATGTAAAGTTTAAGATATGGTTTTAGAGAAGCAATGTTGATAAAATAAATAGTATGAATTAGAAGAATAGTAATTAAAAGAAAAATTTTTATATATTTGAAAGAATTATTCAACAATTTTATAACCAATGCCTCTAATTGTTTGTATGACTTTTTTATCTTTTGGATTTTCTATTTTTTTTCTAAGATTATAGATTGTTACATTAAGTAGATTTGGGTCTATGAAATTTTCCATATTCCATATATAGTCAATAATTTCTGTTTTAGGGACAACATGGTTTTTTCTTTTCATAAGAAGTAATAGAAGATTAAACTCATTGTTTCTGAGGTAAATTGTTTCTTCTCCTTTTTTAACTTCTCTAGACATTATGTTGAGTGTTATATCATATACTTTTAATATATGGCTTTTTAGATTGTTTGAACGCTTTGAAAGAGCACGAATACGAGCAACAAGCTCAACAAAACGAAAAGGTTTTGTCAGATAATCATCAGCTCCTTTATTGAGACCATCGACTATATCATCAGATGTATTACAGGCACTAAGCATTAACAGAGGTGTATTGTTGTCATTTTCTCTCATTTTAAGACACAAAGAACTACCATCACCGTCAGGCAAAATTTTGTCTAATATAATAACATCATACTTTTTTATCTGCAGGTATTCGTTTGCTAAATATATAGAATCAATTGAATCAAGAATAAAACCTTCTTCTTTTAAGCCTTTTTCTAATATTTGTACTAATTTTTTATCATCTTCAATCAGTAGAACATTCATATTGTACCTTTTTTATCCTACCAATCTATTTATATCGTTAAAAATTCCAAGTCCCATAAGCCCAAACAATATCACCCATCCGGCTATTGTCAGGTTGATGACAACTTTTTCACTCGGTTCTCTCCTAAAAAGCATCTCATACAGGTTAAACATTATATGCCCGCCGTCAAGTGCCGGAATAGGGAGCAGATTTAACACACCGAGATTAACAGAGATGAGTCCTGCAAAAAACAAAACACTCATCCAGCCGACTGCCGTTGCATCGGATGTGAGTTTTACAATGGAAATCACGCCACCCATTTCAGAAGCCGGTACATCTCCCATGATGAGTTTTTTCAATCCTGTAAAAATCAGAGTAGAAGCAAACAGAGTCTGGTCTGTGGCATATTTGAGTTTGTCTGTAAAGTCAAGTTTTTGCTCATGCATGACACCGGCTGCAGAGATACCTATCATTTTTCGTTTGACATCCTCGCCGTACATATTTTTTGCATCTTGGAGTTTTGGTTCAAGCTTGATAAATTTGATGTAGCCGTTTCTGTCTACTTTTAAAGCAACAGTGCCTTTTGCCGCAGCTATCATCTCAGCCATCTCTTTCCATGTTGTTATTTTTTTGCCGTTGATGCTCATAATGGTATCATTGGACTCGAGTCCGGCAACATATGCAGGAGAATCTTTGACAACCGTTCCCACAACAGGGGCTAAAACCTGAGGATTGCCAAGTGCTATAATGAAATACAGCAAAAAAGCCAGAATAAAATTTGCCGCAGGACCTGCCAAAAGAATGAGAATCTTTTGTAAAGGTGTTTTGGAGTTATAACTGTCAGAATCATAGCTTTTTTTGGTTGGGTCAGCATCATCCTGGCCTTTCATTTTGACATAGCCGCCAAGAGGAATGGCCGAAATGCTCCATTCGGTGTTAAAAGCCCGAAAGGTAAAAAGGCGTTTGCCAAAACCGATGCTGAAAACTTCTACATAGACACCCATAAGACGGGCAACCGTGAAGTGTCCAAGCTCGTGGAAAAATATAAGTCCGGAGAGGACTAAGAGTGAAACAATCCAACTCATGCGTTTTGCTCCTTTAAAATTGCTTGTTTAAATCCCCACAAATATTCAAGTCCTGAGTATACCGTTAAAAATACGGCAAACCAGAGCAGGGCAGACCCAAATGGCCAGTGCATCAGTAAGAAGCCTATGGCTATCATTTGGGCGACTGTTTTTATTTTGCCCGACCAGGAAGCTTTGACGCTTATGTTTTCGCTCACCGCAACGGTACGCAGTCCTGTAATGAAAAGCTCTCGGACTATGATGATGTAAATTGCCCATGGAGAAGCATCGCCCATAACCATAAGTCCTAAAAATGCCGCAAGTGTGAGCATTTTGTCGGCAAGCGGGTCAAGGATGGCACCAAGCATAGTCATCTGGTTCCATTGTCTGGCTATATAACCGTCAAAGAAGTCTGTCACAGAAGCCAAAACAAACAAAAGTGAGGCAAAATAGTAGTTCCAGGTTATATCAAACCCGTTGTCGGTAAAAATCTGGGGATTGAGTATAATCCAAAACATCACAGGCGCAATGAGAATACGCAAAGATGCCAGTAAATTTGGTAAATTGAGCAAAAAATTCCTTTTTAAAAATAGTAATGAGATTTTATCTATTTATTACTTATTAAAGCCTAATAGACTAAGATTAGGCATGAAGAAAATATGTCCCTTATGCCAAAACAGTGCAGGTTTGCTATACGAAGAGAGTCAAAGGTACTTTACATGTAAAGTCTGTCATTCAATATTTGTCGATGAAACAGACTTGCCGGATGCAAAAAGTGAAAAAGAACGCTATGAACTCCATGATGACAATGCCGAAGATGCAGGGTATCGAAAGTTTGTTTCTCCCATTACCACAAATATTGAAAAAGACTTTTCAAAAGAGGAGAGAGGGCTTGACTTTGGGGCCGGAACCTCGCAGATTATTACAAAGGTCATGCAGGAAAAAGGCTATACTATAAGTGCTTACGACCCTTATTTTCATCCGCACAAAGAGCTTTTAGAAAAAAAATATGATTATATTGCTTCGTGTGAAGTCATAGAGCATTTCTATCAGCCGGCAAAAGAGTTTGCACTGTTGAAATCTATGCTCAAAAAAAATGCGAAATTATACCTTATGACTGATATGTATGATGAAAGTATAGAGTTTTCTTCGTGGTATTATAAAAATGACCCGACCCATGTCTTTTTTTATACAAAAAAAACATTTGAGTGGATTCAAAAGAGATTTGAATTTTCAAACCTCTTCATTGAAAAAAGGCTGATAATCCTCTCTAACTAGACAGGATCTTCAACGGAGACGGCTTTTTTCTCATGGAAATGAAAATGACTTTCTAAGTCTGACATGTAAAGTAAAACAGGAACAACGATAAGTGAAGCCACGACAGCCGCTACCGTACCAAATATAAGCGCAACACCGAGTCCGCCAAAGACGGCATCTTTTGCAAGCAGTGTAGAAGCGAGCATAATGGCGATGGCTGTTAAGAAGATAGGTTTTGCACGTGTAGCACTTGCATACGCGATAGCCTCAGCCTTGTGCATTCCTTTTTCACTCATCAGTGATTTTGTAAAGTCAATGAGCAAAAGAGAATTTCGTGAACTGATTCCTATAAGCGCGATAAAACCGATGAGTGATGTCGCCGTTAAAAAGAAGGTATCGGTTGTAAAAATATCCATAATCCAGTGACCGACAATCACACCGATGATGGAAAGAAAAGAACCTAAAAGAATAATACCGCTGAGCGTATAACTTTTATAATAGATAACCATCAGTAAAAATATAAGTATAAGAGCCGCTATAAAAGCACCCCCCAAGTCTCTAAATGTATCCATCGTAACTTTCATCTCACCGTCCCAGATGAGTTTATAGACTTTTCCTGTTGCTTTGTCTGTAAGGCGCAAATCAAAAAGACCTGTTTTTTCGACTTTGTACTCATCAGTAAAAGTGTTGATAATTGTATTTCTTGCATCAAGCAGAGGATAAACCTGAGAAACCATATCTGTTTCAGCTAAAACATTGGTCATCTGGTGCAAATCCTTACTCATAATCATCGGGTTGGATTTTTTAGGAATTACTGTGACAAGTTCCGTGACAGGTACCATCATGCCTTTGTTGTTCATGAGTTTGAGTGAAGCCAGTTTTGCTTTTACAGAGTCCAAATCTTTTTTACTGAATCTTCTTGAAGAGTCCGACAGGCGTAAAAAGAGAGGAATCTGATCGCTGTATTTGTCTGAATTTTTTACAGATATATCCATCCCTTCAAAAGCAAGGTATAAAATGTTGTTGAGCTGCTTGACAGTGAGCCCTGATTTTGCGATTTTTGTTGTATGGACAATGATTTCAAAAGTGTCATATATGTCATCTTCCATAATGTCAATATCAACAAGCCCCTGTGTATTTTGAAAAACTTTTTCAACACGTTTTGCCAGTTTTCTTATGCCCTGTGCATTATCGCCGTATATTTCAGCAACAATAGCCGAAAGCGTCGGAGGACCGGCAGGCGGCTCTACAAAAGAGATATGTGTATTTGGATAAAGCTTTTCACAGGCACCTTGAATAACAGGACGCAGACGTTGTACCATCAAATAAGAAGGCTCTTCTCTCTCATGTTTTTTTGTAATATTTACGACAATTTCTGCAACATTTTCAGAGTTTTTAAACTGACTGCCTTTAATAAGTCCGGCAAAATCCAGCGGTGCACCCATACCTAAAAACACCTCTGTATCACGTACTTCTTTTTCATTTGTTATATAACTGCTGACACATTGTGTCACCTGTTGTGTCTGTTGTATCGAACTGCCTGTTGGCAGTTTTACATAGATGGTAAAAGTGTCATTGTTTTTCCCAGGTAACATTTTTGCCTTGACGATTTCAGTCGGTGCTATCATCAAAATCGAAAGAATAAATGCTGCTAATGTTCCAAAAAGTATCAGTTTTCTTTGCGCAGCACTTTGTATGCCTTGTAGTACAAGTTTTTCAAATTTCTTAAACATTAATGCGCTCCTTTGTCATGTTTTGGTCGTTTTAAAATTCTCACGGCAAGATACGGCGTGAAAATATAGGCAACAAAAAGCGAAGCGATGAGTGCTACAGGAACATTTTCAGGGATAGGTTTCATAAACTGTCCCATCATGCCTCCGACAAATGCCATAGGTACCATTGTCATAATGATGGCAAGTGTGGCAATATTTGTCGGTGCACCGATTTCATCTGTTGCTTTTATCATAATCTCATCATTACTTTCATGGGCAGATTCTACAGAGTGGTAGTGTCTGTGAATGTTTTCGATAACAATAATAGCAGCATCAACTAAAAGTCCCAAAGAAAGCAAAAATGCAAAGAGCGTGATACGGTTAATCGTCTGCCCGCTTAAATAGGCAACAAACAGAGTAATGGCCAAAATTGCAGGAACGGTAAAGGTTACGATGAGTGATTCTCTCCATCCAAGTACAAATATAAGCAAAATAGCGATAATAACGATAGATAAGACCAGGTGCATAACAAGTTCGTTTACAGCATCATTTGCGCGTTCTCCGTCATTTCTGGTAATGACATAACTGATGCCTTTTTTGTCCAGTTCACTTTTATAGTTTTGCAACTCTTTTTTTACTTCATCTGCAATAATGACGGCATTTGTTCCTTGGAGTTTTGAGACTGTGAGTGTTACCTGATTCTCAAACGGCGTAAAATGACCGTTTTTTTCTCTCTTGCTGATGAGGGCAGATTTGAAATTTTGAATATCATACGAGTTTGTCACTTTTGCAACCTGTCTCAAATAAATAGGAGAACCCATATACTGTGCGACAATGATGTCCCCGACATCTTTTGCATCTTCTATGGCATTTTTTACGCCGACCATGACAATTTCATTCTCTTTTGTTTTGTTCTTAATTGCCGGTACATTATATGAAACTGCCTGTACGGCCTGTGTGATTTGTCCCATTGAGAGGTTATAGCCTGAGAGTTTGTTCAAATCCACTGCAATGTTAAACTGGTGCTTGTGACCGCCTTTGAGTGCGGTAACGGCAACATTATTCAAACCGTTTATATGGTGCTGGATTTGTTTGACTTTGTCATAGAGTTCTGTTTGCGACATATTTTTATCGTGGGAATAAAAGGCAACACTGACAATAGGAATATCAATGTCAATATCCAAAGGCTTAATGATTGGTTTCATCGCCCCTTTTGGAAACATATCGGCATTTTGCATGATTTTATCATAGATTTTGAGGTTTGAATCCTCTTTTCTTTCTCCGATATAAAAGGCTGCATTGACAATTCCGACATTATCCATAGCCGTGCCGTAAATGTGTTCTACCCCTTTAATCTCCTTGAGTTTTCGTTCCAAAGGCTTGACTATGATTTTTTCTACCTCTTTGGCACTTGCACCAGGCAGAGCTACTATAACGGTAGATCCACTGACAACCATTTGTGGATTCTCTTCACGAGGCATAATCATTAAGGAAAGGTACCCGATAACAAGCAGGGAAATTCCCAAAACAGAAGTCAGAGGGTTTCTTAAAAATGTTTGTGCCAGTTTTCCTGCGACATCTTTAGGTCTATATGGCTTATGATGATTCATATTTATCCCCTTTTAGTCAATGGTTACAGTGGCATACATACCAGGGTAGACTGATTTGTTCAGTGTCTTGAATGATACTTTGATTTTAAATGTGTGCGTCATCGGGTTGGAGTTTGGAATGATTGCCGTAATTGTTCCGATTGTTTTGACACCGACAGAAGGAATCTCCACTTTTACTTTTTTCCCGTGATGAATGAGATTTAAATTGCTCTCTGCTATTTCTGCCGAAATTTTCAAATCACTCAAATCTGAAAGCACAATTGCAGGCATACCAGGCATTGCCATCTCTCCGACTTTGATGTTTTTTGCAACAACAACACCGTCATTTGGAGCCTTTACATGTAAGTATTTGTACTGGTTCTCTACCTCTTGGAGTCTTGCTTTTGCAATGTTAATCATATCTTGCAGATTTTTTGCCGCAAGTTCCATGTTTTCTACTTCATATTTTGAAACCATGTCTTTTTTGAGCAGTCTTTTGTATCGTTCAAGATTCAGTTTGACATTTGTGTACTGGTTCTGATACATTTGCAGTGAAAGTTCCGCCTGACGTTTTGCCGAATCAATTTCGCGTGAATCTATACTGTAAAGTATCTGCCCTTTTTTTACCTTTTCCCCTTCGCTTGTGTTTACATTTGTTACAAAACCCATAAAACGACTTGTGATCATTTTTTGATTGTCTGAAATCACACTTCCAGAAAGTGTTAAACTCTCTGCGAAAAGTGAAACGCCAAGTGCCAGTAATAGTAGTAGTTTTTTCATTTTAGTCTTCTCCGTTTGCTAATTTTTCAAGTGCAAGTATTTTTTCTGTTCTTTTGTTTTTTGCTATCTGCAACTGTAGTATTTTTTCTATCTGTGCAGACTGTTTGATGATGACATCACTCATGGAAACAAGTTTTTCTTTGTATCTGCCTTCGTAGTTTTCATAAATGGCATTTGCCAACTCCAACTCTTTTTTCAAAGAAGCTATCTCAACATCAACCCCTTCTATCTCTGTTCTGATTTTTGCAATTTTTAAAAGAATCCCTTTTTTTGCAAGTTCAACCTGTGACTGCATTTTGAGCTTTTCTATTTTTGATTTCTCTATTTTTGCTGCATCTATCCCACCATCAAAAAGATTCCAGCTAAGGCGTGCACCTATGGTATAGGCTTTATGTTCATCTGCATTCCCTAAAAAGGTATTATCTGCGGTAGCAACTTCCCCAAAAGCACCTAGTGTAGGGTAGTAGGCTGCTTGAGAAACTTTGAGCATATCTTTTGTTATTTTGAGTCCTGTTGCTGCTTTTTGTAAGTCAATATTATGTGCTAAAATTTCTGCATCACTAATCTTTGGCATACTTACTTCTGATGAAGGTGTCTGAATATGTTCAACTTTTTGATTAAGTAAAAAACTGATGTAGTGGTACAAGAGTTTTTTGTTGGACTGCATCTGTACCAAGAGTCTTTCAACATTGCCTTTTTTCGCTTGTACTTCAAGTAAATCTACTTTTTTTGCATAGCCAACTGCTATCATCTCTTCTGTGGTATTTTCTAAAATATGGATGTTGTCCAGAATTTTATTGAGATTTTTTATAGAAGAATCAAGCAAAGCCATATCATAAAAGCTTTTTTTGAGTTCATACTTTTTTTGTTTTTCTATCTTGTGTTTGTCCAAAGATTTTAATTCTTTGATTTTTTTCATAATGTCAGTGTAAGAACTGAGCATGAAACCTGTAAAAAGAGGCACTTCGTATCTGAGTTTGCTTTGAAACAGATTTCTGTAACCAGGATAGTTCAAATCTGTCGGTTGGACAGTTAAAACATTAGTTGTTCCCGGAGGAGGCGTTAAAAAATCGGCAAACCCAAAATCGCCAAAAGTCGCCTCACGGGAAGTCAGTTTAAATCCAAAGACGTTTCCGGCATCATTTGAACGTGCCGCATCCTGCGTGAATGTCAATGTTCCCCAGTTTTTCCCCGATACCGCATCAATGTCCTCTTTTGCAGAGCGTTCATCAAATGCAGCAGCTTTGATTTCCAGGTTTTTTGCTTTTAAAAGCTGCAGTGCCTGATCCAGCGTCAATGCCTCGGCTGCTGACGCAGATACATGTAACAGCAGAGAAAACGCAAAAATACTTATTAGTCTATTCATTTTTCAACATCCTTTTTATAGTTATAATAATTTTAAGTTTAAATTATAACATATATTTCATTTTCATATATCACATTTATATCACATTTATTGAAATATGGTCTGCTCTGCAGGAAGAGACTCTTTGAATATTTACAAAAATGATATACAATACTTATGAAAATCATAAGGATACTTAATGTATAGATATATGTTTTTAATTAGTATACTGTTTTTTACTGCATGTGAACAAAAATCTCATTCAAATCTTAACGGTAAACAACTTTTAGAGCAAAAATGTAGCAAGTGTCATAATATTGACCTGCCTCCAAAAACTTTTCAGGATGAAAAAGCACCGCCGATGATGGCGGTTGCATTTCATATAAAAGATTTTATCAAAGCAAGCAGTGAGAGTGACAAGATTCCAAAATCTATAGAGTTTGTCAAAGACTATGTGATCAATCCCAGTGCTTCAAAATCTTTTTGTGACAAAAAAAGTCTTCAGGAATATGGTGTCATGCCATCCCAAAAGGGCAAAGTAACAGAGGATGAACTCCAGGCAATAGCGGAATATATGTTTTCGCACTTTACTCTGAAAAATTTGACTGAAGCACAGGCGCTGCAAAACAGACTTGCAAAAATGCCAAAAGGCGAACGTTTGGCTTTGCAAAACGGATGTTTGAGCTGTCATAAAATAAATCAAGAGTTAGTAGGACCATCATTCAAAAAAATTGCCAAACATTATGAAGGGAATATTTCAGCAATTGCAAAAAGTCTAAAAAGTGGAAGCAAAGGAAAATGGCAAGGATACAGAGGGGCTGTTATGCCGGCTTTTGGAAAAAGAATTTCTCAGAAAAATATTGAGACTTTAAGTGCATGGATAGCAAAATCAAACAAGGAGATTAAAAGATGAAAATAGTTTTAGCAGTAGATGAAGATAAAAAGACAATAGTCAAAAGAACAGGGCAAAGTGCCTATTTCGCAATATATAATGATGATAAATTAGAGGGCTTTGTAGCAAACAAACACCATGATGGAGGGCATCATGCACATAGAGAACATGAGGAACATGACCATTCGAAAATGGGGCATGAAGCGCATACAAACTCTCATAGAAAAGATGTCGAAGCCTTAAAAGACTGTGATATCATTTTAGTGCAGGCAGTTGGTGAAAATATGAAAGAAGCACTTGAATCTATAGGCTTAAAAGTAAAAAAGATACGCCAAAAACATGGTAAAACAGCTGATGAAGTTGTAAAAAACTTTTTAAGTGGTGCTATTTAAAAAAATGCAAATATTATTTGATAACTATAAAGTATGTGACACCTGCCGCTCATTGTGGGGTTTCAGTGCCTATTTTAAGGAGTATAAACTTCTGCTTGATACGGGAAGTAACGGTCGTGTTTTACTTCAAAATATGAAAGAGCTGGGTGTGGATGTGCAAGAGCTGGAGTATGTTTTTATCACGCACTCTCATTGGGATCACATAGGTGGGCTTGACAGCATCATAGAAATTAACCCTAATGTGACACTGTTTGTTCCCTCATCTCTCTCCAAACATCTCATAAAAGATTTAAAGAGCTTAGTAAAAGATGTGGTTGTATGTGGAAAAAAACCACAAAAATTATTTGGAGATTTATACACTACGGGGCTTTTAGGTGAAGAGATGCCAGAACAATCGCTCATTCTTGATACTGATTTTGCAACAGTTGTCACAGGATGTGGACATTTTGGTATAGAGAACATTACAAAAGTTGCTCGTGAAGTTATAGGTAAAGATATACAATGCGTACAAGGTGGTTTTCATCTGCTTGGTAGTGATGATGCAAAAATTCTTGCAACCATACAAGCTTTAAAATCTATGGGTGTTAGATGTGCAAAACCAACACACTGCAGTGGAAATAGGGCGATAGAGTTATTTTTAGCTGAAAAATTTGTATAAGTTGTTTGACATATTGAGTAATTAGTGGCGTTTTTGTAAATTAATTTATACAAAATAAAGAATTTCAGAGTGATGAACTATTTGCTTGAAAATGGTAATATTGCACAAGTCTCTTACTTAACACAGAGTGCAATATTGAACCATAAATCCTTTTAGCCTTTGATTCCATCGGCTCTTGGGCTGAGTAAAAACTTGAAAAACACTTTGATATAAAGCATAAACGGAACACTCCAAAGAACAGCAGACCATAAATAGAGTTGCATTGCATAGGCTTCATAAAAAGGTATCAAACCTCTCATAAAAGTAGCTGCAATGATAAAAAAGACTATCAAATGGGTGTAGGTATTTGATGTAAGGTGTCTTCCTGTATGAATCCACCCTATCGTTATCATAACCATCAGGTAAGAGAGTCCAAGTCCACCGGCTGTTATAAAGTGTCTAAAGCTTGAGACACCCACACCATCATTAAATAAAATACTCCAACCCATCATGGCGTAGCCCAAACCAAGTAGAATAAAAATACTAAAAAGATAAATAACATAAGGCTGATTTAAAATAAACTTTTCTTTGAGATTATAATCACTTGTAATAGCGAGTATCGCCGCACCTGTTGCAAGACCTATCCAGCCAAGTGCAGAGTTTGTCGGGTATAAATATTCAACAATACTAAAAAGCGCTACACTAAAAATAGCCAAATTTGTCAGTGGCGGGCGTGATACATAGATGTCATCTATTCCTTTGTCTTCCATCAATTCATTGACTGCTTCCATATTGACACGGCGCAGTGCTAAAAGTATCAGTATGACTATTGCTCCAAGTGCCACTTTTAAAATGCTTAAAGCATCACTCTCACTCCGCCCAAGCATTGAAGCGAAAAACCACACCTCTATGCCAAAAATGATGACTAAAATATATCCTAAAGAAGCATGTCTTTGGAGCTTGTCTAGTACAACATCTTTTGCAAACCAGATAAGCCAGGCAAGCATGGCAAGATTTAGTAATGCAGCAAGATAGACACCTGTGATATCTATAAACCAAAAGCTCACGCGTCCGGCTATCCATAAAAGCATGATATATTTGAGCCGTTTGCCGACAAAAGGTACCATTCCGGGGAAGAGTTCCGGTAAACCGGTTGTTAAAAATGCCATGACTCCAGCAGTAAGTACCCCAAAAAGCATCTCATATACATGCCAAATAAGTACATTATCCATAAAAGGAATGTTTAAATACCCACTCCAAACAAGTCCCCATAGCACCATAGATATAATAAAGTAAGGGGCCAAAAGTAAAAATATTGGACGGAAGCCATATGCCAAATAGGGTGGAATATTCTCTTCATTCGGGTAATATAGATAGTGATTTGTTGCGTGTAGTTTCTCTTCTTGCGTTTGCATTAACTGAGCTCCAGTGTATTTAATTCAAATGTTTCTATAATATCTTTATCTTGAAGTATCTTGGCACTCTCTTCGTAAACAAAAACATCATCTCTCTTTTCTTGCGGCACTTCAAAGCTAAATTTTTTGACTATATGCCCTGGGTCAGCTTTGAGCAGGAGTATTTCATCGCTCAACCGAATTGCTTCCATCATATCGTGGGTGATAAAAAGTATGGAGATATTTTCCTCTTTGCTTATTTGAATAAGATGCGTTTGCAACTCTTTTTTCAAACCAATATCTAAAGCCGAAAAAGGTTCATCTAAAAATAGCAGTGATGGCTTGACAACCAAGGCTCTTGCAAAACTTACTCTCTGTTTCATCCCGCCACTTAAATCTTTTGGAAACTTCTCAAAATCATCCTCTTCAAGTCCAAATTTTAATGCTATTGCTTTGGCTTTTTGCAGGGCTGTTTTCTTTTTTTCACCTTTTGCCAAAAGTCCAAGGGCAATGTTGTCTATTACATTCTTCCATGGAAGCAGTCTTCCTTCTTGAAATGCAAAAGAGGAACTTGTAAAGCTATTGACAACGCTACCTTCTTGAACATCTAAAAGTCCGGAGCAAAGATGCAGCAGTGTTGTTTTTCCTCCGCCACTTGGACCTACGATAGAGAGAATTTTTCCTTTTTCAAGAGTAAAATTAATATCTCTTAAAATCTCAGTAAATCCAAAATGGTGTGTTAAATGTTTTACTTCTAACTTCTCCATAATTCCACCTCTCTTTTAATAGGTTCTAAAATAATATACTCGATAAACATCAGCGAACCTATCATTATGGTTACAAGTGCCAATGCCGTTGGTGTATCCAACTGACTTCTTGCCACTGCCAACGAAGCACCAAGCCCGTCACTTGTTGCAAGTAACTCTGCCATGATGACAATCTTCCATGCCATACCAAGTCCGCTAACCCAAGCAGGGAAGATATAAGAAAAAATATGAGGAAAATAGACATCTGTAAACTTCATGTGCCATGGAAGATGGAAACTCTCAGCCATCTCTTTTAAAGCACCATCAAGTGTACGAGTTCCTTGCAGGGCACCTACAAATATAATGGGAAAAGAAGCAACTATAATGGTAAAAATAACTGTTTCATCTCCCATTCCAAACCAAATCATTGCCAAAACTATCCAGGCAATTGGCGGCATGCCTACAAGTATGGTTACAACCGGACGACTCATCATAGACGCCGTTGCAAAGAAACCGGCGATGAGACCCAAAGCAGAACCAAACAACAAAGAGAGTCCAAAGCCAACAGAAGCGCGGTAGAGGGTGATGTCAATCTGTTCCCACACCTCCTTGTCATGCAACATGGCATAAAGAGTCTTAAATGTTTCAAGCGGAGAAGGAAGCACTAAATTTCCATATACCTGATTTCCGACATCCCACAGGGCTGTAAAAAGCAGAATGGAAGCAACTGCACCCCATCCGCTCCATAGGTAAGCCGGAAAATCTTTTAAAATTTTGAGAAAGAATTTCAAACAATACTCCTTTAAATGATAATTAATATTAAAGTGTATAATAATTAAGCTTAAAATAACTATAATGAAAGTAATTATCAAATTCAGTTATGATTAAAGTTTTTTCTGATAAAATCTATAAATCAGTGTAAGTAAGGAGACTTTATTATGATTAAAAAAATATTACTGACAATTTCTTTCGTACTTTTTCTACAGGCAAACGAGATAAAAAAAGTAGATACTTTGGTTTTAAGCGGTCCAATGGCATCTGTGAGTCACCCGCTTTTAAGAATGATTGAAACAGGTGCATTAAATGATGTAGCTGAAAATGTCAAATTTATTATGTGGAAATCACCTGATGAATTGCGTGCTCTCACACTTCGCGGCAGTGCTGACTTTATAGCAATCCCGACTAATGTGGCTGCCAATCTGTATAACAAAGGTGTAAATATCAAACTGCTTAATGTTTCCGTGTGGGGAATTTTGGGAATGATTACGCGTGATAAAACCAAAAAAACTCTTCGTGATTTTAAAGGATGCGAGATAGCTATGCCGTTTCGTGCCGATATGCCTGACATTGTCTTTGAAGAGATTGTAAAAAGAGAGGGACTTGATCCGAAAAAAGACTTTACACTGCGCTATGTAAACTCACCGATAGATGCTATGCAGATGCTTATAATGCGCAGAGTCGATCATGCGCTCTTGGCTGAACCTGCCATCTCTATGGCACTGAGAAAAACAAACTCTTTTCCATTGAAACTTATAGCGCCTGACCTTTACAGAAGTGCAGATTTGCAAAAAGAGTGGGGAAAAGTTTTTCATATTGAAGCCAAAATTCCACAGGCCGGCATGGCGGTTATTGGCAAAAAAGATCCATATCTCATAAAACGTTTCAATGAGGAGTATGCAAAAGCGCTTCAGTGGTACAAAACACATCCCAAAGAAGCCGGAGAGTTGGTTCATAAATATATTCCAATGCTGATGCCTGAAGCTGTAGCAGACAGTCTGGATTATGTTCAATTGAATGATGTTAATGCAAAAGATGCACAAAAAGATTTGGAATTTTTCTTTGAAATTCTAAAAAATAATAATCCTAAGACTATTGGTGGTAAATTACCACAGAATGGTTTTTATTTTAGTCCGAAGAGTGAGTAGATAAATCTAATTTTTTTGTTTTTGCAAACCCTGCACCTTTTTTTGTTTTTGCTTTAAGTTCAAGGGCTGTGATAATTTCTTTGTAGTCTATATGGTTCTGGTGCATGGTTGCAAAGCATTGCGCTACTACTGCTATTGCATTAGGAACTTCACCTTTTTTTTTGTATGCCTGTATATTTTTTTCACTGACTTTTATAAGCTTTGAAAATTTTGGAAGGCTAATCTCCGCATCTAAAAGTAGTTTTTTAAATTCTATAAATGTCATGTAAAAGTATAGTCTTTTATAGCTTAACTCTATATTTTATTGACATGTAGTCTGAAATCATATATAATAGCTATAATTTATTACTAATGGTAATGAAAAAACTGCATAAAGGGTCGAACAATGGCAAAAGATACAAAAAAAGAGTTAGAGAAAAAGTTGGCAAAAACTGCTGCAAAAAAAGCTGAAAAGAAAAAGGCAAAGAAAAAAGCCGAAAAAAAGAAAGCTGAGAAAAAAGATACAAAGAAAAAAGCAAAAAAAGTCATGAAAAAAAAGGTTTTAAAAACCAAAGCAAAAAAAGCTGATAAAAAGAAAGCCAAATCCAAAGCAAAGAAAAAAGCTCAAAAAAAGAAAAAATAGTTTTTCTCTCTAACGAATGTAATAGCACTCAAACAAGTGCTATTACATAAAAAGCCGGGAGAAACTTAAGCATATACAGAAAAAGTTGAATTTGCTGTATTTGTTGTTTGCTTTTGTGTTGTTTCCTGATTTAAAATATCCATCAAGCTTTGTGTGTATTGTTGTGAGTCCATAGTAGAAGCATCTACCTGTTTCATCTGTGCTATCAGATTAGCTCTTTGTGTCTGATCCATAGAACTCATTTTTTCTTTGAGAGCAGTTCTGTCCTCTTGAGATAATGATTGCATAATATCTTTCATGCCACCATTACCCTGACCACCACCTGTGCCGTCCATTTTTCTCATTTGCATCTGCATCTGTTGCATTGCGCCATTTGAGTTGACTTGCATAGTGTATCCTTTATTTTAGAGTTAGACAGTAAGCAAAAATCATTCCTTACTGTCCACAGTGATAACTTTATCATATGTTTGTTAGCGTAATGTTAAGGGGGAAATTACTCCTCATCTTTATCTTTTTCACTGCCAAAAGTATTTTTAAGTCCTGCAATAAGTGCTTGTTTTTCTTCTTTTGTAAGTCTTGCCTCTGGATGTGCTATTAAGTAAGACGCCAAAGGCATCTCTCCCTCTTCAACCTCTTCGGCCGCTTCATCACCTTTGTTTTTTTTCTGTACACCCCACATAGAGACATTGAAATGTTCACGCCCCTCTGCTACATGATAGTAGATACTCCAAGAAATTGGTGCTATATTGCTGTACCAAGGCCATTTTGTTTCATTGGAGTGGCAATCTGCACAGGCTCTGTCAAAAAGTGCTTTTGTTTTTGGGCTGTCCCACTTGACTTGTGCAATGACAGGTGGGTTTGTATGGTCTCGACCGTATGGTATGAGTTGAATTATAATAAATAATCCAACCGCTATAAGTAAAATCTTTTTCATCTAAGAAACCTCTATTTGTGCAAAAGAGTTCTCAACTGCTCTTTTGATAAAATCTTTTTTGTATCGTAAATACATTGAAGATGTGTCATTGTTGCCTGTGCTTTATAAGAAGCTACTTTATCTACAAGACTTTTTAGCTCTTGTGGTGCAACTCCCTGTTGTGAGAGCTTGGCAATCTTTTGTTCTAGTGGCATAATCTTTTTCTTCAGACCCATTACACTGCTTAGCGTCTGTTTGCGCACCTGTAAAAGCTCTTTTTTTTGTTTTGGAGTTAATGCAAGCTCTTTTGAATCCCACATTTTTTTTACAAGCATTGTTAAATGCGGCAAATTAGGGTTTTGAATCAAAAAAGGTTTTGAACCCTTTTTCATAGGAGCAGCTTCAAGTTGAGAAGCGGGCGTAAAGCTGACAAGCAAGCCCAGAAGGGCTGCACTGAGGAGATATTTTGATTTTTTGAGCATTTAAGATCCTTTTTTAACACTAATGACTGCATCTTTGTTTTCAAAAACAGTTTTTACCATCTCTTGAAAACGATGAGGAAAACTTTTTATATCTTCCTCTTTTGCATCAGGCATTATAGCACTTTTGAGTATTGCCATAGGATTGACAACTTTTTGAGGCGTATAGCTTACATACACTTTTTCATTTGTGTCGAGTCTTGTAAAACAGACATCCGCGTCCATTGCTACACCATAAAAAAGTGTGCCTCTTCGATTGTATTTTCCTGTTGGAATGCCACCAAAACCATAGTCAGTGGTTGCACCTGTAATGTTTGAGAGTACGCATCCAACAGCACCGGTATTTTCAACAGTCGGTTCTTTTGCAAGTTCTACTTTTATGTAGCCTCTTTGTGGCAACTCAGCGCCATAGAGTGCTTTTAATCCCTCTAATGCCATAAGATAAGCTCCCGCAACAGTTGCACAACTGTGTCCCGCACTCTTTACAATGTCAGCGTAGGAAAAATCAAGTATGCCATCATTGACACCTAAAAACTGGCTCAAGTCATCATATAAAACTATTTTTTCAATAGTATCAAAAAATTGAGGGTACTGCATTACATACCACCTCCCATTCCCATTCCCATGCCTTGTCCACGACCCATGCCGCCACCTTTACCCATTCCTCTAGCTTTAGAAGATTGTGACAAGATGTAATCAGCTACAGTGCTTAACTGCTCTTGTGTCAGATTTGCAAAGGCAGGCATAGCAGAGTCAGAAAATCTTGGGTATTTCCCTTGTGAGCCGTTTTTGATACTTGCCATAATCACCTCTTTTGCATTTGCACCTTCAAAGCGTTTGTTTCGCCTTCCGATTCCTGCAAATGCCGGAGCAGCTTTTTTACTTGCAACTGCATGACACGCCAGGCAACCATTGTCTTGAATAATCTCTTGTGCACTCTGTGCAAAGAGACTCCCGGTGAGTAGTAGTGTAGATATAAGTAATTTTTTCATAATATGAACTCCTTGTGTAAAATTCTACTGTTAGTATAGAATTTTAGTGTTAAGGGAATGTTAAGTGCCAAAGCATTTTAAAGGCAAGCAGATACAAAAGTGCTGCCATAATTTTTTTAATGTGAGACTGCTCGAGTTTAAAGTGCATAAGATAGTTTCCAATGTAGCCACCGATGATGGCACACAATGCAATAACAGCCAAAAGCACCCAGCCTAAAGGAACATATGAAGCATAGGTGAAAAAGGAGCCAAGGGCTGAAAAGGGCACGACAAAACTCACAGCGACGGCTACTTTTTTAGGCGCAAATCCAAGCAGAGCCAAAAGTGGAATGAGGATATTACCTCCGCCTACACCTAAAAGTCCGGCAATAAAACCAACCACAGCACCGACAAGTAAAAGTGTGAGTTTTGACTGGGCAGAAAAAAGTGCTTTTTTCTTGCCAAACATCATCATCGTAGCAGAGTAAAAAAGTAAGAGCATAAAGGCAAATTTGACAATGTTTTCGTTGATAAAATTACTGGAGTACGCTCCAAGAGGTGCAAACAGGAGCATCGTCACAGCGATAGGTAAGACAAAGGCATACTCAACAGCTTTGTGTTTGATGTTCATAATGCTTGATGTGACAGTGGTAGATGCTCCTGCAAAAAGTCCAACCGCTTTAGCCACAGTAAAATCAAGCCCTAAAAAATGTAAAACCGGAATGAGTGCTATACCCGAACCCGCTCCTCCCATAGAAAAAACAGTAGAAAGAATCAGGGTAATAGCCCCATAAAGAATATAGTCATGCATTATGGTATTTTTGGAGGGTTGACTCTTTTGCCGAGCAGGGCGTAGCTTTTTCCGACACGGGCGAGTGGTTCATAATCAAGTGTGAGTTTTTCTTTGTCTGTGATGATTGTATCATCAATATACTGGGACTTTATCTCTACGACAAGCGGGATAGTTTTTGATCCTTTGAGATCTATCTCCTGGTAGAGTTCACAAAAAAAGGCACTCGGTACGCCAGTCACGATTGGTGGGAAATCTTTGATGATGCTTTTTGTCTCAATGCCAAAAATTTCGGCTTCGCTTTGCCTTGCGTCAAGCTCTTTAGAGCTAAAATGCATTTGTTCTAAATGTGCCTCATCAACCATACAGACAGTACACTTTTTTGTCTCACGCAGATTCTTGAGTGTATCTTTTTGGCTGCCGTCACTTTTATGTCCAATGCTTACTATCATTGTAGGAGGTTCAGAGCTGAGCCCCATGAAATAGCTAAAAGGAGCAATGTTAAGAGTGCCTTTTGCATCTTGCGTGCAAATCCAGGCAATGGGTCTGGGGATGATGGTCTGCGCCATAAGCTGGTAACGCTGCGTAAGTGCCTTGTCTGCATAATCCACCACCATCTTAGAGTCCTACCATATGTTTTACATTATCCAAAAAGCCGTGTTTTTCAACTGTTGGCTCTTCTTTCTTTGGACCGGTGTAGGCATCTTTTGGCATTTCGTTTTCAGGGGTTCCGTCGACATTGACAACCTGCAGTTCGGGATGAATCAGTTCACGCAACTTTTTTTGTACGACCATTTTTGTTGTCATCAGACTCATAGAACAGCCTCCGCAGGCACCTGTCAGTTTGATGTAGACAACACCGTCTTTTACACCGAGAAGTTCTATACCTCCACCGTGTGAGTTCACATATTCACTGACTTTTGGCAGGTAGTTTTGTACTGCATTATAAATATCTTCATCTAAAAACTGCATAATAAAACCTTTTTGAGTATTTTTATAATTATAGTTACTTATAATTAAGATTATCTTAGTTTATATGATTATATTTCTGTAAATAATCTCAAATTCAGCAAAGACGCACAGCCCGCACTGAAGTACGGGTTCCAAAACAGTTATATCATTACCACCGGAACCCGTACTTCAGTGCGGGCTGTGCGTCTTTAAAAACTCAGTTTACAGAAAAAAATTTAGTTTTCTCACAAGTCACGCTTTAGCATCTGAAAATCCGGATTTCTAAAAAAGTATTTTATTTCTAACATTATTGTACAATAATATATGAAAATTTTATTTCTTTTATTTTTGAGTGTTGCTTCACTATTGTGTGCAAAAAATGATTTGCAGTATGAAACATCACCGTATCTCAAACAGCATGAAAACAACCCTGTGCATTGGTATGCCTGGAATAAAAAAACTCTCTTACTGGCACAAAAGGAAAATAAGCCTCTGTTCTTGTCCATAGGCTACTCAACCTGTCACTGGTGCCATGTGATGGCGAGAGAATCTTTTGAAAATGAAAAAATTGCACAACTTTTGAACAAATATTTTATCTCTGTAAAAGTGGACAGAGAAGAGATGCCGCAGATTGATGCACTCTATCAAAACATCTTTTATCATGTGCATAAACGAACAGGCGGTTGGCCTTTGAGTGTTTTTATGACTCCGCAAAGAGAGGTTTTTTACATTACAGGGTATATTCCTGTGCAAAAAGAGTTTTATTCCGAAGGGTTTTCTGATTTGCTGCAAAAACTCTCCCAACTTTATACAGATAAAAAAGCACTTCAAACAAAAATAGATACAATTGACAAAGCAGTATCAACAGCAGTCAAAGACTCAGATACAGAAGATACAAATGTTTCACTCACCACGCTCAAAAATTCTCTCAAAAAATCTTTTGATACTGTCTATGCGGGATTTGGCACAGGCAGAAAATTTCCCGAGGCTTCGAGACTCTCTTTGATGATGGATTTGGCGGCTGTAACCCAGGATAATACACTGCAAAAATACTCTTATGCAATGCTTGATGCAATGGCGCTTCGTGGTTTGTATGATCATATCGGTGGTGGTTTTTTCAGATACAGTGTGAATGCAAACTGGGAAATTCCGCATTTTGAGAAGATGCTGTATAATCAGGCACAGCTGCTTCCTTTGTATGTACGAGCCTATGAAAAAAGCCATAAGAAGCTCTACAAAAACGTGGTGCAAGAGACAATAGCAATGGTAAAAAGACGTTTTTTGCATCATAATCTTTACTGGAGTGCGAGCAGTGCAGAGAGTAGGGGCAAAGAGGGAGCATTTTTTACCTTTACGCCACAAGAGATACGCAAAGCACTCAAAAACAATCCTGAGACAAAAGAGATAGAAGATACCTTGGGATTCAGCATAGAGGGTAATTTTAACAACAAAGTAGTCTTAAACTTTGAAACGAAAGAGCGACCTCACGGTTTTGAATATTTCAAAAAAGCACTCTTACATGTAAGACAAAAGAAAAAATACCCTTTTATAGATACAAAAATAAACACGGCATGGAACGCTATGATGATAGAAGCACTCTACAAGGCTTCACGCATCACTGAAAGCCTCTTTTAGATATGAAAAACTCTTTCAAAGCAGTATGGACAAACTCAAAGAAGAGCTTATACGAGAACAGTCAAATGCACCGGCTCTGGCACAGGCGTATTTAATGCAGAAACTGGGAATTGTCGTCGTGAAAAGTTCAAAAGACAATTTGCTCAAAAATGCTAAAATACTGCAAACAACAGATTATCCGTATGTGTTGAGCGAAGTGAAGCCAGATAAAGATTTTTTGGCATGTACTTTAAGAAGATGTTTTGTAAAAGATAAAAATATAGAAAACATCATACAAACAATAAATAAAGATTTTATAAGGAGATAAATGAGAAGTATAGGACTTTTGGGCGCGATTTCAATCGGCATCGGCGGAATGGTAGGCGGCGGTATATTTGCGGTTTTGGGAGAAGCGGTCTCTTTGGCACACGGGGCAACGGCTGTTGCTTTTGCCATAGCCGGCATTGTGGCAATACTGACGGCATATTCCTATGCCAAACTCTCCGTAGCTTATCAAAGTGAGGGCGGAACGGTTACTTTTATAGACAAAGCCTTTGGCGATAATATCCTCTCCGGGAGTGTCAATTTGATGCTGTGGCTGAGTTATCTTGTGACCATTTCACTTTACGCAACGGCTTTTGCCTCGTATGGGGAGACTTTTTTTACATACAAATCCGAATGGTTGCATCACGGGCTTATTGTGGTTTCTATTATTATTCCTGCTGTTATCAATCTGGTAAGTGCCTCTTTTGTCGGCAAGAGCGAGACGGTTATAGTAGTTATTAAGGTTTCTCTCCTTGTTTTGGTTATAGTTGCCGGTGCTTCTTATGTTGACCCTCAAAGAATGTCACCAGTACATTGGGGCTCACCGCTCTCGATTGTGACAGCAGGCATGATTATTTTTGTAGCTTATGAAGGTTTTGAGCTTATAGCCAATTCGGCAGAAGATATAAAAGAGCCAAACAAAAATCTGCCGCGTGCTTTTTATGCTTCTGTGGTTACAGTAATAGCTTTGTATGTATTGATTGCCGTAATTACGGTGGGAAATGTTCCCGAAGATGTGTTGATGCAGGCAAAAGACTATGCTTTGGCAGAAGCGGCAAAACCTTCTTTGGGACAGATGGGTTTTACGCTTGTAGCTTTTGCGGCACTTTTGTCCACTTTTTCTGCCATCAATGCTACAATTTACGGTAATGCACGGCTGGGATACATCATAGCCAAAGACGGAAAACTTCCCCGTTCTTTGATGGATGAAGGCAAAAAATCGGGTGTTCCTTTTAAAGGGGTTTTATATACGACTCTTTTTAGTCTGATTTTGGCAAACAGTATTGATTTGACAGAGATTGCCATTATAGGCAGTGCGGGATTTTTGTTGATATTTTTGCTGGTCAATATCAGTGCGTATAAACTCTACAAGGAGATAGGGGCAAATCGTTTTGTCTTGATAACATCTTCGATACTGAGCTTTTTAGCGCTTTGTACCCTGTTGTTTCATACCTATACATCGAATCCGAGGGCTGTTGTTATTTTTATGAGCTTTATTATTATTTCCGGGCTTTTTGAATTGATATACGGACGCTATGTCAGAGGACAGTTTTTTAACAGGAACTATAAAACCAACTCTTAGAGGTGCCCTTCAATGCCATTAAGTTAAGCATTTATTTGGAACCGGTACTTCAGTGCCGGCTGTTGCAATTGTCTTGCCACTCTCAGCCGGCACTAAAGTACCGGTTCCGAAAAAGCATGAATTTGTTTAACTTAACATTGTGCTAACATGAAAAGGCTATAATCGCTGTATGAAAAAGTTAGCATATATAAATTTATTTTTTTTAGTACTCTCTTTACAGGGAAACACACTTACTTTACAAAAAAGTATAGACAAAACACTGCAAAATCATCCTGATGTAAAAGCATTTGTACTGAAAGTAAAGCAGTCGCACACAGGGTATAAGTCTGTGCGTGCAGAGTACTTACCACAGGTAAATCTCTCTGCAGAATATAATCCGACACAAACTTATGTTTTTCCTGTCAATGGACAGTTTAATACCATCAATGATGCTGGTTGGAATCTGGGTGTCAATGTCAAACAAAAAATTTGGGATTTTTCCAAAACAAGTTTGCAAATAGATGCAAGCAGACTTGATGAAGATATCTCAAAACTTTCATTACAGGATCTTCAGGCGTTGCTTGTTGCAAAGGTAAAGTCTTTGTATGAACTGATGGTTGTTCAAAAAGAAGCAATTAGAGTACGCGAAGCAGATTTACATGTAAAAGAGGAGTATTATGCTCAGGCAAAAGCTCTTTTTGACCAGGGGCTCAAGACCCAGGCCGATACAAGCCGTTTTCTCTCCGCTGTCTATATAGCGAAAGACAATCTGTCCATTGCAAAATCTCTCTATGAAAAGGCAAAAAATTCTTTGTCTCTTTATATGGGAGAGAAGATTGCGCAGAGTGTGGATCTGGAAGCTGATGTTTTACAAAAAGAGTTGCAGAGTGCTCAAAATATGACACAAAAGGTACTCAGCAGCAATACCGAGTTAAAAATTTATGACGAAACCATACAGAAAAATGCCTTGCTGCATAAGTCTGCAAGAGCCTCTCATTATGGTTCTTTTGATGCGATTGCTTCTTACAACCGTGTTGGTTCTTTAAATCTTTATGATGCGCATCTTGTAGGCGTTGTGCTGAACATTCCTTTATATGCCGGTGGAAAGCTAACAGCACAGACACAAAATGCTGAAATTGGGCTACAAATAGCCAAAGAACAAAAAGCTTCAAAAATACTCGCGCTCAAAGAAGAGATAAGCAGTCTTCTCTTGGATATACACAGATATGATGAGACCATAGCTGCAAAAAAAGCACAGCTGGATTCGGCAAAAAAGACAAAAAGAGTGCTTGACGGAAGATACAAAGAGGGACTCTCTACATACATAGAAGTTTTAGATGCAAGTTCTCTGGTACTGGAAGCCGAGCTCGGACTGCTTGAGGCATATTACTCGAAAACGCTGAGTATAGACAGAATTAATTATTTACAAGGAAAAATAAAATGAGTACAAAAGTGAAATATATAATTTTTATTGTTGTAGGTATAGTAGCGGCAACTCTGTTTTACAACAAAGTTTTTATTCCAAAACATACATTTAAAACAGTGCATCCGACTAAAGGTGATTTAAACAAGGAGATTTTCGGTATAGGGGAAGTGGGGGCAAAAAACATTTATGCCATCACAGCACAAACAGGCGGAAAAATAGTGCAGATTAATACAGATGAGGGAAAATGGGTAAAAAAGGGAGATTTGCTTGTAGTGATTGACAGTGTTGATTTACCAAAATTAATTGAAGAAGCAAATATTTCGATATATAAAGCAAAATCTGAATTTAAAGCAGCACAAGAAGAGTTAAATGCTCTTGAAGTACAAAAAGTATTGGCAGAAAAAACATATAAACGCTATAAAAAATTACAGGCAAAATCTTTTGTTTCTCAGGCAGAATATGACAAAGCAAAAGCAGATTTTGATGGACTAAAAGTAAATATAAAAGCAACACAGACCCGTATCAATTCTTCAAAAATAGAAGTGGTTCGTTTACAAAAAGCCTTGGAAGCCTTACATGTAAAACTCTCACGCTATAAAATTTATTCACCGATTGATGGTTATGTGATTGCAAAAGAGGCTGAGGTGGCACAAAGTGTTCTGCCAACACAGCCTATACTCAAAATAGTTGAGCCACAAACAGTATGGATTCAAGCTTATGTAGATGAAAAAATAAGCGGAGATGTCAAAGTAGGGCAGCGTGCAGTTATTACCCTGCGTTCGCAAAGCAATAAGAAGTTAGAGGGATATGTCAGTCGCATTGTCGCACAGAGTGATGCTGTGACACAAGAGAGAGAGGTTGATGTCAGTTTTTATGCTGTGCCGACCCCCTTTTATATCAATGAACAGGCAGAGGTACTCATTACAACACAAACATTGAAAAATGTTGTCAAAATACCTGCTTATTTGATTGTCTATAAAGATAAAAAGGCCGGTGTATGGATAGAAAAAGAGGGACATGCCCACTTCTTACATGTAAATATAACCGATATAACGGACAAAGAAGCAGCTGTGAAAAATTTGGACACGACTCTCAGACTTTTGGTGCCGGATAAAACTAAAAAATCTCTCAGTGAAGGCATGAGAATTTACAAATGATAAATTTAGCACAAAAAGAGATAGCCCATACTTTTGGAAAGTTTATCGTAACAGCCATAGGAGTAGGTATGCTTCTGGGTATAGTGTTTGTTATGATGGGTGTTTATCGGGGAATGATTATCGATGCCCAGGTATTACTGGATGATGTGGGTGTAGATTTGTGGGTTGTACAGGAAAATACACTTGGTCCCTTTGCAGAAGCCTCACGGGTACATGAAGATTTGAAAGATACCCTGAAAGTGATTGAAGGTGTCGATAAATCCGAAGGCATTACATTTCAAAACCTGCAATTGCCGTCAAAAAACGGAGCTGTCCGTGTCTTTGCAGTGGGATTTGATCCTTTTGGGGATATCAATCCCATTAATCCAAAACGCTTAATCAGCGGACGGGGGCTTCATAGAAATCATTATGAAATGGTCGTCACTGACAAAACAGGATTTACACTGGGTGATACAATCCACTTGGGGCGTGATTTTTATCATGTGGTCGGTGTAACACATGGAACCGTCTCCTCAGGCGGAGATCCTTTGGTGTATATCAGTCTCAAAGATGCACAGGAGTTACAGTTTTTATACTCCAATGCCCGTATACGCAATGACAGAGAAAGAGGCATATCGGGAGTGAACTCTCATATGGTCAATGCTGTGATAGCTACAAAAAAAGATGGCTACGATATTGATGTTATTGCAGATAATATAAGAGAGTGGAAACACAAGGCGGTTTTTACGGCTGAAGAAGAGAAGACTATTCTGACAAAAAATCTTATTAAAATGGCATCCAAACAGATTGGTATGTTTACGGTCATTTTGGTAATTGTCTCGACTATCATTATTGCGTTGATTATTTATACAATGACACTGGAGAAGATGAAAGAAATTGCCATTATGAAGCTTATCGGTATTCCAAACAGTATGATAATCAAGATGATAGTTCAAGAGACGCTTATTATGGGAGTGTTGGCATTCATCTCAGGAAATATCTTTGCACATCTTATTTATACGAAGTTTCCAAAACGGGTTGTATTGGAAACACCGGATGCTTTAGGACTTTTTATTGTTGTGGTTATTGCATCCATACTGGCTTCTTTGATAGGGGTTAAAAAAGTAATCTCAGCAGACCCTGCAGAGGCAATAGGCGGTTGATATGAGTAAACAGGCAATTAAAGTAGAAAATCTGGTCAAAAATTTCGGCAAGGGTGATTCTCTTGTTGAGGTCTTAAACGGGGCATCTTTTCGTGTAGACAAAGGCGAGCTTGTAGCGCTTGTTGCCCCCAGCGGTGCAGGAAAAACAACACTGCTTATGATGATAGGCTGTGTGGAAGAGCCGACAAGTGGAAAAATATGGCTTGGTGATGAAAAAGTCTATGATAACAAATGGCTGACAAAAGAGACAAGAAAAATAAGACGGGAAAAAATTGGCTTTATTTTTCAGGCACACTATCTGATTCCTTTTTTGAATATTTTGGAAAATATCACTTTGGTGCCACAGGCAAACGGTGTCTCGGACGAGGAGAGCAAAAAAATAGCGATGGAGCTTTTGGAGTATTTTGACATTGCTGACAAGGCGTACTCCATGCCTTCACAACTCTCAGGCGGACAAAACCAAAGAGCTGCCATAGCACGGGCTTTGGCAAACAAGCCTCAAATCATACTTGCAGATGAGCCAACAGCTGCACTCGATTCCAAGCGTTCCGTTGATGTTGTAAAGATGCTCAAAAAGATAGCCATAGAGCAGAATGTGGCGGTAATCATGGTGACACATGATGAAGCAATGTTGCCACTTTGCGACAGAATCTTAAAGATAGAAGACAAAAAGGTTGTTTCTTCCAAAATATCTGGAGAAAATATGATACTTTGACTTTTATGTGAGATTAGATATACTTATGCAAACGAAACGGATAAGTATGGATCACAAAAAACTCATTATTGCTGTATTTATTATTGTTTTACTAAATATGCTGTTTTTTTTAGAATTTAACAGAATGCAGATGAAAAATATTTTTAGAAATGCAGATGAGATGGCATTGAGTATTGAAAATAAAATGCGTCTGAGTATAAATGCGGTAGAGTATTTACATGTAGCCGCAGAGCAGATTTTTAAAAATAAAGAGAATCTCAAGCCAAATGAGGCTTTACATGTAAAGTATGTCAATGAAAACGGCACCTATGCACTCGATGAAAACAAAGATGTAAATTTATTGGGTTTTGGCAAAAATGCACTTTCGGACAAAAGATTGCTCCAGGAGATGGAAGCGGCACTGCAACTCACTCCGTTTTTTCAACTGGTTGCTGAACAAAATAAAAATTTTGCCTGGATTTATTACTATTCGAAAAATCATTTTACGGTTCTTTACCCTTATGTTTCCTCTGCAGATTTTCAGTTTAGCCCTGTGGTTGAGAAAAAACCCTTTTATCATGATGCAACTCCCCAGGCCAATCCTCAAAAAAAACTCTTTTTGACACCTTTGTATATGGATGCCATAGGCAAAGGGCTTATGGTGACTGTCGGCAAGCCTTTGTATTACAAAAAGCATTTTTTGGGGACACTTGATGTGGATATAACACTGAACAATTTTGACAATCTGCTTGCACGCCTGGATTATTTTAATAATGAAAGTGTGATCTATAATAACAAAAACCAGATAGTGGCAAGCCATAATCTGATACAGGATTTCAACCGAAGCAAAATATACAAGATAGATGATTTTCTGGATGTCTCCGTACGAAATATGAATGAAACTTCAGAATCTCTTCAATTCAAAGACTCTCAATATATTTTTGTCAAAAGACTCCCGTATGTACATTTGCACTTTGTTTACAGAGTGCAGGCACACACTCTTTGGTTTAAATCTTTTTTATATACCTTTCCTATTTTTCTTTTGATGCTTTTGAGCCTTTATCTGATTTTTCTATACCAAAAAGCAAAATACATAAATTACAAACTGAAACTGCAGGCAATACAGGATTATATGACAGGGGCATATAACAGAAGATATTTTTTTGAAGTTGCCAGGGCAATTTTTTCTAAAGCGCTGCGAAAACATACCAAGTTGGCTGTAGTGATGATGGATATTGATGATTTTAAGAGTGTCAATGATACTTATGGTCACGATGCAGGTGACCTGGCAATCATAGAAGTGAAAAAGATTTTAGAAAAAAATCTGCGAAGATATGATCTGTTTGCACGGTTTGGAGGGGAAGAATTTTGTGTTGTTCTTGATGATATTTCCAAAGAGGATGTAAAAAAACTTTTTGAAAAAATAAGAAAAGATTTTGAAAACAACATCATCATATATAACAATATGAAAATCAGATATACAGTTTCTTTTGGCATAGCATACGAGATGGCGGATTCTCTGGAAAAATTGATAAAAACGGCAGATGAAGCATTGTACGAATCCAAGAAAAACGGAAAGAACCGGGTTACACTCTACGAAGTCTAATATATTAATGGCAATAAGTTAAGTATTTAGTTGGAACCGGTACTTTAGTGCCGGCTGAGAGTGGCAAGACTATTACAACAGCCGGCACTGAAGTACCGGTTCCGAGAAAGCATTAATTTTCTTAATTTAATGGCATTAGAGGTGCCCTTAAGACAAGATTAACAATAATGCTACTATAATAATTGAACGACAGTCGGTCAAAAATACTTTTGGAGGGTTATGTTGGCAATTATAGTTGACAAAGAACAGAAAAAAAAAGATATTGCTCTTGGAACAAAAGCGTTAATTCTTAAAGACGGAATTAACAATATAACAATTTCTCAGATTGCAAAAGCTGCCAACATAGGCAAAGGCACGGTGTATGAATATTTCAAGAACAAAGATGAGATAGTCTTTGAACTGGTTGGAATTTTGATGCAGGAGCATAACGAGAGAAAAGAGAAACAACTCTCACTGCATGTAAGCACACGAGAAAAAGTAAAAAGCTTTTTTGGCTTTTTTTATGCCGATGCAGATAGAGAACTGCGTGAAATATACAAGCAGTTTACTGCGATTGCTCTGAGCAGTACAAATGAAGAGATGGTTACTTTTCAAACAGAGTGTTATACTTTGTATGAAAAATGGATGGAAAATATCATAGAAGAGGGTATAGAAAAAAACGAGTTAAAGAGTGAAGCAAAAGAGTTGGTTATGGGTATTTTTGCTTTTGCTCAGGGTACTTTTATTATGAGTGTTACCACAAGTGCCATAGAAGATTTAAAACAAAAAATAGATACGCAAATAGATATTTTATTTGATTTAATGGAGAAATGATTATGAAAAAACTACTTTTACTCACTGTTGTCCCCGCTCTTTTATTTGGAGATGACCTGAAATCACTTTTAGAATTTGCAAAAGAGAATAACAATCTTGTCAATGCCTCCAAAATAGCAGTACATGCAAAAGCAAAAGAGGTACAAAGTGCCACAAGCAATTATTTCCCTACGGTAGATGTGAGTGCTTTTTATAAAAGAGATGACAAACCGAGTCCTTTTTTCCCGGGAACAACATACGGAGCAAGGGCGAAAATCGGGTTTGACATCTATGACGGCGGGAAAAAATCATATACAAAAAAACAAAAAGAGAATGAAAAAAAATCTGCTTCTTTTAGTTATAAAGATACAAAAAAATCTATTCTTCTTGGGATAACAGAGGATTATTATAATCTCAAAAGTCTGCAGGCCTCTTTGGGTGCGACGATAGAAGCTTCCAAAGCAGTCAAAGCACAGCTTGAAAGAGTGCGACATTTTTATGAAGCTGATCTTGCTACAAGTGATGATGTGGACAGACTCCAATCTGCATATGACAGCACTTTGTATGCAATAGAATCTACAAAATTTCAAATAACAGCGCTGCATAAAGCACTTGAACTCAAAGTCGGAAAAAAAATAAACACTTTAAAAAATTCACAGTTTGACAAAAGAGCAGCACAAAATGAAGAGCTTCTCGACAGTATCGAGTCGCTCAGGTACAAAAAAGCAGCATTGCAAAATTTAGGCGAAACGGTTGAGAGCTATTATTATCCTACTATCCGTATAGAAGATACCTATTCGTTTTATGGGTATCAGGATAAGCCGACTTTTGGGGGAATTCCCATTGCCTACCTTGACAAACAAAATGAGCTGATGGCTACAGTCGGCTTGAGACTGTTCGATTTTGGGACACTCAAAGAGCAAAAAGAGGCTCTGAAACTGCAGGCTGATGCACTGAATCAGCAGATTATTTACAAATCAAAAGAACAACAGATGCAGCAAGAGTTGGCACAAGAGCGAATTCATACAGCCAAACTCAATATTAAAAGTTCGAAAAGTGCACTCAAAGCGGCAAAAAGTGCTTTAAAAACTATCACAGAAAAGTACAATGCAGGCATAGTGGACAATGTCGTCTATCTTGATGCGCTTTCGGCAAAAACAGAGGCAAAAGCAAGGTATGAAAAAGCACGCAATGATCTTGAAATAGCCTATGGCATTTATTACTATTATAACAATAAAAATTTAGAGGAGTTTGTTAAATGAAAAAAATATTTATAGCTTTAATCACCCTGGTGAGTCTCTCTTATGCGCAAAAAGTTTATGCAACATTTGATGTGGCAGCACAAAAGAGTGCCAATCTGGCTTTTACTGCGAGCGGAATTGTAAAAAAAGTCAATGTCGATATCGGTTCGGTAGTGAGCCAAAACCAAATACTGGCAAAACTTGGAAACAAAGATATAAAAGCAATGCTTGAAAAAACACAAATAGTTTTTAAGTTTGCTTCAAGAGAACTCAAAAGACAGGAAAAAATCAAAAAGCTTATAGATGCAAGCAAATATGACAAAATCCTCAGCAATTATGAAAATGCAAAAGCATCGGTTGCCTATCAGCAGGCTTTGTATGAAAAGACAATTTTAAAAGCACCCTTTGCAGGTGTTATTTATGACAAAAGCATAGAAGTCGGCGATGCAGTCAGCGGTCTGATGCTTAAAACTGTTTTTAAAATACAAAGTATTCATGCAAGAAAGCTGATATTGGAATTTGATCAAAAATATCACGGTATTGTAAAAGTCGGACAAACCTTTGAGTATAAGATAGACGGAGACAGCAAGACCTACACAGGTGTTATCTCCAAAGTCTATCCGTATGCAAATTTTGACAACAGAAAGATAAAAGCGGAAGTAGAGGCAAAAGATTTTACAGTCGGGCTTTTTGGTGACGGTATGATACTGGTTGACGGAAAATAACGATGTACAAATTAGCGATTAACAGACCAATTGCCACACTGATGTATGTCATAACATTGGTGATTTTTGGCTATATGAGTTTTAAAAGCATGCCCTCGGCACTCTATCCGAATGTTGATTTTCCTATAGTGACAGTCAAAACAATCTATCCGGGTGTTGAAGCCGATACGATAGAATCACAGGTCACAGAAAAAATAGAAGAGGCCATTTCACGCATAGGCGGAGTGGACAGCATCACATCCACAAGCAGTGACGGCGCATCTGTTGTTATGGTGAAATTCTTCTTAGAACGCAATATTGATGAAGCGACTAATGATGTGCGTGACAAAGTCTCAGCTGTTATCTTGCCAAAAGATGCACAAACGCCACTTGTGAGTAAACTCGATATCGGCGGGGCTCCTGTTATCAATGTTTTTTTAACAGCAAAAAAAGACACCTTGCAAAACCTGATGGTATTTGCCGATGAGAAAGTAAAACCGGCTATTCAAAAGATCAACGGTGTCGGTGCTATAAATATCATCGGTTACAAAGACAGAGAGATAAAAATCTTTCCCGATATTTACAAGCTTAATAAATTTGGCATTACCATCAAAGAGTTAAATGATATTGTAGCAGAAGAAAATGTCAAAATCGGCGGTGGAAAACTGATCACAAAAACCAAAGAGATTATCTTAAAAACAAAAGCGGATGCCCTGAGCGTGAAGCAACTCCAAGACATTATAGTAAAAGATGATTTAAGACTCAAAGATTTGGCAACAGTTGTTGATTCTTTGAGTGATGCAAAAAGCTACTCATCATACAATGGTATACCGGGTGTTATGCTTGAAGTGCAAAAAATTTCAGGAACAAATACGATAGATATAGTAAAACGCGTCAAAGAAGCCGTGCCGCAGCTAAAAAAAATGGCTGGCGAAAAATATGGGGTAGAACTGCTCCAGGATACTACGCCTTTTATCATTCACTCACTTGAAGATGTAAAATTTGACCTTATTTACGGTGCCATTTTGGCAGTTATTATCATCTTCGGTTTTTTGAGAAACTTTACTATTACTCTGGTTTCGGCACTCTCTATTCCTATCTCTATTCTTGGTACGATTGCTTTAATGAATCTGATGGGGTATAACCTGAATAAAATGACACTCATCGGTTTGACGCTTGCTATCGGAATTATCATAGATGATGCCATCGTTGTGTTGGAGAATATCTACAAAAAGATGGAAGCAGGTATGGGCAAGTTTGAAGCCGCACTGTATGGAGTCAAAGAGATGGCATTCGCTATTCTTGCAATTTCGGCAATGTTGCTTGCTGTTTTTCTTCCGGTTGCACATATGAGCGGAATTGTCGGAAAATTCTTTGAAAGTTTTGCAATGACGGTAGGGTTTGCCGTTATTATTTCCTATACGGTTGCGATGAGTTTTATGCCGAGTTTGAGCGCAAGAGTATTGCATAAAGGAGAGAGCAGGTTTTATAATATTACAGAACCGATTTTTCAACGCTTAGACAAAATATATGCTGCAACACTGAGTTTTGTGCTCCGTTTTAAATTTTTGACACTTCTTTTTGTTCTTGGGGTGTTTGTTGCCTCGCTTTCTCTTTTTCCAAAAATCGGTATGGATTTTCTGCCAAAAGAAGATAAAGCAGAGTTTGAAGTAAAACTCAGAGCCGATGCGGGCATCAGTTTGGATGAAATGATACGAGAGTCCAAAGTGATTGAAAATTTAATCAGAGCTGACAAAAATGTTGTTTTTACAACCTTGAGTGTGGGCTATAACAGTGTGCATGAGAAAAACAAGGCACTTATTTATGTCAAACTTACGCCTAAGGGCAGCAGAAAAAAGAATCAAGAAGAGATTATTCAGGAGTTCCGTAAAAAGCTCAAACCTTTTTCCAAAGAGATGTTTATTACAGCAGCGGCAATTCCAAACATCAAAGGTGCCGGGGTAAGTGTACCGTATCAAATTGTACTGACATCGGATTCTTTTGCCAAGCTTGATGTGGCGAGAAAAAATCTGATGGAGTATCTGGCGAAGAAAAAAGGCTTTGTTGATATTGACTCTAATCTTGATGAGGGCAAACCACAGATTGACATCAATATAGTCCGTGAAAATGCCAACAGAATGGGAATCAGTGCAGCACAGATAGCAAAGGCTGTCTCCATCGCCTTTTCAAGTGACTTGGAAATTTCCTATTTTGAACAAAACGGAAAACAGTACAAAATTACCCTGCGACTGCCTGACAAAGATCGTGTAAGCATAGATGATCTCAAAAAAATCCAACTCAGAGCTAAAAACGGTGAGTTGGTTTTTCTTGACGGTCTTGTCACATTTCACAATGCAAGGTCTTTGGCTTCGATATATCACTACAACCGACAAAGACAGGTGACAATTTATTCTGATTTGTTTGGGCTTGATCTGGGCGGGGCTGTCAAGTATACCCGTGCAAAAATAGATGAGTTGCTGCCTGAGGGAGTGCAGTATAAATTTACAGGCTTTGCCGAAGAGATGGAAAAAACTGCCAAGGCTTTTGGCGTAGCTCTTGGTTTGTCTGTCATTTTAATGTTTATCATCCTGGCGATTTTGTATGAGTCGCTTATTCAGCCTGTTATCATTATGATGGCATTGCCACTGAGTATTATCGGGGTTATGCTGGCTTTGTATCTGACACATTTGCATTTCAGTCTCTTTGTGATGATTGGATTTATGCTGCTTATGGGTATGGTCGGTAAAAATGCCGTACTGCTTGTTGACTTTGCCAATGAAGCAGTAGCGCGGGGAAAAGATGCCAATGCCGCACTGCTTGAAGCGGGAGAAAAAAGACTGCGCCCGATTTTGATGACAACAATTGCGATGATATTTGCGATGCTTCCATTGGCGCTGAGCAACTCTTTGGGAAGTGAAACAAAAGCACCGATGGCAATAGCCATCATAGGCGGCCTTTTAAGTTCGATGGTGCTAACATTGCTTGTTGTGCCTGTAATTTATAAAATGATAAACCCGATTGATCAATGGCTCAGAAAATGGTATGAGAAAAAAATACAGAGTGATACTGAATAAGGAGTAGATTATGCAGGTTCTAAAAAAATATTGGTTGGCTGTTGTTATAGCTGTTTTGTTGGTGAGTGCCGGTGCTATGATTTACAAAAAACTGCATCCAAAAACACTTCCTGCAAATTTGGTTGAAGGGACAGGTCGTATGGACGGTGATCTGGTAAACCTCAATGCAAAATATGCAGGAAGACTGGATAAAATATTTGTTGATGACGGTGTGCCTGTGCATAAAGGAATGGTTGTGGGTGTCTTAAAAAGCAAAGAATTTGCAGCACAAAAAGCTGGGCTTGATGCACAGATTCAGGCAAAAAAACAGCAACTTGCAGCACAAAAAATCGAAGAAAAAATTGCACAGACAACCATTCCGCTTTTAGAAAAAAAAGCAAAAGCACAGCTTGTCTCAGCCCAAGCCTCGCAACAGGCATTTGAAAAAAATATTCTGATACAAAAAGATGTCGTTGCCCAGGCAAAAAGAGATTTCAAACGCTCTCAACGATTGTATAAAAACAAAAGTATTGACAAACACAAACTGGAACTTGCACAACTCAAAAGAGATACAGAAAATAAAAAGCTCTCTGCACTGCAGCAACAGCTAAAAAAAGTAAAATCAGGAGTAACTTTGGCTCGTATTGCACTTTTGGATGCGCAGGCATCACAGAAAAAACTTTTTGCCATTGCCGCAAATATTCAGGCCCTGCAAGATGGCATAGAAGCTGCAAAAGCATCCAAAGCACAAATAGAAGCGATGATACAGGAGATGACACTTGTCTCACCTGTTGATGGAATTACGGTAGAAAAGATTGCCAACGAGGGCGAGGTGATAGCTCCCGGTATGCCGGTAGCCACACTTTTGGATCCCCACTCCTTGTATCTGAAAATATTTGTTGACACACTGCAAAACGGAAAAATAAAACTGGGTGACAAAGCGGTAATATTTCTTGATGCCTATCCAAATCATCCGATACAGGCAAAAGTAGTGCGAATTGCCCAAAAAGCGGAATTTACGCCCAAAGAGGTCAGTGTGCGTTCAGACAGAATTCAAAGAGTGTTTGCCGTGCATCTCAAACCACTGGCAATTGACCCCTTGTTAAAACTCGGTATACCGGCTGTGGGAGTTGTGTCACTTGATGGCAAAGGCCTGCCAACTTCACTCAATGATATTCCGGTACTCTAAAACAAGATGTCTCTTCTTGAAGTAAAAAACATCCGGGTCTCTTACAAAAAAAGAGTCGGCATACACAATGCCTCATTAGAAGCAAACAGTGGAGAGATTATCGGTTTTATAGGAGCAGACGGTGCAGGAAAAAGTTCTCTTATACATGCTGTAGCCGGTGTTATCCGTTTTGAGGGTGAGATTGTTTATGATGGTATCGCGTACCACTCACCCAAAGAGGCAGAAAAAGTAAAACCTTTTATCGGACTGATGCCACAGGGAATAGGGCTTGTCCTTTATGATACTTTGAGTGTAGGGGAGCATTTGGAGTTTTTTGCCGATATTCGCAATGTTACAAAAGATGAAAAATTTCTTGCATATAGAGAAAAACTGCTTCATATGGCAGGACTGAGCGATTTTGTCGAGAGAGAAGCCGGCAAACTCAGTGGCGGGATGATGCAAAAACTCTCACTTATCTGCACACTTCTGCATCGTCCGAAACTTCTTATTTTGGATGAACCGACAACCGGAGTGGATCCTTTGAGCCGTTTGGAACTGTGGGAGATTCTCGACAGTATACGCAAAGAAGAAGGAACAGTCATTCTAGTAAGCACTGCTTATATGCAAGAAGCCTCCAAAATGGACAAAATTTTTCTTTTTGACGAAGGAGAAATCATTGCCCGCGGCACAAATGAAGAGCTTATTGACTCCATTCGTCCCTATGTTTATGAAGAGGTTACATGTAAAGAAGCGTGCCTGAGTTTTAACAAGCGTACCTATTCGCTGCAGCCTTTACATGTAAAGCAGGCAGAACCTACTTTGGAGGGACTCTTTTTTGTGAATGCTCTGCAAAAGAAAAAGCTCCTGCCTAAGGTTGTCATAACAAAACGAGACAAAGAAATCGCAATACCGCCTGTTGTAATGCACGCATATGGTATCACAAAAAGATTTGGCAGTTTTACGGCAAATGACCATGTGGACATAGAACTCAAACGGGGTGAAATTTTGGGTCTGCTGGGTGCAAACGGCGCAGGAAAAACGACATTTATTAAAATGCTTTTGGGTCTGTACCCGATAGACGAGGGGACACTTACCCTGCTTGAAAAAGTCATCCGCAGCGGAGATGACCGTCAAACACTTAAGTCCAAAATCGGCTATGTAAGTCAGCATTTTGCACTCTACAATGACATGACTGTACGGGAAAACCTGATTTATTTTGCCAATATGCATCAGATTCCTCTCAAAACTGCCTTAAAAAGAATTGAGCAGTATGCCAATGAACTCGGCTTTAAAGAGTATATGGATGAATTGCCAACTGCGCTTCCTCTGGGCGTAAATCAGCGTTTTTCCATAGCTGCGGCACTTTTACACGAACCGCTTGTGCTGTTTTTGGATGAGCCTACAAGCGGTGTGGATACCATTGCAAGAGCGCAGTTTTGGGAAATTTTGAAAAAGCTCAAAGAGCAGTGGCATATATCTATTTTGATAACCACACACTATATGAGTGAAGCGGAGTACTGTGACCGAGTGGTACTGCTCAAACAGGGAAAAAAGATTGCAGACGATACCATAGAAAATTTTTATAAATCACATCCCGATGCAAAGAGTTTTGAAGATATTTTCTTGACATATTATAAGGATAGAAAATGAAACTAATAACCATCAAAGCCTATATATTGAAAGAATTTATGGAGCTTTACAGGACGCGTCTGATTGTAATGGTATATTTGTTGCCGAGTATGATTGTATTGCTCTTTGGGTATGGAATTCGTATGGATGTTACACATGCAAGAATTTTGATTCTAGACAATGATCAGAGCAAATTTTCACAAGTGCTTACTTCCAAGTTTGAACATAGCAAATACTTTAATGCAAAGGTGTTACATGTAAGTGAAAAAGAGGCACTTCGCTCTATAAAACAGGCTAAAACCGATGCAGTTTTAATCATTCCAAGTTCATTTGAAAAACGACTTTTACATGCTCAAAAAAGTGAAATCGGTATTTTTGTAGATGCTTCTTTTCCGACAAGGGCTACGACTATTGAGGGATATATCAAGGGGACTGTGCTTGATGGGGTAAGTGAGGTGGCACAAAGAAGCGGTTTGTCTGCAAAAGGGCTTATTGTGTTAAATCAGCGTACGCTTTTCAATCAGGCAATGCGGGATGAAGATGCCATAGTTCCAGGACTCATAGGGCTTGTGCTTTTGGTGGCTCCTGCAATTTTGGCAGCACTTCTTATAGTAAAAGAGAAAGAGAGAGGGACCATTTTTAATTTTTATGCTTCGCCTTTGAGTAAGGGAGAGTTCTTGCTTGCAAAGCTTTTTCCTGCTTTTTTACTGCATTCTGTGAATATTTTTATACTCTTTTTGCTTGCAGTTTATCTGTTTGATGTTCCTTTTCGGGGAAGTTTTATGCTCTACTGGCTCAGCAGTGAACTTTATATTCTTATCAGCCTCTCTATCGGTATGCTTATTTCTAAGTACCTAATCAAAAATAAAACCAAAAAAAGAACAGAAATTGCTTATGCCTAAATATGAGACATAGTAGCTATATAAAATTAGACGAAAAAGAAGAGTTAGAGCTTTATAAATTCATAGAGGAATCCAATAAAGCCAGAGAGAAGAAAAGAGCGATGGGAGTACTTCTAAATTCACAAAAGATAAGTGTTTTAGAAATATCAAAAAAGTTGAGTTCATGTACGGATGCAGTTTATAATTGGTTAATTCGGTATAAGAGAGGAGGAGTAGCCAGCCTTAAGGATATACCACAACAAGGGCGACCGAAAATACTAAAAGTTGAAGATGAAGATAAGATAAAAGAAGTTTTTAAAAAATAAACTCAGTATAAGTGCTGCAATCACAAAATTGGGAAAAAAGATTACTAAGGTTTTTTCTAAATCAACGCTCAGAAGATACCTTAAAGAGATGGGGTTCAGCTATAAGCGATTACGATTTGTTCCTGCAAAGAAACCAGATAATACGCTTTATGAAGAGAAAAAGAGGCACTTGCAAAAGTATGATTTACTCGCACAACAAGGCAAAATCAATCATTATTACTTTGATGAAAGTGGTTTTTCTGTTAACTCAAATATCCCTTATTCCTGGTCACCTGTAAATGCAACAATGGTGATTAAATCTTTCCACGCAAAAAGGTTTAATGTTCTTGGTTTTATCTCCAAACAAGAAGATCTAAAAGCATACATCAAGGAGTCCTCTGTAACAAGTGATACTGTTATTGAAGTCTTTGATGACTTCTCTCTTCAACTTACGAAGCCTACTGTGGTAACATTGGATAATGCATCCTTTCACAAAAGTAAAAAATTCAGAGAGAATATCCCAAAATGGGCAAATAGAGGTCTTACTTTAATCTATCTACCTCCTTACTCTCCAGAACTCAATATTATTGAAATTCTTTGGAAATTTATCAAATATCACTGGATGGAAATGTCTGCTTATCAAAGCTATACTGCAATGAAAGAATATGTTGAGCGAATGCTTAATGAATATGGAGATAAGAGAGTCATAGATTTTACACTGTATGAGAAGAAATTTTACCCTTTGGTTATGGTTGATTAATTGGTTTTATTTTTGGATAGGTACTTATCATTACAAGCAGACAAATTGTTGCCGTTGTTTTGACCATTATTATCACCATAATTCCGGGGTTTTTATACTCTGGTATGCTTATGCCGATATCTTCCATGAGTGGCGAGTCGTATATTGAAGCGCATATGTTTCCGGTGATGTATTATACGCATATTCTTTATGATACATTTTTGATAGGACAGGGTTTGGCGTCTGAAAAAATTATCATGTATCTGTTGATACTTGTCGGGTTTGTTGTGGGGCTTTTTACTATCGGTACCTTATTGCTGAAAAAGGAGATGAAATAATGCGGATATTTGCTATGATTGTCTCCAAAGAACTGCTGAGTTTTTTACGCTCTATAGGATTAGTCGCTGTTGTACTTTATTCGTTTACGGCAGATGTATATATAGCCGGTTCCGGCATACAGATAAAACCGCGCAATGTTGTTGTCGGGTATGTTGACAAAACAGGCGGAGGAGTAAGCCAAAAGATACTTGCACGCTTGCATCAACCGGAGTTTAAACCACCGATTGCCTTCCTTTCGCAAAAAGCACTCTCTAATGCTATTTTTAACAAAGAGGTTATGGTCGGAATACTCTTTGACTCTGATTTTGAAAAAAACTACAAGAGCGGAAAAAAAGCACAGATCAATCTTTTGCTCGATGCTACTGCCGCATCGCAAAGTCTCACGACATTTATGTATCTGCAAAATATTGTATTTGACTTCCAATCTGTAAACTTTCCGATTGAATTAAAGTCACACAAACTTTTTAATCAAAATGCGGACAATCACAGTTTTATGGCATTGACAGAACTGCTTTCAATTATAACCCTGCTGATAGTCATTTTGACGGCGATTGTTTTTGTCAAAGAAAAAGAGGACGGCACCTGGGATATTATGCTGCTTACTCCGGTCAATCCCAAGATTATAATACTGGCAAAAAGTTTTTCGCAGGTGCTCATTGTCATGGCAGGCGTTGTACTCTCTTTGGGATTTGTGCTTTTTGACCAGTTTGATGTACCGCTCAACGGATCATTTTGGGCATTTATGCTCCTGACATTCTTGTACTCTGTTTCGAGTGCGGGTATAGGACTTTTTGTAGCGGCAGTCTCTAAAGATGTGATACAGGTGGCTCAGCTTTCTATCATTATTATGATGCCGTTGATTTTTCTCAGTGGTGCCTGGACCCCCGTCTATGCTATGCATCCGGTATTTCAAACTCTCTCTTTGTTTTCACCGCTTCGCTATTACATAGAAGCAACGGAGAGTATCTTTTTCAGAGGAACGGCGTTTATAGATTTGTGGCCATATTTTAGCGGAGTTCTTCTTCTGGGGACTCTGTTGTATTGGTACGGTTTTAGAAAAATCGGAAAATTGTTTTAAATCAAAGCTCTGTTTTTATTTTTTTACTATAATAAAGAAAAAAGAGGGATTTTTTATGGCATTGGTATATATTGAGCAAGTTGAAGATATGGATGTGGAGGAGATGCAAAAAACTCATGAAAATGAGATTAAAATTTTAAATGCAATCGATAATCTTGCGATCTCTTACGATCGGGGGGAAGCGACACTCGAAGAACTTGAAGCAAAAATCGAGGAGTATGTGAAGCATGTTCATGAACACTTTGCAAACGAAGAACGTTTGATGCAGGAGTATAATTTTCCTTCTTATGATATGCACAAAACTGCACATGATATGTTTTTGGAAGAGCTGAATATGGCTCTTAAAAATTGGAAAAACTATAAAAAGGTTTCAAAAATTACTGATTTTATCCGCAGAGCACCCGAATGGATAGTCTTACATGTAAACACAGTGGACTACCCGACTGCAAATTATCTTGCAAAAAAGATGAAAGGTTTGTAAAACCTATTCATCATCTTCGTCGTCTTCAAAATCACTCAGATCAAATTCGATTTTTACAGGTTCTTCTACAACTTCTTTGATATCGGTGATGTTTTGGGGCGAAATATTAAGCGCCATTGCTACAAATGTTGCCAATGCGTTATCTTTTACAATTTCCTGGCATGCTTCAGAAGTATTGTAAATCGTAAGGATTTGATTTTTTGTAAGTACGTCACCCGGGTTTATCCCCAATTCTGCCGCAATATTGTGCAAGTCCGGACGATTGAGCAAAACACCCTCAACCTTCATACAAAAGCCTGTTCTTAATTTCTTATTTGGATACATTGTTACTCCTATTCTTAAAATGTTTCTTTTGGTCGATTATAGCCAAAAAATTCAAGAAAAATATTTTGTTTGAATGGTATAATTTGACTTTAAAATAAAAAAGAGAAAAAGAGAAAACAATGCACACATACCAAATTGCAGAGTCAGTATTAGATGGCTATAAAAATGAAAAACTGACAGATGAAAGAGTTGATTTTTTAACAGCACAGGCTCATGAACAGCTTGCTGAAATAGCCAAAAATAAAGCACTTTTTGAAGATTTTTCAGGTCGGGTGAATGCACCAAAAAAGGTAGATAAAATTATTCTCTGGATACTTTTTATGTCAAATGAAAGCATATGTGACGACTATATAAGTGCGTGCAACAAAAATTACAGAGAGATAATTCCTATAAGTGATTTAGCCGACTTGTTACTCTATGTCATACATTTGAAGAAAGTGCAAAACATGGAACTCGACGGTTTTGACCACTTGGTAGAATGCGAAGAAGCAGGCATAGAAGAAGTAGACCAGTATGCCTTTACAAATGCGCTGCTCTACATTCAAAAACTCAAAGAAAAAGAAGTGGAGATGCAATTCTAAGACGAACAACTCACATGCGAAACTCCTGCAATATCAAACAGTTCAGCAGGTTTTTGGCTGTAGTATTTTGCTTCTGTTGCAGATGACTGCTCATCATAGGGATGTGTCATCACTTCCTGCAGCTCTTTTATAAGGGTGTAATCTCCTTTTTGGGCTGCTTTGTATGCTGGCACCAAAAACCACTCTCGCAGAGTGTACTTGGGATTGACCTGTTTCATCTCCTGTGAGAGCTTTTTGCGGGCCTCCTGCGTAGTGACATTGATGTTTGCTTTCCATTTTTCCAGCCACTCGCTCCAGCTTCTCATCAGTGCTTCATTATATACGGAATCACCGTAAAAGCTTTTTGCAAGCGTGGAAATATCTTCAGGAATATTTGAAAGTTCACGAAAAAAGATGGTGTAGTCAACCGAAGTCTTTATCATAAGTTTTATAAGTTCGTTGAACAATGCGGCATTAAAGACTGACAAGCCAAGTTTAGAAGCCCACATCTGTATCATTTTAGCCTGCATAACTTTGGAAAAATCATTCATGATTACATGTAACTGCTGCATCTGCTGCTCATGTGATTTGAGCAAAGGCTCTAAGGATTTACAAAACATCCCAAAATTTTGCTCGGCAGCCTGGGGTTGGTTGAGAAATGAAAAATGGACTCCGCCTCCTGTCCAAGGCTGGTATTTCGGATCGAACATGTCTATAAACCCAAACGGACCGTAATCAAGTGTAAAACCACCTGCGGCACAGTTGTCACCATTGAAATTTCCCTGACAGTATCCGACACGAATCCAGTTTGCTACAAGTGAAGTAAGTCGGGAGCGAAATTCACGGGCAAGCAGCACTGTTTTTTCTTCTAAAGGTAAATCTTTATCTATGACATCACTGTATTCTCTTTCAATCAGGTGCAAGATAAGTATCTCAAGTTCCTCCATCGCCTTTGGATGCTCATTTTTACGTGCCCGTCGAGCAAAAAGTTCAAGTTGCCCTACACGAAGAAAAGAGGGGGCAACACGCGTTGTAATGGCAACATTTTCTTCTATCATCACCTCTGGATCCCTTGAATACGAACCGTTTCTAAACCAAGGCCGTCTGACTGTTTCTGTCTTTGAAGTGTATAAACTCAAAGAACGGGATGTGGGAACACCAAGGGCATACATGTGTTCTTGTGCCAAAAATTCTCTAATACTTGAACGCAGTACCGCACGACCGTCAGCTCCACGGCAGTAAGGAGTTCTCCCTCCGCCTTTGAGCTGCATTTCCCATCGTTTACCCTTTAACACTGCCTCAAGAATAGAGATAGCCCGTCCGTCACCATACCCGTTTCCTGTTTTAAAAGGACACTGCTCATAATACTCTGTACCGTAGATGGAGAGTGCATACCCTGTTGCCCAGCCGGTGCGACGCAAAGGCTCTTTGAGATGGGAAGTGTCACCCGAAAACATGCGCATAAAGTCCTCAGATGCAGCCAAGTCATCACTCAGTCCAAGCTCCTTAAAAAAGATTTTGCTGTGCGCAATGTAAACAGGATTTTCTATCGGAGTAGGTTTTACCGGAACATAATGCCCGCTGAATACCTGTCTTGGCACGTGATCTACACCGTCTGCTGTAGCATTGGGATCAGGGTTAAGTGTGTCCATTAGAGAATACTCAGCAAACTGTGCCAGATCATCGAGTGTCTGTATATCTTGCATATATTGTCCTTCAATTAAAATATAATATTTTATATCCCAAATAGCTTTGTAAGAGATAAATTATTGAAATTACACTGGATTGATAATTTTGGTAGGACGACTTTGGCAAAGTGTTATTTTATATAAATTTAATCCATTATTTGCTCTCTTGCCTACTGAAAGTATAAGTTAGAGATCATCAGGAAGAGTATTATAAAGCGCTAGAAAACTCTAGTGCAATAGGTGAGAGTACCCCTTTTATAGAGTTTATGCTAGACATGATTTTACAAACAATCATAAAGTTCGGTAATGAGGTCGGTAATAAAGTGGGTAATAGGGTCGGTAATCTTACAGAGAATCAAATCATTATCATAGAACTCATGCAAGTAAATCCAAGAATAAGTGCCAAAAAACTATCGGATGAAGTTGGAATATCTGTACGAAAGATAGAAGAAAACATATCTAAACTTAAAAAATTAAATCTTATAGCAAGAGTTGGTGGAACTCGCGGACATTGGGAAATAAAGAAATAAAATGTCAAATTTAGTACATGTAGAGTATGAACAAACAAGAAAGAGTAAATCAACTAATGAATTATGATGTGTCAAGTCTAAGAAGAGATTGAAGAATTTATAAAAGAGATTTGTGAACTGCAGGAGGATGATATGCGTTTTAAAAAGTTGAAAAAATAGGTATGATAGAAGACAAAAGTATTTAAAAGTCCAATAAACAGGGAGTTATAAGGTGCGAATTAGAGTCTATTACGAAGATACACTATTTTTCTAAATTTCTGAAATTATGCCCATATTAGAGTGGCATTATAAAACGCTCTCCCTAAACACCATAAAAATATATAAAAACTAACTGTTCTTATCTCTTGTATGTTATAATATTTCAAATATATAGGTGAGGTTTTATAATGATTAATAAAAACATTATTATTCAAGAATTAAAAAATATAAAGCCTTTGTATGAAAAAGAAGGTATTATTTTAGTTGGATTGTTTGGAAGTTATGCCCAAGATAAACAACATCAATTTAGTGATATCGATATAGCCTACAAAATGGATTATAAAAAATTTTCTCAAAAATATAAAGACGGCTTTTCAAAATTGCTTCGTATTGATGCTATAAAAAATGAACTCACAGATAGATTTAAAACAAGAGTTGATTTAGTGCCAGATGAAAATAAAAAACTTTTTGACAGGTTGCTTTATGTCTAAGGCATCATACAGACTCCAAACAATTTTTCAAGCTATAGAAGATATAGAATATATCACTACAACAGATGAATTAAAGGTTACCAAGGCAATAGAAAATAGACTGATAAAACCTGCAATTCGTATGAATATTGTAAGAATTGCCGAGCAGTTTAACAAACTTAAAGATGATAATGCTTTTAAAATTTTAGAACAGTTTGATCCCGATGATTTAAGAGGGATAAATGCAGTACGAAACTATATAGCACACGATTATGACAGTACAGATGATCATATCATAGAGGATGTTATTAGATACAATATACCTGTACTTAAAAAAATAGTTTTAGAACTGTTAATCAAAGAAAAAGAGAATGAATTGTGAGAACAGCCCGTACAAGTGATACAAGTCAAATATTTTAAAAATATTATTTGGCTTGATTTTGTTGTTAATGGCAAAAGATATAGAAGAAGTATAAAAGCAGTATTTGTGAAAGAGCGCGGAGTGAGGCTTTTTTTTCCAAAGGTATGACCCCAGTTTTGAAAAATGGGCATTTTGTGGCCCGTAAAGTTACCGCAGATTTTTATAAAAGTGCTAAACTCGGTGATATGCTTGATATATATACAAAACTTGTTACAATGAAAGCAGCTTCCTTTACACTGAGTCAGGAAATTTACAAAGAAAATGAAAAAATATTTGAATTGGAAATTCTTTTGGTATATATTGATTTTGAGGGAAAAGTACAGAAATTAGATAATGATAGCAAAAAACTCATTCTCTCTTTATTTTAGGAAATTATATGAAAACTATAGATAAAAATGTAGTATATATAGGCTGGGTCAGTTTTTTTACCGATATGTCCTCAAACATGGTTACTACTCTTTTGCCCGTTTTTGTTGTATATGTTTTGAATGAAGGGGTTGATAAGCTTGGCATTATTATCGCTATTGCAACATTTATATCCTATGCTTTTCGAATTCTTTTTGGATACTTAAGTGATAAATATCAGATTGTAAAACCATTCCTTATAGCAGGGTACCTTTTATCGACTGTTTCCAAACCATTGTTGGGTTTTTCACACAGTTTTATAAGTGTCGCACTATTGCAGGGTGTTGAGAGAATGGGTAAAGCCATACGAAGTGCTTCAAAAGACTCGCTTATCAGCAGTTATGTTTTAAACAACGAACACGGAAGAACCTTTGGTTTTCATAAAATGTTGGATATTGCCGGTGAACTGTGTGGCGCATTTTTGATTTTTGTTATTTTCTTGTTTATTGCTCAGGATGAGAACTCTATTAGATTTATTTTTAAACTGACAGTCATTCCCGGGTTGATTGCAGTTGCCATAGTCATCTTTCTTGTAAAAGATGCGCCAAAAAAGATGAAAAAAGATAAGAAGGTTATCAACAGGGAAGATTACAGGCTTTTTCCGGTTTTATTTATCTATTTTGGATTTTTATTTTTTATTATGAGTGATCAGTTTTTTATATTAAAAGCAAGAGATGAGGGCTTTTCTTTGTCAATTATTCCTCTTCTTGTAATGATGCTGACAGCTGTGCAGACTTTTATGAGCTATTATGGCGGTGTTTTGAGTGACAAGATAGGTGTTATTCGAGTTATGCTGCTTTCATTTGTATTTGGTATTTTTTCTATATCTCTGCTCAATATAAATCTTTGGCTCGCATTTGCTTTTTTGGGTCTTTTTACTGTTTTTAGTTTAAATGCCATTCGTGCTTATATCTCTGAATATGCAAAATCAAAAGGCTTTGTTTTTGGTGTATTTTATGGCGGTGTTGCTGTATTTAGTGCTTTGGGAGCAATTGTTATAGGATATATTTGGAAAAACTACGGTTTTGAAAATGCTGTACTGATAAGCGAGGCAGGAATGGGAGTAATGTTTTTGACACTACTCGTTTGGAATATATTTGAAAAATCTCGATATTCCAGGGCGTAAAAGTTCTATATCATACATCATCTGATTGTTCAGAAGGTTGATATTGTATTCTCTTTCTTCACCGGTGATTTGTGCATAAAAGTAATCTATGCCGACAGTTGTGGTGTAGTTAATCCAGTCATACACAATGTCATTTCCCAACAGCGAATTTGTCTCAATTAAAATATTATTATCTTTGGTTATGGAATTGGCTACAATCATGTTTTTTCTGTCATTGTACTGCGTCATGGAGAGCAGCAAGGGGTCATAATTGATTTGTGTTGAAAGAATATTTGTAGCATTGACATCATAAAGTGTCAGTTGTGACAATATCATTCCTGTTTTAATGATTGGCGTATTGACAAAAAATGAAGCATTGACAATGTCTTCGTTTTCTTTTAAATATCTTTCAAGGTTGGTTGTTCTTCTTGAAAGAAAATAGGTAAATACTTTTTTTTCTTCTGAAAGATTGATATCTTCGCTGTAAACACTGGCTTCATCATTATAAAACATAGTATCGTTTATGTCTGTGGAAGGGTGTAAAAACTCGTCTTCTTGGTAGAATGCCAACTTTCTGCCTGTCTGTGACTTGTCAGAAAAAATAACCAGAGGTGAAACTGCTTCATGAAGCAGCATTTTACTTTGCTGTTTGTAGTCAATCCCTCCAAAAATAAGAGAAGAAGAGACAGTATGAGCATCTTTTTTATTTATAGTCGGAAAATATATATTTATATTTGGATCAATCTCAATAATGTTGTTCACTCCCTGCGCCGTAAGCGGTGCTATGACATACTCAAATCCATCTGATTCTATTTGAGCCAGTGCTTCTTGCAAATCTGATATGTTTTCTGTAGGAATCTTGTAGCTTTTGAGCATAAAAGAGTTACTTTTTGTCATCAGATAGGCAAAGGCTGCATTTGTAGTGGTGGATGCGTATTTTCCTATTTTCTTATAAGGCAGGAGCAGGGCTATTTTTAATTTCATGCCGGCGTTGGATGCGCCAAGATTGAGTACGGCAATGTTAATAATACGTGCCTCATCCAACTCTTTGTCTGTCAGTTTCTTATTTGCATGAGAGAGAAAAGAGAATATCTGTCCGTTTTGTAAAAGCTCTTTCATACATTTGTCGTTACATGTATAAGGGTCAAGGTCCTGAATATATATCTTTGGAATAGGAATATTGGATATCATAAAACTTTGTGCAAAAATGATACAGGGTACAAGCAGAAATAGTAGTTTTTTCATAGGCAACTCTTTATAGTTTTTAAATCATTTAATGTGATTTTTTTCAATTGAGGATTTCTCAAAAGATATTGGGGATGATAAATAGGGATGAGCTTATACTCTTTGTAGTCTATAACATGCCCTCTTACATTTTCAAAATTCACATCACCTGTCAGATGTGTATAGGCGTCTTCTCCAAGGGTTACAATGACCTTTGGCTTTATAAAATCCAACTGGGAAAACAGATAGTTTTTACAGGAGTTGTACTCTGAAGAAGAAGGTTTGTTTGATTGGAGCGGTTTGCATTTGACAGCATGCGTGATAAAAACATCTTCTATGCTGAGATGTACAACTTTTTCTATCATATTTTTTAAAGTTTCTCCGGATCGTCCTGTATAGTATGCGTTTGCACGGTCCTGTGCCTGTGAAACACTGAAGTCGATTAGAAACAATCTTGCATTTTGGTTTCCGTACCCGCTCATACTTTGCGTTCTTGATTTGCTCAAATCACACAGGTGGCATGAAGATATATTTTGAGACAGAGCCGCTAATGTTGTTGGCGTTTCATAGTTTGTTTTATCGTTTATATTAAAGTGCTCTATGTATTCAAAACCGATAGCTTTTAAGCGGTAGAGGTTTTGAAGCAAAACAAGATTTTGATAGGATTTCAATACTGCCACCATTTCTGAAAATATGATAAGAGTATAGTCAAACTGCGGTTAAATTCTACTTTATGGATTAAAAATATGTTATTATACATATGAAACATAGGTATAAAGGCAAAGACAGTATGAACAGTGATACTTTTGAAGTTGAAAATTTTACATTAAGCGCATCTGCTGAAGTTCCAGGTGTGATACATGAAATTGGGCTTTTGGCGAAACATAAAGTATTGATTCATATCCTCTCATATATACACAATACTGTATTGGTTCAAACTCTGGTACGAGAAATCAACAAGACAGTACCGGATGCAAAAATAGTACTTTTAAAGCATGATGACAAGCAAAAAACTTCTGTCGTAGTTTTTACGATAGATACGGATGATGCAGAGCACATAAGTGATGAAGTTCTCAAAGCACTCTATAAAGACCATTCAAATAAAAATTTGAGTATACAAGAGTACAGGACAGAACTTTTTAAACGTTATTTTACAGACCACCTGACCAATCTTCCAAATTTGTATCAACTTCGCAAAGACCTGGAAAACTGTGAGCAGTGTGGTTTGATTCTCTTGAAAATTGATAATTTTCAGACAATCAATAATTTTTACGGATTTGTAGTTGGCGATTATGTTTTGGAATATGTCGGAAAATACTTAAAAAAAGTCCTTTCGCCAAATCAGGTCTATCGTCTTTCAGGCGCAGAATTTGCCATTTCACTGGATGAAAATCTTGGTTTTTATCATTTAAAGAGTTATCTGTCCGACCTTTATGAGAAAATAAAAAATATAAAAGTAAGTTATCAGGAAACACAGATATTTGTTGATTTTACTTTGGCATCGTCATCAGACAGAATAAACAATAACATTTTTTCCAAAGTTTCCATGGCTTTGATGTATGCAAAGAAAAAGGGTGTTCACTTTTGGATTTATGAAGACAAAATGCATTTTGAAGACGAGTATCGGCGTAATTTACAACTCTCTTCAATTGTTCGCGAAGCAGTGCAAAATGATAAAATCATTCCATATTTTCAGGCGATTCGTGATAACAAAACGAAAGAAGTTACAAAATACGAGTGTCTGGCAAGGCTGATAGATATGAACGGAAAGATTCTTTCTCCTTTGCTGTTTATTCCTATTGCTAAAAATATCAAAATTTATAATGAAGTGACAAAAACAATAGTCAACAAATCCTTTGCTGTTTTTGAAAAGAATGAATTTGAATTCAGTATCAATCTTTCTATAGAAGATATCATGAGCAGCGAAATATTTAACTTTATTCTCAATAAACTGAAAAACTCTCACGCAGCTTCAAGGGTAACATTTGAGCTTTTGGAATCAGAAGCTGTGCAGGATTTTAAGAGAGTAGACAGATTCGTCAGTGAAGTTGTCAGGTATGGCGCAAAAATAGCAATAGATGATTTTGGAAGTGGCTACTCCAATTTTTCATATATTACAAAAATTGATGCAGATTATATAAAAATTGACGGCTCACTTATAGAAAATATTGATGTGGATGAGGCTTCAAAAGTTGTTGTCGATACAATTGTTCAGTTTGCAAAAAAACTGGGAATAAAAACAATAGCAGAATATGTGCATTCAAGTGTTGTTATGGACAGAGTGTGTGAACTGGGCATAGACTATTCACAGGGATTTTATATAGATGAACCATCTGTAAAATTAAATTTATAATAACAGGCAGTATATTTGAAGTCAACTAAATATATTTCAATAGACAAAGATATCATAAAAGAAAATGCAGTGTTTGAGTTTAATCTTTTTATTCCTTCAGAGAAAGAAAAAAAGATGCACTATTTTAAACATGCAGGTACTTTGGTGAGTGCAGAGGATGTAAAAAAGCTTAAAGATATCCAGGCTGTTTATATCAATGAAAAAGAGAGGGCATATTATCTTAGATATTACAACCAAAGAGTTGCACATGCTCAAAAAAAATACATAAACTTTGAAGAAAAAGCAGCTAAAATATATCATAAAGCTACTGTTATCCTTCATGCTTTGTTTTCAAATCCGGAAGATCCAAAGACTTATAAAACATCCAAACATGTGATATATGAGCTTGTGGAAACTGTTGCAGATAAGAATTTTTCTATTGACTCTATTATAAATATAGCTGAACATCAGTATACAATAATGACACACTCCATTAATGTCTGCATTTATGCATTAAATCTTGGGGCTTACTTGAAATTCTCCAAAGAAATGCTTGAAGCATTGGGAGAAGCAGCACTTTTGCACGATATAGGAAAAAGTAAAATCAATTCTGAAATTGTTGAAAAAAAAGGACGCTTGAGTGAAATGGAATTTACTGAAATGAAAAAGTACCCGATGTTTGGCTATGCCATCGGATTAAAATTAGGAATAACAAACAAAGATATTCTCATGGGTATCAAGTATCATCAGGAAAGAATGGACGGTTCAGGATACCCTGCAGGACTCAATGGAGAACATATTCCCTATATAGCAAGGATTATTGCTGTATGTGATGTTTTTGACGCATTAACGAGTAGAAGATCTTATAAAGAAGCAATGGGAGTTTTTGAAGCATTGTTGTTGATGAAAACAAAAATGAGTAAACAGTTGGATGTGAAGATTTTAAATAAAATGATAGAAATGCTCAGATAGAATTAAATAATTCTATCTGAAGAAGAAAGTGACTACTCAGCTACTTCTACAACAACAGGAGTTGATTCCCAGATACCGTGTTTAGTACAGTAGCCGTGTGCAACAAGGTTAAGTTTTTTTCCAGTTGGACGAATAGTGAAAGTTACTTCAGCATGAGATTTTTCATTTCCTAATGTTCCAGGAACAAAAGTTGCCATTGCTAACTTTGTGTCACCGTTGAAAAGAGTGATACTTTCAATATAATGATCAAAATCATCAGGGTGTGTATATTCATTCCCCATTTTTACATTTACTTTTAAAGTTTCGCCTTTTTTCGCTTCACCTAAAACGGTAATGAATGGTGAGTGACGGTCAATTAAATCTTTTTTTGCTTCTCTTTCTACTGTGTCAATGTCAACGTATTTGTTAATCTTTGGCATATTAAATTCCTTGTGTTAATTTATTTAACGTTATTGTATCTATAAAATCTTTAGCATTATCATAAATCAGAGTATATTTATCTTGTCTAAGTTTTATTTAATAAATTTTAAATGATTTAACGAGTTTTTAACCAATAAAGAGATAAAATCGCGGTAATTAATACATAAAGAGTCTAAATATGTTAAAACCACTACTAATTGAAATCGGTGTTGAAGAGCTTCCGGCAGTTCCTCTGTTAAAAGAGATGAAGAATATTGAAAAAAAATATGCCGATATTTTAGAAAAATATGCTCTCTTGAGTGAATTTGAATTTTATTATACGCCTCGTCGTTTGGTAATGTGGCACAGAGAATTTCCAATACAGCAGGCTGACAGTGTAGAAGAGTTTTTTGGTGCACCTTTGGCTGTTGCCTACAAAGATGGCGTCCCTACCAAAGCGGCTGAGGGGTTTGCCCGTAAATGCGGAGTTTCACTAAACGAACTCAGTACGGCAGAAAAAGGCTCTAAAGAGGTACTTTATTATAAAAAAGATGTTGCAGGAAAACCTTCGGCAGAACTTTTGCCAGAGATTATACATACGTGGCTCAAGTCACTTGATTTTGGCAAATCTATGCGATGGGGCAGTCTGCATGAGAGTTTTATCCGTCCTGTTCGATGGGTAAATGTGCAACTGGATGATACGCTTGTTCCTATGCACATGTATGGCATAGATGCCGCAAAAACTACACGTGTACACCGTATAGCAAATTTTAATCCTGTAGAAATTACAGGGATAAAAGAGTACTTTGAAACACTGAAAAACGGTGGTGTGACACTTTTTCAACAGACAAGAGAAGAAAAAATACTTGCAGACATTAAAACGATCGAAGATGAGAACAGTGTCAATGTTGAGATAGATGAAGATCTTTTTGCGGAAGTGGTTGCTATTACGGAAAATCCGACAGCGTTGTTAGGCTCGTTTGATGAAGCATTTTTACGATTGCCTCCTGAGGTTATTATCACTTCCATGAAAGAGCATCAGCGTTATTTTCCTGTGTTCAAAGAGGGCAGACTTATCAACAGGTTTGTAGTTGTTTCCAATGCACTGACAGATGATTTTTCTGAAGTAATAGCCGGAAATGAGCGTGTGCTTCGTCCTCGTTTGGCAGATGCGCTTTTCTTTTATGAAAATGACCTGAAAAACGGTTTGAGTACAAAAGGGTTGGAAAAAGTTGCCTTTTTTAAAGGCTTGGGCAGTGTTGCCGACAAAATAAAGCGTGAAGAAAAAATTGCCACTGCTTTATATGATATGTATCAGCCTGATGTAAAAAAAGAGGATTTGAAAAGAGCTGTAGAACTTGCAAAAGCCGACCTGATGAGTGAAATGGTGTATGAGTTTACGGAATTGCAAGGATTGATGGGTTACTACTATGCAAAAGAAGCAGGCGAAAACGAGGCTGTTGCTTTGGCTATAAAAGAGCAGTATCTGCCTGAGGGTGAAGAGAGCGAGCTCCCTTCTACACCTCTGAGTGCCATAGTGGCGATGAGCATCAAGCTTGATACTCTGCTTGGACTTTTTTCTGTCAATGAAATTCCGACAGGTTCACGTGACCCTTTTGCTCTGCGTCGTGCAGTCAACGGCATTATCCGCATCGTCAATGAATACGGCTTTGAATTTGACATTGTCAAGACTTTAAAAGAGTTGTCCGTAAATTATGATGCAATTGATTTGGAAAAACTTGAAAACTTCATCATAGAGCGTATCAGAAGATACTACAAAGTCAATCCTTCTATTGTTGAAGCGGTTTTAGCCTCCGGTGAGAGAGAACTTTTAGCACTCGGTCATAAAATAGAAGCGCTGAATACGCTTGTAAACTCAGAAGGCTTTGATGAAGTCTCTTCTACTTTCAAACGTGTGGCAAATATTACAAAAGATATTGACCTTCATTCTGCGTTACATGTAGATGAGACTCTTTTGGAAGAAGCCGCAGAAAAAACATTGTATCAAAGATACAAAGAGGTTACATCAAAAACCTATGAAAGCTATGAAGAAGAGTTGGATGCCCTGCTGGGACTCAAACCTGAACTGGATACATTTTTTGACAATGTCATGGTCAATGCAGAAGATGAAAAGCTGAAAAACAACCGTAAAGCACTCATCGCTTCCATATACAAAAGTATTCTTACTATTGCCGATATTAAAGAAGTAAGTATATAATTTATTATACTAAAAACTTTTTGTAGTCGAACTTGGTGTGAAAAGTAAAACAATTGTATGATAAAATAGAGAACCAAGAACAAGGAAGTTAAAATGTCAATATTAAATCTTAAGACTATGACAACATCGCAAAAGTTTATGGCGATGGAAGAACTCTGGGAAGATATGAGCAAGAATACAAACGATGAATCTTTGACACCACAATGGCACAAAGCTGTATTACATGAAAGAGAAAAGCAAATTGCAAGTGGCGAAGCAATATTTGAGAACTTTGATGATGCTAAACAAGATTTATTGAAAAAATTCTCATAAATGAATATACAAATATTAACTCCCGCAAAGATTGATATTTCTAGTGGTGCTGACTTTTATGAGTGCCAATCACAGGGATTGGGACATTACTTTTTAAATACCATTTTCTCAGATATTGAATCATTACGAATATATTGTGGAGTTCATATTAAAATTGAAAATTACTACCGTCTTTTATCTAAGCGATTTCCATATGCAATTTATTATAAATATAATAACGAAACAGTTTATATTTATGCAGTTTTGGATACAAGAAGTAATCCTGTCTATGTTAATGAAAGACTTTCTTAAATGCTTTACAAAGAGAATACTTTGATAAAAAAAGGAGAAATTCCAGAGAAAGTTTTTCAAGAGGCTGTAAAATATAAGCTTTTAGATGGATTTATATGTATGATATAGCTATTATAGGAGCCGGTATAAACGGCTGTTCTGTGGCGTATGAATTTATAAAAGAGGGCAAACGTGTTCTTCTTTTGGATAAAGAAGGCATAGCAAGCGGCGGAAGCGGTGCGGCGGGTGCTTTTATATCTCCCAAGTTTTCCAAAGCGGGGGAGCTTAAAGAGCTGCTTCAAGAAGCCTTTGTCTACTCTTATGATTTTTACGATAAAAATTTCCCTTTAACCTTCACAAAAGCACAGCTTGTTCACATTGCAAAAGATGAAGCAGATGATGCAAGCTTACATGTATACAAACAAAATGCACCGCTGCCATTGCACAACATTCCACTTGATTTGTACTCACAATTGAGTGCAGAGGCAAAAAGAAGAGAGAGTGTTTCCATAGATGCCGGTGTCGTCAATGCCCAAAAAGTATGCAGTGATATGTCCTGCGGTGCAAAGTTTGTCCAAGAAAAAGCAGAGACACTGGTATTTGATGATGATTATTGGGTAATCAATGAAAGTTACAGCGCCAAAAATGTTGTGTTGGCAACAGGAGCATACGATATGCTCATCAAAGAGCCATATATCAAACTCCGTGGTGTTTGGGGACACCGCATAGATGTCACAACAACAACGCAAAACTGCTGTTCTGTGCATCAATATGTCTCTGTTTCGCCCTCAAAGAATGGAAAAATAGCCATAGGTGCCACACATAATGTGCATTATCATCCCGAAAAAAACAAAGAAGCGTATGATGTGGAGCAGGGCAGAGCAGAACTGTTGCAAAAAGCTTCACAAACTATGCAGTTGGAAAATGTGAAAGTTGTAAAAGATTATACGGGATTGCGTTCGGGTTCTTTTGATTATCTGCCAATGGTCGGTTCTTTGGTGCTTTCAAGTGAAACACTGCTTACATGTAAAGGCTCTTTGCATACGAAAAAGCCTGATTTTTCAAAGTATGTTTATTATCCGAATCTCTTTATGATAAACGGAAGCGGAGGTTACGGTTTTGTTTTGGCACCGTATCTGGCAAAAATACTGAGTGAACATATACTGCACGGGAAAAAAATCAATGAGCGAATAAGCCCGGCACGGTTTTTTGCGCGTTGGGCTAAAAAAAGATAGTTTGTAGAGTTATATTTTTACGCGTTGAGGCGGCATTGTTTTAAAAATTGCTTTGACTGCATTGGCACGGACTTCTCTTGCTTTTCCTCCGGCAAAAGGTGAAAGGTAGTAGGCTCTCTCAATACATTCATCAGGGTCATAATTGTTGTCATACATAAATACTACATTCTTATCGAGCTTGTTTACATGTAAAGAGAGCGCTCTGGCATACGCGATGATGGCTTTGTGGTGTCTGTCGTATTTGTTTCCTATGCCAAAAAAGACAAATTTTCCGCTTAATCTGATATTTGGTATATCTATATAATTTAACTGCTTGTCATATCGTGTGAGCTGTGTAGAGGTAATTTTGTCCAGGTCAGCATCAAACTCTTCCAAAATAGGAGTCGGTTCGATGTTTTCTCTGTTGTAATTAAACAGATACCTGATTTGGATAAGCTTGCCTTTGTAGTGTTCTTTAAAGCCTGCATTTAAAACATAGTCTTTTGGACTTTCATTCAAAGCGACAAACTCATCATACTTGTCAAATCCTTCTTCTTGCAAAAAACGGCTCATTTTATAGCCGACAGGGCTGACTTCAGGGTTATACAAAAAAACAGTTCCTGCGACAGTTTTGCGTTTTTTCTTAAGCATGTTTTCCAAATCATCAACGGTGATTTTTTCCTCTTCGTTCTCATTGATATACATATACTGTTCGACTAAATAGTCCATATCAAAGTTTGTTGAAAATTTTCCAAATACTTGCATTTATTATCCTCTGGCACTTATTAGGCGAATTATACTATAATTCTTTTCATGATTTATATAGCTTTTTTAATTTTCACTTTTTTAATATTGCTGTTTGCTTTTTATCAATGGCAATATTTTATGATTTTTCGTCCCACATATATAAAAGAGAGACGTTTGTGCCAACACTGCTCTTTTTTAAGTGCGAAAATGGAGGATGGTATAGAACTTGAGGGGGCTGTGTATGAGCCGAAAAACCCCAAAAGTACCCTGCTCATGTTTGTAGGACGAAGTCATGACGGTGTGGCTCTTCTCAACAGACTGTCCCAGGTTTATCCAAAATCACGGATAGTAGTCTTTAACTATCGTGGTTACGGCAAAAGCGAAGGTGTGGCAAACGAGAAAAATATTTTGCAAGACGGTCTGAAAATCGCAGAGTTGATGCAGAAAAACTATGGTGATTTTTATCTTTTGGGTTACTCTTTAGGCTCAAGTGTTGCTGCGTATGTTGCTTCAAAACATAAAGTTTCAGCACTCTTTTTGATAGGGGCTTTTGACTCCATAGGACAGCTTTTACGCCAAAAATATTCTAGAATTTCTTATATGGCAAAGCTTTTGCGGTATAAGTTCAAAACAATGCATTACATAGAAAATGTAGAGGCTGATACCTATCTGTTTGTCAGTCGGGATGATGAGCTAATTCCGCTCCAAAATGCAAGAAATTTAAAAAAATATATCAAAAACCTGGTCCATTATGAAGAGTTTAGCGGACTTTCGCATACGGAACTGTTTTGGGATCCGCGTGTTACAAATAAAATCAATGAAGTTATCACATGAGTGCAGGTTTGTATCTGAAAAAATTTCTAACATTTTTTGTGGAACCGCTTGGCTTGATTGTTACACTGCTGGCAGTCGGGCTTTATATGTTACATGTAAAGAAGATGCGTTTTGCAAAAATATTGTTTTCTTTGGGCTTGTTTTTACTGTTACTTTTTTCCTATCCGCCTTTTGCAAACTTTTTGGTACAGAATCTGGAAAACCGGTACCAAAAATTTGATTATAAACAGCAGATAAAATACATACATGTACTCGGCAACGGACATAATACGGATCCGTCTCAGCCACTCTCTTCACAAATTAGCAGTGCCGGCACAAAAAGAGTTTTAGAAGGGGTACTCATACATAAAAAGATGCTGGACTCAAAATTGATTTTTACAGGATATGAGGGAGATACCAACACGACAAATGCAGTGATGAATGCAAAACTGGCACATGCTTTGGGTGTGGCATATAAAGATATGATTATAAACGGCAAACCTGCCGATACAAAAGAAGAAGCACTTTTTACCAAAACACTCGTCGCAGATAAGCCTTTTGTACTGGTAACCTCTGCCACGCATATGCCACGGGCTATGATGCTTTTTCGCTCACTTGGTATGCACCCCATAGCAGCACCGACAAATTATTATAAAAGTGAGTTCAGAGGGTATCTGCAGGTTCCCAAACCTGTTTATTTTTATATATCAAGTGTAGCAGTTCATGAGTATATAGGCATACTCTGGGCAAAAATTAAATCTTTTGGCTTGTAGGAACCCGTACTTCAGTGCGGGCTTTGTGTCTTTCAAAGTATAAAGAATTTATAAAAGTTTTTTCATCAACTCAATATGATAACTTTCCTGATAATTGATAAAATCAAAAAATTTGGACAGCTCTTCATCTTTTATGGCATCACTTAACTCTTTGCACATTACTTTTGCAGCCTCTTCTTCGGCAATGCCGTCTTTGACAAACTGTTCTAAATCTTTAACTATATAGGTCATGGTATGCAGTTCTCTCGGAAGTGCTAAAATGCCCAACTTTGCCATCATGTTGCCAAATGATTTGAGATGAAAGTGTGACTCGTCAACCAAATCTTGAAAAACATTAAAATGCAGTACATTTCTGGTTCTGGCCTGCATATAGGCATAGACTAAAATAAGCTCATACTCTTTGTATGACTCTTCAAACAAAAAGAGTGTCAATGCGTCAATCTGCTCCTGCGAAAGGTTTTTGTCTCCCCATTTTCGCTGCATATTAAACGCGGTAACCTCTTGATTGTTTTTCTCATCTTTTAAAATTTGAGAGATATACTCCAAGAGATAGGCATCATCAGTTTTTATGCGTCTGCCTAGAATATTTTGAGGATAAAATTGCTGTGTCTCTTCGATTTGTTCTTTGAGAGATTCAATGATTTCAAAGATACTGTTGCGTTTGTACAGAAGCATATCTCTGTCGTAATTGTAATCTTCTCCTTTTTCCAAAGCCTCTTCGCCAAGCCACTTCATATGTCGAAAGGCAATTTGTGAAAAATCATACAAACGGGACTTGATTGTTTCATCATTTATGGCAAATGAGGCAAAAAGTACAGCGAGCCAGAGTTCATGTTTTTTTTGGTATCTTTTATTCATTTTCTTCATCCTTGCGCACAGGTGTCGTTTCGCAGCTCTCTTTCATTTTAAACAGATGCAACTCTTCATCTGCGCCGTTTTTTTTGTTTTCATAGTTTTGGAGTGATGCCAAAAACGCGCTAAAAACAATCTCTGCACAGACAAGTTGTTGCGCTGAAAGTTTTCCCAGTTTTTTGTGTATTTTTTCGACAGCAGTATTTGCGTAGTCCAAATCATTGTTTTGAATCATCTGTGTAAACATGGAACCGATGACAACCGTGTCCTGGCAGCCGTTTGTAGCAAATTTTACATCTTTTATAATGTCATCCTCAAGTTTTGTATAAAATATGACATACTCTTTTGTTTTTTCATCCAGAGCAACACCCACTCCGTTTGCATCATCGAGTTTTCCGTAATTTTTCGGATTCATCAGATGTTCCAGGACTTCAGGGTTCAAGCCTTCTGGCATTTTTACATTTTCAAACATGTTTCTTCTCTTTTAAAATAGTTATAACTTTTATAAGTATAACATGAAAAGCATCAATTTATTCTTGAAATAATTTGGGGTTATTCATCTTCTAAGGGTTCAAAAACCTCTTTGGGTTCGCCGCAATCAGGACAGACCCAGTCATCTGGCAAATCTTCAAACGCTGTTCCGGCAGGAATTCCGTTTTCCTCATCACCGACTTCAGGGTCATAAATATAATCACATACTGTACATATATATTTTTTCATGATATATCCTTGTATAAAAATCAGTTATATCATAACATAAAAAACATCAATACGAAATGATGATACCTTAACAATGAGCTAATGTAAAAGTGTTAGAATTAGCCATCTTTTTTATAAGGCTTGGATAAAGATGGTACAAAAACTGGTTTTAGGTTTTCTTTTGACATTTTCGCTTCATGCAATGAGTCTCAAAGAAACAATTGATGAAGCACTGCAGCATAACAATTCCCTGAAAAAGACCTTTTTAGACAAAGAGGTTTCACAAAAAAACAGGCGCATAAAACGGGCACAAAATCTTGGTCGATTTGATGCCGTGCTGAATTATGATCATTATAACAATGCACGCACACTGGTGCCGTTAACACCAATGCAGATAGTCTCTTCTCCGACAGGGCCCTATGAGATGCCCACAACGAATGATTTGGTCTCTACGGGTCTTTCTTACAATGTGACGCTTTTTGACGGATTTGCCAAACAAAACAGTTGTAAAATATCTGATTTGGCATATAAAAACACTCTTTTTAAAATAAAACTTGCAAAAGCAGAACTCATTTACAATGTAGAAAATATTTATCTCTCTCTTTTATCACTGCAAGAACAGCTCAAAGCGCAAAAAAAGTATATAGAGGCAAAAAAAAGACTGTATGAATATATACAAAAGGCCTATCATCTTGGCGGAAAATCAAAACTTGACATGCTGGAGGCAAAAAATGCCTATGTAGAAGCAGTGGCGAACAAAAACAAGATAATCTCCAATATAGGAATTTTAAAAGCTTCTCTTTCTCAAATGATTGCTTCGGACAAATTTGACAAAGCAGAAGAGGTCAGTGTCAATTTTGATGGGGCGCAAGAAGGCGAACCGGACCTTAAGAGTTTAAGCCGATTAAAAATTGCTGCACTAAAAAGCAATATAGCACAAAAAAGAGTCCGTACCGCAGAGGCACTGTACTATCCAAAGGTGGATTTTAGTGCATATTACGGCTACAGTATGGGACCCAATGCAACGACAAATACTTTTGCACAGACGGGTGTGACATACTTAAATAAAAATGACTTTAACAGTGAAAATGTATGGCAGATAGGTTTGCATTTGAAATGGAACCTTTATGATTTTGGAGCAAAAAGTGCGAGTGTTGCCAAAGAAAAGATTGCTTTGATGCAGTCAAAAATAGACAAAAGCATAACACGGTTGGAGTTGGAAAAAAACTTAAAAATTGCAAATTCCAAAATAGAAATTGCACAGGCGGACTATACAGCTCTGCAGAGCCAGTATGAACTTTTGCAGGAGATAGAAAAAGCCCAACAGATTAAATATGAAAACAATGCACTTTCCCTTGTGGATTTGTTGGATACACAGGCAAAAAAAGAGTTGGTCTATGCCCAAATGACAGAAGCCAAATATGGGTATCAAAAGGCGAAATACTATAAAGAATATCTTTTAGAAAAGGAAGTGAAGTAGATGAAAAAAATTGTATTGATTATTGTGGGTGTGCTTGTAGCAGCAGGCGCAGGACTTTTTTTAAAAAAACAAAAAGAGCATGTGGCTGCTTTGCCTGCAGCAAAAGAGTATAGTAAAAGTGTGGAGACTACTGTAGCAAAGGAAAAAAGTGTTTCTCGTAAGAGAGAGTTTTTAGCAGAAGTATTTTCTTTGAAGCAGGCAGGTATTGCTTCAAAATTTACAGCAAATATCAAAAAAATATATGTGCATGAAAATGACAAAGTAAAAAAAGGGGAACTTTTGGTGACGCTTGATGATAAAGATATTTTAGCAAATCTTACATCACTCAAAGCACAGAAAAAAGCATTATTGCTTGATTTGAAAAATGCTCGGGATATTTTGCAAAGAAATAAAAAGCTTTATGCAATTGAAGCTGTTTCCAAAGAGATACTTGATGCTTCGAATGCAAAATATCAGACAACACGCTCAGCTGTCAAATCTGCAGAGGCAAAAATAACACAAACAAAGGTACAGTTGAATTATCTGAATCTTGTAGCCCCTTTTGACGGTGTTATCGGCTCCAAACTACTGGATGAAGGTTCCATCGCTCCGGCAGGCAAACCTGTTGTTACTCTCAATACACAGAAGCAAAAGCTGACCTTTTCTTTTTCCCAAAATCAGGTACCAATAGCAGAAGGGCAAAAGGTATATCTGCAAAAAAGGTTGATAGGGCGAGTCAGCAAGATTTATGATGATGCAAAAAATGCGCTGCTTGTTGCCGAAGTCACACTGCAAAAACGCATAGATTTTGCAAACAAATCTTTTGTCCATATCAAGGTTGAAATTGCAAATGCAAAAGGGTGCAGTGTTCCTTTGAACGCACTTTTGCATACACAAGAAGGTGTTTATGTTATGCAGTACCAAGAAGGAAAATTTTCAAAACTTGCTGTTGACCTGCTTTTGGAAGACAATAGCGCAGCTGTTGTGTCTCCGTGTCCAAAGTACAGGGTGGCTCTGGGTTCTGAAGCAAAACTTTCCATGCTTCCAGCATATGGAAAGATAATAATTGACAAGGCACAGACGAATGAAAAATAGTTTTTCTATAGTAGATTTTTTACTTTCAAGACCCTATTTTATTATTTCATTTTTGGCACTGTTTTTATTTTTAGGACTTGTCGGATACAACAAAATAGACAGAAAACTTTTTCCGGATTCCAATTATCCTACTGTAGCTGTGGTCATTGTAGAACCGGGAGAATCAGCGAAAGGTTTGGCTGCAAATGTTTCCATTCCCGTAGAAGAGGAGTTGTATACACTGGACAAAATAAGAAGAGTCTACTCAACAACCATTGATGAAGTGAGTGTGATTTCTGCCGAGTTTGAGTATACAAAAAATATTGACAGTGCTACAAGTGATGTCTCCAATGCGCTTGATAAAATCAGGGCCAAACTGCCTGCAGCCATTTTAAATCCCCAGATTATAAAGATAACAGAAGCAACTGCCCCAATCGTAACATATGCAGTCAGTGCAAAAGAGGGAAATGTCTCTTTGGAAGATATCAGGCAAATTGTACAAACACAGATAAAGCACAAGCTGATTAAAGTACAGGGTGTTGCCAATGTAGATGTATTTGGCGGCTATGAAAAAGAGATAGAAGTTATCGTCGATAAAGAAAAACTTGAGCGTTACAATCTTGACATAGCTTTGGTTGTTGCCAAATTGCGGGCAAATGACAATGATTTTGCTATTGGATTTATTACAGGAAAAGACAAAAGGTATCTTTTGCGGGCTCAGGGAAAGCGCGACACTGTAGCCAAGCTGAAAAAAGTCAGTATTACAAAAGAGATACAGCTGCAAGATATCGCAAATGTTTACTTCGGACATTATGACAACAGTGCCGAATACTATGGAAATTCAAAAAATGCTATCGCTATTGCTGTACAAAGAACCGGTAATGCTGATGTAATAAGAACAATAGCACGTGTAGAAAAAGAGATACAAAAACTGCAAAACAAATATAAAAACCTCTCTTTTGTAATTACCGATACGCAAAAAGACACTATAGTGCAAAGTACAAACAACATGTTTGAATCTCTACGCGATGCCATTATTATGTCGACACTTGTTGTTTTTTTCTTTTTGGCATCTTTTCGTCAGGTTTTGGTTGTTTTGGTCACCATTCCACTTGTTTATGCAACAACTATAGCCCTTATGTGGATTATCGGTATAGAATTTAATGTTGTGACGCTTACTGCCATTATATTGGCACTGGGACTTCTTCTGGATGATGCTGTAGTCGTGATGGAAAATATTGAAAGGCATTACAGAGAACTCCATGATGAGATACATAAAGCTGTCTATAACGGAACCAAAGAGATTATGTTTGCAGATTTGAGTGGAACAATTACAACGATGATAGCCCTCTCTCCTATGCTTTTTGTAGGAGGGTATCCTCAGACAATTTTCCAACCGCTTGTAGCAACACTGCTTTTGGCACTGGCAGCTTCGTATGCTATTTCTATAACCGCGGTTCCTTTACTCTCGTTGAAAATTCTTACTATTAAAAATCCTTTTGTTTTAAAAAGTGAAGCATTTTTTGAAAAAATTACAGGAGGCTTCAGCAGTGCTATAGCTGATTTTTTTGTGAGTGCCGTCTCTTTGGGAGCGAAGAAAAAGAGTGTTGCCCTGGCATATACAGTGGTACTTCTTTTCTTGTTTTTTACAAGTGTGAAAGGTGTTATGCCGACAGTCGGACAGGAACTGATGCCGCCTATGGATACAGGAGGGGTGAGGATAAGCATCACAGTGGATCCGAATCTGCCGATAGAAGCGAGTAAAAAAGTAGTAGAAGAGGCAAACAAAATCATAACAAAGCAGGGAGATCTTTTGTATCTCTCAAGTGCCATTGGAAGTGAAGCAGGTGTTATGAGCATAGGAAGCGGCAGCTCTATAGACCACATCCGCATATCGGCAACCTATGTAGACAGATACAAAAGAAAAGAGAGTATCTGGCAGATAGAACGCAAACTGCGTGAAGCATTGAATAAAATAAAAAATGTAAACAGTGTGGATGTTGTTGATTATGGTGCAACAGCGATTGCGAGTCTTCGTGCAAATATTGATGTAACACTCTCTAGTGATGATTTGACAAAACTGCAAAAGGCAGGTGACATTGTTGCGGATGCAATGCAGCACACAGGCGGGGTTGTCAGTGTTTCAAGAACCTGGCTTGCGAACAAAAGAGTGTATGAATTCAGTGTAGACGAAAAAAAAGCCGCCTATTACGGCTTAAACAACGAAGAGATAGCCAAACAGCTTCAACTCTTTGTACGCGGGGCAAAAGCTGCCTCGTTCTATCTGCAAAACAGTGCGGATTTCGGCATAAGAGTATGGGTAGACAAGAAAAAGAGAGAAAGTATTGAAGAGATTAAAGACTATCTTGTTACGACAAAAAAAGGGAAAATACCTTTGCGTGATATGGTAAAAATTACAATGGTGCAGGAGCCGTCTCTGATTACAAGAGAAGGCTTGCAATATACTCTGAATGTATATGGTTTTCGGGAAAAGGCGGCAATTTCTCATATAATGGCAAACTTTGATAAAGCTTTTGATGGTAAAGTATTGCCAGATGGTGTAACAATGGAGCAGACGGGAGATATAAAACAGTTTAAAAACTCTGCAGGAAGAATGGTAGGGGCCATCGGTTTTGCAGTTATATTGATACTTTTTACACTTATCGCCATGTTCAACTCTGTAAAAATTTCAATGATGATAGTCTTTTCGATACCGCTTACCATTATAGGGGCTTCGTGGATGATGCTTTTTATGCACTACCATACCTCTATGCCGGCAATGATGGGATTTATCCTCCTGAGTGGTATCATCGTCAACAATGCAATTTTACTAATTCATTTCGCACTCGAAAAGATGAAAGAGGGATACAGTACTTTTGAAGCAATGGTGGAGAGTATCAAGATACGAACACGGCCTGTTCTTATGACAGCGTTTGCAACTTCTGCCGGTATGCTTCCTGTTGCACTTGGATCTGCCATCGGGTTAGAGCGTTTGGCACCGCTTGGAACGGTAGCGATTGGCGGTTTGATTGTAGGTACCTTTTTGACCCTGCTGTTTATACCACTTGTCTTTATCTGGAGCGTGAAACCGAAGGAAGTCTAGTATTTGATTTTTGAGAGATAAAGCCCGTTTGGAGGTGCCGGCTTGATTTTGTACTTTTTGGTGCCGTTGAGCTGTGCCTGTATTGCATCTTTGGTGAGTGTTAAAAGTGCACCGACCATCAGTCTGATTTGGCTGCGCAAAAATCCGTTCGCCTCAAAGTATAAAACAATGTAGTCTTTGTGTTGATAGGCAAAAGCTCTGTATATAATTCTTGTGGTAGATTTTACGTCACTGCCTGTTTTCATAAACTGTCTGAAATCATGCTCTCCGACAAAAAGACCGATATTTTGCTGTATCTGTTGCAGGTTTACATCTTCTAAAAAAGTAACAAAATCACTTTCAAAAGGATTTTTCTGTTTTGTTGTGATGATGTAGCGATAGCTTCTTTTTTTTGCACTGTATCGCGCATGAAAATCATCCTTTACATGTATGATTTTCTTTACATGTAAAGCATCACACAGCATTTTATTGAGAACTTTTTTGAGTTTTTCCATATCGTCCCAGTAGGGCGGTAAATCTATATGACAAACCTGCATAGTAGCATGGACACCTTTGTCCGTTCGCCCGCTTGCCACGACTTTTTGCTCAATTCCCAGTTTTTTCAAAACATTTTCAAGTTCACCGAGGACTGTTTTTGAAGTCTCTTTTTGTGTTTGTGAACCAAAAAAATGAGTGCCGTTATAGGCTAGATGCAGTGCTACTCTCATATATTAAAACTTATTGACGATTGTTTTTCTATAGATGGCATATGTTGTTATCAGCCATGAAAGTGCAACAACAGGAATCGTATAGTATTGGAACATTTTTTCCAAACCTATGGTCATGCCATAAAATAAAACTATGCTTACAAAAAGATATAAATAGACTTTGGACTTTTGGTGTCTGACCTGAACTATACCGATGCTTGCGATTAAAAAAAGTGTTATCATCGGAAAGAGACTCAGCAGGGTATCTTTAATGAAGACGTGTTTTTTTCTTCCGGCATTCTCTTTTGAGAGCCAGTACTGCAAGGGTTGTTCATAGGTGGTCAAGTCTGCTTTGAGCGTATCATTGATAAGCATCTCTTGGAAATTTATCTGAGAAAATTTTTCTTTTGAGTAGCTGTACCCTTCACCATCCATTAACTGAAGACGTAAAATTCCCGAATCGTTAATAACTTTGGCTTTTTTTGCAGCGATGAGTATCTCCTCTTCCTGTTTTTTGTTAAACAAAAAAACTTTTGAAAAAGTGCCGTCATCATTTTTTGCTCCAATGTACAAAAGCCAGTCACCAAAACTGTTTCCAAATTCACTTGCTGCAAGATTGAATTTTGCTTCACTCTTTTTGTAAGAGAGAAAGTTTTTTGACAAAGTAGTCGTATGGGGCGCAACAACCAGAAAGTTAAATGCCAGCAATACACTTAAAATAAAAGCAGGTTTGAAAAAGGTTCTAATGATAAAGCCCGGTGCAATTCCAAGTGAAAAAATAACAATTATTTCATTGTCGTTTGAGAGTTTAAACAAAGAAAGTGTTGCTGCTACAAAAAATGTAATAGGCAGCGTATAAAAAAGGATTTCAGGAAGTACGAAAAGATACAGCTTGCCCATTTCAAAAATAGTCAGTTGAATAACCGCCGTATAAGTAGAGAGTTTAATTAAAAATATTACCGATGCTATGACAAACAATGGCAAAAATATGGACATAAAAAGAGCAGAAAAGTTACTCAGTATGTATTTTTTTAATCTCAGCATTAGTAGTTTGCCTCGATGTATCTGAGTATTTGAGAGTCATACACATAGACTATGAAAGTTGCAAGTGCCAAAAAAGGCACAAAAGGGACGCGTTGCTCCTCTTTTGATTTGTTAAGAAGCAAAAGCATAACCGGCAAAGCCAGGAGAGCTGAGAGAAAAATGGCAATAAGACCAAGTTTGACTCCCAAAAGTGCGCCCATTGCAGCCGCTACCATAATGTCGCCTTCTCCCATGGCTTCTATAAAAGGTGTTCTGTCGTAATGTTTGTTCCAGGATGTTTTCGTTTTTAGTCCTGCCCTGAATACCGAAGAAGTAAGGTAATACGAAAGGGCAAAACGAAGCAGGGTAAACCCGCCGGCAAAAAGGAGGGCATTTTCCAGGTTAAGAACAAAACCTTGAACACTCCATGCACCGAGTATGGCAAAGAAAATAGCCAAGAGGTTGAGTGAATCGGGCACCATTTTGTATCGAAAATCTATGACCGAAAGTGCTAAAAGCATCAAAAAACTCATGGCTATAAAAAATGCCGGCAGATTCAGTCCGAATTTATTGGCAAGAATGACAAAAATAAAACCTGATAGCAGTTCTATAAGCGGGTACTGTATAGAAATATGTGATTTGCAGTAGGCACATTTTCCTGTTAAAAAAATCCATGAAAAAAGCGGAATATTATGCCATGGTTTGAGTTTTTCATTACATGCAGGGCAGTGTGACGCATCAAAAACAACACTTTCTCCCTTTGGTATGCGAAGAATGACAACATTTAAAAAAGAACCAAAAAGTATGCCGAGTACAAAAGCTATGCCAAGTTCCATCATTTTAAGCCCCCAAATCGTCTTTCAATTTTTGTAAATTTCTGTAGAATTTTTTCCAACTCTTTACATGTAAAGTCCGGCCAGAGTGTATCTGTAAAAAAAAGTTCCGCATAGGCCGACTGCCAAAGCAAAAAGTTTGAAAGCCGCTTGTCTCCGCCGGTACGAATGAGTATATCCACATCTACTTTACAGTCAAGTTCGTTGTTAAGCATCTCAAATGTGATATTTTCATCCTGTTTTTTCAAAGAATTTACCGCACGAAGAATTTCATCCTGCGCACCGTAGTTCAGAGCAAGACTCTGCACCAAACCGTCACAATGTTTCGTTTTTTCTTCTACCATCTGAATGGTTTTTTGCAGTGATTTTGAAAAAGCACGAATATCACCGATGGCTTCAAACTTGACATTGTTTTTGAGGTATGAAGGCAATTCATCTTTGAGGTATTTTTCTAACAGTTTCATTAAAAACTCAACTTCAAGACGTGGTCTTTTCCAGTTTTCTGTTGAAAAGGCATAGAGTGTGAGGCGTTCTACATTTTCATCTTTTGAACAGTATGTTGTAATTTCTTTGACGACTTTTGCACCTGCTTCATGCCCTTTGACTCTTTTTTTGCCCTGTTGCTCTGCCCATCGTCCATTTCCGTCCATTATGATGGCTATATGTCTGGCCTTGTTCATCATCTATTCTTGCAGCTCTTTTGCATTGTTTACTATTTTAAAAGAAACATGCAATTTGTCTGCTTTTGGTATGTGCACATCTTTTTGCGCGGTTATAAATTCTATTTCATTCTCGTCACTGCCAAAGCTTGCAGAATTTTGTAAAATATTTAAGCAGACCGCGTCAAGCTCTTTCTCTTTTAACATTTTTTTGGCATTTTCTTCTGCTTTTTCTTTGTCCATTTCGGCTTTAAAACCTATGACCGTAATGCCTTCTTTGTCGATTGTACTTAAAATGTCAATATTTTTTTTCAGACTCAACTCCCACTTTTGCCCCAAATCCTCTTTTTTAAGTTTGGTATTTTGTGGAAACTCGGGAACATAGTCACTCACTGCCGCCGCCATAAACAGGTAAGGCTTTTTTTGGATGAGATGAATATGCTCGTCGCGTATGAGTGTCGCTTTTGACAGCTTGCCTTTTTTTGCAATGCGTATGGAGTCGACAAGATACTCAAGCATCTCTTGTGAGTCTTCTACGTCTATTTTATGCATGTTTACAGGCAAATCAGTGTCAAATCTGGTTGCTATGAGGTTGACGTCTGCCCCTTTTAAATAGAGTGCCGTTGCCAGAGCCGATGCCATTTTTCCGCTTGAAAAGTTTGAGATGTAACGAACTTCATCTATCTTCTCTATCGTGCCTCCACCGGTCACTATCACCCGTCTGTGCTCCCAAAACTCCTCTTTTAAAAGCTCACGACAGGTTTGATAAAAAATGTCCAAAGGTTCTGCCATTGCACCGTCACCGATGGTCTTGCAGGCCAGCTCTTTTGTCTGTGTTTCTAAAATAGTATAGTTTGCAATACCCAGCATTTTTAAATTTGCCTGTGTTATCGGGTTTTGAAGCATATTGGTATTTGCCGAGGGTGCAAGGATTTTCATACCGCTAAAGGCAAGGGCACACTGCAAAAGCATATTGTCCGCAATGGCATTGGCAAGTTTTGCGATTGTGTTTGCTGTAGCGGGAGCGATGACCATAATGTCCGCCCATTGGGTGATTTTTATATGGTTGTGTTCATTTGCCCAGGACTCGTTTGTGTCATCAAGTACCTCATTTGAAGTAAGTGTCTCAAAAGTAAGAGGTGCTATAAATTTTTTTGCGCTCTCACTCATGACAACTTTTACTTCGGCTCCGGCTTTGATGAATTCTCGTACAAGTTCAAGCGTTTTGTACACAGCAATAGAACCGGTCACTGCGAGGAGAATTTTTTTGTCTTTTATTAAATCTGTCGGTATTTTCATGAAAAATCTTTTTTTCCTGTATTTTACCTAAAAATACTTAGAAGTAATAAATATACTTAAGCTTTGTAGATGTATACTATAAAAATTTTAGTAACGAAAGGGGAATGTTATGAACCATAACGAACAGATGAAAAAGTATTATGAAAGGTGTGACATTGACCTTATTAAGGGACATTTAAAAGAGTTACTGAGTGCGGCAAAAAAAGAGATCCGCCAGATACAGGTCGAAGATATAGACTTGGAAAATATGATTTTGATTGATGTACGAGAATCTGATGAATTTGCAAGTGGTGTCATCCCTGCAAAAACCGTTTTTACCATTCCTCGGGGGAAACTCGAATTCGCTGTTGATGACAAGCTTGTTGATTTAAGTGATCATCAAATAGTCTGTTATTGTCTCAAAGGCGCAAGAGGTCTGATGGCTGCAAAAACACTCAAAGATTTGGGTTTTAGCAATGTTGTCAATCTCGAAGGCGGCATTTCAAGTTGGGTCAATGCACACAAGCCGATAAAAAATTATCTCGGATACTTTACGCTTGAGACAAACTAAAGTTTCTTTATAAAAACGACTTTGAGGTAATTACCCTCTTGAAATTTTTCTGCCACACGAAAATCTTTTGGCAGAGAATAGCGCTTTAGCACTTTGTATTTTGTTTTTAGATCTTTAAACGCTTTGTCTATAAATCTGCCAAAAGTCATCATGCTGAAATTGGCAGCATTGGTTGAAGCTACGATAATGCCGTCTTTGTTTGTTATTTGTATCACCTCTTTGAGAAGTTTTACATAGTCTCTGTTGGCGCTGAATGTATGTTTTTTTGAACGTGCAAAACTCGGCGGATCAACGACAACCATATCAAAAAGCAGTTTTTTCCTCACAGCATATTTAAAGTATAAAAAGACATCTTCAACAATAATATTCTGATTTTTCAAATCAATGTTGTTGATGCAAAACTGCTCTTGCGTTTTTGGTAAACTTCGTTTTGCCAGGTCAACGCTTGTTGTGCTTTTTGCACCGCCAAGGGCTGCAAAGACGGAAAAAGCGCCCGTGTAGGAAAAAGTATTTAAAACGGTTTTTCCTTTTGCATATTTGTCACGAATGGCTTTTCTGACCTCTCTTTGGTCTAAAAAGACGCCCACCATTGCACCATCATCAAGATAGATGGCAAAATTTGCTCCGTTTTCCTTTACATGTAAAGGCTGCGGTGCCTCTTGCCCAGATACAAAGTCACTTTTGTCATCGAGATACATGCCTTTTGTATTAAAGCGTTTTTTTTGATAGATTCCTTTGAAGTCGACACTCTGTTTAAAAGCTTCGAGTATACTCTCTTTGAATGTATAAATACCGATGCTATACCATGTAAAAAGATAATAGCCTTCAAAATAATCAATACTCAAGCCACCGATACCATCGCCCTCACCGTTAAAAACCCGAAAAGCAGTTGTCTGCGTGTCGGCAAAGAAATCTTTTCTGTAGGCGATTGCTTCTTTGATTTTTCTTACGAAAAATTCGCTGTCTATGGTTTCGTCTTCATTTTGTGAAAGAATCCAGCCATGTCCTTTGTTCTGTAATCCGTAGTAGCCTTTTGCAATGAATCTCTTTTTATTGTCATACAGGTGAAGCAGACTGCCTTCTTCTTTGAGTTTATTCCAATCTTGGAAATACTCTTTCATGAGCAGAGGATAACCGTTTTGTATCTGCTGTGTAAATTCAGGTTTGAGTATCAGGTCTATTTCATTGCGCATTTTTTTCTCTCAAGTTTGTCATACAGACAAAGCATATTAGTGTAGTCTTTATGCAGTGTTGTTTCTATCAAAAAGTCTGTATTATTAAGAATACCCAAAGATTTCAGGACATTTTCTTTGGAAAATACATCATATAAAGCTTCTTTGTACTCTTCGTAATCAAGTTCCATCTCCTGCATTCGAGCAAGTTCCACTACGAGATGACCGAGTTTGTTTGTCCCGTATTCCAACAACTCAAGTGCCTCGTCATACTCACCCAGACGCAATAAAATCTGCGCTTTAAATTCAGCCATTGTAAAATTTTTTGCAAAGATGACACCGATGTATTTTTCCATATTGAGTGAGTCTTCGAGTGATTCAATCTCAAGCATAATTTCCTGCGGGTCATATTTTGTAAAATTGAGCACCATATCACGGATAAGTTTGCCGTTGTTTTTGTTGTTATATATCAAATCCTCTATGGGATAAACTTCTGAAATACCGGGAACAATGATTTGACAAGAGTAAAAACCGAGGTAATCATATTCTCTGATGTAAAACTCTTTCTCCATATCTTGAAGAATCTTTGTTAGATAGTCATATTCATCTTGCGTGGAGTTTCCTTTATAGGAAAAAGAAGAATATTCAAAACTTTTTTTGGCACTCAAAAAAGGAAACCCGAGTTTGCCGTTGGAGTCTATAAAGTGTGATTCAAGGTTAAAACTGTCTGAGACAAGGCTCATGTCAAAAGTAGGCACTTCAAAACTGTCAAGATTTTCAAGTGAACGCCCCTGCATAAGCTCGGTCATTGTGCGTTCTAGTGCAACTTCAAGAATAGGATGTGCTCCAAAAGAGACAAAAAGTGTTGCATTACTTGGATCTATCAACGAGATGGCAGTGACGGGAAACTGTCCGCCCAAAGAAGCATCTAAAACTTCCACTTTGTAGCCGAGTGTTTGCAATGCCTGTATATCTTCATAGACTTTTGGAAATTTATTCACAATTTCATCAGAAAATTTCGGCAGGGCATAGCCGTTTTTTATGATGGCGATTTTTGCATGGCGTTCAAAAATCTCACTCAGAGCCTGCACTTTTGCCTCCAAAGGTGTATTTCCCGTCGCCAAACCGTTGCTGACGTAGAGATTGCTTAAAATATTGAGCGGAATTGGAACGCATTTTTGTGTGGATTGCTTCACAAAAGGAAGTGCAACGATTTTGTCAGTATAGTCACTGTTGAAGTCCACCAAATCTTCAGGAGAAAGATTTCCGTCCGGGTTGTAAACTGCCATAAGTTCATCACTGAGACCGGCTTCATTAAAACCAAACACGACTTCATCAAAACCAAACACGACTTCATCAGGATAATATTTTCTTTTCGGCAAATGGAAATCTATAAAAAAGTTATTTGTCTGCAGGCGTTCAATATACTCACCCAAAGCACTCGCCACAGAAGCATCCCTTAGTACACCTTTGCCGTTTGAGTAAATATGCCTGGGTGCTTCTTGTGAGCTGAGATTGACCGAAAAACAGTGAGTGAGAGGATTTTTATGTTCTTGAAAAACTGTTTCGCATCCGACATCAGATAAAACAGCCTTCATTGTAGTTATAGAGTTTTGAAGCGGTGCTTCTTTAGAGAGAAAATTCATTAAATAGTTTATCCTGGTTTTTTTATAACATTATACCTTTTTTTAAAGATTCTCTTCTAAAGCCTCTTTGTATTTTTCAAGTTTTTCTTCAAACTTTATGCTGGCGTAGGCGGGGGAGGTTGAGGGGAGCAGGATTTTTTTGACGGGCAAGTCTTTGTACTTTTTGTCAAAAATCTGTTGTGCTTTTTTTCCTGTAAACAATATGGTTTTGATGTTCGGATATTCTGTTAACAGTTTTTCAAAATCATTGACTTCTATATTTTTCAGGTTGGTATCACTGGAATTGTTTGCATCTCTTTGCAGACTTGCAGCACTGTCAAAAAGGGCTATTTTGTGCTTTTTACACAGGGCAATTTTGTCATCTTTTGTTTGTATGTCTGCATTGAAGATTTGACCAAGAATGGGCCAAAACTGGTTCCGTGGATGGGCATAGTAAAACCCCTCTTCAAAAGATTTTATACTGGGAAATGAACCGAGTATCAGTACTTTCGAGTCATCAAATATAACAGGTGCAATGGTGTGAAAATGAAGTGACTGCAATGTTTTGTCTAACTGGTAAGGTCAGCTACTATATTTTGAAGTGTTTGTTTCTCGGCTTTTTCTTCACAGCTGATACCTTTGTCTTCAAGTGATTTTATTATCATCAAAATATAAGCATCAAAGGGTTTGAGCAGCGAACTGCTTAAACCTGTTCCTGACTCAATACTCTGAGGAATAATTGCAAGAAGTGTGACCTTTGGTAAAGTTTCTCCTTGCCTCTCAAGCAAATTAAGACACCCGAGTACTCCGGTTTCGTCATCATCTTCATTTGTGCTGAAACTGCGAAAGGTCTCCATAGGAAACTGATACATTGAACCTGGAGCATCCTCAATTGTGATGACATCAAGGACAATTATTTCCTGATATTCCATAAATACATTGAGTAGTTTTTTTCTTGCAACATCGCCGTGAATGATATCCACTTCGGGTTGAAAACTGTAATTGGACTCCAGATATCTACTCGCATATAAAGCGATACCTTCATCTTTGTGTGATGTATTTCCGATACTTAAAATAGCAATTTGTTTTTTATTCATGCCGCATTCTAACAAAATTTTTTACTTACAAAATAAAGAAATTGAAATAAGTGAAGTTTTTTATGCAAATGCCTATTTCTTCCCAAAAAACTTATAATAAAAATCCTTCACAAAACGCATTTTTGTTCGGCTTAAAACGAGGTTGCCACTCTTTATTTTACCGCTTGTGACTGTAGTGCCTGCTGCTATCATTACATTATCTTCTATAGTAATAGGGGCTACAAGCTGCGAATCACTGCCGATGAAGACATTTTTGCCGATGCGTGTTTTATATTTTTTGACACCGTCATAGTTACATGTAATGGTTCCCGCACCTATATTTGTGCCTTCGTCAATCTCGGCATCACCCAAATAGCTTAAATGTCCGGCTTTTACCCCTTTGAGGGTTGATTTTTTTACTTCAACAAAATTTCCGATGTGTGTATCTTCTATATGACTCAGCGGTCTAAGATGTGCCATCGGTCCGCAGTCCGAGTTTTTCAGGGTACTCTCTTCTACAACGCTGCCGGCTTTTATGTGGGAGTTGATGATTTTGCTTTTTCCGGTAATGCGACAGCCGTTTTCAACAATGCACTCTCCCCCAAAAACAACATCTTCTTCTATGTAAATTGTTGCTGGCAGCTGCATAGTTACCCCTGCATTCATCCATTTTGTACGGATTCTGTTTTGCATAATCTCTTCAGTGTCTGCGAGGTCTTTTTTGGAGTTTACCCCTTTGAAGTGTTCTTCATCAACAAGCAAAGGCACAATGCTCGACTCATCTTCGTTTGCCATTGCAATAATGTCGGTAAGGTAGTACTCCTGCTGTGCGTTATCATTACTCAAATCAGGAATGTATCGCTCCAAGATGACTTTTGAAAAGGCATAAACACCGGCATTGACTGTTGTGACATTGAGTTCTGCTTCATCAGCGTCTTTTTGCTCTACTATGTACTCCACATGGTTGTTTCGTATGATGACACGACCGTATCCGTCCGGATCTTCAAGATCAAAAATACTCATGATAATGTCTGCTTCAAGCTCTAAAAATCCTTTGAGTGCATCGGCTGTAATGAGTGGCATATCTCCGTTAAGAACCAATACCTTGTCATGTTTTGGTTCTACCTGCATCATAGCTCCGCCGGTTCCCGGGTAGTTTTTGGCGTCTTGTTCGACAAAGCAGATATCATCAAAATAGCTTTGCATTGTTTCAACAACAGCCTCTTTTTGATGGGCAACCACTACGGTAATATCATCAGAAATTTTACGGGACTCTTTGATGATATGATAGAGCATTGGCTTTCCGCTAATGGTGTGTAAGACCTTTGCTTTGGAAGATTTCATACGGCTGCCTTTACCGGCTGCCAAAATAACGATACTTATACTTTTTTGTTTCATGTGCATTCTTTTTTTGTTTTTATCTGCAATGTTACCATTATTTAATTATAAAGTGTATAATTTCGAACTTATTTTATGTTTACATGTAATAAGATAATTTATACTAAAGAAGATTTTCCCCTTGAAAAAAATTACACAAACACAACTCATCATCTATGTCAGTATATTCTTTGTTTTATTTGATAACTACAGCTTTTTTCACAATGTCTTGCAGGTCTATCCTATGAACTGGCACAACGCCGGATTTTTAATATCTCTGGTCGTTGTTTTAGTCTTTTTTATGATATTTCTGCTCTCTTTGTTTTGTTATAAGTATACGCTTAAACCGATTATTATTACACTGCTGTTGGTTTCATCGCTGACAAACTACTTTATGAACAGTTATCATGTGGTGATTGATGCGAGTATGATTCGCAATACACTGCAGACAAATATGCATGAATCACTGGATCTGGTAACGCTCAAACAGGTTCTGTATTTTCTGTTTTTAGGTCTTTTGCCGTCATATTTTGTTTATAAGGCAAAAATAGAGTACCGTCCTCTCAAGCAGGAGTTACTTGCGCGCTTAAAACTCATAGGAGTCTCTCTGGCGATTATTCTTGCTTCATTCTTTTTGTTCAGTAAGTTTTATACCTCCTTTGTCCGCGAACACAAGCCCTTACGCTACTCCATAAATCCTGCGTACTGGATGTACTCCATCGGAAAGTATATCAATTTGACATTTAACAGCGGTCCGCTTGTGGTAAAACCGATAGGACTTGATGCCAAAGTTGTCAATGATGACAACCGCAGCAAGCTTGTTATTATGGTGGTTGGTGAAGCAGCACGGGCGGATCATTTTAGTCTCAACGGCTACAAAAGAGAGACAAACCCTCTGCTTGCGCAAGATGATATCATAGATTTTCCAAATTTTTACTCTTGTGGTACTTCTACTGCCGCATCGGTACCCTGTATGTTTGCGAAATACGGCAAATCAGACTACAGCTACAAAAAGGGTATCAGCACGGAAAATGTGCTTGATGTGTTAAAACACACAAAAGATGTGGCTATTCTTTGGCGAGACAACAACTCTGACTCAAAAGGTGTGGCGTTGCGTGTGCCGTATGAGGATTACAAAACTCCGAAAAACAATACAATCTGTACCGATGGAGAGTGTAGAGATGTCGGAATGCTGGTCGGACTCGACAAATTTATACAAAAGAACAAAGGCAAAAATATTTTAATTGTGCTGCATCAGATGGGAAATCACGGACCTGCATACTACAAACGCTATCCGAAAGATTTTGAAAAATTTACACCTACATGTAAAACAAACCAGTTGGAAAACTGCACACAGGAAGAGATAACAAATGCCTATGACAATGCGATTTTGTATACTGACTATTTTTTAGACCAGACGATAAAATTTTTGAAAAAGTATGACAAAAAGTATGATACGGCCATGATATATATGAGTGACCACGGGGAGAGTCTTGGTGAGGGCGGTGTCTACCTGCACGGTTTGCCATACTTTATGGCACCTGATGCACAGGTGCATATCGGTGCTGTAATGTGGTTTGGCAAAAATATGGCAAAAAGGGTCAATAAAGAGGCATTAGAAAAACGAAAAGATGAAAAGTATACTCAGGATGATCTTTTTCATACATTACTGGGCATATTTAATGTAGAGACAAAAGAGTATAACAAAAAGCTGGATATTTTAAAAAATGAACATTAACCAGCAACTTGTTGTTACTTTTATAATACTCTTCTTGAGTATTATATTTTTTGGTATAACAGATGTTGATTTGAGTCTGCAAGATCAGTTTTATAATTTTTCAACACACAAATGGATTCTTTTTTGGGGTGAGCAGCCTTACAAGTTTATATTTTACGACGGTATTAAAAAACTTCTCATTGCCTTTGCTGTGAGTCTGTTGCTTGCACTCATCTTTTTTAGGAAAACAAAACTGGTCAATGACTACAAAAGAGGCATGATTATTGTCATACTCTCTGCCATTTTTGTGCCGCTTATTGCAAGTTCTATAAAAGGAGAGACAAATATGCCATGTCCCAAAGATGAAGTGAGGTACGGCGGTGTCTATCCTCGGACAGCGGTCTGGCAAAACTACACACCGGAATTTAAACTGCATCACCATAAAAGCAAATGCTGGCCTGCCGGACATGCCAGCGGTGGATTTGCGCTTTTGAGCCTGGTATTTTTATTTCACAAACGGAGAAATAAAATCATTGCCTCTGCAGTTGCTTTGACTATAGGCTGGAGTATGGGACTGTATAAAATGCTTATCGGTGATCATTTTTTCAGTCATACGGTCATTACGATGGTACTTGCATGGCTGATTATATTACTCATCGCAAAGATAGTCAATAAAATTTACTCTTTATAATAATTGTGCTATTATAATGTAATTATAAATTTTTTCGTTAAGGTTTTTGGATGGATTTAGGTACGGTCATTGGTATTGTTTTGATTATGGCTCTTTTGCTCGGGGCCATGACAATGGGTGTTGGTGTCGGTGCATATATCGATATTCCTTCTGTTTTAATTGTTGTCGGTGGTAGTATAGGGGCTTTGATGATCTCTTTCAAGCCGGCGCAGATGAAAAAGTTTACAAAAGTCTTTATGAAAGCCATTAAGCCTGCTGAAGAGGATGTAGGTGAGCTTATCAAAAAACTGGTAGAGTTTGCAACCAAGGCAAGAAAAGACGGTATTTTGGCATTGGAGAGTGATGTCAACAATGAAGAGAATGAGTTCTTGAAAAAAGGTCTCTCTATGGCAATTGACGGGAGTGAGCCTGACACTATTCGTGATTTGCTCGAAATTGACATGGAACAGACAAGTACCCGCCATAAGATTCATGCTTCCATATTTAATCAGTGGGCGGGGCTTGCCGGTGCAATGGGTATGATCGGAACACTTATCGGGCTTGTTGCCATGCTTTTAAATATGGCAGATCCTTCTGCCATCGGTCCTTCTATGGCAGTTGCCCTTCTTACAACCATGTACGGAGCGATGATTGGAAATATCTTCGGAACACCGATTTACAATATTTTGACTATTCGAAATGATGAAGAGACGATGCTCAAAGAGATGATTCTTGAGGGTATTATGTCGATTCAGTCCGGTGACGCACCAAGAGTACTTGAAGCAAAACTGCTTGCCTATCTGGCTCCTGCTGACCGTGTCAGTCAGTTTGAATAACGGACAGCACTGATGGGTAAAAAAAAGTGTCCTGAATGCGAAGAGTGTCTACCCGCATGGCTGGCGGCATTCGGAGACTTGATGTCTTTGCTTCTTTGTTTTTTCGTTTTGCTGCTTTCTATGTCGAGTATGGATGCAAAAAAGATTTCAGAAGCTATCGGTTCACTCTCAGGTGCGATGAGTGTTCTTGAAGGCGGTACGCAAACAGAAATTTCAAAAAAAAGAATGCTTGAAGCTACACCTATAGACTCTCAGGACGAAACGAGTGAAGTGGTCAACAGAGTGCAGCAGGCTGCAACTGATGCAAATGAGATGATGGAAAAGACACAGTCTCCCGCGATTACCGTAAAAGAAGCGCAAGACGGTTTTGTGATCAAACTGCCGGCAACACTGCTGTTTAAACCTGGCAGTGCTACGATAGAAAATCAGGACGCTTTGTTGTTTTTGAAGCGGATTACGCTTATTATTCAAGAGTTGCCAAATGATATGCTTGTGGATGTGCAGGGGCATACTGATGACAGAGATCCCGGACCGAACAGTCCCTATAAAGACAACTGGGAACTCTCGACTGCAAGAGCACTGGCTGTTTTGCATGAGTTGATATTAGACGGTGCAGATCCTGCGCGTCTGAGTGCAACAGGTTTTGCACAGTATCAGCCCATAGCGACCAATGTAACAGCCACAGGACGGGAAAAAAACAGAAGAGTTGAATTGCATTTTTATGGGAAAAAAAGTGAAGAAGCGCAAAGTGTGAACAATTCTATTTTAGATAAAACAGTCGAGAAAAAATGATAAGAGTTCTTTTCTTGCTTGCGGCATTGGCTGCTTTGGGTTTTGGGGCAGAATCGCCTGTTGTTCCTACCATGAACCTGAGTCTTTCGGCACCGGATACACCACAACAGCTTGTCTCTTCGCTCAATGTTCTCGTTGTTCTGACCTTACTTTTTTTAGCACCTTCGATGGTGCTGGTAATGACAACATTTACCCGGTTTGTCATTGTGTTCGGATTTTTGCGTCAGGCACTCGGTACCCAACAGGTTCCTCCGACACAACTGCTTGTCATGCTTGCAATGATTTTAACTTTTTTTGTTATGGAACCCATAGGAACAAAAGCCTATGAGCAGGGTATCAAGCCTTATATAGCCAAAGAGATAGGCTATGAAGAGGCTTTTGCCAAAACGACACTGCCGTTTAAAAATTTTATGATTAGAAATACAAGAGAAAAGGATTTGGCACTTTTTTTACGGATACGTAAAATGGAAAATCCGAAAAGCGTGGCAGATGTCCCTCTTTCTATTGTAATTCCTGCCTTTATAATCAGTGAGTTAAAAACCGCTTTTGAGATAGGTTTTTTACTCTTTTTGCCATTTCTGGTGATAGATATGGTCGTGGCCTCTATTTTGATGTCTATGGGTATGATGATGCTGCCTCCTGTTATGATCTCTCTGCCTTTTAAAATACTTGTTTTTGTATTGATTGACGGCTGGAATTTACTTATAGGCAATTTGATTGCCTCTGTAAAATAATTTTCTAAGGATGTAAAATTGGATTGTAAATATTTCGGTGAATGTGGTGCCTGCAGAGTTTACGAAGATGGATATGAAGCACAACTTAATGAAAAAATACAGATAAACAAAGAACGATTTACACCTTACTTTAGTGAAGAAATTTCTGTGTATAAATCCTTGGATGCACATTACCGTGCAAGGAGCGAGTTTAAAATATGGCATACAGATGATGAAATTTCATATGCCATGAATCATATTGATAAAAAAGGTGTTGTGCTTATAAATGAATGTCCGCAGGTGAATGTGCATATTGGAAACCTTATGCCTAAGCTTCTTGATGCAATCAAAGTACATGCTGTCGGTTTTAAGCTTTTTGGTGCGGATTTTTTAAGTTCGAGTTCGGGTGAAATAGTTGTTTCACTTCTGTATCACAGACCTTTGGATGAAGCCTGGCAGGAAAAAGCAAAAAAAATAGCCCAGGAGCTGGGTATATACATCATAGGCCGTTCACGCAAACAAAAAGTTGTGATAGGACAGGATTATGTTACAGAGACTTTACATGTAAAGAGTGATGTTTATAGGTTCAAATATATTGAAAACAGTTTTACCCAGCCAAATCCGAGAGTCAATGAACAGATGATTGCCTGGGCAAGTGACAGGTTTTCGGATACGAAAAACGATTTACTTGAACTCTACTGCGGGGCAGGAAATTTCACCATTCCTTTTGCAAAAAAATTCAACAAAGTGCTGGCGACAGAAATATCCAAATCCTCCATCAATGCGGCAAAAGAAAATATGCTTTTAAATCAGCTAAACAACATAGAATTTGTCCGTATGAGCGTTGAAGATTTTGTCGCTGCACTCGACGGCGTAAGAGAGTACAGAAGGATGAAAGATATTGATATCAACAGTTATGCTATTCATTCTGTCTTTGTCGACCCTCCACGAAGCGGAATGGGCGAATACTCTTGCAAATTTGTCTCAAGGTATGATCATATAGTCTATATTTCATGTAATCCGTTGACATTGCTGGATGATTTGAACATACTCTCTCAAACACATACAGTTACAGACATGGCGCTTTTTGACCAGTTTCCCTACACACATCATGTTGAAATGGGTGTGAAACTTACAAAAAAAGGGCTGTAGTGAAAAAAATATTAATCATAAGCAGTGGACCTATAGGGCAACACTTTATTCAACGGGTTACCGAGACATATACGAGTGAAAATATATATTATATAGTGCAGACAAAAGAGAAAAAATTTAAAGATGCAAGCCCGGCACGTTTTAAATTTTATGAGTTTGATCCTACAAGTTTTTATAAACTGGCAAATTTACTCAAAATGGAGTTTATCCAGGTTGTGATAGCGATGGACAATCAGACTGAAGTTGAAAATACGATTAAAAACATTCGTGTTGTAAAAAAGCAGTTGCGGGTTGTTGTCCTAAATCAGTGGAATATGACCAATGAAGACCCGAATGTTGTACTCATTAATGCAAATGAGATTTTGGCCTCCCGTTTGTTGGACTACCTGCCGAATGTTCCGGTGATAGCACAGAATGTCGGTATAGGCGAGGGTGAAATAATGGAAGTGCTTGTTCCTTTTGGCAGTTCTTTTGTTTATAGGCATATTGGAGTGATTGAACAGAAAAACTGGCGCATTGTCGCGATATACAGAAACAGAAAACTCATAATGCCTTCGCGCAGACGCATGATACAGCCAAATGACACTCTTTTGCTCGTTGGTGAGCCTGCGGTCTTGCACTCAGTTTACAAAGCCATTAAACGTGAACTTGGACAGTTCCCTGAGCCTTTTGGAACAAATATTCTTTTATACATAGATATGAACATTATCACGCATTCCAATATTGCCACGCTTGTACAGCATGCAATGTACATCCATGAAAAATTCAAGCATGACCTTGTTATAAAAATTGTAAATCCTTCAGACATTGATATTATTGAAAAAATCAAGGATTTAAGAGATTTGGATATTGTTGTCGAGATAGATTATGACAGTATCAATCTGCGATCTGTATTTTTGCATGATGTAAAATCATATCATGTCGGACTGGTGATTGTATCAAGAGAGATGTTTGCCGATTATCATGTGAGAAAATGTTTGTATGATGTACATGTACCGGTACTGAAACTCTCAGAAAAATCCTTTTCCAAGGTGAAAGATGTCGCTCTGATACTTTCAGACAACAGAGACCTGGAAAAAATTTCTGCAACGATTTTTGATATAGCCGAGCAGCTTAATTTCAATATAGAGCTTTATAATTATATAAACGAACACCAGGATGAAAAAGAACAGGTCATCGAGCATTTTTACAATCTTTCAACTATTTTTTCCAAGTCAATCAAAGTTTTCAAAGAGAATGAAAATCCGATTAGGCTCCTGAAGCACAAAGAAAATTTTGTACAGATCATTCCTTTTACCAACAAACTCACAACACGCCATATTTATGCTCTTTTTTCAACTGACAGTGAAAAGCTCTATTTTAAACTGAATGATTTTCATCAGATTTTTATACCTGTACAGCTATAAACAGCGTTAATTTATTCCTTTTTTAGTAAAAGTTAAGTATTATCTAGCATATTATAATTTTGGATAGACAATGCAGGTAAACATTCCTTTAAAACAAACAGTTGACAACTCATATGACATTACTATAGATACGATTAAAAAAGTTCATTTTGATAAAAAAGTAGCTATTGTTACCAACCCGAAAGTGGCCGGACTTCATCTGGCATACTTCCTTTCAAAAATATCAGCAAAAGAACTTTATATCATTACAGTACCTGACGGGGAAGAGTACAAAAACCAGGATTCTGTTGATTTGATATTGGAGTCTTTATTTAACCACCGTTTTAACAGAAAATCAATGCTTATTGCTTTTGGAGGCGGTGTGATAGGGGATATGACAGGCTATACAGCAAGTATATACCAGCGTGGGATTGATTTTGTGCAGGTACCTACAACACTGCTTTCTCAGGTAGATGCCAGTGTGGGCGGCAAAACAGGTATAAATAACAGTTATGGAAAAAATCTTATAGGTGCTTTTCATCAGCCCAAAGCTGTCTATATTGATCCTCATTTTTTATCAACTTTACCAAAAAGAGAATTTGGTGCCGGTGTTGCCGAGATTATCAAAATGGCAGTGACCTTTAACAGAAATTTCTTTGATTTTTTAGAAACGGCAGACCTGCATGATAAAGAAGTTTTGCAAGAAGCAATCAAACAGGCCGTACAAACAAAAGCAGATGTTGTTGCCAAAGATGAAAAAGAGCATGGATTAAGAGCTGCTCTGAATTACGGCCATACTTTTGGGCATGTCATTGAAAACGAAACAAAATACAAAACCTATTTGCATGGCGAGGCGGTAGCCATCGGTATGGTGATGGCAAACGAAGTTGCTGTGGCTATGAACCTGATGATACCACAGGAGGCACAGAGGGTAAAAGAGCTTTTACAAAAGTATGATTTGCCGACTTCTTATACCATTGAAGATGTCAACAGTTTTTATGAAACATTCTTTTTGGATAAAAAAAGTCTGGATGCTTCTGTAACGTTTATTCTCCCCGTAGGCATCGGTGGCGTAAAAATTACAGATGAAGTTGACAAAGAGTTAATTCTCAGTGTTCTTCGTAAATTTGGTAACAACTGATGCTGTTAAAGTCTTTCATTTTTACTCTTAGTATACTTTTGTCTTCTTTGTTGCAGGCAGATGTTTCTGTTGAACAAAATGCCACAGATACAACAAAAGAAAAAGCACTTACACTTGAACAGACAAAAGCATATGAGCAGCAGATAAACACCATAGAGTCAGAGATATCTGATGAAAACATGTGGATGAAAAGCTACTCTTCTTACCTGACATCCATGGATGTGAAGCATAATCTTGATGCCATTAAAAAAAGAATCAGCTATCTTGCAAAACATGCTAAAACAGATGCGGACAAAGATGAACTCATCGCCTTGATATCAAAAGAAAATATTCTGGCTTCACAGATTGAAAAACTAAAAGGTACCAATAGTTCTGCACCGTTTTCAGGACTGATAACGCCGCCAAATATCGACAAAGTGCCGGAAATCAACAATCCCTTTGATATTCTGACCGGTCTGTCTATGATAAAAACACTCAATGCAAACCTTGAAGAGTACAGGAAAAAAAGAGAAAGTCTGATAGATTTGATCAGCAAATTAAAACAAGAGAAAAAGATTTATAAAAAAATTTTGCAGCTGCAGCCAAAAAACAAAAAATATGCTCAGATATACAAAAACAAACTCGCACAGCTTGAGATGTTTGAACAGGCGCTCGATACTATGAATGTAACAATGAATGTGTATCAAAAACGCCTGGATATTGCAGAGATAAATATTAACAAAGGCATTGAAAAACAGGTTTACAGACTGATAAAAATAGGCATGGCAATACTGTTCGTATTTTTTATATTTTTTCTTTTAAAGCTGGTTGTCAAGAAATATATTACAGATAACGAACGTTTTTATATGGCAAACAAAATCATCACATTTACAAATTTCATCATTATAATTTTGATTTTATTTTTCAACTATATAGAAAATGCTTCCTACCTTGTAACAATTCTTGGATTTGCTTCAGCAGGTATAGCCATTGCGATGAAAGACTGGTTTATGTCGATGCTGGGCTGGCTTGTTATCGTCTTTGGCGGAAGTATACATGTAGGGGACAGAATCCGTGTAGATATGGGAGGAATGAAATATGTTGGCGATGTTTTAGATATTTCGCTTCTTCGTATGACGATTTTGGAAGATATAACTTTGACATCCATCATGCACAACAGAAGAGCAGGCCGTATTATATTTATACCGAACAACTATATTTTTACCCAGATGATTGCAAACTATACGCATAATTCACTCAAAACAGTTTGGGACGGGGTGAAGATTACGATTACCTTTGATTCCAACCATAAAAAGGCTATGCACATAGTCAAAGAAATCACAAAGAAATTTTCCAAAGGGTATACAGATATTACAAGAAAACAGCTCAATAAACTCAGACAGCACTATAATCTGAAAAACACCAATGTAGAACCAAGAATTTACTCTTTTATAGAGTCAAACGGCATAGATATAGAAGCCTGGTACCTTACCAATGCCTATGCTACTTTAACACTCAGAAGTGTCATTTCAACAGAAATTCTTGACGCATTCAAAGAGGCTGATGATATTACGATCGCCTATCCTACACAGAAGCTGCATGTATCTATGCAAAGTGAATCACCGAGTGCACACAATGGAGAAATAGTCTAATGCACACTAAAAAAGTATATTTTAAAACATTCGGCTGCCGGACAAATCTTTATGATTCTCAGGTTATGATGAGTTCATTAAAAGAGTATGAAATAACCCAAAATGAGGCAGAAGCCGATGTCATCGTTATAAACTCCTGCACGGTCACCAATGGTGCCGATACCCATGTTCGTTCCTATATTTCGCAGGTTGAAAAAAACAACAATGGCGCAAAGCTTTTTTTAACAGGCTGTGGTGCCCATACCAAAGGAGAATCTCTTTTAAAAGAGAACCGTATTCACGGAGTTTTTGGTCAGAGTGAAAAGCAGAAGATAGATACCCTTTTGGCAAAAGAAAAGCCCTTTTACGAACCGGGTGATTTGAACTATATAGACGATATGGTGGTGGATGAGTTTGTAGGCAAAAGCAGAGCCTTTATAAAAATACAGGAGGGATGTAATTTTCGCTGTTCTTACTGTATTATCCCTTATGTGCGCGGTGATGCCAGAAGCATGGATGAAAACAGAATTTTAGAGCAGGTCGCAAGACTTGCCCTAAACGGTTTCGGTGAATTTATCCTGACCGGCACGAATGTCGGAAGTTACGGGCAGGATACAAAAACATCTTTGGCAAAACTTATGAAAAAGATGTCCCAGATTCGTGGTGTCAGACGCATACGTCTGGGGAGTGTTGAACCTATTCAGATTACAGATGAGTTTAAAGAGATTTTGGATGAGCCATGGATGGAAAAACATATGCACATTGCTTTGCAACACACTTCGCCAAAAATGTTAAAACTGATGAACAGAAGGAATGTTTACAGGCAGGATAAAGCATTGTTTGAACTCCTGGCAGAAAAAGGATACGCCATAGGTACAGACTTTATAACAGGGCATCCTGGAGAGAGTGAAGATTTATGGCGAGAAGCTATGCAAAATGCAAAAGATTTGCCTTTGACGCATATTCATGCTTTTACCTATTCAAAGCGTGATGGCACGCCTTCTGCCACTATGAAGCCGGAGGTAAACGGTAAAATAGCAAAAGAGAGACTGCACGAATTGCAAGAGCTGATTCAACAGAAAAATTTTGATTTCAGAAAGGCTTACAGGGGAGAGCTTGAGGTGCTGATAGAGTCCTGTAAAGAAGGATTCTATCACGGGTTTGATCAGCATTTTAATAAAATTGTTGTAGAGTCTCAAGAAGATTTGGTTGGAAACTGGATTACTGTTCCCAACTATGAAGTAAAAAAGGACTTCAATTATGCCAGAATCTAAAACAAACAGAATTGCGATTTATGTATCGGCATTTATTATTATAATATTGATTCTATTTGCTCTGCTTCGGGACAATGCTGATGCCATAACTCTGAAACAGGCCAAAGAACTGTTGCAAAACCATAATGTTGAAAAGGTTGTTGCTACGAAAAAATATGTCTATCTAAAAACAAAAAAAGGATATTACAAAATCCCTTTTTCACAAGTAACACCTGATATGTTTGCTGATTATAAAGTCGAAGTTGACAATGAATCAAACATATTACTTTATCTGTTAGTGTTTATACTGGTTTTGGGACTTGGTTCATTAGCTTTTAGAAAATGGCAAAAGAAATCATTGAAAGAAATTTTTACTGTCAGTGAATCAAAAAATAACACTGACTTTTCACCGTCTGAGGGAAATACTCATATTGAAGCGATAAAAAGTGATGTGAGTTTTAATGATATTGGTGGAATCAGCGATGTCAAAGTGGAACTCGAAGAGATTATAGATTTTATGAAAAATCCAAAACGATACAAAAGCTTTGGTGCGCGTATGCCAAAAGGAGTGCTTTTAATAGGACCTCCGGGTGTTGGAAAAACAATGATAGCAAAAGCGGTTGCACATGAAGCAGGTGTACCTTTTTACTATCAGAGTGGGGCATCATTTGTACAAATTTATGTAGGTATGGGGGCTAAGCGTGTGCATGAACTTTTTGCTGCAGCGAAAAAAAATGCACCTTCTATTATATTTATAGATGAAATCGACGCTGTAGGAAAAAAGAGAGACGGCAACAGAAATGACGAGAGAGAGGCAACACTAAACCAGCTTTTAACTGAAATGGATGGATTTGAAGGTTCAAGCGGAGTGATTGTGATTGCAGCAACCAACAAAATAGATGTTTTAGATGCAGCACTTTTACGAGCAGGACGCTTTGATAGAAGAGTATTTGTAGAGTTACCTACTAAACGAGAAAGAGAAGCAATTTTGATAAAGTATTTAGAAAAGATACCGCATGAACTAGATGTTAAAATAGTTGCGAACATGACAGTGGGTTTTAATGGTGCAGCACTGGCAACATTAGTGAATGAGGCAGCTTTGCTGGCTTTGCGACAGAATGATTTTCGTGTTACATTAGAGCATTTTGAACAGGTAAAAGATAAAGTAATATTTGGAAAGAAAAAACTTCAAATGCTCAATGAAAGACAAAAAGCATTCCGGGCAACTTATCAAGCTGGCAAGGTGATGGTGGCAACCTATTATGATATAACTTTTGAAAAATTAATGCTTTCAAATGAAAAATTGACACCTGCTACAGATGAGCCATTTATCAAACAAGAACTCGAATCTCGGGTGAAAATGCTTTTAGCTGGAATAGCTGCTTGTGATATTAAGTATAACGAGCATGCGAGTAGTGCCAAAGATGATCTGGATGAAGCAAAAAAACTTGTGAAAAAAATGTGTGAAGAGTATGGTATGTGTTCTTCATTGCTTCCAGATAAAAAAGAGCAAGAGTTATTACTTAAGAGGCTTTATGAAGAGAGTAGGGCACTGTTAGAATCTCTTTTGAAAGTGCTTGAAAAAATCGAATATGTTCTTTTGGAACGCGAAAGTATTAGTAAAACCGAAGTAAAAGAGTATTTAAATGAAGTTTTTTAGCGGATTTTCTTTAAAAAATGAAAAACACTTTTTTGACTCTTACATATATAAAAGTGATTTTACCGTAAGTGGTTTTAGCTACGGTGCAATAAAAGCTTTTGAGTTTACATGTAAAGCCTTGGAAGGAGGGAAAAGAGTAGATACTTTACAGCTTTTTTCACCGGCTTTTTTTCAAAGCAAAAATGAAAAGTTTAAGAAACTGCAGCTGATGGCATACAGGAAAAATGAAAATGTCTATTTGCAACAGTTTATAAATGCCTGTTTTTTACCATATGAGAGAAAAGAAGTAGAACGCAGTGTGACAGTGCTGGAAGAACTGGATGAACTTTTAAACTATGAATGGGATATACAGAAATTACATGTATTGGCAGATAAAGGTGTAACAATTGAAGTCTATTTAGGTGGACAGGACCAAATAGTTGATACGAAGAGTGCCAAAGAGTTTTTTCTGGATGTGGCAACGGTTACATACATAAAAGAGGCAAATCATTTTTTACAACTTTTTTGAAAAATCAGCAAAAATCAAATAAAAAGGAAAAAAATATGAGTAAAATAAAGATAGGTGTAATAACGGCAAGTGACAGAGCAAGCAAAGGGATTTATGAAGATATAAGCGGAGTAGCTATTCAAGACACGATGAAAGAGTATTTAAAAAGTGAATTTGAAATAGTTTACAGATGTATTCCTGATGAGCAGGATGTGCTTGAGGCAACAATGAAAGAGTTGTGTGATGATGCAGGATGTTGCCTGGTTGTGACAACCGGTGGAACCGGTCCGGCACCTCGTGATGTGACACCCGAAGCAACTGAAAATGTCTGTGAGAAGATGATGCCCGGTTTTGGTGAATTGATGCGACAGGTGAGTTTGCAGTATGTTCCAACTGCTATTCTTTCACGCCAGACAGCAGGGATTAGAGGAAAAAGTTTGATTATCAATTTACCAGGAAAACCAAAATCAATCAGAGAGTGCCTTGATGCGGTTTTTCCTGCAGTTCCGTACTGTATAGATCTTATTGAAGGTCCATTTATAGAAACAAATGAGGATGTTATCAAGGCATTCAGACCTAAAGCAAAGTAAAGAATATATAAATTATTTTTTAACAATTATTATGTCGTATAAGTACAAGTAAAATTCTTCCTACTTCTGATACAATGGGTTAAATAAATTCCAATTGGTGATATATGAAGTATGAAGTATTTTTACCAGATATCAAACTCAGCAGCATAATTAAGTGCTATGTTGTTATATATGATTTTACTTTACTCTCTGATATGTTTTTTTTGCCAAATGGCGGGAACTTTATAGTTTTTAACAGAGGTATTACCGGCTACTCACTTCTTCATAATAATAAAAAATATAAGATTCCAGAGGGGTATTCTGCGAGTATAAAAACGGCTAAATCCAAAAAAAGTATTTTGAACTTGGAAAGTATTCCAGAGATTGAGCCTGCTGTAATTATACTTGCTGAACTTTTACCAATAGGATTCTATAAGTTATTTAAAAAAGATGCTGTTCTACTTAATCATCACTATCTTCCTCTTGAAACTACAGTGATTAATAAATACTTCTCCAAACTCTATATGCATAAAAGCATGGAGCAGGATATTGGTTATCTTGATGATGCTTTTTTGCAAATGTATAATGACCAAAATAACTCTAGAGAATTTATAGAGGATATTTTGGAAAGAATTGAAGAGTATAATTATGAAGTGACTGTAGAAGAGTTGACACAGGAGTTTGCCTGCAGCCGGCGTACTATAGAGCGACAATTTAATAAATTTATTGGTTTGTCTCCCAAAAAATTTATTTTTGTATGTAAATTTTATCAAATATTTATTGAATATATCTCTGATGGAAAGAAATTCAATGATACCAAGTATATATATAATGACAATGCACATTTAAACAAAGTTTTTCATAATATAGTCGGTCTTTCTCCCAGTCAGACTTTTGAAGAAATAAATAAAAAACACACACTCATTGTATATCAGCTGAAAGTTTCAGGAGTCTAATCAGTGATTAAAAAACAATTTTAATGCCTACAGGACAGTGGTCTGAACCTTCTATATAATCCAAAATAAAAGCATCTTCAAGATTTTCCGCCAAATCTTCAGATATGAAGAAATAATCAATACGCCAACCGATATTTTTTACTCTAGCATTGGAACGGTAGGACCACCAGCTGTATGCGTCTGTTTTGTCTCCATGCACATATCTAAATGTATCTATATACCCATGATCTAAAAATTTGTCTATCCATTCTCTTTCTATTGGAAGAAAACCGGATGTCTTGGCATTTGCTTTTGGATTTTTTAAATCTATTTCACGGTGTGCGGTGTTTACATCTCCACACACAATAATACTTTTTCCCTCATCTTTGAGCTTTTCACAATAGGCTAAAAAATCATCATAAAATTTCATCTTATAGGCAAGACGCTCTTCATCTTTTTGACCGTTTGGAAAATAAACATTAAAAAGAACGATATCTCCATAATGTGTCTCAATAATTCGCCCTTCATATTTTGTATCAATATCATTACATGTAGAGCTATAATGGCTTTGAAGCATACTAAAAGTGGCTGTTCCGCTGTATCCTTTTCGTTCTCCAGAATTAATAATAACTTCTGTGAACTCTTTTTCAAACAGATTGTTTGGGATTTGCTCTTTTTGTGCTTTTATCTCTTGGAGACATAAAATGTCTGTGCCTCTATCGTCTATCCATTGAAGGGCTTCTTTGTTAGCTACAGCACGTATTCCGTTAACATTCCATGATATTATTTCTATTGAATCTGACATATAAGACCTGTAATTTTTTTTCAAAATTATAGCACAAGTCTGAGAGTACAATAGAAAAAAGTTGATGTAAATCAATCTGACAAGGATACTCTAATGTTATAATATTTTTTTATAAAATTAAAAGGAATTTAAATGTTAATAGAATCAAAAGATGTACAACAGGTGTCAAATGCAATGATGAATATTTTGCATGAAGAAGAGATAGAGATAATTAATAATTTTCATGATGCGGTGCTTGCTAAAGATATTAAAAAAATAGATGAACTTTTTCAGGTTGTTTTGTTTGATGTTGAGGACCATTTCACAACAGAAGAAGATATGATGGAAGAGAGTAACTTTTATGCAATGCAAATGCATAAGAGCGAACATGATACAATGAGAGGAAAAATAAAAGATTTGCTTAAAGAATGGAATACAAACAAAGATCCGCAGGCAATACAGACTTTTTTGGAAGAGGAATTCAAACACTGGATTGTTTTACATGTAGCACGATGGGATTCTGAGACTGCAATGCATATCGGTGATACAATGTAATATGAATTTCCTAAACCAAAGAGTTTAGGAAATTTTTTTAAACGAAGTCTACTTTTGCCAAGTGATGGTTGAGTCCAAGTTCGGCCGGAGTACAGCCAAGTGCAAGTCCAACCATTTGCTGCATATGCAGTACAGGAAGTTCTACTTCACGACCGATTGCTTTACTTGCGTGCGCAGTCTGTGTATCAAGTTTAAGGTGACAAAGCGGACATGGTGTTACCATCCAGTCAGCATTGCCATCCATTGCACCGGCAATAGCATTTCCCGTCAAAACTGCTGCAGTATGGGGTGCCTGCAATTCAACATGAAAACCACAGCATTTGTTTTTTTCTTCATAATCAACAGTCTCTCCGCCACATGCAATGATTAAATCATCAAGTGAAGTAGGGTTATAAGGATTTTCTGCAGTTTTATGTGTCTCATTTTGCAGTTCTGACGGACGTATATTATGGCATCCGTAAAAAGGTGCAATATTAAACTGGCTCAGAGGTGTGACAACCATCTCTTTAAGCTTATCAAGTCCAAAATCATCAATAATTGCATATAAAAAGTGTGTAACATTGGAAGTACCTTTATACTCAAGTCCAACTTCTGCAAGTTTTTCATTGACTTTTGCTTTGAGCTCTTCGTTGTTATCAAGTCTATGCTTTGTCATTGCGGTATTGAGCTGACATGTATTACAGATGGTTACCATAGTAAGTCCATGTTTTTCAGCATAGGCAATATTTCTGGCATTTAAAACCAAAGATAAAAAGTCATCATAGTCTTGAAGATGGGATGCGCCACAACATGAAGCCTCAGTCAGTTCTACAAGTTCTATTCCTAGTTTTTCAGCAACTGCTACAGTTGACATCATTTGCTCAGGTGTACTCTGTTTTGCCGTACATCCTGTAAAAAGTGCATATCTTAATTTTTCCATTCTTTGACTCCTAGAACTTTACAGTTGATGAAGATTTCACAAGTTTTTGAATCTCATCAAGATTTTCTGATTTTGTGATGCCCCATGGTGGAACAATTTTTCCTTTTGTAAACATTTTAAATGCAACAGGTATATGTTTAACAATTGCAGGACCCTCAGAGTACAGAACAAGTCCACCCTCATCTAGTACACCATTCTTTACAATAGATTTTTTAAAGCCGACGGCATGGCGCACTGCAACATTGTTTTTGGCGATGCCTTCCTGGAAAGCCATTTGGTGCAGTTTTGTAATTTTACCAATAGGATTAATCTCTTTTGGACAGGCTTCGGCACATTCAAAACATTTTACACAGTCCCAGACACCCTGTTTTTCTTCATTGACATCCGCGAGTCTTGATGTTGAATTGTCCCGTACATCGGCACTGAAGCGATATGCTGCTGCAAAAGCGGCAGGACCGAAAAAATCTTCATTGATTGCAACAGCAGGACAAGCATAGTGACAAGCTCCACATTGGATACAAAGATCCGCTTCATCAAGCTTTTCGGCATCTTCAGGGGATACAAGGTTTTCAGATTCCGGGTTTTCATCAATATCTGCAACAAGATATGGTGTGACCGCAGCGTGTTTTTCCCAAAAATCACCTTTATCTATAATCATGTCTTTGACAGCTCTTTTTGTGCTTAGCGGTTCAATAACAAGTTCATTACCAAAAAGTTCTACCATATCATTCATACTCTCTTTACAGGCGAGCGTTGATCTTCCGTTTACTTTTATGGCACATGTCCCACAAATACCATGACGGCAACTTCTTCTGTATGAAAAACTTCCATCATGGTCCCATTTAATTCTATTTAATATATCTAATACAACTTCTTCTGAAGTAACTTCCATATCATAGTTTTCATAGTATGGAAGATAGTCTTCATCAGCATTAAATCGAAATACTTTGAAGTTTACTTTTTGCGTAGTTATTTTATGTTCTATACTCATAAGTTATCCTTAGTAATTTCTTTCTTTGAGTTCATGTTTGCCAAGAACAACATCCATATAATCTAATGAAATATTTCCGTTTTTATCCATATATGCCATCGTGTGTTTGAGAAAATTTTCATCATCACGTTTTTCAAAATCTTCTCTGTAGTGTGCACCACGACTCTCTTCTCTGGCAATAGCACTCTCTACAATAAATAAAGAGTAATCAAGCATATGCCCGAACTCCAAAGCTTCCTGCAGTTCTGTGTTAAATACTTTTGATTTGTCTTTTATACGTACATTTTTAAATCTTTTACGAAGTTCTTTTACGGTGTCAATCGCGATTTGCAGAGTCTCTTTGCTTCTAAATGCTCCGGCATTTGCACTCATACACTGTTGCAACTCTTCTCTTAGGGCAGGTACGCTTTCATTTCCATTATTGTTAAGTAAAAATTCAATTTCTTTGAGTGCAGTTGTCGCATCTTCTTCACTTGCTTCACGAAGCTCGATGCTCTCTACATCTTTTACCATTGTTTTACCTACGAAACGACCAAAGAGGAGGGCTTCAAGCACAGAATTTGCACCTAAGCGGTTTGCTCCGTGTACAGATACACAAGAACACTCACCTGCGGCATAAAAACCTTCTATAAATTCTTCATTGTTTTTACGGGCATGTCCGTCAATGTCTACAGGAATACCACCCATAGAGTAGTGTGCTGTAGCAGAAATCAAAATAGGCTCTTTTATCATATCGAGGCCTAAAAATGTCATCGCAAGTTCACGGAGTTCAGGAAGTTTATTCATAATCAGTTCTTTTCCAAGATGTGTTACGTCAAGATATACAGCATCTTTTCTCGGTCCGACACCACGGCCTTCTCTGATCTCATTTAAAATTGCGCGTGCAACAACATCACGTGATGCAAGTTCAAGAGCGTTTGGAGCATATTTTTCCATAAATCGTTCGCCTTTGGAGTTGTAAAGACGACCACCCTCACCACGAGCTGCTTCAGAAATTAAAACACCGTTTCCAGAAAGTCCTGATGGGTGAAACTGAACAAATTCCATGTCTTCAAGAGGAAGACCATGACGGGCTACAATTGAGAGTCCATCACCTGTATTTGCATGGGCATTTGAGTTTATTTTATATGCACGGGCATATCCGCCTGTTGCAAACATTACTGCTTTAGCATTGAAAATTGCTAGTTGCATGTCACGAATATTAAAAGCAACGACTCCTGATACTTTACCGTCTTTATAAATGATGTCAGCTGCATACCATTCATCCCAAAATTTTACACCGACACGATATGCCTGTTCATATACTGTTTGTAAAAGTGTTAACCCTGTTCTGTCTTTTGCAAAACAGGCACGAGGTGATGATTGTCCTCCAAAAGGACGCTGTGCAATCTTTCCGTCAGGTTTTCTGCTAAAAGCAGCACCCATTCTCTCTGCCCATCTGATTGTTTCAGGTGCATTTTTACACATAAATTCTACTGCGTCCTGATCTGCCAGATAGTCAGATCCTTTTACCGTGTCAAATTCATGAAGTTCTACACTGTCTTCATCACTAAATGCTGCGTTGATTCCACCTTGAGCTGCACCGGAGTGACTTCTCAAAGGATGTACCTTTGTTATAACAGCAACTTTTTTTCCTGCATTTTGCAATTCTCTTGCTGCTGCACATCCTGCGAGGCCTGCACCAACTATAATCGCATCGTAAGTATAAATAGGAATACTCATTAACCCATCCTTCAATAAAGAACTAAAATAATGCTGATTATAGCGTGAATAGTCTTAGGCTAGGTTAAATGCAGTATTTGTTTTTGTGAAGTTTGTGTTTGTTACTATTTGAGACATGTGACTCTCTATATGCCTCTTTGGGCTAAGTCTCTTAGTTGGAAAATTCTATTGTTTCCTGTTGTTTTTGCATATTCTAAAATTTCTTTTGCCTGCTTTATTGCCTCTTCAAGTGAAGTGTTGTTTGGCTTGATAACAAATCCGCCTGTAACAGTTATATGTATAGGACCGTGACCGGGTGCATTAAATTTGAGTTCAGAAATACTCTCTCGTATTATTTCCATATCTTTGAAAAGTTGTTCTTTTGATGAGCGTGAAAGAACGACTGTAAACTGGTTATAGTCCGTTCTCGCAATGACATCTATGGGTTGCTCATGCAAAGAAATAGTGTAGGCGACTTTGCGCAGTATTGCCTGTGTGATTTCCTGGGTAAAAGCCCTGTTGGATTTTGAAAAATTATCCACCTCAAGAATACTCACCGCTGTAAAGTTGCTGTCTTTGAGCCCTTTTTTCGCTCCATAAGAGTTTACAAGACCTTTGTAGTTGTTTATTTCTGTTACCGGATCAAGCATGGTAGGATTGTTCTGAACAACAGTTTTCCTGTTCATCCTCAGTGCAATAGCGTCAGCCTCGAGTGAAAAAATTTCATAATCGCTTTTAGTTTTATCAACCTGAAACAGGTACTCAATATCCTGTAAAATGGCCGTCAGCATTTTTCTGTACCAAAATGTTGCAAATAAAATAAGGAAAAAAGTGATAATTACCAGAATTTTTACAATATCAAATTTTTGCTGATTATAGGTCAGACTTTTAAACAGCATAGTATCTATCTGTTGTATTATTTCATTCAGTGATTTGTCCAATTCTGCTTTTGCTTTTTTTGCAAGTTTTTTATTTTTTGATCCAACATAATATGTATGTGCCGCATTGTTAAATTTGTCGGTTAACACAGAAAGTTTTTGCAAGTCATCAAAATACTCTTTTTCATTTCTAAGTATATATCTGTCTGTAATGTTGTATTTATAAAGCATTTTCAGTTTGTCGATCTCTTGATGCAGTTGCGTGCTTTTTCCGTTAAACTGTATAAGTGCCAGTTCTATATCGTCCGTATCCAAGCGTGTGAGTGTTTGAATAATCTTTTTTTGATTGTTCAAATTATTGATTTTATCAAAAGAAAGTTGTTCTTCAAATGTAAGCAAAACAGCCAAAGAAGCCAAAAAAAAGATAAAAAGCAGATAAAACTTCAAATGTTCAAAGATTCTTTTAATAGAATATTTCATAGTATGTTTTTCCTAATAATGTTATAATTACCCTATATTATATCGGCAGTAATTAATATATGCTTAATAAAAAGAAGTCTTATTGAATTTAGAAAATTATTTTATATCACAATTTAACAGTAAACACATTGGCGACGACGGTGCATTGATTGACAATGTTGTCTATTCCAAAGATGCATTTTTTGAAAACGTGCACTTTAAACGCAGCTGGATGAGTTGTTTCCAGATTGCTAAAAAAGCAATGCTGGTAAATATTTCTGATGCGTTTGCAATGAATGCAGTGCCGAAATATGCACTTTTAAGTGTCGCAATGCCAAAAAATATGACAAAAGCAGAAATAAAAGATTTGGCTGAGGGATTTAAATCAATAGCAAAGCAGTACAATATAGAAATTATCGGCGGTGATACAATCAGTAATACAAAGCTTGATATCACTGTAACTATTATTTCCAAAACAAAAAAACCACTCTTGCGTACCAGAGTCAGAGAAAATTATCTTTTTGCTTTTACCGGGGAGCTTGGGCGTTCGGCAAATGATTTGAAAAAACTGCAAAACCTAGGAAAAATCCACAAAAAATCAAAATTTGTTCATATCAGGTTAAGAAATGATTTTGTCACCAAAAGTATAAATGTTTTAAAAGCGGGTATGGATATATCGGATGGTTTATGCAGTGATTTGGGTAAAATGGCATCACTGAACAAAACAGGCGTGCAGTTTATAAAAAAAATACCTAAGCATATTACATGTAGCGGGGAAGAGTATGAAATGCTGATTGCTTTTGATGCCAGAGATCTTAAAAAAGTCAAAATGTATGCCAGACAAACCAGAACAAAACTGACAGTTTTTGCAAAAGCTGTCAGAAACAAATATACAAACAGATGTAAAGCACATCATTTTTAAGGAACAGAGAAATATGGACAGATTTTATTCACTTGCGCATGCAAGTATTGATTTTCACTTTAAACAGACTCCCCGTGATTTTGTAGTTGAGGAGATACCTTTATATGAATTTTCGGGAGAAGGGGAGCATTTAATACTGCAGGTAAGAAAGAAGAACCTCTCTACAAACGAAATGATAGGACAAATTGCCCGTTATCTGGGTATAAAAAATAAAGAAATAGGCTATGCGGGGCTTAAAGATAAAAATGCCATGACAGTGCAGTATATCTCTTTGCATAAAAAATATGAAGAGGCTTTGGAAAATTTTAATTTTGACGGAATAAAAATTCTTTCAAAAACCTATCATAACAACAAGTTGAGAATAGGGCATCTAAAAGGCAATCGTTTTTATATAAAACTGAAAAAGGTCAATCCTACAAGCGCTGAAAAAATTGATGAAGCATTAAAAAATATAGACAAATTCGGGTTGCCGAATTTTTTCGGGTATCAAAGATTCGGAAATGACGGAGATAACCATATTCTGGGAGAAAAATTGGCAAAAGGAGAGGCAAGAGAACGCAATCCGAGAGTCAAACGCCTTTTGATAAATGCCTATCAGAGTTATCTGTTTAATCTTTGGCTCTCAAGAAGACTTGAGATCAATACGCTTGTGAACAGTTTTAAGGCGCAAGAGATTGAGAGTCTGTTAAATATGCCAAACGAAGAAGTTAAAAAGATGAAAGAGCAGAAGCATCCTTTTAAACTTATCAGTGGTGATGTCATGGAACACTATCCGCACGGAAGACTTTTTGACTTTGAAGGCGCCAAAGAAGATTTAGAAAGATTTAATGCACGCGACATCTCTGTTACAGGACTTTTATGCGGGAAAAAAGTACGCCATGCCACAGAAATTGCAGGAGAGATTGAAAAAGACTATGATGATGAAATCAACGCTGACGGGGCAAGACGCTATGCCTGGGTCTTTCCAACAGAGATAGAAGGGCGTTTCAACAAACAAGAAGCACAGTATGAAATGAACTTTACACTCCCTAAAGGTTCATATGCCACAGTTTTAATAGAAGAAATTGCAAAAAGGAAAATAAATGAATAAGAGACATATCACATCAGCCGTATCACAACTGTTCGGTAAATTTGCAAATAAAGAGTTTCCGCACTGGTTTCAAAAAATTGTAAACTATTCTTATGTAAAACTGATGGGACTCGATATGAGTGAATTCCATGACCCTGGTACATACAAGAGTTTGAATGCGCTTTTTACCAGAAAATTAAAGGAACCGAGAAAATTTTCTCTTGATGCTGAGGACTTTATTGCTCCTTGTGATTCTCTTATTACAGAGTGTGGAAACTTAATTGAAGATTATGCTTTACAAATCAAAGGCATGCGTTATAAAACGGATGATTTTCTTGGAAAAAGTTTTACCCAGGAAGAAAAAGCTTTTGTTCATAACGGAGAATTTATAAATTTTTATCTTTCTCCAAAAGACTACCATCGGTATCATATTCCGATGAATCTGCAGGTACTTAAAGCTGTACACATTCCGGGAAAATTTTATCCTGTCAATATCTCTTCGTTGAAAAAACGTTTGAATCTTTTTATAGAAAATGAGAGAGTTGTGCTGCTGTGTAAGACACAAGAAGGAAAATATTTTTACATTATCCTTGTGAGTGCATTGAATGTCGGCGTTATGAAAATAAGTTTTGAACCGCGTATACAGACAAATGCAGATGTACAAGAAGAGCAGGTGTATGAGTTTGAAAACCTTTATCTTGACAAAGGTAAAGATTTTGGCTGTTTTGAAATGGGTTCTACCATTGTCATACTGGCCCAAGAAGATATGTTGGAGCTTTTAGTCAAAGAAAATGACAAAGTAAAATTTGGAGATACAATAGCAAAATATAATTTTAAATAATATTTTATATTTCTGTTACCAATATACTCACATGTACTAATGTCTTTTACTTTTCTTAAATTCTTGATTTAAATCAATAGTTTATAATTATTTGAGTGCTATTATTAAAATGTTAATAAACATAAGAGAGAACATTGTAAAGTGTTTAACTACTTTAATAATAGTGAGGAGAAAATATGTCACTTTCAAGAAGAGAATTTCTTAAAAGTTCAGCGGCAGCTTCTGCAGCAGCGGCTATCGGTATGAGTGTACCGGCAGAACTGAATGCAGCAGCAGCGAAAGCTGAAAATAATTGGAGATGGGACAAGGCAGCTTGTCGTTTCTGTGGTACCGGTTGCGGAATTATGCTTGCAACTACGGGAGATGGTAAAGAGAGAAAAATTGTTGCGGTAAAAGGGGATCCTGCTGCACCGGTTAACCGTGGTCTTAATTGTATTAAAGGTTACTTTAATGCGAAAATTATGTATGGTGCGGACAGACTGACACAGCCGCTTCTTCGTGTAAACGACAAAGGCGAATTTGACAAAAAAGGAAAGTTTGCACCGGTTTCATGGAAACGAGCGTATGATGAGATGGAAAAAAACATCAGAAAAGCACTCAAAGAAAAAGGACCTGAAGGGGTCGCTGTATTTGCTTCGGGTCAATATACGATTATGGAAGGATATGCTGCACAAAAGATGATGAAAGGCGGATTCCGATCCAATGCGATTGACCCGAATGCCCGTCACTGTATGGCATCTGCGGTTGTCGGATTTTACCAGACATTCGGTATAGATGAGCCGTCTGGATGTTATGATGATATCGAACTGACAGACACCATTGTAACCTGGGGTTCAAACATGGCGGAGATGCACCCGATTTTGTGGTCTCGTGTAACAGACAGAAAACTTTCAGATCCTGAACGTGTAAAAGTTGTCAATATTCAGACATATACACACCGTACCTGCGATTTGGGTGACTTTAACATCATCTTTAGACCAAATACCGACCTTGCATTATGGAACTATCTTGCTCGTGAGATTGTGTACAATCATCCAGAAGCCATTGATTGGGATTTCATCAAGAAAAATATTATTTTTGCAGCGGGTCCTGTAAATATCGGATACGGTTTCAGACGTGCAGGTGAAAAATCTGTTACTCCGGTAAGACCTGACGGCAGTGCCGGAAAATATGATGCAAAAGAGATGGAAATATACAATAAAGAGATGAGTAAGGTTGTCTCAGAACTCGAAGGTCCTGCACTGGAGCCATATGGTTACAAAGCCGGTGACACTATGAAAAACACTGCCGGTACTTTAAAACACTGGGAAATTTCTTTTGAAGAGTATAAAAAATCTTTAGAACCATATACACTGGAATATACGGCAAAACTTTGTAAGGGTGATCCTGAAGAATCACTTGACAGCTTTAAGAAAAAGTTGCAGGATCTGGCAGCGCTTTACATTGAAAAAGACAGAAAAGTTGTCAGTTTCTGGACAATGGGTATGAATCAACATACACGTGGAACATGGGATAATACACTTTCATACAATGTTCACTTTATGTTAAACAAACAGGCACGCCCTGGTTCGGGAGCATTCTCATTGACAGGTCAGCCTTCAGCCTGTGGTACGGCTCGTGAAGTCGGTACGTTTGCACACAGACTGCCTGCAGATATGATGGTAAAAAATCCAAAACACAGAGCGATTACAGAAAAAGGCTGGCACATTCCTGCAGGTACACTAAACCCTGTCGGTAATCAGCATATTATGAAAATCCACAGAGATATTGAAGACGGTGTTGTAAAATTTGCATGGGTCAACGTATGTAATGCGTATCAAGATTCTGCCAATGCAAAACACTGGATTAAAGCGGCTCGTGAGATGGATAACTTCATCGTAACCTCAGACGGATATCCGGGAATTTCTGCAATGGTATCTGATTTGATTTTACCATCTGCGATGATTTATGAAAAATGGGGCGCATACGGAAATGCAGAACGCCGTTCACAGCACTGGAGACAACAGGTTCTTCCTGTAGGTGATGCGATGAGTGATACCTGGCAGTGGGTAGAGCTTTCAAAAAGATTTACCGTAGATGATTTGTGGGGACCTTATACACTGAGAAACGGGAAAAAACTTGCTGATGTAAGAGAAAAAGCCTATGCAATGGGGTATAAACCAGATACAACTATGTATGAAATTCTTTTTGGAAATGAAAGAGCGAAGAAAAACTATCCATTGGCATTGGATCAGTTCCCTCAAAAAGGGTATGACAATTCCGAATGTCTCGGTGATGCAAGAAATGTTGTCGGAAGTGACGGTAAAGTTTTCAAAGGCTACGGCTTTATGATTCACCAGTACCTTTGGGAGGAGTATGCATCATTTGGTCGTGGACATGGTCATGACTTGGCAGATTTTGTTACCTACCACAAAGTTCGTGGTCTTAAATGGCCTGTAGTTAACGGTAAAGAGACTGCATGGAGGTTTAATGTCAAATTTGATCCGTATGCAGCCAAACATGCCAAAGAAAACGGTAGAGGCAGTGAATTTGCATTCTATGGTCCACTTGCCAAAGCATTACCGGCAGGTAATTTAACCGGTGTTATAGACAAAAAGAAAAAACCATTGACAGACAAAGCAAAAATCTTTGCTCGTCCGTATATGGATCCACCGGAAATGCCAGATGAAAATTATGACTTATGGTTGTGTACAGGACGTGTGCTTGAACACTGGCACTCTGGAACAATGACGATGCGTGTACCAGAGTTGTACCGTGCTGTTCCTGAAGCACTTGTCTATATGAATCCTAAAACTGCCGAGGAAAGAGGACTCAAAGATAATGATTTATGTTGGGTTGAATCTCGTCGTGGCAGAGTAAGAGCACGTGTTGAGACGCGTGGACGTAACAGACCGCCAAAACCTTTGGTATTTGTACCATGGTTTGACGAGCGTGTGTTTATTAATAAAGTAACATTGGATCAAACCTGTCCTATGTCAAAACAGACAGACTTTAAAAAATGTGCTGTAAAAATTTATAAAGCTTAAACAATAAAGAATTTACAATGAAAAAAGAAGCACTCAGCGACAGAAGAAAGTTTATCTTAAATATGGCCAGAGGTGTTGGTTATGCGGCGATCGGCGGGTTTTTATGGAGCGCGTACCTTGACGATGTAAAGGCGTCACCGCTTATACTGCGTCCGCCTGCGGCTATACCTGAAGAAGATTTTCTCAAAACCTGTATCAAATGCGGGCTTTGTGTTGAAGCATGCCCGTTTGATACATTAATGCTGGCTAAACCCGGTGATCACAGGCCGATAGGAACACCGTTTTTTATACCAAGGGATATACCATGCTATATGTGTGAAGATATTCCCTGCGTTCCTGTTTGTCCGAGCGGTGCACTGGATGAGTTGAGTGTAACTGTAAACGGTCATCTTGATATTAATACAGCAGATATGGGATTAGCGGTTATTGATGAAAACAGCTGTATTGCTTTTTGGGGTATTCAGTGTGATGCATGCTACAGAGCCTGTCCTATTTTGGGTCAAGCGATAACTGTAGAGTATTCTAAAAATGAAAGAACTGGAAAACACGCATTTTTAAAACCTGTGGTGCATGCAGATGCCTGCACGGGCTGTGGAATGTGTGAACATGCCTGTGTAACAGAAAAACCGGCTATCTTCATACTGCCTCGTGAAGTGGCAATGGGAAAAGCCGGGAGTCATTACATCAAAGGCTGGGATAAAAAGGATGAGTCAAGACTAAAAGATGCTCATGCGATTCACACCACAACAAATGTAAGTAAAAGAAAAGCGGTTGACAAGCTTAACAGCGGTTTGGAAGGTTTGTTAGATGAGTAGATTATGGAATAACTACAGATATCTTATACTCAGGAGATTTGTGCAAATCGGAATGCTGGTTTTGTTTTTTGGTGCAAATGCCTGGGGATGGAAGATATTGGAAGGGAATCTCAGTTCATCTTTGCTCTTTGGCATTATTCCGATGAGTGATCCGTATGCTACTGTGCAGATGATTGCAGCAGGTGCTGTGGTTGCTACTGATTTACTTATAGGTGTTGCTGTTGTAACACTGTTTTATTTTTTTATAGGCGGCAGAGCATTTTGCTCTTGGGTATGTCCTGTAAACATGGTTACAGACAGTGCTGATTATTTAAGAAGAGTGTTCGATATTGACAGAGCACAAAAAATGAAGCAGCCAATTACAAGAAATGCAAGATATTGGATTTTGGGATTAAGCCTGATAGTTTCTGCTTTTATGGGTATAGCGGCTTTTGAGTTTGTGTCTCCGATTTCAATGATGCACAGAGGCCTCGTCTTTGGCATGGGTTTTGGCTGGGCGGCTGTTGCTATGATCTTTCTTTTTGATTTGCTGGTATTGAAAAACGGTTGGTGTGGTCATGTATGTCCACTCGGTGGATTTTATTCACTGTTAGGAAAGTTTAGTTTTATTAGAGTGCATCATCTGGAAGAAAACTGTACACTCTGTATGAAATGTAAAGTAGTTTGTCCTGAAAAACAGGTGCTTCACATGATAGGCAAAGAATCACTTCCTGTACTCTCAGGAGAGTGTACAAACTGTGCAAGATGTATAGAAGTGTGCGATGATGATGCTTTAAGATTCTCTATAAGAGATTTTATTCAAAATAAAAAAATGGGAGAGTAAAATGAAAATTTTAACAAAGATTACGATCGGTTTTGCAACTGCAGCTTTATTACTCGTTGGATGTAATAACAATGCACAGGTAAAACCTCAGGAAAAAACACAGGTAAAACCTATAATAGATGAAAGTCATTTGGGATATAGAGGAACAACAGACCTCTTAAAAGAAGATGTAGTTCCACCTGCAGTACAGTATCATTCAGCTGCACCTGGAACTTCAAAGAAGTTTAAACGGGCCTATCAGGATGCTCCGCCAATGATTCCGCATGATACAACAGGAATGTTACCGATTACAAAAGGTGATAACCAGTGTTTAATGTGTCATATGCCAGATGCAGCAGAATCAATGGGAATGGAGGCAACACCGATTCCTGTTTCACACTTTACAAACTTTAGACCGCATACAGCCGTAAAAGGCGATAAAATTTTGAAAAACGGCAAAGTGGTTAAGAATACTTCTTCTGAAACACAGGAAAATGTCTCGATAAAAGTGGACAAAGATGAACAGCATCTTTATGCAGGAAGATTTAACTGTACACAGTGTCATGCGCCACAGGCAACAAATATGCTGGTGGATCAAAACAGATTCAAACCTGTTTATACAGATCCAAATGGTGCTTCCAAATCATCTTGGGATCAATCCAAATGGATGCAACATATTGATACTGCAAAGTAAATAAATGGAAAGAAGAGAGCTTTTTAGCTTTCTCTCTTCCTCTGTAAAAGAGGCAGCAGAGAAAAATAAAAATGAAACAGTTATTATACGTCCACCGTATTTTAATGATGCTGATGCTTTTGTTACAGAGTGTCAAAACTGTGAAGCGCAGTGCGCTACTTTGTGTCAAGAGCAGATTATTTTTATAGGAGAGGATAGAACACCTTACTTGGATTTTTCCAAAAGAGGCTGTACATATTGTGATGAGTGTGCAACAGTCTGTCCAAGTGATGTTCTTCTGGTTGCAAACAAAAGGAAAATTTTTGCTGATATTGTGATCAATCAGGATAAATGTTTGAGTTGGCAGGGTGTTATGTGTTTTTCATGTAAAGACCCTTGTTTTGAAGATGCCATAGATTTTAAGGCAATGTTTATGCCTGAAATAAACGGCAAATGCACAAGTTGCGGTTTTTGCATCAGCAGATGCCCGGCGGATGCTATTGATATTTTAAAGGTAAGTGAATGAAGTATCTTTTTTTTCTACTAATGGTCATTTCAGGCATACATGCAAAGGGTTTAGTACAGCCGGAATATATTTATAAGGTTTCGTCAGGACTTGTAACAGATGTTTTATACAAGAAACAGAAACTCTACTGTGCTACTGATGACGGAAAAATAGAGATTTTTAATACAAAAAGTAAAAAAAACATACAGACAATCAAGTTAGGCAAAATTAAAGATTTTATGGGAGATGCAATAGATTCTAAAATATTTTCACTTGATCTGTTTGATGATTCTTTGTTGATACTTTCTCAAGATAACGGAGGGTACAGCAGAGTTCATATTTACAACTCTTCAGCTTTACATGTAATCATTTCCTCAGATGACAGACTCAACATTATCAAAGCAAAATTTATAGACAAAGAGAATATATTGATTGCATTAATCAGTAATGACATTATCTCTTATAATATCAAATCAAAAAAGAAAAACTGGACAACACAGGCTTCTATGTCCAAATTTTCCAATTTTGCACTCAATAATGACAAAACATTGGTGGCTATTGCGGATGAAAGTGGAGATGTACATCTTATTTCCACCAAAGATGGCAGGCATGTAAAAACACTTCATGGAGACAATGTCGACAATATTTTCAGTATTGACTTTAAAGGTGATATTGTTTTAACAGGAGGGCAGGACAGACGTGTAGGTGTCTATAATCTAAAAAACGGCGATGCCTACTATAAGATGTCACACTTTTTTGTATATGGAGTAGGACTCAGCCCAAGTGGAAAAACAGCTGCATACAGCAGTGATATAAACAATGATGTAGAACTTTTTGATACAATGACAAGAGAGCTTTTGGGAAAATACAAAGCTGATAAAATGATTGTTAACAGTATCTATTTTATCAACGAAAAAGAGTTTTTCATAAACAGCAGTTCGCCTAGAGTAGGGTATTACAAAATCAAATAAGGAGTAGTGGATGATGGAGTTTACACAAAGTGAATTTTTAGTTGAGACTGAAGTTCCCCAAGACGAATTGATTATTTCAAGAACAGATTTATCAGGGAGAATTACCTATGCGAATGAAACATTTTGTGAAATAAGCGGATATTCTCAAGATGAAATAATCGGTAAACCTCACAGTATCGTGAGGCATCCTGATATGCCAGAGGCTGCATTTGAAGATTTATGGAATACTATAAAAGCAGGAAAACAATGGAAAGGAATAGTGAAGAACCTCAGAAAAGACAGAGGTTTTTACTGGGTGGAAGCACTTGTTTCCGGTGTCTATAAAAAAGGTGAGCTGGTTGAATACAAATCACTCAGAAGTCCCGTCTCTTATGCAACAAAGTTAAAATATCAAAGATTATATGATAAAATGAGAAGTGAAAAAAACGAAAGAATAAGAAAAATAATTTATACATAAAAAAGGAAAATGAGATGAATGTTTCAAGTATAGTGGTACAGACAGTGCCAAAGTTTTTAGATGAAGTAGTGCAGAGTTTAAAAGAGTGTGAGGTTTGTGATTATCATTTACATGATAAAAAAGGTCGTATAATTATCACTATAGAAGGCGAGGATGTCAGTGAAGAGCTTGGAAAACTCAAAGTGATAGAAGCCATTCCTCATGTGATTGCGGCTGATATGCAGATGGCATATTCAGAAGATGAACTCGATGCAAATATAAAAGTGATTAACGAATCAGATGCTGTGCCAAATCTACTCAAAGATGAAAATATTGAGATTGACAGAGTTGTGTACCATGGAGATTTGAAGAAAAAAGATTCTCAGTTGCAAGAGTTTGCAAAAAGCCTGAGTAATCCTGACGGAGTTGAATAATGGCAGTTATTTTTACAGCTACTATCAAATTGGATGATGCCGGAAAATGGTTTATAGAACTCAAAGATGAAGCAGACGGTCGCAGTGAAATTTGTTTTGATATGGATGAGTTTGAAAAAAATATTGAAAAACTCGGTGATGACTATGGCGGATATATTGATGAAGTGAAGTGGCAAAAAGATGACAATGTGCCTCCTTTTGTTATGGATGAAATAAGAGTCATTATGGCAGAACACCGTGCAAAGATAGAAGAGGAGAGAGGGGAGCCGATTACACCTGTTGCTCAGGAAAATAAGGAGTAAATCTAAAAACTTGATTTATATCAAGAATTACATAAGTTATATAAGTTATAATTTATATGAATTTAAAAAAGGAAGAAAAATGAAAAAATTACTACTTTCAATGGCAGCATTGCCATTAGTAATCGGTGGGTTGAGTGTAAGTGCAAGTGCAGACGGGATTAATATTTTAGACAATATTAAACTAAAAGGTCAAATTCGTCCTCGTTTTGAGAGTGTTGATGACGGGACTACTAATGCAAATGCAAATGCATATACTGTAAGAACAAAATTATCTGTTACTGCTGATTTACTTGGTGTTGATGGCCTTTCTGCAACAGTTGGTATTATCTCTGTGAATAATTTAGGCTCTCATGAGTATAATGCAGGAGATGGCACTGTTTATACAGATGGAAGCGGAAATCCATATGCTACTGTTGTTGATCCACAAAAAGCGATGATAGCAAATGCTGAAGTTAATTATACGATTGAAGATACATTGTTACATGTAGGACGTAATCAAATAAATCTTGATAATCAACGTTTTATAGGGACAGTTGGTTGGAGACAATTAGAGCGTTCATATGACTCTGTATTTGTTGCAAACAATTCTATTAAAAATCTTTCTCTTTTAGCTGCATGGGTATATGGGATACAAGGAGTTGGTAGTAAGCCATTACCATACCAAGGTCCATTTAGTGAAAATACTTATGATACAAATACAGTTATTTTACATGCTGCATATACAGTAATGCCAGAACTGAAAGTAACTGCCTATGATTATATGATTGCAGGAGCACATGATACCTATGGTATAGCTTTGACAGGAAAAGTAAAAACTGATATGGCAAAATTAAGCTACCGTGCTGAATATGCTCTGCAGAAAGATTCTACGATGGAAATCCATAACAGTAACGGTAAAGCAGATGCTTCTTACTATAATTTAGACTTAGGTGCAAATGTAAACGGTATTTTAGCCGGTGTTAATTATGAGTTCTTAAGTGGTACTACCGGAACAGACGGAAAAACAAACTTTAACCCTATGTTGGGAACAAATCATAAATTTAACGGTTGGGCAGATGTATTTTATGTAGGAAACAGTGGACCACTTGGTGGTTTGAAAGATTTTAATGTACGTTTAGGCTATACCGCAAAAGGTCTCGGCAAATTGCTTGCAGTCTATCATACATTTACAGCGGATAAAACGATGGGTGGGCTCGATGACTTAGGTTCTGAGTTTGATGCAGTATATACAAATAAAATTCCTGGCGTAAATAACTTAACAGGTCTTTTAAAGTATGCCGATTATTCAAAAGGTACAGTTACAGGGTACACAAACGATATTCAAAAAATCTGGGTTGGTTTAGACTATAAATTTGCTACAAAATAAAAAGTAAATTTCATAAAGAGAGGTAAAGTGCAAACACTTTACTTTTCTAAGACAAGAGTTTCTACAAATTTCATATTGACTCCAAGCTTAGAACAGGGTTTTAGTCTTTTAAGACATAAAGCCCGCACTAAAGTACGGGTTCCGAAAAAGTTGAGTAGATTTTTCGGAACCTAGACTTTAGTCTAGGCTGATTTTCTTAAAAGCTAATATATTATTTGCATCACACATTAAATCGAAAGTGCATAATATCACCGTCTTGCACAATATACTCTTTTCTCTCTAATCTCATTTTTCCGGCTTCTTCCTGACTTTCGCGATAAGAAAATCCAAAAACAAAAAGCTCGTAAAATAGGGCATTAAAGGCACTAAAAAATGTAAAATGTGTGCCTCAATAAAAGATTGATATAATTTTTGAATGAGATTACGCGTCAGAAAAAAGAAAAATGCAAGTGGCAGTATTAGTATCCATATAGTAGATAGGATCAATCGTGGATACAAAGTTGTAGAGAGTCTTGGGGAAGCAGCAAAGACAGGGCTGAGATAGAGGAGCTCTACAATCAAGCACTTCGCAGAATTGATGAATTAGAGAATAATCTTTTGCATGCTTCAAAAATAGATGATGAACAAAAAAAGCTTGAAAAGTTATTTTCCCAAATAACGACGCAAGATATTACTTCATATGGCGATGAACTTATATTTGGAAGATTATTTGATACAATAGGTTGTAATGAGATTTTTGAAAAGAATAGCTCAAAAGATATTCGTAACAGACAAGAAAAAAGTACCCTTTTTCGTGCTTTGGTTCTTTCAAGAATCATCTATCCCGGTAGCAAATTAGAATTACTGCACTATCTTGAATATTTTAAACAACAAGAAATAAGCAAAGATAAGATCTATCGCTTCTTAGATACCCTTTATACTACGGATATAAAGAATAAAATAGAAACTTGCATCTTCAAACACACCAAAAAGATAATGAATAACACCATTACTGTAACTTTTTACGATGTAACGACATTACACTTCGAGAGCGAAAGTGAAGATGACCTGCGCCGCATAGGTTTTTCCAAAGAGGGAAAACTCAACCGTCCCCAAATACAGCTTCGTCTCTTTACAACATTGCAAGGTTATCCTCTTAGCTTTGAAGTATATGAAGGTAACAAATTTGAAGGACATACCCTTGTTGATATACTACAAAAGTTTCAAACAAGATTCAGCCTCTCCGGCAAACCAATAGTTGTAGCCGATAAAGGGATGTTAAACAGTGCAAATATTGCTTATTTGGAGAAAAACAACTACAAGTATATCCTTGCCTATAAAATTAAAAATATTGATAAAGAACTCAAAGAAAAAATTGCAAACTTACCATTTATTGATGACGGTACTATCCATACAATAGATATAACAAAAGAAATAGTTTACAAAGATGACAATGGTAAAAATAAAAAGCTAGAAATCCGACAAAGACTTATATTAACCTACTCTTCCAAAAGAGCAAAAAAAGATAAACGCACAAGGGAAAAAGCACTTGAAAAAATAAACATGCCCTTGATAAAAAAAACATTACCAAATCAGATTTAAAGCTTTCTTATTATGCAAAATATCTTGATATAGATGATAAATGTAGTATCAAATACAGACTCAATCCAAATAAAGTAATACAGGATGAAAAACTTGACGGCATTAAAGGATTTGCTACAAATGATTTTACTTTAAAAGCTGATGATGTTATAGCTCACTATCAAAATCAGTATGCAGTTGAGAGAGCATTTAGAATTTCAAAAACTGATTTAAGAATTAGGCCTATTTATCATAGGTTAGAAAACAGAATAAAAGCACATGTGCTTATAAGCTTTGTAGCGTATGCTGTTTTTATGGAGTTTGAAAGAAGACTCAAGCTCAAGGGGATTAAATTTAAATTTTCTCTGAAGCTTTTACGCAAGATTATTGAGCATTTCTTGGTGGTAAAGATTGGAGATAAAACAATCCCTATCAAACCATCAAAAATTCAGCAACAAATTCTCAAAATATTTGATTGATGATTTGTGTGCCTTATCGCGAAAGTCAGGAGAGGTAAAGTGCAAACACTTTACTTTTCTAAGACAAGAGTTTCTACAAATTTCATATTGACTCCAAGCTTAGAACAGGGTTTTAGTCTTTTAAGACATAAAGCCCGCACTAAAGTACGGGTTCCGAAAAAGTTGAGTAGATTTTTCGGAACCTAGACTTTAGTCTAGGCTGATTTTCTTAAAAGCTAATATATTATTTGCATCACACATTAAATCGAAAGTGCATAATATCACCATCTTGAACAATATACTCTTTTCCCTCTAATCTCATTTTTCCGGCTTCTTTTGCTTTTGCTTCACCACCACACGCAATAAAATCTTCATAAGCAATCACTTCGGCACGGATAAAGCCTTTTTCGAAATCGTTATGAATGGCTGCTGCTGCTTTTGGGGCAGTTGAGTTTTTACGAATCGTCCAAGAACGCACCTCTTTTACACCGGCAGTGAAGTAGCTCATAAGACCGAGTTTATCAAAACCTTTGTGTATAATCTGTTCAAGTCCGGATTCTTCAACACCTAAATCTGTTAAAAACTCCTGCGCTTCATCATCTTCAAGCCCGATGAGTTCTTCTTCGACTTTTGCACAAAGTTTGATAAGTTCACAATTGTTTTTTTCTGCATGCTCGCGTAATGCTTTTACATACTCATTGTCTTCCAAAAGACCGTCTTCGTCCGTATTTGCACCGTACATAATCTCTTTGTCGGTTAAAAAACGCACTTCACGGTTGAGTTGGCGATACTCATCAGAGTCTGCTTTTTCAAAGTTGCGTGCTAAATTTCCTTCGCCTAAAAACTCCAAAAGCTCTTGGGCCATTTCTAAAACAGTTTTTGCACTTTTATCGGCTTTTGCCTGTTTTTTAAGTCTCTCGATTCGATTTGCAAGCACTTCAATATCAGCCAAAATCAATTCACCTTCGATGATTTCTACGTCACGCAAAGGATCAATGCTTCCTTCATTGTGCACAATATTTTCATCTTCAAAACATCTGACAATCTGTAAAATCACTTCTGTCTCACGTATGTTTGAAAGAAATTTGTTTCCAAGACCTTCGCCTTTGCTTGCACCTTTTACAAGACCTGCGATGTCAACAAAATCAATAGTAGAATATTGAATTCTCTCAGGATTGACTATTTTTGCAAGTTCATGCAGTCTTTTGTCCGGAACAGGCACAACAGCCTTGTTTGGCTCTATGGTACAAAATGGGTAGTTGGCTGCCTCCGCGTTTTGTGCCTTTGTTAATGCATTAAAAGTTGTTGATTTACCGACGTTTGGAAGTCCGACTAAGCCTATTGCTAATCCCATGATAACCCTTTAGAAATATTTTTTGAAATTATATCTAAGTAAAGTTAAAATTAAGAGTGGTACAATAGGCTAAAAGTTAAAGGATGAATAAATGAGTGTACTTTTAGAATTTTCAATGTTTCCGACATCTGATAACTGTCGAGATGGCAGTTCCGTATCCAAACAGGTGGCTAAGATAGTAGATGCTATAGATAAAAGCGGCGTAGCATACCAACTCACTCCGATGGGAACAGTTGTAGAAACAAATACAATGCGTGAGGCTTTAGACATTATTGAACTTGCGTATGAGCAGGTAAGCGGTTGTGACAGAGTCTATTCTTCATTGAAATTTGATATACGTAAAAACACGAAAAACAGACTGACTTCAAAGATTAAGTCCATAGAAACACAACTCAAGAGAGAAGTCCAAAAATAATGGACTTCCGGCTTTAGCCTAACGTTTCTCTGACAAGTTTCACAGCTTCAACCATATTTTTTAAACTTGCTTTAGCCTAACGTTTCTCTGACAAGTTTCACAGCTTCAACCATATTTTTTAAACTTGGCTTTACTTCTTCCCATTTACGTGTTTTAAGTCCACAGTCAGGATTTATCCATAACTGCTCTTTTGGAAGTACCTCCAAGAGTGAATGAATCTGTGTGACAATCTCTTCTACAGATGGAATTCTCGGTGAATGAATATCATAAACACCTGGACCAACTTCTTGTTTATAGCCGACTTTTGCAAAAATTTTCAACAATTCATTTCCGCTTCTCGCCGTTTCTATCGAGATAACATCCGCATCCATAGCTTCTATAGTCGCAATAATGTCATTAAATTCACTGTAGCACATATGTGTATGAATCTGTGTCTCTTGTTTTGCACAACTTACTGAGAGCTTAAAATCTCTTACTGCCCAATCTTCATACTCTTGCACTTTTGCTTTTCGCAAAGGATAGCCCTCTTTAAATGCTGCTTCATCAACTTGGATGATTTTGATGCCGGCTTTTTGCAAATCATCCACTTCATCACAAATTCCAAGTGCAATTTGCTTGCTGACTTCACTGCGCTCCATATCATCACGCACAAATGACCAGTTTAAAATCGTAACAGGACCTGTGAGCATACCTTTCATTATTTTGTCTGTTTTGCTTTGCGCATAGGTGATCCAGTCTACTGTCATTGGTTTTGGACGAGAAATGTCACCGTAAATGAAAGGCGGCTTTACACATCGGCTGCCATAACTCTGTACCCAGCCGTTTTGGGAAAAGCCATAACCCTGAAGCTGTTCTCCGAAGTATTCAACCATATCATTGCGCTCTGGTTCCCCATGGACTAAAATTTCGAGTCCACACTCTTCTTGAAAAGATACACAGTCATCTATGTATTTTTTCATCTCATTTTTATAGCTTTTTTCATCCAGGTTACCATTTTTATATTCCCGTCTGGCATGTCTTATCTCTGGTGTTTGGGGAAATGAACCGATAGTTGTTGTTGCCAGTGGCAGGTATTGCAGTTTTGCTTTTTGCAGTTGTATCCTTTGTTCATATTTTCCCTCACGTTCATACTGACTGATGCCGGAAACTCTTGCCTGTACCTCTTCATCATGAATTAGTTTTGAAGTTTTTCTTGAAATATTTGCTTTTTTGTTTGCTTCTAAGCGTTCGAGATCATTTACATGTAAAGCCTCTTTTGAATGAAAAAAGATTTTACTGATAAGCGAAATTTCATCTAACTTTTCAACGCCGTAACTAAGCCAGTTTTTTATCTCAGGATCCATCTTTTCTTCATATTTTAAGCTAAAAGGTACATGTAACAAAGAGCATGAAGAAGAAACCAAGATATTATTTTTGTTTACATGTAAAGCAATATTGTTGAGAATATTAATACTCTTTTCAATATCGTTTTTCCAAATGTTTCTTCCATCAACCACACCTGCTATAAGTGTTTTGTCGGACTTGGCAATGAGCTTGAGTGAGTCAAAGTTTTCTTGACCATATAAAAAATCAAGTCCAAGAGCCCATATCGGAGTATGCAAAAGAATTTTTGTTGCTTCGCATGAGTGTTCAAAATATGTTACAACTGCAATTTTTATATTTTTAGAAACATTGGCAAGTTTGTCATAGGTCGGTTTTATAAGGCTCAGCACTGTTGTCTCAAGGTCTTTTACAAATATAGGTTCATCAATTTGTAAAGTAACACTCTCATCAAGTTTGGCTATTTCTTGAAGAAGATCTTCATATACAGCCAAAACTTTAGAATACAGTTCATAAGTATCACCACCGTCCACTCTTTTACAAAGCCCTAAAAATGTCAATGGTCCTATGATGTTAATCTTACATGTAAGCCCCTGTTCTTTTGCCTCTTTATATTCTGATATGATTTTATCGGCATTTAATTTGTACTCATCTTCAAGTGATAATTCAGGAACGATGTAGTGATAGTTTGTATTAAACCATTTTGTCATCTCCATCGCTACGGCATCTTTGTTGCCTCTTGTCATTGCAAAATAGCGTTCTTCCCCCTGCAGATGTGCAAAGCGCTTTGGCACAGCATTTAGTGTGACTGCCATATCAAGCATGTTGTCATAAAAAGAAAAATCATTTGTGCTGATATATTCTATACCTGCATCTTTTTGATAGTTCCAGTGTCTTTGCTTCAATGTTTTTGCTACTTTTTCAACTTCACTAAAGCTGCTTTTTTTGGCCCAATATTTCTCAAGGGCAAATTTCAGTTCTCTTTGTTCTCCAATTCTTGGAAATCCTACTACATATGTATTTTTTGACATTACAATATCCTTTGATTTGAGTCATTTCTGACTAAAATTTTATTTTTATAAATTTTTTTTGATTAACTGTTTAGGATATTGAAAAAGGAGGGTGGATACCACTGCGGCGAAATGCAAAACATACTGTATAGTATGGGCATCTCGGAATATAGTGGTTGAGTAAAACCATCAATTTTGATTTAATGGTAAAGAAGAGATGACAATGACACGGTTTTGAACTGTTAAACAGTGCGAGTGCAGTTGCAAGAAACAGTTCTTTTAATGACATCTTCTCTCCTTTGCAAATATAATTGTGCAATTATAGCATAATTATTTGATGCTTTTTAGAAACTCACTCATAAAACGAACACCTGCACCGGTTCCGCCATATACATTGACATCCCAGGGACTTTCAGTATAAGCGCTTCCGGCTATGTCAAAGTGCAGCCATTTGTCTTTGTTTTCTTCTTTGATAAAGTTGTCTAAAAAAAGTCCGGCTGTAATCGCTCCACCGTAAGGCTTGTTTGAAATATTACAGATATCGGCTATTTCACTTTTGAGCTGTTTTTTCAAATACTTGTTAAACGGCAGGGAAGCTGTTAATTCTCCGGCTCTGCTCGAAGCTTTGGAAATGTCATGTCTGAGTCTGTTGGAATGTCCCATAACGCCGGTTGTATATTGTCCAAGTGCTACCATGCAGGCACCCGTAAGTGTTGCAAAATCAAACAAATAGTCCGCTTTTACTTTTTCCTGGGCATAATCAAGGACATCCGCAAGGACCAGGCGACCTTCTGCGTCGGTATTTCTTACTTCTATCGTATCGCCTTTGCGAGAAGTCAAAACATCATCAGGTTTGTAGGCATTTCCGCCTATCATGTTCTCAACTGCACCGACAAAAGCGTGTACTTCAATATCGAGTTTTAATTCACTGACTGCTTTTATAATACCCAGCACTGCACAGGCTCCGGCTTTGTCCATTTTCATAGTGACCATAGAAGTTGCGGGTTTAAGGCTGAGTCCGCCACTGTCATAGGTCAGACCCTTTCCAACAAGAGATATGGTTTTCTTTGGATTTTTCGGTTTGTATGCCAGATGAATGAGCTTTGTATCATGACATGAAGCGCGGCCGACTGCAAGCATTGCCTCACATTTTTCTTTTTTAAGCTCTTTATGCCCCAAAACGGTACACTCAAGAGCATTTTCCCGTGCCAGTTTTTTCGCCAGTTTTGCAAAAGAGGGTGGATTCAAATCATCAGGAGCAATATTTACAATATCACGTGTATAGCATGTTGCATCAGCTATAATGACAGCTTCTTCAAAAGCATCTTTTAATTCGGCTACATCTTTACATGTAAGGTAGATGTTTTTAAACTTCTGCTTCTCATTTTTTGTTTTATATTTGTTAAATTCATATCCGCCAAGGATTAAACCTTCCACGAGAGCTTTGATATTGTTTTTTTCTACTGTAAAACTCGCAGATTTATAGTTTGATATTTTTAAAGATTTTATTGCTGTGCCTGCCGCACTGCGAATATTATCAGCACTGCTATCTTCAATGCCGCACACAAGTATGTTCTTTTCATACAAAGCACACAGAGTGTCTTGTTTGGCTTTGAAACCTGACTTGTTAAGCAGTTTATAGTATTTGTGTGTGCCCAGATTCTGAGGCATGACAAATTCTACACTCACATTGTTTTTTGCATTATATGCTTTTTCGGTAATTAATTTTATATTCATAGTGTTCCTTTTTTCATAAATTTAATCAAAATGCAAAATGTCTTTTGCCTGAATCATGTCTTTGTCACCGCGGCCTGAGAGGTTGACGATGATGAGTTTGTCTTTTATATCAGGCATCTTTTTTAAATAAGCGACTGCATGGGAACTTTCAAATGCCGGAATGATTCCCTCTTTTTGCGAAAGCCATACAAAAGCATCCAAAGCCTCCTGATCGGTTATATTGTCATAAATAACTGATTTGTTGTCTTTGTGAAAAGCATGTTCGGGTCCGATTCCGGGGTAATCTAGTCCTGCACTTATAGAATGCGCTTCAAGAACCTGTCCGTCTTCATCCTGGAGCAGATAGCTCATCTGACCATGCAAAATACCGGGACGCCCTTTTTCCAAAGAACAGCCGTGTTTGTTCGTATCTAAGCCAAGTCCACCGGCTTCAATACCGATACACTGCACCTCTTTATCATCTAAAAAGTGTTGAAACATACCGATAGCATTACTGCCTCCGCCTATACAGGCAAGCACATAATCCGGCAGTCTGTTCTCTTTTTGTAAAATTTGCGCTCTTGCCTCCCAGCCGATAATTGCCTGAAAGTCGCGTACCATCATAGGGTAGGGGTGTGGACCGGCGACTGTTCCTATGATGTAAAAGGTATCTCTTGCATTGGTGACCCAGTGACGGATGGCATCGTTCATTGCATCTTTAAGTGTTCTGCTGCCACTCTCAACAGCATTGACCTTTGCACCAAGAAGTTTCATGCGAAAAACATTCAGTTCCTGACGCTCTACATCTTTTGCACCCATAAATATTTCACATTCCAAATCAAGCAGTGCTGCGATGGTTGCTGTTGCCACACCATGCTGCCCCGCACCAGTCTCTGCAATGACTTTTTTATAACCTAAGCGTTTTGCCATCAAACCCTGTGCAATAACATTGTTTACTTTATGCGCACCGGTATGATTTAAGTCTTCACGCTTGAGGTAAACCTTTGCACCGATTTCTTTGGAAATATTTTCGGCATAAAACAAAGGACTCGGACGGCCGACATAATCTTTTAGATAGTAGTCGACCTCTTTCCAGAACTCTTCATCAAAGCGAATAGCTTCATATTCAACTTTGAGTTGCAGAAGTGCCGGCATAAGTGTTTCAGGAACATAGCGACCACCGAAAATTCCAAAATGTCCGTTTTCGTCAGGATCATATTTTGAAGGGCTGGGAATATACATCATTAATTAACCTCTATCACTGAATATACATCAGTTTTTTCTTGTAGTTTTTTTATACCGTCAAGGAAGGTAAGGCCTATAATAAAACAACATTCGATACATGCAGCACCTGTCTGGTTGACAAGTGTGGCAGCCGCATTTGCTGTACCGCCTGTAGCTATTAAATCATCTATTACGAGGACTCTTGCACCGATTTGTTTGCCAAAAGCATCTATATGAACTTCGATTTCATCTACTCCGTATTCAAGTGCGTATTTTTCGCTGATGGTTGTGTAGGGAAGTTTCCCTTTTTTGCGAATAGGTACAAATCCAATCCCGAGCATTTGTGCCAAAGCCGCTCCGAATATAAAACCTCTGGCATCAATACCGGCAATATATTCAAGATTATACTCTTTATATCTTTGGTAAAGATGATTCATCAAAACACCATATGCCTCTTTGTTGTTGAGTAAAGTAGTGATATCTTTGAAGACAATACCCGGTTTTGGAAAATCTTGTATATCTCTGATTGAGTCTTCCAAGATTTTTTTTTCAGTTTTACTTAGTGTTATCATTTTCATCCTTATAAAAGTGCGTCAATACGACTTTCCAGTGCTTTAATCTTTGCATTGAGCCTGTCTACTTCCTGTCTGTGTTTTGCATTTCTTTGTTTTAAAACCTTTAATTCATTTCTGAGTTTTGTCAGTTCTTCGCTTAATATATCGACATTTCCAAGAGCACGCTGGAGTTGAATCTGGTACTTTCGAATTAAAATTTCTGCCTCCTGAAGCGTTAATTTCATTAAGTCATTGCTTCTTTGTTCTTTATTTGTAATGCTTTTGAAATAAAACATTTTTACAAATAAATATATAGAGACAATAGAGAGTATTGTTAAAAGTGACCATTCTCCAAACATAGCTTTTCCTTGAATGTATTTGTTAGAGTGTTTCTATTTTTGCGACTCTGGCAATGTGACGGCCACCTTCAAAGCTTCCTGCTATCCATGCATCAATGATGGATTCTGCAACACCTTTTCCGACAATTCTCTCACCAAAGCATAAGATATTTGCATCATTGTGTCCGCGTGCCACAGTTGCGGTATAGGCATCATGGCACAGTGCAGCACGAATACCGTGGTGTCTGTTGGCTGCCATGCTCATACCGATTCCGCTCCCGCAGATTAAAATACCTTGGGAGTTTTCATCTTCTAAGACTGCAGTAGCAACTTTATGTGCATAATCAGGATAATCAACTCTGTCTGTTGTGTATGGACCGAAGTCATGTACTTCATGTCCTTTTGATTGTAAAAGCTCTACTGTCCAGTTCTTCAGTTCTAAACCTGCATGGTCGGTACCTATATAAAATTTCATCTTTTCTCCTCTAAGATAGTAACAAATGTATAATTGCCTGCACCGGCATAAAAAGTACATATTGATTTAAGGGGGTCATTAAAATAATGAGTACAATAATAATCCCGTATCTGTCATATTTGTAATAAAACTCTGCAATAGAATTTATTTTATATTTTAACGCAAGATGCATTAAAAAATGCCCACCGTCAAACTGGGGAATCGGAAGCAGGTTAAATACGCCTAAAACGATGTTGATGATAAGCAGTTGGTATATAAATATATAGAAAAATATATAAAACAGGGAGTCAGCAGTTGTCGGTGTACTCATAGCAGTCAGAGTAATTGCTGCAACTGCACCCATAGTAAAATTATAGACAATACCTGCTAAATCCACCTGCATGGCGGCATTATATCCACCTCTGCTTATGACTGTAAAGGTATTGATTGGAACAGGTTTTGCCCAGCCAAAGAGTATTCCCCCGTCTGAGCCCAACAGCATCGGTAAAAAGTACATAGTAGCAGGCACTATGATAGTTCCGACCAAATCTATATGCGAAATTGGGTTTATTGTTAAACGTCCTGCATTTTTGGCTGTCATGTCACCGTACATGTAAGCAACCCAGCCATGCATAATTTCGTGTCCGATAATTGCAACAGCAAGTGCTAAAACGGCAGCTGCTATTTTTAATAAATCAAGTGAGTCCATAATATTCTTTGTCTTCTTCTTCTCTTTCTTGTATTGCTTTTTTTAAGTGCTCCGGTTTTTCCAAGTCGGCAGGTGTTTTTCCTATTCTGTCCCATCGAATTTTATAATCTTTGTCAATTGAAAAATAGATAAACCAAGGTGTTCCTTCAATATTTTCATAAGGAACACTTCCCCAAAAACGGCTGTCATTGGAGTGGTCACGATTGTCACCCATCATAAAATAATGGTTTTTTTCGACTTTGAGCGGATTTACATAAAAAATCTGTATCGGAAAACGCCCGTTATTTACGATTTTCGGATCATGATGAATACCGGGATGTTTTTTCATATAAGGATTTTTTACCCACAGTTTTCCGTCAAAAATTGCTATTTCATAATCTTTATAATTCTTTTTAATCCATTCGTCACCTTCTTTAAAATGAAGAAACAGGTTTTTGTCAGCAACAAACAATTCGTCTCCCGGAAGAGCAACACAGCGTTTTACAAAATGCTGTTTAATGTTTCCAGGGTATCTGAAAATGACGATATCACCGTGCTTTGGGGTGTCTCCATCGACAATTTTCAGCTCTTTGCTCCATGGAATGATGGGAATTTCCAAAAACGGAATGTAGGGCATAGGAATACCGTAGGCAAATTTTTTGGCAAAAAGATGGTCTCCGATCAAAAGGGAGTCTTTCATACTGCCGCTTGGAATACGAAAAGCCTGGGCAACAAAAAAGATAGTAAAAAGGACAATGACAACAGTCCCTGTCCAGGAATTTGACCATTTATATGCTTTATGTAAGATTTTTTTCATCGAATCAATCTTTTTGCTGTGCATTGAGTTTTGCGGCTTTGAGTGTATTGCTCAAAAGCATTGCGATAGTCATCGGTCCGACACCACCGGGAACAGGAGTAATATAGGAACATTTCTGACTGACATTTTCAAAATCCACATCACCGACAAGTTTGCCATTGGCGGCTCTGTTAATTCCAATGTCTATTATGATAGCGCCTTCTTTGACCATATCTTCTTTGATGAGATTAATAACACCGACACCGACAAGAATAATATCTGCATTTAATGTATGTTTTTTTAAGTCATCAGTAAAGATGTGACACACCTCAACAGTGGCATCTGCGTTGAGCAAAAGAGCAGCCATAGGTTTTCCGACAATATTCGAAGCACCGACAACACAACAGTTCTTTCCTTTTACATCAATGTTGTACTCTTTTAAAAGCTCCATGACACCCAGTGGTGTGCAGGGTACAAAACCGTCCAGGTTTGTGACAAGGCGTCCTACATTGTAGGGATGAAAACCGTCAACATCTTTTGCAGGATCAACAAGTTCAAGAATCTTTGTTGTATCAATTTGCGGAGGCAGAGGAAGCTGCACCAGTATTCCGTCAATATTTGGGTTTTGATTCATCATTTTGATGGTATTTTCTATCGCATCTTGAGAAATGTCTTCGGGCATTTCATGGCTGACTGAGTAAAAACCGACCCTGTCACAGGCTTTTTTCTTCATGCTGACATATGCCTGGCTCGCAGGATCCTGTCCTACAAGTATTACGGCAAGTCCTGGAGTTCTGTCTGTTTGTGCTTTTAACTTGGCAACTTCATCTGCCACATTGTTTTCAATTTTTTTTGCAAGTGCTTTCCCATCAAGAATCTGCATTTAAACCTCTTAAATAAATTTTTTGATATTATACCCTTTTAAAATAATATTAGGCTAATGATGAAACATATCTTTTTTTTAATGATTCCCCTGTTTGTATACGCTTCAAGTACTTTTATAACACCGATGGAATATGCTTCACAACTTTATAAAAACCCAAGAGGCATAGGCTGTCAAAATTGTCACGGAGAGAACGGGGAGGGGAAAGTCATAGCTGACTATGTGCATAAAAAAAAGAAAAAAAGTTTTGTCGGTCCAAGAATTAACAACATTGAATTCAATAGCTTTTATAGAGTTCTGAACCAAAGGAAAAGAGGTATGCCGAGATATTTCTTAACGACAGAAGAAATTCAGGCCCTGTATCTGTATCTGCACAAAAACGATAAAAAGAAAAAAGATGTTAAGTAAAATTAAAGAAGCGTACGAAAACAGAGACCTGGCTGCACTTGATGCTTTGGCTGTGCCAACATTTCGCCACATCAACAAAAAAAACAGTTTTAAATCAGTACTGATGCTCTCTTGTCATAATATTAAACATCTTTCTAAAATACAAAGCCTTGATGCAGAGTGCATTATGTTGAATCTGGAAGATGGTGTCAGCAAAGAGGATAAACCTTTTGCTCTCGCTTTGGCAGCTGTTTTTCTCTCTCAACTTAAAAAGAGTGACAAGAAACTGGTTGTTCGTGTGAATGCTTTGGATGAGGGTGGCTATGATGAGATTACCTATCTGAATCAGTTTATGCCCGATGCAATTCGTGTGCCAAAAATTAAAAACAAAGAAGAAGTGAAAAATGTACTGGCTCTTTTGCATGAGGAAATAGACTTGCATCTTTCTATAGAAACAGCCCAGGCATGGCATAATCTTTCTACTTTGAAAGTAAATAAAAGAGTAGGGGTGTTTTATCTTGGGATTTTAGACTTGTTTGCCGATATGGGGCTTCCACAGAGTTTGATTAATCTGCAAAATCCGACTATGAAATATATGCTTGCACATTTTTTAGTTACAGCCAAGGCTATGAAAGTAAAACCTGTCTCCTTTGTGTTTCAGGAATTTGAAGATTTAAAAACTTTTGAACAATGGTTGCTGCTTGAAAAAGAGATTGGATATGATGCAAAAGCCTGTATCTCACCGGGGCAGGTGAAACTTGTACGTAAAATATTTGTAGATACAGCAGAAGAGCTAAAAAGGGCAAAAATCATTGTGAAACTTTTTGAGATGCATCGTGATGAGGGTATTACCGGTTTTGTAGATGAAGAGTATGGGTTTATTGACGAGCCGATATATAAAGGTGCTCTGAAACTGTTGGCCGCACAAAAAGACTAGTATCCTGCCAGATTATAAAAGACATTGTATCGTATCAGCGTTGTCTCTTTTGGTCTGGGGTATCTGCTGTAGGCATACTCTATAGTCTCTTTCGTTGTATCATCAAGAATATAGTACCCACTCTTGGAAATAAAGCGAAAACCTGTCATATCTCCGTTTGGATGCAGGTAGAATTCTATTACATTGCTTCTGTTTACATGTAAACCCCGTGGGATATTGACTCTTGCAACACGATTAAGGACCTGTTGGGTAATTCTGCGCATAATCTCCTGGTTATCTAAAATATACTGCTGTTGTCCGGGTGTAAGTTTGCCAAATTCATCCCCGTAGAGTTTTTTAATATTTTGAGAAATATTACTGTTGTTGTGTGTGGCTTTTTTCTTGACACTTTTTGTTTCCTGGGCAGATTTATCTTCATAAAGCCAAGAGAGTTTTTTTGGCTTTTCCTCTGGCTTTTTTATTTTTTTTGGTTGGGCTTTTTTTTCTAAAGGAATATAGGATTTTTTTGTCGGAAGGGGTTTGACCTTTGGCTGTTTCACTGTTTTTTTGATGATTTTTTTAGTTTTTTTCGGCTTGTTTAATTTTGGTTTTCTGGGTGTTTTCTTTGGTTCATATTTTACAGTTTTTTGTTTTACTATTTTTTTAAGCTGGGAACCTTTTGGCATTGGCGGAACAATAGCTGCAGGTTTTGGCTTTTGTTTTGTTATTCCTGATTTTTTATGCTTCTTTGGCATCTCTTTGAGAGATATTTTAATTCTTTTTTCTTTAGGAACTGCTTTTTTTTCGGTATCCGGTGTAAGAGTCCACAGTATCCATAAAAGCAAAAACAGAAGCAGATGTATCAGTAAAGCAACAAAAAAGGCAAAAGAAGATCTGTTCAAAAAAAATCCATTTATTATATTTGTGAGATTATATCAAATCAATATTAACAGTGTTGCTGTCGTTTAGCAATACTTAGATATAATTATAAAAAAATAGAGATACAAGGTTGCAAATGAATACAGAGGCATCACAAAAAGCATTTGAAGAGGCACAGCGTTTAATCCCGGGTGGGGTTGATTCACCGGTAAGAGCATTTAAGAGTGTGGGGACAACACCCCTGTTTATCACTGAGGGTAAAGGCGCCTACCTTAAAGATGTAGACGGGAATGAGTATATTGATTATGTCCAAAGTTGGGGACCTTTACTTTTTGGACATTGTGATGAAGCTATAGAAGCTGCTGTTATTGATGCGGTAAAACATGGTTTGAGTTTTGGCGCACCGACATTGGCAGAGACAGAACTTGCAAAGCTTGTTGTCGGCTTTTTTGACTCCATTGACAAAGTACGTTTTGTAAGCAGTGGAACAGAAGCTGTGATGAGTGCTATCCGCCTTGCACGCGGCTTTACAGGACGTGATGATATTGTGAAGTTTACAGGATGCTATCACGGACACAGTGATGCTCTTTTGGTCGAAGCGGGAAGCGGTGCGGCGACTTTTGGAAATCCCTCAAGCCCCGGTGTTCCGGCTGACTTTACAAAACATACGCTTTTGGCCCAATATAACAATATAGAGAGTGTCAAAAAATGTTTTGCGGACTCCGACAATATTGCCTGTGTGATTATAGAACCAATTGCAGGCAATATGGGACTTGTCCCGGCTGACAAAGAGTTTTTGCATGCACTCAGAAAGCTTTGTGACGAACACGGTACCCTGCTTTTGTTTGATGAAGTGATGAGCGGATTTCGCGCAAGTGTTCACGGTGCCGAGTCGATAACAGGGGTAAAACCTGACATCGTAACACTCGGAAAGGTGATAGGCGGGGGTATGCCGGTCGGTGCCTTTGGTGCACGCGCAGAGATAATGGCAATGCTCTCACCTGAAGGTCCTGTATATCAGGCAGGAACTCTCAGCGGCAATCCTGTGGCAATGGCAGCAGGGTATACTGCTCTGATGAAACTCAAAAACAATGCAAGAGTGATTGATGTTTTAAATGAAAGAGCCACAAGACTGGTAGAAGGGATACAAAGTGCCGCTGCAAAGTACAATATACCTATGCAGATAGCTACAAGAGGTTCAATGTTCGGTTTTTTCTTTAATGACAAACCTGTAAAAAACTTTAGTGATGCAGCAAAGAGTGATGCAGAACTTTTTGCAAAGTTTCATACTGGCATGCTTGAGCGTGGACACTACTTTGCCTGTTCTTTGTATGAAACAGGGTTTATTTCCACGGCAATTACAGATGAAATGATAGAAAAGACTGTAGAGGCGAGTGATGCAGTCTTTAAGGAAATTACAAATGTCTGATGACACGCAAGATAAGGTGAAGAGCGAAGCTAGAGAGACGGGGCAGCGCAAACCAAGAATAAAACCTATTGTAGAGGCGGCAGACAGTCTCTCTTTGGGTATATCCATGGTTGTGGCAGTACTGTTGGGTGTCGGTATTGGCTGGCTGTTAAAAAGATGGACAGATATCGAGTGGCTTTTTTGGGTAGGTGTTTTCATTGGAGTTGCAGCAGCAATATTAAATATCTATAAAGCATACTCAAAACAATACAAAGAGTTTGAAAAACTGGCAAAAGAAGACAGGTATGCGATAAAAAAACAACTTGAAGATGATGAGGATGAGGATTACGGTGAAAAAAACTATTAGTATTTTTTTTGTGGTACAGATTCTAATTTTTATCACATATTTTTATTCTCAAAAAATATTTCTCAATATCGAAATTGCATTCTTGAGTGCTTTTTTAATTATACTCGGTTCCTCTTTTTCTTACAGAAAAATGGTGCAGAATAAGGTTGATACTAAAGAATATGAAGAAGGTCGGGATCTGCTTGACACAATAGATGATCCGCATGGACTTTACGAAGAGGAGAGTATAAATAATACTCCGGCAGAAGAACTTGATTTAAAACAGATTGTCAAAGAAGAAAAAGCAAAAATAAAGACTTTAAGTCTAAAAAATACAAAACACGGCTTCAGAGGAAGTGTTTCCATCGTGCGAATTATACCCTATATACTGCTTATATTGGGATTTATAGCTTTGAAGAACAATGAAGTGCTGGAGCTGGCATACTACATTCCCTCTCTTTTGATCGGAATTATAACCGGTGCTTTGGTCTCTAAAGAAGTTTTAGCTTAAGGGCAAAGGTTAATGTGTTATGATTGGAAGATGTATGGATATTGATTTTTTAGTAATTTCTACATAAAAATCATATTTATCAGCGAGCATTTTGATGTCTGGCAACATTTCTTTGTCAATATTGTCCGCTATAACTGAGATGGAAAAAAGACCATATTTTTTATCATGAAACTTGATATATTCTCCAACAATATAGGAAATTTTTGTTTCAATGACTCTGCTTTTTTGGGATGCTCTGTATATAAAATTTAACAATTTGATTAAATTGTTGGCATTGACAACAACATCAGGAATAGTCGGGTCATAGTTTTTAATAAAATTTATTTCCGAACTGATGGAATTTGAAGCAATACACAAATCTGTAATTGTAAATATATTTGTGAGTTCACCGTCAGGTTTTTTTGTATTTATTTTATAGGTTGGTGCCTGGTAGAGTTTGATACCTATACACTCTTCGTCTTCATAGCCGACCGTAATGGCAAAAAATTTATATCTGCCGTATTCCAGTTCCAAAAAGGTTGTTTTGAAGCCAAAAGTTATGTTGGCATAGGTTTGGGCAAGATTGAAAAGTTCACTGGGCTGGACAGAACCCAGTAGAAACTGAGCTTCTGTATTGAGAGAAATTATTTTTCCATTAGAACGAAATAAAATAAATGGATTATAATCGTTTTCTATCCATTTTTGTTCCAATGTCATATTCATCATTATTCTTCAATATAGTTTTTTAGTTTTCGTCCAACTTTAGGATGTTTGAGTTTTTTGATGGCGCTTGATTCAATTTGACGAACACGCTCACGGGTTACACTGAGTTCTTTTCCAATCTCTTCGAGTGTTCTGTCACTCTCATCATCCATGATTCCGAAACGGAGTTTGATAACGGCTTTTTCTCTTTCGTTTAATTGTTCAAGAACCTGTTCAATCTGAATTCTCAAATCATCTTTGAGTATTGCATCAGAAGGAGAAAGAGATGTTTTGTCTTCTATAAAGTCTCCAAAACGACCGTCGTCTTCGCTGCCGATAGGAGCTTCAAGAGAGATAGGTTCTTTGGTGATTTTGATGACATTTTTGACTTTTTCAACCGACAGACCGACTTCCTGTGCGATTGTATCAACATCCGGCTCTTTTCCGTTTTCCTGCAGGTGTTTACGCATAATTTTATTGATACGGTTGATCGTTTCAATCATATGAATAGGAATACGGATTGTTCTGGCCTGGTCGGCAATAGCACGCGAAATAGCCTGGCGAATCCACCATGTTGCGTAGGTTGAAAACTTGTATCCTTTTTGATATTCAAATTTGTCAACTGCTTTCATAAGACCGATATTTCCTTCCTGGATAAGGTCAAGGAAAGGCAAACCGCGGTTGGTATAGCGCTTGGCAATGGAAACTACAAGGCGCAGGTTTGATTTTGCCATTTTTGTTTTGGAAATTTCCGAGATATTTTTACCGCGTTTGATCTGCTCTAAAATATCAGCAAGTTTTTCCGGTTCCATATCAAAGCTGTTTTTGGAAGCCTCTTTTGTCTGTACCAGCTTTTTAATTTCCATATAGGTTGAAACCATTGTCGCTTCAGGAACCATATTAGCAATATCTTCTTTCGTCAGATCCTGAATCTTTTCCACTAAAATTTTATGATTTGCTTTTAATGTGGCATTAAAAAGAGGGAGTTTATACTCTAGGCGTTTGAGTTCTTTATCATACCCTTCATCACTTTTGAGTGTTGTTTCCATCGCTTTTACCAATTCATTTATAAGTTTTGAAGTAGGTCCGAGGTCAAGAAGTTTTTCTTTGAGTACAGATTTTTTGTATGTTACAGTCAAGTAGTAGTGTACAATTTCTTCAGTAAGCTCTCCGTCAAGATTTTGGGGTGCTTTTTCTGTGGCTTTTACCCAGTCTTTTTTTGCTTTTTCCAAAGCTTTGAAACTTGTAGATACTTTTTCAACTCTGCTTTTGTCTTTGACAGAGAGTGTTTTTTCTGTCGAGTCATCCTCTGTATCATCATCTCCGTCATCTTTTTCATCTTCAAAACTTTTAAAGAGTTCTTTGACGCGTCTTTCCCGATTGATAAGAGGTTCTTTGTAGTCCAGAATGAAATCTATCAAATAGGGAACAGAACATATGGCATCTATAATGATGCTTTCTCCGGCTTCTATTTTTTTAGAAATTTCAATCTCTTCTTCTTTTGTCAGAAGTGGAATTTGTCCCATTTCACGAAGATACATACGAACAGGAGAATCTGAGCGGGACCATTCAAGAAGTTCATGCTCTTTTAAAATATCAAATTTGTCTGTTTCATTGTCTTCGAGCATTTTTCGCTGGGCGCTTCTGCGTGCCTCTGCTTCTTGATCATTTAATTTTTTAGCATGTTCGCTGGATGTATAAATGCATTTTTTGTGTTTTTGGAGAAGTTTATAAATATTTTTTGCCTGAGCAGCTGTAGGCTGTTTGTCAAAAAATTCGATTAAAGATTCATAAGTGACACAATCTTTGGACTTGTGCTCTTCAAAAAAGGTCTCTAAAGCTTTGTTGAGTTCTTTTGCTGTCATATGGGAGGGTGCTCCAATTGAGTTAAGGTTTTTAAAAGGTGGATTATACCGAAATATTCTTAACAGATGCTTTTTTCTGAATAAAATTTTGTTGGAACGGACATTGCTTATTACATGTAAACTAATACAGGGGCAATAAATGCAAACAGGCTATTACAGTTCTGCTGCCGGGATGGTAACGCAGTTTAACAGACTTGATACCATTGCAAATAATTTGGCAAATGTGAATACAAACGGTTTTAAAGAAGATCAGCTTATTGTCGGTGATTTTATGCGGCTGTATAAAGAGGCCAGAGATGAGCTTCCAAACAGTGACAATTCCAAAGAGAGTGCAGCTTTTTTAAACAGAACAATGACACGGGCACCACAGATAGTAGACTCTTATACCGATTATTCTGTTGGAAATATGCAAAAAAGTTCAAACTCTTTGGATTTTGCACTTTCTCGAGAGGGATTGTTTTTTGCAGTAAAAACACCCGAGGGCATACGCCTTACCCGTGATGGTGCTTTTACTCTGAATGATGAGGGAAAGCTCGTTACCAAACAGGGGTATGAGGTACTTCCAAGTGATTATCAAAAGTCAAAAGAGGGAATCAGTTTTGCGACAATGGACAGTGTTATAGAAGTAGATAAAAACGGACAGATTTTTACCAATGTTCCAAACAATCTCTCTCTGGTGGAAAATAAAAAATTATTCATTGCCCAGCCTGAAAATATCAAAGATCTTATCAAAGAGGGTGACAACCTTTATAAACTTCCAGATACAGACTCTTTAACAAATATTGAACAAAGTGGTGCAGTCAGACAGGGTTTTGTGGAAAAAAGCAATGTAAATGCAGTAAAAATGATGACACAGCTTATAGAAACAAACAGACTCGTAGGAATGTATCAAAAGGTAATGGATGCGCAAATGAATGATATGAACAGAGACGCAATAGAAAAACTTGCGAAAAAAGCTTAAAATAAAGGAATAATACTACTATGATGCAATCACTTTATACTGCCTCAACAGGAATGTTGGGGATGCAGACACAAATTGATACGACGGCCAATAATATTGCCAATGTGAACACTATAGGATTTAAGAAATCCCGTGCAGAATTTGCTGACTTAATGTATCATGTGATGGAATATGCAGGAACTTCAACCAGTGATACAACCAAAAGTCCTACCGGAATTGAGGTTGGTTTAGGTGTCCGTCCTACGGCAATAAATAAAATATTCTCCGAAGGATCTTTAAAGCAGACAGATAATAATCTGGATTTGGCTATTACGGGCAGAGGCTTTTTTAAAATGGAACTGCCTGACGGAACACAGGTTTATTCTAAAAACGGCTCTTTCAAAATAGATCAAAACGGAACAATTGTTAACAGTGACGGATACACATTGGTACCACAGATTGTTATTCCGCCTGATGCGACAAATATTAATATCGGTACCGACGGAACAGTGACAGTAATTCAGCCTGGACAGACACAGGCAACACAGATAGGACAGATTCAAACAACAAATTTTATAAATCCGGCCGGTTTGCATGCCATGGGTGATAACCTTTATCTTGAAACAGACAGTTCGGGACAACCGGTTGAAGGGATTCCCGGTGTTGATGGACTCGGGACACTGAGACAGGGGTTTGTGGAACTCAGTAATGTTGAACTGGTAGTTGAACTGACAGATTTGATTACCGGGCAACGTGCCTATGATGCAAACTCAAAAATCATTACCACCAGTGATGAAATGCTTCAAACTACAAACAATCTTAAACGATAACAGATCTGTGTAGCTGCATTGATATTTGTTAATATTAATGCAGTTCTTTTGTAAAATTATTTTTTAATTAACTTCATATAACATTTTAGATATAATCGCAAAATTATAATTAGTTAACAATAGGATTTTAGATGCAAAAAGCAAACATAAATGGAAAAGTTTGGAAATTTGGAAAAGATATAGATACCGATTTGATTATTGCTGCAAGATATTTAAATACTTCAGTACCCGAAGAACTCGCAAAACATGTAATGGAAGATGCTGATCCTGAGTTTATCAATAAAATGTCTCCCGGAGATGTTATCGTCGCAGACGAAAATTTTGGATGCGGAAGCTCTCGTGAACATGCACCGATTGCCTTAAAAGCCGCCGGTGTTGCTGCCATCATTGCACCTACATTTGCCAGAATCTTTTACAGAAATGCATTTAATATGGGACTGCCTATATTTGAACTCAAAGAAGCAGATGAGATTCAAGAGGGTGATGCAATCAGTATTGATATGAATGCAGGCACAATCACAAACCAAAGTACAGATAAAACATATAAATTTACTCCGATCCCTGCCTTTATGCAGGAGTTGATAGACGCAGGTGGTTTAATGAACTTTGCAAAAAATGAAGTAGAAGGAAAAAAATAGATGAAATCATACAAAATAGCACTGATAAAAGGTGATGGAATTGGTCCTGAAATTATTGACGAGGCTGTAAAAGTTTTGGATGCAGTTGCATCATACAGTGGATTTATTCTAAAATATGAAGATTTGTTAATGGGCGGATGCGCGTATGATATTACAGGTGATCCGCTTCCTCAAGAGACAATTTCTGGAGCATTGAATTCTGATGCTGTTCTTTTTGGTGCTATCGGCGGTGAAAAGTGGGATAATCTTCCTCGCGAAAAACGCCCAGAAAGTGGTCTGCTCCGTTTTAGAAAAGAGCTTGGTGTATATGCCAATTTGCGTCCGGCAGTTGTATATGATGAACTTATCAATGCTTCTTCATTAAAGCCGGAAGTCGTCCGCGGTGTTGACTTAATGGTGGTTCGCGAACTTATCGGCGGTATCTATTTTGGTGAGCCAAAAGGACGCGATGCAACCAAAGGCTGGAACACTATGGTCTATACACGTGATGAAATCGTGCGTATTGCCCATCAGGCATTTAAAATTGCAATGACTCGCTCCAAGCGTGTATGTTCCATCGACAAAGCAAATGTTTTGGATGTGTCTCAACTGTGGAGAGAAACCGTTGAAGAAGTAGCAAAAGAATATCCTGATGTAGAACTTTCTCATATGTATGTGGATAATGCCGCTATGCAGCTTATCCGTGATCCAAAACAGTTTGATGTTATGCTTACAGGAAATATTTTTGGTGACATATTAAGTGATGAGGCAAGTATGCTCTCGGGTTCTATCGGACTGCTGCCATCTGCTTCCATCGGTGCTAAAATCGGTGTATATGAACCTATTCACGGTTCAGCACCTGATATTGCAGGACAGGGGATTGCAAATCCTATTGCAACTATCTCTTCTGCATCCATGATGCTTAGATATGCACTCAATGAAGAAGAGGCTGCCAACAAGATTGACAATGCCATCAAAAAAACATTAAGCGAAGGCTACAGAACAGGTGACTTGGCTCAGTTTGATGCAAAAGAAGTCTGCTCAACAAGTGAAATGGGCTCAATTATTGCAAACTACATAGAAAAGTAGGCTGATTTCATATGCAGACTCTGACTTTGGCAAATATTTATGAACTGCAAGGTTTAAAAGAAGAGGCATTGGAAATTTATAAGGAAGTCTTGAAAAAAGACCCGAATAACAGTGATGCCAAAATTGCTATACGAAGACTCTCCGGTATGAGAAAAAAGTTTTTACATGTAAATGTTCAAATGAAAGAGTATTTTTTAAAGATGGATTCCGAAGTTGAGTTCAAAGAGTTTGAAAGGTGGTTATTGAAAGCATGGAACTAAAAGATGTCATATTGTCAACACTGGCTGAAATGGAAGATGAACTGCCGCAAGAGAGTGTAAAAGAAGTGCAACAGGAAACTTTTGCTGAAGAAACCGAAGAGCGCTTGCCGCAAAAAGATGATGCACATACATCCATGGAGAGTGAATTAATTTATTTGAACTCCATAAGAGAGCGACTTTTAGTCCTTTTTGAAGGTTTTCAAGCGCCAAACAATGCAAATATTGAAGCCAAAGTAGACATAACACTTAACTTTTTGGAATATACTTTGGCAACAATAGACGCCCGTGTAGAAAAGTTGGAAAAGGGAAATCTGTAGATGAGTCAATATAGAGTTTTAATAGATGCAAATGATGAAAAAGGACTTGTACATAAAGTTTCAAGTATATTTTACAGTTATGATCTGAATATTCTGTCCAACAGTGAGTTTGTTGACAGGCAAAGCAACAAGTTTTTTATGCGCAGTGTTGTTGAGGGGAATGTTGACAATACAGAACTGTTTAAAGCTTTACGCGAAGTATTGCCTGAGCACTCCGGCATAAAAATCGTAAAACCTGAGAAAAAAAACATCATAATAATGGCAACAAAAGAGATTCATGCACTCGGCGATATTCTGATCCGTCATGAAGCGGGTGAACTTGAAGCGAATATTGTAGCGGTTATTTCCAATTATGATAATTTGGAATCATTTGTAAAAAAGTTTGATATTCCTTATATCACGATTTCTCATCAGAGATTGGAGCGTCAGGAGCATGAAAGTAAAATTATTGAAGCTGTTCAAAGCTACAAAGAGGTTGATTTTATAGTTCTGGCAAAATATATGCGAATCCTGACACCAAGATTTGTTGAAACATTTGAAAATAAAATTATAAATATACACCATTCGTTTTTACCGGCATTCATAGGTGCAAATCCCTATAAACAAGCCTATGACAGAGGGGTAAAAATCATTGGAGCGACAGCACACTTTGTCAACAACAATCTTGACGAAGGACCTATTATCGCCCAGGAGACAATCCATGTAACACATGCCTACAGCTGGAAAGATATGCAGCGTGCCGGCAGAGATGTTGAAAAAGTAGTACTTTCCAAAGCATTGAAACTGGCTCTTGAAGACAGAATTTTTACCTATGCAAACAGAACGGTAATCTTTTAATGGCATTTAACATAGTACTGGTACATCCGCAAATACCAAACAATACTGGAGCGATAGGCAGACTCTGTGTCAATGCAGGAGCTTCGCTGCACCTAATTAAACCTATAGGTTTTGATATAGATGAAAAAGCTGTCCGTCGGGCAGGTCTTGATTATTGGGATAAACTTGATTTGAAAGTATGGGAAAGTATTGATGAATTCTTTACATGTAACGATATAACTGATAATGCCTATTTTGCTACAACAAAAACGGACAAACCCTATTTTGATGCCAAATTCAAAGAAGGTGATTATATCTTTTTTGGCAGTGAAACAAAAGGAATACCAGAAGATCTTTTAAACAAATATAAAGCGCAAAATATAACTATTCCCATGACAAAAGACGGGCGCAGTCTTAATCTTGCTATCAGTACGGGAATAATTCTTTATGATGCAATTCGTCAAAATTATTCTACTTTTAGCGAGGAGTAAACAATGAACAGTCTGGTTGATACAGTTATGACACTCTTTTTTGTCTTATTTATGGTTTTTATATTTGCCGGATATCACAAAACAAAATCGCAAGAACGTGAAAAAGACAAAGATCTCAAATCCTAAAATAATTTTTCTGCCCATTTTTCTAAATGATTTTCAAACTTTTCAAACAAACTTTCTGCATTTTTTATAAGTAATGACATTTTTCATCCTTTATATAAATATGTACTTATACTACAACAATTCAAAAAAAACATAAAAAATATTGCAAATTGCCAAATATTTTTTGACATTCATCAATTTTTAGACTATACTATTGCAAATCAATATAAAAAGGGTTCAAAATGAATAGTTTTTTAGATATAGTGGAAGAGATTAAAAGCATTATCTCTGACGAAGTTGCTCCGAAAAAAGTTTTTGACAAAGATGTGGCTGCGGTATTGGGTATTTCACAGATGAATTTTGCAACAATGAAAAAACGTAACAAAATTCCATTTAACGAATTACTGGATTTTTGTGCCAAAAGAAGTATCTCTATAAACTGGCTTTTGTATGGACAGTCTCCTGAAAGTTTGGTTGAAGCAACAAATAAATTTTATATGGTCAAATACTTTTCTGATATCAATGCCAGTGCAGGAGGAGGAAGTGACATAGAGTGTGAAGAGGTAGAAGAGCTTGAAATTCCTGAGCAGTTTGTCTTTATGCTCGGTGGAGAAAAAGAGCTACAAAATATAGAAGCTATTAATGTTTCGGGTGACTCAATGGAACCTACTTTTAGTTATAATGATATTGTATTTATTAACAGAAGCAAGACAGATATCAACCGCGGTGGTATTTTTACCATAAGAACCGAAGCGGGACTTTTCATAAAACGTGTACAAAAGAGAATTGACGGAAAACTTGATATAATCTCTGACAATTCTGTCTATAGTACACAAACACTTGATGCAAATCAGGTTGAAGTTGTTGGCAGGGTTGTCAGCCGGTTTGGTGATGTAGATTAAAGGATTTTTTTGAAGTATCTGTATCTATCTTTAGCACTTGTCCTGATGAGTGGATGTTCGCAAAAAACATCACAGAGTATTTCTCATCAGAAGTTGAATAAAGCACAATATGTGAAAGGTTTTAGTGAGATTTCTCAGGATGTTTCAGCTTATACCGATACTGTAAATGAGAGATATATTTCGTCATTAGAAAAATTTGCCACAATGTATTTTCAGCCGTGGCATATTGACAGCATGGATATTCCGTTAGAAAATGCGATGTGGGCATATAAATTATTTGATGCCACAAACAGTTACGGAGAAAATCTACAGCCGCTTGATGATAATTTTTTTAAACTAATAAAAAACAATTCTAATTTTGAAGCCTATTCCAGTGTAAACAAACAGGCAATTACCCTGAGAAAAGTGAGTATCAGAGCTTTTCCTACCACTAGGCCGGTTTTGAGAGACCCGAATAAAGCAGGCGAGGGCTTTCCTTTTGACTACATGCAAAACTCTACCGTTGCCGCAAATAAGCCGCTTTTTGTTTCACACTATTCAAAAGACAGAGAGTGGGTATTTGTCAAATCCAGCTTTGCTTACGGATGGGTACACGCAAGAGACATTGTCTACATGGACAGGAAATGCACAAAGATGTGGCAAAAGGCACAACAGGTATTTGTTTTACAAGACAATATTCCTTTGTATACACCAAAAAAAGATTTTTTATTTAAATCGACTCTGGGAACAATGTTTCCGCTCATCAGCCAAAATGACAAAGAATTTCACATTGTAACAATTGCAGAATACATATTGAAAGAACCGTATTGTGTATACACCTCAGTCAACAGAAAAATCGGACATAAGGGAATACTGAAATTTAATGCAAAAAACATCAATCTTGTAATGGGAGAACTCTTACATGTAAACTACGGATGGGGTGGCATATACAATCAAAGAGATTGTTCTTCAACGTTGAGAGATTTTTTTGCACCGTTTGGTATCTGGCTTCCAAGAAACTCTTATCAGCAAAGCAGAGTAGGCAAGGTTATATCTTTAGAAAATATCTCTGATGAGAAAAAAATACAAATGATTCAACAATACGGAGTCCCTTTTGAAACTCTGTTGTATAGAAAAGGACATATAGCCTTGTATATTGGAACGAAAAATAACAAAATAATTATTTTTCAAAATCTTTGGGGAATAAAAACACTAAAGCATGGAGTTGAGGGAAGATATATCATTGGTAAAACAGTTTTTAGCACTCTTCAAATGGGAAACAACCTGTCTGACTTTGATGAGAGTGCCTCTTTTTTAAAAAATCTCAAAAGTATGAATATTGTGACCCGTTAATTATGTTTTTATATCCAAAAGCGTTCCCATCATCTCATCTTGGGTTTTTATGGCAGTCACATTGAGAGCAGTTGCATCCTGTGCAATGATTTGATCGGGTATCTCTTTTGCCAGGTCTGTTTGGCTTCTTGATGAGCCATTGTCATCAGCTTTTCTGATTGTTGCACGCACAGAGTTTGCATCATTTGTAACTCTTGTATCTTTTGGAATAAATCCGTCTGTGTTTACATTTGCAATATTATTTGCACTGACATTCAGGACAGTTGTATTTGCCTGAATGGATGCAATATTATTTGAGATATTCATAAATGCCTCCTCGTATTGCATAATTATAGCATAAAGTTTTAGTGCATTCTGATAGTGCCCTGAGGATTATTTTGATTCATATTTTGAGTCTGCATATTATTATTTGACATAGAAGTTGTTAAACTGTTTGTTGGCATGTTACGTGAAGCTTCGGCTTGATTGGAAGCCAAATTCATAGCATATTGAGATAACTGCAAAGTTGCGGTATAGTTTTTGGATTGAATTTCTTGTGTTTGCACAATTCTGTCTGCCATTACACCAATTCTATCTGCCATTTCACCAATTCTGTCAGCCATGGTGCCAATATCATTAGAAAGTCTGAGTATAGTTTTTGACATTGTTTGTATAGTATTATTGTAGCTCTCATTTGTATTGTCAGCCTGATGTGATGCAAGATAAGCTGTTGTTTTTGCTATTACTGTTATTTGTGTGCTTAACTGTTCTACATCATCCAAGGCATTGAGTGCATCTTTTGTTGATTGAAATTCTTTTGTGCTGTTGTTTAGAAATGTTTCAAGTTTTGATTCAAAATTTACAACTTCTTTGGCATAAGTTTGTAAAGCTTCATCACTATTTAGCAGATCATCTGTTTTGTTTTTAAATGTGTTATGTATGTCATATGCATCTTCAATCGCGTTGTTTAAAAACTGTGTCGTATTGACAGTGTCATTTCCAAAAAGCAGGACAGTAGTGATCAGTGACAGGCCTATAATAGTTTTTTTCATCATTTTCCCTTTTGTTAAGATTTGCAGTACTGTAAGATAATTTTGTTAGCAGAGTATAAGCAGTTATGATAAATATTGAAGAATTCTTCTTCAATATTTACTCTAAAATTAGTGCAGGTCGGCGTTGAGCTTAATCTCTCGAGTAGATCGCGATGCAGTGATTTCTCCGGTTAAAGAGTTTTGTCTGAAGTGAAGTCCATTGAAAAAAGCAAGTTGTTTTGCTTTGAAAATTTCACCCTCAATGGCTATACCTTTGTTTACTTCTCTGATTTTTTCAAGTTCAGTTGGGTAAATACCTACTTTTGTTCCTTCAAGAATTGCCAAACCGGCATCTATAATACAGCCGTCTCCCAAAGGAATACCACAAACAGAGTTTGCTCCCAAAAGACAGTTTTTGCCGATACTGATTGGGTTTCCGTCTGTTCCTGAAAGTACACCGAGAATTGAAGCACCACCTCCGACATCAGAACCGTCACCAACGATTGCAGAAGAAGAAATACGGCCTTCAACCATACTCACACCGGTTGTTCCGGCATTAAAGTTTATGTATGAAGCTCCCGGCATTACAGTTGTTCCAGCCGCAAGCTGTGCACCGAAACGTACTTTGGAAGTGTCAAGTATACGTGTATTATCCGCAGGAATGATGTGCTGTAAAAATCTTGGAAATTTGTCTACAAAATCAATATGAGGGTACTCATTTGCAAGTTTGAGTTCAATTTCAAACTCCCGCAAATAATCAAGTTCTATCGGCTGTCCGTTAGACCATGCAACATTTGGCAATGCACCGAAGGCACCGTTGAGATTGATTTCACGAAGTCCTACTTTTGCAAGAGAGATTGCATACAGTTTTAGATAGGTCGCTTCTACGCTTTCACAAGGTGCATCTTCAAATATAAAGCATACTTTGAATTCACCCTCAAGACTTCCGTTGTTTACTATTTGAGAATAGAGTGCCGAAACTACTTGAATGTTTTTGTGTGCATCACCGTGTGCTTCGTCAGAATAAGGTGTAAAAGCATTGAGACAATCTTTTAAAAACTGTAAATTTATGTCACATACGACTTCATTTTGTGTAAAATCTACTGTAATTCCCTGATCTGCAAGTGCTTGGATAAAAATCGCGGCACTGCCAAAATTTTCATCCCAGTTGATTACCGGATAGGTTGCCTGAAGAGATTTGTTTACATTTAACTGTCCCAGGTCTACTCGTGCTATACCAAAGACCAAAGGATCTTTGTATCCTGTTGTATTTGTTTTAATATTGTTTACCAATGCTTTAAATGCATCTGCTGTTTGAATAACGTCCATTGAATTCTCACTTAATAAATTTGATTTGCAATTATACTTAAAAACTACTAACGAAGTTTAGTATATAATTTAAATAATAAAATAAAAAGAGAATATTTTGAACACTTGGCTTGAACTACTAAAAAACGATGATTATCTTGGTATAAAAAAATACATAAAAAATGGCGGGAAACTTTCCCAAAAGAATGAGGCGGGAGAGTCTGTACTTGCCTGTGCATTACGTGCACAGTGCTCAGATGAGACAATTATGCTGCTTATAAACAACGGGGCAGATATTTTTGACTGCGATGATGAAGGCGTCAGTATTTTTGATATGGCAATCACCTATGACAAAATTGAAATAGTAAAATATCTGATAAAACAGGGTAAAGAAGTAAATGATACGACAAGAAAAAGCGGTTTTACCGCATTGATGGGTGCGGCATGTTACGGGAGAGTTGAAATTGCCAAACTTCTTTTAAAGGAGGGTGCTGACAAAAATGTACGGGACTCAAAAGGTTTCAGTGCCGTAGATTTTGCCAGAAAAATGAATAAAAAAAGCATACTCGAACTTTTTGACTATGATGAAACTGCACCTAAAAACAGAGGATATGCAAGGTAGTCTATTCAAAAAACTTTTTTTGTTTCGTGTTGTCCAGAGGCTTTCTTTTCTCTTTGGCAAGCCACTCTTGCAGCAAAGATTCAACAACTTTGCTCAGGCTCATTTTGTAGCGACTGCGTGAATATTTCATCGCTTCATCCCATGTGTTTTTGTCAATTAACAAACTTCTTGTCACTTCGTCTTTTGGTTTCAATGGTATCCTTGTTATGATGCTTGCAAAAGTTCTATAAAACTTCTGTAGCTGTCAACGATTTTTTGGTTTTTTGTATTTTGTATATAAAATTCTATGGCTTTTTTGCCGAGTCTGGGGATTTCATTCTTAACAGCCCAGCTGCTGACGGTACCTTCTGGCACTTCAAGAACTTCGGCGAGCTGTTTTTGTGTAATTTGAAGCTCTTTGCAAATATCTTTGACAACATTTGATTTGTCTTTTTTGATTTTTCTGTTTGCAGGTTTTAATCTTTTTGGTTTTGGTCTTTTTTGCTCTATTTCAGTAACTGTAGTACAGTGTGTATCCATCCAGGCAAGAACATTTGAAGCTTCTAAAACCCAGTCGCGGGAATTCAGCTGTTTGACAACATCTTCGCAAAACTCTTTTGCATACATCTGTGCTGTTTCTTTATTGCTGAGTTGGTAGAGTATTGCAAAAGCAAGTTGCAAGGCACCTTTTGAGGTGTTTCCCCAGTCAAAACCGTTCTTGGCGTATTGGTGTACATCAGTACGACTCGGGAGGTTCAGTTCTTTATATGTAACAAATTTATTACCCAGTAAAGTCTTATGCCCTTTGAAGACATGGTTATTCATTATTAATGCCATAGTTTTATTTTCTCTTATATTTTAAAAGTGTAATGCTGTTGCTCTTTTTCTTTAAACTCCTCTTTATGAGGTGTTAAAGTCATGCGATAAACAACATATATGAGAGATAAAAGCAATAAAAGTACCAATAATCAAACTAACATGATAAAATTCTTTGATTTATGATATTTTAAATGGTATATGTTTGCGTGTGAGTTCCTCCTGAAACATATCAAAATATTTTTTTACCTCTTCTTTGTTTTCTCCGCTTAAAGAGAGTTCCACATTTGGTTTGTTCTCTATAAAAATTGGCAGGGAAGAAAGCTCAATGTTTTCTGGAAGTTTTTGCATAACATCAATGAGTGTATTTTCACTTGTTTCTGCCAGCAGTGTATATCTGTACTTTTTCCTTGCCCGTGAAAAATATTTTTTTATTATTTCACTGCTCATTGGATGGGACATCGAGGGGAATCCCGGCATAAAAAAGAACCTCCTGTCCAAAGCAAAACCGGACATATTGTTTACCGGATTTGGCAGAAGTTCTGCATTTGGCGGTATCTCCGCCATGTGGATACGATGGGGATATGCCTCGTTGCCAAACTTGTTGATAATGTCCTGTTTGAATTTTTCATGGGTTACGGGCTTGGAATTCCTAAAAACCTCCGCGGCCACTTCCCGTGTCAAATCATCAGGAGTGGAACCAATGCCGCCAAAAGAGAACATTACTGCTTCTTTGTCGTCGAGTATCATTTTATAGGTGCGTTTCATCAGTCCGACATCGTCTTTGATGACAAAAGAGGCAAAAAGTTCCTGTCCGTATTTTGCAAGCTCATTTTTTAAAAAATCAAAATGTTTGTCAACGCGTCTTCCGTTTAAAATTTCTGTTCCAATAATAACTGCATAAAAATTCATCATACCACTTTTTTACATAATTATAGTATTATTTCATAAATAATTAACAAGGACAGAAAATGTCACATATAGAAAAACTAGAAGAACTGTTGACAAAAAGTGTTATTCCTGACATTACAGAAAGACTCGATGAGATCTTTGAAGAAATTGCGGGCAGTAAAGAGGCAACACAGGATGCCAAAGAAGAGATAGAAGAGCTTCGTGAATTCAAATCTGACCTCGAAGATGTTGTAGAAGACATTAAAAACGGTGATATGGAAGAGGAAGAGGCAAAAGAGCTTGTTGCCGACATATTAGCTGCACAAGAGTGTGATACGGAAGAGGATTTCGGATTTAAAGATGAGGAGGAAAATTAATGAGAATAATTCTTTTAGGTGCTCCGGGTGCAGGAAAAGGAACACAGGCGCAGTTTTTAACCAAGAAGTATAACATCCCACAAATTTCTACAGGCGACATGCTTCGTGCCGCAATCAAAGCAGGAACTGAGATGGGTAAGATGGCAAAAGCGGCTATGGATGCGGGACAGCTCGTAACAGATGACATTATCATCGGGCTTGTCAAAGACAGAATTGCACAGGATGACTGTAAAAACGGCTATCTTTTAGACGGTTTTCCTCGTACACTTCCTCAAGCAGATGCCGTAACCAATGCAGGTATTGAAATAGATGCCGTGATAGAGATAGATGTACCTGATGAAGAGATAGTCAAACGTATGTCAGGACGACGTGCGCATTTGGCAAGCGGAAGAACCTATCATATTGTTTACAATCCGCCAAAAGTAGAAGGCAAAGATGATGAAACGGGTGAAGATTTAGTACAGCGTGATGATGACAAAGAGGAAGTGGTACAGGACAGACTGAAAGTCTACCATGAACAGACAGAGCCGCTCATAGACTACTATAAAGCACAGGCTGCAAAAAATCCGAATATTAAATATATCAGAGTGGACGGTACTGCCGACATTGCAGATGTTGAAAAAGCGATTGTCTCAGAACTCGGTGACTAATCACCTGCTATGATTCGGGTCTATAGACCCGAATATTTTCACAGCCTTTGGCATCTTGCAAGTACTGTGCATGTAACTGGCTCATGATGCCTTTGTCACAGTACAGAAGATACTCTTTGTCCTTCGGAAGCTTGTCAAACTCTGTTTTTAGTTTGTGAAAAGGTATCTTGAGCGTGTTACATGTAAGCGCAATACACTCTTCTTCTGGACGAATATCTATCACCGTAAAATCACCGCTGTCTAAATCATTTACAACTTCAACAGGTGCCAGATTTGTAATGTCATCCACTATTTCATCAATACTTAAATGCTGTGCATTTTTTACTGCTGTATCAAGTACATCATAGTTGAATTTTTGTGCTACTTTCTCCATACGTTTATGCGAACCGTGCGTGATTGGGTTTTGAGAAATAACACCGCAATATTCTGGCATACTTTCGGCAAAATGACGAGTGCCGATTTCATTGGCTATGTTCATGATGTCAGGTTTGTTCATTGTTGCCAAAGGACGCAAAATGAGCTTGTTGCTGACTTCGTCTATGAGTGCAAGATTACGAAGTGTCTGGCTTGAAACCTGGGCAACACTCTCTCCTGTTACAAGGGCATCTATCTCCATGTCATTGGCAACTTTTTCAGCGGCTTGAAGCATAAGCCGTTTGAGCATTACACCCATATAAGTCGGTGGTGTTGCCCTGAAGATTTCTGTAAGCACGTCATCAAAAGCAACAGAGACAAATTTGACTTTGTGTGAAGATCCAAATTTATTCCAAAGATACAAAGCAACCTGTTTTACACCGATTTCATGTGCCATACCGCCAAGATTAAAGAAAATAAAATGCGTTTTTATTCCTCTCTTCATTGTAAGATACGAAGCCACAGTAGAATCAAATCCGCCAGACATCAGTGAGAGTATATCTCCCTGTGTTCCGATGGGAAAACCGCTGAGCCCTTTGTATTTTGTAGAAATAAAATTAAGCTGGTTTTGAATAAGTTCCATCTGTACAATCACATCAGGATTTTTCAACGAAACATTTTTTGCTTTTGAGTTTGCTAAAAGGTGTCCACCGACAGTTCTTTCTATATCAATAGAGCTGAAATCATGTTTGCCTGTACGTTTGACTCTTACCACAAAGGTTTTATCAGTAAGAGAATCAGCCACCAGTTCACGAATTTTTGTTTTAATTTTGTCAATTGTGTCCATGTCGTCAAACTGCAGGACTTCAAGTATCTGCTCAATTCCCGGAGTATCTAAAAGTCTTTGTCTGACTTCAGGTAAGACATCTTCAGGGGTTAAAACTTCAATTTTATCGGAAAATTTTTTTACTTTTATATTGGTATCAATACGCTGTAGAATTGTCAGGAGATTATTATAAAGTTGACCGACCATCTGGCGTTTTGCAGAGGGTCCTTTGATCATAATTTCTGGGAAAAGTTTTAAAATGAATTTTTGCACCGTGTGGGCCTTTAGATTTTTGATTGAATAAAGCTTTCCATTTCGTGAACTATCTCTTCAATACTTCGCTCACCGGAAATGACTTTTAAAATGCCTTTTTGCGTATAAAAATCTTTGATCTGCCCTAAAGGTTCCATATAGATTTTCATACGGTTGTTAAAGACTTCGTTGTTGTCATCTTCACCTCTGGCGCGTCCAAGCACTCTCTCTCTGGCTGTCTCTTCGCTTACCTCTACCTCAATAACACTGGAGAGTTCAATGTCTTTATGCTTTTCCAGGTAGCTATCAAGTGCAAGCATCTGCTCTACACTTCTAGGGTAGCCGTCGATGATAATAATGTCAGTCGGAGAAGATTTTATAGCATTGATAATCGTCTCAATGACAATATTTATAGGAACAATTTCGCCTTTTGAGATATATCTGTGTATCTCTTTGCCTCTTTCACTCCCGCTCTCTACTTCGGCTCGCAGCATATCACCGGTAGAGTAGTGTGTTATATTGGCATTGTTTTTGGCTATTAGTTCGGCATCTGTAGTTTTACCGGAGCCTGGAGCTCCGATAATAAGAAAGAGTTTTTTTGTATGCGACATAATATTATGCCTTTGTTTGTTCACGCAGGCGTATATGTAAGTCACGCAGTTGTGCATTGTCCACAGGACTTGGTGCTTTAGTTAACAAACAAGAGGCTTTTTGTGTTTTAGGAAAGGCAATAACATCACGAATACTTGTTTTTTTCGTTAAAAGCATAATAAGTCTGTCGAATCCTAAAGCAAAACCACCGTGTGGAGGTGCACCGAATTTAAGAGCATCAAGTAAGAAACCGAATTTTTCCTGTGCCTCTTCTTCTGAAATACCAAGGAGTTTAAAGACCTCTTCTTGCACTTCTTCTTTGTGGATACGAATAGACCCACCACCAAGTTCTGTACCGTTTAAAACGATGTCATAAGCGATAGACTCTATCTCTTCTACATCATCTTTGTCAGTATCTTTTGGCATGGTAAAGGGATGGTGCAGTGCTTTTACGCGACCGTCTTCGACTTCAAACATTGGAAAATCAACAACCCATACAAATTCAAAAGCATTTTCGTCTATCAGATTCATTTTTTCATGCTCGGCAATGAAATTTCTGAATCTTCCCATGTAATCCCATACCGTTTTTTTCTCACCTGCACCAAAAAATACAACATCTCCGACTTCAAGTTCGGTTCTTTCAATGATAAGCGCTATGTCTTCTTCTGAGAAAAACTTAGTCAAAGGACCTTTGAGCCCGTCTTCTTTCATCTGGAAGTATCCAAGACCATGTGCGCCAAACTTACGTACATACTCTTCAAAAGATTTCATTTCACGTTTTGAAAATATCAGATCAGCACCCGGAACTTTGAGTGCCTTAATGCGGTTTACATGTGGTTTTTTTGCAATATTTGTAAAGATTTCATTATCACATCGCTCAAAAATGTCTATGACATCAACCATTTTAAGGTCATAACGCAAATCCGGTTTGTCAGAGCCGTATAATTCCATAGCGTCTTTATATGTAATACGGTTAAAAGGAGGCTTGATTTCAACACCACAGGCATCAAACATTGCCACAAGCAGATCTTCGGCTATTTTTATAACATCTTCCTGGTTACAAAAACTCATCTCAACATCTATTTGTGTAAATTCAGGCTGACGATCAGCTCGTAAATCTTCATCACGGAAACATTTTGCGATTTGAAAGTATCTGTCAAACCCGCCAACCATTAAAAGCTGTTTGAAAAGCTGCGGTGACTGTGGCAGTGCGTAAAACTCACCGTTGTGCACACGAGAAGGGACTAAATAATCTCTGGCACCCTCTGGAGTTGATTTTGTCAAAATCGGTGTTTCAACTTCCAAAAATCCGTTTTTGTCAAGGATATTTCTTGCCGCAATCGCTGCTTTTGAACGCAGGCGAAAAACTTCATACATATCAGGATCACGAAGTTCCAAGTAACGATATTTGAGTCTTGTCTCTTCACCGACATTTTTATCGCCGATTACAAAAGGAGTAGGAGCAGATTTGTTTTCTATAATCAGTTCTTTTACAACAATTTCAATAGCACCGGTTTTCAAACGGGGATTTGTCAAACCTTCTCCGCGAAGACGAACGGTCCCTTTGACTATTAAAACATATTCATCACGGACATTGTTCGCAACTTTATGCGCTTCTTCGGAATCCTCAGGGTCACATGTAAGCTGAATAAGCCCTGTTTTGTCACGCAAATCTATGAAAATAATTCCACCGTGGTCGCGATAGTTATTCGCCCAGCCGGTAAGAACGACATCTTCTCCAACATTTGTTTCATCTAAATCTGTACAGTAATGAGTTCTCAAAATATAGAGTCCTATATAAATAATTTTCGCGATTATACCTAAATATAGTATAATTAACAAAATTATTATACAAATGAGCAATTTTGAAAACAAATACAATTAAAAAAGTCGGTGTTGTTTTACGACCGTCCACTCCTGAACTCAAAGAGAGCTATTTTAAGCTTGAAAAAATTTTTAACAAACATAACATAGAAGTAATTATAGACAGTATCAGCGGGGGCATGATAGGTGTTATGGGGATGGAATTTGAATATCTGTGTGAAAATTCAGATATCCTTGTAACACTTGGAGGAGACGGAACACTTATATCGACTGTCAGGCGCTCTTTTCGGCATGATGTGCCGATATTTGGCATTTATGCCGGCTCTCTCGGATTTTTGGCAGATATCAATCTCAACGAATTGGAAGAGTTTGTAGCAAATCTGGTTGCAGGAAATTACAGAGTGGATGAAAGATCTATTTTGGAGGCCCAGTTTATACAAAACAACAAAGAAGTTGTTCTTTATGCCTTTAATGACATTGTTATCACACGGGCTTCCGTTTCGAATATGATACATGTAGAGACATTGGTCGATTCAAAAGCATTCAATACCTATTATGGTGACGGTGTGATAGTGGCTACTCCGACAGGCTCAACCGCATACAATCTTTCAGCAGGAGGTCCTGTCTTGTTTCCCCTGACAAATGTTTTTGCCCTGACTCCCATATGTCCGCATTCATTGACACAAAGGCCTGTGGTTTTACCGGGAAAATTCTCCATAGAGATGAAAACACCAAAAGACAAAGCATTGCTTATAATAGACGGACAGGACAAGCATGAACTCGAAATCGGACAGAGTATACATATAAAACTGGCCAAAAAAAGAGTCAAACTCATTCACAGAGACGAATTCAACTATTTTGATGTGTTAAAAGAAAAACTGCACTGGGGTGACTAGTCTATATTGATACTGGATGAACTGTCAGAATTCTTTTTAATCATTCTTTTTATCTGCTCAGCTGTATAAATTTTTTGCTGAGGGTTTTCATTAAGCAGATCAAATCTTATTTGTATGGTAAGTTTGCCGAGTGCTTCTCCCAACTGTTGGTCATCATTGCTAAGTGTTCCGTCTTTGGAAAGCACTGAGAGGACTTTTAGGAAGTTGTTGTATTCATTGAGAACAGCAGGTGAGGCAAAGATGGCAAGTCTGTGTGTCACAAATCGCAGTTTTGTTATCTCTTTGTCAGTCAGAAGAGACTGTTCTGACATGTTCTCCATCAAGTCCAGAAGTCTTTCGTAGGTTGCCGCTTTTAAATCAAGAAATTTAATATTTTGTTCTTTTTCTATTTCAACTTCTGTCTGTTTGTTCAGCAGCAGGGCGGTTATAAAAACTGTTGCAATGGTACCAAGAATGATGAGGACAATCTCCTGGGTAAAAGGAGTGCTGTCAGTCACTTTGTATGCATAACGCAGATAGGCATAGCCGGCAATGAGCGTTATAAATGTCAGAAGAAGATAGAGGAGTTTTTTTGTATAGTTGTTCATATAACAATCTGCCTTTAAAAATAATACGATAATTGTATCTAAATCAAATAAAGATATAATAAGAACATGAAAATATTGATACATTATTTACTTGTTATATTTCTTTTGCAAAGCTCTCTTTTGGCACACCAAAACCATGCTGTTGTTTTGCAGTACCATCGATTTGATGAAGACAGATACCCCTCTACGAGTATATCTATGGAACTTTTTACACAACAGATGCAATACCTGGCAGACAACAACTATACCGTCTGGCCGTTTTCTAAAACAGTAAAATATTTACTTGAAAAAAAAGAACTTCCGGATAAAACGGTTTCAATAACTATAGATGACGGATATCGCAGTGTCTATACAAAAGCCTATCCTCTGTTGAAAAAATACAAATTTCCTTTTACTGTATTTGTCAATTCTGCTCCTGTTGTGCATGAATCTGTGCATTATTTGACATGGGATGAGATGAGAGAGATGGGAAAATATGGTGCAGAGTATGCAAATCATACCTATTCGCATCAGTTTTTAGTGCGTGATGGCATAAAGGATCCCAAAAATTACAAAAAACATATTACTAAAGAAATAGAAATGTGTGAAGCCAAAATAGAAAAAGAGCTTGGCGCAAAGGTATGTAAAAATCCAAAAATTCTGGCATATCCTTTTGGTGAATATGATTTAAAACTGATGAATTTGGTAAAAAGTCTGGGATACATCGGTGTTGCCCAAAATTCAGGTCCGATTTCATCTGAGAGTAATTTTATGGCTTTAACGCGATTTCCTATGTCAGGAGGGTTTGGGGAGATGGATCAGTTTAGGCTCAAAATCAACACACTACCATTGCCTATAAAGAATGTTTTACTAAAAGACACTCTTGTCAATGAATCAAACAATCCTCCGTCATTGACTTTAACACTGAAAAAACCGCTGAAAAATTTGCAATGTTTTACTGCTGATGGAAAAAAAATAGCAATACAATGGCTAAACAATACAACTGTTACAGTGCAAGCACAATATTCTTTGGAGTATCCGCGTAATCATTACACATGTACCGCCCATGCACAGGGGAATGCATGGTACTGGTACAGTCATTTGTGGATTGTTTTGGAGTAAAACTACTTTGTAAATGCGGCACTCATATAACCGACTACCTGCGACTTGTCTCCGCTGGCATCCGCACTGGTTCTGTAATCGAGCAGTGTCGGTTTCAGACCGTTTTGTGTTGCTGCAATCAGCATCGCTTCCACGCCTATAATCCCGCAGGCTTCACAGCCCTGATGTAACTCAGCAGGATTGAGATTGGCTATGGCATCAAGACAAATGGTATCAAGAGTTTTTGCCTTTTCAATGTCATAATAGTGACTCAAATCCGTACTGATAACGACAACAGTATCTTCATCCTCTAACAAATATTCAATAACTTTTGCCAAATTGGCCGGATTTTCATTTCCATAGACAAGTTCCACAACAGAAGCTTCCGGCAGATAGTTTTTAACAAAGGGCATCTGCACTTCTGTTGAGTGCTCTGCATGGGCGTCCGGTTGAAAATGTAAGCCGAATTTCTCTATCAATTCATCTGCAAGCTTTTTATCTATAGGCAGGTTTCCAAGCGGTGTTTCATAACTGTCATACTCCGCAACACTTGTACCGTTCAAATAGACACGATGACTCGGCCCAATCACCACCACACGTTTCGCATGAGAATTTTTGAGGAGCCTAAAAGCGATATTTGCCGTAAATGCAGAATAAACATAGCCTGCATGCGGTACAATGATGGCTCTTGGTTTTATTTCAAGGACTGATTTGTCTTTTATGGACTCATCTATTATTTTATTGTAATGAGCGAACATTTTTTGTATTTCTTCTTTGCTTGCGGGATAAAACTGCCCCGCAACCGCATCTTTTCTTGTACTCATTTCCATACTCCTTCTATAGCTCGTCTGCATTTTGGACAATGTCCGTCAACAAGAGAATTTTTTGTGATTGCATAGCCTGTTCTGTCTATAAGCAAAGTACCGCAATCAGGACAGTATGTATCGCCGTGGACGGGAACATTGCCCATATAAACATACAATAAACCTGCTTTTTTTGCTATATCACTGGCACGCTGCAGTGTTTGGAGTTTTGTATACTCATGGTCCTGCATTTTATAGTCAGGATGAAAAGCACTCAAATGCCATGGTACATGTACACCGAGTTCATTGGCTATAAATGATGCCATAGCTTCCAAATCTTCATCACTGTCATTGTCACCTTCTATTAAAAGGGTAGTCACTTCCACCCAGATACCTTCTTTTACCATGCCTCTGAGTGTCTCTTTGACAGCCTCAAGTCCGCCTTTTAAAATCTTTTTGTAGTAGGCATCATCCCAGCTTTTAAGGTCTACATTGGCAGCATCAAGCCACGAGGCCATATCTTTGACAACTTCCGGTGTTTCAAATCCGTTTGTGACAAAAATATTTTTCAGACCTTTTTGTTTGGCAATGACGCCGATGTCTTTGGCATATGGGTAGAATATAGTCGGTTCATTGTAAGTATAGGCGATGGAAGAAGCACCGTTTTCTATGTCCAAATCAACCATTTTTTCAGGTGAGATGTATACACTTTCATCAACTGTATGCTCTTGTGAAATTTGCCAGTTTTGGCAAAACGGGCATTTAAAATTACACCCGACTGTTCCAAAAGAGAGTGCAGTCGTCCCTGGTAAGAGATGATACAATGGTTTTTTCTCTACAGGGTCAACATTTAAGGCACTTGGATGCCCGTAAACAAGTGTCTTAAGTTCCCCGTTTTCATTTTTATTGACTCCACATACACCGACTTGCCCCTCTTTCATCTGGCAGTAGTGTTGGCATAACATACATATAATTTTTTCTTTTTCTGGTATTGTTTTATAATAATTCATATTAGTCTCCTGGAGTTAAGTCTCTTTATTGCAGGAGACTCAACTATTGGATATTCTAACCAAATTATTAAAAAAAGTCAAATATGTTTTTTTTAGTTGTTGAATTTATAAAAGTACCGCATTCTTATATCACTCATCTGTTCGCTATAGGCTAAATAATATTTAATTTTTTTGTCTTGAGATAAGAATGTAAGAACATTTTCATGAAAATAGTGCTTTAAAAGAAGTTCTATGTGATCTGTTTGTTTACATGTAACGGCAGCTGTGCACAAAAGGACAATAAAAGGTTTTGCTCCAAGTTCTCTGTTTTCTTTATTTGCACGCATTGCATCACGGAGTTGCGTTTCTATACTCCATTGTCTGGTTTTACTTTTTTGGAGAGATTGTTCTATAAACACATCTGTACACTCATCTTTAGGTACACGTTGGAGTGAAATCATCGCTTCAATATGCTCAACACTTAGCAGTCGTTTCCAAAAATCCTGTTCTCTTTTCGCTGCATATTTAAGATTTTCAGTATCATTGTTGAGAGTAACTATATCAATATATCTTACATCTGACTTGCCAGTCTCTTTTTTTCTTTTTTCATTTATGAGTGCGACAGGATAGTCTTTTTTATAGATTATTTCCGTAGAGCCTGCATGTTTTACTATGTAGTCTTTTAATATTTCTTTATTACATGTATTGCTTGCTGCTGCTGTATCTGCAAGATTTTTGAGTATTTTTTGCATTAGTTGTATTCCTTACTTAAAAACTTTTGAAGTATTTTTGAACATATATTTTAACTTCTTTGAGTAAAAGTCACCTTGATATAATAGTTTAAAAGGAAATTATATGTTAAGAAATAAGAAATCTTCGATAAAAGGTGCATTTTTCGGTGCACTGGTTGGCGATGCTTTGTGTCTGGGTTCTCATTATGAGTATGACGCACAGAAAATCTACAAAGCATACGGAAACAAAGCGATAGAAAAATTTATGAGTCCGGGTGAGATGATGGGAGGACAGACGCATGGAATAGGTTGGGGTGAGAGAAACTATCATCCTGGCAAAAAAGCAGGCGGAACGACTGACTATGGTGATTACAATATAGTCATTTTAGAACATCTTGCAGCTACGGCCAATCCGCCAAGAGAATTTGATGTCGCCGTATTGCTGCCACACTGGATGAACCGTTTGGAAAACGGATGGGGTTCATGGATTTGTACAATGACAAAAGAGACCTATGCGCAGGTGAAACAGGGTGTACCTGTTGAGCGTTTGGGTGGTGGTTCAAATGCCACAGCCATTCGTCATGTTGCGGCACATGCCTACTATGATGATGAAGAGACGCTTGCAGAGGTTGCGCGACAGACAATGTTTACGCACCGTCATCCTGAAGCGCTTGATGGGGGCGAATTTTTTGCCAGAGTTACGCACCGTGTCATTAATGGTTCTACTCCACGTGATGCCATTGAAACTGTAGCTGTACAGATGGGAGGTTTTATACAAAACAAGGTTGCCCAGGCTATAGCAAAACACAAAGAAGCAACAGATGAAAACAGTGAACTCTCAAAAGAGCAGTTTTGTGATGATTTGGCACTGACATCTATGGCAAAACTCTGGGATGTAGGAAGAAGTGAGCCTATAAAAGTTGGTAAAGCATCTCCCACACAGGGAACTTTACCGGGTTCGGTTTATTTTATACTTAAATATGCGGATGAACAGGATGGACTCAACAAAGCCTTGGCGGCAAATGCAATGGTTGGCGGAGACAATGCTTCACGGGCAATTGCCATAGGCATGGTGCTTGGTGCATACTTTGGAGTAGATGCAATTAATCCCAAATGGAAAGAAACTCTTGATCAATGGGAATATTGCGAAAAACTTTTGGAAACTCTGCCTCTTTTGCAAGAGGTTTAAAGTTCGGTTTTATTATAAATTTTGCTATACTTTCGCTTCAAAAGTTTGGCAGTTTTTCGGAAACCAGGTTTTAACCTAGTTCTTAGTCTTTCAAGACGTACAGCCCAGACTAAAGTCTCAATGCCATTAAGTTAAGCATTTATTTGGAACCGGTACTTCAGTGCCGGCTGAGAGTGGCAAGACTATTGCAACAGCCGGCACTGAAGTACCGGTTCCGAAAAAACATTAATTTAAATTCGTTTTGAATTATTTTGGAAAAAAGGATGCACAATGAAATTCCAAAGCGAAATTACCAGAAAAAACCTTACAGTTTTAATGACTTTGTTTTATGAAAAAGCCATAGAAGATGCCATACTGGGCCCTTATTTTATGCATGAACTCGGAGATGATATGCAAAGTGAAGAGTGGGTTGAGCATATTGATCTTTTGGTTGATTTTTGGTTGGCCAAGATGCTTGGTGAAAAAACCTATAAAGGGAACTTTATAGGTGCACACATTAAACTTCCCCAAATCAGCAGAGAAAGTTTTGTCAGATGGCTGGAACTTTTCTCTTTGAGTGTTGATGAAGTCTATGTGCCTGAGATTGCCGAAGTTTTTAAGAAAAAAGCAACCTTGTTCTCTCAACAGTTTATAAACAATACATTAAAAATCTAAATAAATACTGTTAATAACTATTTTGTATGCTTCATTGTGTTTTTCTGATTCACTGCTGCTAATTGTGAGTGTCTCATTGGTATCGTTATAATGGAATGATTGCTCAGTAATTTTAAATTCTGTTTCAAATTCAATACTGTTTATATCTACGAGCAATACATTTGTTGCTGTCGTATCAAGTACGTTAAATCCTACTGTTGTTGCTTCATAAAATTTTCTACTCTCACCAACATGATATGCTGTTTCAAATTTTTGACTAAAATCCATAACATTATCCGGACTGATATTATTATTTTGTAAAAAAGCAATAATCGCTTTTTTGTTTACTTGTTCTTTGTTTAAATTTAGGCTCAGTCATGATGAACATGAAAGTCCGATGTTTTTATACTCTTGCGGTGTTTCTTGTGCAAAATGTTCAAATTCCGGCAACTCATTATAAGGATTTTTTGCAATATCCAAAAGTGCCTGTACCATTGAAAAATCACCTTTTTGCGCAAGTTCTATAGCTTTTTGAAGCATATAGTTCTTTAAGATGTATTTTGGATTGGTTTTAAGCATGGCCTTGTTTCTTTGTGCAGATGAGCGTTTTTCTTTTTCAAGACGCTTATCATAGACTTTTAACCAGTTGTCTATGGCTACAGGATTCATCGCAATATCATAAAGATCTGCCTTGTTGCCATTGTAATGGCTGAGGATTCTGTAAAACTGGGTATGATCCACATAGGCATCCTGCAATGCTCCGACAAGTTCTTTTATGAGTTCAAAATCCTCTTCAAGCACCTCTTGCAGTCCGAGTTTTTTACGCATTTCCTTGAGGTATGCATTGGGATAAAGAGAGGCTCCATACTCATCAAGCTTTTTTTGCATTCTTTCTTTCGGAATAATGGGAGAGAGAGCCTTTGACAATTTGGTAAGATTCCAGTAGGAAATATTTGGCTGTTGGTCATAACTGTATCGACCGACACGGTCTTTGTGATTGCAGACATAGTTAAAGTTGAAATCATCAAGCATTGAAAAAGGACCGTAATCAATTGTTAACCCTTCTATAGACATATTGTCCGTATTCATGACGCCATGACAAAAACCGACAGCCTGCCATTTTGCAGTGGTAGTTGCAGTTCTGTGAAGAATTTCACAAAATATTTTAAAAAAACGGTCTTCATCATCTTTTAAATGAGGAAACGATTCGGCAATAACATACTCGGCAAGTGCTTCAAGTTTTGTATATTGCTTTGTATAGTAAAAATTCTCAAATGAGCCGAAGCGTATCCAGCTTGTTGCCATACGCATAACAATGGCTGCCTCTTCCATCGTATCGCGAAGAATCTTTGTTTTTGAGCCGATAATTCCAAGAGCACGTGTTGTCGGAATACCTAAATGGTGCATCGCCTCACTCATTAAGTATTCCCGTATGGAAGAACGCAAAGCTGCTCTGCCGTCTGCCATACGGGAGTAGAGTGTTTCGCCGCTGCCTTTGAGCTGGAGATTCCATCCATTGAGACTTCCTAAGTTACATGCTCTTCCATCTCCAAGCCAGGGGTTGTAATGTCCGAACTGGTGACCCGCATAGCACATGGAAAACGGTCGTGAACCTTTTGGCAAGAAGGTACCGTTGAGCAGTGGGACAAAAGAGGGATCATCACCGGCATCAGTATCAAGACCAATGAGTTTGGCAGCTGCATCATTAAAACTTATCAAACAGGGGTCTTGTAGTGGCTGAGGATCATGAAAGCTGTAAAAATCACTCTCGAGTGAAAGGTAGGGTGTCTGTAAAATCATATCATTAAGTTTCATAGAACAATATTACATGCAGAGGGCTAAAAAGAGGGCAGTACTCAGGATTTACTTTCTTATTTTTTGTGCCAGCTAAGGAAAAGAATTATATAATATTTTCTTAAGAGCACCTCTAAAGAAGAAGGAAATAAATTTTGACAGATGAAAAAACTGCTATATACTTTAAAGTGACACCTGCGCAAAAAGAGACGATAGATTTAAGAGCACAGGAAAACGGTTTTGATGATATTTATACATATTTAAAAGTTGTAGCCCTGCGAGCACAGACCTTCAGTATCTCGGATGCAGGCTTGTCTGCAGAAGAACCTACGGTAGAACTTGGATTCAGTGTAAATAAACTGCAAAAAGAGATACTTGAGGAAAAAGCGCAAGAAAGCGGGGCAAAAGAGCTTACAGAATTTTTAATTTATGTTGCACTGCACGGAGTAGTAACATCAGTCATCGAAATACGCTCAACCGGAAAGCTTGATTCGATGCTCGAACGTATTATGGCAAGTAAAAGGAGATAACAGTATGCTGATTAAACCGCATGAGGTACAACAGGTAAGCAATGAAGTGATTAATATGCTTCATGATGAGGAAATTGAGATCATTAACAGTTTTTATGATGCAGTCGTAGCAAAAGATATAGAAAAAATTGATGAGCTTTTTAAAGTTGTTTTGTTTGATGTTGAAGACCATTTTCAGACAGAAGAAGAGATGATGAAACAAAATAATTATACCAATTACCAAGTTCACAAGAATGATCATGATACAATGAGAGAAAAGATTGCAAAGTTTTTTGAAAGATGGCTCGTCTTAAAAAGTCCTCTTGAACTGCAGGATTTTTTAGAAACTGATTTTAAAAAGTGGCTGGTCTTACATGTATCAAAATGGGACTCGGAGATGGCTTTACATTTGGGACATGCAATGTAGTCTTATTTTTTCAGATACGGATTCATGTCTAAAATTGCATCAAGCGCCTGCTCGAGTTTCTCGGGAGTATTCCATTTTTTATGCATTGGAGCCCTTTAGTGCGATAATCTTGTTTTTAATATGGTATCGAGTTCATCCTCATAAATAATCTCTTTTTCAAGAAGAAGAGATGCAAGTTCTTCGATAATATTCCAGTGTTCATCAATAAAATTTTTAATATTTTCCTCACTCTCATTCATCCATCTTTCAAGTGCCTTGTCGATTTTTGTATGGTAGTGCTCTGTATCTTTACTGACACTGCTGCCTTTTTGTGCATCCATAATTCCGTTGATATTAATGTAGCCGACTTCTGCGTCCATTCCATAATGTGCTATTGCCTTATAGGCATCATGCGTAGCCTGTTGCAGGTCATTTAACGCACCGGAATTCATTCCGTCACTGCTGCCAAAACGCTTAATCTGTGAGGTTCTGCCTGCCAGGGAAACCAATATCCTGTTTTTAAAATCTTTAACAGTCATATTATCCTGAATTTCATTATAATCATTGGAAATAAAATGTTCATTGTTGTCTCTTGGTGTCAAACTTATATGTTCTATATGTATGTGAGGCATCAGTATTTTAGAAGCAACTGCACGCCCCGCTTCATAAACCGCTGTCTCTTCAAATATCTGCTCCGCAGAGAGATAGGTCTGTTTTTCTCCATATTTAATGGCATTTATCTGCTCAACCAGGATTTCCTGTGTTATAGCAGGCAGTCCGTGACGCAGACAGTAAAATGATGCTTCTTTGCTTAACAGTTCAAGTTGTGAACCGGTAAATCCTGCAGTGTGCATAAGCAGTCTGTTCATATCAAAAGAACCGCTTGAAGGTTTGTTTTGTATGATTTTATTTAAAAAATACTCCCTGGCATCTTTGTCAAGGTTGTTTACCTCAATGTGAATTTCGATACGACCGGGTCTGATGATTGCACTGTCAATATTTTCTTTATAGTTGGTTGCCGCTATAACAAAAATATTTTCTCCCTTTGTATCTGAAAAACCATCTATTTCTGAAAGAAGTTTATTAATTGGGATCTCTTTTCCGTCATCTCCACCGCGCTTACCTATGGTGTCAATTTCATCTATAAAGACTATAGAGGGGGCATACTCTTTTGCTTTAGCGAAAATTTGTTTTGTTTTTACCGGGTCAAGAAGTTCAAGTCCGGTTACAGCGATGAAAGGCAACTCGGCTTCTTTTGCAAAGGCTTTTGCCAGCATTGTTTTTCCTGTTCCAGGAGGTCCGTAAAGAAGCATACCTTTTGGCGGTGCAATGTCGAAACTCTCAAGAAGTTTGGGTTCTTTAAAAAAGTTAATGACTTCCTGGAGTCTTTGCTTCGCCTTATAATGCCCCGCTATATCATCAAAAGAAACGTTTGGAATGTCAAAAACCAATCCGTCTTCACTGAAATCTTTGATTTTTGTCACCTGTTTAAATCGAATGTTGAAAATTTTATAGTTTATCACGCCCCGTTTGCTGGTAATAGCATCTTCGACATCAAGTGTAATGTTTTTTCTGAAAAGTTCTTTGACAAGGGTTTCATCTTCTATAAGAGGATCAATCGTTTCTTTGAGGTAGTTGATACAGCTTTTAGAAATGGAGATTTTAATTTTGTTAAATTCGCTTGTTTTAATACCTGAATCCATTATATATGCTGTTATTCTGTCAAAAAAAGTGGTGCTGACTTTGTCTTTGATGCGTCTGGCATCGAGTTCCGGTGCAAAGTTCAGAATCTGTGTTTTCAAAAAATCATCGAAGTTCTCTTCAACTGAAAACTCAATGTTGTATCTTTCTTTGAAGCCGTCTTTATACTGCAAAAAGACTTTTTTTGCGATATTTGCATAAGCATCGTAGTTGAGTTTGTTAAAAAGACAGATATTTGCCTGCGAAAACCGAGAAACCAATTCCGGCAAAATTGCTTCCTGCCAACCGCCGCTTCTGCTGTCTCTTTTTCTTTCACGTCTAATGGCTTCAAGAATCATAGACTCGGCTTGAATATAATCCTGTTTTACAAGCTCTTTAAAGCGGTTGTCAAGATAAAGCTCTTTTCCAAGACTTGTGGTGATGATAAAAATTGCCTGTGTAAAATCAACCATATAGTTGGCGTTTTCTTCGTTGTATATAATGTCCGGATCTTCACTGCAGGGAGCATCTGTGACTTTGTCCCAGCCACAGCCGTCACGCAGTTGGCCACCCTCAAATATACCAAGCAGGTTACTTTGAATGATGTTGTCACATTTTTCAAAAGCATCAAGTACTATAATCGCTTTGGGGTTTCTGTGTACAAAACCTGTCAGTTGACCGACACCGTAACCTTTCCATCCGGCAGGATAGCCATAAAGTTCACCACCGTTTTGTTGATGGTACTGTGTCATATCAAACTTCATGATTTTATATTTTGGCAGATGTTCACTCATAAGCTCAGCCAAAAAAGTTTTTCCGGTTGCAGGAGAACCCAAAAAGAGGTAAGTGGCTTTAGGCGCTTTTTTGTTTTCGCTGATATCATTTTTCATACTGTTAACAACAGTATTTATGGCCTGTTCCTGTCCGAAAAGTTCTTTTGAAAGTTTTTCTTTTAAAGTTCTTGCAAGCTCTATGTTGTTGTTTGCTTGCACAATCGGTTCTTTGTCTTCCTGCGCCAATTTTTTGGCATATTTGTCTTCAATGATTTTTTCATGTTTTTCTACTGCTGCCTGGGCCAGTTCTGCTAAACTCGGTTTGTTCTTTTCTTCTTTGTCCATAGCTGCTTGGGCTAACTCTTTTAAATTTGGCATATTCTCATCTCTTTATTGCATTGTTTTTTTTATATAATATTTTTTAATTTGTGTATATTACTGAATTGTTGTTGAGCCTAAACATAAGATAAAAGGCAGGGGGTAAAAGAGAAAGGCAAATTAAAGCTAGCAGCCAAAAGAGGCTCCAATAGCTTTAAATCACTAGATTACAGTGAGGTTTTTACTGTGCACCAAACTGGCGAGAGTCCATTTCAGCCATAAACGTTTCTAGAGAAAACGTAATATAGTTTGCCAGGTCTTCAGGAGTTTTTTCAAGATCATTTAATGTTAAAGGCACAATCTGAATATGTGAGTCAGTGTCATTTACAGCATATGTAAATTGAATATACGGGCCTTTTGCCTCATCATGTCCTTTGACATTTTCTGTAACCAAAACACCAGGAATAAAATAATCAACTGTTACATCAGGATTCACCTGAACTTTATCAACAAGTTCCACTACTTTTTTTAATTTTTTTACTTGTTCTTCTACCATAATAACACTCCTTGTAATTTGTATCAGCTTTATAACTAATTTTTATATTATAACAGATAGAATGGTAGTAAAATAAAACAAACTGAAAATATAAGAATTAAATTAATTATTTTATTTAAGACTATAAAAAGATTATCATTATCATTTGGAATAAAATTTAGCTATACTTTTATGATTAAAAACTAGGAGAGTGTATGCTTTATGATACCGTAGACAGAGCTAAAGTAGAAGAGATGGTGCACCGGTTCTATGCTGATGTACTCAAAGATGATATTTTAAGCCCTTATTTTACAAAAGCACTGGGAAGTGACCTCAAGAGTGGAAAATGGCATGAACATTTAAATACATTGATTGGGTTTTGGCTGCTGATGATGAATGCAGAAATTGGTTACAAGGGTGATCCTTTTCCTCCGCATGCATTTTTAGGGCAGATGTACAGAGAAACTTTTGAACGCTGGCTGATACTTTTTAAAAATGTTGTTGAGGGCATGTTTGTGCCGGAAATTGCGCAAAAATTTTATAAAAAAGCAGATATTTTAGCTGAGCAGTTTATTGAAAATTTAGGTATTGATGAAGAAGAGGAGGATTAAATGAGCGAACAGGCAAAAATATTAGAAGAAATGCAGCAACTGGTGATGCAAATTCTTAAAACGGGTACAGCCACTGTAGAAGAGGGCGACAGACTTGATGAACTTGAAGAACAAATGCTCAAACAAAAATGCTACAGGCCGACTGATGCTCAAAACAGTGAAAATCAGGGTGAAGAAATTGCAGAACTCTTTTTTAACAATGACACAACAGGTGCAATAAATAAAATGATAGAGTATGACATTACGCCAGAAGATTTTTTCGGATTTGCGGCCTATCATTTTGAGGATGATCCTCGCGTAGGAATGTTTACAAAATCATTTATTGATAATGTAAACACAACTTATAAATCCAGGTCCTAAACAACGAAGTTAAAATAGATAAACTCTATTTTAACTTTGAAGCAATATCTTTGACAGCATCACTTGCGTGATTGAATGCAAGGGCAATACTTCCCTGATCCGTAACAACATCACCAATAGTATAAAGACCTTTTACATTTGTCTCAAAAGTTTTTTCATCATATACCGGAACATCCCATTCCCCTGTTTTAACACCTGAGTTTACAAGGATGTCTTTTGGAGTAGTACCGCCAAGTGCATAGACTGCTCTGTCATATTCACCGGTAGTTCCATCTGTAAAGTTTACTTTGATTGCTCTTTCTGTACCCGGTTCAACACTTGCAACATCTACACCGAGTTTATTGATAAGTTTACCGTTATCAAGGTACTTCATACACATTTGTGTATTGATCGGATTCATTCTTTTTATTTCAGCCTGTCTGTAGTTGAGTGTTACAACACAGTCTTCCATACCTTCCATTTCAATTAAACCATAGGCATACTCACCGGCGGTATCTCCACCACCGACTATCATTACATGTTCACCGTTTTGAACTTTGGAAAGGTTGAAGTTAAGTACACTTTTGAGTTCTTTTGGAAATTTGTATTTTGGCTTGTTAGGTTTCCCCATGCGACCAACCGAAAGAATGACATTTTTTGCTCTCATATTTTCAAGCGCTTCAGCTATGCCGTCTGTAGCATAAACAATTGAAAAAAGTCCGTCTTCCTCTTTTTCAATTCTAATGATTTCATGGTTGTATTCAAATTTGTCCAATACACCGGCTTCACTTAACTTATCATTCATTTGTTGGATATAATCTTCTTTTGAACACTCTTCAAAAGTAACATTGCCGGTAAATTCAAACTTGATTCCCATCCAGTCTTTATCTACTCTTTTGCCTTTTTTATAAAACTTGTGAATCATATCATTATGATGTGGTGCCTTGTCTATAACCATAACATTTTCGATACCGGCCAGTTTTGCTTCTATAGCAGCTGCCATTCCTCCAGGACCTGCACCTATTATTGCCAGGTCTACTGTCTTTGGATTATTTTGCGCCATTTATTTCCCCTTTTTGTCGTAAAATTCAGGCCGTAGTATAGTAAATTTCTGGAAAATGTTCTTGTTAATATCTGTTTATGTTATTTTTTTAATATATTTTTAAAATATCCTTAGCTTTTAGAGGATTTACTCCGCTCTGCTTGGATGCTCTGAAACAATTTTTCGAACCTCTTCATGGGCATCTTTGCTTAATCTTTCCAGTATGTCAAGTGGTGTAATCGGATTTTTTGCAACGGCTGCCCGTACATTTTCATCTTCGTCTTTACTGAGTTTGTTTAATATCTCCGGTGTTGTACTTGGATTTACCGCTATAGAGATCTTTACAAAGACATCATTGTCACTGCTGAGTCTGTCCAGTATCTCAACAGGAGTATTTGCATTGCCGGCTACCCATGATACAACTTCTGAGTCTTCACTGAGTGCAATGAGTGTTGCAACATTAGTATTTGGGTGTTCTGCCACAAATTCACGAACAAACGGGCTGTCGTCTTTACTCAGTTTGTCTAAAGTCTCAGAAGATGTATTGATATGTGCAGCAACTCTTGCGCGTACAAACTGGTTTTCATCTTCACTTAATTTATCCAATGCTTCTGTAGATGTCTCTGGGTTGTTTGCTAATGCTCTGCGAACATTCTCGTCACTGCTTTGTATCGATTCTAATTCTTCTTGTGTTATCATTTTTGCTGTTACCTTCATAAGAATATGGTTTTTGATTTCATGAATTGTAGCTATAAGTCTCTTAAATACTCAGTCACAAGAAAATGGAAACTTTTTTTCTAAGTTATTCATCAAGTCTTTCTCTCTTTGTGATGTGACATTCTTTTTCAAATACTCCCAGAACTTTTTTGCTGCACTGACAACCATGAGCCACTCTTCATCCTGCAGTATCTCCTGAGAATTTGCATCCGGTTCCATATAAAAGGCTGCAAGTTGATGAAACTTTTTTGCATGATCAGCCTCTTGTTTGGAAACATTTGCATTCCGGACAGCTTTTTCGTAAGCGTCGTCGAGTGCTAATATCTCAAAATAGGCACTTATACATTCATCAAAGGAAGAAGACCACACTTCATCTTCTGGCCATTTGGCAGTTTGGGGGTAGACCCATGCCATCTCTTGGAGTTTGAGATTTGAAAATTCAAAGATTGTCGTTATCCAGTAGAGCCGCCATCTTTGTTTAAGTTCGACATCACTGATATCATCCTGCAGATTTGCCATGAGCATAATACTTCTCCTTTGGTAGGGTTTTATAAGTTGAATCTTACCCTTTCTTGCCTTAAGCCTAAAGAGGTTAAAATTCAGTAAATATACAAGGATGACAAATGAGCATGACGGGAATGATATTTCAGTTTAACAGTGATAACGGCAAGGGATTGCTTATGTTATCTGACGGTGAGACAAAAGAGTTTGACACTAGCCAATGGGTAGAGAAAAGTAACAGGCCTTTCGTAGGATTGAAAATTTCCTATGATGAAAGTGATGGGAAAATCAGTGTGAAGCCATACAATGACGCAACAAAAGAATCTTCCGCCTACTCGAATGCTGATGAGTGTATTCTTCACTTTAAAGAAGAGGGATTCAAAGTTGTCAAGGACACTGCAGGTGAAACGACGCGGACAATTACACTGAGAAAGTATGAAATGGGTGACTTCGCAGAGGTTATAATCAAGTCTGTGAACGATAAAATTTCCGTAACCCATATGGTGAACGGGAAAAAAACCAACTGATTTTTTTTATTTTTTATTAAGTATCCAATGGTATTATAATCAAAAAAAGGAGACAATAATGAGCGAAACAACAACGGAAAAAGTGGACTTTGACAACATGAGTGTCATCCAAAAGATTAATGCTGTAGATAAAATTATAGATGAAAAAATCAGAGAATTCTTACATGCAGATGGTGGAGATTTAGATTTTATAGATCTTAAAGAGACAAACGGTCTGACTGATATTTATATCTCATATGTCGGAGCCTGCGGATCTTGTGCAAGTTCAGGAGGAACATTGACTTCCATCCAGAGAATTTTAAACGGTCAACTCGAAACCGACAATATCAGAGTATATGCAGTTTAGCATACAAAAGGAAAAAAATTGATTGTACAAGAAGAACTTTCGATGGTAGCAATACCGAGCATGAATGACACACACCTGGAAGAAAGTCTTCTTATAAACAAACTTGAGGCAGCTGCAGGCAGCAACGATATAAAATCAACGCTTGCAACGCTCAAGGAGCTCCTTGCACATACTTCCATACATTTTTCAGAAGAAGAAAGTATGATGCAGGAAACAAACTTTCCATCATATAACTCGCATAAAGCGGAACATGACAGACATTTAAGCGAGCTTGCGCATATCATTAAGTATTTTGAAGAAAAAAGAGATACGAATGCGATTATGGCTTACATAAAGGGGAATTTAGAATCTTGGATGCTAGATCATGTTAAAACGATGGATACGCTGATGGCTGAGTATTTTCAATCAGCTAATTCCTAATACCTTAAAAACAGCGGCATCAGCCGGCTGTTGTTAATCTTCGTAGGTCGGAGAAGTATAGTCAAATCCAAATTTCATCTTTTGGCTTATCTCTTCATCTATCTGATCTATAATCTCTTCGGTTACATTTTCAATATTTTCGATAAACCTGTTTTTTTCTTTTTCATGCTTAAATAAGTGAATGGTATAAGATTTTTCCTGTGTAAATGTCTCTAAAAACTTTTCTAAAACATCATCCCAGACTAAAGTAACTTCTTTGCTTAACTGGTTTTCTTTCCCATCTTCGGGAAGTGTAAAATTAAAAACTATATTTTCTTCATATGTAATGACTTCATACTTTTCATTTGCTGTCAATTTGTATCCTTTTTAAAATTGACAGTGTACCTTTGTATTTTTTGATTGTACTTAAAATTAAAAACACTTATAATTTTTTAGCTAACGGGAATATATGTCTGATACATTTCCCACCATCTAGCCAAGTCTCTTGCTTCTTGAGAGAAAGGATTGTTGATTATTCTTTCAAAAGTGGCAGTATCGAGACTTTTAAGCTCCTGTGCAAGTTCACTGACACACTCTACCGGATAGTCATATGAACTTGCACATTCCAAAATGACATCCGGTACTTCTTTGTCCTGGGAGATCAGTACATAAGCATAAAGTTCACAGGTTTTGCGTGCTTGTACCTCTCTGTTGTTTGGGTTCATTTTCTTCCTTGTAAAATTATAATGTTTCGAGGTCTTGTGCCCAAAGAGTAAGCTCAACCTGAGAGAGCTGTCGGCTGATGCGGCCGACTTCTTCTCCTTCTTTGAAGGCAATAATGGTTGGAAGTGCACCCACTCCATATTCTTTTGCTGCTTTTTGATGTTTGTCGGCATTTATTTTTAAAAACCTTACAGTCGATCCAAAGCCAAGTGCCGCATCTTCATAGTCTTCATACATTGCCATACACGGACCACAGGTAGTAGAATAAAAGTCAACCAACACTGCAATACTGTTTTCTTTGATGTGCAGCATGCAGTTTTCATCATCTGCTTCAACAACAAAAGGATTGTCGAGTTCTGAATGGCACTGTTTACATGTAACGGTTTCTTCTTTCGATTTGCCTTTGCTGCTGTTAAGAGTGTTGCACTCTGAACATACTATTTTAACAATTTCCATAAGTTGCCTTTTTTTATATCTTTTTGCTTTGATTATATTAAAACTTAAGTAAGAGACACTTAAGTTTTAAACGAAGGAAATAATCTTAAAGTATGGGTTTTTAACAGCAGTTTCAAGTGTACTGATTTCATCAAGCACAAGCAATATTTCACTATTGTCTGTTTTGATTTTGATACACTCCTGATGATTTTCGTTGCGAGCTGTATCAAGTGCTTTTCCTTCAAAAACAGAACCTGATTTCATGGTTAATTTAACAGGGTAGTGGTACATACATGCTATTTCAATATAGTCGTATTGCTGACAGCTAATCATTTGTTTTCCCTAAAAATTCTTATTCTACTATTTATTAGTTACTCTGTTTTGTTAGCAACTCTATGCTGCTATATTATACTTCCGTATATCAATCTCTACACCATTTTTTACAATTTTTCTTGCTTTTTTTAGTAGTTCTTTTGTGACAGATTCATCAATATATTTTTCTCCACAATTATCACAGATATGGGCTGGGACTTCTTTAAAAACGATAGTCGAACTACCTTTTTCCAAAGTCACTGTTGTTGTCCCTTCTTTTGTCTCTCCATGTTTACAAATGATACATTTCATTTTTTAATCCTTCTTTTGCAAAAACAACATGTAATGGCTTGTTGTTGATTTTTAATACCAAAAATGATGGATATGGCTTATCGTCAAGATACTCTTCTATAATTTCACCATTTTTAATAGTATCTTCAACATTAATTTCAAAAATATCTCTTTCAAACATTCTTTGAATTGCATGTTCTCTATATATAAAAGTCAAAAGTAATCCCTTATTGTCTTCAGTGTTATATTATATCAAAATTTTATTTTTCTTTTAAATTTATAAATTCATCACTTGTCATACGAGGCCATAAAGTGACCTTTTTCATATTGATTTTTCAAGTACTCTACATGTAAAGATAAAATTTTATCTATTTTTTTAAATCTACGATATATGTTAATGATATTATAAACATTGTAATCCTTTTGCTAACGGTCGAAGATAGCCAATAAATTTCCGCTAGGAGTCTGTCTGATACCCATCCAAAAATACTCCCTATAATCTCTCATATTTTTAAAAAACCATTTTTAGAGCGATAATGTAGAAAATATTCTCTAAAATCCTTCATATATTGCTCGATATATGCCATCCCTGTCTCCTGTTATCCCATTATCGTATGCAATCTCTTCAGATTGTATGCCATGCATACCAAACGCCACTCACCTTGTGCCTTTTGAAGCCCTCTGAGCATAAATTGCCTAAATCCAATTACCTGTTTGATGATACCGAAGATGGGTTCTATGACACATTTGCGTTGGGCATAAATAGCTTTACCCTCTTTGGTCTGAAGACGGTGTTTCATTTTTTCTACTTCAGTAGGATTATCAGGCAAAGGGTCTGCCTCTTTGAATCTCTCTTCAAGTGGCTGATTGTGTTGCTCTTTTCCAAATGAGATATAGGGTGTCATTTTGCTTTTTACACATAGCTTGATATTCTCTTCGCTGAAATAGCCTGCATCCGCATTGAATGCAGCGGAAGGTTTGAGTTTTGGATGTACCTCATACCATTGCAGTGTAGGCTTAACCTCCTGTTTGTCATTGGTGTTTTGTGTAACATGGGTATGGAGTATCAGACGGGAATCATGCTCTGCTGAGGCTTGGGCATTGTAGCACTGCTCAAACCCTCCGCCTGATGTTTTCATAATACGAGACTCTTCATCGGTCAGGTTGACCTGGTCTTTATCCAATACTTCTTCGACAGGCTCTTTTGGCACTTTGCCTTTTGTCTTCTTGTCTGTGAGCTTCTCTTTCTCCTTGCGTCTCTTCATCTTCTCATCATAGAGTGCTTTCTCTTTTGCATAGCGCTCTTTGGCGCGTTGCTCTATTTTTGCTTTGGCTTCCTTAATGACTTCAAGACGCTCTTCTCTTCGTTCCAGCTCCTCAGGGATATTCACTCCTTCATCGCTTTTACTGTTGTCTGCCTCTTGTGCTTTTTCAAGCAAGGCCTGCACTTCTGCTTCGAGTTGGGATTGCAGTTTTTTTATATGTCCGTAGCTCAGTGCCTTATGCTTGGAAGCGTTGGCTTTGACTTTGGTACCGTCAAGACTTACTTTGCCTACTTTAAGTACGCCCGACTTCTGTGCTACCTCAAGTATCTGCACAAAGAGATCGGATATCTGGGAAAGAAAACGTTTGCGGAAGTTGGCAATGGTATCGTGATCGGGATGAGTATTGACAGCAATATATCTAAATGGTACAGAATCGTAGGTAGCCTGTTCTATCTTTCTGCTTGAAAAGACTCCTGTTGCACCCCAAGAGTATTTCCTCGCTTCGCTCACCGCACATATCCGTAAAAGAGAAGCGAAAGCATTGCTTTGGGATCATAGGCATCTTTGCCACCTTCTTTGTAGTGTTTGTAGATATCATTGAGATCGAGTGTTTCGACTATCTCTACAATGAAGCGTGCCAAATGCCTCTTTGGAAGCCACTCTTCTATACTCGGAGGCATCAGGAATGGCTGATTTCGGTTAGCTGCTATGAAGGGTTTCATATCGTCAAAGCCTTATTAGAATATTCTCTTATTTATATTTATTATACCTGATTATTGGTTTTGAGTGGGTTAATCCGACAGGCTCCTAGGTGCATTAATGTTTAGTTTAAGTGGTTGCGCTGGAGCAGGCTATGAAATGGCTCCAAGTTCAAAAAAAGAAGTTTTGCAAGAAACTACTGTTAAATATGATAAGTTTAAAAAACAAACTTTAGTGTCAACACCACCATACCTTATTAGAGATGGTTTTACAGATACTTTTCCAGTTATAGTTGGCTATAAATCAGTTATAAAAAACAATAAAATACAATTTGTGCAAATGTATTTAAAAATCTTAGGAACAGAACGAGCATTTTTTAATCAAGCAGTTGGCGAAGATGGTTATGTATTCAAGTTTGAAGAAATCAATCCTTATGAAGAAGGAACAACTATTACTACTCGAAGTGGTCAATATTCTAGCACAATGACAGTAAAAAAAGAAGTTTTCACTCTATTTTTGACATTAGAACAATTGAAAAAAATGGCTTCTCAAGACTATGCAATAAAAATATATGGTAAAACAAGAGAAGGAGATTTCACAATGCCCAAATTTATTAGTTCTGCTTTTTATCAAAGATTACAAACAGCAATCAAGTAGCTAATCAACATAACAAAACGTAGCAACAAAAATATGTTACCCTCGCCGAAAAAAGCTTTTAAAATTAGAAGTATTTAGATACCATTGTAGAAGTTAAAAGACTACAAAAAACATTTTGTAAAATCTTTACAAACCACTTAATATAGGGATTTCAAAGCTATCTGAAAGTGTTATTTGAGTATAATATATTTATATATTAAGGGTTGGTTATGTTAAAAAAAACTATCGAAATTTCGGGAGTTTTTAAAGACAAAAAAAGAGAAGAATCTTTCCAGATGAAACATAAAATTGGAATAAATTCTTTTACAAGGGATAGAAAGCTAGGGTTTGCTAAAATTATGACTATGATGATTAAAAAGAGTAATAAATCTTTACAAAACAGCATTAATGATACACAACTTGCTTTAGGTGAAGATGTCACTATCTCTAATAGTGCATATACGCAAGCACGAGCGAAACTTAACTATACAGCATTTGAAGAGTTTGCACAGATGGCAGCTGAAATCTTTTACAAAGATGGAGATTATGAAACCTATAAAGGATATAGAATCTTAGCTGTAGATGGTTCTATTGTAACACTTCCAAATACAGAGGATGTAAAAAAAGAGTTTAATCCTATGAAGGTTAAATGTCAGATAAAAGATTATGCTAAAGATGTCTCTCAAGCACGAGTATCTTGCCTCTTTGATGTGCTTAATAATATTGCACTTGATTCTTGTATTGAGAATAAAAATAGTAGTCAAATAAATGAGCTTATAGCTTATGATGAGCGAACTCTAGCGATGAATCACTTTGAGTATTGTAAAGAGGATGATTTAGTGCTTATGGATAGAGGTTATCCATCATTTGAACTCTTTGCAGTTGCTTATAATAAAACAAAAATAGTTTGTCGTATTAGAACAAATAGCTTCTCAAAAGCTAAGTTTCTTTTTGCTCCACATAGTGAAAAAAAAGATGTGATACTTGAGATAAATGCTCCTAAAATCATAAGAGATGATCTAAAAAGTCTGAATTTACCTACAAAGTTAAAAATACGATTTGTACAGGTAATTTTAGATAACGGTACTGTAGAAGTGTTGGCAACAAATGTACTTGATAGAGAAGTACTTAAAACATCAGAGTTTAAAGAGTTATACTCTCTTAGATGGGGAATTGAGACATACTTTGATTTGATAAAAAATAGACTCTCTTTAGAAAACTTTACAGGTCAAAGTGCATTATCAGTAAAACAAGATTTCTTTGCAACTATCTTTTTGACAAACTATGAATCTGCCATGACATACGACATAAACCAAGACCTAAAAGAGAAAACCAAAGAGAATAAATATATCCAAAAAGTAAATAAAGCAGTCTCTTTTAATATCATCAAACATAAGGTATTTGACCTTTTTTATTTGGATGAACCAATAGAAGATATGCTTGAGCAGATGGAGAAACTTTTTCTGACAAATACAATAGTAATTCGACCAAATAGGAAATCAAAACCACGGCTGGATAAAGATATACAAAAGTCCACCATAGCCACCAATTCGATAAATTATCTTAAAATGAAGAAGAAAAATGTTGGAAACTAATCAGCAGGAAGTTCGTAAATTAGGTGGTTGTAGGCTTAACTTAATGGCGTTGCCCGCGCCCCCGTTATATCCAAAAAACTTATTTTAAAACGGTATAGTTTTTGCTTACCTTGTATTGAAACCATATCTCATAAAAAAGGGTTGTATTGTGCAAATTTCACAAAACATGCAAAGTTATATTCAAGATTTAAAATCTTTATCTGAAGTTACTAATTTTAAAAATCTCAATAAAGGTGATAAAGCCTTTGAACTTATCTATCAAAAAGCACAAGATGCAAAGATTGACCTCTCAAATGCCAAAGAATTTCTTTCCTCTTTAAGTGACAGAGAACTCTCTACTATACAAAAAAATAAAAGCCTTGCTGACCCCATAAATGTTGCAAATGTCTCACAAGAAGGTGCTTATAACTTACTGGTGCATGGGTATGAAGATATTGACTATAATGGTGATGGAGTCACAGAGATTGGTATTACTAAAAGTTTCGGTATCCTTCCGCAAGAGGCTTCTCATGAGTTTAGAGAAAAATTTATCAATACTTTAAAAGAGATGGAGAAAAATGGAGCGAGTGAGTTTGATATTGGAGTGAGTACAATTATAACTCTTGGATCTTTTTCACTTATGAAAACTGCTAAACAACAGTACGATGAAGACCCGGCAATGCAAGCTTTGATGAAAGAACACGGAGTTGATAAATTTATCGTCAAAACTCCGACTTTTGATGATAACTATATTGCACAACTAAAAGATAAGTTAGAACATCCAAAAGGTGGTGCATATATAAGTCCTGAAGCTATGAAATCTATGCAGTTTTTCTTCAAAACTTATGACAAAGTATCGCAAAACTACGACAAAAATTTAGCAAAGGCTAATCAAGAAGTACAACAAAAAGCTGAGACAACAAAAGTGGCTTTAGAAAAAACTATACCAAAACATGAGTCTCGTTATGAAACCTTGCTGAAGATGAATTTCGACAATATGAATGAAGTAGAACGAGCAGAATTTTCTCATTTGAGTGCAAATAGACCTTTAGAGTTTTTAAGCGATGAAGCAAACAAAGCACTTGCTAAATCACTTGAAGGAAAAAGTGATGAAGAAAAAGGTCAAATAAAATCCATTATAAGTTTAGAATTTACTACGAGTATAAAAATGAATGATAAGGGGAATATTATACATGGTGCGAGAGATTTTTCAAAAAAGAATCATGATGAAGTTGTAAGTAAGCTAAACAAATTTATAGATAATTTTTATAAAGGTGGCGGTGTCGATACAATAGGAACAATAGATGTACTTAAAGATTTTCTCACTCTTTATACCGATGATAAACAAACACAAAAAGTTCAAAACGCTACTTTAAAAGATTTACTTCAAAAACAGAGTGCATAGCAAGATATAACAAGTACGAGGAGACCAATAATTTACCCTAGGAGCCTGTCGGATTAACCCACTCAAAACCAATAATCAGGTATAATAAATATAAATAAGAGAATATTCTAATAAGGCTTTGACGATATGAAACCCTTCATAGCAGCTAACCGAAATCAGCCATTCCTGATGCCTCCGAGTATAGAAGAGTGGCTTCCAAAGAGGCATTTGGCACGCTTCATTGTAGAGATAGTCGAAACACTCGATCTCAATGATATCTACAAACACTACAAAGAAGGTGGCAAAGATGCCTATGATCCCAAAGCAATGCTTTCGCTTCTCTTTTACGGATATGTGCGGTGAGCGAAGCGAGGAAATACTCTTGGGGTGCAACAGGAGTCTTTTCAAGCAGAAAGATAGAACAGGCTACCTACGATTCTGTACCATTTAGATATATTGCTGTCAATACTCATCCCGATCACGATACCATTGCCAACTTCCGCAAACGTTTTCTTTCCCAGATATCCGATCTCTTTGTGCAGATACTTGAGGTAGCACAGAAGTCGGGCGTACTTAAAGTAGGCAAAGTAAGTCTTGACGGTACCAAAGTCAAAGCCAACGCTTCCAAACATAAGGCACTGAGCTACGGACATATAAAAAAACTGCAATCCCAACTCGAAGCAGAAGTGCAGGCCTTGCTTGAAAAAGCACAAGAGGCAGACAACAGTAAAAGCGATGAAGGAGTGAATATCCCTGAGGAGCTGGAACGAAGAGAAGAGCGTCTTGAAGTCATTAAGGAAGCCAAAGCAAAAATAGAGCAACGCGCCAAAGAGCGCTATGCAAAAGAGAAAGCACTCTATGATGAGAAGATGAAGAGACGCAAGGAGAAAGAGAAGCTCACAGACAAGAAGACAAAAGGCAAAGTGCCAAAAGAGCCTGTCGAAGAAGTATTGGATAAAGACCAGGTCAACCTGACCGATGAAGAGTCTCGTATTATGAAAACATCAGGCGGAGGGTTTGAGCAGTGCTACAATGCCCAAGCCTCAGCAGAGCATGATTCCCGTCTGATACTCCATACCCATGTTACACAAAACACCAATGACAAACAGGAGGTTAAGCCTACACTGCAATGGTATGAGGTACATCCAAAACTCAAACCTTCCGCTGCATTCAATGCGGATGCAGGCTATTTCAGCGAAGAGAATATCAAGCTATGTGTAAAAAGCAAAATGACACCCTATATCTCATTTGGAAAAGAGCAACACAATCAGCCACTTGAAGAGAGATTCAAAGAGGCAGACCCTTTGCCTGATAATCCTACTGAAGTAGAAAAAATGAAACACCGTCTTCAGACCAAAGAGGGTAAAGCTATTTATGCCCAACGCAAATGTGTCATAGAACCCATCTTCGGTATCATCAAACAGGTAATTGGATTTAGGCAATTTATGCTCAGAGGGCTTCAAAAGGCACAAGGTGAGTGGCGTTTGGTATGCATGGCATACAATCTGAAGAGATTGCATACGATAATGGGATAACAGGAGACAGGGATGGCATATATCGAGCAATATATGAAGGATTTTAGAGAATATTTTCTACATTATCGCTCTAAAAATGGTTTTTTAAAAATATGAGAGATTATAGGGAGTATTTTTGGATGGGTATCCGACAGACTCCTAGTAATATACTAGCAATTATTCCCTTCATTGAGAATCTCCAAAAATTATGATGTGGCTACACTTATTCATACTCAGAACATTTAGCGATTCTGAGATAAAATATCAGTATGAGTAAGGATAAAAAGAAGATGAAAAACAGTAAATACACAAGAGAATTTCGAGATTCAAGCGTACAGTTGGTCATGAATTCAAACGAATCAACAGCAAAGATTGCAAAAGATTTAGATGTCAATGAAAAGACGCTTTATAATTGGGTACGAGAGTATAAAAAAGCTAATAATATTCCCATAGCAGCACGAGGTGGCTTTGCAAATAGCAGTACTGTTAAAGAAACCGCCGAAGAAGAGAATAAACGCCTGCGTGCAGAGAACAAACTTCTTAAGCAAGAGCGCGATATATTAAAAAAGGCAACAGCGTATTTCGCCAAAGGAACTCTGTGAAATACGCATGGATACAAGAACACTCAAACGAGTTTCAAATAACAATTATGTGCAAAGTGCTAAAGGTTGATAAGGCAAGTTATTACCACTGGATAAAACAAGGTTGCCAACTTCAACAAGTAGATGAAAAACTTAATGAACTTATTGAGATTATCTTCATACAGGGTAGAGAAAATTACGGCACAAGGCGCATCAAGGATAAGTTAGTACAAAGATATGGCTTTATCGTTTCTCGTCGCCGTATAGGGCGTATAATGCGTGAGTTGGGACTTGTTGCAAAGACGAAAAAAAGACACAGAATTAATACAACAAACTCAAATCACAACTTGCCTGTTGCACCAAATCTCTTAAACAGAGATTTCTATGCTTCGTATCCAGATGAGAAATATGTTGGAGAGGTCCTGCCCTTTGGGTATATAACCTATATTCCAACAAATGAAGGATGGTTGTATTTAGCAACTGTCATAGATTTATACTCCCGTCGTATCGTTGGCTGGTCGATGGATGACAGTATGAAAGTATCACTTGTGAATGATGCCCTTAATATGGCATTAATAAATCGAAACCCTTCAAAGGGTTTAATCTGGCATACCGACAGAGGAAGCCAGTATGCTTCATATGCTCATAGGGATTTATTGCAGCAACACGGCATCGTTCAGAGTATGTCACGCAAGGGAAACTGTTGGGATAACGCGGTAGCTGACTAGGTACCCCTTGAGGGTAAAGCTTTTTTCATACCCTAAAAACTGAACTCATTTATCATGAGACTTTTGAGACAAAAGCACAAGCTAATCAGGCTATATTTGAGTATATTGAGGTTTATTATAACCGACAAAGAATGCACTCTGCAAATGGTAATTTATCACCTGTGGAGTTTGAAGAAAAAATGATGTTACAACTTGAAACAGCAGCTTAGAATCTTTATGGATAAGTATGAAATAGGGTTGACACATCATTAAACTAACTATAAATCAATATAGCTGTGCTCAATTTTCTTAGAATACTGAACATAACGGCTGTCTTGAGAAATACGAATCCCCGCTAGGGTTCGTATTTCTCTCCAAGTAATTGTTAGCATCTTACTGATAGCCTTGCCAATACTTTTCAATAGTCCATAATCCTTCTTTTGTAGAAAGTTTAATGGCTTCTATCACTTCTTCATAGTCTATACTGTTAAACTTTGACCATTTTGTTTTTCTTGCTTTGTTCCAAGCTAATTTTTGATTACCTATATTCTTTTTATAAAGCTCTTCAAGTAGAATGCTATCAATAGGTGGATGTATAGCTTGAATACGTTTATCATTAATATTTTCTACACAAACAAATATAGATTTTAAATATAAATTAATTAGTTTTGCAGCAACACCATGAGTAAATTCTTTTTGATGTTCTTTTGCAATTCCGATAATTTCTTCTCTCCACATTCTATGCTCTTTAGTAAAGTCACTAAAGTTTGGTAGGTTATCTATACTTTTTGCTACTTCATATAAAGCTGATTTTTCTAAGAGCATTTTTCCAAATTCAACTTCAAATCGACATAATGGACTTGTAGAAGCTCCACGACTGGCTGCCCAAGAAGCGAATCTATGTTTATGCTCAATTATTGAATAATCCATAATGTTCCTTTGTATGCTAACTATTTTATCAGCGAACATTATAACATAAACAGCTCATATATTAAAAAATAAATGAACACTAATAATGTTAGTTTATTTGAAATTTTATTGCATTTTGCCATATTTTTAGTGATTTATTAAAATAGTGACTATTATGCTTAAAAATAAAGTGTGTTTTTATTGCTGAATTAGCTAATATTTGAACAAAGTGTTCATTTATTTGTCTTGATTTCTAATAAAAACACATTTTGTTCCTTTAAAAACAGGGGGGAAACATTATGCAGATTAAGAAAAAACTACTTGATATTGTGCGAGAAAAAATTCGCTTTAAGCATTATAGTATTTCAACTGAAAAAACATATGTACATTGGATAAAGCACTATATATTTTTTCACAATAAGAAGCATCCTGTAGAAATGGCAAAAAATGAGATAGAAGAATATCTGACTTTTTTAGCCACAAAAAAACAAGTAAGCCCTTCAACGCAAAATCAGGCATTTAATGCAATTCTTTTTCTTTACAAAGAAGTTTTAGGAGTAGATACTACAGAGTGGAATATTCAAGCACTAAGAGCACAGGAACGAAAGCACATACCTGTAGTATTAACAACACAAGAAGTACAAAAAGTATTGCAAAATTTAACTGGTATATACAAACTCATGGTAACTTTAATGTATGGATGTGGCCTTAGAATGAATGAAGTATTAAATATTCGCATAAAAGACCTTGATCTTGGATTTAACAAGCTTTATATCTGGAATTCTAAATCTTTAAAAGATAGAACAGTACCTTTGCCGTTAAAGTTAAAAGATGAACTTCAAGTTCAAGTAAAAAGGATAGAAGAGATTCATAAAAAAGATATTAGTGATGGTTTTGGAACTGTTTACATGCCATTTGCCTATGACAAGAAATACCCAAAAGCAAAACTTGAAACAAAATGGCAATATCTTTTTCCGATGAACAATATATCAAAAGACCCAAGAAGCAAAGAAAAAAGACGGCACCACATACATCCTCAAACACTCGGTAGAAATATAAAAGTAGCAGCTCAAAAAGCCAACTTAAATAAACGAGTAGCTTCACATATTTTTCGACATAGTTATGCTACGCACTTACTTCAAGTTGGCATAGATTTAAGAAGTATTCAAGAGCTTTTAGGGCATAAATCTGTTGAAACAACTATGATTCACCACACTTACGCTTTAGCGACGGTGGTGTCGGCATTTAGTGCCAGATACACTCATGTTGTTTCAGAGATGAATAAGACTAAACTTATAAGTCCGTTAGACTTTTAAAAGGCAAAAAAATGATAGAGAGATTTTATTTAAAAGAGTACCTTAGTTTTAAAGAAGCAGAACTTGATTTGCAGCCTGGACTGGTTGTGTTTACCGGTCCAAGTGGGAGTGGGAAGTCTATACTTATGGAGTCCATTCTAGCTTCTGTAGGTGGGGCTTCTTGTGATGCAAGTATTTGTGAGAGTAGTGTGACCTGGCAGATAGATGAGGACAATGTGGGAATTTCAAATGATGATATCAATGTTTTTAAGCACATTAAAAAAGAAAAGTCCCGCTATTTTATAAACAATCAGTCTCTTTCAAAAAAGTCTATTTCCAAGGTTGCTTCAGCGTATTTGCGGCATTTGAGTTTAAAAGATTTCAGTGATTTTAAAAATGAAAATCTGCTTGAAATTTTAGACAACAGGGTAGGGGCAAAGTCTCAAAAAATCACAAAGCTAAAAGAGAAGTATAAAGAAACATTTTTAGAGTATCAAGAGGTAAAAAAGGCTTTACATGTAATAGCACAGGAGGAGAAAAAAATAGTTGAACTTAAAGAGTTCGCAGCGTATGAGATAAAGAAAATAGAAGATATAAACCCAACTGTCGGTGAAGATGAAGATCTTTTACAGATAAAAAAAGAGCTTTCAAAAAAAGAGAAAGTTTTAGGCAGTATAGAGTCTGCAAATGAGATTTTCAATTATGAGCATTTGGTCTCATCTGCTTTGGAAGCACTGGATGAGCAGAGTGGTTTTTTTGATGATGCCATGAATGAGTTGCGAAGTGTTTTGGAGAGTGCACAGGAGCGTTTTTCTGCACTAGATGATGTTGATGTTGAAGAGGTGCTCAATCGCATAGAAGCGCTCAGTGGTCTTAAACGAAGGTATGGAAGTATAGAAGAGGCATTGGAGTACAAAAGACAAAAAGAATTAGAACTCAAAAAGTATGAAAACATAGAAGTGGCAAAAAATGACTTACATGTAAGGGTTGAAAAACTCTCTGCAGAGGTGAAAGAACTTGCCGATACACTCAGTGATTTTCGCACCAAGGCTTTGCCTGCATTTGTTAAAGATTTGAACAGTTACTTAAACAGTTTGTATTTAAGAGATGCAAAAATTCACATGAGTAGAGTCGATTATGATTTATATGGGCAAGACAAACTTGAAATAGAGCTAAATGAAACAGAACTCTCCAAGATAAGTACAGGAGAATTTAACCGTCTTCGTTTGGCGGTTTTAGCCTTAAAGTCGGAGTTTATGAGCGGAAACGGTGGGGTTTTGATGCTTGATGAGATAGATGCAAACTTAAGCGGTGAAGAGTCTATGAGTGTGGCAAAAGTGCTGAAAAAACTCTCAAAACATTTTCAGATATTTGTGATTTCTCATCAGCCACAACTGACTTCTATGGGTGATCAGCACTTTTTGGTTTATAAAGATGGTAAAATATCAAAAACAAAAGAGCTGAACATGGACGAACGGGTAAATGAAATAGCCAGAATTATCAGTGGAGAAACTGTTTCGAGTGAAGCCAAAAAGTTTGCAAGAGAGCTGTTGGAAGCCAATAAATGTGTTTCATAATTTCCATTGTAGGGTTGTTTTTGGCATACAGTTTTTACAATGCAGACAATAGACTCCTCGCAGGCGGTTCTGTTTTGGTTTCCGCGTTTTTTATATTTTTAATGATACGAAATATATTACATGTAAAGAAGAGAAAAGAAAAATGATAATTGACACACATATACATTTGGATGACAACCGGTATGATGAAGATTTGGATGCAGTGCTGGAGCGTGCGAGAGAGGGTGGGGTGAAGCGTTTTATCATTCCAGGAGCGGATCTTACTACCTTGGAAAAAGCCATAAAAATTGCAGAACGCTACGAAGATGTCTATTTTGCCATAGGGGTGCATCCTTATGATATTGCAGGTTTTGAGATGACATACTTTGAAAAATATGTGGGACATGATAAATGTGTGGCAATCGGCGAATGCGGGTTGGATTACTTTCGTCTTGAAGGGAGTGATGCAGAAAAAGCACAGGAAAAAGAGGCACAGGCAAAAGTTTTTGCAGCGCAGATAGAGTTTGCCAAAAAACACAAAAAGCCTCTCATAGTCCATATCCGCAACGCTTCGCATGATGCAAAAATGCTGCTGTTGGAGCATAATGTAGGAGAAGTGGGCGGTGTGCTGCACTGTTTTAATGCTGATGATGAGCTTTTAAGTTTGGCAGATGAGAATTTTTATTTTGGCATAGGCGGAGTATTGACTTTTAAAAATGCCAAAAAACTTGTCAATGTTTTACCCCGCATACCAAAAGAGAAGCTTCTTATAGAAACAGACGGTCCGTATTTGACGCCTACACCGCACAGAGGAGAGAGAAACGAACCGCTATACACAACGCTTGTAGCGCAGAAAATGTCAGAAATCTTAGAGATTCCAAGAGAAGAAATAGAAAAACTGACCGCAGAAAATGCCCTGAAACTCTTTCATATTTCTTAATATCATCATGGTCACAACTTTTTTTAATAGAATTTTGGCTAAAATAGCATAAATTAAAATTAAAAAGTTGTCTATGATTAAATATATATTAACCCTGTGTTTCCCGTTTCTTCTTTTGGCGAATTTGACGTATGAATCAAACTATAACAAAGAACTGGCATTGTTGGACTCATTTGATATAGAGCCGTCATTTCTTTATGACCCTGTAATGAATAGAATGAAAGCCAAAACGTTGTCAAGAGACAAGCACTTTTTCAAGGCGATGGAAGATGCCTATCTGTTTATTCCTGCCATTAAAAGTACACTCTCAAAATACAATGTTCCCCAGGAATTTCTCTATCTTGCTATGGCTGAATCAAATTTTCACACAAAGGCCTATTCCAATAAAAGAGCAGCCGGACTGTGGCAGTTTATGCCCGCAACAGGCAAACTTTTTCATCTGAAAATTGACGAGTATGTAGATGAGAGACGCGATTTGATCAAATCAACTGAAGCGGCGGCAAAATACCTCTCAGCACTGCATAAGCGGTTTGGAAAGTGGTATTTGGCTGCCATTGCCTATAACTGTGGTGGCGGTGCGTTAAGCAAAGCAATCAGAAAAGCAAAAACAGACAAGCTTTCTGTTTTACTCAATCCGAAAAAACACTATATTCCTAGAGAGAGTCGCTACTATATCCGCAAAATCGTTGCCCTTGCGCTGATAGGCAGTGACGAGCAGTATATGCTGCACAGTGAGTATGAGTACCTTTTAAATCGTGCCAATGCCTATTCGATTGCAACTGTGAAACTGCCTCGCGGAGAATCATTGGTACGACTCTCAAAACTTATTCATATCCCGCTGAAAGATTTGAAAAAGCTCAACAGACACTTAAAATATGATTTTGTCCCGCCGTATGCGGATGGATACGATGTCTATATACCGTATATAAAACTCGCAGAATACAAGCAAAAGTATTTTCAGGAACCCATACAGAATATCTACAAGATACATGTAGTCAGACGGGGAGAAAGTCTTTCCCGTATTGGCAAAAAATACGGTGTTTCATACAAGGTGATTAAAGATTTCAACAAACTGCGTACAAACCGTTTGCGAATCAAACAAAAGCTTGTTATTCCTATAGCCAAAAACACGAAACACAAAAAATTTAAAAGTACGCATTACTATATGGTCAAAAAAGGTGATTCTTTAGGCTCTATCGCAAGAGCCCATAAAATCAGCATTAAAAACATACGGGCACAAAACAACATCAAAGGATCTTTGATCCGAGTCGGCGAAAGGTTAAAACTGTATGAATAAAATACTTTTTTTTTCGCTACTTGGTATTACTTTGTTTATAAGTGGATGCAGCACAAGAGGACCGAGCAGCTACATACAGCATAAATATTCAAGCCCTGCATACAGTCAGAAAAAATATTCACATCCGACGATGCGTCCTTATGTAGTACACGGAAAACGGTACTACCCGACTGTCGTGAGTGTCGGAGACAGGTTCCGGGGCAATGCAAGCTGGTACGGACCGAATTTTCACGGAAAGTTTACATCTAACGGTGAAAGATACAATATGTGGGATATGACAGCTGCGCATAAAACACTGCCGATGAATACCATCGTGAGAGTGACCAACAGAAGAAACGGAAAAAGTACGGTGGTCCGCATCAATGACAGAGGGCCTTTTGTCTCGACACGAATTATAGACCTCTCAAAAGCAGCAGCTTCAAAAATAGACATGATCGGAACGGGAACTGCTCCTGTAACTCTTGAAGTGCTTGGTTTTGCAGGAAAAGGCAAAAATAAGATACCAAATAAAAAACAGTTGAAAAAATCACCTAAAAGTGTTGCTGTGAGTGATTTTGCACTGCAGATTGCATCTTTTTCAAACATCAACGGTGCGATAAAGACACAGGAAAAGTATAACAATACAGACGGATACACGACAGTTATCAAAGATATGCAGACACCAAACGGCAGAATGTTCAAAGTCTGGCTCAAAGGCTTTAAAAGTGAACAAGAAGCAAGAGACTACAAGGCAAACGGCATATTCAAAGGTGCATTTATAGTGAGAGAGGATTAAAAATGATTACAAAAACAAGAACAACCAAAGAGACAGATATAACCGTAGCACTCGATATCAACGGTACAGGCAAAAGTAATATAAATACAGGTGTCGGCTTTTTAGACCATATGCTTGAGAGTTTTTCTAAACACTCTCTCGTTGATTTGGACGTTACATGTAAAGGGGATACGCATATAGATGACCATCACAGTGTTGAGGATGTGGGCATTGTTTTGGGCTCTTTGCTTGCCCAGGCTCTTTACCCTGTAAAAAATATGGAGCGTTTTGGGAGTGCAAACATTGTGATGGATGAGGCCTGCGTCTCCTGTGATTTGGATCTGAGCAATCGTCCTTTTTTGGTCTATGAACTCAGTGTCAGCGGAAAAGTAGGGCAGTTTGATACAGAGCTTGTTGAAGAGTTTTTTCGTGCCTTTGCCTTAAATGCAAGAATAAGCATGCACATTATAGAGTGCCGCGGGAAAAACAAACATCACATTATAGAAGCGGCATTTAAGGCGGTCGCTGTTGCACTCAGACGGGCAACAGCAAAAAATGAAAGAGTCGGCATACCAAGTACAAAAGATGTTTTATGATTAAACTGATAGTATTGGATGTTGACGGTTGTTTAACTGATGGTAAACTTATCTACTCAGCCCAAGGGTATGAGAGTAAAAATTTTAATGTCAAAGACGGTTTGGGTATCACGACCTGGATAAAAACAGGAAATCAGGTTGCCATTATAACAGGAAGAAATTCCTCTATCGTTGAAAAAAGAGCCAAAGAACTGGGAGTGCAGCATTTGTACCAGGGTATACGGGACAAAGAGAGCATTTTAAGAAAAATCATTGCTGATCTTGGTCTGGAGTTTTATGAGGTTGGCGTAATCGGCGATGACTTGAATGACTATAATATGCTGCGTCTTGCCGGGAGAAGTTTTACCCCGAGTGACGGGCACGATACAATTAAAGAACTTGTCAATACAACACTCTCAAAAAGTGGCGGCAATGGTGCGGTAAGAGAGATGATAGATATTTTAGTGCAAGAAAATGATCAAAAAGAAGCATTTCTATCTGTCTGGGTCTAAGGAGTAAAAGATCAATATCAATATATTTTTAACCTTTGTCATTACTCTCTTGCTGGTAATATTTTTCATGTTTAAACCTATGGATGTAAAAATGCATCATTTTACAGATGTGCCACTCTTTGAATTGAGTGATTTTACGATGTATGAACTTGATACTCACGGGTTGACGACAATTTTACTCGGAAGTACGGGAACAAGATACGCTCAGAGATACGAGATAAAAGATATGGACTATACCGACAATTCGAAAAAATATATTGCAAATATGGTCTCTGATCTGGGTGTATATAAAAATGAAATCGTCAAGCTAAGCGGTCATGTTGTTTATGTGCGAGAAGACGGACTGACATTTAAAAGTCAAGAAGCACTTTACAACAAAAAAACGGCAGATGTAGTCAGTGATACAAAATACACCGCCTACCTGAATGACAATGTAGTCATCGGCGATTATATAAAATACAATAACATTACAAAAAAGATTTATTCTAAAAATGTTATTGCCACATATCAACTAAAAGAGGAAAAATAGATGAAATATCTACTTGTACTAACACTTTTTTTGCAGACTCTACTCTTTTCACAAGAGCTTAAAATCAAAGCAGATGAGTTCAGAGGTGACCAGAAAAAAGGTATTTCAGTCTTTACCGGACATGTAAGAATTAAAAAAGTCAATGATGAACTTAACGCCTCCGAGGTTACGGTATATACAGACAAAAACAACAAGCCCACAAAATTTGTAGCGGTCGGAAATGCTTCTTTTGTGATAAAAACAGTTGAGGGAGCAGACTACAGAGGTGTTGCACAAAAAGTCGTTTACCTGCCTTTAAAAAAAGAGTATCACTTTTTTGGAAATGTACATCTGCAACAACTCAACGAGAAAAAAGAGATTTTTGGAGATGAAGTTATTTTGCAGGCGATAAGCGGGAAAGCCTATGCCAAAGGTGTTGCAAAAGAGCCTGTCATTATGATATTTGATATAAAAGACGAAAAGGAAAAAAAATGATAGACATTGTTGATGCAAAATTTATAACATCGGCTCCGAATGTCAATGCTGCACCGGAATCTGAGGAACAAAACGAAGTAGTATTTATGGCACGTTCCAATGTTGGTAAAAGCTCACTTTTAAATGCTCTAACAAACCATAAAGGATTGGCAAAAGTTTCTTCAACACCGGGAAAAACAAAGCTTATAAATTATTTTGATGTTACCTTTTTAGACAGAGAAACTTCCAATAAAGTTGTAGCAAAATTTGTAGATTTACCTGGTTTTGGCTATGCAAAAGTGGCTAAATCTATGAAAAGTGACTGGGAAAAGAACCTGACAGACTATATAGCCAACAGAGAAGAGATAAAGATTTTTATACACCTTATAGATTCCAGACATCCCCACCTGGAAATAGATACTGCCGTAAGTGATTTTCTTTTTAGAACTGCCAGAGAAAACCAGTATATCATTCAGATTTTTACAAAAATTGACAAGTTAAATCAAAAAGAGCAAAGTGCACTTCGAAAAGAGTTTCCAAATGCTTTAATGGTTTCAAGCGCGAAAAAAAGAGGAATCAATAAAATCGTTCAAGTCATTTATAAAATACTGCAAGAGAAGACAGATGAAGATTGACTACACCAAGGCGAAACTCTCAGATATTGAAAAAATGAGAGAACTTGTACAGCCTGAAGTGCAGAGCGGTATCATTTTAGAAAGAAGCGAGGATGAAATCGCAACAAATATCCGTTCATATACTTTGGCTTTTATAGCTGATGAACTTGTCGGTTTTGCGGCACTCCACATTCACACAAGATATCTTGGCGAAATACGCTCTTTGGTTGTAAAAGAGGGATTTCGGGGACAGAAAATAGGAGAGAACCTGGTTGCATGCGCTGTTGATGAGGGCAGAACACTCGGTCTTCAAAAAGTACTGAGTCTCACCTACAAGCAGTCTTTTTTTGAAAGACTGGGATTTGTGGAAATTCCAAAAGAGTCCCTTCCCGAACATAAAATTTGGGCCGATTGTATTAAATGTAAACACTTTCCGATATGCAACGAAGTATCTCTCATCAAAAACCTGTAATCTCACTCTTTTATATAGTGCTTTTTGTACTGTATGACAGTCTGGGCACAATTTATCCGTTTCTACCGCCAATGCTGACACTTTTGTATGTACTTTTTGCCCGTGCACTTGACAATGATGACACACTCTCTGTTTTTGTTATTGTGCTGTGCCTTGTTGTTTTTGAAGCCAACTACGGATATATGCTTTTGAGTGCAGTTGTCTATTTTTATTTATTGTATAAATTTATTATGCCTCAAATCACCAAAAATTCCAACTGTTTGGTTTGTATTCGAGCGCTGACAGCTATTCTTGTCTATCTTGGTTATTTTCTTTTTCTGACACTGTTGTCAAATATTTTTTTATTGCCACAGCCAAATATAAATTACTATATAATTTACTATATAGTAATTGAATTCTTTTTAATAGGTCTCTTATGAAAATAAAATTTATTATTTTTGTCTTTGTATCAATCTGGCTGGCACTTATAGTGCGCGTTTTCTATCTAGCCGTTGAATCAAACAGCTACTACAGCAGACTCTCTATGCAAAACACCATCAAACATGAGCAGATAGCACCTGTAAGAGGAGAGATAGTAGACAGATACAATCGACCTGTAGCCATTAACAAACTTGGATTTAAAATTCAAATTGCACCTCATTTGCTTTTGAAAAAACATAAAAATGAATTTAATGAAACACTCTCTTTTTTACTCAAAGCACTGCCTGATTTAGACAAAGAAAAAATTATTAAAAACTACAGAAAAAAAGACTCCTACTATAACCACAATTTTATAGATGTTGTCCATTTCATACCCTATGAAAAAATGATGCCGGTGTATTCTATGCTAAACCTGCAAAAAAACATCAAAGTTCTTCCTGCACCCAAAAGATACTATCCGTATAAAAATATTGCGGCACACATGATAGGCTATGTTTCTCGTGCAAACCAGAAAGATATTGACAAAGACCCCCTGCTTGATCTCATAGGCTATACCGGAAAAACCGGCCTTGAAAAATACTATAATTCTTACCTGCAGGGTACACCGGGAGTAAAAAAGATAAAAGTCAATGCCAATAATCAGGAAGTGGAAGAGTTAAGTTATAAAAGTCCTGATGAGGAGAAAAAACTCAAACTCACGCTTGATATGGAGTTGCAAAAGTACATCTCAAAGCTTTTTAAAGGCAAGGTCGGTGCTGTAATTGTTATGAATGTTGACGGTTCCATTTTAGCTGCGGGCAGTTACCCAAATTATGACTTAAATATTTTTGTTTCCGGCATGTCTTATAAAATGTATGATGAACTCTCATCAAGCCTTGACCACCCTTTTACAAATAAAATGACACACGGTTTGTATCCGCCAGGCTCGACCATTAAACCTCTTTTAGGGCTTTTGTATATCACTACAGACTTGAATGAGCACTGGAGTGTTGACTGCCGTTCAAATCTAAAGTTAGGCGGAAGAACTTTTAGATGCTGGAAGAAAAAAGGGCACAGGCATACCAACATCACAAAAGCCATACGGGAGAGTTGTGATGATTTTTTCTATAAAGGAAGCCTTGTACTGGGCAATAAAAAAATGAGTGCCGGTTTAAGACGCTATGGTTTTGGTAAAAAAACAGGTATAGATTTACCCAATGAGTTTATAGGAGTGGTTCCCTCACGTGAATGGAAGCTTCGAAAATATCATAAAATATGGAATATAGGTGAAACGGCAAATATGGCAATCGGGCAGGGTGATTTTCTTGTGACGCCTATACAGATTGCCAGAGAAACAGCACTGATGGCAACCGGAAAACTGCCTACTCCGCATTTTGTCTCTTTGATTGGAGATAAAGAGTATAAAAGCAGCTACAAAAATGTACTGAACAAAGTGGAATTGAAAAAACTTCCTGTTATTCAAAAAGCGATGTATCAGGTATGTAATTCTCCTCACGGAACGGCCACGAATTATTTACACGTAAAAGTAAAAATAGCAGGAAAAACAGGGACAGCGCAGGTTATAGGCATAAAACAGGATATTTTAAAAAGAAAGAAAGAGCATGAACTCTCTTACTATAAAAGATCACATGCCTGGTTTACAACCTATGGGCCGTATAAACATCCCCAGTATGTTGTAACCGTTATGGTAGAGCACGGTGGGCACGGCGGGCATGCAGCTGGTTCTATTGTTTCTGACATATACAACAGGCTTTTAGAGCTTGGGTATATCAAGAAAAAATAAAACTTTTATGCAAAAGAGTTTTGAATAAACAGTGCTAAAATTATAAGCAAAAAGATACCGCCAGCTTTGTTGTACAGCTTGTTTGCCAAAACAAACAAAAGCGCTATGGAGGCCGCAGCAAGAATGAGCATGTCAAATTTTGTAGCTGCCAGATTTACACTCAACGGATTCAAGAGTGCCGCACCGCCCAAAACCATAGAAAAATTGGCTACATTTGAACCTATGATATTTCCGATGCTCATCTCGGCGTTGCCTTTTTTTACGGCGACAAGAGAGACGACAAGCTCTGGCAAAGAAGTACCCAAAGAGATTAAAAACAGACCGATAATCCACTCACTTACATGTAAACTTCTTGCTATATTTGTACCGCTCTCTACAACAAAATTGGCACCTCCTATTGTTAAAACAAAACCGATACCCAGCAGCATGACACTTCTGGGCCAGTTAAATTTTTCTTTTACCAAATCTTCATCTATCTCAACTTCAAGCTCTTCTTTGTTGCTTGAAAATAGAAATATGATATATGAAACCATCATAAGCAAAAACAAAGCACCGTCAATGCGGCTGATCTTTCCATCGAGCGTCATAATAAAAAAGATGACCAATGGCACAATAACCCAGGCACTGTCTTTTGAGAAGAGATCTCTGTCGGGGTTCATGGATTTTGCTATCATAAAAACAACACCCAGTACCAAAGTGATATTAAAAATGACACTTCCGACGACATTGGCAACGGCCATATCACTTTTTCCGTGTGCCGATGCCACCATAGAAGCTGCCATTTCCGGCAAAGAGGTGCCAAAAGCCACCAAAGTCGCACCGATGACAAAGTGTGAAATGTTAAAGTGCAGGGCAATCCGTTCTGACTCTTTAATGATAAAATCAGCCCCGTAAATCAAAGCAGCCATTGCCGCGATAAAAATAATATAATCCATTGATTATCCTTGTGTTCTTACTATAAGGCTTTTGGGAAGATGAAAGGCATTGATAAGCCGCTCTTCTTCTTTTCGCATTTGACCATTATCTGTTTCATGATCATATCCAAGGAGATGTAAAAGTCCGTGTATAAAAAGGAGTGTAAATTCATCTTCTTGTGTATGCTTGAACTCTGTAGCTTTTTCACGTACAAAATCATAAGAGATAACTATGCTTCCAAGTGGACTCATAGGCATCTCCTCATAGGGAAAACTGAGTACATCGGTTGGTTTGTCTATATTTCTATACTCTTTATTTATTTGCCGTATCTCATCATTTGCAGTAATGACAAGTTCTATATCTTTATCTGTCATACTTGCAGCAATTTTTTGGAGCAGTGTGTTGTTTACTTCAAAAGAAGTCTTGTTGTCAATATCTATCATAAGTGGAATTATAGCAGATGAGAAAACATCTGCCAAGAAAGAGGAGAAATTCAGCCTGTAATATTAAGATTGCTTCCTACACCTGTTTTTTGTGCGGTCATCTGCTTTGTCTGTTCCTGTGCGCTTTGAAGAATCTTTTCTATCTGCTGTGCCTGCACATCCTGCGCTTTTTTCATAATATCTGTTTGTCCCAGCCCTGATGAAGTTTGTGTTGAAGATGATACTTCCATAACTTCCTCCTTGTTTGAAATACTAAAGTATATAACACTTATGGTAAAATTGTACCATGAAAAAAGAAAATAACACAAATAAGAAAGCTGTTTGCATAATGAGCGGAGGGATGGATTCTACTTTAAGTGCCTATATGATGAAAAATCAAGGCTATGAAGTTATAGCAGTTCATTTTAATTATGACCAAAGAACACAGGCAAAAGAGCTTGCATGTTTTGAAAATATATGCGAAAGTTTACATGTAAAGCAAAAATATATTTTAGATTTGGACTTTTTTAAACAACTCGGTGCTTCTGCACTGACAGACACAAACATAGAAGTACCTACAGGCGGAGTAGAAGAGGGTGTTCCTGTAACTTATGTACCTTTTAGAAACGGTATATTTCTCTCTATGGCCGCAGCAATAGCTGAAAAAGAGGGCGCAGAGGTTATCAGCATAGGCGTTGTTGAAGAAGACAGCAGCGGGTATCCCGATTGCAGGGAAGAATATATACAGGCTATGCAAAAAGCAATTAATTTAGGTACAAAAGATGACACAAAGATAGAAATAAAAATGCCACTGGTGCATCTTAAAAAATCTCAAATCGTACAAGAAGCACTGCATTTAGACGTTCCTTTGGAGCTGACATGGAGTTGCTATAAAAACGAAGACAAGGCCTGCGGTGTATGTGACAGCTGCAGACTCCGGCTCAATGGTTTTAAAAAAGCAGGAGTGAATGACCCGATTCCTTATGCATAAAACCATTACATGTAAAGAGTTGTGTGCTACACTCATTTATGCACCAAAACTCAAACACAGTTATATACAGGTGAAGCATGATTCAAGCATTATTATAAAAACGCCATACAGGCAAGAAAAGTATGCGATAGAGTTTTTTCATGAAAAAGAGTCCTGGATCCGAAAACAGTTGCATAAAAATTCTTTGCACAAACCATTACATGTAAACCTGGAAGATGAAGTGCTGCTGTTTGGTGAAATTTACAGTATAGACAGTGATGAAGCACATTACCTGCGAAAAAAACTGCAGCGCTTGCAAATAGCAAACAAGACAAAAGTTTTGTCTGCATATGATAATTTTTATACACATACAGCCAAAGAGTATCTGCCCCAAAGAGTAGACTCTTTTGCCCAGATAATGCAACTGGAATATAAAACCTTGAAATTTAGAAAGATGAAAAGCCGGTGGGGAAGCTGTAGTTCTGAAAAAGTCATTACGTTAAACACCCAACTGATAAAAGTGCATAAAGAGCTGATAGATTATGTAATAGTCCACGAACTTGCACATCTTGTCCATATGAACCACTCAAAAGATTTTCATGACCTGGTTGCAAAATACCTGCCTCATGCAAAAGCACTCAGAAAAAAACTTAAAAACATTTCTCTATCTTTGTAAATACTCCTGATGATACTTGCTTGAAGGCGACCAGAGCATCCATCCGTTTGCTCCTATGTCCTCTGCAGCTTTGATTTGTGCCTGTATCTCTTCTCTCTTATACGCTTTTCTTGAAGATGTATAGTCTTTAAAATACTGCAGCCATGGGCGGACTCTGTTGCTCGGAATCCTGTCTTGAATCTTTTTTATGCTTCGATATACAACCTCATAGGGGTGTTTCGCCGGATATTTAAAATAAAAAGAGCCGCTTGAAAAGCCTGAAGGGTAAAGCATCGGGCATAAATAATCTGCGTAATCTGCCAGCGATGTAACCGTCTGTCCTATGCCGTTGTCATCTTTTGCCCAGCAAATATTTCCGTAGGTGTCAACAGAGATAAAAACACCGTATTTTTTTAATCTTTTCTGTGCCTCTTTCAAAAATCCCTCTATTGCTTTTATCCGGCTTGGCTGTGTGCTTTGTTGACAAAACTGCAAACCTTTTTTTGCAGGAAAACGGATATAATCAAAGTTGATTTCATCATAGCCGACTTTTGCGGCTTCTTCGGCAATAGATATGGCATAATTGTGCGCACGTTTGTCAAAAGGATCCACCCAGGCCATATTGTCATGATTTCTCCATATTTTTGTATTTTTTTTGATGGCATAGTCAATATTGTGAGAAGCCTGCAGTTCATCTTTAAAGGTGACAATTCTGGCAATGGTATAGATATGCCGCTCTTTCATAGTCTTTATAAATTTTTTAATATCTCGGTTCGTACGCTGCTTGTAAGCACCATACTCGTTGGCCTGCTTAAATCCAGTCCAAAACTGTGTAGAACCGTATTCGTTTTTAACATCTACCACCACGGCATTTGCCTCGGTCTTCTCTATGAGGCGCAGTATTTTTTTTAACGTACCGGAGTTGTTGCTGGCACCCCAAAAGGTTAAGTAGAGTGCTTTTACATGAATGGGTTCAAGTTTTAGTGTTGTTGTGTTTGTATCAGATGTAAACGTGTAAGGCCTGTATCCATAGGCTTTGATATGGTATCTGTTTTCTTTTGAAGCTATAAAAAACGAACCGTTTTCATCACTTCTGACACTGTTTTTTGAGTCACTGATAAAAGCAGAATTTACAGGCTGCAGAGTTTTTTCATCAACAATATTTCCTTTAAAAGAAGCGTAGGTAAAAGTTGAAAGAAAGGCACACAAACACAGTATTTTTTTCAATGGAATCCTTTTATTCAATTTTTTTGAAATACTACTATGATTAAGCTAACAAAGAGATATTTAGCATAATATTGGTAAAATAGTATAGAATCTTTAATTGAGCATTACCTATGAAAAACAGTCTAAAAATTTACAATACTTTAAATATACTTTGTGTCGATGATGATAAAAATGTTATAGAAATATATACTTCTCTTTTTGGTATGTTTTTTAAAAATGTTTATACCGCCTATGATGGTATGGAGGGATTTGAACTCTTCCAAAAAGAGTCTATAGATATTGTGTTGACAGATTATTCCATGCCGCTGATGACCGGTTTGCAAATGACACAGAAAATCAGAGAAGTGGATCCGAGCATCCCTGTTATTTTACTCACCGGATTGGAAAACCTGGAAATACTGAGAAATGCAATTGACTTGCATATTACAGGCTTTATAAAAAAACCCATTTCCTCACAGTCAATTTTTTCTACTTTGGAGTTTGTCGCAAAATCGGTATTGGCGGACAGACTACTCATGCAGATACAACAGCAAAAACTCTGTTACTCTAACTATCAGGAAACTTTAACCTATCAAAAAGAGACAACAATTATAAAAAATGACCTGCAGGAAAATAAAAAATTTTTACACTTTACATGTGAAGTTTTTTATCAGCCAAAAGATATTTTAAGCGGGGACAGTTATATCATAAAAAAGATTTCAGATGATGAATATTTTATGTTTTTGGTTGACGGTATGGGCAAAGGAATATCAGCAGCTGTTACAGCCATGCTATGCAGTGCATCTGCGAACAACATAACAAATCAAATGATAAAAAACAAAAATTTTTCTTTAACACAGCTCATAAAACAGCTTTTGGAGTTTATCGCGCCGAATTTGCTTGAAGAAGAGGTTGTCTGTGCTACTTTTCTCTATTTTAGCAGTGAAGAGAGACTGGAATATGCTATGTTTTCCATGCCTGCGATCTTATGTATAAAAGATGACAGTAACGATGTTATAAAAATAAAATCGAATAATCCTCCTTTGGCAAGCTATACAAAAAGTGTCAATACTACAATCCTTGATACAAACAAAATATCCAGGATGCTTGTTTTTAGTGACGGACTCAATGAAAACTCCGTCAGGAATTCTTCGGAATTTTACGGTAAGTACCTTGGAAAAGATTTTAAAGAAGCTAAAGACATTAATGAGCTTGAAGCCAAAAGAAAAAAACAGGTGTTTGAGCAGGAGGATGATATAACTTACATGTTTATACAAAGAGAGGAGCTATCTGACATTTAGAAAATATCCAAGACTCACATCACTCCACTCTTTTGAAAGGTCCAGGTATGCTTTTATGGAAGAATACACTTCGGCAAAATCATTGTTTTTGCTGCTGAGATCATGGATGACTTCCCTGAGTGCTTTTTTTCCGGCTTGGGTTACATCATCCGGAAACTGTGCAAGCGTTACATCTAAACTTTTGAGCTTTTGCAAAGCGTAGATATTCTCATGATGAAATTTCGTTGCCATATTTGCATTCATTTCACTTGCAGCCACTTCAATCATAGACTGATGTTCGCCGGCAAGCTTGTTCCATGTATGTTTATTGAAGGTTAATTCAAGGACAGAACCCGGTTCATGCCAGCCGGAATAGTAATAAGGAGCAACTTTATAAAATCCCATTTTAATATCAAGGGCAGGGCCCACCCACTCTGTTGCATCAATGACTCCGCGCTCTAAAGAAGTGTAAATTTCTCCCGCAGGCAACAAAACAGGATTGACACCCATGCGTGAAAAAACCTCTCCGCCAAGACCGGGAATTCGCATTTTAAGTCCCTGCATATCAGCCAAAGAGTTTATAGGTTTTCGGAACCATCCGCCCATTTGAATATTTGTATTTCCGCCTAAAAACGGGTAGAGATTGTGTTTTGCATAATGTTCTCTCCACAAATGCATACCGTCACCATAAAGCATCCATGAGTTTACTTCTTCAGCGGTAAAACCAAAAGGAATGCCACTGTAAAGAGAAAAAGCGGAGTTTTTTCCTTTCCAGTAATAGGGACCGGAATGAAAAGCATCAATCTGTCCGCTTGAACAGGCATCAAAAACTGCCAGAGCGGGAACAAGAACATTTTTTGGATAGATTTTTATCTCCAAGCTGCCACCGCTGATGGTATGCAAACGCTGTGCAAACTCTTCAACACCCGTACCCATTATAGGAAAATGTGCGGGCCAGCTTGTTGCCAGTTTGATAACTGTTTTTTTGTTTTTATTAAAATGAACATTCTTCACAGCATCATTGTGTTTTTGAGGATGTTTGGAATAGTCTATTGCAACATGATTCCCTTCATTGCAGCCGCCGAGTGCTATGGCTGCAGAAGTGAGTGTTGCGGTACCTAGAAAATCTCTGCGATTCATCTATTTATATTGCATTGTAAAGTATATGTTTACATCTTGCCATGTCTTACCCTTATGTAGAGTGTAGCATGCCTTGTTGATGGATTTCAAAGACTTTAACATCATGAAATCTGCCAAATCTATTGTCCCTTGTGCATTGACTCTGTTGTCAGAAACAGTGTAGCTCATTGGAATATTTAAGGTTTTACTGTTCATACTTAACTGTAACACAAGTATATCTTTTTGCACATCTATAATTTTTGCTTCTATTTTTTTGACTTTTTGAACATTAAAAAACTGCGTAACAAGTTTTGCATCTCTGCCTTTGTTCCCACTGTTCACACTTGATGTTTCTATCTCTGCTGTGGCATTTTTCAAAAGAGCAACTACTGTATCTGCTTTGCTTGTATTGATTTTTATTTTGTCAAAAACTCCGCTGACACCTTTTTTCGCATATGTTTTAAATGCAGTAAACTTAATCGTTGTGTTTTGCACTTCAAGTGCATAGAGTGAGGCTGTAGCCAAGAGTAGGGCCAATATAATCTTTTTCATTTTTTATCCTTTTGTAGTTTTTATAATATAACATTTTTTCTTAAAAATCCAAAGTCAACTGTGTCTGTTTCACCAAAGGTTTTTCCAATATGGACTTATCTACACCGACAATCAGGGCAAAATGAAAACTGCTTGCCTGTAATGTATTTCTAATTTCATTTTTATTTTTATAGAAAAACAAATTTTTATCTTTTTGCAGGATAGTATTGAGTGATTGTTTACATGTAAAGGGAACAATATAGATAATTTTTGCCCATGTAGCCTGTTTTTGTAAAAAAACTATCTCTTTTTCTATCAAAGAGGTACTTTTTTCAAATATCAACACCTTGTCGCTGGTACCAAAATCTTTTATTTCAAAGTTTTTGTTTGTAAAGACTGCTTCGAAGTGATCAATCGGTGTGAATTTTCTTAATCTGAAATTGATCTTTAAAATTTTAAACAGAGAAAGAAGCTGCTCAAGATAGGGCATGAAAAATGGAGAAAGAAGCTGCCTTTCATAAAATATATTATCATAGATAAAAGATGTTTCAAAAAGAGTCTGTTCGATAATATCAATACTTTGTGGTCTGTTTTTTGGCAACTCTTTGATGTTTGTAAACAAATCTGGAGAGGTAAGCGCAGGGCTGAACAATACCGTAGCACCATTTTCTATATCGGACAAGGCTTTAAAAATGCTTTTAATATCACCATACAGGGCAATAAAGTTCGACTCTGTTACAATCTGCAAAGCAAGTTTTAAAATGATTTCATCACAAGAATAGACTGATATTTCTTTATTGATAAGTTCAAAACGAAGCAGACGTTTGAGCGCGTCTTCAAGGTTTTTGACCTTTATCCAGGCTATCTCACTGTCTGTTATCTGCGTAGGCTTGTCAAACACCACACCGTAGGCACCGTTAAAAACAGCATCTTCTATGGCACCTTCATCAAAAGCTATAAAAAGATCGCCTCTTTTCACCGCTTTTGCTTCAAAAACAATATTGTTAAACTTGCTTACAAAGGGAGTGTTTACCAGTTCTCCGTGCGTAAGTGCTAAAGTGTTTTCAAGTCTCATCCAATAGGTGTGCCTGATTTTTTAGGTTTTTCAGGTCTGATTAAACAAAGACCGTCTTCATCTTTTGCAGCAAGAAGCATTCCCTCACTTATCATTCCCATTAATTTGGCAGGTTTGAGGTTGGCTACAACACACACTTGAGTATTTATCAAATCATCAGGAGAATAAAACTCTTTTATACCGGCAACAACCTGTCTCAAATTCTCTTCGCCTAAATCAATCTGTAATTTTAAAAGCTTTTTACTTTTTGGTACTTCCTCAGCTTCTACAACAGTTCCGACTTTTAGAGATGTTTCAAAAAATTGACCAATTTCAATAAGGTTGTCATTTTCTTTTTTCGTCTCTTTTGTTTGTTTTTTAGAGCTTTGTTCTTTTTTTGTTGCTGTCACAGGTTCTGCCTTTGGCGCTTCTTGCATCAAAGGTTCTTCGATTCTAGGAAAAAGAGGCGGCACTTTTTTAATATTAAATAATTTCAACAGTTTTTTCTCTAGTATAAGCTCTTTATAACTTGTTGTATTTATTTCAAAAGAGAGTGCATCAGCTATGATATTTGTTGTATTTGGCATAACAGGGTGAAGCATTACAGCTGCTTTTGCCAGTATGTTTGCAACAACAGCTACAGTCGCAAGTGCTTCGTCTTTTTGTCCGTTTTTCATTTTTACCCATGGCTCATACTCCTGTATAACACCATTTCCTATTGCAAACAGTTTCCACAGCTCTTCAAGGTATCTGTGTGGTTGCAAATTTTCTAAAAACACATCAAGAGAATCTAAAATCAGATTCATTTGCTCAATCTCTTTAGAATGGTATTTTTCTACATCTACGCTGTCTATTTCAAAATCAGAATATTTTCCACTCATGCCTATGATACGATTGAGCAAATTTCCAAGATCATTGGAGAGTTCAGAATTTATACGGTCTATAAAAGCGCGTTGTGAAAAATCACCGTCTTGACCAAAAGGAACTTCTCTCAGCATAAAGTAACGGAGATTTTCTACACCATAGGCATCTGCAACTTCTTTTGGCGAAACAACATTTCCTTTTGACTTACTCATTTTTTCACCGTCTCGTGTCCACCAGCCATGCGCACCAATATGCTTAGGAAGAGGAAGATCCAGACTCATTAAAAATGCAGGCCAGTAAATAGCATGAAAACGAAGAATGTCTTTGCCGACAAAATGAACATCAGCCGGCCAATAATTCATAAGTTTTTCATCTGAACCATAACCAAGAGCTGTGATATAGTTTAAAAGTGCGTCAAGCCAAACATACATAACATGTTTGTCATCCCCGATACTTTTAGGCATTTTTACCCCCCAGCTAAACGATGTACGTGTTACAGAAAGGTCACGAAGCCCGCCTTTTACAAAGTTTACAACTTCATTTGCACGCGAGCGGGGCATAATGAAATCAGGATGACTTGCATAATGTTCGAGCAGTTTGTCTTCATAGTTTGAAAGTCTGAAAAAATAGCTCTCTTCCTTTACCACACTTGTCGTTCTTCCGCAGTCAGGGCAAAATTCACTGTCTATGAGCTGTGTTTCAGGAAAAAAAGTTTCACAACTTACACAATAATGACCTTCATAGAAGTCCTTATAAATATCACCTTTGGCATACATCACTTCAAAAGCTTTTTGTACACCTTTTTTGTGTTCTTCATCAGTTGTTCGTATAAACTTATCATAACTTATACCAAACTCATCCCAAAGATTCTTAAAAGTCGCACTGATTTCGTCTGCAAATTCCTGTGTAGGTTTTCCTGCTTTTTTTGCAGACTCTTCTATCTTTTGTCCGTGTTCATCTGTTCCTGTCAAAAAGAAAGTATCTTCACCTTTGAGTCTCTCATAGCGTGCCAGAGTATCTGCAATGAAAGTCGTGTAAGCATGCCCGATGTGAGCCTCTCCGTTGACATAGTATATAGGTGTTGTTATGTATTTACTCAATGTATGTTCCTGTTAAATATTTAATGTATTTTATCTAAATTGTTTTACAATGCCAATAGGTTTAAAACTCAAAACCGCCTGTTTCGCCTTTTGACATGCTGTTGTATACGGCTTTTATATATTCATTTCGCAGCTCGCAGCCAAAATAGTGTTCACACACACTGCAGCTTTTATGATTTTTTTGCTCTTGACACTCCTGAACTTTCTGTATCATTTCATCAAGATGCAGTTCAAATTTGTCTTTAGGCTTTTTATGCGTTTCTTGCATATACTTCTTTCACTCGGTCTATTTCATATTTTGAACCAAAGAAACATGGTGAAGTATCATGAATATGCGCATGACCAAGAGTTAAAATTTCATCTTTTCCGTCAATGGCCTCTCCTCCTGAAGTTTTAAACACAAAAGCAAAAGGAAACACTTCAAACAAACGGCGAAGTTTTCCTTCTGGCTTGTCACTTGTCGCAGGATAGCTGAAAAGTCCGCCGCCTTTGAGTAGAATCTGATGCAGGTCAGGTACCATACCGCCGGAGTATCGCAGACGGTATCCCTCTGCAAAAAAACCGTCTATCATGGCTTTATGGTATTTCTCCCAGTTTTGCTGCGTTCCTCCCGGAGCCATCAATTTGCCTTTTTCATTGAGTCTGATCTCTTTGACAAATTCAAAATCTCCGGCTTGTAAAAGGTAGAGTTTTGTTTTGTTTTGCGCAAAAACCATTTCAACACGCGGACCATAGACAACATAGCATGCCGCAACCATCTTTTGTGTTCCAAATTCACCCTCATAAATGCCAAAAATCGATCCTACGCTCAAATTTACATCTATTAATGATGAACCGTCAAGCGGGTCATAGGCAATAAAATATTTGCCGTTTTCATGTAAAACCTCTTCATGCTCTTTTTCTTCACTGGCAACCGTATGTATAGAAGAAACTTTTGAAAATTCTTCTTCAATAATCATGTCACATTTTATGTCAAGTTCAAGCTGTGTTTCTCCGGAACTGTTTTCCAGCTGCGAGTACCCTATGTCTTTTGTGTCGATTGCTTCTTTAATTCTTTTGGCACTTTTTTGAATTGCATCAAATATATCTCTCATTTTTCTTCCTTTTTAAACTTTTTTTGCATTTTTTTGTATCCATGTTATCACTTCATCTGTGTCGTTTAAATCTAAAACATCGACATCTTTTGGCAAAGTGTATTTTTTAATATCTATACTTTCATCAATGGCAAGCGCATTCATGTAGGGAAAGTAATCTTTATCTATAGAGTTTCTAAATATACTTATTCTCGGCAGGGGCAGATTTTTCAGCCCCTCAACGAGTAAAATATCAAAATCACGAAACATGCGTATCATTTCATCCAAATCGGCATGACGGTGTGAAAAGTAGGTTGTTCTGTTTGGAGAAGTCACAATGACTTCTGCTCCCGTATCACTGAACTTGTAACTGTCTTTGCCGACAACATCAAATCTTGCCTTGTCTTTTGGATCATGCTTTATGATAGCTACCTCCAAATGATGTTCATGTATGAGTTTTCTGGCAACTTTGAGTATCAATGTTGTTTTACCGCTGTTGGACGGTCCCGTAAATGCAACTGCTAATCTTTTTTTCAATGTATGACTTTTCTTTAAAAATTTTAGGTCATTATACAAAAGAAGAGTTTAATAAGATATAATTCCAAAAAAGAATAGGGCCAAAAAATGAAATTTTTACTACCAATACTCTTATTATTGCTAACTTTTTTGGGATGTGCACAAAAAAATGCATTTGAAAGATTTCATTTGAAAAATTCTCAGGAGTTGGCCGAAGACAATCTGCAAAGCAGTAAAATTGTCAATACAAAAGCAGAAGTAGTCGCAATTGTAACTGCCGTCTATTTAAATAAAACAGATCCGAAAATTTACAAAGATTATGAATATTTTTATCTCTATCTTTATAAAAAAAACAAAAAGAGCAAAGTAGAATTTTATCTCAACGATACGCCTGCAATCCTCGTAGAAAAATTGCCTGTTCAAAATGAATTTACAGCACTTACATCATTTCATGCAAAATGGAACAAGTATTACCTTGTCGGATTTACAAAGCAAAAAAAAGACACTTTGCATTTAAAAATCCAATTAGGGCAAAACAGTACAATCCTGACTTTTAAACATTAATTTAAGGGTTTTTAGAGGTGCCCTTCACTGCCATTAAGTTAAGAAAATTAATGCTTTTTCGGAACCGGTACTTCAGTGCCGGCTGTTGCAATACTCTTGCCACTCTCAGCCCGGACTGAAGTCCGCGTTCCAAAAAAATGCTTAACTTAATGGCATTAGAGGTGCCCTTAATAAAGTATGGACTGTAAAATAACAATAAGAACCTGCAGTGCTATAATGATGATAAGCGGCGCAAAATCCAGACCATTCAAATCTGTTCGCATAAATCTTCTTACAAACGCATATGCCGGGCTTGTAACTCTGTGAAGAAACTGCACAACAGGGTTGTATGGATCAGGATTCACAAAACTCAGCAGTGCCGCAATAATAATCACCCAGATATAGACATTTATAAGCCCTATAAAAATCCCGCCAATCCCCTGTATAATTTCAACTAATGCACTCATTTGATAATCTCCTTCAGATAGTTTTTCAGATATTTATATATTTTTTCAATATCTGGTCCATACTCAGAATTTGTAAGAAGTATACGCAACGGTTTTAAAAAGTTTTCACCTTTGAGCCCTGTTGTATCCATAATATAGTTTTTAAAATCATTATACTCTTCAAAGTAGGGTGCGTTTTTAATCGCTTTTGTCATTAACTCTAGCTCTTTTTCAAATCCATACACTGCTTCTCTTTTTGCAAAGATAGGAGCAATTTTTTCTTTCAACTCTTTTGTCGTTCCCGCCTCTTCAAGATAAATGCGTGTAAGTTCTCCTATTTCCGAGTCAGCAAATCCTACATAACGAGATAACTCTGTTGCATCCAGATTTTTTAAATGCTCTTTGTTGATTTGTGTTAGCCTATCTTGATCAAAACGGACAGGATTATCTGCAAGTTTGTCCAGGTCGAACCATTTTGTTGCTTCTTTGAGTGTAAAAATCTCTTTTGGAGGATTAGTGCCGATTGATATTAAATAATTTGAAATAGCTTCGGGTAAATATCCTTCCTCTAACAGCTGTTTTACACTGACACCGTTTTCTATACCGTGTAAGTGGGCATACTCTATCTCTTTGTTATATTGGAGCTGATTTCTTACATGTACCTGTTTTGGTGTATTTTTGAGATATTTTTCATCACAAATAATCATTGAAACATCACTCAGCATATCATCCACCGCACAGGCAAAATCATAGGTAGGTGTTTTATCGTGATTCATAATCACAAAACTGTCAACAGTATCAGGCTCAAAACTGATTGCACCTTTAAGCCGGTCTTTTACAATGACCGGTGCATCAGGACGTACTATTCTTACGGTAAAAGGAGCTGTGTTATCAATGACCAGTTCAGCAGGAAGATTTCTGCATGCATCATCATAATGGTACTCTTTTTTCGCTTGTTCTGCCTCACTGCGCTTTTTTTGTAACCATTCATCAGAACAAAAGCAGGAAAAAGCTTTTTTCTCATGCAAAAGTTGCAAAGCCATAGCCGAATGAAAACGAAGGTTTTGGCTTTGGTGTACTACATGAGAATATTCAATCCCAAAAAGTCCTAAAATATCCAAGATTTCTTGGTCTTTATTTTGTATAACTTTTTCTTTATCTAAATCTTCTATTCTTACGATAAAGTCTTCATTTTTTTGTTTTGATGCAATGTAGTTTAAGAGTGCAATTCTCAAATCATTTATATGCATATCTCCAATAGGGCTGGATGCAAATCTTAGCATTAATATTCCTAGATAGTTTTTTTGTAATTTTAACAAAGTTTTGATTAATTATAAGCTCTTGTTGGATAAAATACTTCTCACAAGTACCTACAAAAAAGGTTTAGCAATAATGAAGAACAAGAAAAAAGATTTTTTACGAACGATAGTTGAAAATGATTTAAAATCAGGCAAATACAAAGAGATAGTAACAAGATTTCCACCTGAACCCAACGGTTTTCCGCATATCGGACATGCCAAGTCCATATCTATAAATTTTGGTATTGCCCGTGATTATAACGGTCACTGCAACCTGCGAATGGATGACACCAATCCGACAAAAGAAGATACAAAGTATGTAGAAGCTCTTGAAGATGCCGTAAGATGGCTTGGATTTGACTGGGGTGAAAATCTGTACTTTACCTCTGATTATTTTTCCCAGATTTATGATTATGCGGTGCAGCTTATTAAAATGGGCAAAGCCTACGTTGACAGTCTGAGCGAAGATAAAATTCGTGAATATAGAGGTACTGTTACACAACCTGGAAAGCGCAGTAAATATGCAAACAGAAGTGTTGAGGAAAATCTCGATCTTTTTGAGAGAATGAAAAAGGGCGAATTTAAAGACGGTGAACATGTTTTACGGGCAAAGATAGATATGGGTGCAGCCAATATGAAAATGAGAGACCCGCTGTTATACCGCATAAGACATGCACATCACTTTAGAGCAGGGGATGCGTGGTCAATCTATCCTATGTATGATTTTGCACACTGTCTGTCTGATTATATAGAAGGTGTCACGCATTCGATTTGTACCTTGGAATTTGAAAACAATCGTGATATTTACGACTGGGTTTTAGATACACTTGCGCTCAAACCGCCCCGTCCCTATCAGTATGAATTTGCCAGACTCAACATCAACTATACAGTGATGAGTAAAAGAAAACTTTTGGAACTGGTAGAAGGTGGCTATGTAAACGGCTGGGATGATCCGCGCCTGCCTACGATTGCAGGGTACAGAAGGAGAGGGTACACACCGGAGTCCATTTTAAACTTTTGTGAGCAAATCGGTATAGCAAAAGCAAACTCTGTGGTTGATGTTGCACAGCTTGAATTTTCTATACGCGATGACTTAAATACAAAAGTTCCTCGTGTTATGTGTGTAATGGATCCTTTAAAGGTCACAATTGTAAATTATGAAGGTTCTGAGGAGATTGAGGCACCATACTACCCACATGATGTTCCAAAAGAGGGTTCAAGAAAGATTCCTTTTTCAAAAGAACTTTATATCGAACGGGCAGACTTTGAAGAGAATCCGCCTAAAGGCTATTTCCGTCTTACCCCCAAACAGCCTGTAAGACTCAGACATGGCTATATCATTACATGTAAAGAGATTATCAAAGATGCCAATGGAAATATTGTCGAAATAAAAGCACAATATTATCCTGATTCCAAAAGCGGTACGAAAGATACAAGCGGCATCAAAGTAAAAAGTGCCATTCAGTGGGTGAGTGCGGCAGAGGCAAAAAAAGTCGAGATCCGTCTGTACGACAGACTGTTTAAAACTGAAGCGCCGGAGGGAATTGAGGACTTAAATCCAAACTCTTTACAAATCATTAAAAATGCGCTGATTGAACCTGCTGTGATACTTGAAAAACCGGATGAGCGGTTTCAGTTTGAGAGACAAGGCTATTTTTATACTGATCCGGTTGATTACAGCGATGCGCACCCTGTATTTAACAAAATTGTCGGACTGAAAGACTCCTGGGCGAAAAAAGAAAAACCAAAACAGCAGACGACACAGCCGAAAGTCAAACAGGTACAGATAGACGGTGAAATAACACCTATGACAGAAAAGCAAAAAAAAGTATTTGAAAAATATACAGATACGCTGAAACTCAACAATGAGGTGGCAAATACACTGGCCCGTGATGCCTTTCTCTGTGACTTTTTTGAAGAGGCACTCTCTACATGTAACGCTCCTGTCACGCTTTCAAACATTGTAGTCAATGAAGTAGCCAGAGTGCTTAAAAATACAGATGCAGAGGCGCTGAAATTCAGCCCAGTGCATATAGCACAACTGGCAAAAATGATTGAAGAAGATATCATCTCAAGCAAGATTGCCAAACAGGTGTTTGAGGATATGTCAAAGAGTGGAGAAAACCCGACGCAGATAGTTGAAGCAAAAGGGCTGGTGCAGATCAGTGATCCGGCTCAAATTTTACCTGTTATTGATGAAGTGATTGCAAACAATCCTGACAATGTGGCAAAATACAAAGCAGGAAATAATAAGCTGTTTGGGTTCTTTGTAGGACAGGTATTGAAAAAGACAGGTGGCAAAGCAAATCCTAAAATTGTAAATGAGCTTGTAAAACAAAAATTGATATAAAACGCATAAGTTAAGAAAATTAATGCTTTCTCGGAATGTGGACTGCAGTCCGCATTCCGAAAAAGCTGCTAACTTAATGGCATTGTGGTTTTTGAATGTGTGAGTGGATTATTTCGCTTGACAGTTTTATAAATGATATTTTATGATTGTTAAAAAGGAAGAAAAATTGGTGACCCCGAGGAGAATCGAACTCCTGTAACATGGATGAAAACCATGGATCCTAACCGCTAGACGACGGGGCCAACATGCTCAACTTTTGTTGAGCCGAAATTATATAGACAATATCCTTAAAAAAAGATAAAATCTATATATTCCGTTAATTATTCATAAAAGCTACGAAGTGCTCTGATAATGACAGCATTTTTAGAAATACTTTCTGCTTTTGCATTCTCATTTACAGTTTCGTATAAATCCAAAGGAAGAGAGATTGAAAATGTTTTTGTCTCTACTTTTTTCTTTTTAGCCACCATAGAAACAACATTACCTAAAAGCTCTATAATTTTTTTCGTGTCAATAGGCTTTTGAATAAAACTGTTTACACCTACTTCAATTGATGCAGAAATTTTTTCCATATCATTACTTGCAGAGATCACTATGATGATTTGACTTGGATTGATTTCACGAATTTTACGAGAAAGTTCTATCCCGTCCATTCCTTCCATAATAATGTCAACAAAAACTACATCCGGTTTCATCTGCTCATATACTTTTAATGCCGTATCACCGTCAAAACATGATTCTACTTTTGCAAAAAAGTTTTTAAACGTAGAACTGAGAAGTTCGTTCGTTACTTTTTCATCTTCTACAACCATCGCTGTAAGTTTTTTTGTCTGTTCTGTTAATTGAATTAAATCTAAATTACCCATTGTTTTTTCCTATATTTTAATTTGTTATATTATACACTACAAATGGTTAATAACGCTAACATTTATCAACAAATTCAAGAATTTGTCTTAAATTGCTCAAGCCACTCTGTATCAGAAACACTGTTTTTCTCTTTTTGTGTCAACAAAGCATCAATTGTATCTATAAGTGTTTTTTCATCCATAAATTGTAATAAATCAGGATTAATAGAAGTAGGGCGTATGCCGTCATAGCTGTTGAGAAGGTTTTGTATATCTTTAATAAGTTGTTCTTTTCTTTCCATTGTGTATCTGTTCCTGGAGTTTATTCGCGTGTTTGTTCTCTGTAGAGTCTTTGAAATCATTCATATTAAACAATATGTATATTGGTTAACATAATGTAAATTCTCTTGAAAAACCATCTACTCTACTTGAGAGTGGTTTTCAGGCATAAGATAAGCCGAGTTTTGTAGTGATAGCATTAATCTACTGCACATCTTGCGTTGTGCCTCTAGCGAAACAATAGCATTGTAAGACGCTAACCATTTGTTTCTTGCTGCCATGTTGGGTTTACAAGCTCTCTATATTGCTATAAAGACTGGTGGTCTCTTACACCACCTTTTCACCTTTACTACCAAAAGGTAGAAGTTTGTTTTCTGTTGCACTTTCCCTCGTATTGCTACGGCCATTAGTTAAATGGAACACTGTCTTACAGCAGCTCGGACTTTCCTCTTGAATACAGGTTCAAGTTACTATCTCTTATGCCTGATGGAATTATACATAAAAATTCTAAACAAAGATTGGAACATGAACATCTGTTCTTAGCTACATGAAGCAATAAGAACAATTGTTCACTTATGTTTAAGAAGATATTAACAACTGTTCATATATAATTACATATACAAGAACAATTGTTCACTTTTAAAAGAAAAGGAGCTTTAAATGCCTGAAAACAGGGATATAAAGAAAAAAAACACAACAAAAGAGAAAATTCTTACAGCCGCAACCGCCCTCTTTTCGCACTACGGATACAAAGGAGCCAGTGTGCGTAAAATTGCTGCTGAAGTTGGAATAAGAGAGAGTGCTTTATACAATCATTACAAAAACAAGGAGGAAATATTTCTTGAAGTTGCTAAAAATATTTTCTCTTCGCCCTTCTCTTTTTCAGAAGACGAAGTAAAAGAATTGGCATTTCGGGGAAAACCGTTTTTGCAAAAATATACAATGCAGTACAAAATGCTGACATTTGACAGGAAGAATGAAAACATGTTCAGGCTGCTCATGATTGAGCTTATGCAGAACAAAAGCCTCAGAGAACAGTTTATGAGCCAATATCATGATAAAAATATTGCCTTGCTTTCAGAAGGCTTTTTCATTATGATGCAAAATTCTTTAATTCGCTCTTGCGATCCAATGCTTATTGCTTATGAATTTATCAGCACCCTCTTTTATATCAGACTCCAGGTTACATTATTGAGGTTTGATGCCTATTCGACAAATTCGCTTGCGACACAATTTGAAAAACATGTAGATTTTTTTTGGGAAAGCATTAAAATATGATATTATAGAATATTAGATACTAATTAATATTAAACTCTTGTTTTAAAAAAAAGCAGCTCCTGAAAAGAACTGCTTTTTTATATGCTAAAGGTTGAAAGTTATTTTGTTCCCATCGCATCTAAAGCATAGGCTTTTCCAAGCGCGTATGCTTTTTTGTTTGCCTCATGAACTTTTGGCGGAACTTTTGAAAGCATTATTTCTATCAAAGATTCTTCCGGAAGTACACCAGTCATCGTATTTGTAATCGCAAGAGCAACAACAGATTGAGTAATAACATTACCAACCTCTTCTTTTGCTATTGTAATAATAGGAATTTCGATAATTTCCCATAATTTTCTATCTTCATCAGTTGGATGAACTAGATTTGGATCAATTACGATTTTATTTCCAGGTCTTACACCACTTTTAAATTGGTGGAAAGAAACATCAGCAACAGAAAGCATGAAATCAATCTCACCTTCATTTGCATATGGATAACGAATCTCTTCATCATCAAGTGTAATATCAACAACAGTTGCACCACCACGAACTTGAGAAGTATAAGTAGCAGTTTTTAGGCCAAATCCGCCATTCTTAATTTTACAAGCAGCCATAATTTCACCGGCAAGAAGGACACCTTGTCCACCAACACCAGTAAATCTTAAAGTATGTCTCATCTATAACCCCTTATATTTTTTTCTCAAAATCATCTTGAGTGATTTTAGGACGTTGCCCTTGTGCAGCTTTTTGAATCTCTGCATACATGTCACAATACTCTTCCTGCTCAACTTCTCTCAATACACCAGTCGGGAAAATATTCAACTGCTCTTCTTCAGAAAGCGCTTCCCATTTTTTCAACGGAAGTGTAATATCATCGATCCATTTGAGGTTGTCCATTGCAGAAACCATTTTGTTTTTACGACCAAGGTTAATATGACAGTTGGAAAAGATATCCATAAATGAGAAACCTTTGTGAGAAAAACCCTTTACAAGAATCTTTTCAAGTTTTTTAGGATCTGTCATAGATTCACGGGCAACAAAAGATGCCCCTGCCCCGATTGCCAGTTTACAGGCATCAAAAGTTGGGTCAATATTACCGTTCTTTTGAGAAACAGTCCACATTCCGCGAGGAGTTGTCGGAGAAGTCTGTGAATTTGTAAGACCATAAATAAAGTTGTTAATCAGAATAAAATTCAAATCAATATTTCTTCTACAGCCATGAATAGTGTGGTTTCCTCCGATTGCAAGTCCGTCACCGTCACCTGCAACAACGATTACATGTGCATGCGGTTTAGCAAGTTTGATACCGGTAGCATATGCAACAGTACGACCATGTGTTGTGTGAACAGTATTACAGTCGATATATGAAGAAAAACGACCAGAACACCCTATTCCAGATACGATACAAACATCTTTCATATCCCATCCCATTTTTTCAATTGCACGAATAGTTGCTTTTAAAATAACACCATCACCACAACCCCAACACCACAGTGTCGGCATTTTGTTTACACGTAAATATTTATCATAATTAAATGCCATTAAATCATCTCCTTAATTTTTGCTACCATTTCTGCCGGTGCGATAGGACGACCGTTTGCTTTGAGTAAAGTAGTAAAATCATTACGTTTAATAACGCGTTCAATTTCTTTTGAGTACTGACCCATATTGAGTTCAGTCACCATAATTCTGTTTTCAAATTTTCTACCAAGCTCTTCCAATCTCTTAATTGGACTTGGCCATAACATAATCGGTCTGAACAGTCCTGCTTTGATACCTTCTGAACGAAGTTTTTTCACAGCTTCATAAGCACCGAGTGCAATAGATCCGTATGCTATAATACAAACATCTGCATCTTCCAAATCTACTTCTTCATAATCAGGAAGTTCATCAAGCCCACCGTTTTCCAAGTGTACTGTATTTATCTTACCAACCAAACGCTCAATATTAAATTCACACTGCTCTGCATCTTCAGTAGGAAAACCTTCATCTCCATGGTGTAAACCTGTAATGTGGTATTTATACCCTTCAAACATAGGATTCAGCACCGCAGGCTTGTTCATCTCTGCTTTGTATGGCTTATAATCTTCAGGACTACCATGAAATCTTTCACGATCAACTGCAGCAGCTTCAATTTCTTCAATATCCGGCAAATCAGCTTTTCCATGCATATGCCCAATTGTTTCATCAAGAAGTACAAAAACAGGAGTCATATATTTTTCAGCCAGGTTAAATGCACGTACTGTTTGTGTATAACACTCAGTTAATGAACCTGCACATAAAGTGATAGATGCATAATCACCGTGTGTCGGATACTGTGCCTGACCGATATCTGCCTGAGAAACACGAGTAGGAAGACCTGTAGAAGGACCACCACGCATTACATTGATAATAACCAATGGAATTTCAGCAATAAAAGCAAGACCAATCTGCTCCGCTTTTAAAGAAACACCAGGACCAGATGTAGCCGTATATGATTTAACACCAGCCATAGATGCACCAATAGCAGCCGAAATACCTCCGATTTCATCTTCCATTTGAATACAAACACCACCGACCTTTGGTAGTAAATCAGAAGATTCATGCATTACTTCAGATGATGGAGTAATAGGGTATCCTCCAAAAAATCTTGCTCCTGCTTCTACTGCAGCTTTTGCAGCTAATTCATTACCTGTCGAGATAACTTCTCTCATTATTTAGCTCCTTTTTGTTTCACAGACATATAATTGTTTGCAACAATTTCCGCTTGTCTTTTTTTCGCTGCATCAGTTAGTTTTGCAAAACTTTTTCCTGCAGCTTTTAATTCTTTTTTGTCTGCTACATAAATAGCAAAATCCGGACATGTAAGTTCACATTCATTACACCCGATACAATCTTCCGGATAATCAATTGATATCATTGCACCCAGTGTTGATGTTGGGTCATATACCATCCCTAATACACCGGAAGGACACACAGACACACAAATGTCACACGCTTTGCAATTGTTCGTGTTTACCCATACTGGTTCATTTCCTGGGTTTTCAGTTTTAAAAGTTCCCATTTATTCTCCTATTGTTAAATACAAATTAACTATGTATATTAGTTTGCATATAAAAGTATAGCAAATAATTATCAACTTTATTATAAAAGTTGATGCTTATTACCAAAAAGAGTATAGAACGTTTAGTATCTACACACTTATATTGAAATTTTAAAAAATAAATTTAAAGTATAAATTATAAAAACCATATACCGTTTAGTATCTACACACAGGTGTTGAAAATTCAAGAAATTAAAAAGAGATATAAATTATAAAAAAAGAGGGGGAAAAACTTTCTGAAAAATATTACTTTTCCAGAAAGCCTTTTGTGAAAGAATATAAAAATAAATTATTTTTTTGCTAAAACTTCAGCGACAGCTTTTCCGATTTCTGCCGGAGAAACAACAACTTTAACACCGGCAGCTTCAAGAGCTTCCATTTTCTCTTTTGCAGTACCTGCGCTCCCTGAAATAATCGCACCGGCATGACCCATGCGTTTGCCTTTAGGAGCCGTTTGCCCTGCTATAAAAGCAACAACAGGCTTTGTTATCTGCTCTTTTATCAGTTTTGCCGCCTGGATCTCAAGATCTCCACCGATTTCACCAATCATTACAATCGCCTCCGTTTCAGGATCTGCTTCAAACATTGGTAAAATCTGTTTATATGAAAGTCCTATAATAGGATCTCCTCCAATACCTACAGCAGTGGAAATTCCAAATCCTTCCTTTACAACCTGATTTGCACCTTCATATGTTAATGTACCAGACTTTGAAATAAGCCCAACATTACCTTTTTTGAAAATCATACCAGGCATAATACCGATTTTACACTCTTCAGCAGTGATAATACCAGGACAGTTTGGCCCAATAGTTTTCATATTATGTTTTGTAGCATACTGCTTAGCATACATCATATCTTTAACAGGTGCACCCTCTGTAATTATTACAGCAAGTTCTATCCCTGCATCCGCAGCTTCCATAACTGCATCCGCAACAAAAGCAGGTGGAACAAAAATCATTGAAACAGTTGCCCCTGTAGCTTTAACAGCATCTCTGACAGTATTAAATACTGGCTTACCTAAATGCTCTTGTCCACCTTTGTTTGGTGTCACACCACCAACAATGTTTGTACCATAATCAATACACTGCTCTGCATGAAAAGTACCCTCTTTACCAGTAAACCCCTGAACGATAACTTTTGTATCTTTATTTACTAAAATTGACATATCTTATAACTCTCCTTTTGCTGCAGCAACAGCTTTTGCAGCACCATCTGCTAAATCTGTCGCTGGAATTACATTTGGTATATTTGCATTTTTTAGAATTTCCGCTGCTTCAGGTGCATTTGTACCATCAAGACGAACTATCACAGGAACATGAACATTTACAAGCTTTGTAGCTTCAAGTATACCATTTGCAATACGATCACATCTTACTATTCCACCAAAAATATTTACAAAAATAGCTTTAACTTTTGGATTTTTCAAAATTATTTCAAAACCTTTTGCCACTGTTTCAGCATTTGCACTTCCTCCAACATCGAGAAAGTTTGCAGGTGTTCCGCCCATATAATTAATGGTATCCATTGTTCCCATAGCAAGACCTGCACCATTTACCATACAGCCAATTTCACCGTCAAGGGCAATATAAGAAAGACCATATTGTGCAGCTTCACGCTCATCTGGATCTTCTTCAGAAATATCTCTCATAGCTTCAAGATCAGGATGTCTCCCAAGTGCCGAATCATCAAATCCCATTTTACCATCAAGTGCAACAAAATCTCCAGAGCCAGTTTTAACAAGCGGATTAATCTCTATCATCTCTGCATCTTTATCCATATAAAGCTTATAAAGTTTAGAAGCAAAATCAATCATCTTACGCTGTTCATTTTTGTCTGTAATTCCTAGACCAAAAACCAATTCACGACCATGGAAGCCTTGAAATCCAATAGAAGGATCAATAGTAACTTTAATGATTTTTTCCGGGGTTTTTTCTGCTACAGTTTCTATATCCATCCCACCTTCAGTAGAAGCCATAATAATCGGCATCTCTTGAGCACGGTCAAGCACTACAGAAAGATACAATTCGTCTTTAATATCTGCACCGTCTTCTATGTAAACTTTTTGAACTAATTTACCCTCAGGGCCTGTTTGATGCGTTACTAAAGTCATTCCAAGAATTTCATCTGCATACTGTTTTACTTCATCAAGACTTTTAGCCAGTTTTACACCACCACCAAGTCCACGACCACCTGCATGTATCTGTGCTTTAACAACCCAAACAGGTCCACCTAATTCCTTCGCATTTTCAACAGCTTCTTCTACTGAATTTGCAATCTTACCTTTTGGTGTTGGAACACCATACTGGGCAAAAATCTGTTTTGCCTGATACTCATGTATATTCATCTATTCTCCTTATTTAAAATTGAGGGATGTTTTTCTGCACTATCCTTTAAGCCTTATACGACTCGGAATTTAGTTCCTCGCTTGCATTGGCTTTTAAGCCTTAGATGCAATCATCTCTTCCGGTTTTACATATTCGTCAAACTGCTCAGGTGTCAAAAGCCCGAGTTCGACAGCTGTCTCTTTCAATGTTGAATTGTTTGCATGCGCAGTTTTTGCAATTTTGGCTGCATTTTCATATCCGATATACGGGTTCAAAGCTGTTACAAGCATCAAAGAATCATGTAAATAATGATCTATTTTTGCCTCAACAGGTTTGATTCCCACAGCGGCATTATCATTGAAAGACACAATAGAATCTGTCAAAAGGCGCACAGACTGTAAAAAGTTATATGCTATAACAGGCTTAAAAACATTTAATTCAAAATTTCCTTGACTTGCTGCAAAACCGATTGTCGCATCATTTCCCATAACCTGACAGGTAACCATTGTGACCGCTTCACTTTGTGTAGGGTTTACCTTACCCGGCATAATAGAACTCCCCGGCTCATTTGCAGGAATTTCAATTTCACCAAGACCACAGCGAGGACCTGATGCCAACCATCGTACATCATTTGCTATTTTCATCATATCCGCAGCAAGTGCTTTGAGCGCACCGTGAGCAAAAACAAGTGCATCATGGGAAGTGAGTGCGTGAAATTTGTTGGGTGCTGTCACAAATTCATGCCCTGTCAATTCACTGAGCTTTTTAGCAACTCTTTCACCAAGTTCCGGATGTGCATTCAACCCTGTTCCGACTGCGGTACCGCCAAGCGCCAACTCTCTAACTGCTTCAAGAGACTCTTTTGCCATCTTTTCACATTTGCTCAGCATCTCAACCCAACCGCTTATTTCTTGCCCAAGCGTAAGTGGTGTAGCATCCTGCAGGTGTGTACGACCGATTTTTACGATATGGGCAAAGGCTTCACTTTTTGCCTGTAAAGTAGCTTTCAATTTTGCAATGGCAGGAAGAAGGTTCTCTTCAACAGCAATAACAGCCGCTACATGTAAAGCAGTCGGGTATGTGTCATTTGAAGACTGTGACTTGTTAACATCATCATTCGGATGCACCAGCTTCTCTTTTCTAAAATCTCCGCCCAAAATTTCAGTCGCACGATTT